>NZ_PZZM01000001.1:2125000-3325000 GCF_003046175.1 Bosea sp. 124
GGTTGGCGGGGATGTTCGCGGTGGAGGTCTACGCGGCGGTTCGGCAGTTCGTGTTCAATCAGGGGAAGAGCCGCCGGGAGGCGGCGCGTGTTTTTGGTCTGAGCCGCGAGACGATTGCGAAGATGTGCCGGTTCTCGCTGCCGCCGGGGTACACGCGAACGAAGCCTGCCGGGAAGCCGAAGTTGGGTCCGTTGCTGCCGGTGATCGACGCAATCCTGGAGGCTGACCGGAGCGCGCCGGTGAAGCAGCGCCATACGGCCAAGCGGATCTTCGAGCGCCTGCGCGACGAGCATGGTTTCGCTGGCGGCTACACGGTGGTGAAGGATTACGTGCGGATCGGCCGGGCGCGTGGGCGCGAGACCTTCGTGCCGCTGGCGCATCCGCCGGGACACGCCCAGGTGGATTTCGGCGAGGCGATCGCGGTGATTGGCGGGGTTCGGCAGAAGATCCATTTCTTCTGCATGGACCTGCCGCAGTCGGACGCCTGCTTCGTGAAGGCCTATCCCCGCGAGACGACGGAAGCGTTCCTGGACGGCCATGTCTCGGCCTTCGGCTTCTTCGAAGGGGTGCCGCTGTCGATCCTGTACGACAACACGCGCATCGCGGTGGCGAAGATCTGCGGCGACGGCAAGCGCGAGCGAACCCGCGCCTTCACCGAGCTGGTCAGCCATTATCTGTTCCGGGATCGCTTCGGCCGTCCAGGCAAGGGCAACGACAAGGGCAAGGTCGAGGGCCTGGTGAAGTACGCCCGCTCCAACTTCATGACGCCGATCCCGGTGGTGGCAAGCTTTGAGGCGCTGAACGCCAGGCTGGCTGAGCGTTGCCGTCTCCGGCAGGGGGAACGAGCCGGGCGGCATGCCGGGACGATCGGAGAACGGCTTGTCGCCGATCTGGCGGCGTTGCGCGACCTGCCGGCCGTGCCGCTGGAGCCGTGCGAGAAGCGCAGCGCGCGGGTCTCCTCGACCGCATTGGTGCGCTACCGCTCAAACGATTACTCCGTGCCCACAGCTTACGGCTTTCAGGATGTCGTGGTGAAGGGCTTCGTCGATGCGGTCGTGATCCTGTGCGGTGGCGCCGAGATTGCCCGTCACCCGCGCTGCTATGGCGAAGGCGTGTTCGTCTCCAACCCACTGCATTATCTCGCCCTGATCGAGACCAAGCCCAATGCGCTCGACCAGGCGGCGGCGCTCCAGGGCTGGGATCTGCCCGAGGCCTTCCAGCACCTGCGCCATCTGCTGGAGGCGCGCATGGGCAACCGTGGCAAGCGCGAGTTCATCCAGGTGCTGCGGCTGATGGAGGCGATGCCGCGAGATATGGTGACCTTCGCGGTGACCGAGGCGATCCGCCTCGGTGCCATCGGCTTCGACGCGGTCAAGCTGATCGCGCTGGCGCGGATCGAGCGCAGGCCCGCCCGTCTCGACCTGTCGGCCTATCCCCATCTGCCGAGGACGACGGTCAGGACAACCGCGGCCGCCGACTATGCCGTGCTCCTGCCGGAGGAAGCGGCATGACCAGTAACACCAGCGACGCGATGCCGGCGGGAACGACCAGCGGCACGCCGCAGGTCCTGCTGGCGCATCATCTCAAGCAGCTGAAGCTGCCGACGGTGCTGCGCGAGTACGACAAGGTCGCCCGCGAATGCGCGCGCGATGGCGTCGATCATCCGCGCTATCTGCTGCGCCTGATCGAGCTCGAACTGATCGACCGCGAGCGCCGCACGGTCGAGCGGCGCATCCGGGCGGCGCGCTTCCCGGCGGTGAAGAGCTTCGACACCTTCGACTTCGCCGCCATCCCCGACCTCAACAAGATGCTCGTCCTGGAGCTGGCACGCTGCGGTTATCTCCTGCGCCGGGAGAACATCATCGCGCTCGGCAATAGCGGCACCGGCAAGACCCATGTCGCGCTCGCACTTGGCCTGGCGGCTTGCCAGAAAGGCTTCTCCGTCACGTTCACGACGGCGGCTTCTCTGGTCAACCAGTTGCTGGAGGCCCGCGACGAGCGCCGCCTGCTCAAGCTTCAGCGCGATCTGCAGGCGGTCAAGCTGCTCATCGTCGACGAACTTGGCTACGTGCCGTTGTCGCCGACCGGAGCCGAGCTCTTGTTCGAGACCTTCTCGCAACGCTACGAGCGCGGCTCGACCATCGTCACCTCGAACCTGCCCTTCGAGGACTGGACCTCGGTCCTGGGATCGGAGCGTCTCACCGGCGCACTGCTCGACCGGCTCACCCACCACGTCAGCATCCTGGCCATGAACGGCGACAGCTACCGGCTCAAACAATCCGCCGGCCGACGCCGCGCTATCGCCGCGGCGGAGCAAAACCAGGCCACCGTCGAGCACATCGATCCAAACACCGGCGAGATCACCGAAAGCTGATCAGAAACGAACGCGACGATAAGCCAAGGGCCCCGATCGGGGCCCTTGGCTTATCGTCCTCCGGCGCCATCGCTGGCCTGGTTTTGCTCCGCCACGCTGGCCTGGAAACCGACCGCCGTTGACACTCGCAATGGTGAAGCTCAGCTGCACGCGATCGAGCGCCGCATCCAGAAAGAACTCTTCACCTGCACCAACGCAGTCGTATCGCTGGTCGAGCATGCAAGGCGTGTGAGCAAAGAACGCCCTATCGCCGACTACAACGCGCAGAGGCTGTCATGCTTTGGAACGGATGGGCTGCACGAGTTTGTCGTCGCCCTACGGGTCATGCTGCATCATCTCCATATCGTCGATGCCGGCTGGAACCTGCAGACCAACGTCAACAAAGATGGCAATACGGCTTCCTTCATGATCCATAAGGACGCCGTCTTGCGAATTATGCACGAAAATGAAGGTAGCTTTACACCGAAGACAGCCCGCGAAGCCGCCCGATCGTACATCGCCGCAAAGCCGTCTACGATCGATCTGCGCGACGTTTTTCAGGAATACGAGGCGCGCGCACATCGGTTCAATAACTGGTTCAAACAGCAACTTCAGTCTGAAAAGCTGGCCGATCTGCGGGATTACGACCGGCTCATAAAAGAGAAGGTGAATTTCGACCAGCTGACGATCTACAAAGCAATGATGCACCACTGGCTGAAATGGGACACGCCGCCAGATCCGCACCGGCACCTGAGCAGGTATCTATCGGCTGACCAGCTTGCCGAAGCTTACAAGCTGCCGCGTAACTCCCCCGAGCAGGTCGATCTGATCATCGGTTATGCCGACCGGGACAACGCGATTGATGAGAAGCTGCGAGAGCAGGTTTATGAGCTATTTCGGCGATCTCCGTCGCCGGAGCTGATTGAGGAGCCGCTTGATCGAGCGCCGTGATGATCGCTTTCAGGTGAAACGCCGCATGCCTTCTGCGTCTTGATACCCCTGCGAAGGGAACGACTGAGCGTCCATGGCGCGACATCGAAGAGCTGCGCGACACAGGCCATTGTTGAATTTGGAAGAAGTGCGCGTGCCTGATCGAGCTGGGCGGCATCGAGTTTGGGAGGCCGCCCTAGCCTAACCCCCCGTTTGCGGGCCGCCGCCAAACCTTCTCTTGTGCGCAGCGAAAGCGTGTTCCGCTCCAGTTCCGACATGGCTCCGAGCATCGTCAGTATGAAAATTCCTGCCGGGGAGGCGGTGTCGAGGATACTCAGGCTCGCAAGGCGGAAGCCGATACCCTTGGCACGAAATCTCTTGGTTTCAGTAAGCGCGTCGATCGTGGAACGCCAGGCGCGGTCAAAGTCCCAAACGACAAGGCAATCCCCGGATCGAAGCCGTCGTTTGACCCTCTCATAGACGGGACGGCGCTTACTGGTCGCTGAAACCACCTCGATGTGGATTTCATCGCAGAGCCCCCGTAAACCCTCGATTTGCCGGTCGGGACGCTGTTCGTCGGTGCTGACGCGGAGATACCCTATTTTTCTCATATTACTTTCAAAGGCTTAGCTCCTGAGCCCGCTCGGCTAACCGCCAAAAAAGGACCCTTTTCGTGCGTTCATTGGCAGGCATCCCTACGTTGCATTGGCCAAGTCTAAAACAACTATATTAAATAGATCTTAGCATAATATCAGATCTTATGGAAATTTCAACAAATACGGTCGATTGTGAGCGTCTTTAGAGCCAATACAATTGCGTTGTATTTGCCGCTCTATTTCCTCGGCGCTCTCGTGATTGCTAATGATGTATCCGCGCAAACGCTGACAGCTGGCGTCGTCATGGAAAAAATGGAGGCGGGAGACCGCTACACCTATGTCGCGGGCATTGTCGAAGGACTGGCGCACGCTCGCTTCGTCAAGGACAACAAGGACACACAGGGCCGCGCCTGCATCTACACATGGTTCTACGACGACAAAGCCACGCTACCCAAAATCTATGCCGCCTTCGAGAAATACCCCGGCACCTTGCCTGGAGCCGTCGTCGGCGCGCTCGCCGCGACGAAATGCGGGGTGTAGATGGAGACAGTGACCCAAAAATCAGCCCGGCTGGAATTTACCCTCAGAGCGCAGATCACCTCCGAGCAGCGGCAGCGCCTTCTCATGGAAATGGGCGCCCGCCTGAACGCCGAGCAAAATCAAACGCAGCTTGAAAAACGTCGCCGGCAGGATGCGGAGTTCTTTGCTGCGATGGAGGCGGCTCTCGCTCCGGCGCACAAGATCGAGCAATTCACGATCAAGCTTGATCGTTACGAGACGGCGACAGTGCAGGCGCTCATGGACAATGAGCGCGACACGCTAGCCGTACGCAAAGAGATCGATGCGATGCTCCTGAAGGCACACACGCTTGAAGACGGCAGACGCGTCTTCAAATCCGAAGACGGCGTGCGGGTGTTCGATGAGCATGGAGCCGAACTCAAACCGGCCGATGTTGCGCCGGAATCCATCTCGGACGAAAAGCCGCGCGCCGAAGCCTATTTTGAAAGGCGGACGGAAGAGCGCCGATTGGTCGAAGAGCGCAAAGGCCTGCACGACTATCAAACGAAACTCGATACGGCGCGGGAGCGCGTGAAAGACCCGACCCTCACCGAGAACGAATTGAGCGCGCTCGACAAGGAACTCGGTCAGTCGGTGCCCGATCGCGTTCGCAAGCTTGTTGGCGACCGGACAGGTGGCCAATCCATCGATGCCGCCATCGCCCCAGAGGCAGGCGATGTCCCGGCCGCGCAGGATCGGCTGCGCTTGCCCGTTCAGCCTGCATTCCAACCCGGCTAGCCGCCAGCGCGCCCTTTTGAGGGGATTTCCTTGTGGCCGCAGTGCCGCTGCGGCATCATCGATTGATGATAAAAGAATACTATCTGGACGAGAGCGGTAATAGCGGCGACCTTGCCAGGCCCGGCAAGGATTTTGATTTTGCCCAGCAGCAGATCTTTTCACTCGCCTGTCTGGGCGTTGAAGATACCCACGCCCTTGGGATCGAAATCGCCAGGCTGAAGACCGACTACCGCATTCAGGCTCCCGAACTCAAATCGTCCCTTGTGCGCGATAAGCCCAAGCTCATCATCGAACTGGTCGATTTTATCGAACGGCACGAATTGCCTCTATTTATCGAGCTCGTCGACAAGCGCTTTTTCATCGCCGCCAATATGGTCAACACGCTGATCGTTCCTCCGATCGGCGAACACGAGTTCGACCCGCAGAAATTCGGCCAAATGCAGTGGATGCGGAATCGTTTCGGGGAGTATCTTTGCGCCCGAGCGCCATCAGATATTTTTGCGGCCTATATCGCAGCTTGCGATACTCCCTCGTCCGCCAGCATCGCGCGCGCATTCCGCGTTTTGCTTGATTGGCTCAAGGGGCGCCTTCCAGACGACGAAGTCGCACAGGGTTTGGATCTCTTCGCCGCCGATAGTTTTTCCGATTTTCAAGCCATACCGGCTGCTAACGAGAAAGAACGCCTTCGGTCGCTGCCCTTGCCTGACTTCGGCAAGCACGGGCAGTCAGTGTGGATGTTGCCGAACTTCTCGTCGTTCACCAATATCTACGCGCGCATCAATCTCCTGCACGCCCGCCGCATCGGCGGCCTCACCCTCTTTCACGACGAGCAGGACCATTTCGATGACATCCTTCGAAGCGCCAAAAAGGGCGCTGAGGATCTCGCGCAGGCCGATGCCGTACCGATCATTCCTTCCGCCGACTATCAGTTCGAGGAAAAGGCGACTTTGGTATTTGCGCGTTCGCATGCCTCGCCTGGTATCCAGGCGGCCGACATCCTTGCAGGTTTCATGATGCGATTTGCCAGAGATCTGCTCTATGGCGAACGCGCGCCATCCCATCAGGCGCGAGAAGCCTTTCACCGTATTGTCGCGCTGACCGATGCGGCAGATGGCAGAGGCGTGAACTTCGTGTTCTCTGACTTTGACATGCACAAGCTCGGCATCATGCCCGAGCAACGATTCTCCCCCTAATCCTTAGGGTTCGGCGACGGAGTTCGAGGCCATCCGCTCGGTGTGAACCCATTACGCTTGAACCCTGGCTCTACTCGACAGGACCTCGGGGGTCCCGCTTCCGGAAGGAGATGGCTGCAAATATCGCAGCCATCAGCATGGCCATCACGATGCTGCTCAAGGCCACCTCCGCAACAACTGCGGCCCGAGCTGACTTGTGCGGTAAAATATCCCCGTAACCCAATGTCGTCCATGTAACGACGGAAAAATAGATGGCATCTAAAAAATCAATCGGACTGTCTGGCCTGCCGGATTCATAGATGCCTAGCTCCAGGTAGATCAGCGCGAAATGCACGGGGAGAGACATTACGCCAATGACAGAAATCACGATAATGGAAGGTAGAGTTCTAACTGGTGTCAATCCACGACGGATGATATCCGAGAACATGAGTATGAGAGCTATGGAATTCAATGCAATAAATAATGATCCCACATAGGCGATATGTGGTCGTGTTGGGGACTGTCCGAGAAATACTGAAATAATCAGCATGAGAAGCTGAGGCGATATGATTGCATAAGTTGCGGCACCGATTTTCATGGTGGCCACTTAATCCGGATTTTTCTGATTTTTTGCAAGCTGACGATTTTCGTCGACGAGCAATGCTATATCTTTCTTGAGCTGCGCTATTTCGTCAAAAGCATTGCTTAAACTTGCAGAAAGTGCCCCATTGGTTTGTAGGAGGACCTCGTTATTTTTCCTTTGCTTTTCGAGCGCGGCGGTCAGATCCAATATCTCTGACGCGTCCAGTTCAACATATTTGCTCTGAATGCCAAGAATATCGAGCGCTTCTTCTAGCGTCTTGTTCATATCCGTAAAAGCTCGCTGAAGCGCGGTTTAGTGAAAATATTTCAGATCAGCTTCATCGCTTTCCGCAATAATTCGTTGGACCGCGCAACGGCAGCTTCGACTTCCTTGTCGATACGTTGATGATCCTGTAGCGCAGAAGCTGCACGTTCAGAAGCTTCCTGGCGCTTTGCTAAAGCGGCGCGCGCACGATCAAAAACTTCCCTGGCTCTCTCTTGCAATGAATTGTCTATGTGCGTGTCGAAGGCGCGTAGTGAAGCTAGCTCCCCGTCCTCTATCAGGTTAATTTCTTCCTGATATCTTACAGATACATACTGAGGTCGTCCATAATTCAGTTCATGACGATGGTGCGCCCAATTCTCAGGAGAATCAATGATGCTTAGTACAACGGAATCGTCGCGCGTTGACCTGCTAAGCGCGATCGCCTCCCCCTCTTTGAATAGCTGAGCTGGCTTCGACGCTGCAAACGCATCAAAATGAAGCATAACAGCCCGCATGATCGTACGGGCCACGTCAACAGCGCTTTCAGCTCCACCAACAGCGATCTTTGGGCTCATGCTCGGATGCCAGGTTAACGATCTGTGCGCTGCCATTGCGTTTTGGGCTCCTCGAGCATGCTGTCGGAAATGCTAACCAGCACGTCCCGGGATGCCAAGGCACAAAACACACTGCAGGCAGGATCATTAGCCCCCCCAAAATCACAACATCCCCTTAAAGACGGGATTGTGCCCGGATTAAAAAACATCGTCATCGTTGTTTTGTAGCGACGGAATGCGCCGGCATTTTGGTCGCTGCACCGCGAAAACCTGCGTCTGATCAGCGCGGATGCGCTTCATCTCCCCTTCATGTATCGGATAGCCAAGGCCAACCCCTGTCGGGCCGCGCTCTATTCCGGCGCAGGCGCCTTCACCGAACCCGAAATCGGTTTCGGCCCATACGGGTGACGATCGCTGTCGGGGAGATCGGGAGAGCAGCTGCGCCGCAAGCCATGGTAATGCGCGCGGCCGCGCGCAGAAACCTCCTTTCAAGCTTACATCGACGGCCTCGGCTTGCCCAATGACCGAAGTCCGGGCCGCCCGCTCCATTCGGCCAGCAGAGCTGTCCTCCCGTGTTGCCCGGACCGCGAAGACGCGCCCCAAGGGGTTCGGTCTTGGAGCCGTTGCCTTTCGATCGAGACGTCCTGGCGCCGCTTTGCGTCGCCTGAAACAGGACGCTCGGCGCTTGCCAAGGTTTCATGCGCAAGGCTCAGACAAGAACAGAGCTTTCGCTAGAAACCCAAGCGAAAGGCAATCAAAATGAAAAAGGATATTTATCAGACCATTACCAACCGCATCATCGCCGATCTGGAGAAAGGCGTGCGCCCGTGGATGAAACCATGGAGCGTGGAGAATGCATCGGGGCGGATCAGCCTGCCCCTGCGTGCCAACGGTGTGCCCTATCGCGGCATCAACATCGTGATGCTGTGGTCGCAAGCGATCGAACGCGGATACAGCTCACCGCACTGGATGACGTTCAAGCAGGCCAAGGAGCTTGGCGCCTTCGTCAAGAAGGGCGAACAGGCGTCGGAGGTCGTCTATGCCAGCACGCTCAGCCGCACGGAAACCGACGAGAAGACGGGCGAGGAATCGGAGCGAAATATCCCCTTCCTTAAATCCTATGCCGTGTTCAATGCCGAGCAGGTGGAAGGATTGCCCGAACGGTTCACGATGGCAGCGGAGAGGACGCTGGAGCCGGTGCAGCGGATCGAGCGTGTCGAGGCGTTCATTCGGTCAACGGGCGCGCACATCCGCCATGGCGGCGGCAATGCCTATTATAATGTAAGCGGCGATCATGTGCAGATGCCATTGTTCGAGACGTTCGATACGCCCGAAAGCTATTACGCGACGATTGCCCACGAACTGACGCACTGGACGCGGCATAAGTCGCGCCTTGATCGGGAATTCGGACGCAAGCGGTGGGGCGACGAAGGCTATGCGACCGAGGAACTGGTTGCCGAGCTTGGTTCCGCCTTTCTCTGCGCCGATCTGGAGCTGACACCGGAGGTTCGGGAGGATCACGCCGCCTACATCGCGAACTGGCTCACCTTCCTGCGAGGCGACAAGCGCGCGATCTTTACGGCTGCGGGACATGCACAGCGTGCGGCGGATTATCTCCTAGCCTTCAGCGCACCGGCCGCGCAGCAGGCCGCATAATGATGAATGTCTCGGATCACATCATCCAGTGGCAAGGCATGGCGGTCTCGATCCGCCATGTCGCCAACTGGTCAGGCACGGGCATCGATCATATCGAGGTGCGGAGCATCACACCCCAGCGCGCCCCGCTCCCGATCACGGAGACAGGCTATCGCTCGCACTTCCTGCACGGCGAAGATCTGGCCGGACATGGAGGCGCGGTGGCGTTTGTCACCAAATGGCTCGATCACGAAGCGCGCAGCGCGAAGTGGCAGGAGCATCAACGAACATCCGCGCAGATGTCCCTCTTTTGAGGGGCAGTTGCCTCCGCCCAGGCGAACGCGATTCCACCCGCTTTCGCCTCCCCGGAACCCCGCCCGCGACGCGTGGCTGATCGAGGGCAAATCGGATTAGCATGTAGGCAATGTTTAATCTGCTTGCCTGAACGTAGTATAGCTCGTTAGTCTACGGCATTGCTCAATTAATAGATCGAGACACACATGCCTCCATATGATGATGACTTTAAAGAAATCGCTCACTGTGGAGGGCAGGCAACCTTCAACGTTCGTTGCGACGCTGACGGGAGGATTAGCGTCGCTCCCGGGTTTCGACATTCGAGCCCCGGCCCGGCGTCGTGGATAGGCATATATGCTTTGGAGTTTAATGCGCAGCCCGTGATGGATTTCAACATGGGTGGCATTGGGCAAGGATTCGATCCACCGATGCCGGAAGAGTGCTGGCCGGTATTCCTTGGCTCAGATTCACAAATGAAACGGGGGCATCAATGCCCCCGATGTAAAGGGGATTTTCGAAACTCCAGCCACACGAAAATTTTCCCCCTTAGTTGTCCGTATTGCGGACTGAAGACAGAGGCCTTTCGATTTCTAACGCCTGCGCAGCGCAGGTATGTCGCCCATTACATGGAGACGCTAATGGGCGCCTATCACACCGAGATGGAGCCGAACACGGAAAAAGAAATCGTAATTGATATGGACGCGATCGCCGACCAAGAAGTCGGAGCGCGGCCAGATTTTTACTATGCAGAAGAGTCCCAGCAAACGCGCTATACGTGCAAAAAGTGCGACGAATTTAACGACATACGTGGGCTATACGGCTACTGTGCAGGCTGCGGACATCGTAATAATGCGACATCGTTCCGCACGGCAGCAGCCAAATTACGTGATGACCTGAACAATGGCGTCTCCAGTCCGAGTGAAGTGGTTCGATCCTGTGTCTCGAAATTCGACGCCTGCTGCCGTGACATTCTAGCCCAGGTTTCCAAAAGAGTGGCCATGCGGCCATCGAGACGCGCAGACTTTGACCGTCTCAAATTTCACGACGTTGAAAATGACGTCTTTAAGCGCCTAAAGCCAATGTTCGATATCGATTTGTTGCGGGGTATCTCGGCTGCCGATTCGAGCTTTCTCACCCTCATGCTCCACCGCCGCCACGTCTACGAGCACAATGACGGTGTGAGCGATGACCGCTATGTCCGTGAAAGCGGCGACACCGATGCGCGCATTGGCGTTCTCATCCGGGAGACGCAGGAAAATGCCCACCGGCTCCTCGGAATTCTGGCGCGCATGGTCGAGAATATGCAGACCGATTTCCACGAAGTATTCCCATTGACCAAATGGCCAGTAGAGTACGCAGAAGGGATACGAAGGCGCCGAGCCGCGCGCGCTTGATTTGATTTCTGGACGGCCTTGTGACATGCCGAACTCGGAAACGGCCAAAATTATTGCCATAAGCTATTGATTTCATTGATGCTGGATTGGGACGTTGAAAACGAGACGCCCCGGAGGTAGTCTGTTTAATAAATTAAGCAGCGTGACATATGGCAGATTTGGTCGCCGATTACCTCAAAGAGCATGGTCCAGTCCGATCGTCGGTATTGGCTGCCGCTTTGCAGGCTGAGGGGTTGTCACCAGAAGCCGCCCGTCAGCGGCTTTCGCGGACACGGCCGCCGATCTTCAAGTTTCCACTGCGGTTGCTCCCGAAGAACGAAGCGTTTTTCTATCTCAAGGATCAACGCAACACCGAACTGTTCTGGGCCAATTTTCTGCGAGACATGCGCGAAACAGGTTCAATATTCGGGATCGCATTGGATGGAATGATTGCGCGCGGCGGACGGGTTTATGCCGACCAGTTTGCGGTAATAAGCGGCGCGCCCGCTCGGCCGATGAAGAAGCAGCTGAGCGCTGAGCGCGTCGCTGAAACGTTGAGCAAGGCAAGCGTCATTCGTGAGTATGTTGACGCGGACAGTCGAAAATATCTCTCGTTCTCGGCGGCTGGCGGAGTGCTCGATATCAACGGGCCGGCCGAGCTTGTTATGCTCGACGCCGTTCGCGAGTGGGCCCGCAAGCTGGGCTTTGCAAGCTATAACAGTATTGCCATTCGCGGAGAGGACGGACTGGTCCCCATCGGCCCATTTATGTTTGATCTGGCCGGACCCAGTTGGTTCGGGCCAATCCCACAAAGCGGCGGGAAGCCTGGCTTTCTCGTCGCGGATGTTTTTGCGGAAGGCCCGCTGACCGAGCACCAGATCCAGTTTTTTATCCGCAAAGTCACGATGCTGAAGGCAATGCGGAACGGTATGAACGTTATGCCGATACTTGTGGCGGAAAGCTTCACCGGCGCCGCACTGACCGCCGGTCACGCTGCTGGCATTAGTCTCGCTACACCCACGATATTATTCGGCAGGCGTGTTGGTGCGGCTCTCGTCTCCCTCGTGCAGACACTCAAGAATGCTGCCGCCTACGCCTCTGCTAACGATCCAGACCGCATTGTCACCCTCATCTACGATCTGGCTGAAATTGAAGGTCGCGCGGGCAACCTGCGTGGCATCCTGTTTGAACTGCTTGCTGCTTATCTGTCTCGCCGCGATGCTGTTTCGATCGATATGGGCATCAAGGCTCGCGATCCGACGACCGGCATGTCAGCGGACATCGACATTTTGAAAGTCACGGCGATGGGAGCGTCGGTTACCTGCATCGAATGCAAGGGAAAGGAGCCTGGCGGTGCAGTGACCAAGGGCGAGGTTGAGGAATGGCTCCGCAAAACCGCGATCATGAAAGCCCACCTGGCCGTTCAATATTCGTTTCGCGAAGCGGAAAAGCGCTTTGAAATTTGGACGTCGGGAACATTCGACGCCGACGCTCTAACGCTCCTGACTGCCGAGCAAGCCAGACGAACAAAGTCGCCTATTGGATGGAAAGATGGAAGGGATGTCCTCGCCATTGCGACAGCAGGGAAAGAGAAAGCGATGGCCGACGCGTTGCAGCAGCACTTTCTGAAACACCCCCTGCAAGAGGTTGCCGTCGTCGCGGCCACTCTCGATCCAGAGAATGCGCCGTCACATCTCGATCAGCTCTTGGCGATCCATGGACCGGCCCCTTTTGGTGGATATTTGAGCCTTCCCGCGCCGACCAAGGCTGGCAAATAATTCCCGTGCGCGGCGCTCTGGAACTCTTTGACCAAGCACGCTCCCCCGTCATCTACCAGCGATTGGCAATTTGGTTTTAATCGCCCCCGATACACGCTATTGTTGCATCGAAAAATAATGAGGGGGGATTATGTATCTGAGCAGCCTGAAGCTGAGCAACTTCCGTTCATTCGACGAAACTGAGGTTAATTTTCAAAAGAAAATCACAGTCCTCGTCGGAGAGAATAACGGTGGGAAAAGCAACGCGATTGACGCGCTGCGGCTTATCACTCCGCCATTAAGCGGTCGTCGTGAAATCTACTGCGAGCCGACAGACATTAATTTCACGAGCAAGAGCTCTCGCTTCGATATTGAGGCTTCTTATCTCGACTTGAGCACTTCGCAACAGGGCCGCCTGCTCTCGGCCACGATCGACGCCACACTTCAGTCCGCGAGATTCGGCCTGACATACGATGGCACCTCCGAGCGATATCCCATCAAGCCAAGCATTTGGGCCGGAGGTAAGAAATCGCCGCCCGAGCCGGGATGCCAGGATGCAATTCGGCACGTTTACCTACCGCCTCTCCGTGACGCCAAGCGCGCGCTGGCCTCAGGAAATCCCACGCGCATCTACGCGCTGCTGAAGCACTTCCTTGATGGCGAACTGCCGGACGCGCTAGCCCAGCGCCTGAAACGAATCGCAACCGATCCCATTCTCACGAAGGTCGACAACGCTGTTGATATTGGGCTCGGTGCGCTTACCACCGGCGTGCGCCGGCAATCTGCATCCCTTGGCTTCGCCGGCGATGAGAAGCTGATCGATATTGCACGCGATCTGCGTTTCAAACTGGCTGACCACGGCATCGCGCCAGAGGATCTTCGTTATTCCGGTCACGGTTATGCCAACCTTCTCTATATGGCGACGATTGCCGTCGAACTGGAAAAGGTGAATGACGCCGACCTGACGCTCTTTCTGGTAGAGGAGCCCGAAGCCCACCTGCATCCGCAATTGCAGGCCGCCGTGCTGAGCTTCCTGGAGGAGCAATCCGAGAAAACGCAGCCAAGTAAACCCGGCGCAGCCGCCGGCCAGGTCCAGATTGTTGTCGCCACGCACTCGCCCAATCTCTCGGCATGGAACGACAGCAAGAACCTTGTCGTCTTCAGATCGTGCGTCGTGCCCGTGCCGGTTGAGCCGCTCCCGAGCGAGCCGGCTATCGAAGATGACGCAGCGGTCGGGCCTGATGCCGCCCCTGCGCCTGCTCCCGTGCTGCGCCGGACATCGCGCTGCATTCCTCTGGAAAAAATCTCCCTGTCCGACCCGGATCGCCGGAAGGTCGACAGATATCTCGACGTGACGCGATCCGCGCTTCTGTTCGGCGGACGCGCAATGCTCGTGGAGGGTATCGCGGAAGCTCTGCTGCTTCCCGTGATCGCGAAGAATTACGTTCTCAAAGGCAAAGCCGACAAGATGCGCCTGTTTCGATCGGCAGTCTTCCTGCCGATCGATGGGGTCGATTTTCGTCCCTATGTGACGCTGCTGCTGACCCCCTACGATCAGGTTAGGATTTCTGACCGAGTTGTCGTCATAACTGATGGCGACGCCCACAAAGAAGCGGTCAACGGCAGAACGCCAGGCGACAATAGGAAGCATGAACTTGATACTCTTGCCACAGCGCTCAGCGCCACAAGTGTCTTCTCGGCGGCCGTCAGCACGTACTCTCTGGAAACCGAACTGGTAAACGCGGGAAACGCGGACCTGCTAAAGTCCGTCTACCTCTCCTTCCATCCAAAATCAGAGCACCACTGGACGGCTGCGATCGGCAAAACAGGGCATGATCGCGCTTCGGCGATTCAGGAACTCTTCAAGTCGACGCGAAAAGGCGATTTCGCCCAGATTCTGGCGGAAAAGATCCAAGCGGACGGCGCGACCTTCGTGGTGCCGCAATATATCCGCGATGCTATCGAGGCCATAGTGCTGTGACCCTCGATGCCTTCATACCAACGCGTGAGCAGAGCGATATTGTCGCGCACGACCGATCCGCCTTCATCATAGCATGTCCGGGGGCGGGCAAAACACGGGTGATGGTTGAGCGGTGCCGTGGCCTGACTGCTCGCACCAAAGGTCGTCGTGGGGTTGCGCTGCTCTCTTTTACCAACGCCGCTGTTCATGAACTTGAGACACGGCTGCGGCACGCGAATCTCATCGTCGAACCCACGTTCCCCGACTTTGTCGGAACGTTCGACGGCTTCGTTTGGCAGTTCATTCTTGCACCGTTCGGGATTCCCGAATGTGAAAATGCTCCCCGCCTCATTGCCGATCTCGATCGCCGGATCGTGCAGCCGTTCGAAAAAGCCCACCCTCTACCGCTCTCATGCTTCGATCGCGCCACTGGCGAAATTGTTCCGGCCCTCGCCAAAGCCAAAGGTTATGACGTCGCGAAGAAGGCCGCCGGTGTCCGGAAGGCCTCGGAGACAGTGGCGCGGACGATGCGCAAACGGTTTCGGGATCGGGGTGAGGTCGATTTTGAAGATGTCCGGTCGATAGCAAGGGAACGGTTGGCCGATAGGGAACTCTCCGAGCGTCTCGGCAATGCGCTAGCGGCACGTTTTGCGGAAATTATCGTCGATGAAGCGCAAGACTGTAATCCCCATGACCTGGAAATCATTTCGTGGCTGCGGACTGCCGGGATACCCATCAAAGTAATCTGCGATCCCCACCAATCCATTTACGAATTTCGTGGTGGCGTGACCGATCACCTCTTCGCCTTCCGCGACAAATTCGAAGAGGAAGACAGGCTTCCGATGACCGGAAATTTTCGGTCGAATGACAATATCTGCAAAGCTATCGCGATGCTTCGATCTCACACCACGCGTGGTGACATCGACAAGCCGGTAGGCCGCCACAAAGCCGATCAGACACCTGTTCACATACTAAGCTACAAGGGCGCTGTTTCGGCAGCCATCGGCACACGCTTCCGGGAGCTTGCGACAGGGCATAGTTTCGATCTTGCGGATTGCCCCATCCTGGCATCGACCGTTGACAGCGGAGCCAAATCTATCGGCCAGCCACGGATTGAAAAAACGAACGATCTATCGCTCCGGCTAGCCTCGGCCGTGATGGAATTTCACTACGGTTTTGATACGGGCAACCAGCTTGAGGCCATTCATCGCGCACACGCCGTGATCCTTTCGATCCAGGGGCGGCTCGCCGGAAAAACCTACAATCAATATTTGACTTCAGAGCAGATGACCGCCGAAACGTGGCGGCCTAAAATTCTCAGCATCGTTCAGCAGTTGCGCTTCGATCCATCGATCGACACAACCGCTAACGGATGGCTGGCCCGCGCCCGCGCTCTGATCGCGCCTGAAATGATCGCCAATGGATTATCGATCGCGCAGCGGCTGAAATCGAACAGGGAGTTGGCCAGTCTGCTCACCGTTCCGCCGCCGGCCAGCGCTGCATCACGGACCATCCATTCCGTGAAGGGTAAGGAATTTCCGGCCGTCTGCGTGGTTATGACCACGGCCACGGCAAAGGGAATTCTCGACTACCTGCAAACAGGCGAGCCGGCGAAAACGGGCGAGGACGCCCGCAAGCTCTATGTTGCTGCTTCGCGGGCCGAGCGGTTGCTTGTGTTCGCCTCACCTAGGAGCCAAGCGGCTCGCTTGAAAAGTCATCTTGAAACGCTTCACGCGACAGTGACCCTCGAAGAAATCTGATAAGCCGAACGGGACGGAGATAATTCCCGTATAGTATTTGCAGGCGATAAAGGCCGAGCGTTGCTCGCAAGCTGTGTAATGTAAACACATTACCAGCTTGGGAAGGGGGCCCGCTGCGCGCCCCCGTTCCATCCCCCCGGCCATTGGCCCGGATTTCGACATCGAGCCTACACCGGGCCAGTGCACCGATCCGCCGGTGCATCACGGGTCAGTGGAGCGTCCCTGCTCCTCCGACACCGCCATGGCCAAGGAGACCCGGTCTCCCTGGACCCAACGATTGGCAGCTCGGCCCTGAGCCTACCGAGGTGTAGGCTCGGCACGATCCGCCGTCTCCCTCGTACAATTGCCTGGGAGTTGTTCGGCGGCAGCCCTTGCGGCGCCGCCTCGTTTCATTCTACTTTTGTTCTATGGCCGCTCACGTTCTGACCAAATTGCTTCCAAGCTTGAAGCCAAGCCCGATTGCCGGGCGCCGGGCGCGGGGATCGCGAGCGACGAGTGGATAGTTCTCCTGTCGCCATCACCGCCGGTGCAAGCGATCCAACCCTCGTTCGCGACATCGTCTTCATCAGTAAAGGGACGCCCAACGACGACGAGTTCACTCTTTGGCTCGCGCCTCGGTTGGAGGCCGCCGGATATGTCGTTTTCGCCGATATCTTGAACCTGCAAGGCGGGGACCGCTGGCGAAAAGAGCTGACTGAAACCCTGCAAAAGCGCGCTGTGAAAATGCTGCTTTGCTGCCAGGACGCGACGCTCGCAAAGAACGGCGTTCAAGAAGAAATCGGCATAGCAGAGGATCTGGCAAAGGAGCTGGATGACAAGCGCTTTATTATCCCGTTACGGCTGAAGAAGTTTAAAAAGCTGTTTGGCATAGGTGGCCTTCAATACGTTGATTTCGAGCATAGCTGGGCGAAGGGCCTGATCGATCTCCTAGAATTGCTTGAGCGCCAAGGCGTTCCTTGTGACAGGCAGCACGCAGTCATAAATCCGAATTGGGAACTCTATCGGAAGCGGCATTCACTCGAACTTATTCAAAGCCCTGAGACGCTCACTTCGAACTGGCTGCGCATCGCGGCCATTCCGAGCCAGATTCGGTACTGCGAACCCACCGGCGCGATCGACCACAGCAGGACAAAGAAAGCCTATGGCGATGCCGGCTTTCCGTTCTACCTTCACAATCGTGGCGTTCTCACATTTCTGACCGCCGATGAGATGAGGGCTGCTGTCCGGGATCTTGGCTCTTTTCAAGAGCTGCATAGCGTCTCGGTGCAGACGTTCGCCGAAGAAGGTATGCCAGAAATCGGCCTTCAACCACGCGAAGCCAAAAACATTCTGGTGTTTCTGTTCAAGGCTGCCTGGCAAAATTTCTGCAAGGCAAATGGCTTCCTTGAATATCACTATTCCAAGACGCCCGGTTATCACGTCGGGAAAGCCAAACTGGCGGTGGGCAAGAAAATTCCCTGGGGGCGGCAGGGAAGCAAGCGTTCTGCGATGCTTCGCAATGTCGCGAAGGGGAAGGTTTGGCAGTTCGGAATCTCGGCTATCCCGGTTCTCTGGCCCTACTATCATTTTCGCCTAAAATCGCGGGTTCTGTTCGCTGAGTTTGAGAATGATAAAGAGGGATCGCTTGTTGCCGACGACAAGCAGTTCCGCCTTCGACGCTCCGTCTGCAAGGGATGGAGAAACAAGCAGTGGCACGGAAGGCTGATGGCCTTTTTAGAACTCATGGCCGGCGAGAGGGCTTATATCGATTTGGCGGTAAGTCCGACCGAATCTATTCGGCTCGACAGCGCGCCCCAGCTCTTCACATCACCCGTGACGACCCCGCTGCCAAACGTCCTCGGCGAAGAGGATGAGGACTCCGATCCATCCGTGCTGGGCAATCGGGACATCGAGCAGGAGGCTGCGGAATGATCGAACTGCCTGAGAAATCGCTTCAGATCATCCATATCGCAGAGCCGCAGCTTGGTTTTGCGCACGGGCAGACCTGCGAACATCCAAAAGATGGCTTGCACCTCTACGGCCCGAACTCCGGACCCACGCGGCCGATCAAAGTGAGAGTCGGCGCCGTCGGGACTGCGACCGGCCTTGCCTATCTGGATAAGCACCTCATCGCGTTGTGCAATCCTGTCGACGTTCCACCGCCAGGGAAAACGGACAAAGAAAACAGACTGCATCTTTCGAATTTTCCAGGACTAGAAGAGACCTTCGGAATTTCAATCGACACGAAGAGCATCGCTCGCCGCGTCGTCAAAATTGAAGAAATCGAACGTGCGACGCTGATTATCAATCATCACGAGGCAGTCCGAGAGGTCGTTGACGTCTATGTTAAAGCGATTGATGAGCACGAGAAAAATGAAGAGCAATCGGTAGATATCTGGATACTAGTGCTTCCAGAGATCATATATGATCGCTGTAAACCGAAATCCCGTCGTTCAGGCCTGAATCTTGTGTTGGGGACCTTCGCGCGGACGCAAAGCAAGAAGATTGACCTGCCCCTTTTCGCCGACGTGATTGATCAGTCCGCCGAAGAAATATTCGAAGATATGCCGAATTTTCACCGGCAGGTGAAAGCCCAACTCCTAAGACGAGCGAAAACATCTCAGCTCGTCCGGGAGACAACATTGGCGCCCGCAGAATTTGTAAATAAGGCGGGCTATCCATCTCGGCCGATCCAAGAGCCAGCGAGTGTCGCTTGGAACTTGGCAACTGGCATCTATTATAAGACGCAGCCAGAGCCACCTTGGAAATTGGCGAGCGCGCGTCCTGGCGTTTGCTATATCGGCCTCGTCTTTAAGGTGCTGCCCAATCATCCGAAGCACCATGCCTGTTGTGCCGCTCAGATGTTTTTGAGCGAGGGCGATGGGATCGTTTTTCGCGGGGCCAATGGCGCTTGGAAAACGTCGGATTATGAATTTCACCTCAGCGAGAGCGAGGCGAAAAAGCTCATTCAGAAAGTCATTGATACCTTCACCGAAAAACACGGGAAGCCGCCGACAGAGCTATTCATTCACGGCAAGACGACGTTTAACAAGGTGGAGTGGGATGCGTTCTCGTCCGTCTGCCCTCCGGGGACAAATTTGGTTGGCGTCAGAATAAAGACAACGGACGGCGACACGAAGCTCTTCAGGGACGGTGATTATCCCGTTCTCCGTGGCACCGCGATGATCCTCGATGATCGCAATGCATTCCTTTGGACAACGGGCTTTCTGCCTCGGCTGGACACCTATATCGGCCCGGAGACACCCAACCCGCTTTCCGTGACAATTCTGAAAAGCACCGGCCCGACACCCCCCATCGAGAATGTCCTCGGGGATATAATGGGGCTGACAAAATTGAATTATAATGCGTGCAATTTCAATGATTCACTTCCGGTTACGATCCAGTTCGCCGACAAGGTCGGTGATGTACTTACGCTAAAGGCTGCTCAGGGCGCGGAAAAGCAGCCCTTCAAATATTATATTTGATAATTATCATTTACGGGGTAGCGCAAAAATTGCTCCCTAAACGGTCATCAAACCGGCCATTTAAGCGAATTAATTATCGTAGAAATTTGGCTATCTGCATGATAATATGAATTAATTGAAAAAATTAAACCGGCCATAAAACCGGCCATCTAAGTGGTAGATATGCCTTTAAGAGACGATAATGAGGGAATAGGCCTTTTCGAACCGCTGATGGTTTCAAGCGGTAATAAGGCGCGAGATGACCTCAACGATCTAGCATTAGAGCTCGCAAAGCGCTCGGAGGGGTTTCGCCGCAGCCTGCCGGAATCGATCGCGACCGCACTCGCCGATCTCGTGCGTTCGATGAATTGCTACTACAGCAATCTCATCGAAGGCCATAACACGCACCCGGTCGATATTGAACGCGCGCTTGCGGGCGACTACAGCGCCAACCCCGGCAAGCGCAATCTTCAGCTCGAGGCGAAAGCGCACATCACCGTCCAGAAGTGGATCGACGACGGCGGTATTCCGGGCAGCGCCACCGACCCGGCGGTCATCTGCGACATCCACAAACGGTTCTGCGAGCTGCTGCCTGCTGAGCTGCTTACGGTTGAAGATCCTGTCACGCACGAGCGGTTCGAGATTGTGCCGGGCGCGTTGCGGGAGCGCGACGTGCAGGTCGGGCGGCTGGTCGCGATCAGCCCCGGCGCTGTTCCCCGCTTCCTGGACCGGATGCATCAGGCCTATGGCCGGCTCGGCAAGATCGAATCCATTCTTGCTGCCGCGTGCGGACACCATCGGCTTCTTTGGGTCCACCCGTTTATCGACGGGAACGGCCGCGTCGCGCGATTGATGTCGTATGCCATGCTTTTGCGCGCGCTCGACACGAGGGGGTTGTGGTCCGTCGCGCGCGGCCTAGCTCGCAAGGAAACGGCCTACAAGGCGCATCTCGCCGCCTGCGATCTTCCACGCCGTAACGACCTTGATGGGCGCGGGACACTGAGTGAGGAAGAGCTTGCGAAATTCACGTGCTTCTTCCTGGAAGCCTGCATCGATCAGGTCGACTTTATGGAAGGGCTGATGAAGCCGGACCGGTTGCGTGACCGCATCATGATCTGGACCGAAGAGCAAATGCGCGCGGAAGTGTTGCCAGCGAAGTCCGATATCGTGCTGAAAGCTCTTCTTTATCAAGGCTCACTGGAGCGCGGCGAGATCGCGCCCCTTCTCGGCCTTAGTGATCGCGCGGCGCGGCGCGTTACATCCTCACTGCTCGATGCCGGCGTGATCAGTTCCGAGACGACGCGAAGCCCGCTGTTTCTGGCATTCCCCGCGAAATACGCGGATCGCTGGATGCCAGGGCTGTTCCCGCCGGCAGAATGATGCCTTACTGACGTAACGTCCTTTCATTCACAGCGCTGAATTGGAGTTTTGCGGGGGATGGCCAAGCGCATCGTGGTGAGCTTAAAGGACCAGCAGTTGGTGGCTTATGAGGGCACCAAAAAAGCGTTTACATTTGACTGCATGACGGGGGATGCTGACCATCCGACCGACAAAGGTGTCTTCTACATCATTTGGAAAAGTAAAAACCACGTAAGCAAAGCGTACGGTGTAAAAATGCACTTCGCATTGTTTTTTACGACCGATGGAAAAGCTATTCATCAGTACCATGCGCCCGGATTCCATGTCACAAGATCTTTAAAGAAAAACGCAAGCGACTGGTTTGGTTCGCATGGCTGTGTTAGATTGCAAGAGGAAGATGCAAAGCGAATTTATAAATGGGCTCAGGTCAAAACGAGTGTGACGGTGATTTAAGGAGGGTGATATAATTTGAAACGCATAAGAAGTTTTATTTCGACACTTATAGTGTCTGTGCTGTTGCAGGCCGGATCTGCCATTGCAGATGAATCGCGCGTCCGAGAAGAATTATTGGCATTTGATCCCTCTTCCGTAATGAAAATTGATATACAGCTCGAAGGTCGAAAAATCACGGCCGAGCGTCAGAAAGGCAGCAAGGGATTTTTGATCACCGATCGAAAAGGAGAGAAGATAAATCGTTGCAGATCGTCGTATTCATTTAATGGATCTTTGGAATCTATTTCGACATTTACATCAATCGGTCCTGCTTTGAAATTTATGGGCAGATCCAGCAAAGAGGTATTGAAAATTGATATCAACTTTTCCGAGCAGATGGGTACGGGCGTTTGGACGTTCTACGACGCTGGGCAAAAAACTGTGATCGGGCAGTCCCAAGATTCAGGCGATATCTACGAACTAGACATTCGTCCCGAGACTCTCAAAGCCCTGGCAGCTGGCTGTCCTTGACCAAGCGCCAGCTATTTTGCCGTCGATCACGAGACAAAAGTTAGGTCGGCGAAATGTCGCGTCGCCTACGCATTCTGCGCACAGCGCCTGCGACGTACAATTCCACCAATTGCTCGGGCACGCGCGCATGGTCTCCAGGCTCCTGGAGTAATTGCAACTCGCTTTCCAAGCGCTGCTCGTGCTCTCGGATCTGGCGATGGAGCAAACGGCGGTCATGCAGCTGCCGTTCGATCAAGGCCTGCTGCTCAGCACGATCCCGCTGATGCGCGCGTAAAAGTTCGGCCTCGTTGTGGCGCCGTATCTCAGCGTGACGCCCCGTGATCCGGTCCCAAATCCCTCTCAGAAACCCGCTGCTGAAGCGTTCATGCCGGATGCGCGCTTCCTGCGTTTGCCGGACAGTGTGTAGCTCCATCTGAATCTGACGTTCATGGCGTTGCCATGCAACGAGCTTGCGCTTCTGTTCCTGGAGGCCGAGCCGCGCTTCATTGAACTCGCTCTTCGCTTCCGCTGCGAAGCGCATCAATTTCACACTGACCTCCCGTGCCAGACGTTCTTTCACGTCAGTGACAGTAGGGTAGCCAGCGGGCTCGCCGAGGCGTGCGTTCACTTCCTTCGTTTTGACATCTGCCCAGCGGGCGATCGCGTAAACTTCACCCGTGTGATCGAGGGTGACAAATGCCCGCCGGTCCCCACGCGCGACGTAATAGCCGCGTGCTTCCATCGCCTGTACGAACGCCTTAGCGGAATCTGAGATCGCCCAGCAATCCTGAAAAATGGCCTTGATCGTGCGCGGATCGCGGCTGATCCGCTTGGCCTGCTGCCATTCTTCCCGTGAGAAATTCAGGGGGTTGCGCTCCTCGCTGTTCACGAGCCCACGTGGCATCTTCCAGCCATGCTCGATAAAAAGCTCGCGCGTCAGATCCTTCAGCTTCATTTTGAAATGCGGCATGTTCACCGCGCGCATCTCGTCCGCCTTGATCCGCGACCATACGCAATGGGCATGGCGTCGCCCCTGTTTCTCATGGAAGACGATGACGCGCGGCTGACCAGTCAAGCCGAGCTTTTCTTCCGCCGCACCGATCGCGCGCTCGAAATCCGCAACGGTCGCCGTCTCGCCTTCCGGCGGATTGAAGCTGCATGAAAAAAGGAACTGCCGGCACTTCGTGCCTTTGCTGATGGCATAGGCCTCCCGAAATGCGCTTTCGACATCCTCGCCCATGAAGCCCCTGACTTCGTGAACATGAACATGATCATTCTCGTCGTCGCGCATGAGATGCACGGCGAGCGCTTTTCCGCCCGCGCGCTGTGACGCTTTAATGATCATCTGCGCCTCCTTCGATCAGGCCGAGGCCGACCATCAGTCGCTCACGGATTTCAAGCGTGGCGTTGCAGGCCGACCGGATCGCTTCTTCTGTTTCTTGATTGACGGGGAGGGCGCCAACGCGGGCTGCCTGGAGCATTTCGCGGAGCATCGGCGCCAGATCGGATTGTCCGAGTATGGCCAAGACATGCGCGACTTGCCGCGCATTGGCCGTCGGTTCCTGCCACCGGCGAGGACGGTTTTCGCCATTGAAGAGTCGCGTGCGAATGTACTCGCCCAGCGTCCGTTTCCCCGCTTCCGCGACGAGACGGCTCCGCTCCTCCTCCGTCAGCCTTATTGAGACTGGCGTAGTTTTTGGTCCTCGTTTGGAAGGCATTTCAATCCCGAAGCGGGATCGAACCGATGCCGGATTTGCCGTAAATCCGCTCAGGCCGAGCGGCTACGGCGCCTCTGGTTTAGGTCCGATATCCCACGCTACGTGAATGAAACGGCGCTTAGAGCGAGCCCCCGCAACCAACCATTCAAAAAGCCCTCGCAGCTCCGCTGCGAGGGCTTTTTGCGCGTGGCGCCGACGCCAGGATAGCTTAAAGCCGATCGCTGCCTCCAAAGGATCGCGGCCGGCGAGACGCCGCCTGACCCCCGGTCGATCGTTCCAGCCTGCGGTAGGGTGCTGAAAGGACCGACAAGCCGCTGCTGACATCGGATGTCGCCAGGCCGGTTCAGCGCCGCCGCCGGGGCTGCTATGTTGCCTACGGAGACAGGGAACGGCCCTGGCGCATTCGCCGGCAAGCGTATCCGGCCCGGGGGACCCGAAATGACGGCAGCAGAGGGCAAGATCAGGGTCGGGATCGGCGGCTGGGTGTTCGAGCCCTGGCGCGGGACGTTCTATCCGGACGGCCTGCCGCAGAAGCGCGAACTCGAATATGCCGGGGAGCGGCTCGACTCGATCGAGATCAACGGCACCTATTATGGCTCGCAGAAGCCCGAGAGCTTCGCCAGATGGCGAGCGGAGACGCCTGAAGGCTTCGTTTTCGCGCTGAAAGGCTCGCGCTACATCACCAACCGCCGTGTGCTGGCGGAAGCGGCGCCCTCCATCGAGAAGTTCTTCAGCGGCGGCGTGATGGAGCTGAAGGAGAAGCTGGGGCCGATCAACTGGCAGTTCATGCCGGCGAAGCGCTTCGATCCAACAGATTTCGAGGCCTTTCTCAAGCTGCTGCCGCAGACGGTCGACGGTGTTCCGGTCCGGCATGCCGTCGAGGTGCGACACGACAGCTTCCAGACGCCCGATTTCATCGCGCTCCTGCGGGGATACGACGTCGCCGTGATCACCTCGGCGGATTCCGACTACACGCAGATCGCGGACGTCACGGCCCCCTTCGTCTATGCCCGTATCATGGGCACGAAGGAGGCCGAGCCGAACGGCTATTCCGATGCCGATCTCGAGCGATGGGTCGAGCGCGCTCGTGTCTGGGCGAAAGGCGCGGTGCCGGAGGGGCTGGAGACGGTCGGCGCGGCACTTCCCAAGACAGGCCCGCGCGATGTCTTTCTGTATGTGATCAGCGGCGACAAGGTCCGTAATCCGGCCGCCGCCATGGCGCTGACGCAGCGGCTCGCAGCCAAAACCTGATCCTGCGCGTCAGGCCAAACCCTGATCAGGCCAAGTCCTGGTCAGATCAGGTCCTGGTCAGATCAGGTCCTGGTCAGATCAGGTCCTGGTCAGATCAGGTCCTGGTCAGATCAGGTCCTGGCAGACATCGACCCATTGCGCGCCCGTCAGCGCGGCCATGCGCTCTGGCGCGATGCGGACGGCGCTCTGCGTCGAGCCGGCGGCGGGCACGACCTCGTCGAAGCTCTTGAGCGAGACATCGCAGTAGACCGGCAAGAGGGTAGCCAGTCCGAAGGGGCAGACGCCGCCGACGGGGTGCCCGGTCAGAGCGACGACCTCGTCAGCATCCAGCATGCGCGGTTTTCCGCCGAGCGCGGCCTTGGCCTTGCGGTTGTCGAGCCTGGCATCGCCGCGCGCCACCACCAGCACGACGCGCTCGCCGATGCGCAGCGAGAGCGTCTTGGCGATGCGCGCCGGCTCGACGCCATGGGCTGCGGCGGCGAGCGCGACCGTCGCGCTGCTCTCTGCCGTCTCGATGATCGCGATGTCGGGAGCGTGCGCGGCAAAGAAGGCGCGGACCGAGTCGAGGCTCATCGCGCTACCGGAACTTCAGGAAGAGCAGGATCGCGAAGGCTGCCGGCAGGCCAAAGACGAGCGAGAAGAACGGCATCTCCTGCAGGAGCGTATAGCCGGCGCGGTTGACGCCGACCCAGAGATTGACGAGCGAGGCGACGAGCCAGAGCGGCAGGAAGAGCTTGACGGCGAAACCTGTCGGGTCGCCGCCGCCGAGCTTCAGCCGGCGCGCCAGGAAATGCAGCGCTCCGAGCAGCGCGAAGCCTGCCGCGATGATCTTCAGCGTGTGCATGCGGCCTCCATCCTCGCTGCCGGAAAGGGCTCAGTGCCGGAAATGACGGTGGCCGGTGAAGACCATGGCGAGGCCGGCCTCGTCGGCCGCCTTGATGACCTCGTCGTCGCGCATCGAGCCGCCAGGCTGGATCACCGCCGTGGCGCCCGCTTCGGCTGCGGCCAGCAGGCCGTCGGCGAAGGGAAAGAAGGCGTCGGACGCAACGACCGAACCCTTGGCCAGCGTCTCGGACAGACCCGCGGCCTTCGCCGCCTCTCCGGCCTTCCAGGCGGCGATGCGCGAGGAATCGACCCGGCTCATCTGGCCGGCGCCGATGCCGACGGTGGCCCCGTCCTTCACATAGACGATGGCGTTCGACTTGACATGCTTGGCGACGCGGAAGGCGAAGCGCAGATCGGCGAGTTCGGCTTCGCTCGGCTGGCGCTTCGTCACGACCCTGAGCTCCATGTCGTCGACCACGGCGTTGTCGCGGGCCTGGGCCAGGAAGCCGCCCGAGACGGTGCGCAGCGAGAGGCCGGGGGCGCGCACATCCGGCAGGCCGCCGGTGAGCAGCAGGCGCAGGTTCTTCTTGGCGGCGATCAGGGCGATCGCCTCCTCGTCGGCGTCGGGCGCGATGATCACCTCGGTGAAAACCTCGACGATCTTCCGGGCCGCCTGCGCATCGAGCTTACGGTTGAGAGCGACGATGCCGCCAAAGGCCGAGACCGGGTCGCAGGCCAGGGCCCGCTCATAGGCCTCAAGCGGCGAGCCGCCCGTGGCGACACCGCAGGGATTGGCGTGCTTGACGATGACGCAGGCCGCCGACGCCGCGGGGTCGAACTCGGCGACGCATTCGAAGGCGGCGTCGGTGTCGTTGATGTTGTTGTAGGAGAGCTGCTTGCCCTGGACCTGGCGGGCGGTCGAGACACCGGGGCGGCTGCCCGGCGTGCGGTAGAAGGCTGCCCATTGATGCGGGTTCTCGCCATAGCGCATGGTCTCGGCCAGATGGCCGCCGAGCGCGCGAAAAGCCGGGGCGGTGTCGCCGAGCTCGCCCGCAAACCAGTTCGAGATCGCGGCGTCGTATGCCGCGGTGCGGGCATAGGCCTTCTGGGCGAGCTTGCGGCGCAGCGTCAGCGTGGTCGCGCCCTTGTGGGACTGGAGATCGCTGAGCACGGTGGCGTAGTCGGCGGCATCGACGACGACCGCGACGTCGTTGTGGTTCTTGGCGGCGGCGCGGATCATCGCCGGCCCGCCGATGTCGATGTTCTCGATACAGTCGTCATAGGGCTTGGCTGCAGCGACCGTCGCCTCGAAGGGGTAGAGGTTGACGACGAGCAGGTCGATCGGAGCGATGCCGTGGCCGAGCATCGAGGCCTGGTGCTCGGGATGCGAGCGGATCGCCAGCAGCCCGCCATGGACCTTGGGATGCAGCGTCTTGACGCGGCCGTCCATCATCTCCGGGAAGCCGGTCAGATCGGAGACGTCGGTGACGGGCAGCCCGGCTTCGGCGAGCGCCTTGGCGGTGCCGCCGGTCGAGACCAGCGCGATGCCGAGGAGGTTCAGCGCACGCGCGAAATCGATCAGCCCGGTCTTGTCGGAGACGGAAAGGAGTGCGCGTTCGACGCGGCGAAGCTCGGTCGGCATCGGGGCATGTCCAGAATTGATGAGGCAGGCGGTTGGCGCGAGCTATCATGCTGCGGCGCGCAAAGCAAAGAATGCCGACGCGGGCGGATCATGCGTCCTGCGCCGGCTCCGGCGGCGTTCCGGTATCGGGTGGCGGCGGCCTGAACCGCCCGGTCGATGCCGCGGCGGCAACGATGCGGCTGAACCGCCAGGCGATGCGCGGCGTCGCCACCGCGTCGAAAGCAACGCTGAGCTGTTCGGTGCGGCGCCGGCCATCGGCGGCTGCAAGGAAGATGCTCTCCTCGATCGAGACCTGCAGGCCCGAGGCCTCGAAGGCCCAGACCTCGCCATTGGGCAGCGCCAGCATGGCGCCCGCTCCCTCGCGGATCAGGCTCGGCCTGATCGAGGGGTGCAGATGGAAGCGGGCCACGGCCGGCAGGCCGGAGGGCGTTCCGCCGAGCGTGATCTCGTCCTCGCCGGTCAGCGTGGCGCCATCGCGGGCGAGCAGCAGGCGGCGCGTATGCACGGCACCGAGGCCGCGGCGATAACCGTCATGACTGCCGACCCACTCCTGACCCGCCTCGGCGTCCTGCCTTGCGACGCGGACATCGGCGGGCCCGGCGACGACCCGCATCTCGCCCAGAACAAGCCCGAAGGCGGCGCTGGAGCGGTCGTCGAGCGTCACGGTGGAATGCGCCGCCGTGCTGCGGGCGGCGAGCCGCAATTCGGCCGAGCCGTAGCGGCTGGTGCCGCAATTGACGACGATCCGCTGGGCGCCGCTGGAGAATTCGAAGGCGAGGCAGCCGGCATGCGCTTCGACGGAATGGGCTCCGCGCGGCGGTGCGCCCGCATCGATCACGACGATGCTGCGCTCGCCGGAGAGGCGGCTGTAGCCGGCATAGGCCGCCTGCTCGATCGGCCGGGCGCGGGCGTCGTCATAGGCGGCGAGCGTCGCCATCAGGTCGGGCGGGGTCGTGCCCATGCCGTTGAACAGGGCGAGCGCGCCATCGCCGTGACGGAACAGGCGCAGATGCGGCATCATCCGCTCGATCGCCATCAGCACGCCGCGGGGCGGCTCGATGCCGCGCGCCATGAAGGTCTCGCGCAGCGGCAGCAGGTCGAGCAGCAATTCGATCAGCAGACGCGGGTTGCGGCTGAGATGGCCGCCATCGGGCAGGATCTGGTGGTCGAGTTCGTCGGAGAGCTGGAATTCGAGCCGCTTTCGGCGCCCATCCTGGCCGTCGAGACAGATCGCGGCGAAGGCGACGGCGATCAGGCAGTTGAGCCGCGCGGAGCCCTCGACCGCGCCGGCCAGTGCGAGGTTCAGCCGATCGGCCAGCCGCGAGACATGGCGCAGGAAGCGCTCGTAGAAGACATGGTCTGCGCCTTCCAGCAGCAGCGGCGAATGCGACAGGAAGGAGATCAGCCGCCGCGCCGCGACCGCCGGACGCCGGGCGATCTCGTTGCGGTCGCGCCGCCGGGTGATGAAGTCGTCGACCAGCGCGCGGGCATTGGCGCGGGCGATCGCGGTGTCGGCGGCGTGCATGTGCCGCAGCCAGCCGAAGCCGTGCAGCGCCTCGGCCCAGGCCTCGCTCGGCGGCTCGCTGTCGAAAGGCGATTCGCCATGCGTGCGCAGCGTGCGGCCGGAGAAGGCGTAGTAACCGGCATAGATGTCGCCGGCCGTGGTCGGGTCCGAGGTGCGCAGGTCATGCGGCGCGAAGAGCAGGCGCGTTGCGGACGAGCGGCCGAAGGGCCAGAGCTTGCGCGCGAAACCGACGAGCTGGCCACGGGTCCGCCGCGCCGCCCGCCCGATCGCGGCCTGCGCCAAACCCCTGCGCTCAGACCAGCCGTTCAATGCCCCAATACGCCCCGTACCCATTACGCCTGGTGCCATCAGCCGATGCGAATCCCCGCATGGTCATAGCCTGATCAGGCGGCTTGCGTAAAATCCGCTCCATCCCGAGAGACGGGGCGTCTCGTTGCGGAGCTGGTGGGGCAGGGTGCGCAGGTCGCCGCTGTTGTCGATCGCCTCGGAAAGGCCGCCGATCTCGGCCGGATCGATTGGCTTGCGGGCGAAGTCAGGGTGGGCCTTCAGAAAGGCTTCGATCTGCTCCTCGCCCTCCTGCGGCTCGAGCGAGCAGGTGCAGTAGATCAGCCGTCCGCCCGGCCGCGTCAGGCGCGCCGCTGCCTCGAGCAGGCGTGCCTGCAGGGCAACGAGCTTGTCGCGATCCTCCGGGGACTTGGTCCAGGCGACGTCGGGGTGGCGCCGGATCGTGCCTGTGGCGCTGCAGGGCGCGTCGAGCAGCACGGCATCGAAGGGTTCGGCCTCCCAGAGGGTGGCGTCCTTCACGACGATCTCGGCGGAGAGGCCGAGCCGCTCCAGATTGGCCCTGAGGCGGCGCAGGCGCGGGCCGGAGCGATCGACCGCCGTGACCGTCGCTCCCAGCGCGGCGAGCTGCGCGGTCTTGCCGCCGGGGGCGGCGCAGAGATCGGCGATGCGCTCGCCCGGCTTGGGCGCCAGCAGGCGCACCGGCAGCGCGGCGGCGGCATCCTGCACCCACCAGGCGCCTTCGTCGAAGCCGGGCAGGCCGGTGATGGCCTGGCGTTCGCGCAGGCGCACGGACCCGGTCGGCAGCAGGACGCCGTCCAGCTTCTCGGCCCAGCCTGCGGCATCGTCCTTCACGGAGATATCGAGCGGGGGCTCGTTGCGGTGGCTTTGCGCGATGGCGGCGGCGGCGTCCTCGCCATAGCGCTCCATCCAGCTCTCGGCGAGCCATTCGGGCGTGTCGAGGAAGGGATCGACCGCTTCCGCCAGGATCGCCTCGCGCTCGCGGGCGAGACGCCTCAGCAGCGCATTGCCGAGCGCGACATAGCGGGAAGACCGGGTGTCCTCATGCAGATGGCGGATGGCGAGATCGACGGCGGCGTGGTCGGGCACGTCGAGAAAGAGGATCTGGGCGGCGGCTGCGACCATGATCGGCTCGAAGAGGCCCGAATTGCGCGGGCTACCGCGCTCGAGCCTGGCATTGATCGCCTCCTGAATGGTGCCGAGGTGCCGGAAGGCCGTGATCGCGATGGCGCGGGCCAGCGCGCTGTCGGCTGCATCCAGCCCGTAGGATGGCGCCAGCCGCTCATGGGTGTCGTCCAGCGCCAGCCTTGCGCGCAGGACCTCGTCGATGACGGCGGCAGCCAGCCGGCGGGCCGGAAGGCCCGGCACCGTCGCTGCGCCGGTCCGGCTGTCGTCGTCCTGCTGGACCTGGCCGCGATCGTCTTGCGTGATTCCCTTCGCCACCGGATCAGCCCCAGGGGCCGGGCTGGTGGCCCGAGCCGGAACCGCTCCAGGGGCTCTGCGCGGCCTGGCTCATGAAGCCGCCGCCTGCATGGGCACCGATCCCCATGGCGCGGGCCTGCTCCATCAGCGCGGCGATTCGATTGCCAGTGTCGGGGTGTGTCGAGAACAGGGAATCCATGCCGCCGCCAGTCAGGGGATTGATGATGAACATGTGCGCCGTAGCAGGCTTCGCCTCCGCCGTCTCGTTTGGAATATGCGCGACGCCGCCCGCGATCTTGGCGAGCGCATCGGCGAGCCAGACCGGATTGCCGACGATCTCGCCGCCGAGCTTGTCGGCCTCGTATTCGCGCGAGCGCGAGATCGCCATCTGGATGACCATCGCAGCCAGCGGTGCCAGGATCGAGAGCAGGATCTGGACGATGACGTTCGGCCGGTTCTCGCGCGAGCCGAACATCATCCCGAAGGTCACCAGCGAGGAGATCGCACCGGCCATGGTGGCGGTGATCGTCATCGTCAGCGTGTCGTGATTCCTGATATGGGCGAGCTCGTGCGCCATCACGCCGGCAAGCTCCTCATAGCTCAGCGTGCGCATGATGCCGGTCGTCGCCGCGACGGCGGCGTTCTGCGGGTTTCGCCCGGTGGCGAAGGCGTTGGGCTGGTCCTCGTCGATCAGATAGACGCGAGGCATCGGCATGTTCGCGCGGGCCGCGAGATCGCGCACCATCCCGTAGAGTTCCGGCGCGCTGCGCTCGTCGACCTCGTGGGCGTTGTGGGCGGCCAGCGCCAGCCTGTCGGAATTCCAGTAGCTGAAGAGATTGGTGACGGCAGCGAAACCCAGTGCCATGAGCATGCCGCTGCCGCCGCCGAGCAGGTAACCGACCGCGCCGAACAGCGCAGTGAGGCCGGCCATCAGCATGCCGGTGCGGATGTAGTTCATCGTCTTCCCCATCGGCCACATTCGCGGATCGCGGCGACATGCCTCTCCCCGGATGCGGATTTGGGCCTTATGTGGTGAAGCCGGTGCCGATCCTGCAAGAGAGAGCAAGCCGATGAGCCAGCAGAGCGAGGAGACGAAGGCGCCGGCGGCGCCCGAGGAGGCGCCTGCCCGCAAGCTGCCGCCGGCGGCGGAACGGGCGCTGGCCGAAGCAGCCGCACGGCGGGCGGCGATCGATGCGAAGGCCGCCGACCTCGGCTCGACACGCGAGATCAACGGGCGCGGCGGACTCGAGCCGGTCCGCTACGACGACTGGGAGGTCAAGGGGATCGCGAGCGACTTCTGAGGCGCCGGGGGAGGCGCGCGCGGGCAGCTACGGCTTAACCCAGCGACAAGACTCGCTCCGCTAGGGTTTTTCCCTTCGGAAGGAGTCTCCGCCATGTTGCCTGCATCCTGGAAGCCCGTCGCCGCGGGCGGGCTGGTCCGCGTCGGTTCGGAGCGGGACGGCGGCTACATCGTCTCGAAGCGCGCCGTCCTTGCGTCGAAGCTGCTGATCGGCATGGGCGTGAACGACGACTGGCGGTTCGAGGACGCGTTTCGCCGGCTCGGCGGGGCGCGGATCGTCTGCTTCGACCATACGGTCAATTTCGCCTTCTGGGCGCGCTATTATGTCGAGCAGATCCTGCGGCTGCGCTGGAACCGGCTGACGCGCTATTTCGGCTATCGCCGCTTCTTCGGCCAGCCCGGCGTCGAGCACAGGTTGATCCGGATCGGCTACGACCAGCCGGGCGGTGTCAGCGTCGCCGGGCTGATGCGCGAATTTGGCGAGCGCGATATCTGCCTCAAGATCGATATCGAGGGCTCGGAATACCGCATCCTCGACGAGATCGTGGCGCATGCCGACCGCGTCACCAGTGTCGTGATGGAACTGCACGATCTCGACCTGCATCGCGAGCGGGTGGCGCGCTTCATCGATGGAATGAAGGATTTCGCGATCGTCTTCCTGCACGCCAATAATTTCGGCGGCACCGACGGCGATGGCGACCCGCTGGTGATCGAGATCAGCCTCGTCCGCAAGGACCTGCTCGACCCGCCGGTTCCGGGCGAGCCGTCGCCCGCCCTGCCGGCAAACGACACGCGCGTGCCCGATATCGCGCTGCGCTTCGCGTCCTAGGCGGCATCGCTTGTCATTCTCGGGCGAAGCGCAGCTTCGGCCCGAGAATCTCTTGCAGAAGATGCTCGGGACAAGCCCGAGCGTGACGGCATGTGGCGGCCTTACTTCGCCCGTTTCGCCCCAACCAGTTCGTCCCATTTGCGGAAGGCGACGACCATCTTGTCGGGCTTCAGGGGCAGCTCGATCGGGTTGTTGGCGATCAGGTCGGCATATTCCGGCCGGCCGAACTCGGCGATAACGTCCTGGCTCGCCTTGGGGGCGAGCGAGAGCGGTACGTTCTTCACCGCCGGGCCCGGATAGAGATAGCCCTCGTCATAGGCGTAAGCCTGCGCCTTTGGGGTGAGCACATAGGCCATCATGTCGAGGACGACGGCGAGCCGGTCGTTCGGGATGCCCTTGGGCACGCACATGAAGAAGGCATCCGAGACCCAGTGGAAGCCCTTCAGCGTCTGGATCTTCGCCGATTTCGGCACGATGCCGAGCGCGCGCGGGTTGATGTCCCAGCCGGTGGTCGAGATGATGATGTCGCGCGAGCCCTCGCCGAATTCCTTCATCGTCGCGCCGGTGCCGGCGGGGTAGTACTCGATGTATTGCCCGAGTTCCTGGAGATAGGCCCAAGTCTTGTCCCAGCCGCCGACCGGGTCCTGCGGGTCCTTATCGCCGAGGATATAGGGCAGGCCCATCATGAAGGTCCGGCCCGGGCCGGAATTGGTCGGGCGGGCATACATGAAGCGGTTCGGATTGGCCTTGGCCCAGGCGAGCAGTTCTTCGGCCGAGGTCGGCACAGCCTTGACGCGCTCGGGGGCATATTCGAGCAGCGGGCCGGAGGGATAGTAATTCACCACGACGCCGAAGCCGTCGCCCTGGACCTTGTGCAAAGCGAGCGCGGCCGGCTCGTAATTCGCCTCGATGTTCGGGAACTTGTCGTTGAAATCGGGCAGGACCTTGAGCCAGAGCTTCTGGTCGAGGCCTGCCGCCAGCCCGTCGCTGCCGGTCAGGACGAGATCGAGATCGGCGCGGCCGGCCTCCTGCTGCGCCTTGATCTTGCTGGCGAGTTCGGGCGCGGGGGCCTTCACGAAGGCGATCCGCGAGACCAGCTTGGGGTTGGCGGCGCGATAGTCCTCGAAGGCCTTCTGCATCAGGGCGAGTGCGCCGCCGACGTCGATGACGCTGATCGTCACCGGGGCGGAAGGCAAGGGCGGCGAGGCGGCGAGCGCACCACCGGCCCCCGTCGCCATCGCGGTCAGGCCGCCCAGGACGGTGCGACGATCGATGGCGGTGCGGCGGTCGAGGCCTGTCGGATCTTGGCTCATCTGGTGATCTCCCCTTTTATGGTTCAGCCGTTGTTCGGTTCAGGTCGTCGCTTGCATGTCCAGATCTGCGGCATGGCCGAAGCGGCGCTGGATCCTGCCGAGATCGATGCCAGTGACGGCAAGGTCGTCGGACCAGTCGACCGTGCCGCGATCGGGCGTCATGCCGCGTGCGCGCAGGGCGGGCTGCAGCACGGCGAGCGGGTGATCCGAGGCCATCGCGATGGCCTCGCGCGGTGTCGCGAAGCCCCAGGAAACGAGATTGCGGACGGCCTGATCGAGGCAGAGTGCGGAGCCGGCGAGGTTGGCAGCGCCGGGCTGGCGCACCGAGCCGTCCTCGCGCAGCTCGACCGTCATGCCGGCGAAGGGGTAGCTGCCGGGCCGCGAGGCCGCCGCAGAGACCGCATCGGTGACGAGAATGGAGCGGTCATGGCCCTTTGCCCGCAGCAGCGAGCGCAGCGCCCTGGGATGGAGATGGATGCCGTCGGCGATGAAGCTCGCCCAGAGCCGGTCCTCGGCGAGCTGGGCGAAGATCGGGTTGACCAGCTTGTGGAGCTGCTGCGGCATGCCGTTGCCGAGATGGGTCGAGAGCGTCGCCCCGGCATCGGCGGCGGCTGCGACCGCGTCGAAATCTGCCGCGCTATGGCCGAGCGCGACGACCCGGCCGGCGCGAACGAGACCCGAGACGAGACGCTGCACGCCTTCGACCTCGGGGGCCAGCGTCACCATCAGGATCGGCCGGGCGAGGCCGGTTTCGAGACGGTCGACGAGGCCGGGATCAGCCGCCGTCATCGCCGCGGCGGGATGGCAGCCGGCATAGCCCGCCGAGGGGTTCAGGAAGGGGCCTTCGAGATGGTAGCCCGGGCACATTGCCGGGCCGAGCCGGCTCGCCTTGATCGCCGCGTCGAGCGCCTTGAAGCGCTGGTCGAGCTCATCGGCATGGGCAGTGATGATGGTCGGCAGGCAGAGCGTGACGCCGGTCGCCAGCATCGCCTCCAGCGCGTGGTCGATCTCGGCCGGCGTGATGGCGCCGGCGTTGAAGTCGATGCCGGCGAAGCCGTTGACCTGGAGATCGATGAGGCCGGCCGTGCGCATCCCTTTCTCTCCGCTCAGGCGCTTTTCAGCAGGGAAGCGGCGGGGGGATCGATGAAGAGCACCGTGTTTGCGTGCGTCTGCAGGATCGAGGCGGGATGCAGGTTGCTGACCGGGCCTTCCAGCGCATCGCGGGCGGCCTGGGCCTTGCGCTCGTCGGAGACGGAGAGAACGATCAGTTCGCTTTTCAGGATCTGCCGGACGCTCATCGAGATGGCGCGCTCGGGCACGGCGTCCAGCGTCGGGAACCAGCCCTCGCCGAATTGCTGGCGGCGGCAACCCTCGTCCAGCGTCACCACGATATAGGGCTGTTCGGTGTCGAAATCCGCCGGTGGGTCGTTGAAGGCGATATGGCAGTTCTCGCCGATTCCGGCGAAGCAGACATCGATGCGCTTGCCGGCGATCAGCCCGTTCAGGCGCGTGGTCTCGGCCTGCGGGTCGCCCTCGCCGTCGACGGGCACGAATGCGGGTGCGTTGCCGAGGGGGGTCATGAAGCGCAGGCGCAGATAGCGCCGGAAGCTCGCGGGATGCTCCTCGCTGAGGCCGGCATATTCGTCGAGATGGAAGGCCGTCACCTTCGACCAGTCGATGCCCTCGGCCGCGACGAGGTTCTGAAGCAGCTCGAACTGGCTCGCGCCGGTCGCGACGATGATGTTGGCATGGCCGAAGCGGCTTTGTGCCTCGCGGATCGCCTGGGCACCGAGTGCGGCGGCCCTGGCGCCCAGCGTCGCCTTGTCGGGGACGATGCGAATATCGACCATGCGATTTTTGAACCTTTGCCTATGTGATTGTTTTTTATATCGTCTTGAGAGCTTATGGCTGCGGTTCGGAAAGGCAACAGCTATTTTTGAACGCTAATGTTCTGAATAGGAGGCCGACGATCGTGTTTCTGACGACGCTCGACGAGAGCCGCTTCACGCTCAGCCATGAGCGCGACTGTGCCCGCGTCTATCGCCTCGTCATGACGGGCCTCGCCCATTCACGCTCCGAGATCGGCAGGCGGCTCGGCCTGCGCTCGACCACGACCTCGCGGGTGGTCGCCGACCTCGTCGACCGGCGGCTGCTGCTGGAAACGATGGGAGAAACGGCGGGCCGCGGCCGTCCGGCCGCGATCCTCCTCGCCAATACGCGGCGGATCGGGGCTTCGGTGGTCCATGTCTCGAGCCAGTCGCTGTCCGGGGCGCTGGTCGATCTCTCCGGCCATCTCGTGGCGGAGCGGACGATCACGATCGGCCGCGATGCCGACAACGCCGCGATTGCCGCCGTGATGGCTACCCTGGCCAGGGAACTGCTGGAGGCGATGCCTTCCGGCATGCGCCATGCCGGCACGGCGGTTTCGCTGTCGGGCCTGATCGACCTGCCGCGCGGACAATGGCTGCTGGCCTCGCGTTGGCCGCGCATGCGCGGCCTCGACGTCGCAGCCGTGCTGGCGCCGATCGCCGGGCCGGTCGAGATCTGCCGCAATCTCGATGCCGAGCTGCGGGCACGGGCGGTGCGCGAGCCGGAGCAATTCTCCGGCAGCACGCTCCTGCTGCATTGGGGCTGGGGCGTCGGCCTGTCCTATGGCGTGGACGGGCGCCCCTTCGCGCCGGCCGGCTCGTTCGGCGAGATCGGCCATTGGCGAATGTCGACCCTGGCCGGGCGGCGCTGCGGCTGCGGCAACACCGGCTGCCTCGAGACCGGGGCCGCGCTGTGGTCGCTGCTGCCGGCGCTGCGCGCGCGCTGGCCCGATCTGGAGGAGGATGAGGCACGTCTCGCCCGGCAACTGGCCGGGCGCGATCTCGTCGGCCTGCCGGAGATCGACGATGCGGCGCGGCTGCTGGCGCGCGCGCTGGCGAATGCCTGCCGCATCTTCTTTCCGACCCGCATCGCTGTCAGCGGCCCTTTTGCCGCGAATGCCGGCCTCTGGGCCCATTTCGATGCGTTGCTGCGGGCGGAAGGCACGATGGACGGGCTCGCCATCCCGCAGCTCGCGAGCGTGCGCGCCAGCCAGCTTCATGAGATCCACGGGGCCGCGGCGCCCCTGCTCGGTCGCGCCACCGAGGCGCTGCTCCGGCAGGCTTGAGCTGCGCAGGCTGCGGCGGGTCAGCCGGGGACCCGCTCGTCGGGCCCGCTCCTCCTGCCGGGCGCGATCTGCGTCCAACGCACTGGCGCGCCGTTCTGTGGTGCACTAGTATGCCAGTCAAAGGTCCGCAGCGTGCACCTCGTGCGCTTCAAGAGGCCTCAACCCAGGGAGACGACATTGACCCATCCGACACGCCGCACCGTGGTCGCGGGCGCGGCCGGCCTTGCCGCGCTGGCCTCCAGCGGGGCGAAGGCCCAGACCGCCCCCGTCGCGCTCAACATCATCGACGTGGCCGGTAATCTTCAGTTGACGCAGGCTGCGATCGAACGCTTCGCCAAAGAGAATCCGAAGCTCATCTCGCGGCTGAACTTCTCGCGCGCGCCCTCGCCGGAACTGCCGGCCAAGCTCAAGGCGCAGCAGGAAGCCAACCGCGTCGACATCGATCTGGTGCTGACCGGGCCGGGCGCGATGTCGGACGGCATCCAGCAGGGGCTGTGGATCGACGTCTGGAAGTCGCACACGGCCAGCCTGCCCAAGGCCGAGGACATCTATCACGAGCAGGCGCTGATGATGCAGCGCAATTTCGGTCAGAACGAGGGCGTTGCTGTGGCGTACTCGCCATCGGGCCCGCTGTTCGAATACATGCCGGCGCGGCTCAAGACCGTGCCGAAGACGGCCGAGGAATTCCTCGCCTATGTGAAGCAGAACAAGAATCGCTTCACCTATGCGAGGCCGGTCAATTCCGGCCCCGGCTGGACCTTCCTGCAGGGCCTGCCCTACATCCTCGGCGATGCCGACCCGAGCGACCCGATGAAGGGCTGGGACAAGACCTGGGCCTATCTCAAGGAACTCGGCAGCGGCATCGACTATTATCCGGGCGGCACGACGCCGACGATGAAGGAACTCGGCGAAGGCACCCGCGACGTCATCGTCTCGACGCTGGGCTGGGACATCAATCCGCGCGCGCTCGGCATCGTGCCGAAGGAGGCGGAGGTCTTCGCGCTGGCCAACACGCACTGGATTCCCGACACCCAGTTCATGTGCATCCCCAAGGGCGTTCCGGCCGACAAGGTCACCGCGCTGCTGGCGCTGATGTCCTACATGCTGAAGCCCGAGGCGCAGGCCGCGACCTATGACAAGGGCTATTTCTACCCCGGTCCCGCGGCGAAGGGCGTGACGCTCGCGATGGCGCCGCAGGAGAGCCGTGACGTGCTCGCCGAATACGGCCGTCCGAAATATGACGAGCTGATCAAATCCCTGCCGACGAAGCCGCCGCTGACGCCGGAACGACTGGTTGCCGCCTTCCGGCGCTGGGACCAGGAGATCGGCGTCGGTCACACGCCGAAGTAAGGCACGTCCAGATGCGGTTTGCCGCGATCGGCCTCGACCATCGCCATATCTACCACATGGTCGGAGGCCTGCTGGAGGCCGGCGCGCAATGCGCCGGCTTCGACCCCGCGACGAGCGACGAGCGTGTGCTCGCCGGCTTCCGCGAACGCTTTCCCGATCTGCGCCCGGTGGAAGCGCAGCGGCTGCTCGACGATCCCTCGATCGAGCTGATCGTCTGCGCCGGGATTCCGAGCGAGCGCGCGGCGCTGGCGATCAGGGCGATGCGGGCCGGCAAGGACGTCATGGTCGACAAGCCGGGCGTGACGAGCTTCGACCAGCTCGCGGCGGTCGAAGCGGCGGTGGCGGAGACGGGGCGGATCTTCTCGGTGTGCTTTTCCGAGCGTTTCGTCGTGCCGGCGACGCTGGTCGCCGGGAAGCTGATCGCCGATGGTGCGATCGGCCGCGTCGTGCAGACGATCGGGCTCGGGCCGCACCGGCTCAACCGGGCGATCCGGCCGGACTGGTTCTTCGATGCGGCGGCCTATGGCGGCGTCCTGACCGACATCGCCTCGCACCAGATCGACCAGTTCCTGCATTTCACCGGCTCGGAGGACGCGGAGATCGTCGCCTCCGGCATCGGGCATTTCGGGGCGCCGGACCTGCCCGATTTCCAGGATTTCGGTGAGATCCTGCTGCGCAGTGACCGGGCGGGCGGCTATATCCGCGTCGACTGGTTCACCGCCGACGGGCTCTCGACCTGGGGCGATGGCCGCCTGACGATCCTCGGCACCGAGGGCACGATCGAGCTGCGCAAATATGTCGACGTGGCCGGCCGGCCGGGCAGCGACCATGTCTTCCTGGTCGACAAGACGGGCGCGCGCCATCTCGACGCCTCGCGCGAGCCGCTGACCTATTTCCGCAACCTGATCGCCGATATCGGCACGCGCGGCGAAACCGCAGCGTCGCAGCGGCATAGCTTCACCGTCTGCCGGCTGGCGCTGGAAGCGCAGGCGAAGGCGGCGTGGCTGCCGTCGAAGCCTGGCACCGCCCATTCCTGAGGATCATCGACCATGACACGCAAGCTCGGCATCGCCGTGATCGGTCTCGGCCCCGCTTCCCTGCCGCATTCCAAGAGCCTGCTCGATCTCGCGGACCGGGCCGAGGTGCGCTTCGCGGTCAGCCGCTCGGCTGAACGGGCCGAGGCCTTTGCCGCGCAGTTCCCGTTTCCGACGACGACCGATCTCGACGCGGTCCTGGCCGATCCGACCGTCGACGCGGTAATCGTCCTGACGCCGCCGAGCAGCCATCTCGATGTCTCCGCCCGCTGCCTCGAGGCAGGCAAGCATGTGCTGGTCGAGAAGCCGCTGGAACTGACCAGCGCGCGCGGCCAGAGCCTGGTCGAAACGGCGCGACGCACCGGCAAGGTCTTCGGCGTGGTGCTGCAGCATCGCTTCCGGCCCGCGAGCCTGCGGCTGAAGGCGGCGCTCGATGCGGGCGAACTCGGCAGCATCGAGGCTGCGTTCCTGAGCGTACCGTGGTGGCGGCCGCAGAGCTACTACGACGAGCCGGGACGCGGGACGCTGGCGCGCGATGGCGGCGGGGTCCTGCTGACGCAGGCGATCCACTCGCTCGACCTGTTCCGTTCGCTGGTCGGCGTATCCAAGGTCGTCGCGGCGCAGTCCCGCACCACCGGGCTGCACCGGATGGAGACGGAGGACTATGTCTCCGCCCTGCTGGAGACCGGCAGCGGCGCCCCGGCGACGCTGGTGGCCACGACCGCAGCCTATCCGGGTTATCCCGAGCGGATCGAGATCACCGGGACGAAGGCCTTCGCCTCGCTGATCGGCGGGCGGCTGCGCCTCGCCTTCCTCGACGGGCGCGAGGAGATCGTCGAGGCGGAAGGGGCGACCGGCAGCGGCGCCAACATCATGGATTTCCCGCATGACGCCCACCGTGCCGTCATCGCCGATTTCCTCGATGCCATCGAGACGGGGCGAGATCCCGTCGTGACCGGGGAGGAGGCGCTCGCCTCGCAGCGGCTTGTCGACGCGATCCTGACAGCTTCGCGACCGGCCGCCTGATCGGTGCGGCCGTCCCGGCGGTATTCTTGACTTTCAGGCGATTTATGGCGCTCCAAGAGCCGTCGCCTGAAAGTCGCTTCGTGAATCTCGCTCGCCCAGCCTCTCGCCCTTCCGAATTCGCCGCCGCGCCCGCTGCGCCGCGCGGATTTTCGTCCGGGCGCCACCCATGAGCGTCGTTCTCGCCTGCGATCTCGGGGGCAGCAGCTTTCGCGCCGCCCTGATCGACCCGCAGGGGGCGGTGCTGGCCGAGCATGCGATCTCGGGGCCTGTGCTCAGCGACGGGCTCGACCGTTCGGAGGTCAGCGCTGAGGCATGGTGGAGACTGCTTGTCGAGACCGCCGGCCGGATCGCGCAGATGGCGCCCGCGCTGTTTGCCGAGGTTCAGGCCATCGCGATCTGCGGGGTCACGCGCACGCAGGTCTTCCTCGGTCCTGATGGGCGCGAGATACGGCCGGCGCTGACCTGGAAGGACGCGCGTTCGGAAGGGGCGGCCCAACGTTTGCGGGAGAGGCTGGGCGGCCATCCGGAGGCCGGGCGCGTCAACGCGTTCCACCCGCTCGCCCGCCTCGCCTGGCTCGCCGAGGAGGAAGGCGCCCATTTCCGTGGCCTCGCGCGGGTGCTCGAGCCCAAGGACTACCTGAATTTCCGCCTCACCGGCCGGCGGGCCAGCGACCCGGTCTCGATGGCGCGGCTCATCGCCTGCGCGGAGACCCATGATGGCGGCACGGCGCTCGCCGCGCTCGGCCTCCCGGCAGGGATCATCCCGGCGATCCTCGAGCCCTGCGACAGGGTCGGCCCCGTCCAGGCGGAGCTGCCGGCGCCGTTCGACCGGCTCGCCGGCGTACCGGTGTTCTGTGCCTGCAACGACACCTGGACGGCAGTGGCCGGGCTCGGCGCGCTGCGGCCGGGCTACGCCTACAACATCTCCGGCACGACCGAGGTTCTGGGTGTGCTCGGCGCGGATGAAGCGGAGGCCGAGGGGCTCATCACGGTCGACTGGCGCGGTCTCTGGCATCTCGGCGGACCGAGCCAGAACGGCGCCGATACGGCGAGCTGGCTGGTTGCCCTGCTCGATCCCGCCGGCTCCCATGATGTCGGCGAGCGCATCGACGTGCTGCTCGCCGGGCGCCGTCATCCGCAGCCGTTGATCTTCCTGCCCTATCTGCAGGGCGAGCGCGTTCCCTACTGGAACCCGAATCTGCGCGGGGCCTTTCTCGGCCTCAACCGCCAGCATGGCCCGACCGACCTGGCTTTTGCGGTTCTGGAAGGCGTCGCCTGTCTCAACCGCGTCGTGCTGGAACGGGCCGAAGCCGCGCTGGGCCGCCCGGTCGACGAGATCCGCTTTGGTGGCGGCGCCGCCGCCAATCCGGCCTGGGCGCAGATCAAGGCCGATCTCTGCGGCCGGCCGGTCGTGGTCGGCAGCGCGAAGGAGCCCGGCCTGCTCGGGGCCGCGATCATCGCCTGGACCGGGCTCGGCCGTTTCGCCTCGCTGGTCGCCGCGCAGGATGCGCTGGTCAGCATTGCCCGGCGCTATCAGCCCGATCCCGCGCGACGCGCGGCCTATGACGCGCTCTACGCGCTCTTCCGCCGCAGCGAGCTCGCGCTGGCACCGATCTCGGCGGAACTTGCCGCCATCGGGCGCGATCCGGGGCCCCTGCACGGCCTCGCCACCCCAGCGCCTTCGCCGTAAGGATCGTTCCCCATGACCGCCGCCCGCGCCGAAGAGCAGCCCCAGCCCGCCCCTCCGAACAGGACTGCGCCCGTCACCCTGCTGACAGGCGCGTCCGGCGGCATCGTCGGCGCGCTCGCCATCATGCTCGCGCAGGCGGGGCATCGTCTCGTGTTGTCGGGGCTCGATCAGCCGGGGCTCGATGCCGTCGCGGCGGCCGTCGCGGCGCGCGGTGCCGAGGTCGCGACCATTGCCGGCGATCTGCGCGAACGCGACCTTGCCCGGGCCTGTGTCGATCTCGCGGTCGCGCGCTTCGGCCGGCTCGACAATCTCGTCACGGGGGCCGGCGCCTCGCGCCCCGTGCCGATGGTCGAGATGGAGGATGACGAGTGGGACAGGCTGGTCGATCTCAATCTCTCGGCGGTGTTCCGCATCTCAAAGGCGGCGTCCCGCCAGATGATCGCGCAGGGCGAAGGCGGGGCGATCGTCCACATCTCCTCGATCGCCCATGCCAATGGCGGCGCCAATCTGGCCTATGGCTCGGCCAAGGGCGGCGTCGCGACCCTCACCTACGGCATGGCCCAGCAGCTCGGGCGTCATGCGATCCGCGTGAATGCGGTTGCGCCCGGCATCATCGATACGCCAATGGTGCGTAACGGCTTCGCGCAGCACTTCGATGCGCTGGTCGCAGGCGCGGCCGTGCGCACGCCGCTCGGACGTTTGGGACAAGCTGAGGATGTCGCTGCCGTGATCGCCTTCCTGCTCTCGCCGGGTGCCGCCTTCGTTACCGGTGCGCTGATCCCGGTCACGGGCGGCATCGAGATCCTGTCGCCGATCTCGACGATCGCCAAGGGAGCCTGAGGCGGATGGCCCGGCTCGATCTTCGCGAGGTGATCGGACGCTATGGCGCGGCCATCGCGGGGCTGGCGCTGATCATCTTCTTCCTGCTCTTCGCGCCGAATTTTGCCAGCGTGACCAACATCATCAATGTGCTGAAGGATACGAGCTTCCTCGCCATCCTGGCGCTGGGCTTCGCGCTCGCCTTCACCGTCGCCGAGCTGGATCTCTCGATCGCGGAGATGGCGAGCCTCGCCGCCGTGGTCTGCGGCTGGATGGTGCATTCGCAGTATCCGCCGGCATTGGCCGTCGGCGGTGCGCTCGCGGTCGGCATCGTGCTCGGCTCGCTGAACGGCTACGGCGTCACCGTGCTGCGCATCCCGTCGCTGATCATGACGCTGGGCACGGCGGCCATCGCCAAGGGCCTGGCCTTCATGATCACGCAGGGCGTCGCTTTCGTCGGGCGCTGGCCGGTCGGCTTCACCGGGCTGGCACGCGGCTATACCTTCGGCATTCCCAATCTCGTCCTCTGGATGGCGGGCGCGACGCTGTTCGCCTGGGGGCTGGTCAAATGGACCCGCACCGGCGCGCATATGGTCGCGACCGGAGAGGCCGACGAGGCGGCCAGGCTCGCCGGCATCGCCACTGCCAGGATGAAGCGCATCGGTCTGCTGCTCGCCGGGGTCTTCGCCGGTCTGATGGCCGCGTTGCTCGCCGCCAACCTGTCCTCGGCCGCGCCGAACATGGCGGGCGACTACCTGCTCTATGCCATCGCTGCCGTGCTGCTCGGCATGACGATGTTCGAGCCCGGCAAACCCAACATCCCCGGCACGGTGTTCGCGGCCCTGGTGCTCAAGGTGCTCGGCAACGGCTTGGTGCTGCTCAGCGCGCCGTACTACATCCAGGATATCGTTCTCGGCGTCATCATCATCGGCTCGGTGGCCTTCTCGGCCAGCGCGATGAAGACGGCGGCCTTCAAGGTCTGATTTTTGCAAAACGATCGATAACGAGGGGAGTCACCACCATGTTCGGTTTCAAGAAAATGCTGGTCGCGGCCGTAGCGCTGGTCGCGTTCGGCCCGTCGGCGCAGGCCTTCGAGGTCGGCATCATCGGCTTCCAGTTTTCCTCGGAGACGCATGCGCGCGTCGCCAACGCCGCGGCGGCCGCCGCCAAGGCGAAGGGCTGGGGCGTGACGCTGCTGAATTCGGAAGGCGCGCTGCCGAAGCATGCCGAGCAGTTCGATGCGCTGATCGCCAAGAAGGTCGACGCCATCATCATCGCCATGGGCAAGCCGGTCGAGGCCGACGCCCAGTTCAAGGCGGCCAAGGACGCGAAGATCCCGGTGATCACCGTGCAGTCGGGCTCGAGCCCGCATGCGCTGTTCGACATCCAGACCAATGAATACAAGGTCGGTGCCGATGCGGCGCTCTATCTGCTCGGCCAGCTCGGCTATCAGGGCAACATCGTCACCGCGCGCTTCGATCTCAACGTCGCCTCGCGCATCCGCGGCCGCATCCTCGACGCGGTGCTGGCGGAGAACCAGGCGGTGAAGGAGCTCGGCAAGTTCTCGATGGCGCGCACCCAGAGCTGGAGGGACGATGTCCGCGGCGGCATGCAGGCGCTGCTGCTGCAGAACCAGGGCAAGATCAACGGCATCTGGGCCTCCTTCGACGGGCAGGCCTACATCATCGACGACTTGCTGCAGGCGCAGGGAATCAAGAAGGGCCAGATCCCGCTGATCTCGGTCGATGGCGGCAAGGAGACCTATGCCCGCATCGCCGACCCGGCCTCGACCTTCCTCGCCACCGTCGCGATCCCCTTCGAGGAGATGGGCAAGCAGGCGGTCGACGCGATCCAGACCATCGTCGTCGACAAGAAGCCGAAGGAGACGGTCGCGAGCGGGCCGTACCTGTTCACCGAAGCCGTGCTGGTCGACAAGACGAATGTCGACAAGTTCCTGAAGTGATGGACCTTCGCCGTCATGCTCGGGCGGAGACCCGAGCATCTCTGACACGAGTTTCCCGGCTCTGCGCTTCGCTTCGGCCGAGAATGACGGCAGACCACATAGCCATCCCTCTCCGGGTTCAGCCATGACCGACCCCACGCCCCTCCTTTCCCTGCACGGCATCGGCAAGAGCTACGGCCCTGTCGTCGCCGTGCACGAGGTCGATCTCGACATCTTCGCGGGCGAGGTCGTTGCGATCTGCGGCGACAACGGCGCCGGCAAGTCGAGCCTGATCAAGGTGATCTCCGGTGCCGAGGAGCCGACCGGCGGCACGATGCGCATGCGCGGCAAGCCGGTCTCGTTCGGCTCGCCGCATGATGCGCTGGAGCATGGCGTGGCGACGATCTACCAGGACCTGGCGCTCGCCCCGCGCCTCTCGATCGCCCAGAACGTCTTCATGGGTTCCGAGCTGACGAAGCCGGTGCTGCTGCCGTTCCTGCGCGTGCTCGACAAGAAGAAGATGATCGCGGAGTCGCAGCGCTACCTGTCGCAGCTTTCATCTGCCGTCACCGACATGACGCGCCCCGTGGAACGGCTCTCCGGCGGCCAGCGCCAGGCGGTGGCGATTTCCCGCGCGCTGCGCTGGAACGCCGAGATCATCATCATGGACGAGCCGACGGCGGCGCTTGGGGTCAAGGAAAGCGCGCTGGTGCTCGACCTGATCCGCAAGCTCAAGGCCGACGGGCGCACCGTCATCCTGATCAGCCACAACATGCGTGACGTGGTCGCGCTGGCGGACCGGGTCGTGATCATGGGAGCGGGCCGCAAATATGTCGACCGGCAGCTCGGCGATCTGACGGCCGACGACATCGCCCATCTGATCATGGCCGGCAATGCGAAGGCCGCCTGAGCCGATGCGCGAGCCGATCATCATCGACGCCGATCCGGGGCAGGACGACGCGGTCGCGCTGCTGCTCGCCTTCGCGGCCGGCGACAGGCTCGACCTGCGCGCGATCACCACCGTTGCCGGCAATGTCCCGGTCGCGCAGACGACGGCCAATGCGCTGCGCATCCGCGATCTCGGCGGTGCCGCTGCCGTTCCCGTTCATGCCGGCGCGGAGGGGCCGCTGGTCTTCCCGCTGGAGACGGCCGAGTTCGTCTGCGGGCCGGACGGGCTGGCTGGTGCCGACCTGCCGGCGCCTGCCGGTGCGGTGGCGCGGGGCCATGCCGTCGAGGCGATCATCGCGATCTGCCGTGCCGCGCCCGATGACGGCATCACGCTCTGCCCGCTCGGGCCGCTGACCAATCTCGCGCTGGCCTTCCGGCTGGCGCCGGACATCCTGCCCAAGGTCAAGCGCATCGTGCTGATGGGCGGGGCCATCGGGCTCGGCAACATGACGCCCGCGGCCGAATTCAACATTCATGTCGATCCGCACGCCGCCGCAATCGTCTTCGATTGCGGCCGTCCGATCGTGATGATGGGGCTTGGCGTGACGCTGCAGGCGATCGCGAGCCATGAGCAGGTCGCAGGCATCGGCGGGCTCGGCACCGCGACCGGAAAGGCGATCCACGGCATGCTGACGCGGCCGCGCCCGGGCGGACTCGGCACGGCGGGCCATCCGATGCACGACCCCTGCGTCATCGCCTTCCTGCTCTGGCCGGAGCTGTTTGCCGGTCGCGACTGCTTCGTCGAGGTCGAGACGGGCGCGGGCCCCTTGCGCGGGCGCACTACGATCGACTGGAACGGGCGGCTGAAGCAGCCGGTGAACGCTTATGTCGTGGCTTCCGTCGAGGCGCATGAGCTGTTCGAGCGGATGACGGCGCGTCTTGCCACCCTTCCCTGACGTCGCAGACTTGCGAGGATACGCCATGACCCATTTCGTCGAGGAATTGCGCGCGGACGCTGCCGCTGCCATCGCCGGCATGCGCGAGGCCGCGCTTGCGGCACGCCATCTCCATGCCCGCGCCGAGCTGATGCGGCACATGCTGACGACGGCGCGCAAGGTCGCGGGGAAGCCCAAGGCGGAAGCCGTCGAGACCGTCGTGCGCGAATGGATGGACGCCTGGAATCTCGACCGTCACGACTGGCCGCATATCGCGCGCGAGATGGAGAGCTTCACGGCGGCCTTCCACGACTATGCCAACCAGCCTTCGGACGGGCATGACGCGGCCCTGCGCGACAACTGCACGGCTCTGGACGAGGCGCTGGCGCGCGAGAACACCTCGATCTCGGAGCAGATGGCCTTCCGCTCGCAATGCGCCCATGGCTGGTGGGAGCTGGTCGCGCCAACGCCGGCGGACCTGCCCGGGGCCAAGCCGCGCCCGTCGATGCCACAGCCGCGCGCCGACGCGCCGTTCTGGGAGGCCGGCTGCGCCGATTTCTGCCGCTAGAGCATCTCCCGGTTCTTGCGCATTTTCTTCACGCGAGCCGGTGTCTGCTTCGCTCGAAAATGCTCTAGTAGGGCGTCGATCTATCCCGGCAGGAACGCCACCCGGCCGTCGCCGTCCCGCACCGTTTCGATGCTCACGCCGTAGAGCTGCTCCAGCCGGTCCGGTGTCAGCAGCGCATCCGCCGGCCCGCTCGCGAGCGCCTGCCCGTCGCGGATCATCATGACGCGGTCGGCATGGCGCAGGGCCTGGTTCGGATCGTGCGTGGTGAAGAGCACGCCGAGGCCTTCCGCCGCCAGCCGGCGGATCTCGCTCATCACGCGGCCCTGATTGCCGAAATCGAGGCTGGCGGTCGGCTCGTCGAGGATGACATAGGCCGGCTCCTGCGCGAGCGCACGGGCGATCAGCACGAGCTGGCGCTCGCCGCCCGAGATCAGCGTATAGGGCCGCTCCGCGAGATGGGCGATGCCGAAGCGCGCGAGCATGGCGTGGGCGACTGCATGGTCGCGGGCAGAGGGCGCGGCGAAGATATTGCCATGGGCGCTGCGGCCCATCAGCACGACCGCAAGCACCGTGAAGGCGAAGGTGCCGGCATGGGCCTGCGGCACATAGCCGAGCGCCCGCGCCCGCTGCGGCGGCGAAAGCGCCGCGAGCGGGGCGCCGTCCAGCGTCAGGGTTCCGTCGCGGGCCGGGAGCAGGCCGAGCAGCGTCTTCAGCAGGGTGGTCTTGCCGCTGCCATTGGGGCCGAGCAGGGCCAGAACCTCGCCCCGCGCGAGCGACAGGGCGATGTCGCGGCCGATGAGACGCTCGCGATAGCCATAGGCGAGACCGGAGGCTTTCAGGCTCACGACCAGCCTCCGCGCGACGATGCCAGCAGCCAGATGAAGAAAGGCGTGCCGATGACCGCCGTCAGGATGCCGAGCGGTGTCTCGACCGGGCCGGCCGTCCGCGCCAGCGTGTCGATGACGAGCAGATAGCCGCCGCCGAGGATCGCCGCCGTCGGCACGAGCTTGCCGAAGTCCGGGCCGACGAGGAAGCGGGCGAGATGCGGCACGACGAGCCCGACCCAGCCGATGATGCCGGCGGCGGCGACGCTTGCGGCGGTCACCAGCGTCGCGGCGACGACGATGGCGAAGCGCAAGGGGCCGGTGCGCAGGCCGAGCGCCCGCGCTTCCTCCTCCGGCAGCGACATCGCGTTCATGCGCCAGCGCAGCGCGACCAACGCGGCCGAGCCGAGCAGGACGGGGCCGAGCAGCGGCAGGAGATCGGCCTTCGACGTGCCGGCGAGGCTGCCGAGCAGCCAGAAGGTCATGGCGGGAAGCTGGTTGTAGGGGTCGGCCCAGTATTTCACCAGGCCGATGCCGGCGCCGAGCAGCGAGCCGACGACGACGCCGGTCAGCACCAGCACCAGCACCGGGTCGCCGCGCCGGATCGTGGAGCCGACCGCATAGACGGCCCCGACCGCGATGAGCCCGCCGATGAAGGCGGCGAGCTGGATCGCGAACAGCCCGAGCGAGAGATAGATGCCGAGGACGGCGCCCAGCGCCGCGCCAGAGGAGGCGCCGAGGATGTCGGGCGAGACCAGCGGGTTGCGGAACAGGCCCTGAAAGGTTGTGCCCGCCACGGCCAGTGCCGCCCCGCAGAGAAGGGCCGCGAGCACGCGCGGGCCGCGGATGTTCCAGATCACGGTCTCGATCTGCGGCGGCAGTCCCGATGGCTGGCCGCTCAGGCCGGACCAGAGCAGCCGCGCGAGATCGCCCGGCCCGATGGGAAACCGCCCCAGCCCGAAGGCGAGCAGGATGGCGAGGGCGAGCAATGCGAGCGCGATGGCGTTTCCGCGGAAGGGCGATGATCGCATGGGATCAGATGTGCGCCGGCGGATGCAGGCCGGGAATGGCTCGCGTCATCACCCCCGCCCCGCGAGGATGCGGTCGAGCTGCACGTCACTCGGCGTCACCTGATAGAACAGCGTGTGGAAATCGCGCGCGATCTTGCGGATGTCCTCGGGAAAGGCCTCCGGATAGAGGAGTTTCGCCAGCCACCAGAGACCGATCATGCGGTTGACGGAGGGCGGGAAATCGACCCAGCCGAAGGGCAGCTTGGGCGAGAGATGGACGCGGCCGGCCTTCACCGCCTTCACATCCGCCCAGGCCGGGTCGCTGCGCACGGCATCGGAGAAGGCGAGATCGATGGTGACGATCACCGCGGGGTCCCAGGCGAGGACCTGTTCGAGCGAGACCTGCGCCAGCCCGCTGCCGGGCTGGTCGGCGACATTGCGGGCGCCGAGGAAGGTTAGGGTCTCGACATTGATCGAGCCGCCGAGGCCGGTTTCGAGACCGCGCGGCCCGCGCGCGTAATAGACCGAAGGGCGCCTGTCGGCGGGGATGCCGGCGATCCGGCCCTGGATCGTCGCCATGGCGGTCTCGCACCAGATGGCCAGCGTCTCGGCGCGTTCGCTGCGGCCGGTCAGCCGGCCGAGGATGCGGTAGCTCTCGGGAATCGCGGCGAAGCGGCCGTCGAGCAGCGCATAGGGGATGCCGGTCTGGTCCTGAACGCGATCGGCAAGCTCGACATAGGTGCGCCCGGTCGAGCCTGCATCGACGATCAGGTCGGGCTTGAGCTGGAGCACGGCTTCGAGATTGGCGCTGTTGCCGCGGCCGGTGATGCGGCCGATCTCGGGCCGGTCGCCGATGCCAGGCAGCAGGAATTCCAGTTCTTCCGCCCGGTTGGCGCGGGGCCAGCCGAGCAGGAGATCGGGCGCCAGCGTGTAGAGCTGGATCGCGGCGGGCGGGCCTGCCGGGAAGACGCGTTGGACCTTGCCGGGGATCGCGACCTCGCGGTTGGCACTGTCCCGTACCGAGGCTGCGCGGGCGAGATGCGGGGCGGTGACGAACGAGCCAAGCCCGGCCAGAACCAGCCGGCGGTCAGGATTGCGCATGGCGCGGTCCCCGTTCCGCCGGCGCTTGCCGGCAATGATGCGGTTTGATGTCGAGCAGTGGCGTTCCGTCGAGGCAGTCGAGCCCGCGTACGAGGAGGGCGCCGTCCTCGACGCCGAGCAATCGCACGCGCGAGAGCGCGATCGGATTCGGCCTGACCGGCGAGCGCAGCGCGAAGGTGCCGAGCGGCTGGCCGCCGCGCGGGGTTTGCGTCACCAGATCGCGCCGCGCCAGATGCATCCAGTAGAGCAGGTCGAGCTCCTGGAAACCGTCGATGCCCGTCAGCGCGGTGCGCCAGGGCTCGTCGATCTCGACGCGGCAGACCGGACCGTTCTCGGCATCGCCCCGCCGCGGGCACTGGTCGCGCGAGGCGAAGGGCGTGCGCAGGCGTCCGATGAAGACGAGATGCGCGTCCTGCCGGTCGGGCAGGGGCGCGCATGTCTCGCCCGGCCGTGTCGCCTGCCAGTCCATCGCCGTCTCCGTTCAACCGTCCGTGCGCGGGAGCGTCGGCGCGGCGAAGCCATACCGTGCCAGGATCTCCTGCCCGTTGCGCGCGAGGATGAACATGGCGAAGCGCCAGGCGTTTGGCGAGGCCCCGGTCATGACGGTCAGTCCGTAATCGGCGCCGACGGCGAGCGCGGCAGGCAGGCGCACGAGCTTCATGCCGGGCTGCTCCTTCGCGATCGGCGCCGCGTTGGTGCAATAGGCCAGGAAGAGGTCGGCCGCGCCGCTGGCGAGGTTGTGGCCGTAGACATTGACGCCCTCGGGTGCCGGCGCGCTTCCGGGCCCGCCGGTGAGCTGCAGCGCCCTGGCTTCCAGCGCGGCCTTCGCGCCGGGCTTCACGGCCTCGGCCCGGGCGAAGACCTGGAAGGCGTAGTCGCCGGACGGGTCGGCGCGCGGTGTCGAGGTACCGAGCTTGATCGCCGGGTCGAGCATGCGCTCCAGCAGGGTCTCCGGCGTCACCGCCACCTCGGGCCGGGCAAAGGCGCAAAGCTCGTTGCGGGCGAAGAGCACGACGGGGCCAGCGAGCCCGGCCTGTGCCAGGGCGCGCGGATTGCCGAGATCGGCCGAGGCGAAGACCTCGGCGGCCTCGCCCCTGGCGATGCGGTCCTTCAACAGACCCGAGGCGCCGAAGGCGGGTTTCACCGCGAGCCTGCTCTGCGCGGTGAAGGCCTGAGCGACCTCGGTCAGGGCGGCGCGCAGGCTGCCGGCCGCATGCAGCAGCACGGGCTCCTGCGCCCGGGCGGCCGGTGCCGTCACGAGCCCAGCCATCAGGAGGAGGCCGGCGAGAAGAGGGTGGCGCATGATGTCACGCGCCTGCCTGCGTCGCGTTCGGGAAGAAGAGTTGCTGCCCCTCGATCTTGTAGTCGGCGATGGCCTTCTGGCCTTCCTGGCTGACGAGCCAGTTCACGAAGGCCTGCCCGTCATTGATCTTCACATGCGGATGCTTGGCGGGGTTCACCGCGATGACGCCGTACTGGTTGAACAGGCGCCTGTCGCCCTCGACGGAGATGACCAGATCGCCCCGGTTCTTGAAGGAGATCCAGGTGCCGCGGTCGGCGAGAACATAGGCGCCCATGCCACCGGCGGTGTTGAGCGCCGCGCCCATGCCCTGGCCGATCTCGCGATACCAGGCGCCCTTCTTGGCCTCGAGATCGACGCCCGCGACCTTCCAGAGCGCGAGTTCGGCCGCGTGGGTGCCCGACTTGTCGCCGCGCGAGACGAAGGGCACGCCCTTCTCGGCGATCTTCACCAGCGCGGCCGCGATATCCTTCGTGTCAGCGATGCCGGCCGGGTCGCTCTTCGGCCCGATCAGGACGAAATCGTTGTACATCACCGGCTTGCGCTCGAGCCCGAAGCCCTCGGCCACGAATTTCTCCTCCTGCGACCGGGCATGGACGAAGACGACGTCGGCATCGCCGCGCCGGCCGGTGTCGAGCGCCTGTCCGGTGCCCTGCGAGATGACGCGGACCTCGATGCCGGTCTTCGCCTTGAACAGCGGCAGGATATGGCCGAACAGGCCGGAATCCTGGGTCGAGGTGGTCGAGGAGACGGTGATGAAGCGGGCATCGGCCGCGCCCGGTGCGGAAGCGGCGGGCGGCGTCGCCGTCGTCGTCTGGGCGAGAGCGAGGCCGGTCAGGGCGGCTGAAAAGCCGGCGGCAAGCAGCAGGCGTCTGGTCAGGGTCATGGTCGTCTCCTGTGTGGGGGTGATTTCTTCGGGCTTCTTCTTGAACGCAACGGGTGTCACCAGATCAGCTCTCCGGCGAGGAAGGCGCGGGCCTCCAGCGAGGCCGGGCCGGCGAAGAAATCGGCGGCGGCGGCGTCCTCGATCAGCCTGCCGCGATGCAGGAAGAGCACGCGCGCGGCGAGGCGTCTGGCCTGGCCGAGATCATGGGTCGACATCAGGATGGTGATGCCCTCGGCGACGAGGCCAGCGAGCAGTTCCTCGATCTGCCGGGTCGCGGCGGGGTCGAGCTGCGAGGTCGGCTCGTCGAGGAAAAGCAGTTCCGGCCGCAGGGCCCAGGCACGGGCGATGGCGAGGCGCTGCTGTTCGCCGCCCGAGAGCAGCCGCGCCGCCTGAGCTGCGCGGTCGGAGAGGCCGAAGCGGGCCAGAGCCGCGCAGCTACGCTGGTGGCGTTCCGTGCCGGAGACGCCGGCCGCGGCCAACGCATGGGCGATATTGGACTCGACCGAGCGGCGCAGCATGATCGGCTTCTGGAAGACCATGGCATGGCGCTTGGCGCGACCCTCCGCGCCCGCCGACCAGCGGATCAGGCCCTCCTTAGGCACCAGCAAGCCGTGGCAGAGCCGCAGCGTCAGCGACTTGCCGGCACCGTTGGGGCCGAGCAGCACGGTCAGCCCGCCGGCGGGCACGCCGAAGCTGAGCCCGTCGATCAGCCTGCGGCCGTCGCCGAGGAAGGACACGGCTTCGACCGCCAGCGGCAGAATGGAGGCGATGTCACGCATCGGCTTCACCCGGCATAGCGGGCGCCGATGCGGCTCGCGCCGAAGGCGATGGCATTGATGGCGAGCGTCAGCGCGATCAGGACGAGGCCGAGCCCCAGCGCGAGCGGAAGGTCGCCCTTCGAGGTCTCCAGCGTGATCGCCGTGGTCATGGTGCGGGTGTAGCCGGCGATGTTGCCGCCGACGATCAGCACCGCGCCGACTTCGGCGCTGGCCCGGCCGAAGCCCGCCAGCAGCGCCGTCGCCAGGGCGAAGCGGCCGTCGAAGAGCAGGGTCGGGATGGCGCGGGCGCCTTCGAGCCCGACCGAGCGCAGGTGGTCGCGATACTCGTCCCAGAGGTCCTCGACAGTCTGGCGGGTGAGCGCGATCACGATCGGCAGGACGAGCAGGACCTGGGCCGCGATCATCGCCGTCGGCGTGAAGAGCAGGCCGAGCGGCCCGAGGGGACCCGAGCGCGACAGCAGCAGGAAGACGAACAGCCCGGCCACGACGGGCGGCAGCCCCATCAGCGCGTTGAGGCAGACGATGACCGCCGAGCGGCCGGGGAAGCGCGCCAGGGCGAGCGCCGCACCGAGCGGAAGGCCGACCAGCGCGGCGATCAGAACGGCCGTCAGCGTCACCCGCAGCGACAGGCCGACGATCGCCAGGAAGCCCGGATCGAGCCCGACGACCAGCGCGAATGCCGCCTTGAAGATCGCTCCGAAGTCCAATGTCGACCACTCCCGCGCCTGCCAGCATCCTGCAAAGACTTGTATTTTCTAGAGTTCAATGCGACCAAATGCCAATTACGGAATAGGTGCAGATCAGCGCATGGCGATGCAGGATCAGATCTATCTGACGACCGAAGAGGCGGCTGGCTATCTGCGGCTGAAGGAGCGCAAGCTCTATGAGCTGGTCGCGAGCGGCGGCGTGCCCTGCACCAAGGTCAGCGGCAAATGGCTGTTCCCGCGCGCGGCGCTCGACCGCTGGCTGGAAGCCGGGCTGGCGCGGCCGGAGGGCATGCGGCCCACCAGCCCGCCGCCGATCATCGGCGGCAGCCAGGATTCCCTGCTGGAGGTCGCGGTGCGCGATTCCGCCTGCGGGCTCGCGCTGCTGGCGGAGGGTTCGCATGCGGGGCTGGACCGGCTGGTGCGCGGCGAGGTCGCGATCGCGGCGATCCACCTGCACGCGACCCCCGATGACGACGAGGCCAACCCGGTCGCGATCCTGGCGGAGCCGGGCCTGTTCGACGCGGTGGTAATAGGCTTTGCCCGGCGCGAGCAGGGTTTGCTCGTGGCGCCGGGCAATCCGCTCGGCATTGCGGGGGTCGCCTCGGCGGTTGCGCAGCGGGCCCGCTTCGCGCGGCGCCAGAAGGGGGCGGGAGCGCAATTGCTGCTGAACAGCCTGATCGAGCGCGAGGCCGTGCCGGAACAGGCGATGGTCCTGGCTGAGGGCATCTGCGCCACGGGTCAGGATCTGGCACTCGCCATCCGCACCGGCCGCGCCGATTGCGGCATCGCCTCGCGCGCCGTCGCGGGCGCCTTCGGGCTCGATTTCCTGCCGTTGGTCTGGGAGCATGTCGATCTGGTGATGCGCCGCCGGACCTATTTCGAGCCCGCGACGCAGACGCTGCTGAGCTGGATGCGCGGCGAGGCGATGACAGCGCGGGCAGGCGAACTCGGCGGCTATGATCTGTCGTGGAGCGGGGCGGTGCGGCTGAACCGATAGGGCCAAACGGCCGTCAGCGCCGGAGCGCGGTTTCCCGCTCGGCCGCGGCCTCGCCGAAGGGCGCGACCTGCCAGTCCCAGCTTTCATCGGTTGGCGGCAGTTTTGTGCCGCGCATCAGGCCGAACCGCTCGAGCACGGCGCCTTGTCTGTCGCGCTTGACCATCTCGACATTGGTGAGCAGGACGACGCGGCAGGCGATGCGCCCGAGGTCGTCAGCCGGACGCGAGTTCGGCGAGCAAAGCCCGGTCGTCAGGTCAGGGCGCCCCGCGCCGCCACGGGCCAGAGCGCCTCGACATGGGCGTCTTGCGTATGGAGACCGCGCACGCAGACATACCAGTCGTGCAGGTTGACGGTCGGGTCGCAATGGCCGGGGACCAGCAGCAAACGGTCACCGCGATGGGGCAGGGCGATCGGATCGCCCGTCAGCACGCCATGCTCGTCGGAAGGCTTGGTGTAGACCACGCCTTCGCGCCGGAACGGTGTCGGCAGCCCTGAATCGATTGCCGCGGCCTTGTGGCCGGCATCGACCACGGCGCGGTCCGGCACCGGCTTGCTCATCACCCCGGTCAGGATGAAGAGCGAATGTTCGAAGGTGCGGAAGGGCGTGCCGTCGGCCTGACGGTTACGGGCATAGTCGGCGTCCATGAAGATGTAGGAGCCGGCCTGGATCTCGTTCCAGATCCCGGACTGGCTCTCGATCTCGAAGGTGCCCGTGCCGGCGCCGCTGACCACGCCACAGGCGAGCCCGGCCTGGGCCAGCCGCTCGACGGTGTTGCGGGCACCGAGCCCGGCGCGCTCGATCGCCTCGCGACGCTCGTCGATCGAGCGCATGTGCTGGGCGGTGCCGTGATAGGCCTGCAGGCCGCCGAAGCGCAGCGTGTTGCTGCGCGCGATCGCCTCGGCCAGGCGCACGGCGGTTTCGCCGGGCGCGACGCCGCAGCGCCGGCCGCCGACGTCGATCTCGACGAGAACGTCGAGCACGACGTCATGACGGGCCGCGGCTTCCGCCGCCTCGCGCACCCCGTCGAGATGGTCGACACAGAGGCTGATCTTCGCCTGACGGGCGAGCCTGGCCAGCCGGTCGAGCTTGGCTGCGCCCGCGATCTCATTGCTGACGAGCACGTCGGTGACGCCGCCCTCGACGAGGATTTCCGCCTCGGAGACCTTCTGGCAGCACTGGCCGACCGCGCCATGGGCGATCTGGCGCAGCGCGATCTCCGGGCTCTTATGGGTCTTGGAATGGGGCCGCAGCCTGACGCCGTGGCCCTGCGTATAGGCGGCCATGGTGACGAGATTGCGCTCGAAGGCGTCGAGGTCGAGGATGAGGGCCGGGGTGTCGATCTCGTCGAAACTCTGGCCGGCCTGGGCCGGCGGATGCAAGGGCATGGGCTGTCGCGCTTTCCTGAATCAGTGGCGGCCATGGGACGCCAGCTTCTTGTCTGGAGCAAGACCCCGGGAGCGAATGGCGCGCGGCGAATGGAAGCCGCCCTCGTTCGCCACTCGCCACTCGCCACTCGCCATGATACGTCGCGCGCCATGAAGATAGGCCGCGTTACCGACGATACGTTCGCGCTTCTCCTCCGCGTCTGGCGCGAGCAGGTCAAAGCCTATCTGCCGCAGATGGCGATGATCATGGCCCTGGTGGTGGTGATCGCGGCGACGACGAGCTTCTATCCGTTGCTGATCAAGGCGGCTTTCGATGCCTTTGCCGATCCGCTGACGGCGGAAGCGACCGGCTTCGTGCGCCGCATGGAGCGCCTCGTCTCCAAGTCGATCGGCATCGAGATCGGCGTCGTCAATGCGGTTGCCGTCGTCGTCGTCCTCGTCACGGCGGTGAAGGGCTTTTCGCTGCTGGCGCAGACGGTGATGACCAACAGCGTCGTCAGCCGGATCGAGGCCGACATGCAGACGGCGCTCTATTCGCACCTGATCCGCGCCGACCTCGCGCAGCTTCACCGCGAAAACCCGGCCTCGCTGACGCAGCGATTCACCACCGACTTCACCTTCGTCAAGGAGGCGCTGACGCGGCTGATCAACATTGCCGTGCGCGATGTGCTGACGGCGGTCGCGCTGGTCGGCGCGATGTTCTGGATCGACTGGCAGATGACGCTGGTGGTCATGCTGATCGCCCCGATCGTGGCGCAGCCGATCGGCAGGATCGGCCGCAAGCTGCGCCGCATGGCGACCTCGCAGCAGGAGCAGACCGGGCTGATGGCGAGCCTCGTCACCGAGAGCCTGCAGGGCGCCCGCGCCGCCAAGACCGACACGCTCGAGCCCTATCTCGAACAGCGCGCCGCGGCGGCCTTCGAGAGCATCCGCGCCCTGAAGATGAAGGCGGCCAACGCACGCGGCCGGCTCGACCCGCTGCTCGAGGTCGGCGGCGGCATGGCTGTGGCCGGCGTGCTGGCGGCGATCGGCGTCCGGATCACCTCGGGTGGCTCGACGGTCGGCGATTTCACCGGCTATGTCTCGGCGCTCCTGCTGGCGGCCCAGCCGATGCGCTCGCTCGGCAACCTCAACGCCATCGTCCAGGAGGCCGGTGCCTCGCTGAAGCGCTATTATGCCCTGCTCGACGAGCAGCCCGAGATCGTCGAGCGGCCCGACGCCAGACCACTGCAGGTTGGCGCGGGCGAGGTCGCGTTCCGGAATCTTCGCTTCCGCTATCGTGACGATGCGCGCGCGCTCGAAGGCATCGACCTCGTCGCCGAGGGCGGCAGGACGACGGCGCTGGTCGGCCGTTCGGGCTCGGGCAAGTCGACGCTGCTGGCGCTGGTGCCGCGGCTCTACGATCCCGCGGAAGGCCGCGTCGAGATCGACGGGCAGGACCTGCGCGAACTGACGCTCGCCTCCCTTCGCGCGCAGGTCGGCGTCGTCAGCCAGGACGTGGTGCTGTTCGACGACACGGTGCGGGCCAATATCGCCTTCGGCCGGCCGGGTGCGAGCGAGGCGGAGATCGTCGCCGCGGCGAAGGATGCCGCCGCCCACGACTTCATCATGGCGATGCCGGAGGGCTATTCGTCCTCCGTCGGCGAGCGCGGCCAGAAGCTCTCCGGCGGCGAGCGCCAGCGCGTCGCGATCGCCCGTGCCATCCTCAAGGACGCGCCGATCCTGCTGCTCGACGAGGCGACGAGCGCGCTCGACGCCGAATCGGAGCGTCTGGTGCAGCAGGCGCTCGGGCGCCTGATGAAGAACCGCACCACGCTGGTCATCGCCCACCGGCTCTCAACCGTGCGCGAGGCCGATCTCATCGTCGTGCTGGAAGAGGGCAAGATCGTCGAGACCGGCAGCCATGAGGCGCTGCTGGCCCGCGACGGCGCCTATGCAAGGCTGCACCGGCTGCAGTTCATCGAGGATTGAGGCGCCTCACCGAGAGCAGGATGCGAAAAGCGGAAACCGGCTTTTTGCTTGAATCCCGCTCTCGCTTTTTGATGAGAGACGGAAATCATCCGGCTCTTGCGGGGGGAAGCGCCTCGCGGATCAGGCGGCGACCCTGGCTGCTCTGGCGGGCATGGCCGTTCCGCGCAGCGTGACCGAGAAGGCGGCTGCGAAGAGGCAAAGCGCGCCGGCGATGAAGAAGGCCGGCAGATAGCTCTCATAGACCGTACGGCTGAAGCCGGCGCCGTAAGCTGCAAAGGCGGCTCCAAGCTGATGTCCGGCGAAAATCCAGCCGAAGACCAGGTTGGACTTGTCGCCGAAGCGGTCGGCGGCGATTTTCACCGTCGGCGGGACAGTCGCGATCCAGTCGAGGCCGTAGAACACCGCAAACAGCGAGAGTCCGTAGAACGAGAATTCGGTGAAGGGCAGGTAGAGCAGCGACAGCCCGCGCAGACCGTAATACCAGAACAGCAGCCAGCGGCTGTCATAGCGGTCCGAGAGCCAGCCGGAACCAACCGTGCCGGCGAAATCGAAGATGCCGATCATCGCCAGCACGCCGGCGGCCGTCACCGCTGCCATGCCAAAATCGCTGCAGAGCGAGATGAAATGCGTCTGGACCAGCCCGTTGGTGCTGGCGCCGCAGACGAAGAAGGTGCCGAACAGCACCCAGAAGGTGTGCGTGCGCGAGGCCTCGCGCAACGCCAGCAGCGGCGACATCAGCATGGCGCCCATCCCGCCCTGCTGTGCGGGGGCCGGCACGATCGCATCCCCGCCATAGGGCGCAAGCCCGACATCGGCCGGCCGGTCGCGCATCAGCACGAGCACGACGAGCGCGGCGAGGACCAGCATGACCAGGACGAAGACGAGCGCGCTGCGCCAGCCGAGCTGCTCGGTGAGACTGGCGAGCAGCGGCAGGAAGACCAGTTGCCCCGTCGCGCTGCTCGCCGTCAGCAATCCCAGCACAAGCCCGCGTCTCGCCGAGAACCAGCGCGTCGCGACGGTCGCGCCAAGCACCATAGCGGTCAGGCCCGTGCCGAAGCCGACGACGACGCCCCAGAGCAGCACCAGATGCCAGAGTTGCGTCATCGCGAAAGAGCCGAGGATGCCGGTCGCGATCAGGATGAGCGCGACGCTGGCGACGCGGCGAACGCCGAAGCGGTTCATGAAGGCGGCGGCAAACGGCCCCATCAACCCGAACAGTAAGAGGCGCACGGCCAGCGCGGAGGAGATGTCGGCCGTTGCCCAGCCGAATTCGCGTTGTAGCGGCCCGATCAGCACGCCGGGAGCACCGACCGCGCCTGCGGTGACGAGCATGGTCAGGAAGGTCACGGCGGCGACGATCCAGCCATAATGCCAGCCGCGCCGCGCCATTGCGGCGGAAAGTCCGGTGGCGGGGCCGTCAGTGGCGGCGAGCGAGGGCATGGCGGGCTCCTTTGCGGGTAGATGCCCGCATTGTGATGAAAAAAAGGCGATTTCAAAGGACGTTTAGGGCGGCGCGAAGACTTTCGGCATGGTCCGGGCCGAGGCGGGCCTCGATCTGGCCCTGGACGCTCTCCCAGAGTGGCGCTCCGGCGTCGAGAACCCGGTGTCCGTCCGGCGTCAGCGTGACGGTGGCCTCGCGCTGGTCCTTGCCGCGCCCGACCGCGAGGAGCCCCATCCGCTCCAGGACGCGGACATTGCGCCCGATCGTCGAGCGGTCGAGTTCGGTCAGCCTGCCGAGTTCCGTCAGGGTCAGTGGTTCCGCGCGCCGGACACTCCTGAGCAGGCTGAACTGCGCGATATTGACCCCGACCGGCTCCAGCGCGGCGTCATAGGACGCTGCGATGCGGCGCATGGCGGCGCGCAGGACGGTGCAGTAGCAGGGGCTGCTCATAGTGCGGGTATATGCCCGTGATGGGATGTTTGCAAGGCCGGCGAGCAGCGCGGCCGAGGCCGAGGCCATCCGTGCTGTCATCAAACCCTCACGAGCGGCGCGGAGTCTCCTGCGATGGCTGATTCGATCCTCCGGCTCCATATGGCGGTGCTGGTCGCGCGTTCGTGCGATCCGGCGCTGTCGCGTACCGCGCGGCTCGCGGCCGGTGGCATGCCCAAGATCGCGAAGAAGCTCGCCGAGGAGGCGGTCGAGGTCGCCCTCGAGGCCGTGCAGGGTGACCGCCACCGCACCGTCCTAGAAAGCGCCGACCTGATCTACAATCTCGTGGTGCTGTGGAGCGAGATCGGCATTGTGCCTGCGGATGTGTTTCGCGAGATCGACCGGCGCGAGCAGCTCTACGGCATCGCCGAGAAGCTCCCGAAGAGCCGGGCCAAGCCGAGCCCGCGGCCGGTGCGCGGACCCTCGGCTCTGGCGATGGTCAAGCGCTAGCCCCGCCAACCGTCGCGAAAGCGCCGGCATCCGCCAGCCGGCGAAACTTTCCGACGGCTGCGACTTTCAGGGTTGCCAAGACGAGGGAGAGCGGCTATCTCCCCCGACATCGGGCCACACGCCATGCGCTGTGGTCCCGATAGGCGCCCGTAGCTCAGCTGGATAGAGCATCAGACTACGAATCTGAGGGTCAGAGGTTCGAATCCTTTCGGGCGCGCCATTCTTTTCAAAGACTTAGCTTAAGTATCGGGATCGATAATCCGGCCGGTTTGCAAACGGTTTGCAAAATCCGTTGCCGCGGCGTTCTCGAACTTGTCGATTGCAGCCTCCGCGAGGGCTGCGGTTCGGCTTAGATACTTCTCCAGAATCGTCGCCACCGTCTTGAGGGAGTGGCCGGTGATGGAGGCGATTTCCGGCACGGTGCAACCGGCCTCGGCAAGCATCGTGATGGCCGTGCCACGCAGGTCGTGGAAGTGAAGATCTTGAAGGCCGGCAGCGTCGCTGGCTTCCTTCCACTGGTCCGAGAAGTAGCGCTTCTTCCATGCCTTCCCTGTAACCGACGTCAGAATGACCGTCGCGTCGCGGGGCATTGCGTCGAGCATTGCCCTCAAGGCACGCGTGCAGGGGATGGCAACGACCACGTTACCCTTGGATTGGCGGATACGTAGGATTTTACCATCGTAGTTGGTCCAGGCTGCGCGAAGGATGTCGCTCAGACGCTGCCCGGTGTGAAGCGCGAGAATTAGGGCACGCTGCATCTCCAGGGGCGCCACCGCCATGAAGGCGCGGATATGCCCCTCTAGCCAGAGGATATCTGACCGATCGGAGGAATACAGGCGCTTGAAGCCGAGGATATGGTTGGTCTTGAGCTTCCCTCGGTCGACCGCCCAGCTCAACATCGCGGAAATTGTCGTAAGGCGGTTGTCGCCCTCACGTTTCCCGGAAGCGCGCACGATCTCGTCGCGCCACTCCAGGAGGTCCTCCTTTACGCGCTGGTCGTCGAGAGCCTTGATGGGCATAGAGCCGAATCTCGGCTCCGCCTTCGTCAACATCCGCTTATATTCCGCCTGGGTTGAGGCGGCGAGCTCGGCGAACTCCACCGAACCTGTGTAGGCACGGACGAGGTCGTTGAAGGTGCCTTTGGGGCGTTGGATCGTGGCCTGCTGAGCCTTTGTATAGGTAGCCAGAAACTGGGCTGTCCCAGGTTTGCCCTCCAGCTTTTCCCCGGTTGCGCGGTGGTAGTGGTACGTCCGGAAGGTCCCGTCTGCGAGACGCTTACGGACGGTGTTAACGCCCTTCAGCTTCACGCGCACGGCGCTGCCTCCACTGGTCCAGAGGATTTGCAGCTTGGGCGTGGGCGCCCACGTCCACAGCGGCCGGGGAGATGATGATGGCCCCGTCTTCCGTGATCTTTACCTGGCCGATCGGCAAGCCGGCCGCGAGGACACCCGCGACGGCACGCTTCACATCCGCTTGTCTGAATGGGGTTTTTCTAGCCATGGTCATAACGACCGAGGCTCTTGACCGCGGGTTCTACCCGGTTACTGTTTTCCGACATCCCGAGAGCTCACAGAATGAGCATCGGCCGAAGGCCGATGCGGTTCCGTGCTCTCGAGTTCAGGCTAGGGTTTGCACATACCTAGCAAGGGAGGCGTTACGCGGTTCCGGGCGCACTACCTGCGGGCGCACTCTGGCTGGCCCCTTCTCGCAATCCACTCACCACGCCCCGGCATGCCCTGCGGCTGACGGAAGCGGAACCTTCGGCGGGCATTGCTGCGTGTTTCGACAGCTTAACCGCCGTTTGGAAGGCTGCTCTTCCTTCCTAACACTCCCGGTGCAACATCGGACGGGCCATGATGTCCCGTCCGAATCGATGAGCTTCAGAACATAGCACGAACGCGACTTATTTCGTAGCGGTAGTCGTGTTTATCAGGCGCTGTGCTTTGTAGCCCTGGTTGAGGGCAACCCAGCCCCAGGCCGGACGATCGGCTGCGGCATCGCGGACGACGAAGTCGTGGACGATGTGCTCGACGATGGTCAGCAGGCGCCCACCATCGCGGCGCGGCTTGAAGACATAGAGTTCGTCGGCCCGGCTGACGCGTTCTGCCTCGCCGGTGTTGTAGCCGGTGAGGCGCATGGCTTCGCGCGGGTCGAGACCGAGGTCGGCGCAGTGCTTTCGGCCTGTAGGAGACGAGATCCAGCGGCCGAGGGCCGCCGGACTGAGTCGCTCATGAAGCTCCTTCTCGAAGGTGATGAGCGAGAGCCCCTGCGGCAGGACGACGCGGATGACGCGCGGGCGGGCGTCGATCGGCGCGCCCGGGATCGGCTTGCGCGAGGGGTGGATGAGGACGAGGCGCCAGTTGTCGTAGCCCGGATCGCAGGCAAGGCCAGATTCAGCCTCGTACATGCCGGCATAGCGCTCGAGGTTGATGTCCTCGATCCGGGCGAGCGCGTTCTCGGACGCCGTCGCGGAGATCTTGAACAGCGGCAGCGCGAAGCGCCGCGCCAGGCCGTGGAGGCCCGTCGGCTGGTCCGGCGCTTTCAGCGTGTCACCGGAGCCGGCGACATAGACATAGGCGACGTGGCCGGGCTGGTAGGCCTCGGCGAACTCCGGGTCGAGGAAGGTATGTTCGGGGAGCGGCGCGAGATCCTTGCCGCCGATGGCGGGCCAGCGCGTCTCGACATAGTGCGTGACGGCGGCCGTGCTGCCCTCCTCGCGGATGCGGCGGGGCGTCGCCGGGATGGCGTGGCCATCGCTGTTCGTCATGGTCATCATGATTTTCATGTCCTGTCGTCCTGGGCTTCCCGGGGGCATTCCCGTTTTCGCCTCAATCCCGTTTCCTCTCTTCCTTCGCGACCGACTGGATGAACCCGATCGGCCTCCTTGCGGCCTCCTTGCTTGCCAGCAGGACCTGCTCGGCGCCGCGGATGTCCGCGGCGACGAGGTGCCGCCGCCCCGCTTCACAGGCAAGGCCCATGGCGATGGGCCACAGCCGCGACAGCATGCGCGGATTGTGGCGGACGCAGGCCTTAAACAGCGTCGTGTCTGGCTCAGCGAAGCTGCCGCCGACCCGCAAATTCGACTCCTGGAAGATGCTCAGCTGGATCGCGAGCATCTCGGCGTCCTTCAGCTCGACCTGGAAGACGATCAGCCGATCGACGATGCTGTCGGCCAGGGGATCGAGGCTGTTGGCGGTCGCAAACCAGAAGATGTGGTCGGCCCTGACCGCCAAGTCGACGAACTCGTCGACGAAGCGGGCAGCGTTCTCGCGCTCCAGAAGCGAGTGCAGGACATTCGTGGGGGTCTCGCTCGGGTTGATCGGCGAGGCCTTCTCGATCTCATCGATGACAATGAGCGGACAGGCATGGCTGCCCTCGATCAGAAGTTTTGCGACCTTGCCGGGGCCTGAGGACTTCCAGACTGGTGTCAGGCCTGAGAAGGCCGAGCCCCGATCCGTCATCAGGTTCATGGCAATGACCTCCGAGGGGACGCCGAGCGCATCGGCGAGTTGCCGGGCGTAAAATGTCTTGCCGATTCCAGGTGCGCCGACCACGACGGCGGGATCCAGCCGCAGCGGCGTTCCGGTCGCCGCGCTCAGGCCAGCCGCCCGAGCAATCCAGGACGTCACATCCCTGAACTGCGGGCAGATCGCATCGAGACCGTTGATCCGCGCGATCATCGCCTCATCAGCGATAACGAGCTTGCGCCAAGGCCCGCGCTCGTCGACATGCATGCGCCTCCACAATCGGGCCTGACGCGACTGAGCTGCGTCCTCGTCGTTGCCCACCTCGGCAGGATCGCCGACGAAGCCATCGCCAAGACCGAGACGGCGGGCCAGGCGGTCGGCATCATAGATTTCGATCGCCGGGCCGGCAGGTACCAGTGCGCCGTCAGGCGATACCGCCGGCTCATCCAGCGGCTCTGGCGATGAGCTTTCGGGACGTTGCCCTTGGAGATGGGCAAGCAGGACTCGGTTCTTATGGTCGCGCCAGCTCTCGACGTGCTCGGCGTCGTCGAAGGCGGTTGGCGTCACGCTGCTCATGACCGGGCTCACAGCTCAACGCCGCCGAGAACCGTCACGAAGGGCGGTCCCTGCCGGGCGATACGACGCCCGACGCCGATCGCGATCTCGACGAGCGCGCGCATGGAATCAGGATCGGATAAGCGCTCTGAGATGAGCCGTTCCACCCCCATCTTCACGACGAGGTCGTCGGAGCCGCGTGCTGGCCAAAGCCCGATACGGCAGAGCCGTGCATAGGCGAGGATGAGGGCGCCACGCCGCGCCGCATACCAGAACGGCCCCGGCTCCTCGGCGTCCGACCAGGCTTCGATCGCGGCGAAGAGCTGCCGTGTACCATCAAGCAAGGCGCTCAGATCGGGAGGCGCTTTGAACCAGGTCTCCAGGGCATGAGCATCCTCGATGTGGTAGACGCCGGCACCCGTCTCGGTCTCATCCCGCTCCGGCAGGACGGCGCCGCAAAAGCGACGCGCCGCCATCTCCATGCCGACAGGGACGCGCCCGCCTAATGTGAGCCGCATGCCGCCCGGGCGATAGGTCGCTCGTAACGCCCGTTTCATGAGCGCTGGATCGTGGCGGCCGTCGCCACCGCCGTACTGCCGGGCCCGCTGCTGCGCGACCATAGCCTGAGCGAAGTCATCCTCGGGGGCGCTCGGCGGGACCAGCAGCATCGCGATCTCGCCGGCATGAGCGAGGATCGCAAGCGCATTGGCGGTATCGACCCGGTCCTCGAGCAATAAGGGATCGACCTCGGCTAGCGCGAGGAAGCGCTCGTATTGCTGCGCATGCAGCAGCGCCCGGCCACGCAGGTCGAGCAGCGACGGCAGCCGCTCCAGCAGCGCGGCATGGCGCTCCAGCGTGTCAGGCCTCTCCGGCAGGAGCATGTCGAGCGCAGCGAGCTCGTCGATGACGGGCATGCTGCCGGTCGTGAAGACGAGGTCACGCAGGGACGGCGCGGTGTTGTCGGTCATGATCTGGATTGTCCTTGGGGTCGGCCTGTCCGCCCCTTCACGGTCCGCCCCGTCATGACGAAAGGCGCGCCATGTGGGCGCGCCTCCTGATGGTTAGGTCCGGATCGGTGGGAAGCGGTCAGCCGGCCGCGTCGATGTTGAGGAACCGCGTCGACTGTCCGGCGACCATTTCACCCTGCTCGAGCGCGATCTCGAAGAGCGCTCCGAGACGCTCGGGGTCGGTCGTTCGGGCTCGCACGAGATCGCGGGCGGCGAGCTTTGCCTCGACATCGCGCTGATCTCGGGCGGGCCAGAGCGCGACGCGCAGCAGGCGCGCGTAGCTGAGGATGATGGCGCCTTCGGTCGCATCCTCGACGACCCTCGCCGGCAGCCCGCTCGTGGCGAAGCCTTCGGTGTTGTGCAGCAGCTGGCAGGCAGCTTTGTACCAGCGCATGAGGTCCTGCCGCTTCGCGAAGAAGGCCTTCAGGCTGGCGGCGTGCTCGAGCGGATGAACGGCCGGCGTGCCACCAGGCGTGGCCGCGAGCGGCTTCGGCTGCAGGGCGCTCGCCCGGCGAGCCATTGTCTCGATCATCGTGCGGATGCCGGCGGCGTCGCTCGGCAGGTCCTGACCGCCGGGCTCGAGCTTCAGCGCGCTGGTCGCGCGGCGCGCCAGCGCGAGTTCCTCGCCATCGCCATGGCGCTTGGTATGGCGAAGCAGATGGAAGCCGAAGTTTCTGCCGGCCCAGGCGTCGTCGATGCTACGAGGCGGCAGAAGCAGGAGCGAGAGGTTCGCGGCGTTGACGAGCACCGTCAGCGCATTGGCGACGTCGATCCAGTCATCGACCAGCTCGGGCTCGCGGGCGAGACCCTTGATCAGCCGGCGAACCTGGTCGGCATTGGCCTGCGCGCAGCCCCTGATCGGAAGCAGATCCGGAAGGGCGTTGCGCCAGTTGGCGAGCGTCTCGATCTCGGTCTCCGCCTGTCGGAACCGGGCCTCGAGCGCGAGAAGGTCGTCGGTGATCTGATGCTGCGTGGTGTCGAGGACGATGCTGCTGAGCAGGTCGCTGCGGTTGGTGGTGATCATGTTGCTTGGCCTTAATTCCATGGGGGTGATCTGCTCCTGGCAGTCGCTGTTCCTCAGTCTTCCCCAATCAAAAAGGGCAGCGCCGTTGCAGGCGCTGCCCTCGCTGTCATTTCATGCGCGGCTGGGCTGCTAAACCAGCTCGGACCAATCGAAGTTGAGCCGGTCACGAGCGTCCGCAGGCAAGGACTTGACCCATGCCGCGTCGGCCGTGACGTGGCGTACCGCCGCCTGCATGTGGATGGGATCGCCGATCTCCCCGCGCAGATTGATCAGCGCGACGATCTCCTGCTTCGTCGCCAGTGCGGCGCGGTTGTGAATCGGCCAGATCATGACCTGCGCCCCCGCCAGGTAGCCGGCGATGCGCGCGGCATCGGCTGCGACCATCAGCTCGCTCGCATTCTCCGGCCCGCGCTGGGCCAGCGCGATCAGCCGGTCGCAGGTCTCGAACATCTTGCGGGCCCGCACCAGGAGATGATCGAGATCGGGCGCGGCCTTCGCGAAGGCGACCCAGGCGGTGACCTGGGTATGAGCGTAGGCCGGCGGGCCTCCACGCAGTTCAAGCCCCTGCGTGAGGTCCCAGCGCTCGAGCGGCCAGATGGCCAGCCCGCGGCTGTCGCCCTGCGGCGGGGTGGGCGCCGCTGGCAGCATCAGCGACGGCACGCTGAAGGCCGCCCGCTTCCAGCGGATGCGGCGTGCCAGCGTCGCGTCGATCGTCGAGACGTAGGTCTTGTCGCGGCGATGGTGCAGTGCGCCGGTCTGCTCGGCGAGCGCCAGTTTGGCCTCGGCCCCCTCGAGGTCGTCGGCCGGCCAGATCGCGGTCAGCGCAACCAGGCTCAGGCTCATGATCTTGAGCCCGGCGCAGGCGAAGTCGTAGTCGCGGTCGCCGAGCTCTTTCGAGAGGCTGAGCCGGAACTCCTCGTTTGACAGGCTCTTGGCGTTGCGCGCCGCAGCCTTCAGGTCGATTGGCTGGCGGCGGAAGGCCACCAGCTCCGCGATGCTCGGATCTTCGCGACTGATGATCTCGACCGCCATCGCGATCGGGTCGCGCAGCGTCCGGTCGCCCGGCCCATCCACCGGGCCACCGGTGCGCGGGCTAAGCGAGCGCCCGCCCTGGTCATTCTTGCTCATGCTAAACTCTTTTCTCGTGGGTCGCGACCATCCGGCCGCACTCTCCCTCCGGTCCTGAAATCGCAGATGGCGCCCCCACAGGGGCGCCATCGACCTGTCATCTCCTCATTGCCTGTGTCGTCAGACAATCGGCATCCACGCCGGATCAAGCACGAGCGTGCCGCCGAACCGGAAGCGCTTGGCGATCCAGTTGGCTTCGCTGACGAGATGCCGGATCGCTGCCTGCTGATGCAGGGGATCGCATCGGCAAGCGCGATCGTTGATCAGCGCGACCAACCTGAGTTTGGCCTGCGCATCGGCCGAGTGGAGCATCGCCGGCCAAATTGCCGCCCGCGCCGCGGCGAGATAGCCGAGAATGCGAGCGCCCTCCGCGGCCCGGCGCATCGGCGCGCTGTCGAGTTCGTTACGATTGGCGATCACCGTGAGGCGATCGGCGATGGTGATCATGGTGCTGAAGCGGTCGACCAGCGTGGTCAGGTCGGGATAGGCCTTGACGAAGGCGCCCCACCGGGCGATCGCGCGGCCATCCAGCGTCGCCGGGCCCCCGGTCAGCGGCACCGCGTCGACGAGGTCGAACCGCGACAGCGGCCAAGTCGCTAGATCCCGGTCAGAGGGCGCCGGCACAGCCGGGCCCGGAGGCACCACGAGCGCACCGACGTCGAAGGCCGCGCGGTGCAGCCTGATGCGAATTGCATCTTCGACCGAGAGCATCGGCGCGACCTCGAAGTCAGTGTCGCCATAGTGCGGCTGCGTCTCCCGGGCGAGCGCCCGCTTGGCGTCGGCGTCTTCGATCGTGTCGGTCGGCCAGATCGCGACGATGGCGGCGCCGCTCAAGCCGACGATCTGCAGTCCGACCTGCGCCATCTTATCCTCCTTGGTCTGCTCAAGGCCGTAGGGCAGTCGCCCCGCCTCGTCGTTGCACCGCTTCGCCTCGATCGCGAATCGCCGGAGGTCGGGTGCGTGCTCGCGCACCGCGATCAGCTCGGCGAGCGAGGGATCGTTGCCGATGCCACGGATCGCCTCGTCGAGCGGGTCGCGGATCGGTCCGAGCGGCCGGTCGCCCCCGCCCTCGTCATCGGTCGACATCGGCGTAATGCTCCGATCCTGGTCATTGGTCGTCATGGTCGGTTTATTCCTGTGGGTCACAGCCCCATCGGCTGCGCTTCACCTCCATCTTTCCGAAATTGGAGAAGGCGCCGTCGCCGGCGCCTTCTCGTCGTCACCCGCCTTGGCCTGGTCGGTTCAGGCCGCGAGCCGGAAAAACCGGTTCTGCTCATTAAGCCAGCGCTCGATCGCGTCGAGATGCGCATGCCGCGCGGCATGATCGGCAGGAAGCGTCTGGCGCAGGGTTACGACCTCGCTGAGGGCCTTCGGCAGCGTCAGCCATGGCACATCGGCCTGCGTCGTCAGCCGCTCGCGAAGCCACGCCTGGCCTTTCTGCCAGCCTGCTGGTGACAGCGATTGCGGCGCCTCCAGCAGCGTCAGCCGGTTGGCGAAGGCTTTGAGCCGCTCGTCGCTGAACCCGGCCGCGATCGCAGCCCTGTCCGACCAGGGCGAGGCGTGCCAGCGCGCGCTGGCGCGGGCATCGTCGTTGGAGAGGAAGCCGCCCCCGTACAGCGTTGCCTCGGGATAGGGCGAGGGCTCGCGGTCAGCGAAGCGATTGGCCAGGGCCGTAGCGAGGTTCGACCCGAAGCTGGCATGCTCCCGGATACGGGCGGCGCGCTCGTTGTAGAGCGCGAGATCCCGCTGGTCAGGCAGCAGGGCGTGGCAGCCCTGCTCGTAGCTCACCAGGATCGGCTGGGCGTTGGTCTTGATCGTCCGGATCGGGCGAACCCCGCGCTGCGAGAACAGTGCGATGATCTCCTCGCTGGGCAACTCGAGATAGCTTGCCGGATCGACCGTCAGGTCGACCGCCGCCCACGAGGTCGCGACGGTCGGGTTTACCGTCACGCCGACGACCGGAGTCAGGCGGGAGGCGCCGCCGAGCAGCAGGACCTCGCCCCCGGCGAGCATCCGGTTCGGCAGGCCCTTGTCGGCCAGGCCAAGCAGGGTCGCCACGGTCACCGGTGCGACCTCGCGCAGGTGCCGGAACAGGACCAGCGTCGCCCTGGTGTCGGCAAGCGCGTCATGGGCCTCGTCCTCCGACAAGCCGATGCCGTTGGCCCGGCAGATGTCGCCGAGTTTGAAGCTCGGTTTGCCCGTTGCCCCGAGCGGTACGGTCAATGCCGCCGGCTCCAGCATCGCCACCGCCCTGACCATGGTCAGCAGGTCGGCACGGCGATGGCCGTTCAGCTGCGTTGCATAGGGCGGCAGGAGATGGGTGAAGAAGGCATGCCGGAGCACCTCCTCGTCGAAGCGGATCGTATTGTAGCCGATCACGGTCGCGGGCGCCGAGGACGCCAACGCCTTCGCGATCACGTTCAGCATCTCGGTCAACGACAGCGGCGCCTGCTCGAGCTGTTCGGGCCGGACGCCGGTGGTCAGCAGCGCGCCCGGCGACGGCACGATATGGGCCGGCAGGCGGCAGCGCAGCGATATCTCGGCAAGCGGCACGAGATTCTCATCGGTATGGATCAAAGCCGCCTGCAGCGGCACATTCCATTGCGGCTCGAGACCGCTGGTCTCGAGGTCGTAGATCACGAAGGACATGGTTCTCAGTCCTCAGTGCCGGCTCGGCGAGCCGGGTGACATCGGCACCTTGCTCAGATTGATGCCGAGCTCGCGCGCGTCCTGCTGCATCGCCGCCTCGACCATCACCGCGGTCCGCGTGCGCAGGATCTCGTCCTCGTCGAAGGCCATCGCCTCGTAGACCATGATCTTGCGCTCGAAGTGCTCCGTCGTGCGCGCCGGCGCCTCCGCCAGCATGAAGGCATAGAAGCGCGCATGGACCCGCGCACCCTCCGCCATCTGCAGGGCAGTCAGACCACCATGCTCCGGAAACGACCGCTCCGGCTGTTGTTCGAGCAGCAGCGCGTGCGCCAGGGCCTCCTGCCAGAGCGAGAAAAACCGCTCCGGCTGATCGGTCGTCATCCCGTAACCGCGGTGGTAGCGCGACAGATGCTTAGCGCTTGGGCGCGCTTCATCGATGGCGGTGTTGCCGCCGTCCTTCGTTTTCTCCATACCCATAACCCGTTCCGGTTCGTCTCTCCCGGAACGGCTTGTCGGCTCAGGTTCGCGGGGGTTCCCAGGACTGGGTTCCACTTCAAGTCCTTCTATTCCGGCTTCGCTTCGCGTGAGGGCGCCAATGCACTATTCTGGCCCACAGCCGACATCTGGAATGTCCGCTGCCCGGCGACTTGACGCGGCCTACTGTCGGGCTACCTGTCGCGCTTCTCTACGCGCGCATCCATCCCCATTTGACGAAGTTGTGCTGGCCTTCAGCCGAGGCGAGAAACTCCACGAGCCGCTTGGCTTCCGGTCGCATCTGCCCACGCTTCGTCAGGGCTATGCCCGTGTCGCGATAGATCCGAAGGTCCGGCTCGACCTCGACGACGTCCGCGAGGGTGGGGTTGGCGACCTGCCAGATCGTCCAGATCAGCCAGGCGTCGAGCGAACTGTCCTCGACCCACGCCTTCCGGGCGTCGGCACTGTTCTTGGCGACCTTCGCGATATTGGAGCGAAACGCTTTGACGTCGGCGATGCGGCCGAGCCGGCCGGCGACATCCTCCCACAGGCCTTGCTGGCCCGCGCCATTTACGACGAGAATGCGGTGTCCGGGCTCGAGCAAGGCCTTCGCGCCGCCGATTGTTTTCGGATTGCCAGGCCGGACCAGTATCGCGGAGGCGCGCAGGTAAAGCGGTTGGACGGTTGACGGATCGATGTCAGGCAGCGCCTCGATGAAGTCCGACATCATCACCTCGAAGCCACTGAAGATTGTGTCGGCGTCTTTGGTCGCCTTGTCCTTCCAGGCTGGAAGCGGGCCGGCTTCAACCTGCACCTCAATGCCCTGCGCCCTGCCGAAGGTTGCGGCAGCCTCCTTCATCGCGGGCATCGGGCCGCCCGGCCCGTAGACGCGCAGGGGGCGGGCGCACTGGCGGGCGTCGTGAGCCCGGCGGCAAGCGCCGCGCCGAGAATCCCGATACCGCGACGGCTGAGATGGGTCATGCGTCGATCCTTTCTAGAGGTTGCGAGCGTTGGCTCACGCCACGCCGATGAGGTGGATGAGGCCGAGCGAGATGGCGGCGAGCGCCAGCAGCGAGAGAACGACGGCGCCCGTGACCCGCGGTCCGGCCTTGGCAACCGAGCGGATGTCGACACCGAGGCCGAGCGCCGCCATCGAGACGATCGTGAGCAGGTTGGCTACCGTCGCCAGCGGCGTGAGGAACCCGGCGGGGATAAGGCCGGCCGAACGGAGCGCCGCCATCACCAGAAAACCGACGATGAACCAAGGCACGAGATGGTGGACGGCGATCCGCTTGGGCGCCGGGCGATTGCCGGCGGTCACATGCGGAGCAGGTTCGTCGGTCTCCTCGCGCAGGCGTCCGGACAGCATCGACAGGATCAGCACGACCGGGCCGAGCATCATCACGCGAACGAGCTTGACCAGAGTGCCGACCTGGATCGCCGCAGCCCCAGCGGGAGCCGTCGCCGCGATCACCTGCGGGACGGCATAGACCGTCAGTCCAGACAGCACGCCGAACTGATGGATGCTGAGGCCCAGCGCCGGGATCAGGAGAGGCAAGCAAAGGACGACGATGACGCCGAGCACCGCCGTGAAGGCGATCGAGGCCGCGACATCGTCTCCGTCGGCGCCGATGACGGGTGCCACCGCCGCAATGGCCGAGTTGCCGCAGATCGAGTTTCCGCAGGCGACGAGGATGGCCATCCGCTGTGGCAGACCGAGCAGGCGGCCGATGGCGTAGCTCAGCCCGATCGCGACGAAGACGACGGCTGCGATGCCCACGAGGAGGGCCGCGCCGGCCGCGGCGATCGTCGCAGCGCTGAGCGAGGCGCCGAGCAACACCACCGCGATTTCCAGCAGTGTCTTGGCCGAGAACGAAATGCCGGGCCGCCAACGACTGTCGGGCGTCCACAGCGACCGGATCACTGTTCCGACCAGGATCGCCATGACGAGTGCTTCTAGCCAGGCTCGGCCGAAAAAGCCTGCCTCGACATGTTCGATCCCCAGCGCAAAGGCCGAGACGCCCACGCAGAGCAGAACTCCGGGCCAGATGCGCAGGGCACCGCCCGTCGAAGAGGAATTCAAAGGTGTTTTCGTCTGGCTAGGCAGGGTCATCGCGGCATCCGTTCGTTCGATGCGTAACGTGTCGCTCACCGCGATCAAGTTATCCAACAGGTTGTTTTTCTTGTCTCAATCGATAGGATAGATTGATGACGCGGGCTGAGGTCAGCCCTTGGCTGCGAACCAGAGGAAGATGGCGCCGACGACGATGATCGCGCCGAAAACCGTGCCCGCGAGGACATAGAGGATGCGCTTGCCCTTCGGCCCCTGGCGCGCACTGTCGTTCGTGAGGTGCGCAGGATGAGCGTCGGAATGGTGCAGCGGCGGCTGGTTGTGATCGGGTTCGATGCTTGTCATGGGGTATGCTCGCTGTCGGGAGGGATCATGAGGAGACGCACAGGCCGTGCGAAATATTCCGGCGAGGCGTTCCGATGACCCTTGAACAACTGCGGATCTTCGTCGCGGTTGCGGAGCGCGAGCACGTGACGCGCGCCGCCGCCGATCTCAACCTGACGCAGTCGGCGACCAGCGCGGCGATTGCGGCGCTGGAACATCGCCACGCGGTCAAGCTGTTCGATCGCGTCGGCAGGCGGATCGCGCTGACCGATGCCGGGCGCCTTTTTCTTCTGGAGGCTCGGTCCATCCTCGCCCGTGCTGCCGCCGGCGAGCAGATCCTGTCCGATCTCGCCGGGCTGAAACGCGGTCGGCTCTCCTTCGCCGCGAGCCAGACGATCGGAAATTACTGGCTGCCGCAAAGGCTTGCCGCGTTTCGCAAACGCCACCCCGGCATCGAGACGCCGCTTGTCATCGGCAACACCGAGACTGTCGCCGCCGCCATTCATGACGGTCTCGCCGATATCGGGCTCGTCGAGGGCGAGATCGACGATCCCCACCTCACGCAGGAGGTCGTTGCCAAAGACGCGATGAGCATCGTTGTCGCGCCCGAGCACCCCTGGTCCGCAAGGGATGTCGTCACTCCAGAAGAGTTCGGCGAGACATCTTGGGTCTTGCGCGAACCGGGCTCGGGTACCCGGCAGCTTCTGGAGACGGTGCTGCGGAGAGTGGGGCAGACGATCGCGGACCTCGACATCGCGCTCGAACTGCCCTCCAACGAAGCCGTGCGCGCCGCGGTCGAGGCCGGCGCCGGCGCCAGTCTGATGTCGCGGCTCGTCGTCGCCACGGCGCTGCGATCCGGTGTCTTGCTCGAAATCCCGGTCGAGATACCGCCGCGCCGCTTCCTGATGCTTCGCCACAAGGAACGCTATGTCGGACGGGCAGCGCAGGCTTTTCGCGCGCTGCTCGACTTGGAGACTTTAGCGAACGCGAGCGAGCACTCGGCCTCATGACGGAGGAATGGGTCGGAGATCCGACGCATATAGCGCCACTGAACCGCTATGCCGCCGCGCTACGGGCGCGGCATGGTGACGTGCCCCGCTTCGATTCCCTGGATGGCGGCATCGACGCGCGTGTGCTCGTGCTGCTGGAGACGCCCGGACCGGCTTCGGCGTCGACCGAGACGACATCACGCGACAATCCCACCGGAACGGCGCGCAACCTGACCCGCTTTCTCGACGAACTTCCATTGTCGAGACGGGATACCGTCATCTGGAACGCGGTACCGTGGCGGCTGCCACGACGTGGGGGCAAGCTCGGGCGGCCGACCCGCAAGGATATCGAAATGGCGGCGCAGGACTTGCCAGCGCTGCTCGCGCTCTTGCCGAGACTGCAGGTCGTCGCTCTCGCCGGCCGCGTCGCGGAGAGCCTTCGGACGGCCCTGGTTGCGGCAAAGCCGGAGTTGCGCCTGATAGCGATTCCCCATCCAAGCCCGACGCATCTCGCAGCATCGCCCGCCGCCAGGGAAAATCTGTTCGGCGAAGGATTGCGCCGGGAGATCGCTGTCGCCCTCGCGGACGATGCGAGTTAGTTTGGCGGAGTTGAAAGAAGGAACGCTACCCTGCGCGATGCGGTCGAAACGGCACTAAGGCAGAACTGGCAGCGACTCTTCGGTTATGCCCTGCGTCTCAGCGGCAATCGCGATTCAGCTGCCGACCTGCTGCAATCCTGCGCGATGAAGGCACTGGCGAGCGAGACCGTGCCCGACGCATCAGGCATTCGGGCGTGGCTCTTCGCAATCCTGCGCAACGGCTTCTTCGACGATCGCAGAAGGGCTTCAGTGCGAGCCGAGGATATAGGCATGGAGATCGGGCTGGAGACGCCGTGGCGGCACGACGATCGGCTGATCGCGGAGATCACGGTCAAGCAGGCGTTGGAACGGCTGGATGCGACGCACCGCGACATTATCGAACTGATCGATCTCGCCGGTTTTCGCTATGCGGAGGCAGCGGAAATCCTTGGCGTCCCGGTCGGGACCGTGATGAGCCGGTTGAGCCGCGCGCGCCTGGCGCTGCTCGACGAGATCGGCGAGCGGAACGTGACACCGTTTCAAACGGGGCGTCGCCATGTCGGATGACGATAGCGAAATGATGGACGAGCAGGCCGTGTCCTGGGAGCGGCTCAACGCCTATGTCGACGGAGAACTGGCGCCGGCAGATGCGGCGGCTGTCGCCTCGGCCGTGGCACAGGATCCCGGCCTCGCCAGGAGAGTCGCCACGCTGGCGAGGCTGAAAGCCAATGTGACGGGCCTGCCACAGGCGGGGCCGCCGCCCTTCGCCATTCCGGAACGCGGAATGGAAACGAGAGGAACTGCACGCCGTCTGGCGGCGATCGCCGCAACGATCGCTCTCATCGCCGGTATGGGCTCTGCCATCTGGTTTGCATCGTCAGGAGCGCGCGATATGAGCGCGACGCTGATGGCGCATCGTCCCTGGCTGGCAGGTGGCGAGGCTCCTGCGACGGCTGCTCTCTCCATCGAACTCGCCGGCGCACGGTCGGGCGCTCTGCCGGACCTGTCCGCCGCGTCACTGCGTCTGGTACGCCTCGACGTCAAACCCGAGCCTGCCCGAAATGGCGAGGTTTTTGCGGGCTACGAAGGGCCGAACGGCTGTCGTGTCGGACTCTGGGTTTCGCCGGAAGCATCGACGAATGCCGTGGAGCCCGTCCGGTCGGAGAAGAACGGCATCTCGATCCGCGCTTGGCGCAGCGGCGATCTGGGCTACGCCATGGTCGGCATCGGCATCGACGAGGCGCGTCTCGATCTTATCGCCGCGCTGGCCGCGAAGTCGCTCAGGAACGACGGTCCTGCCTCGCAGCAAGTCGCCGCGCTGAACGAGAGCAGAGCCAAGGGTCGGCCCTGCGTGGCCTGAGCTCTTACGATTTTCGTTCGAGATTGGAATAATTCGACGTGGTCGTGCGTCTTGACTGCCGAGGAATATGTCCTCGGGAGAAACGCCATGCGCGAAGAAGCAGTCACGCGGGATGCCGCGTCCAATGACCACTCAAATTCCCACATCGTCGAAGCACCTCCGACCTCCCGCCGCAGCATTCTGCTCGGCGGCAGCGTTGCCGCGATCGGCGTCGCGGCCGGCCTCGGCGCACCGCTCGGCTCGCGATCGCATGGCGGGATGTCGTCCGCCTCGGCTCAAGGCGCGCCGCCTGCCGCGCCGAAGGGGCCGCAGCCTTTCGATTATCCGGGCAAGGACAAGGGCCTGGCGTTGCTGGGCGACCGGCCGCTCGTCGCCGAGACGCCCGAAAGCCTGCTCGACGACGACACCACGCCGGTCTCGAAATTCTTCATCCGTAACAACGGGCAGCTTCCCGAGGAGACGAAGGACGCCGATGCCTGGTCGCTCAAGATCGAGGGCGAGGTCGACAAGCCGCTGACGCTGACGCTGGGCGAGCTGAAGAAGCGCTTCACCGCCCACAACTTCCGCATGGTGCTGGAATGCGGCGGCAACGGCCGCTCATTCTACCAGCCAGCGGCCCGCGGCAACCAGTGGACGAACGGCGGCGCCGGCTGCGCCGAATGGACCGGCGTGCGCCTCGCCGATGTGCTGAAAGCCGCGGGCCTGAAGGACAGCGCCAAGTTCACCGGGCATTTCGGCGCCGACCCGCATCTTTCCGGCGACACCACGAAGGACGCGATATCGCGCGGCATGCCGATCGAGAAAGCGCTGGAGCCGCATTCGCTGATCGTGTGGGCGATGAATGGCGAGCCGCTGCCGCATATCCATGGCGGCCCCTTGCGCCTCGTCGTGCCGGGCTGGCCCGCTTCGCTCTCGTCGAAATGGCTCAACCGCATCCTCGTGCGTGCCACGCCGCATGATGGTCAGGGCATGGGCGGGACCTCCTATCGCGTGCCGACCGTGCCGATCGTCCCCGGCTCGAACGCCGACGGCAAGACCAACTTCACCGACCTGACCTCGATGCCGGTCCGCGCCATCATCACGGCCCCGGCGAACGGCACGCGCCTGCCGGCAGCCGCCCGCGATGTCTCGCTGCGCGGCGCGGCCTGGGCCGGCGATCACGAGGTCGCCAAGGTCGAGGTCTCGTCCGACGGCGGGCAGCGCTGGCATGCGATGACCCTGGCCAAGCCGAAGAATCGCTACGACTGGGTGCGCTGGACCGGCTCGCTCAAGCTGCCGAGCGAGGGCTATTTCGAGCTCTGGGTGAAGGCGACGGATTCGCGAGGCGTAGCCCAACCTCATGTCGCCACGAACTGGAACCCGCAGGGCTACGGCTCGAACCCGATGCACCGCATCGCCGTGCTGGTGGGCTGACGATGGCGGCTTTCCAAGCACTGAAGGCGGTGGCGTTCGCCGCCGCCCTTCTCACCGTCCCGGTCTGCGCCTTCGCGCAGGCCGAGGACACGCCGGAATCCATTCCGGACTTTCCCGGGCGCGACGAGACCTTCGGCTACTGCGTCGGCTGCCATTCGATGAAGGTCGTCGGCCGCCAGGGCATGAACCGCGCCCGCTGGGACGAAACCCTGACCTGGATGACCGACAAGCACGCCATGCCCGCACCCGACGACGAGATGCGCAAGGTGCTGCTCGACTATCTCGAAAAGGCGTTTCCGCCCGAGGCGCCGAAGCAGGGCGGCGGATGGATCAGCCCGTTCGCGCCGCAGAAGTGAGGAAAGCCGTGTGATGATGAAGATGATGCTGGCTCTCATTGCCCTCGGCCTGCTTGCGCAGGCTCCGGCCAGGGCGCAGGACGCCGCCGCCGGCGAGAAGACCTACGCCCAGTGCCGCGCCTGCCACCAGATCGGCGAGACTGCGAAAAACACGGTCGGTCCGGTGATGAACGGTGTCATCGGGCGCAAGGCGGCGGAGCGCGAAGGCTACGGCTACAGCAACGCCATGAAGGCGTCCGGCCTGACCTGGGACGAGGCCACCTTCGCCGACTACATCAAGGACCCGAAGACGAAGGTGCCCGGCACCAAGATGATCTATGCCGGGCTGAAGGACGACAAGCGCATCGCCGATCTTGTCGCCTATCTCAAGCAGTTCGACGCCGAAGGGAAGAAGGCGCCCTGAGCTTCTTTGTCGGGAAGAGGTCCTATGGCAACTGCATCTGCAGCGGCTGACCCGGCGCATCGGCCGTGCCGGGCACGATGACGAGGTATTTGCGCACATCCGGCGCGGCCTCCTGCACGACCTGCCGGATCGGGCCGATCGCGTTGACGATCGCGGCGCCCGCAGGGTTGGTCATGAAGCTCGCGACGGGCTGCAGCGGACCCGCACCCTTCGCGTCGTTTGCCAGCGCCAGCACATACGCCTTCTTCGGTTCGAGGCCGGTCACGGCCGCCTGCAGCATCTGAACCAGCCCCTGGTTGAACAGCGTCACCTGCGTCGCGGCCTTGCCGTCCGCGCCAGCCAGCGAAAGCTGGGCGGAGTTGGCCGCCGCAGCCAGCGGCTGGAGATTGGCCAGGCCGTCGCCCTTCGTGACCGCGTTGGGAACATAGGCGACGCCCTGGGGCGCCTGTCCGAGCGGGATCGTCGCGATCACGCTGTTGCTGGCCGTGTCGATCACGGCCGCCGCATCGGCATTCTCCAGCCCGACATAGACACGCGTGCCGTCGCCGGACGGCCAGAGGCCGTGCGGAAGGGCGCCGACAGGGATGCTGGCGACCTGCTCGAAGCCGTCGGTGCGGAAGACCTTGATCAGGTTCAGCCCGCCGACCGTGACATAGGCGAACTGCTCCTTGCCCTTGCGGACGATGTTGACGTGGTTCGTGATCGGACCGGTATCGAGCACCTTAAGCGACTGGAACGGGGGCTTGGCGTTGAACACCATCGTCTTGCCGACATCCTTCAGCGTCAGCCAGATTTGAGCACCGTCAGGGGTGGCCGCGATATCGGGGCAGAACGGGCTGTCCTGCTTCATGCTGCCGACGACCTTCTTGGTGGCCGTGTCGATGACCACCGTCTCGGGACTGAAGCTGGAGCAGACATAGCCATAGCGGCCATCGGGCGAGAAGATCGTCATGCCCGGGCCGTTTGGCACCTTGATCCGCGTGGTCGGCGCGAAGCTCTTGCCGTCGAGCACCTGAATGTAGTCCTCGCCGCGCACGGCGACCCAGACTTCCTTGCCGTCGGGACGGAAGAAGGCCTCGTGCGGCGAGCGGCCGACATAGGTCGTGTGCTTCACCACATTGGTTTCGGTATCGATGAAGCTCACGGAATTCGAGCCGATCGAGATCACTGCGAGCGTCTTGCGGTCGGGCGAGAAGCCCATGCCGTGAACCAGCACCTGGCCGCGATAGAGCGGGCTGAGGTTTGCCGGCGTCGGCTCGCCGAGCTTGATCACGCCGAGCAGCTTGTTCTGCGACGGGTCGACCACCGAGACCGTGTTGGAGAACTGGTCGGAGGTGTAGAAGCGGTCGCTCTTGCTGATCGCGATATCGGGAGCCTCGGCGCGACCGGGCGCCTGGCCGGCGAAGGCAGGAAGGGCGGTCGAGAGCAGCAGCAGCGCTGCAAGGCGCGTGATCATGGCTTCATGTCCTTGTGATCGTGATGACCGTGCGCCCGCGTCGGGGCGCCTGCGGCCTGGCCCGGAGCGGCGGGTTTTTCGTCGAGGATCCGCTGCATCACTGCGATCTCCTGCCGCTGTTCGACGATGATACCTTGGGCGAGACGGCGCAGGCGCTCGTCGCGTCCGAAGCGCAGCTGGATCTCGGCCATCTCGACCGCACCCTGGTGATGCGGGATCATCATCGCGGCGAAGTCGCGGTCGGGGTCGCCGGTCGGTTTTGCCGCCGCCATGCCCTCATGCATGCGCGCCATCGATCGATTCATGGCATCGCTGAAAGCCTTCATGTCGGTGTCGGCGATGCCCGCGGCGTTGATCGTCGATGCCCTTGGGGTTTCGGCTGCGTGGCCCACGCAGCCCATCGCGAGCAGGCCGACGACGGCTAGTTGGAGCGTTCGCATCGTTCCTCCATTGCGATGTCATCTGGAGGGAAAACGCACGGGCGTCGTCGTTTATTCCCTACGATCTGCCGATGGCGGGACACGAGCGTGTGAACGCGCGTATGGGCGCTGCCATACCGGAACCATGCGGCCGACGGCGTGTTGCTCGGGATTGGAGGAACATCCCATGCAGCACCGTCGAGAATTCTTCCAGCACAGCGCGGCTTTCCTCGCGTTGTCAGGATTTCCCTTTCCAGCATTTTCAGAAGAATTGTCGATGATCGTTCATCGAAAGACGCCGCTGAATGCTGAACCCCGGCCTCCGCGACTGGCGTCGTTCATCACTCCGCAGAAGGATTTTTACGTCCGCAATCACGGCAACGTGCCGAAACTTTCGGCCGAGACCTACAGCGTCAAGGTCGGGACCATCGAGTTCAGCATCCCAGATCTGCAGAAGATGCCGCAGCGCAAGGTTACTGCCGTGATGCAATGCGCCGGCAACCGCCGCGCCGACATGGGCGAATACAAGCACGTCTCCGGCGATGCCTGGCGCGTTGGCGCGATCGGGAACGCGGAATGGACCGGCGTCTCGCTGTCGGAGGTTCTCAGGAAGGCGTCGATGGGCGGCAAGGCCCATGTCGCCTTCGCCTGCCACGACGACTGCGAGGAGGACAGGGAGAAGTTCAAATACGGCGTCTCGATCCCGATGCAGAAAGCGATGTCCGAGGACACGATCCTGGCCTGGGCGATGAACGGCGAACAGCTGACTGCCGAGCATGGCTTCCCGCTTCGCCTCGTCGTGCCGGGTTATGCCGGCGTCCGCTGTCCCAAGTGGATCGCCTCGATCGACGAGCAGGAGCAACCGTCGGACAACCATATCCAGCAGAAGGCCTACAAGCTTTTCGGTCCCGACGTGATCAAGGAGAAGGCGGATTTCAGCACGGCGCCGGTCGTCAACGAGATGCCGCTGAATTCCGTCATTCTGGAGCCGATCGAGGGCGCTGCCGTCAGGACCGGTAAGACGGTTGTCTCGGGCTTTGCAATTTGCACGATGAGCTCCGTTTCGAAAATCGAAGCTTCGGGTGATGGCGGCAAGACCTGGACGCCGGCGCAGATCAAGCGCGAAGGCGACAGCAAGTGGTCATGGGTGCATTGGAGTGCTGAGCTGAACCTCAAGCGAGGCGACCATCAGCTCGTCGTCCGCGCTTTCGACGGACAAGGCAAGGGCCAGCCGGAGTCGGCCGCACCGATCTACAACTTCCCCGGTTACCTCATGACCGCCTGGCACCGCGTGACTGTCCACGCAAAGGATGCAGCATGAAACCCGCATTTGCGCTTGCCGTCCTCATGGCGATCTCGACGCCTGTCTACGCTCAACCATCGGGTGGGAAGACCGGCGTCAACGCCGTTATCGGCAGGAGTATTTCGACGACGGATTTTGTGACCGAACTCGCCCTGAGCGACATGTTCGAAACGAAATCAAGCGAGTTGGCAGCGGTCCGGGGAGATCAAAAGGCGCGCGACTTCGCGGCGACGATGATCGAGGACCATCAGAAGTCTTCATCCGAGTTGTCGCTCATCGTGAAGCCCCATATCGACCAGACGCCGCTGCCTTTGAAACTCGACAAGGGCCATCAGGCCAGGATCGATAAGCTGAAGAAGCTGGACGGCGCCGAATTCACAAAGGCCTATTTCAAGGAGCAGGTCGCGGCGCACGAGGCTGCGGTATCGCTCCTCGAGCGCTTCGGAAAGTCCGGCAGCGATGCTGAACTGAAGGCGTTCGCCGAGAAGCTGCTTCCGGGCATTCGGCACCATCTCGAGATGGCGAAGTCCAACGCGACCTGACCTCGTTACCCTGTCCGGGATCGTCATTCGGACATGGTGAACATTCGGCGCGTAATAGGCGGACAGCAAAGCGATCGCGCCATGGCGGAAGTTTGGATCAGCGCGTCCTTTTTCACGATTGCGTCTCGGCGACTCTCGGGCTGGGTCTGTGTCGCGGCCGTCCGCGGACGCTGCTCCCAGTGAGGTCAGCGGTCTTGCGCGATAGACGGCGGCTGCATGAACTCGATCGTCGCGCCGTCAGCGCCAAGAGCGTGGATCACCTGCGTTCCGGCGCGTGCGCCGCTCGTGATCGGCTGCGGCGTGCCTTGTGCCCTCCAGCCGTAGGAGCCCATCCGCGCAAGGACTGCATCGATGTCATCGACCACAAAGGCTAGATGCGCGAAGCCAGGGTCGAACGGCTTGGCCGGAACGCTTGGCCGATCCAGACCCCGATACTCTAGGAGTTCGATCGTCTGATCGGCCAGCGAGACGATTGCCATGCGGACCTGCGCCCATGCGCTCCTGTCACCTGACCGAGGAACGCGCCTCCCATCTCGCCAGTCCGTACGAGCCGCGCGCCGAGCCCCTCGACCCAGAACCGAACGGCCTCGTCGAGGGAGGCGACCGCGAAGCCGACATGATCGGCACGCTGCACGTGGATGTTTGCCTGGTCCGTCATGTGCTCCGACTATCAGAAAACCGACCGTTCGTCCGCTGAGGGCCGTTAGCAATCCTGAACCAACTTCGCCTGGCGACGTCCGCTTCCTGGCAGGGCTCGAACGGCAGCTATTGGCGCGAGGCCGCACCGGCGCCACGTTAACACCCGGCGGTTCCGCCCTGAGCATGTCAAGGGCACTATTGTCCGAAATGTTGCCGGCGTGCTTTGGACATGGCGATATCCGTCGAACGGGCAAGATTGGCCCCTTGCGGACGTTTGGGATGTCCGCTTACCGGCAGTTGGTTTTGGTGACGTGCAGCGCCATGGCGATGTCGAACCGGGCCGGGCGATAATCAGCCGCTCGGGCGTCGATGGTTACTGCTGGATGAACTGATGCCGCGCCGGCTCATAAGACAGGCAGCACGCGAGCTCAGGGAAGCTGCCTTGGTACCGAGAACGCAATTCCCCCGGCTCTCTTGACCTTCCCATGTGGGAAGCTCCATCTGTCGGTCTAGACCAAGCAAATCGGTGGAATGGCGTGAGGTTGATCAACGCACTCGCAAGCGTACTGAAGGCGACCGCCCTGGTCGCCCTTCTGGCGCTTGCTTGGGCCACATCCGCCACTGCGCATTCCGGCCACGCCCAGCCATCCAACGGCATCGTCACCACTTCGTCCCAGGTTCAGCTTGGTGTGTCGGTGGATGCACCCCTGGTCGAGGCCGCTGCCGTCTGTCGATCGGAGCCGAAGCACGCTTGGACCCGGACGGACGAAGGCAGGCGCGACGGCACGTCGGGCCGAGCCTGTTGCGGCACGATGTGCACCGTCGCCCTCATCGAACGCGGCATCGCCCCTATGCCCCTGCGAACCCATCACGGCATTCGGCTGTCCCCGCCACCGGAGACGCCCCTCCTCGCGAGGTCCCCGGGCCTCCACGCCAAGCCGCCACGAACCCTCGACATCGCCTGATCGACGGCCGGCATCCCGCCGCGCCGCCGGGAATGCCGTGCCGATGTCAGTGGGTTCCTTATCATGTTCTCGTTCTGCCGCAGCCTTGCTCGCTGCCTTATCGCGCCGTTGGCGCTCGCTTCTCTTCTGTCGGCTACCGCCGCGGCCCATGAGGGCCACGACCATGGCGCCCCGGCCGCGGCGGTGTCGGCTCCCGGGACGCCCCGCCTGGCGCTCCACTCCGACGCCTATGAACTCGTCGGCGTTTTGCGCACGGGCCGGCTGACGCTGTTCCTGGACCGCTATGCTGGAAACGAACCGGTCGTCGACGCGCGCATCGCGGTCACGATCGGAGCGGGCGCCGAGGTCGTGGCGACGCCGACGCCGGATGGCACCTACGTCCTGGCGTCTGACCAGCTTGCGGGCGCCGGCCCGCTGGAGCTGGTCGTCGCGATAACCCATCCCGGAGGCGATGATCTCCTGATCGGAACGCTGGATCGACCGGCGGCTTCAGCTGGGCCAGCCGTGCCAGCCGGGTCGGCGCCGACCGAGCGGGCCGCTAGCGTCGCCATCGCCGGCAAGCATGTGCCGGTGCTTCATCTGGCCACCGGCGCGGCCCTGGCGTTCGGGCTACTGCTCGGCGTCGGCTTGCGCAGCGCCCGTCCGGTCATCCCGGCGATCGGGCTCGTCGTGCTGCTGCTGATCGCGGGCACGGCGATCGCGACCGCCCATGAGGGCCATGATCACGGCGAGGCCGCCAAGGTCGCACTTCCGGCGAGCGACACGCCCCGCAGGCTCGCGGACGGGGCGGTCTTCGCGCCCAAGTCGACCCAGCGGCTCCTTGGCGTTCGCACGCAGGTCGCCAAGCCCGAGGAGGCCGGCAGGACCGTCGCCCTGGTCGGGCGCGTGATCGCCGATCCCAATCGCTCCGGCCAGGTCCAGAGCATCACCGGCGGGCGGATCTTGGCGCCGGCGGAGGGTCTGCCGCGGCTCGGACAGACCGTCCGGCCCGGCGACGTCCTGGCGACCGTCGAGCAGGCCGTGCCGCAGGCTGACCGTACCACCATCGCCGAGCGCGTCGGCGAGATCGAGCAGCAGATCGCGATGGTCGAGGCGAAGCTCAAGCGCTCGCGTGGGCTGGCCGAACGGGCCATCGCCCCGCAGAGCCAGGTCATCGACGCCGAGATCGAGCTGGCCGGCCTGACGAAGCGGCGCGAGATCGTCGGTCGCATCCGGGTCGAACCCGAGGTGCTGCGCGCGCCGCTGGGCGGCGTCGTCTCGGCCGTCCGGGTCGTGGCCGGGCAGGTCGTCGGATCGCAGGACGTCCTGTTCCAGGTTCTCGATCCCGGCGGGCTGTGGGTCGAGGCGCTGTCCTATGGCGACGTCGACCTGTCCCAATTCGGCGGCGCCTCGGCCACGTTGCCGGGCGGCAAGCCCCTCGCGCTCTCCTTCCGCGGCTTCGGGCGGGCGCTGCAGCAGCAGGCGACGGTGGTGCAGTTCTCCATCGAGGACGCTCCGGCCACGCTGGCGATCGGGCAGCCCGTCCGCGTGACGGCCCAGAACGGGGCCAGCGTCGCCGGCATCATCGTCCCGCGCGACGCGGTCGTGCGAGGCGGCAACGGCGAGGCGCTGGTCTGGCGCCACACCGACCCCGAGCGTTTCGAGCCCAAGCCGGTCCGCACCGAGCCGTTCGACGCGACGCGGGTCGTGATCCGGGCCGGTATCGCGACGGGAGACCGGATAGTGGTCCGCGGCGCCGAACACCTCAACCAGATCCGCTGAGGCAAAGGCGCGATGTTCAACCTCCTCGTCTCGGCCAGCCTGCGCAACCGGCTCTTCGTCATTGCGGCTGCGCTCGTCCTTATCGCTTATGGCTCCTATGTGCTGCCGCGTGTTCCGGTGGATGTCTTCCCCGATCTCAACCGCCCGACCGTCACGCTGATGACGGAAGCCGAGGGGCTCGCCCCACAGGAGGTCGAGCAGCTCGTCACCTACCCGCTGGAGACGGCGATGAACGGCATGCCGGGCGTGTTGCGCGTCCGCTCGGTATCGGGCGTCGGGCTCTCGATCACCTATGTCGAGTTCGACTGGGGGACCGACATCTACCGCTCGCGCCAGCTCGTCGCCGAGCGCCTGTCCCTTGTTCGCGAGCAGTTGCCGCGCGGCGTCGCCCCGCAGATGGGCCCGGTCTCCTCCATCATGGGCGAGATCATGCTGGTGGCGGTGACGGCCGAGAAGGCCTCGCCGATGGAGGTGCGCGAGATCGCGGACTTTACGATCCGGCCGCAGCTCCTCAACATCGCCGGTGTCTCGCAGGTCATCCCGATCGGCGGGGAGGTCCGCCAGTACCGGATCACCCCGGACGTCGCGGCCCTGCAGGCACTGGACGTCACTCACGAGCAGGTCGAGGCGGCAGTCACGCGCTTCGGCACCAACACCGGCGGCGGGTTCGTCGATCAGCAGGGCCGGGAGTACCTCATCCGCAACGTCGGGCTGACACGCCGGCTGGAGGATCTGCGTAACACGGTCGTCGTTCAGCGTCAGGGCCAGCCGGTTCTGCTGCACCAGGTCGCGGCCGTCGAGTTCGCCGCGCGGGTCAAGCGCGGCGACGCCGGATACCAGGGCAAGCCGGCGGTGATCATCGGCATCCAGAAGCAGCCCGAGGCCGACACCGTGTCGCTGACCAGGCAGGTCGAGGCGTCGTTGGCCGAGATCCAGAAGACGCTGCCCGCCGGCATCTCGGCGACGAACGTGCAGTTCCGGCAGGCCACCTTCATCGAGACCTCGATCGCCAATGTCGAGCGCGTGCTGCTGGAGGCGGCGGGCGTCGTCGCCGTCATCCTGCTGCTCTTCCTGATGAACGTCCGGGCGACCCTGATCTCGCTGACCGCGATCCCGGTCTCGATCCTGACGACGGTCCTGGTCTTCAAGTTCTTCGGCCTGACGATCAACACGATGACGCTGGGCGGGCTGGCCATCGCCATCGGCGAACTCGTCGATGACGCGGTCGTCGACGTCGAGAACATCCTGCGGCGCCTGAAGCAGAACCGGGAGAGCGCTGCGCCGAAGCCGGTGCTGGCGGTCATCGCGGCGGCCTCGCAGGAGGTCCGGTCCGGCATCGTCTACGCGACCGCGATCATCATCCTGGTTTTCATCCCGCTCTTCGCCCTGTCGGGCATCGAGGGGCGGCTCTTCGCGCCGCTGGGGGTCGCCTACATCGTCTCGATCCTAGCGTCGCTGGTCGTCTCGATCACGCTGACGCCGGTGATGGCGTATTATCTCCTGTCGGGCGCGAAGAGCGGCCATGAGCGCGACTCCTTCGTCGTGCGCCATCTCAAGCGCGGCAACGCGGCGCTGCTGCGAAGGGCCTTCGGGGCGCGTGGCCTGATCCTGTCGGTCGTGGGCATCGGCGTGGCATTGGCCGTGTACGGGGCGACGCTGCTGCCGCGGACGTTCCTGCCGCCCTTCAACGAGGGCACGCTGGTGGTCTCGCTGCAATACAACCCCGGCATCTCGCTGGCCGAAAGCCATCGCCTGGGGCTCATCGCCGAGCAGCTCGCCCTCAAGGTGCCGGAGGTGAAGTCCATCGGCCGCCGCACCGGTCGCGCCGAACTCGACGAGCACGCTGAGGGTGTCCATTCCTCGGAGGTCGATATCGACCTGCACAGGTCCGACCGGCCCAAGGAGGCGATTTATGCCGACATCCGCGCGGCGCTGAGCGTCCTGCCGGTATCGGTCAACATCGGCCAGCCCATCGGCCACCGGCTCGACCACATGCTCTCTGGGGTGAGGGCCCAGATCGCCCTGAAAATCTATGGCGAGGATCTCGACACAATCCGCAGCCTGGCCGAGACGCTGCGCGAGCGCCTCGCCGCCGTGCCCGGCCTCGTGGATCTCCAGGTCGAGCGGCAGGTTCGCATCCCGCAGCTGCGCATCGACGTCGACCATGAGAAGGCGGCGCTCTATGGCCAGACGCCAGCAAGCGTCACGCAGGTGCTGGAGACCCTCTCCAACGGTCGCACGGTCTCACAGATCGTAGAGGGCAACCGCCGCTACGACGTCGTGCTGCGCCTGTCCGACCAGGATCGTTCGACTAACGGCCTGGAGGACCTCCTCATCGCGACGCCGTCCGGCCACGTGCCGTTGCGCATGATCGCCTCGGTCTCCGAGACGGACGGCCCCAACCAGATCCAGCGCGAGAACGGTCAGCGCCGCATCGCGGTCTACGGCAACGGCGACGGCCAGCGCGACATGACGGCGATCATCGCCGACATCCGCGGGGTCGTCGCGCAGACGCCGCTGCCTCAGGGCTATGTCACCCGCATGGAGGGCACCTTCCAGGCGCAGGAGGAGGCGACGCTGCGGATCGGGCTACTGAGCCTCGTATCGCTCGCGCTGATCTTTGTGGTGCTGTTCACCCGCTACCAGTCGGCGGTGCTGGCGCTGATCATCATGGGCAACATCCCGCTCGCGCTGATCGGCAGCGTCGTCGCTCTGCATCTCGCCGGGCAGCCGCTCTCGGTCGCCTCGATGGTTGGCTTCATCACGCTCGCCGGCATCTCGGCCCGCAACGGCATCCTCAAGGTGTCGCACTACATCAACCTGGCCCTCCACGAAGGCGAGAGCTTCGGGCGGGACCTCGTCATCCGCGGCAGCCTGGAACGCCTGACGCCGGTGCTGATGACCGCGCTCTCGGCAGGGTTGGCACTGGTCCCGCTGCTCTACGGCGCCGACCAGCCCGGCCGGGAAATCCTGCATCCGGTCGCCGTCACGATCTTCGGGGGCCTGATATCGGCGACGATCATCGACACGGTGCTGACGCCGCTCCTCTTCCTCGCCTTCGGCCGCAAGGCGCTGGAACGCATCGCGGCTGGCCGCGCCTCGGAAGGCGGGCAACTGACGCCTGCCGAAACCTACTGAGAGAACAAGGAGAACCAACATGCTCAAATCGATCGCCGTCCTGGCCATCGTCGGCTTCGCGTCGACCGCCGGGGCCCATGAGGTCTCGAAGGGTCCCAACGGCGGGCCCGTGGTCGACGTCGCGGGCCACCATGTCGAGATGGTGGCGAAGGGGACCGAGTTCGTCCTCTACCTCACCGACGCCGCCGACAAGCCGCTCGCCTCCGCGGGAACGAAGTCGGCCCGCGCCATCGTCCAGGATGCCGGCAAGACCGCGACCGTCGCGCTGTCGGCCGTCGAACCCAACAAGCTCGTCGGCAGCCTCGCCCAATCTCTCGGCAAGGGCGCACGCGTCGTTGTCTCCGCCACGCTCGCCGATGGCCACGCGCTGCAAGCGCGCTTCACCCACGACTGACCCCGAAGAAGGAACCGAACCGATGAAACGCTCGATCCCCACCACGCTGATCCTCCTCGCCCTCGCCGGTCCCGCCTTCGCGCAATCGTCCCATCAGGGGCATGGCGCAGCTCCCGCGGCCGGCGCCGCGACCATGGGCATGATGAACATGGATTCCATGCAGTCCATGATGAAGACGATGATGCCGGCGGCAGGCGACGCCGCCTCGACGAAGGACTTCAAGGCCGCCGACATGAAGATGATGCACGCCATGGCCGTGCCCTACACCGGCAATCCGGACGTCGACTTCCGCACCAAGATGATCCCGCACCATCAGGGCGCGATCGACATGGCCAAGGTCGCCTTGGCTCATGCCAAGGACGAGACGACGAAGACGCTCGCCGCTCAGATCATCAAGGACCAGGAGCGCGAGATCGCCGAAATGCGCGAGTGGCTGGCCAAGAACGCCCCGAAGTAATCGTAGGCTCCGTCGCGGACGGAGATCCATCGAAGCGTGGTGAGACGCCATCCTAATGCCAACGAGCCGGGCCAACAGGCCCGTCTCCCCCAGGCCGCTCGTCATCGAGCAGAAAGCCGGCCCCATGACGCATCACGATCACCACCATGGCGAACCTGGGCATCACCATCGCTCATCGTCGTCAGCCCCCGGCGTGAAGGACCCGGTCTGCGGGATGACGGTCGATCCGGCCACCGCCAAGCACGAGGCGGTCCATGATGGCCAGACGTATCATTTCTGCTCCGCGGGCTGCGAGACCAAGTTCAAGGCGGCGCCGGAGCGTTACTTGTCGGAGGGCGAGGACCCTGCCACCGGGCCAGCGCCGGCCGGAGCGATCTACACCTGCCCGATGCACCCCCAGATCAGGCAGCCAACGCCGGGAAACTGTCCGATCTGCGGCATGGCGCTGGAGCCGGAGATCGCGACGGGCGAGGCTGGGCCTGGCGCCGAACTGCGCGACATGACGCGCCGCTTCTGGGTCGGCCTTGGGCTGGCCCTTCCCGTGTTCCTCCTGGAGATGGGAGGGCATCTCCTCGACCTGCACATGTGGCTCGGTCCGCAGCGCTCGAACTGGATACAGCTCGCTCTGGCGACGCCCGTGGTGCTGTGGGCCGGCTGGCCCTTCTTCGAGCGAGGCTGGCAGTCGATCGTGAACCGCAGCCTGAACATGTTCACGCTGATCGCGATGGGCATCGGCGTGGCCTGGATCTACAGCGTCGTCGCGACCGTCGCCCCTGGCATCTTTCCGGCGACGTTCCGATCCGTCGAAGGGTCGGTGGCGGTCTATTTCGAGGCGGCGGCGGTGATCACCGTGCTCGTCCTGCTCGGGCAGGTTCTCGAACTGCGGGCGCGCGAGCAGACCGGCGGCGCCATCCGGGCCTTGCTCGACCTGGTGCCGAAGACGGCGCGCCGCGTGCGCGACGACGGCAGCGACGAGGACATCGGCCTCGATGCCGTCGTCGTCGGTGATCGGTTGCGCGTCCGTCCCGGCGAGACCGTTCCGGTCGACGGCGAGCTCATCGAGGGCCGAAGCTCGATCGACGAGGCGATGGTGACGGGCGAGTCGATGCCGGTCACGAAGGAGGTCGGTTCGGCGCTGATCGGCGGCACGCTGAACCGCAGCGGCGGCTTCATCATGCGCGCGAGCAAGATCGGCAGTGACACCATGCTCTCGCGCATCGTCTCCATGGTCGCCCAGGCTCAGCGCTCGCGCGCGCCGATCCAACGCCTCGCCGATCAGGTCTCCGGCTGGTTCGTGCCGCTGGTGATCGGCGTCGCGGTGATCGCCTTCGGGGCCTGGATGCTTTGGGGGCCTGAGCCACGCTTCGCCCACGGGCTCGTCGCCGCCGTTGCCGTTCTGATCATCGCCTGCCCCTGCGCGCTGGGGCTCGCCACGCCGATGTCGATCATGGTCGGCGTCGGCCGCGGTGCCAGTCTCGGCGTGCTTATCAAGAACGCCGAGGCGCTGGAACGTTTCGAGAAGATCGACACGCTTGTCATCGACAAGACCGGGACGCTGACCGAGGGCCGGCCGAAGCTGACGAGCCTGAAGGTTGCGGAGGGCTTCGGCGAGGACGAGGTGCTTCGCCTTGCCGCCACCCTGGAACGCTCCAGCGAGCATCCGCTCGCCGAGGCTATCGTCGAGGCTGCCAAGGAACGCGGACTCGCGCTCGGCGAGGCCCAAGGCTTCGATAGCCCCGTGGGCAAGGGTGTCACCGGCATCGTCGAAGGCCGCTCCCTGGTCATCGGGAGCCATCGCATCATGGGCGACGCCGGCATCGATATCGCAACGCTTGCTGCGGAAGCGGAGGCGCTTCGCGGCGATGGCGCCACCGTCATCGTGGTCGCGATCGACGGTGAGGCCGCCGGGCTGCTGGCGATTGCCGATCCCGTCAAGCAAACCACGCCCGCGGCGATCAAGGCCCTCCAGGCTGCCGGCATCCGCGTAGTCATGCTCACGGGAGACAACCGGACGACCGCCGAGGCCGTGGCTCGCCGTCTCGGCATCGCCGAGGTCGAGGCCGAGGTGCTGCCGGAAGAGAAGAGCGGCGTCGTCGCCAAGTTGCGGTCTCAGGGTCGGATCGTCGCGATGGCAGGCGACGGCGTCAACGATGCGCCCGCTCTCGCCGCCGCCGACATCGGCGTCGCGATGGGAACCGGCACCGACGTCGCCATCGAGAGCGCCGGGGTCACCCTGCTCAAGGGCGATCTGCAGGGCATCGTGACGGCGCTCCAGCTCAGCCGGGCGACGATGGGCAACATCCGTCAGAACCTGTTCTTCGCCTTCGTCTACAACGCCGCGGGGGTTCCGATTGCAGCGGGGCTGCTCTACCCCTTCTTCGGCATCCTGCTGTCACCGATCATCGCGGCTGCCGCCATGGCCCTCTCGTCGGTCAGCGTGATCGGCAACGCGCTCAGGTTGCGGAGTGTCTCGCTGGGCTGAGAGCAAGCGTCGGCCGTAGTTATGATGGCAGGCGCTTACGCGTTTGGATTCGAAAGGGCTGCTTCATTTGCGGAGTAGCGCTTCGGCTCGGGCCAGCGAACTTCTGGTTTCTGGCATGAAGTCGAGTTCCGCTTATGGCGCATCTCGCCTTGACCAGCGCCCGGCGCTTCTAGCGAACCGATCGTCTAACCCGAAAGCGCTTCATCCCTCTTTCCGCCGCGCTGAACCACGTGCAAAGCTCCGTCAGGCATCGGCCGTTACAGCGCCTTGGCCCGCTCCCAGGGCGCTGTCATCCAGATCTCGACCTCATCCGGACGAGTTAGGATCACCGGCATGGCCTTGGGGTGAATGGCGCCTACCTCGGCGTTGGGATCCGTCGTGAGGAAGGCGTAGAGGTCGGTCGTCTCAACGCCGCTCTTGATCTTCCTGACGCCTGTCCAGCCTGCCGTCCAGATGCCGGCAAAGAAGGCGAGTGGGCGGTCTTCCCCGAGAGCGAACCAGACATCCTGCTTAGCTCCGTGATCGAACTCGCTGAACGATGTCAGCGGCACCACGCAGCGGTTCGCCACTCCCAGCCATGGCTTCCAGTGCGAAGACGCGGTGTTGCGGACGTTCGTTGTCCCGCCATCTGGCTCCCTTCGCAAGAGCTCGTCGAAGTCGACGCCCTTTCCCTTGGCCTCCAGCTTCCCGGCACGCTTCTTTGCTGCCTCGAAGATCGCCTTCTTCGACGACGGCATTCCCCAGCGTACCATGGCGAGCTCACGCACACCGTCAGGAGCATTTCTGACGATCGGCGCGGGATAGTCCGGGTAGATGCCCGGAAGGGGCGGCAGGTTGCCGGTGGTGTCCCGCATGGCCCGCGCCAGGTCGCGGATCGCTTGCTGGCCCTTCGTCATCGAGTAAAGATTGCACATGCTGTTTTCCTGGCTCGCCCGGCGCCGCGCATATCAGGCTTTCGTCGACGCCGAGGCAACCCGGCTCGTCGATGCGGAAGGCGGAGCGGGCTACTACAAGGCACGTCAAGTTGCGCGTCTTGCCCGCGAGCGCGGCGATGTTCCCACCGCGAGATTATGGGGCCGGGTCGCCCGCCAGGTCGCCGATCGAACCGGTTTGGTTCCCGGGCATTCCAAGATCGGGCTTCCCGAGAGCGAGTGGTAGCTCAGGACTTCAAAGCGGTCGCCCATTCCGCGTAAGGCGTGTTTCTGGCCAGGTGCCGGTTAAAATCCGGCGCGCCGTCTTCCCACCAGACCGAACCGCGCTCGCCCAAGGCGACCTTAGCCGCGTCGACGGCTTTTCGCGCGGCACTGATCTCGCCGTTCCCGCGCTTGGCCTCTTTCACGGCCCGCCGAGCATCCATCAGATCCGCGACGAGCCGAAGACGACGCTCCTCCGGGATGGCCGGGTTCGTCGATCGCCACAGCCGGCCGGCGACCAGGAAGTATCGACCATCCGGGGTCGTCGGAAAGGCGCGGCTGCTCAATCCGGGTACTCGCTCGCAAACCTATCGTAAGCGTCCTCGTCAGTACCGTCGCCGCATATCGCCTGCTCAATCTCGCGATCATCGACAAGCACGCCGCCGAAATGGCCGATGAAGGCACGCGCCAGACGCGGGTCCTCGAACGCGATGCGGATTGTCTCCGACCCTGGGAAGCGGTCTAGAACCCGAAAGCTAATCTCCCATTCTGCGCACCAGCTTTCGATCCGCCGGAGCCGCCCGGCGGCGTCCCTCGCCGCAAGCTTCATCTCGACCTGATGATCGTACCCCATCACGCTCTCCCGACCACCGGCACTTCCTCCAGCCGCGTCGTGTACCGCGGCGACCGCATATCGAATCTCGTGACCCAGGCCTTCTTCTGGCGAGCGATGCCTGCCGCTGCGGGAAAGACAACGCCACGTCCTAGCTTCCGGTTGCAGGCGTCCAGGGCCTCCATCAGCCGACCAGACCTCTCCCGATCGAGAGCGCCGATCAGCGCCCGCTGCGAGGCCTCCAGCGGCACGAGGTCGACCGTCATCAGACCAGCCTTGGCGTATCGGTAGCCGGACTTCCAGATTCGCCGGGCGCCCCACTTGGCCGCGCGGACGAGAACGAGAGTGTCGTTGCTCGCCTCGGGGAAATCGACGGTCGTCGAGACGGAGCGCGAGGGCCCGCGATCGTGCGGCGACGTGTGGAAAAACACCGTGACGTGATCCGTCGCCAGACCGTGGTGACGCAGTTTCTCGCCAAGCCTGGTCGCATGGGCGGCGATGGCCTCCTGCATCATGTCCAGGCTCTCGACGCGGCCGGCGAAGCTGCGGGTGACGGCGCATCCCTTCCGGGTCGGCGCGATCGTCTCCAGATCGATGCAGGGGGTTCCTTGAAGCTCATGGATAATGCGCTCGCCGACGACCGTCAGGCTCTTCCGGGCGAGCTTGGGGTCGAGCGCGGCAACGTCGGCAGCGGTTCGACACCCGAAGGCGGCAAGCTTGGCCTGGGTCGCGCGGCCGATGCCCCAGACGTCATCCAGATCGACCAGACGCAGCCATTCCAGCCGGGCCTCATCGCTGGTCAGGTCGCAGACGCCGCGCAACTGCGGGGTACTCTTGGCGATCCTGTTGGCGAGCTTGGCTAGGGTCTTGGTCGGGCCGATACCGACGCAGGTCGGGACGCCCGTCCAGGTCGACACCGTCGAGCGCAGGTCCCGCCCCATCTCCTCGCGCTGACCAGGCGCCACCGGGGTCATGTCGAGGAAGCTCTCGTCGATCGAGTAGACCTCGATGTCGGACGCGAACCGCTCATAGACCGTGTTCATCCGGCGGCTCATGTCGCCGTAGAGGGTGTAGTTCGACGAGAACACGACCACCCCCTCACGCCCGCAGAGGTCGCGGATCGTGAACATCGGCGCGCCCATCTTGATCCCGAGCGCCTTAGCCTCGGCCGTGCGCGCGACCGCGCAGCCGTCGTTGTTCGAGAGCACGATCACTGGACGCCGGCGCAGCTTCGGATCGAAGACCCGCTCGCAGGAGCAGTAGAAGCTGTTCCCGTCGATCAGGGCGAACGACCGGGTCACCGGCGGAAGCGCCGCACGGAGTTAGTCACGACGCCAAAGATGTCGATTTCGGCGTCCGGCCCAGGGTTGTAGTCGGGGTAGTGCCGATTGCCGAAGGCGAGACTCGATCGACCGCCCGTAATTCTGAAGATCTTGATGCTGCGCTCGCCGTTGACGTCTACAACGACGGCGTCACCGTCCTTGGGAGCAAGGCTGCGATCGACAGTGATCAGGCTGCCGTCAAAGATTCCGACGTCCATGGCGCTATCGCCGGCCACCGTCATGATGAACGTAGCCGGGGCGTTCTGGATGAGCGCCCGCGACAGGTCGATAGGCTGGTCCAGGTAGTCGTCCGCGGGGCTCGGGAAGCCCGCCCGTACCGCCTTCAGGTAGACAGGCAGGAAGATAGGCGGACCGAGGACGGCGGGCGACATGTGCATTGGCATGAGTTCCTATGACGAGAACATAATAGGAACATCAGCATAGCCGTTCGGAGTCAATGTGGGGATTTCGCCACAGGGGCCACAGGGACGTGCCGAGCCGCAAGCGGTGTTGAGAACAGCTGCGCAGATCGCGCAGGCGTTTGAGATTGTGGGAGCAGCCCGGCAGCCGGGAAAGCTTCGATAGATTCATGGGGGCGTCCCTCTCTATTGAAATCGGGACAGCCTTTCTCTGTGATATCTCCGGCCGAGGTCCGGCCGTTTAGGCCGTCGGCTTACAGCGGAGCGATAGGGACGGCGAGCGTCAGAAACGACGTAAGGGGCCCACTGCTCGGACGCCTTACTGTTCTAACAGCTGGATGTAGCAGGCCGATAGGTGGAGGCTACGCCAGTAGTCCCCGTCGGCGAAGCTCGGCCTCAATCGCCTGCCGCCGCAAGACCTCGAGCCTGTCATCCAACAGGGTAAGCTCACCCCTCTTCTCTGCGACCTCTTCCTCGGCGGAGTCGATCCTCGCCCGTGTTTCCTTCGCCGTCTGCTTGAGTTCATCAAGGTCTTCGTCGAGACCCTTGAGATCGTACTCAAGTTCGTCCCTCCGCTGCGTATAGATCTCCTCGATGTAAGCCTCCATCCCCTCGATGAAAACATCAGCGTCTTCGAAGTAGAAGTCTTCCTTCGAAAGCTCTCTCAGGCTCCGCTGAACATCGTCTTCGGAAAGGATTTTGTAGCCGTGACTGAAACGCTCCCCCTGGTGGAAGGCCGCCAGTTCGTCGATCAGCTTCACGCATTTGTTATACGCGTCGCTCGTTCCTTCCAAATAGACATCTCGCTCCTCAGCTCTTTCAGTCCACGCCATCCAGAAGCGCAAAACTTCCTTCGAATCCGACATAACGCTACTCCAAACCAGACTTTGTTGGTAACCACGATAAGATCCAGGAAGGCGAGCCACAGGGCGGCCGGTCCGAATCAGGTTCGCCTTCAAGGATGGTGAAATCGGTTTTGGGCAGCAAGTTCCTTTTTTGTTCCCTGATTTTCGGCCTGACGAGAAGGTCGCCTCCATCGGAGAGATGACTTCCGACGCGGCGACGCACGGTCGGCAGTGCTTCCGCCCATCGGCGCCCGATTTTCGCTTGTCGCCATTACGGTGAGCGAGCAGCAGAACAAGGCAAGTCGCGGCTGGGCTGCAACCGCCACGCCATGTTGTCGACCCTGCATCGATCGCCATGTCACGCCAACCGCGCTCGCCAAGACCCACCGGCTCGCGCGAACTGCGCGAGATCGTGTCTACGTAGACGCGCGTTCCCACCTGCATCGGTATCTGGCCGACTAAGACGCTGGCCAACAACATCGCGAAGACGACGCCGCAACAGCGGGGCGTCTGCAACCTGCAGCAACGAGGCCCGCCGGATTGGGTCCCGCTCGTCGAGATCGCCGACGTATGGGGCATCGGCGGCGCGTCGCAAGCCAAGCTAGGCGGGATGGGCTGCCGGACGGTCGCGGACTTCGCCGCCCTCGATCTCAAGCTCGCCAGGAAAACGTTGACCGTCGTGGGCGAGCGGATCATCCACGAGCTTCGCGGCACGCCCTGCAACGACCTAGAGACCGTGGCGCCGACCCGGAAGGGTTGTGCGGTGACGCGCGCCTTTGCCTAGCGCGTGGACGATCTCCACATGATGCTGAAGGCTATCGCCGCGCATTCTACGCGGCTAGGCGAGAAGCTCCGTCACCACGGCTTGGCCAAGCGCGAGATTCCGCATCAAGTCTGGGTCCTGATGGAGCCGGTGCACGAACTTATTCGCGTCAGCTTCCTACAGACCGCCGACGCCCAAGCCTTTCGCGAGCATTTCAGGGCGAGACTTGTCTGAATTCCGGAACTGGCCGGCTAGGAGAAGCCATCAAACTCGAACAGTGGAGCCAGTTTTCCGCGCTGACCAGCTATCAGAAATGCTCGTGCTCAACCACATGCTCCGCGACTACGTCCGAAAGTGCGCCACGGCGAACCGTGATCTCCCGCTCGGCGAGATAAGCCACCGCTCTCGCGTCATCGCCGTCCCACAGGATTCCACCGTAATTCTGGGCGTAGGCTAACAATCCGTTATAGGTATTTACACCTAATCCACGAGCCAGCGCCTCGAGCGTGTGCCCGTGGCCTGCAGGGGCGAAAACCTCCCGAGCGTGCCACTTCATCTCATACAGCGAATTCTCATCCAATCGGACCAGCATTGTTCCCTCTCCGACTAAAATTGACACGCCAAGACGGTAATGCGGCTCTCCAGAAGCGCAATCCCCCGAAGGCATCGTGTCGCGTATTTTCACATTTTGGGAGACAAGAGGTGCTCTGCGTACCTACCTCTTGTAGGCCCAGAAGGGCATCGTCGCATCAAGGGAATTGACAGCTAGGTTTTTGATCATATTATTTGCCTACGGAACCGTCCGGTTGGCGAGGATTAGCGGGCTGACAATCTGCATTCCGAGCTGCTCGATGAGCGATGTCGCTTGTTGAGGAAGATCGCGGCGGGGCGGCTCGGACGTAGAAGCGCCAGGAGTCTAGCGCATGCGTACCGGCGACTCGCAGGGCATATAGCCACGCCTGCGTTTGAGGGCTCCGAGTGCTTCACGAAGCGATGAAGCGCCCCCGCATCGGAGCGATCGTCGCGTCATGTCGTCCCTTACCGAACAGACCAAATCCGTCAAAGAGTTTCCCCGCAAGGCAATCCGATCGCAGGAACTAGCCGACCTTCTCTGCATCTCGCTGGCAGCGCTGAGCTCACAGCGCCGGCGCCGGACGGGCCCCCCTGTAGTGCTGCGCGAGGGGTGTCACCCTTACTATTCCCGTGACGAGGTGCTCGCGTGGCTGCTGGCACAAGAGCAGCGAAATGCCCAGCGGTCTGCCTCCAAAATCACTCCCGACCCTTCACTCGATTGCGCTGAGCAGTGACGAGCTGACGGCCAATTCGGGCCATCACCTTTGCTGCTTCGACTTCATTTGCACGTCGCAGTGTGCCCTCAGCAGCGAAAGCATCCGACGATCGGCCTCCGTTCCAAGATTGGATATGGCGACGTTGTCTGACACTGCCTGTCTGAGCAAGAGACGCCAGGCCGGCGTACACCTCGCCGCCCAGCACGCGCTGCAGGACATCTTGACCAATCGGGGTCGGACGCCCCGCAAGAACATCCAGCGCCATCGCGGCGAGTGCGCGGTGGGTCTTCGGGACTACGGCGAAATCGAAGGCAGTCTGGCGCTCCTCACGCTGTGAGGACGCAGCCGGAGGGGGCTCCGCCGCCCCACCCTCGGCCGGTTGGGAATATTGAGGTCGATGCCGAGCATTTGCATGCATGCCTACCAGTCGGTCCCTTCCTCGAGACAGATCAGCGGGACGGTGACGTTGGGCGACCAGTGCCTGGGCTTCGGCACGGCGAGCTTGACCGTACCCGCGCAGCGCACCTATCGCTACGATACCTGCCCCGAGCGCGACAGTCAGGCCCGCGCCCGTCAGAAGAACACCCGTTGCCGCCATTGCGAATGCGACCCGGCGCGCAGGGCGCGACTGCAGCAAGCGGGCTGCCTTGAATGCGCGGTTGATCCTGAGTTGGCGCACGCGTGCCTCCTCTCGGCGCATTGCCTGCGCCTCACGGCGCTGCGCTGCCTGTGATGAACGGCGGGAAGAGATTTCCTCATCGGCAGGCTTCCGCGATCGCCACATGCGGGAAAAGATGTCATTGAACTCGCCGTCGATCGCGGTCTCTAACCGACCACGATCAATCTCGCGGATCAGGGCGCGGTCAGCCTGTTTCAATGTCCTGGCTGCACCCTCGACGCGGGCTTGCGAGATAAGCGGGGCATCGCGGCGCAGATCTTCCACTACGGACGGCTCCAGAGCCACGCGGCCGTCGGAGGCGATGGTGATGGAGCCAAGAAGAGGCAACGCCATACCACTCCCGTCATGGACGGCCATGAGGGTTGCCTTCCTGGTGCCGATCGCGACGGAGAGGCCATATCGGGCGAGAGCCTGGCGGAGCGAGCCGAAGCGTATGGCCTCGCCGACGGCAGAGAGAAGCCGGCCACGAAATTCGCCCAAGGGCAGCTTTGCGCGGGCCGCCTGCTGGCGATCCGCCTCAGCGTTTCGATCACGTCGACGGACAGGCTGATGGCCTTCCAGGATCTCAGCTTCGCGGATTTTACCTCGGGCTCGCAGATCGGCCGCATTCCGCTGGATGCGGGGACCAGGGGTTATCTTTTCACCGAATTGAATCTCGAGGCGGCGGCTGACCAACTCGTCGCGAGCATAGTTGTCCTTGGAGCTGAGGACACGTCCCGTAGCAGGATCAACGGCGCTGAAGAGCAGGTGAAAGTGCGGCGGCCTGTCACCTTTGTCATGCTCGATCAGCCGCATGGGATGATTTCGGGCAATGCCGTTTTCGCGCCTGATGCATGCGATGGCGCGTAAAAGCTGCCTTCGGTCGAGAGGGCGCGAGGGGGAGAGCTTGAAATGAGCCAACGTGATTTTCGCCCGTGAATGGGCGGCGGTCAGAGCTGATGAAAAAGCGAGGAACTGGCGTAGGTCGCCCGGGCAACCGCGGTCGAGATCTCGGTGCTCGACGACCCGCCGGTTATTCGACGTGCTCAGCAGGTGATCTGCACGCCTAGGATCGTCTTTCACATAGCGAGACCGGCCGATCACGACTGGCCCCGCCCGAGCACGGCCATGATGGCAGTGATGGCGGTATGCAGGTCGAGCCTGATACGCTCAAGCTCGTCATGTCGCCACGGCAGCGGCTTGCCTTGGTTCAGATGCGCGGCAATCTGGTTGACATTGTTGCCGACCATGCCGAGTTGACCTAGGCCTTGCCGCAGCAATTCGGCATTCGCGACCCGGCGCCGGACCGTGGCGGTCCGGGCCATGAGGCCGATCTCCCGCTCGATGATGCGCCGCGCCATCTGGCCGGGTGTCAGTCCCATCGCGGCAGCGATCGCCACCAATTTGTCCGCCTCTTCCCTCGCTATGCGGAACACAAAGGGGCGGCTCTTCTCGTACTTCTTGGCTTGCTTTTGGTCTGTCATCGACAGGCCTTCCGTGCGTTAGCGCGGACAACCCGCTTTCGCGGCGGGGGTCCACGGGGGCGGAGCCCCTTGGCCAGCAGACATGTAGGACGCTCGCGTCGTAAACATGTCGTCACTGGCATACTGTAGCTTATCTTACGTCGAGTAAAACTCGCCGGTATTATAGCTCAAATATAGCGGTGACGTTGTCAGCAAAAAAAGCTGATCCATAACTCGCAACGGTACAGATAATGTTCTTTTGACGCGTTTGACGATTTTGCCGCCTTCGCGCTGAACGCCCTGTATGCCGACTTAATCAAAGTGCAACCAGGAAATCATGCTGCCATTATAGGCGCTCGGAGGATGGCACATTGAGCAACCAGCGCACCGACAGTTTGGCTCGCCTGGCACCGCAGGCTGCGCGACAGTCGCTGAAAAGCGACTTCTTCGCGATCATGCCTGCGATCGAGGCAGCACTCAATCGCCGAGTCGCATGGAAGGCCATTTTGGCCGACCTCGAGGCAAACGGCTTCGCGATCAAGCCGGAACTCGCCTCAAACTATGCCGCGCAGTACCGGCGTCGTTTTAGGCCGGCGGGCGTGCCTGGCAAGGCGGGTCGTCCTCGCAAATCTGACGTGGCGGCTCCCCACGTCATCCAGACAAGGATCATGCCGGTTCTCATCACCAACGCTGGCCGGCCTGCGCCGCGCAGCGTGGCGAACCTCAAGCGTCCTGCTGATCTCGACTGACCCGGTCGAGACAAAAAACCAACGCCCCATCCCAACCCAGAGGATCCAATGATCACCAGTACGACCCATCCGCCTTCTGACCGCTTGAAGTACGTCCTTGCGGCGAAGGGCGGCACCGGAAAGAGCATCCTCTTTAATCTGCTGAGCAGCACCGCCGCCGTCAATAAGGGGAAGTGCGCGATCGGCCTCTTCGACATCGACCCTGCCACCTCCACCCTGCGGCGCTACCTCATGCGGCAGGAGAGGCGCCGGCTCTGGGGCCGCCGCCGCAACGCGGGCACCCCGCGTGCCTGAGCGCGTTCGGCGTCAGACCTCTTACTCCATCCCAACGTGGCGTTGACCACCGCGAGCGCTCCCGGGCGCTGCACGACGGCGACGCCCATCTCCATCTCAGAAAGGTATCTTGTCATGACCACTAACAAGGCCGCGTCCAGCGGTAAGAAGTACATCTTCGCTGCGGCTGGCGGCGGCGGAAAGAGCACGCTCGCGATGTTGATGACGAGCACGGCCATCTTCAAGAAGCTCGAGATCGACATCTTCGACGTCGAGCCTGCCAACCCGACGCTGCGGCGCTACTTCAAGTCGATGCCGCCCGAGCACGCTTTGGAGGACGACCGGCCCGAGGCCGTGGTGCCGTTTCTCGAGAGCAGGGTGTTCGGCAGCAACCGCCCGGCGGTCGTGGACCTCGGCGCGAACATGGAGGGCCACGTCCTGCGGTGGATCAATGACCGGGGCGCGGCCGTCGCGGAGGACATCCGGTTCATCATTCCTCTCAGCAAGAGGGACGGCATTACCGCCGCGGCGCGCATCGCGCTTAACTGCGGGGCTGCGTCGGTCCTCTTGGTGCACAATGAGGCGGGTGGGCTCGATGCCGAGGCCGCCATTGCCGACCCGGCGTTCGCCAGGCTCACCGAGGAGGTCATCCACTTCGCCCGGCTGCCGCAGCTCGGCACGACTATGGCGGATGTCCATCGGACGAGTACGCCGCCTCATCTCATGCTCGCCGGCAAGAACCGGTTCGAGGCCCAGGGCGCCCTGACGATGATCAGGGCGGTTGAGGAGACCTTCTCCGATCACCCGGACTTCAGGCCCTGGTGAGGTCCGCGTGGCGCGCTTTACCGAAAAGCTGAGGAAGAGTGCCGGCGTGCGAGACGGTGATCCTGTCGCGCCCGTCTTCGACGCAGTCGACCTTGTGGCGGATCGGGTTGATCAAGCGATCGGCGCGTTACAAGACGAAGCCACGCGGCGGCGCCGCCGCGATCTCGTGCGCGGCATCGGTCTCGCCGGAGCTGCGGTGGCTCTAATTGGCGGCCTGGCTTTTGGTGGGGCGGCCATCGCGATCCGTTCGGCGGAGGAGAAAAGCGCCGAGCGGCTCCGACTCCTCGATGACGAACGCGCACGTAGCTTCGACGCTCGCGTCGAGACGCGGGCCGCCTCGGTCGCCTTCGACGTCGTTACGCAGGCCAATAGTCGCGCCGCTGCGGCCGAAGCCCTGTTGGAGGTTGCGCGGGACAGAGTGGCCGCGTTAGTCGGCGGCACCGATCCGGGACTGCGTGACCTACTCAAGGCGACTGCGACGGCGAAGCGCGACGACATCGCGATCGTACTTCGGCTCATGCGCCACCAAGACCCCAACGTCCGGAAAACCTGCGACGCGCTGACTGCAGTTTCACCGGCCATGGCCGTCAGACTGCTCGAATATTTCACGGCCAACAAAGGCCAACTCTAACGAAAAAGGAGACCTGCGTAATGGATTTCAACAACGAACTCGACCGGGACCGCGACTTCGACGACATGTGGTTTCACCATTCTGCCCAGCTTGTCACCATGCGGAACATCTCGCCTATGCGGGCTGCCGCAACGTCCCTGGCTCTCCTTCGCCGGGTTTTTGCCGAGGACAAGGGTTTCGAGAGTTGGCTCATTCGGAAGGGCATTCCTGTTTCCGTGTCGAACTAGCCATCAACGTCCAAATTTAGGGGCCCGCGTGATGAACCGCGCAGGCTCCTTTGTTTGTGGGAAAGCATGCATGTCTGTCACCGAAGCGATGGACCAGGTTCGGTATTTACCGCGCAGCGGCGCGCTGCTCCCTGATCACTTGGGCCACGCGGTGGGCCAACATAATCCGATGTTTGAAGTGCAACCTGAAAAGCACCTTGCCCAGGTAAGCGCCAGGATCGTCGAGCACGCGCTCTCGATCAGACGCCAACTTCAAGATCCGCCAAGGCTTAAGCGGGCCCGAAGATAACGCGGGGAATCTAAACGACCCCTCGATCTGGACCCCGGCGGGGCGGCAGTCCAACTCGTCGAAAAGAAGAGCGAGCAGGACGTTGACGAGACTCAGCTCGATCTCGTTGCCCCTCTCGCTCCTGGCAGAGATGCAGGCCGACACCCGGGTTTGCCCGGTGTAGTAGTGCGCGCTGTGAATGATCCACTCTACCGAGACGGGTTGGCCGCTCTGAATTGCAGCATTGATCTGCGGATCGATCAGGAGCAGGGGCTTCAACAGGGACTTCAACGTCCTTGCGGTCTCGCGATTGGCAGCGTCTGCGGAGAGATCAGAGCCTGCCGAAGGGCGCGGCGCCTGATCGACATACTGAGCGGCCAGCAGGTGCGGCTTTCGGTCTTCCCCGTCGTCGTGGAGCCTCTTTGCCACGCGATCGGCGGTGCTGAAGATGGGATGGCGCAGGGTGTAGCGCGCGGGCCAAATCTCCGACGCCGCGTTCTGCACTGCCAAAAGCGCGTCGTTATCGTCGGCTGCATACCCACTCCACTGGAGCCATCCCGGCCGCTCGGCGCTGTCCATCAAGGATGAAAGCCAAGGCCGCCGGGCGCGCGGATAGTCCATAGGAGCCTCGAACTTCTTAACATGCGGCGCGGCCATTGTGATCTCCATGCGGCGTAGTTGCGGCAATATTCGATAGCGCGTCGGTGAGAATCACCACAAAGAACATATCATGAACAAAGAAGTCGGAGCATGTCATAGATGCGTCGTAAGCCCAAAAATCAGATTATAGTTAATGACGTTAGTTGTTACTTAATCGATTGTTTTGTAATTATCACTCAATACTAAAAAACTGGCAGTTTTAGGCGTTGCGGCCGATGAGAATATGCGTCAATAACGTACCGCTGCTCTCTCATCGCCTTCTTGAATCACTTCCGCCTCTCTGCTTGCCAAGGGCTCTCCTCCCGATGGCGACCGAGCGAAAAGAAGATTCACAGCGTCCGCGATGATGCGCTCTACCCTGTATGGCCGTGGCATGGAGATCTGCTCGGGCAAAGTGTCACGCCGTGCGCGTGCCCGAAGGAGGACTTCTGCCTGGCCGGCGGGGGCCTCGCGTCACCTTCAGGATCCCCGTGGGCGATGCCCCGTCGGCAAGGGGGCGCGAGGAAGGCGATGGTGCCCTGTCGACGCAGGAGCCGTCCTTCCCTCGCGCCACCATCACGGGGTCGTGCCGGGCGATGCCCCGTCGGCAAGGGGGCGCGAGGGAGGCGATGGGCCTGATCGACACAGGAGCCGTCCTTCCCTCGCGCCACCATCACGGGGGGCCTGCCGGTCGTCACCCCTTCGGCAAGGGGCGCGAGGAAGGCGATGGGCCTGATCGACACAGGAGCCGTCCTTCCCTCGCGCCACCATCACGGGCTCGCGCCGGGCGATGCCCCGTCGGCAAGGGAGCGCGAGGAAGGCGATGGTGCCCTGTCGACGCAGCAGCCGTCCTTCCCTCGCGCTCTTCTTCGTCAGGGAACTGGGAGGCCAGCCCCTAGCCCGTCCTGGGACGGTGCCGGCCCGGTAAGGGCGCGAGGGAAGGATGGGTCTTGATCGAGAAGGTTCAACCCTCTCCTCGCGCCAAAACCGACCAGGTCAAATGACACCGCTCCTCAATGGCACGGTGGGCGTCGATTTAATTAATTGGAGGTGGCGGGGGCCAAAGGCCCCCGCCACCTCCAATTAATTAAATTGCCACCGCGCACCATGAGGGCGCAATTTTGGAATGCAACGGGCAATTGATAATTTTCCATTCGAATTGCCCAGGCCATTACCTAGAATGTGCCACGGCCAGTTTGGCCGTGGCAATTAAAAGCGGGATCTTGACCGACATAAGGAGATTGGCGCGCTCAAAATCCGCATAAGCCCCGCCCGGGGGGCTGCAAAAAAGACGCCAGGCCGTCTAACTTGATTCAGATTCGGACCTACCAGCAGGCCTATAAAATTTAACCCGTGCACCACGCTTTCCCGTTGGGCCAAGGTCAAATTCCTCGAGCAACTTCTGACTGACGAGAGCCTCGAAGGTCTTAACCAGCCAAAGCTGATCGAGTTTGGGATCAAGATTCAGCGCTTCGGCCACCACGCGGCCCAGCCACAGCTCATCATTGACCGCCGTCTTCCATGTCAATTCGGCGGCAAGATCCAGGATGATTCCCACCTCATCTTCGGCTGCCGGATCTGTTCGTGCCGGGCGGACCGGTACGGCAACGGCCGTCCTGCGGATGCGGCCGCTCTTTGGCTGGACTGGAACAAGATCATGCTTCGGATAAAGCTCGATGACGCCCACATGGTCACCTATCATTCGCGGTCCATTCGCCTGAGGCCCATTTAACAGAGTCCGAGTTCCGAGAGTGACCACATGGCTTCCCTCGGTTCGATGGAAGTTTGACTTCGTCTCCACGATGCGCACGTGCTTGCCGCCGGGACGGAGGTCCAGGCGCTCGATGACCTCTGCGTCATATACGGGCACCAAGGTCCGGATGTAGCGGGCAGCGTCGCGGAGCGCGCTTGCACCGCGGGCACCATCACTCCCTTCTCTGGTGTCCTTGGCTTGATGATGCACGAGATGCACTGCGCATTCGCCCTCACGCGCAATCCGCTTCCAGGCCCTCGCGACCTTGTCGATTTTTGAGTTATCGTTCTCTGACACAGCGTGCGTGCAAATGAACGGATCGACGATAACGACATCGATTTTACCCTTGATCGCATTGATAAGGTCTTCGATGACAGCGTCATTTAAGCCGTCAGGCCCGGCAATCTGAATCTGTTGCCTGTCGACACAGTCGACGTGGAGGTTTTTGCTCCGCCATGCGTGATGTGCAGCGCAAGCTGCCGCGATCCGCCGGTCCATTTCCTCCTTGTCATCCTCGGCACTGAGATACCAAACCCTCAGGTTCATCGGCTGGTGGCCAAACAACGAAAACCCACCCGCCATCGAGACCGCTTCTGTGATGCAAAGCGTGGATTTTCCTAGTCCGCCCGGTCCAACCGTTAGAGAAACCTGCCCCATCTGATAGGCCGGACCGCAAAGGAAATTCCGTTGAGGGATCTCGTGGTCATCGAGCCACGTGTAGGGAGTAGGGGTGAGCGAAGTCATGATGGCTCCTGACAGATGTAAATGCCAAAAAGCCGATAGACCCGTTGAGATATCGCTGATTTTTTGCGTGTAAGAGAAGTTAATGGATCGGTCAGCTCGCCATCAAATTTCGAATGGCGATGGGTTCACGCAGCGCCTCAGGCTCCGCGCCCAGACGCCCTTGTGACAACAGCACGTCAGACGCGCACGAGCATGGCGGCCTGACGCGCAAATGCTGGCGGAAAGCGGGGGCGTCAGCAAGCGGGCTTGGCTTCGCCAGGCAGCGGAGCAACGTTCCGGAGGCAGTAGGTCCCGCGTCCCGTCTTCTGCGTCGCCATGCTGACGTTCCTGCGCTACCTTGTTGAACCGGTCACGTTGCCGGCGAATTGCAGCCAGCAGACCGGAGAACGCAGCATTCTCCCGCCCCGGCCGACTGGCGTCTGATATGCCCGATTCTTTTGCAGAGGCGGTCTACCGACCGCCGGGGTAGCACCGCGGCGTCGACGCAGCTACGACAGAGGCTCAGGCACGGGACACGATTTTGAAGAGACTGCAGGACGGTCAGTATCCATTTCGGGAAGAATATTACCCGCTGACCGCCATGGTGATGACCGAGGCGCCGCCGGAGCTGGAGGTGTTTCTGGCAGCGCAGGCGAAAGCCAGCGGCATCAAGATTGTCCGCGACGAACCGGTGGAGCTGGTCTGCGCGGCGCCGGACATGGAAACCAACCGGTTTATGGTGTTCTGGCCGTCCGGTTCGGAGCGCATGCACCTTCTGGTGCCGAGGCATCTGGCCACGGGCTTGGCCTGACTGGGCCAGCAGGCACCGAAACCTCCTGTTAAAACCTGCCCAATAAAAGAACAATTCATGAACATCGGCATTGCCCGGCGGGAAGGCTGGTGCCAGACTGACGGCAAATGACACAGATAAAGCGAATCGGCTCCCGCATGCGCCCCAGCCAGAAAACCGAGTTCACCCGCCTGCATGAGCAGGCCGGCATGACGTTCGAGGAAGCCGTCGCCTTTCTGGCGGTGTCGGAGAGAACGGCACAGCGTTACCAGAGCGGCGAGCGCGAGCCGACCCGCTTGGGTCTGCGGATGCTGAAACAGGCAGCTGCGAAGCGATGTGCGCCGATCGAGACCGGTCGGCCGGCATTCCGGTTCATCGACCTGTTCGCCGGCATCGGCGGGCTGCGCATGGGGTTCGAGACCATCGGCGGGCGCTGCGTGTTTACGTCCGAGTGGGATCTGCATTCGCAGAAAACTTACGCGATGAATTTCCCCGACAATCACCCGATCGCGGGCGACATCCGGGAGTTCTCGAAAGATCCCGGCACCATTCCCGAGCACGACGTGCTGCTGGCGGGCTTTCCCTGTCAGCCGTTCTCGATTGCCGGCGTTTCCAAGAAAAACTCACTGGGCCGGCCGCACGGATTCCTGTGCGACACACAGGGCACCCTGTTCTTCGACACCGCCCAGATCATTGCCCACCACAAGCCGGCGGCGTTTCTCCTGGAGAACGTGAAGAACCTTGAGGGGCATGATGGTGGACGAACCTTCGCCACCATCATGAACGTCCTGAAAAACGAGCTGGGCTATCACGTTCAGCACCGGGTCATCAGTTCGGAGCCCTGGGTTCCCCAGAAGCGCCAGCGGGTGTTTATCGTCGGTTTCCGCGAGCCGAATGACTTTGATTTGAAGGCACTTAAGCTGCCGTTGGCCGAGAACGGGCCAAAGCTGGGCTCGATCCTGCTGCCGCCCGACCAGGTCGATCCGAAATACACCCTCACGCCCAAGCTCTGGCAGTATCTCCAGGAATACAAGAAGAAGCACAATGCCGCCGGCAACGGCTTCGGCTTCAGCCTGTTCGGCCCGAATGATGTCTCCCGGACCCTCTCGGCGCGGTATTACAAGGACGGGTCCGAGGTCCTGATCGACCAGCCCGGCCAGCGTCCCCGGCGCCTGACGCCCCAGGAGTGCGCCAGGCTGATGGGCTTCGAGCGCCCCGGCCAACCGTTCCGGATTCCGGTATCCGACACCCAGGCCTATCGCCAGTTCGGCAATGCGGTGGTGGTGCCGGTGGTGGAGTTCGTGGCCGCTGCCATGCGGCCCTACATCGAGGCCGCCCTGGCCAAACAGGCCGCGCGACCCGCACCCCAGGCCTATGTCCGTGAACGCGCGGAGCCGATCGCTGCTCATGGCTGACACGGTCTCGCCCGAGGTTCGCAGCCGGATGATGTCCGGTATTCGCGGGCGTGACACCAAGCCGGAAATGATATTGCGGAAGGGGCTGCATGCGGCCGGCTTCCGGTTCCGTCTGCACGACCGGGCGTTGCCAGGCCGGCCGGATATGGTGTTCCCGCGCCGGCGGGCGGTTCTCTTTGCCCATGGCTGCTTCTGGCATGGGCACGACTGCCACCTGTTCCGCTGGCCGGCATCCCGCGATGAGTTCTGGCGGACGAAGATCCGCCGGAACCAAGAAGTCGACGAGCGTGCTACAGAGCACCTGGGCGCCGCCGGCTGGCGCCATGGCGTCGTCTGGGAGTGCGCTTTGAAGGGCAGGACCCGGCTGCCGCTCGCGGACGTGATCGAGGCCTGTGCCTCGTGGCTGCGCAGCGACGTGCCGACGCTGGAAATCCGGGGCCTCGCATGAGCAACGCCCTGCCCAATCTCAGCCTTGAAATGCTCCGGCGGATGATGGTCGCCCATGGCGTCCAGCAGCTGCTCGTGAAGGAGCTTGCCGCAAACGACAACTCCAAGAACCAGCCCTATCTGGGCGGCAGCCTCGACATCCTGAACCTGTTGCCCATGGGCGAGGTCCGGGAGGAAACCACGGCCGCCGGCCGGAGCGGGCTGAAGGCGCCGCTGCCGTTTTCATGGCTGAGGGAAGACGGAACGCTTACCGAGGCGCCGAACACCCAGCTGATCCTCTATCCGCAGTATCCGGAGATCCGCCTGTCGGGCTTCCTGAAAGGGACGCGCGGCGGCCCCAATGAGCTGATGACCGCCCGCCAGGCGGGGCGCCTTTTGTTTTTTGGCATCACGGCCGATCGCCGGATTATTGGCTGGGTTACGGCGCCGGACAGCCCGCTTGCCGATGAAATCCGGGCCCTTGGCGAGCTGCAGCGCACCGGCATCTTCCAGCACGTCCCGATCGGCACGGCCGACACCTCTCGGGACCGGCTGCTGCGAAAGCTGCGCGATATCCATGGTCTCGGCTGGTTGCCTTCGCAGCGGCTCTATACCGGCGGTGTGGTCGGTCCTTGCACCGGCACCAACTGCGGCGGCTACACCCTGGAATCCCACCTCGACATCGTGCCGAACGGCCGCGCCGAGCCCGACTTTGAGGGTTGGGAAATCAAGGGGCACACGGTCACCGACTTCGTCCGGTATTCCAGCGGGCCGCTGACGCTGATGACCCCCGAGCCAACAGGCGGCTATTACAAATCGGACGGGCCCGAGGCGTTCGTCAGGAAATACGGCTATGCCGACAAGGCCGGCCGGCCCGATCGCCTGAACTTCGGCGGTATTCACAAGCTCGGGGAGACCCATGCCGGCACCGGCCTGACCATGCAGTTCATCGGCTACGATCCGGCCAAAAACCGCATCACGGACCCAAAGGGCGGGTTCACGCTGGCAGATGCTGCCGGCAACGAGGCAGCGACATGGCATTTCGCCGGGTTGCTGGCCCATTGGAACAAGAAGCACGCCAAGGCGGCATATGTGCCGTTCAAGGCCCGCATGGAGCCTGATCAGCAGTACAGCTATGGCGCCCGCGTCCGGCTCGGCGAGGACACCGACTTCCTGCGCTTCCTGCAGGCGATGGCGCTGCGGAAGGTGTATTACGATCCGGGCATCAAGGTGGAAGGGGCATCGACCGCTCGGCCGACCGTGAAGCGGCGAAGCCAGTTCCGCATCCGCTCGAATGACATTCCGTCCCTCTATGCGTCGATGACCGAAACAGACGTCATGGTGGTGTGACCGGATGGATCTCGATGGCATCGCAAAACTTGCCCAGAGCTGCTTTGCCAGCAATCCGGTGATCGTGCTCGGAAGTGGGGCTTCCGCAGCTCACCAACTCCCGGGAATGGACGCGCTCAGGGACCACCTGACCGCCAACATTGTCGCGGAGGGCGCCGAGGAAATCGCATCGTGGAACGCCGTCAGGCAGTCGTTGGATGCGGGGGAGCATCTGGAGCAGGCGCTGATCGGCAAGGATTTGCCTGTGGCACTGACGCGAAAGATTGTTGCCGGAACCTGGCAGTGCATCAACATCGGCGACAAGGCGTTATTCCAGCGCGCCATGACCGCGGACGAAGCATTTCCTTTGGGTTCCCTGCTGGCCGCTCTCTTTCGCAGCAGCAACAAGACAGTCGATATCGTCACTACAAACTATGACCGCGTCGCCGAGTATGCCTGCAATTCGGCAGATCTACTGTTCTCGGCAGGCTTTGTACCTGGCTACCTTCAGGCGCGTGAAGGCGTCGACCCGGTGTGCTTCTCGCGAGCCGGCAAGCAAATGAGGGCTGTCAGGATATGGAAGGTTCACGGCTCGCTTGACTGGTTTGAAAGAGCCGATGGCAGCACTGTTGCCGCGCCACTTTTCGATCTTCCAAACGCTGCGCTTACACCCCTCATCGTCACGCCGGGGTTCAACAAGTTTGAGCGCACCCATGATGAACCATTTCGTTCTGCGATTCAGGGCGCCGACAGGGCCCTCGAGAATGCAGAAGCGTTCTTGTGCGCAGGCTTCGGATTCAGGGACACCCACATCGAACCCAAGATGCTGGGCCGATGCAGGCAGAAAAGCCTCCCCGTAACCGTTCTGGCGCGGTCGCTTACCGACGAGGCCCGCACGTTTCTGCGGATGAAGGCCGGCGCCAAATACCTTGGCATTGAGCGTAATGGTACCGGGTCGAAAATATATGTAGCCGAGCATCCGGATGGAATTGATATTGCAGATCAAGATTTCTGGTCTTTGGACGGATTTCAAAAACTAGTAATTTGAGGGGGAAACATGCCGATTTTTGATTTTAAGGACGAAGACGCATTAGGCTGCGTCATTTCAGTCGATACAGCTACTGTGACCATTCGCGTCGATGCCATCGATCGCCTACGCCGGATTCAGGTCAATCGGCTTACGGTTTTGCAAAGCAGCCGGGCCGGGCAGCACCTCATTGGGATCGTGACCCGGATAACCCGGCGGGCGGATGATCGCGCCGACGAGCCGATTGGTGAAGTCGATCCGATTGACCAGGTGCTCCCTCAGAATAACCTCGTCAGGATCACATTGATCGGTACGCTGCTGGACCGCGTTGGAACGAAAGAGAACGTGTTCCGGCGGACGCTGGAGACGGTGCCCGAAATTGATGCGAACTGCTTTGCCCTCGAGGGCGAGCGTCTGACACAGTTTATGCAGGTCATCTCGAATGTCGGAGCTGACGGTCCACGCCTGTCGCTGGGCTCGTTCACCCTTGACGATGAGGCGGTTGCCTACCTGAACGGGAACAAGCTTTTCCAGCGCCATGCCGTCATTGTCGGTGGCACCGGTTCCGGCAAATCGTGGACGACAGCACGCTTGCTGGATCAGGTCGCCCAGCTGCCTCAGGCCAATGTCATCCTTTTCGACATCCATGGCGAATATAAGCCACTTGTGGGCGATGAATTCCGCCACTACCGCATTGCGGGGCCCGTCGATCTCGAGAAGGGAACCGGGCTGGCCGAGGGCGTATTGCACCTTCCATACTGGTTGCTCGGCTACGAGGCGCTGATCTCTCTGTTCGTTGACCGGACAGACCAGAATGCCCCCAACCAGTCGATGATGATGACGCGCTGCATCACGGACGCCAAAAGAGCCACGCTCGCGGATCCGGCACACGCCGATATTCTAGCGAACTTCACGATCGATAGCCCTGTCCCGTTCGATATCTCAGCGGTTCTGACTGAGCTTGGCCGACTCAACGAAGAAATGGTGCCCGGCGCCAAGGCCGGGACCGAGAAGCAAGGGCCGTACTTTGACAAGCTCAGTCGCCTTATTGCGAGGCTGGAGGCCAAACGTCAGGATCGGCGCCTCGGGTTCATTTTCCAGCCCCCCGCGCAGTGCATGGATATGGGCTGGCTCGCCGAGGTGGTTCATCTGCTGATCTGCGGCCGTGGCGCGCAGGCGGATGCCAAGGGCGGCATCAAAATCATCGACTTTTCCGAGGTTCCCTCTGACGTCCTGCCGTTGATGGTCAGCCTTCTGGCCCGGCTGGTGTTTACGACCAATCAGTGGACAGAACAGGCCGATCGGCACCCGATAGCGCTCCTGTGCGATGAAGCTCATCTTTATATCCCGGAGCGCGCCGCTGCCGACAGCAGCGACGCCGTTTCGGTCGAAATTTTTGAACGGATTGCGAAAGAGGGTCGGAAATATGGGATCGGGCTGGTTGTCATCAGTCAGCGCCCGGCCGAGGTAAACCGTACCGTACTCAGCCAGTGCAACAACGTCATCGCCATGAGGCTGACCAACGGCGACGACCAAACCGTCATCCGCAGGTTGCTGCCTGACAGTCTCGGCAGCTTCGGCGACCTGTTGCCTGTGCTAGACATCGGCGAGGCGCTTGTCGTGGGTGATGCGAGCCTGCTGCCAACGCGCGTGCGCGTTGCCGAGCCACGTCACAAGCCGAACAGCCAGACCGTAGCGTTCTGGGACTGCTGGAACGAGGGGGCATTCAAGGGTGATGCGCCGAAGTCAGTCAAAGCGTGGAGGCGACAGAGCTTTCAGGTCTAATGAAGACTGATTGATCAGCTCAACTCAGAGATCAAAGGCGGACCTGCCGACAACGTTATGCATATCTTCACAGAACTGGGTCAAAGGCCTGTAGAGGGCCGTGCCATTGATATTTACAGCGTATTGGCGGTTGCCATCCGCATCGAGTTTTAAATTGAGTATATCCAGCGTTGTGTCAGGCATGTAGATCGCCGAAAAGCCCATACGCTTGTAAAGCTGCATGCGGCGCTTGGTCCAGAATTCGCTGGGAGTGTCGAAAAACCCAAACCCGATGCCTTCAATCGAATTTGCAGAATACAGAAGCCGCTCTTTGGCCTTCTCTGATTTTACAGAAATAACGAGGTTAGTTGGCGCGCAGGGTATAAGAATATCGCCGAGCGCCTTCAGATCATTCATTTTGCCCTCATTGAGCAAAATGTGTCCTGGCATTCGCCAGACTGGCCAGTTCTTATTGTCCAGTTCCATGGCCGGTATCCCGGCAGACGTCAGGACTTCGCTGCAAAGCAACTCCATGATGGTACCGCCCATCCCTTGGAAATCGCGCGCGGGCGGGTAGGCCCAGCCGAGCGTTTTCGGATGCTGTACCTTGAATGCTTCGACAACGTTTGCATCCGTGATGCGGCCACCGACGGAAAGTTCGCACAGATGGACGATCGCATGGGCAGACGGCGCGAGGTCGACTTGATTGTACAGGCATGGGCAGGACCGCAGCAGGCGCCTTAAGGCCGCTGCATTGGTCGTTGGAGCACTTTGCAGGATGGCAGGCTTGGAAGGCGGCGCTCCGAACAGGCTGTTCAGACTGGAAAGGAGAGCTGACTTTTCGATTCCGGGACGCAGCTTTAGTTCTGGACGATCGAGGGTTTCGGCCCAGGATGAAACTGGCGAGCCCAACGGGCAATAGGGATGTAGGCAAAGCATCTGGCGTTCTCTAAGCGACCCGCCAGAGTAGGAGCGAATTGATGAGGAATTTCCTGGAGTTGATGCCGGAGAGCTGATTTATGCATAAATCAATACTTTTGCATAAGCACCTCACCCTTGCCCTGCCCAAGGCTTGCGATATGCAAAAGATACTTGCATAAGTCAGGGGTCAGCGTAGGCTGTTTCCATGCCGATATATGGATACGCCCGCGTCTCGACAGACGGTCAGACCCTCGATGCCCAGCGGGCCGGTTTATTGGCAGCCGGTGCGGAGAAGGTGTTTCAAGAAACCGCCAGCGGCGTGAAGACCGACCGTAGGGAACTGGCCAGGGCGCTAAAGGTGCTGAACGCGGGTGACACCCTTTTGGTGACCCGCCTCGACCGTCTCGCGCGATCGACGCGCGATCTTCTCAACATCCTGGACGGGGTCAGTAAGGCTGGCGCCGGATTCCGGTCCCTGGCCGATGCATGGGCCGACACCACCACCCCGCACGGCCGCCTGATGCTCACGGTCCTGGACGGGCTTGCCGAGTTCGAGCGCGAGCTGATCAAGGCCCATACCGGCGAGGGTCGCGCCCGTGCGGTGGCACGAGGCCAGCATATGGGCAGGCCAGGCGCGCTTACCCGCCACCAGCGTGATGAGGCGCTGCAAGCCCTTGAGTCAGGAACGGCCACACAAGCCGATCTGGCCAGACGATTCAACGTAAGCCAGGCAACAATCTCCAGGCTGGCACGATCTCCTTCAACTTATGCTTTCCCGCTGCGAAACTCCGGATGAACGAGAACAACCCGTATGGATTTCGCCGCAAATCCACAGGCCGTCATCGTATCAAGCAAATTGATGGTGTCATCATCGAGTGCAGCTCGCGCGTCGCCAAAAGCGGAAGTCAGGCCCACTGGTTCAAGATCGGCACCGAGGGCTACACACTTTTCGCCGAAGATGATCTTTCGCCGGTCGTGGTGGGTGATCGCGTTCAATTTGATTACGAGATCCGCCGATATCGGTCGGGATCGCGCCAGGAATATTATGCAGTTATCGCGGACACTTTGACGGTTCTGACACCCAGCCAGCTCGGATCGCCCGTCTCAGGCAGCGTTTACGTCCTGAGCAATCCGTCGATGCCAGACCTTCTGAAGGTTGGCTTCACGACAGGCGCCGTTTCGAAACGAGCGGCGGACCTCTCTGGCGTAACCGGTGTTCCGACCGGGTTCACGATCGAGTGGGTCCAGCCAGTAACGGGAGATGCGCGAGCGGTTGAGCAGCGAGCCCACGCCCATTTGGCCGCGCACAGGACCGGCAAGGAGTTCTATCGAGTGCCCCTGCAGGTGGCGAAAAATGCTGTGATAAGCAGTTTTGCCGAGCTTTATCCGAATGAAGCCATGACCATGCATCAAGCCTTTTCGGAGCGTGCTGCGGCCGAGCTGGAACGGCGCGCCAAGCTGGTCGCGATCGCGGCGCGCAAGGCCGAACATCTTAGAATGGCTGACGAGCGGAAGACTTACGAGGCATCCCATAAAGGGCAATGGCGATTGCACGGCATTGTCGAGGTCGTTCTAAGGGATTTTGATCAGGAGCCAGAGCGCCGCCACCCGTCGTTGTGGACCAGATTGATAGGGGTCAAATTCGAGGACTATGCCGAGTTCAATATCGAGGCCAGACAACAGGCGGACGAAATCGTCTGGCATTTCGACGCCTTATGGCGCTCGCGCGAGAAGGGATATGGCGTAACATCCCAGTACGCCTCCCCCGATGAAGCGCAAACAGCCCTGCTGGAGAAAGTCGAACGTCTCTGCATAAGAAACTATAGAGCGACGATTAAGGTGCCGAATAAATTGATTGTTAATCCGCCGGAGCTTCCATCGAACTATCGCAATCCTCGCGTAACACTTCAGATCCCATCCATTGATGAACTAATCTTCCGGCCGGAAGAGATTGCGCCTCGGCGCCGCAGGTAGACGCAGCGCGCCGGGCTCAAATGGTCCGCGTTGCAGAGCAGAGCGCGCGTCGATTCTACTCGACACTAATTATGGTCTCTCTACGTTCTCAATTTGCGTCATGATAATCACCCCTCTCGGGGATGGGGTTGCGACATCATGCGGGCGTTATGGAAGGCTGGAATACGTATTGGCGCACCACCGGGTCCACTTGCTCCCCTTGCGGGAGATCACGGACGATCGAGGCACGAATTTGGTTTGCACTCGACCCGCTATCGCATTGAAACTAAACGCTTCGTTTTTTACCGGGTTTGCAAAATTTCCCAATGCAATCAATGAATCTCCTTAGACTACGAATCTGAGGGTCAGAGGTTCGAATCCTTTCGGGCGCGCCATTTACCAAATCCATGACGATTCTGGACATTCGACGGACCGTCCTCGCCGGTCTGTGACGGGTGTGAGTGGCCCTGGCGAGCGTGTTTCGCCGCGTCCGATTACTCCAGAGACGCTCTGAACGCTTATAACAACGTCGCGTGACCCCGGCCGCATGCGGTCGAGCGGCAATGCTGTCGTTTCGGCGGCGCGCTGTCTTCTCTGCCGATGCCGAAAGGCGCTCTGGGCGCGGCCAGGCGGCGGATATCGCTACCGGCTGTCGCGATTGGTCAGGTGTTTGAGAAGCAGGCGCACGGGGGCGGGCAATGTCCGGCTGTCCTGGACGCAGATGTTCCATTGGCGCAGGGCCCAGGGTTCGTCGAGCGGCCGCGCCACGACATTGCCGCTGGCCAGATAGCGCGCGGCGCAGACTTCCGGCACCAGGCCGACGCCAAGCTGGGCCTCGACCATGCTGCAGACCGTCTCGAAGCCGTTGACCCTGACCGGCATTTTCAGCGGGCGCGACAGTTCGGACGCGGCCCGCAGCACGAGCGAGTCGAGGTAGCTGCCCTTGCTGGGGCCGATGAGGTCATGACTGGCCAGAGCCTCGAAGCGGATTTCGGCATGTCTGGCGAGGGGGTGGCCGGCATGCATCAGAACGACCAGGCGGTCCGACGTGTAGGGGATGATCCGTAGGCCGGCGCGCGGGACGACGCCGCCGAAGACGCCGATATCGGCGGAGTTCTCGGCAACGGCCTCGACGGCCTGCTGGCTGGTTCCTTCCTGCAGATCGATGCGAATGGCCGCATGCGTGGCGAGGAACTCCCGCAGGTCGGATGGCAGATGCTGGATGATGGTCGAGACGCTGGCGGAAATACGGACATGGCCGCTGACGCCGCTGGCATGATGGGCGAGCTCGATCTCCATCTGCTTCATGTCGCGCATCAGCACCCGGGAATGGTGCAGCAGCGAATGCGCGGCCGGCGTCAGCTCCAGACCCTTCGAGTTCCGGTAGAAGAGCGGTGTATTCAGGCGCACCTCGAGATCCGCGATGCGCTTGCTGACGGCCGATGCTGCGATGTGTTCGCGATCGCCGGCGCGCGCCATGCTTTGTTCTTCGCAGACGGCGACGAACAGTTCGAGTGACAGCAGATCAAATCGCACTTGGCCAACTCCGTATCCGACGGCCGCGTTTCAGGCGACGCGAGAGCCCCGCAGGCTGCATAGCCCGGACGGAACCATATCGCAGCCGGCGTTTCCATCGCGGTTCGCGATGTGCGCGTTCCGAAAGACGGCTTCTCCCCGGCGGGCGAATTGTGGACGGTATCGATATTCGCCCGGCGCCGCATTCAAAGCGAGTGCGTCTGTCTGGTCGAAGCATTTCGTCTTGCCTCCTGGCGGGGCGAAGGCGGGTCCGGTCCTTCAGGGCAACGCTGGTGGCGACAGCGATGACCGGCCGGGGCGCCAGGTGAAATTGTTCTTTCGTGACTCGGGATGTTCGACGCTTCGCGGTTTGCCCGTCATGTCGTGGCGAGCCCGGCCCATCGTCTGCGTTGGCGACCGCAGTTGCGTTTGACGGCCAATGGTGAAAAGGCGCGCGCCCCATGCAGTCCTATATTTTTGAGAACGCTCGCATTCTCGACGGTTCCGTCGAGGACGGGGTTCACGACCAGTTCGTACGGGTTTCCGGGAACCTGATCGAGGAGGTCTCCGACAAGCCCATCAAGGATACGAATGCCCGCCGCATCGACCTGCGCGGCAAGACTTTGATGCCCGGCCTGATCGACTGCCATGTGCATCTCAACTGCGGGGGCCTGCACGAGCCGGACCAGAACGCAGAGCTGCCGAACGAGACGGTCCTCTACCATTCCGTCCGTCTCATGAAGGAGATGCTCAACCGCGGCTTCACCACCGTGCGCGATCTCGGCGGGGCGACATTCGCGCAGGTTCAGGCCGTCGAGCAGGGGCTGGTACAGGGGCCGCGCCTGGTCATCTGCGGCAAGGCCATGGTGCAGACCGGCGGGCACTCCGATTACCGCACGCGCCACGACACGGATAGCGGCAAGCGCCATCTGCGCCAGCTCGGTGCGGTCGGGCGCATCGTCGACGGCGTCGACGACTGCCGCAAGGCCGCCCGCGACGAAGTGCGCAAGGGCGCTCAGTTCATCAAGGTGATGGCCAATGGCGGCGCGGCATCGTCGCATTTTCCACGGCCCTATCTCGGCTTTTCGATGGAAGAGCTGCGCGTCTTCCAGGACGAGGCCGACAAGGCCAAGATGTATTGCTCCGTGCACACGCATACCGACGAGGCGGTGGCCCGGGCGCTCGAGCTCGGCATCCACTCGATCGAGCACGCCACGCTGATCACGCCGGAAACCGCGGAGACGGCGGCGCGGCAAGGCGCGATCGTCTGCCCGACGATCTCCGCCTATGAGGCCCAGATTCGCGAGGGTGCGCGACTCGGCCTCGATCCGGGCTTTGTCGAGCGGCTGAAGTGGGTGCGTGCCCGCGGCCCGGAATCGCTTGAGATCATGCGCGCCGCCGGCGTCAAGCTGGCCTATGGCACCGACGTGCTGGGCTCGATGTACAGCTACCAGTCCGAGGAGTTCATGATCCGCAACGAGGTCATCCCGGCGCTGGAGGTGATCAAATCGGCGACGCTGAACGCTGCCGAGCTGGTCCGGATGCCGGGCAAGGTCGGCACGGTCGCGCCCGGGGCCTTCGCCGATCTCCTGGTGCTGGAGAAGGATCCGCTGAAGGACATCTCCGTGCTGGCCCATCAGGGCCGCTACATGTCGATGATCGTCAAGAACGGCGAGCTGATCAAGGACGAACTGGCCGCCTGATCTGAGGGCCGGGGCTGCGCCCATAACTCAGGCACCGCCCCCGTGCTGCGAGCCGTGCCGCCAGCCTTGCCTGTGGTGTCGGGCCGCATCGTGGAACGCGATGACAGCGTTCCAAGAAAATTCTTCATATGGGCGCCGAGGCGCCCATATGATGTCAATAATAAAGAAAATCTAAAGATTCATCCGCCGGGAGGGCGCATTGGATAGTTCTATTGCCTCGCCTTTGCGCGGAAATGAAGTCGTTCGCACGCGCAGGCGAAAGCGTTTCGACCTGTTCCCGTATATCCTCCTGCTTCCCATCATCCTTCTGCTTGGCGCCGTCATCGTCTACCCGCTGATCCAGGCGGTGTCGCTGTCGCTGACCAACGCCTCGCTGCTCAATGTCAGCCGGGCGCGCTTCGTCGGGCTGCAGAACTTCTACAATCTCTTCAACGACCGGATCTTCCTCGAGGGTGCGTGGCGGACGGTGCGCTGGGTGGGCGCCGTCGTGATCGGCGAAGTCCTGATCGCGCTGCCGATGGCACTGCTGCTCAACCGCCGCTTCGTCGGTCGCACCTTCGTCCGCGTCGCGATGATGCTGCCCTACATCACGCCGCCGGCGGTGGTGGCCCTGCTGTTCCTCTACATCGTCGACGGCAATTTCGGCATCTTCAACGAAATCCTCGTCAAGCTCGGCATCCAGTCCGCCTATACGCCCTGGATGAGCAGCCCGACCGCCAGCTTCTGGGTCGTGGTCTCGGCCATGATCTGGTACGGCACGCCGCTGATGGTCCTGATCCTGCTGGCGGCGCTGCAGACGATTCCGGCAGATCTCTACGAGGCGGCCGACGTCGACGGCATCGGCAGCTTCGCGCAGTTCTGGCACATCACGCTGCCGCATATCCTGCCGAGCCTGGCCTTCATCGCGCTGCTGCGCACGATCTTCATGTCAAACCATATCGACATGATCTTCGTCATGACGACCGGCGGGCCGGGCTTCGCGAACTATACGGAGGCCGTCTACAGCTTCCACCTCACCAACGAGTTCCGCATCGGCTACGCCTCCGCCGTCGCGGTGATGCTCTCTCTCGTGCTGATGGTCGGCGCGGCGCTCTATGTCCGCTACCTCGCACGCAACGTCCTGAAGCAGTCCGAGCCATGAGCATGTCGAAGACACGCCGCAACCGGGCGAGCAACCTGTGGACCCTCATCGGCGCCGCCGCGATCCTGGTCTATTCGCTGGGACCGTTCATCTGGCTGTTCATCGCCTCGATCACGCCGGAGCTGAAGGCCGACTTCTTGCGGCCCCAGACCTATGACCGGCAGATCACCTACTTCCCGAGCAACCCGACGATCCAGAATTATTTCGACCTGTTCCAGAACGTGCCTTTCGCGACCTATCTGCGAAATTCCACGATCATCTCGACCGGGAATATGCTCCTCTCGCTGACGGTGGCCTGCCTCGGCGCCTATGCCTTCGTGCGCTTCCGCTTTGCCGGCCGCAATTCTCTGCTGGTGAGCATGCTGGTGGCGTACACCATTCCGAGCGTCGTGCTGCTCGTGCCGCTGCTGGTGATCTTCCGGAGCTATGGGCTGAACAACACGCATCTGGGCATGATCCTGGCCGAATCGACCGCCTCGGCGCCCTTCGTCCTGCTGCTGATGATCAACTATTTCTCGACGCTGCCGCGAGAGATCGAGGAGGCGGCTCAGGTCGATGGCTGCGGCCGGCTGAAGATCCTGTGGCGCATCGTCCTGCCGCTGTCGCTGCCGGGCCTCGTCGCCGGAGGGCTGCTCGCCTTCATCATGAGCTGGAACAACTTCCTGTTCGCCTTCCTGCTGACTTCGACCAGCGAGGTGAAGACCTTGCCGATCCTGATGCGGCAGTTCGCGCAGGGCGAGCCGAATGTCTGGGGCGTCAGCGCGGCGGGCGCGATGCTCAGCGCCCTGCCGGTGGCGATCATCTTCGTGGTGTTCCAGCGCATGCTGATGAACGGGCTCGCGGCAGGCGCGGTCAAAGGCTGACTTAGCCGGCTGTGATGACTTCAAAAAATAAAACGAGGGAGAGGAGCATGACCAAGATGACCAAATCGGGAGCTGCCGACAAGGCAAAGGCGGGAACGAAGGCGCTATCGCGGCGCTCGGTTCTCGGAATGATGGGTGCCGCTGCGGGCGGTCTCGCCGTCGATGGGACATCCGCACTCGCGCAAGCGCCGGCTTCGCCTGCCGTCCGCAAGAAGGTGAAGGTCGTCTACTGGAACTGGGCCGACAATCCCAACCACCAGAAGATCTCGGTCGACTCGGTGGCGATGTTCAACAAGTCGCAGAACTTCGTCGAGGTCGAACTCGACGCCCAGATGGCCGTCGGCGAAGTCCGCAAGAAGCTCGTCGTGGCCTATGCCGCCGGCGGCGCGCCGGATATTTGCATGGCCGTGCAGTACTGGGTCCAGGACTTGCACATGAACGGCATCATCGCGCCGCTCGACCCCTATTTCGACAAGTGGGACGCCAAGAACGACTACTACCCGAACCTCATCGAGAAGGCGCATTCCAAGCCCGGCCAGCCGCTGCTCTACCTGCCGATCGCGAACCTCGTCTACTTCCTCTACTACCGCGCCGACTGGACCAAGGAACTCGGGCTGCAGCCGCCGGAAACCTATGACCAGATGCTCGCGCTCGGCAAGGCGATGACCAGGGCCCCCGATCGCTACGGCTATGCCGTCCGCGGCCAGCCGTACCAGGCGATCGAGATCTGGCTGCCGATCCTGCGCAGCGCCGGCGTCAAGATGGTCGACGAGAAGGGCAATGTCGATTTCGATTCACCCGCTGCCATCGACATGGTCTCCAAATGGATCGGGCAGCTCACCAAGGACAAGTCTGCTCCGCCGACCGCGGTCAATGATGGCATGCGCGAAATCTACAGCCTGCTGCAGAACGGCAAGGCGGGGATGTGGGTCTACGCGTCGCAGTCCAGCCCGGCGCTCACCACCACGCTGGGCGACAACATCCAGGGTGTCGTCACCCCGCGCATCGGCAGCGAGCATTTCAGCCTCAACAATCCCGAGGGACCTCTGATGACCTCCTCGTGCAAGGAGAAGGAGGCGGCCTTCGAGTTCATGAAGTTCATGTCTTCAGGCGAGGCCGCGCTGCTTTATACGCGCGACCGCGTCGTCCCGCCTGCCCGCAGGTCGCTGGCGGCGCTCGACGTCTTCCAGAACAACCGCTTCATCAAGCTCTCGGTCGACACCGAGAAGACCTGGTGGAGCCCGCCCTACGAGCACGAGTTCTGGGCGCCCTTCCAGGACCGCATCGCGCCCTATTGGCAGGAAGCGCTGCGCGAGACGATCACCCCGAAGCAGTTCTGCGAGCAGGGCGCCCGCCTGCTGCGCGGCGAAGGCTGAGCATGAACGCCGGGCCGGGGCGCTCGCGTGCCCCGGCCCGGTCCCGCATCGAGAAAGTGGTAGACTGATGTCCAATGTGGTTTTGCGGCGCGTCATCAAGCGCTACGGCGCCGTCGAGGCGGTTCGCGGGATCGATCTCGAGATCGGAGCGGGCAGCTTCGTCGCCCTGGTCGGGCCGTCGGGCTGCGGCAAGTCGACGACCCTGCGCATGATCGCAGGGTTGGAAGACATCAGCGACGGCGACATCTCGATCGGCGGGCGCGTGGTGACGGACCTTCCGCCGAAGGACCGCGATATCGCCATGGTGTTCCAGAACTACGCGCTCTATCCGCATATGACGGTGGGCGACAACATGGCCTTCGCCCTGCGCCAGCAGCGCATCGACAAGGCCGAGATCAAGGCGCGCGTCGCCAATGCGGCGGGCATCCTCGAATTGACGCCGCTGCTCGACCGCTACCCCAAGCAGCTCTCCGGCGGGCAGCGCCAGCGTGTGGCGATGGGGCGCGCGATCGTGCGCGATCCCAAGGTGTTTCTGTTCGACGAGCCTTTGTCCAACCTCGACGCCAAGCTGCGCGTGCAGATGCGCACCGAGATCAAGCGATTGCACCAGCGCCTCAAGGCGACCACCGTCTATGTGACGCATGACCAGATCGAGGCGATGACGCTGGCCGACCAGATCGTCGTCATGCGCGACGGCATCATCGAACAGGCCGGGCCGCCTCTGGAGCTCTATGATCGGCCCGCCAACAGGTTCGTCGCGCAGTTCATCGGCTCGCCCGCGATGAACCTGCTGAAGGGTACGCTCGAGGCCGATGGCTTCAGAACGCCCGACGGCATCCTGCTGCCGGCGCCGAACGGAGTGGCTGCTCCAGGCACGAGCGCGATCTACGGCATCCGTCCGGAAGACATCTCGCTTGCCGATGACGGCGTCGAGGCCATCGTGGAGGTGATCGAGCCGACCGGCGCCGAGATCCAGATCTTCGCCAATATCGGCCAGCAGCAGATCTCCGCGGTCGTGCGCCAGCGCATTCGGGCCAGCCCGGGCGATGTCGTGCGGCTCAAGCCGGATTTCGACAGGATCCATCTTTTCGATTCTCAGGCGGGCGGCTGCCGGCTCTGAAAGCAGCGGCCGGTGCTGAGGCGGTCGACTGTTCCCGATGTTCTTCCCCCTATGAGCCGGCGCGCGCAGGCGCGGCGGCTCCTCATGATCTTTGGAGTTAGCTTATGAAAATCGCGGTTCTTCCTGGCGACGGCATTGGCCTGGAGATCATGGCGCAGGCGGTCAGCGTCCTGAAAACGGCGGTCGGCAATTCGGTCGCGCTCGAACTCGTCGAGGCGCCGATCGGGCAGGCCGGCGTCGATGCGGCGGGCGACCCGCTGCCGGCGGAGACGCTCGAGATCGCGCGCAAGGCCGAGGCGATCCTGTTTGGAGCCGCCGGCGTGCCCGGCGACGAAAAGATCCCCTATGCGATGCGCCCCGGCGCCAGCCTGCTGCGCCTGCGCAAGCATCTCGACCTGTTCGCGAATTTCCGGCCCGCCATCATGTTCCCGCAGCTCGTCGGCGCGTCGACGCTGCGGCCGGAGGTGGTCGAGGGGCTCGACCTGCTGATCCTGCGCGAACTGACCGGCGACATCTATTTCGGCGAGCCGCGCGGCTTCCGCACCACGGCCTCGGGCGAGCGCCAGGGCTTCAACACGATGGTCTACAGCGAATCGGAGGTCGAGCGGATCGCGCATGTGGCGTTCAAGGCCGCCCGCGGCCGCAACCGCAAGGTCTGCTCGGTCGAGAAGGCGAATGTGCTCGAATGTTCGCAGCTCTGGCGCGACGTCCTGGTTCGCGTCGGCCAGTCCTATCCCGACATCGAGCTGAGCCACATGTTCGTCGATGCCGCCGCGATGATGCTGATCCGCGCGCCCAAGCAGTTCGACGTCATCGTCACCGGCAACATCTTCGGCGACATTCTCTCCGACTGCGCCGCGATGCTGACCGGCTCGATCGGCATGCTGCCATCGGCCTCGCTGGGCGTCGGCAACAAGGGCCTGTACGAGCCGGTGCATGGCACGGCGCCCGACATCGCCGGCAAGGACATCGCCAATCCGCTCGCGCAGATCCTCTCCGCCGGGTTGATGCTGCGCTATTCCTTCGACCGCCCCGATCTCGACGACCGGATCCGCAACGCGGTCAGCAATGTGCTGTCGGACGGATACCGCACGGTCGATATCTTCGAGCCCGGCACCAAAAAGGTCGGAACGGTGGAGATGGGCGAGGCCGTCGTCGCCGCCTTGCACAAGCTGCCGCCTCGCTGAGGCGAGGCTGCATCGCGCCGCCCGGCCTGGCGGAAGGACATCGTGTCTGTCCGGAGATGAAAGCCCTCATCCCGAGGAGCGCCGCAGGCGCATCTCGACGGATGAGGGCTCGTTGAATTTTCAGGCGGTCTCCGAGGCATTGTGCCCGGTTGCCCGCTCAACAGCTATGGATCTGGAAGGTATCGGCCGTGAGCGCACAGCACGTCGTCAAAGTCGCCGATTGCGATCACGGCTCGATCGATATCGAGCAGGAGGTGCTGCGCGAGGTCTGTCCGGCGCTGCCGTGGCTGAATTGCAAGACCGAGGATGCCGTCATCGCGCAATGCGCCGATGCCGAGGCGCTGTTGATCATGTATGCGCCGCTGACGCGCCGCGTGCTCGGGCATCTGAAGCAGTGCAAGACGATCGTCCGGTACGGTGTCGGCGTCGATACGATCGACCTGAAGGCGGCGGCCGAACTCGGCATCAGCGTCAGCAACGTTCCCGACTACGGCACGCAGGAAGTCGCCGACCACGCTCTGGCGATGATGATGTGCCTGACGCGCAAGCTCATCCCGGCCAACCGGACGGTGAAGGAGGGGCATTGGGACTTCCGGTTGATGCGCCCGGTCCGCCGGCTTCAGGTCCAGACCGCCGGGCTCGTCGGGCTCGGGCGGATCGGCCAGGCGATGGCGCAGCGGGTTCTCGCGCTCGGCATGCGCGTCATCGCCCATGATCCCAACCTCCCGCCGGATCGGGTGCCGGCCGGCGTCGAGATGGTCGGGCTGGAGCAGTTGATGCGCGCGGCGGACGTCGTCTCGGTGCATTCGCCGCTGATGGCCGAGACCCGCAATCTGCTGAACGGCGACCTGCTGCGGCTGATGAAGCCGACCGCCTTTCTCGTGAACACGGCGCGCGGCAATCTCGTCGACGAGGTCACGCTGGATCAGCTCCTGTCGGAGGGCAAGATCGCCGGCGCGGGCATGGATGTGCTGGCGGTCGAGCCGCCTGCCGGCGCCCATCCCCTGTTCCGGCACGAGAACTTCATCTGCTCGCCGCATATGGCCTGGCATTCCGACGAGGCGGAACGCCAGCTCAAGCGCAGCGCCGCGGAGGAGGCGCTTCGCGTCCTGCGCGGGCAGCCTCCGAAATACCAACTGAACCGTTTCTGACCAGGCTGCGGCGTCATTCAGGGCGCCGCAGCCCGCCTGACCTGCCGCGCCGAAGCGTTCGTCGGCAGGTCAGGCGGGCTTGTCAATTCTTCTTCGGGAGCGCCGCCAGAGGGATCGCCAGTTCCGGCCAGGCGGCTGAGCGCATCTTCTGCGCGGCCGGGTCGGCGAGAGCGGGGTCCCAATCGATCGCGAGAATGCGCTGACCCGTGATGCCGTCACCCGCCTTGGTGAAGAGAGCGAGCATGGGAGGGGCCATGATCTCGACCGGGATCAGGGTGGCGCGATCCAGCCCCTCCTCGTCAGGCACCATCTGCGTATTGGCGGGCCCGCCCGGGAGAACGACATTGACGGTGATGCCGGAGCCCTCGAGCTCGCGCGACAGCATCAGGGAATAGGCCTCCACAGCCGCCTTCGACGGGCCGTAAGGCGAAAACCCGGGCCGCAGCATGGTGAAGAAGCTGGTGCCGACATTGATGATCCGGCCCCATTTCCGCGTGCGCAGGACCGGCACGACCTGCCGGGACATGAAGAACGGGCCGCAGATGTTGACCATCATGAAGCGCTGCCAGGTCTCCTCGCTGACGTCTTCGATCTGCATGTTCCGGGCCTGATAGCGCGGATGCACGGCGTTCATGCCGAGCGCTGCATTGTTGACGAGGATATCGAGGCCGCCGAATTGGCTGACCGTCGCTGCCACCGCAGCCTCGCAGCTCGCGGGGTCGGATACGTCGACCTTCAGGGCGAGAACGGCGTCCTTGCCATGCGCGTCCTGCAGCGCCATCACGCCGGCCTGGTCGATGTCCATCGCGGCGACGCGAATGCCCTGGACGACGAAAGCCTCGGTCAGGGCTTTGCCGATGCCGGCGGCGGCGCCGGTGACGATCGCGATCTTTCCCTGCAGCTCGGACTGAATCATGGTGCCTGTCCCCCCGTGTTCGACATTTCGGCCGGCGGTTCGGAGGCCGCTCTTGGCTCTCGTGCGGCACGGCTTTTGTCGTCCCATAAGCGCTTTGCCGGCCCAGTTAAAATCGTCGTTCAGAAGGACGGCGTCGTAGCGGACGATGAAGCGCGCGGTCGCGTCGACGCGATCCTGCAGGCTGCCCGCGACGGCGCTCGTGCCGTCATGCTGCTGTCATGTCCTCGCGACCAGAAGCACGCTTCGTCATTCGGGCATGGGCACGATCTCGAGCATGCTGCGCTTTCTGGCCCTGCGCGCAGGGCGTGCCGTCCTCACCCTGCTGATCTGCGTCTCTGGCGTGTTCATCGCGCTGCGGCTCGCCGGCGACCCCGCCGACATCATGCTCTCGATCGACACGCCGCCTGATGTCCGGGCCTATTATCGCGAGCTGTGGGGCCTCGACCGGCCGCTCGCCGAGCAATATGGCCGCTATCTGCTGAGCGCGGCGCGCGGCGATTTCGGCCTGTCCTTCGCCGATGAGCGGCCCGCCTTCGACGCCGTGCTGGAGGCCCTGCCGAAGACGGCCCTGCTCGGTGCCAGCGCCCTCTTCCTGGCGCTGCTGATTGGCCTGCCGCTCGGCATGGTCGCGGCGCTGAAGCACAACAGCGCGATCGACCGGCTCGCCATGGCTTCGGCCGTGTTCGGCTATGCGATCCCGATCTTCTTCCTCGGCATCCTGCTGATCCTGCTCTTCGCGCTGACGCTGCGGGTCCTGCCCTCGGCGGGCTCCGACACGGCGCTCCACCTCATCTTGCCGACGGTGACGCTGGCCCTGCCGCTCGCCGGGCGGCTCGCCCGCTTTGCCCGCACCGCGACGCTGGAGGTGCTGGGCAAGCCGTTCATCCGCGCCGCGCGTGGCCGGGGCGTGCTGCCGCTCGGCATCGTGCTCAACCATGCGCTACCCAATGCGGCGGTGCCGCTCCTGATGTTCCTCGGCATCGAGATCGGCCATATCCTCGCCGGCTCGGCCGTGGTCGAGACGATCTTCGCCTGGCCGGGCATCGGGCGATTGCTGGTCGATTCGGTCTCGACGCGCGATCTCGCGGTGGTCCAGGCCGTCATCCTGACGATCACGCTGGTCATGGTCGGCGCCAACCTGCTGGTGGACGTGCTGCACATTCTGGCCGATCCGCGTCTCGGCGGCTTCCGGCGCGCGGCGGGAGCCTCGGCATGAGCGTGCAGGCGGTTCCGGTCGCGGTCGCCGCCACCGGAGGGCGCCGGCCTGCGGGGAGGCACATGTCGCCGGTCGTGCGCCTCTCGGCCGGCTTCCTGCTCTTCGTCGTCCTCGTCGCGGTCTTCGCCGACTGGCTGGCGCCTTTGCCCTACACGGCGCAGGAGCTGACCGCGCGGCTGAAGCCGCCGCTGCACGAGAGCGGCGGACGCATCTACTGGCTCGGGACCGACCAGCTCGGCCGCGACATCCTCAGCCGCCTCGTCTTCGCCGTGCGGACCTCGATCCTGATCGCGGTCATGGGCACGCTGATCGGCGCGGTATTCGGGACCGCGCTCGGCTTCGTCGCGGCGCGCCTGCGGGGCCTCGCCGACCAGGCGATCATGATGGCGGTCGACGCGCAGGCAGCAATTCCGGCGCTGTTCCTGGCGCTGACCCTGCTCGCCTTCTTCGGCAACAGCATCGTGCTGTTCGTCGTTCTCGTCAGCGTCGACGGCTGGGATCGCTATACGCGGCTGACGCGCGGCCTCGTCGTTTCGGAGCAGGAGGCCGACTATATCCAGGCCGTCGAGGCGCTCGGCGCCCGTCCGGCCCGGGTGGTGCTGCGCCATCTCCTGCCGAATATCCTCGCGGCGCTGATCGTCCAGGCGACGCTCAACTTTCCCGGCACGATCCTGCTGGAGACCTCGCTGTCCTTCCTCGGGCTCGGCGTGCAGCCGCCGGGCACATCGCTCGGGCTGATGCTGGGGGAGGGGCGGCGCTATCTGCTCAACGCTTGGTGGATCGCGGTCTTCCCGGGGCTCGTGATCTTCCTGACGACGCTGTCGATGTGCCTGTTCGGCGATTGGCTGCGCGACCGCTTCGACCCGACCAGAGCCTGATGCCGAACCATGGTCAGAGCTCGATGATGTCGCTCGCCCAGCACCTCGCCGGCCAGCCCCGGCCGCTCGCCATCGCCCATCGCGGCGGGGCGCTGCTCGGGCCGGAGAACACTGCGGCGACGTTCCGCGCCGCGGCGTCCGCCGGTGCCGCGCTGGTCGAGACCGATGTCAGGCTCAGCGCCGATGGTGCGCTGGTTTGCCTGCACGATGCCGATCTCACGCGCGTCACCGGCGATCCGAGGCGTGTCGCCGAGCTCGACCTGGCGACGCTGCGCCGGCTCCTGCCCGGTCTGATGACGCTGGACGAGGCCATCGCGGCGTCGCAGCCGCTGGGGCTCCTGCTCGACGTCAAATTGTCCGACGCTGTCGTGCTCCGGGCGATCCTGGCGCGGATCGACGCCGCCGGTGCCGGAGCGCGCGTGCTGCTCGGCCTGCGCTCGCTTCCGCTCGTCGCGGCGGCGCGCCACGTCGCGCCCGACATCGCGATCCTCGCTCTGGCCGGCGATCCCTGCTCGGCGCCCGAGGCCCGTCGCGCCGGGGCCGGCTGGTTTCGCCTGTGGGAGGCCGACGCGACCGATGCGCGCGTGGCGGCCGTGCGGGCCGAGGGCCTGATGCTTGTCGTCATGGTCGGCCAGCCGCGCGATTCTGCTCTTCCGGAACATCCGCCCTTTCCGGTCGGACAGATCGATGCCGCCGGCATCGCCGCGCTGATGCGGTTGTCTCCGGATGCCGTCATGCTCGACGACCCGCGCCTGCTGATCGCGGCGCGCGAAGCGGCGGCGCCTGTCACCGCGCTGTCGTCAAGCTGAGGCAATGGCTCGCGGATGGGGCCGCCCGTGTCGGCCGTCGTCGCTTCAGGGAACAGCCATGTCCATGATCTCTCGGCCCGTGATGTCTCGCCGCCGCCTGCTGGAAGGCGCCGCCGCCCTGCCCGTGCTGCTGAGCGCAGCGCCCGGCTTCGCCGCCGAGCCGAAGCGCCCGAATTTCACGGTCGCGGTCGCCGACCTGCCGGCCACGCTGGAGCCGGCGCGCGAACTCTCCAATGTCGGAACGCGCGTGACCTATTCGATCTTCGACACGCTGATCCGGCGTGATTTCCTCGGCGCGGCCGATGGCGGCGGCTCGGAGCTGAAGCCGCATCTCGCGACGACATGGCAGCGGGTCTCGCCGCAGGAGCTGATCGTGACGCTGCGCCAGGGCGTGAAGTTCCACAATGGGGACGAGCTGACCTCCGACGACGTGGCCTACACCTTCCGCGACGGGCGCCTCTGGGGCGAGAAGGCGCAGATCCCGGGTGGCCGGGCCTATTTCGGCGTGCTCGCCTCGGTCGAGCCGATCGACCGCTACACCATCCGGTTCAGGACGAAGGTGCCGGACGTGCTGCTGGAGCAGCGCCTCGCCTCCTGGTGCGCCTGGATCGTCAACAAGCGCGCCTATGAGGAGATGGGTTTCGAGGGTTATTCCCGCAAACCCGTCGCCACCGGCCCTTATCGCGTCGTCTCGCACAACGCGGCGGATACAACGGTGCTGACCGCCTTCGACGACTACTTCATGGGCAAGCCGACCGCGGCGCGCGTCAGCTTCAAGCGCGTGCCGGAACTGGCCGCGCGCGTGGCCGGCCTCGTGGCCGGCGATTACGACCTGATCACCAATATCCCGCCCGACCAGATGAGCGTCGTCGGCGGCTACAAGGACATCGATGTGCGCTCGGTCGTGCTGGCGAATGTCCATGTCCTGGCCTTCAACGAGCAGGACAAGGTGCTCGCCGACAAGCGCGTGCGCCAGGCGCTCGCCTATGCGATCGACAGGCAGCAGCTCGTCGACACGCTCTGGCAGGGCACGGCGAAGATCCCGGAGAGCCATAATTTCCCGGAATACGGCCAGATGTTCGTCGAAGGCCGCAAGCTGCCGCATGACCCGCAGAAGGCCCGGGCCCTGCTGAAGGAAGCCGGCTACAAGGGCGAGCCGATCGTCTACCGGACGATGGCGAACTACTACACCAATGCGCTCGAAGCGGCCCAGATCATGGTCGAGCAGTGGAAGGCGGTCGGCATCAACGCCTCGCTGCAGGTGGTCGAGAACTCGGCCCTGATGCGCGGGCCGGGCGTGCAGATCTTCAACTGGTCGAACTCGACACGCCTGCCGGATCCGCTCGGCGCGATCTGGGTGGCGTGGGGACCGGCGGGCGAAGCCCAGGTCGGCAAGTTCTGGACGTCGACGGCCGCCTTCAACAAGGCCGGCAACGCGCTCGAGGCCGAGGTCGATCCGGCGAGGCGCAAGGCGCTCTTCACGGAGATGCTCGAAGTCTATGAGGACGAGGTGCCGGCGACGATCCTCTACCAGCCGAGCGAGGCCTACGCGATCAAGCGCTCGATCTCCTGGCGCCCGACGACCTTCTATTTCATGGATCTGCGGCCGGACAATCTCGGCTTCGCGAAGAGCTGAGGTCCGGAGAGGCTCGTCGCGTGGATGCTCGCCCTTGTGGCGAGCATCCACGCCTTGAACACGGGCCTCGACCAGCGAAGGCGTGGATGGTCGGGACAAGCCCGACCATGACGGAGATGTCGCGCCCTCTTCACTCCTCGGCCTCTGGTGGGCAAGAGGGCACGTGTCCTGATTCGCGCAGCGAAAGCCCCGTCCGGCTCGTGCCGCGGGGTTTTCGGGCCTCGATGCATCCGGAGGGATGCGCGGGGAGAGGTGGCGTCGCAGTCGACGACTGCGTGCCGGTGTCGATGTCGAAGTCGATATGTCGAAGCAGCGCCAACAGCCGCCACCCCGCCCCGCGCGCGGTTGTCTTCCGGTGCCCCCGTCGTGCTTTGATGTCTCGGCACGAGACCGGACCCGCCTCGGCCCGGACGACGATCGACCCCTCCAGGGCCGCAAGCCAGCGACGGCCACGACCCTGAACACCGCAACTCCACCCGGCCGCACGACGCCTCGCGACAGCCCCCCTGGTCGGGCGGAACGGCGAGAGAATAGGCATGGGAAGAGAGGGCGGGGATAAGATTTCCGCACGCCGTCATGCTCGGGCCTGACCCGAACCTCTCATGGCGAGGAGGTTGCGGCGCCCGATCTTGCCCGAGATTCACGGGCTTCCGCTTCGCTCTACCCGGGAACGGCGGCAGGCGGTGCCTGCCCCTCAATGCCCCCCGCCGAGGATGAAGCGGCGGCCCTGCTGCTCGACGATGTCGACATGCTGGGCGAAGTTGCCCGTGCCGGCCGAATGGCGGGCGATGCGCGCCTCCTCTCCCGGCGGGCGGGCAAGATCGCGGCCGACCATGGTCGACGCCGGGGTGAGGCCGAGCAGGCCCAGCACGGTCGGCGTGATGTCGATGATGCCGGCGGGCTCCTGCGAGATGGCAGCCGCGCCGCCATCCTCGCCATGGGCGAGGATCAGCACGGTGTTGAGCTCGTGCGGGTTGAGGCCGCCATGCATGCCGCCGCCAAGCGGTACGTCACCCGGCGTCATCGCTCCCAGACCGGGCAGCCCGTACGGGTCGGCCGTCAGCGTCGAGCCCAGGATGAACATCAGGTCGGGCTGGCGCTCATGGCCTGCGCCTACGAGCCCGAGCGAGAGCGTGCCGTCGACCTGCCCCTCGACCTCGTTGCGCGCGGGGGAGAAGAGATGGCCGATCGAGGGCTGTTCCATCAGCCAGGCGGCGAGGCGGGCGAGCGTCGCGCGGTCGCCGCCCTCGCGGAGGCGGATCTCGCCGCTGATTCCGCCGGTCGCGGTCAGCGCGGCATCGCCGATGTCCTTCGCCGAACTCAGGGAGAAGCCCGCCCCCTGGGCAGCCTCGAACAGGGGCTCGATCGTGCCGGTCGAGATCTGGCCATGGTCGGAGGCTGCGATCACCGCGATGCGTTCGGCATCGGGCTGAGCCTCGACCCAGTCGAGGATCGTGCCGAAGGCCCGGTCCGCCTCCTGCAGCGCGGCCTTCGCCTCGGCCGAACCGAGGCCCTTGTAGTGGAAGGTCGTGTCCGGCTCGCTGAACCAGATCAAGGCGACGTCGGGGGCCAGCGCCGGCAGGACATGCTCGGTCATCAGCCTGCCGCCATAGCGCAGATCATTGAGGCGCGGCAGTTCGCGTTCCGGCAGCGGGCCGAGCCGATCGAGCGCCTCGGCGACGGCCTCCGGCGTCTGCGTCGCCTCGGCGCCATGTATCGAAAAGGTCCAGTGGCCATTGGCGCGGGCGCGCGGGCTGATGAAATGCGCCGAGCCGGGCGAGCCGGTATGGACGACGGCGAGCCGCCGGCCCTGCCGCGCCAGCACGTCGCCCAGCGTGTCGACTGCGATGAGACGGCCATCGTGATGCGCCTCGGCCCGGCGGATCATCTCCGCGCTGCCGGTGTCGAAGATGCGCTCGGGGATGGCCTGCCGGTGATGGAAGGCGTTGTTGACGATGCCATGGACACCCGGAGGCGCGCCGGTCGCGATCGAGCTCGTGGCGACGCGGGTGACCGAGGGGAAGACGCTGCGCGCCTGCCGGAACCAGATGCCGCGTGCGGCCAGCCGCACAAGGTTCGGCGTCAGCTCCGGCGTGACCAGATCGGGCCGGAGCCCGTCGAAGACCGCGACGACAACCCGGTCGGCTTTCGCTGCTTCGTCATGTGCCATGGGATGTCTGTCCAGGGTGGGAGGGCGGTCGGCTCAGGCGGCGGCTGCGGCCGGCCGTCCTGCCTCGGGGACGAGGTGGCAGGCGGCGAGCCGGCCGTCGGATACCGGACGCAGCAGCGGCGCCTCTTCGCGGCAGCGCGCGACGGCGCGCGGACAGCGGGGATGGAAGGCGCAGCCCTGCGGCCGTGCGACCGGATTCGGCGGATCGCCCGCGAGGATGACGCGTTCGCGCGTGCCACGCCAGGGCGAAGGCACCGCCGAGACCAGCGCCTCGGTATAGGGATGGGCGGGCGCATGGAAGAGCGCATCGGGCGGGCCCTGCTCGACGATGCGGCCGAGATACATCACCGCGACCTCGTCGGCGACCTGCCGCACGACCTTGAGATCGTGGCTGATGAAGAGATAGGCCATGCGGAAGCGCGCCTGCAGATCCTGCAGCAGGTTGACGACCTGGGCCGCGACCGAGACGTCGAGGGCCGAAATCGGCTCGTCGCAGACGACCAGCTTGGGTTCGAGAATGAGCGCACGCGCGATGACGACGCGCTGGCGCTGCCCGCCCGAGAGTTCGTGCGGGTAGCGCGAGGCGAGGTCGCACCCGAGGCCGACGGCCTCGAAGATGGCGCTCCGGCGTGCCTCGCGCTCCGCCTTGCCCGCGCCGAGCCTGTGGATCGTCAGGGGCTCGGCGACCTGCTCGCCCACGGTCAGGCGCCGGTCGAGCGCGGCGAGCGGGTCCTGATGCACCATCTGCATGGCGCGGCGCTGGGCACGCCAGCTCGCGTCGCGCGTCGCCGTCACCAGCTCGCCGGCGAAATGGACGGAGCCGCCAGTCGCCGCGAGCAGGCCGAGCACGAGCCGGGCGGTGGTCGACTTGCCGCAGCCGGATTCGCCGACGAGTCCGAGCGTGCGGCCCGGCGCCAGCGTGAAGCCGATGCCGTCGACGGCATGGAGCAGGCGGCGCTGCCCGTCGGGGCCGGTAACGGCATAATGCCGGGCGAGGTCGTCGACGGCGAGGAGCGGCGTCACGCGGATGATCCGGCGGTGGCGAGGAGAGGCGGGAGGAGCGGGGACAGCGGGGCGGCCTTGTCCTCCGCGATCCGGTCGAGGCGCAGGCAGGCGGCCCGGCGATCCTGCCCGGCCAGAACGAGCGGGGGATGTCCGGCCGCGGAACAGGCAGGCGCGGCGAAGGTGCAGCGGGGCGCGAAGGCGCAACCCGGCGGCAGCGCATCGGGAGCCGGCACGGTGCCGGGAATGGGCTCGAGGCGGAGGCGCGGCCCTTCGAGCGAGGGCAGCGCCGCGAGCAGCCCGCGCGTATAGGGGTGGCGCGGCTGCAGCAGCAGCTCCCGCGTCGGCGCCGTCTCGACGATGCGGCCGGCATACATCACCGCGACGCGGTCGCAGAGATCGGCGACGACGCCGAGATCATGCGAGATCAGGACGAGCGCCATGCCGCTGTCGCGGCGAATGTCGCGGATCAGATCGAGGATCTGGGCCTGGATCGTGGCGTCGAGGGCCGTCGTCGGCTCGTCCGCGATCAGCACCTGGGGCTCGCAGGCCAAAGCGAGCGCGATCATCACGCGCTGGTTCATGCCGCCGGAAAATTCATGCGGATACTGCCGCAGCCGGCGCGGGCCGTCGGCGATGCCGACCCGGTCAAGCAAGCGCAGTGCCTCGCGGCGCGCAGGTTCGCCGGTCAGGCCGCGATGCAGCCGCAGGACCTCGTCGAGCTGGCGGCCGATGCTGTGGACCGGGTTGAGCGAGCTGGTCGGGTCCTGGAAGATCATGCCGATCCGCCGGCCCCGCACGGTCGCGAGGTCGTGCTCGCCCATCACGGCGAGATCGCGACCGGCCAGCAGCACGCGGCCGGAGGTCGCGACGTCGCGGCCGAGCAGGCGCAGCGCCGCGAGCCAGGTCACGCTCTTGCCGCAGCCCGATTCGCCGACGATGCCGAGCGCCTCGCCCCGCGCCAGCGCAAGGTCGATGCCGCGCACCAGCGCGACCGCGCCGTCAGGGCGGGCGACGGTGACGGTGAAGCCGTCGAGTTCGAGCAGCGGTGCGGCTGCCGGCGAGCCCGCGAGCCGCCCGAGGCCGTCGGAGGCGGGGCTCTGCGCCGGTGTCAGGTTCATCGCGCCGATACAGCGCATGCGGATGACCCTTCAATGACAGTGCCGATGGCGGCCGGCCTCGAACGCGCGGAACGATGCCGACGGCACCGCGTTTGAGAAGGGATGAACCAAGAGATCACCGCGCCCAAGCTGCAGTCGCTCGTCAATGCGCTGATGCTGCGAGACGAGCTCAGCCACGAGGAGCGCACCCTCATCGAGGGCATGGCGATGCGTCGGAAGATCGTGCGGAAGGGCGACGAACTCGTCGCCCAGCATTCTCAGCCCTCCGAGAGCTGCATCGTCGTCAAGGGCTTCACCGCCCGCGAGGTTCTTCTCGATGACGGGAAACGCCAGATCACGGCGCTGCACATCCCCGGCGACTTCGTCGACCTGCATGCCTTCCTGCTGAAGGTGATGGACCACAGCGTCGTCGCCCTGACCGATTGCGAGGTGGGCTATGTGCCGCATCGCGAATTGCTGCGCGTGATCGATCGATCACCGCATCTCGGCCGGCTGTTCTGGCTCTCGACCGTCATCGACGGTGCGATCCAGCGGGCCTGGATCACGTCCAGCGGCCGCCGCTCGGCGACGGCCCATCTCGGCCACCTGATCTGCGAACTCTATCTGCGCCTGAGCGCGGCCGATCTGGCGCGGGACGGCCGCTTCTCCTTTCCGGTGCCGCAGAGCGAACTGGCCGATGCGCTCGGCTTCTCGCTCGTCCACGTCAACCGGACGCTGCAGGAACTGCGTGCCACCGGCTTCGTCACCTGGAAGGGCAGCGCCATCACCATCACCGATTTCGACGGGCTGGCGGCGCTTTCGCAGTTCGATCCGACTTATCTCAATCTGATCCGGTTGCCGCGCTGACGGAACCGATCGCATCGCCGGAGATTGCTGCGAGATGCCCCGCTATTTCATCGACAGCTCCGACGGGAATTTCTCCCATATCGACGCCGAGGGCGTCGAGCTGGCGGGCGATGCCGCCGCCCGCTATCTCGCGCTCGATGCCTTGCCGGACATGGTGAGGGAGGTCCTGCCCGATGGCGACAAGCGCGAATTCGCGGTTTGCGTCCGCGATGAATTCGGCAAGGTGATCTACAGCGCCAGCCTGACGCTTGCCGGTGCCTGGCGCGAATCCGGGCGGCGGGAGTCCGATGAAGGGCCGGCGCTCGATCTCTGAGGCGGGCGCTTCCTTATGTCCGGGGAGGTGCGATCGCGACGTCGCGGATCGGGTTGCCAGGCGAAGGCGTCGATACCGATCGCGATCGTGGGCGGTATGTCGAACCCATCGTCTGGGCGCCCTGCGGCGCGGCGGCGCGTTCCTTCAAGGCTCCAAGACTCTGACAAGACCGGGTTGGTTCGGTCTGGCCGGTTATCGTCATTGACGGTTGTTTTCGTTTGGAGCGAGAATGACGCGGCGCAACCTGGTAGAAGTCGTCACGATGGCGCATCTGTCGATTCTGGGAGCTATTGTATTTTTGGCTGGCGCACACGCTGGATCGGCGCAGGCGGCCTGCCAGAATCAAATGGAAGGCCCTTTAGATTTCAGCCAAAATAATCGATTGACTGCTTACTCGACGATGGATCGTGATGGATGCCGTTATAGTTATGCTCTCGATAGAAATGGCTATAATCACAGGCTAGGTCAGTCGGTTCTCGAAAAATCGGAGATAATGAGTTCGCCGAAAAATGGAAGCTTGGCGCAGATTGGACAATTCTCGTTCTTTTACAAACCAAAGCCGAATTTTATCGGGAAAGATAATTTTGTGATTTACGTTTGCGGCACGAATCTTGGTGGAAAGGGCTGCTCCAGATTGAGCTATGATGTAACTGTAAAGTAACTCGGGAAATCTCCACAATTGTTGTCGGTGGGTTGTGAGTTCTTGCTCTGATCGATGGAACAGGCCCAGGCGTTGGACTGGTTCGCTGTCTCCATCACACGCGCATTACCCGCCAAGGCCGTACGATACCGAGCCGGTCGGCGGAATCGGCTCTGGAACCGTGCGTTCCAGCAAAATTGTCGCCCGAGCCGGTGTGGCGAGCTGTTCCGCAATCACTGAATTGAAAAATATGGCGTCCCGGAAGGGATTCGAACCCCTGACCTACGGTTTAGGAAACCGTTGCTCTATCCTGCTGAGCTACCGGGACGCGCGCCAAACCGTGTAGCATAATCGCCATGCCGGTGAAGCCTCTTCTTGTCGTTTTCCTCGTGGCCGCTGTTCTTGCCCTGCCGCCGCTCGCCGGGCCGGTCCGGGCCAGCGATGCCTGTTCCGAACTCGCGCCGGACAGTCCGACGGTGCGCCTCGTGGGGCTGGATGAGGCCGGCGATCCGGTCCTGGCGGATGGAAGGCGGCTTCGTCTCGTCGGGCTGGCGCCGCGCCAGGACGATGCCGAGGCCGCGCGTTTCGCCGCCGGGATCGGTCCGTGGCGCGACCGGGATCTCAGGCTCGTGCTGCTCGGTGCAAGCGATCGCTGGGGCCGGCTGCCGGCACGGCTCTACGCGCCGGCGGAGGACGGCGAGGCCATACCCCGGGACGTTGCCGCCGCATTGCTGCGCGAGGGCGCGGCCTCGCCCCTGCCGGACGCCGGCACGGCGCGATGCGGGGTTCAAGCTCAAAGCGCTCGGGCGAAGGCGCGATCGGGCCGGGCCGCGGCTCCGACGATGCCCGTCGCAGCGGGTGCGACAACCGATTTCGCCATCGACGGTCATGATGTCGCCGCGCTCAGGGCGCATGAAGGGCGTCTCGTGTTGCTGGAGGGGCGGATCGCCTCGGTCGGCGAGCGCGCGCAACGGACCTATCTGAATTTTTCGCGCCGGCGCGGGGAGGCCGCGTCGATCGTGCTGTCGAAGAGGCTGTGGCGCGAGATGCAGGATACCGGCTGGACCGCGAGCGGGGTCGGCGGTAAACGCTTGCGGGCGCGTGGCGTCCTCTCCGGCCGGGATGGGCTGCTGCTCGACGTGACCTCGAAGCTCGCCCTGGAACTGGTCGACTGACGGAATGCTGGCGTTCTGGCGACACGGATTTCTGCTTTGTCCCAAACGGCTGGCCGCGTTCGCGCTTCCGGCCCTGCTGCTCGTCGCCTGCTCGGGCGACCAGAGCGTGCTTTTGCCGCCGCAGCGTCCGGCCGATGGCGAGTTCGCGCCGCGCGTCAGCACGGTCCAGCGCGCCTCGGACAGCGAGCACCAGCGCCTGCTCTCGGCCTTCGGCGGCGAATATCGGGCGCCGAAGGCGCGTGCCGTGCTGGACGAGGTGGTGCAGCGTCTGGCGAAAGCGGGCGAAGGCCAGATCGGCGCCTACGAGATCACCATCCTGAATTCGCCGGCAGTCAATGCCTTCGCGCTACCCAACGGCCGGCTCTACGTCACGCGCGGCCTGCTGGCTCTGGCGAACGACACCGCCGAGATCGCCTCGGTGCTGGCCCATGAGATCGCGCATGTCACGGCGCAGCACGCGGTCGAGCGGGCCGAGCGCGAGCTGGAATCGGCACTGGTCAGCCAGGTCGTGGCGCAGGTGCTGAAGGACCCGGCGCAAGGCGCGGCGGTGCAGGCCGGCTCGAAGCTGTCGCTTGCCAAATTCTCGCGGCAGCAGGAACTCACGGCCGACCAGATCAGCGTGCGAAACATCTCGCGCGCCGGCTACGATCCCTATGGCGCCGGGCGCTTCCTTGCGGCGCTGGGGCGCAACACCGCCTTCCGTAACAGCGGCCAGAACCGGAGCGCGGACGACAAGCGTCTCGACATCCTGTCGAGCCATCCGCAGACGCCCGAGCGCATTGCCGCCGTGACTGCGGCTGCCCGGCAGATCGGGGCGCCCGGAATCGGCGAGCGCGACGCCGGACGCTGGCTTTCCGCGATCGACGGCATCGCCTATGGCGACGATCCGCGCGACGGCGTCGTGCGCGGGGTGCGCTACCTGAACAGCGCACTGCGCATCGGCTTCACCGCGCCGGAGGGCTTTGCGCTGGAGGCGGCGCGCGACATGGTGATCGGCGTCAGCGCCAGCGGCGCCCAGGCGCTGCGGTTCGATTCCGTGACGCTGAAGCCCGACCAGACACTGCAATCCTATGTCGCGGCCGGGTGGATCGACGGCGTCGTGACGACGGCGGTCGAGACGCTCGACATCGCGGGCCAGCCGGCCGTGATCGCGGTGGGCAAGGGCACGGACTGGACCTTCCGCCTCGCCGCCGTCCAGGTCGGCAACCGGGTCTACCGCTTTATCCTGGCGGCACGCGGCAGCGGCGATCCGGAGCGGCCGATGCGGGCGCTGCTCGCCAGCTTTCGCGTGCTGAGCGCCGAAGAGGTGCAATCGGTCCGCCCGATGCAGATCAGGGCGGTGGCGGCCGCCGCCGGCGACACGCCTGCGGCGATGGCAGCGCGGATGCCGGAGCAGGAGCGCGCGCAGGACCTCTTCATGGTGCTGAACGGGATCGAGCGCGGCGGGGCGCTCGTGCCCGGCCAGCGCTACAAGATCGTCGCGGAATAGCGCGCGCGGCTGGTTTTCCGGCGATCTTCACGAAGCCGCGATAGCGGCGTCGGCGCGGTTTTCGCGTGGGTGCGAGAGGCTAGGATGCCTGCCTCGCGCCTGTCCGGGCGAGAGACGGTCTCTTCCGTCCGCAATGCCAGGAGGTCCCCATGGCGCTCGATCGCCGGATCGTCGAACTCTACGACGAATACACGCATAAGCCGCTCGACCGCCGCGTCTTCTTCAACCGCCTGATGCTGCTCGCCGGCTCCACCGCGGCAGCCGAAGCCGCACTTGCGCTGCTCGAGCCGAACTATGCCCAGGCCCAGCAGATCGCGCCGGACGATGCCCGGGTCAAGGCCGAGCGGCTGGACGTCACGGTCGATGGTGTCGCGCTGAAAGGCTATCTGGTCGCGCCCAGGGCGGCAGGCCGGCGCGGCGGCGTGCTGGTCATTCATGAAAACCGCGGCCTCAACCCGCATATCGAGGATGTGACGCGGCGTATGGCGCTTGCCGGCTTCACCGCCCTGGGGCTCGATTTCCTGGCGCCGCTCGGCGGCACGCCCAGCGACCCGGACGAGGCGCGGGCGCTGTTTCCGCGCCTGCCGGCAGATGATGTCGTGCGTCAGGGCAGGGCGGCGCTGAAGCTCCTGGCCTCACGCCCGGATGCGACGGGGAAAACCGGGGCGATCGGCTTCTGCTGGGGTGGCGGCGTGGTCAACGATCTCGCGGTGGCGGCGCCTGAACTCGCGGCGGGCGTCGTCTTCTACGGCCGTTCGCCCGATCTCGCCAGGGTGCCGCAGATCAAGGCGCGGTTGCTGATCCAGCATGCGGCGCGCGATACGCGTCTGGTGCAGGGGCTGCCGGATTACGAGGCGGCGCTGAAGGCGGCCGGCATCCGCTATGAGGCCATCGTCTATCCGGATGTAGACCACGCCTTCCTGAACGACACCAGCGCGGAACGCTACAATGCCGCCGCGGCCAAGCAGGCCTGGGAGCGCTCCGTCGCCTTCCTCGCGGCGGAGACGGGAGCGGCGTAGCGGGCGCTTCCGGCTCCAGGCCGCCGGCCGACGCTGTCGCTTTTTAGATATGGCATCGGCCTTCTCCGAAAACCGCATTTCCGTTTTCGGGCCGATGCGCGCCCGGAAAGCGAAAGGACCCGGCGGTTGCCCGCCGGGTCCTTTTTTCGTGCGAAGCGCGGTGCCTGGATCAGGCCGCCTCTTCCTGGATGTCGTCGTTGTCGCCCTCGACCTCGCCCTCGGCGGCTTCCACCACCTCGCCCTTGCCCGGGCGGCGCGGCGACTTGGCGAGCTGGCCCTCGATCTTCTTCAGGGCCTCGGTCTCGGTGATGTCGTCGACGACCGCGATCTCGCGGGTCATGCGGTCGACCGCGGCCTCATAGAGCTGGCGCTCGGAATAGGACTGCTCGGGCTGGGCCTCGGAACGATAGAGATCGCGCACGACCTCGGCGATGGCGACGAGATCGCCCGAATTGATCTTTGCCTCGTATTCCTGGGCGCGGCGCGACCACATGGTGCGCTTGACGCGGGCGCGGCCGGTCAGCGTGGTCAGGGCCTTGGTAACGCTCTCGGCATCGGCGAGCTTGCGCAGGCCGACGCTGGCGGCCTTGGCGGTGGGAACGCGCAGCGTCATCTTGTCCTTGGCGAAGCTGACCACGAAGAGCTCAAGCTTGAACCCGGCGACTTCCTGTTCCTCGATCGCCGTGATCTGGCCGACGCCATGAGACGGATAGACGACGAATTCGCCCGTCTTGAAACCCTGGCGCACGACAGCTTTCTTCACCGTGGACATGCCGATAAGACTCCTGACCGGACCGCTGGACGCGGGCACGCGATTCTCAATCTCCGGCCGGATGACCGGAAACACTCCGCCTGACACGGACGGGCTCGCACCCGCCGCCTCACGCTCCCTCAGCCGGTCGTCTCTTTCTGTGCCGCCCAGGCAAAGACATCGATTGCTCCGGCAAAGGTGCCGGCGGCTCTCGTCATCCTTTTCTAGGGGGCGCCCCGTTTGTGGAAACCTCGCAGGGGCATGCGGAACGAATGCGACTGAGGCTATTATGTAGCATAAAAAACACGCCGAATCAAAGGTAAACGCAAGCTCCGGGCAAGCCTGGCCACGGCAGCGCGGGAATGGTTAACCCCGCCGCGCCCTCGCGGGCTTGATTGACCGCCGGTTTTCAGTCGCCTTCGCCGGGCTCCGGCGAGAAATGCGCCTCGAGCTTTCCGGGCACGCCGTCGAAGGCCTTGGCGTCGGGCGGAGCGTCCTTCTTCTGGCTGATATTGGGCCAGCTCGCGGCATATTTGGAATTGAGCTGCAGCCAGCTTTCCAGTCCCGGCTCGGTGTCGGGCTTGATCGCCTCGGCCGGGCATTCCGGCTCGCAGACGCCGCAATCGATGCACTCATCGGGATGGATGACGAGCATGTTCTCGCCTTCATAGAAGCAATCGACCGGGCAAACCTCGACGCAATCCATATACTTGCACTTGATGCAATTCTCGGTGACCACATAGGTCATGTCGCAGGTCCTTCCAGTCTGCCAGCCGGCCCCATAAAGCCTTCGCGGGCTCCGGTTTCAAGGCCGATCTGGCCCTACCCGGCAGCAGGAGCTTCTCTTCTTCGCCTGTTCGGGAGAATGAAGTCCCGCGGCGCCGGCCGGCGAATTCATATGTATACAAACGATCGGCCGTTTTAGCTGTCGTCGTCATGCTCCGCAAGCGACGCATCGCCGCGCCCGCTTTCGTCGAGCCGCTCATAGAGCAGCCTTGCCTGTTCGTAGGACTCGCGGCGCGCCCCGAGCACGACGACACGCACCACGACGGTCGCATGCGGCAGCGCGAGCGTGAGGACGTCGCCGATCTTCAGGCCATGCGCCGGGTTTGCGGCCCGGCGGCCTTCGATCCGGATATGCCCGTCCTCCACCAGCCGCACCGCGGCGGGGCGCGTTTTGGCGAAGCGCGCAAACCAGAGCCATTTGTCGAGGCGCTGACGATCGTCCCGCATATCCGGCCTGCCGTCTCAGTGCGCGCCGGGCACCGAAATGCCCTCAGCTCTTGCGGCCTTCGAGCTGCGCCTTCAGGGCCGCGAGCTTGGCGAAGGGTGAATCCGGATCCGGCTCCCGTTCGGCCGGGCGCGGACGCTGCGGCTGCTGGAAGCGCTCCCCGCCACGGTCGTCGCGGCGCGGGCCGCTGCCGCCCGGGCGTCCGTCGCGCTTGAAATCGGGCCGAGGCCCGCGACCCTGCTCGGGGCGGCCCTGACCTTGGCCGTGACCCTCGGGGCGTGGGCCGCGCTGGCCGGACCGGGGCCGGTCGTCACGCCGCGGCTCGCGCTCGGGGCGCGGCGCGGCGGCTGCACCGCCTTCGGCCGCCACGGCGACTGCCGGCTGGGGCTCGCCGTCGCGGCGCGGTCCGCCGGGGCGGGGGCCGCGCTGGGGCCGCTCGCCACGGCGACTGCCGGGTTGCCGTTCGCCGGGGGCACCTGCACCCTCGCGCTGGCCGCGATGGGCCTGCTCGGGCCGCCTGCCGCCCTGATGGCGGTGCGGGCGCCAGACGTCGATCAACTCTGGCTCGGCCGGAGTGGCGGGCACTTCGCCGGCCGCTTCAGCCGGTGCGTCCGCCGCCGGTTCGGGCAGCGCGGGAGAGAGGGACGACATCATGTCGGCCGGAACCGGCTCGCGCGTTGGCTCCGGCTCGTCCTCTGTCAGGACTGGCGCGTCGGGCGTTTCAGGCGCGGGCGCCTCGGCGAAGACCGCATCGTCGCCGGCGGCTTCGTCACGCTGTCCGGAGGTCTCGGCCGCCGCGACGGCCTCCTGAGCCTCTTGCGGCAGGGCCTCGCCCAGGGGAGCCGCGTCCGGGGTGGCGGCGTCGGCCGCCGGTCCTGCGCTCGCCTCTTCGGCGGGAGCATCCTCAGCTTTGACCGCCTCCGCCACGACAGGCTTGGCGGGCGGCGCAGCCAGCGGCACGGTGATGGCCGGGCCGGGGCGCTTGGCCGAGACATAGCCGAGCGAACGCAGGATCGAGGCGAAATCCTCGCCGGCGCAGCCGACGAGGGAGGTCATCGCGCCGGTCACGACGAAGCCATCCTGATCGGCGGCTCCGGTCGGCGGCAGCCCCTGGGTCAGGCCGGGGCGATAGGCAATGGCCGGGCGGATCAGGTCGGCAAGACGCTCGAGGATGTCGACGCGCACGGCCCGCTCGCCGCAGACACGGTAGCCGGCGGCGCGGTAGAGCCCCTTGGGAACTGCCTTGTCGACCGGGAAGGAGGTCCGGCCCGATGCGGCGAGATGGGCGATGTCGTCGAGGCCCGAGAGCTCGGGGCCGCCATGCTTCAGCGCCCAGAGCTGGGCTGCGAGCGCGCGCGGCGCGGGCTTGAGCAGCGCCGGCACATAGAGATGGAACGCTCCGAAGCGGATGCCGAGCTGGCGCAAAGCGGCGCGGCCTTCCTGATCGAGCGCCTTCATCTCCTCGCCGACCTTGGCACGCTCCAGCACGCCGAGCGATTCGGCGGCCTGATAGGCGATGCCGCGCGCGATGCCGGTGAGGGTGGTCGCGTCCTCCAGCAATTGCAGCGCGCCGAGCAGGCGGGTGACGTGATTCTTCAGCCAGAGCTGGAGCCGTGCCTCGACCTGCTCGCGCGCATGGCCGGCCAGATGCTCCTCGACCAGCAGGCGCAGGCGCGGCTCGATTACCTTCTCGCCGGCGACGATGCGGGCGACCGGCTCGCCGATCCAGCGCAGCAGGCCGTCATGCGACAGCACGAAGGCATCGTCGCCGGCGAGAACGACACGCGCGGCGCGCGCCTCGATCTCGGCGCCGAGCGCCTTCATCGCAGCCATATTCAAGGCTTTCGCCTCCGGCCCGCCGGCTTTCGGGTCCGCCGTGAAGCGGAATCCCTGCAGCATCCCGACGTGCTGGCCCTCGACGAGCACGTCGCCCGTCGTGGTGACCTCAGCCTCCAACATCGCATTCTCCCGCAAACGGCGCAGCAGTACACTGGTGCGCCGGTCGACAAATCGGCTGGCAAGACGCTCGTGCAGAGCGTCGGAGAGCTTGTCCTCTACAAGACGCGCAACCCCCTGCCAATGCTCTGGATCAGGCAACCAGTCCGGGCGGTTCGCCACGAAGGTCCAGGTGCGGACCTGAGCGATGCGCGCGGAGAGGGTATCGATCTCGCCATCGGTGCGATCGAGCGCCGAAAGCTGGGTCCGATACCAGTCGACATCGAGCCTGCCATGGCGCATCAGCCGCAGGTAGAGCGTGGTCGCGAGGTCGGCATGCTGCTGCGGCGCGATCTTGCGATAATCGGGCAGGCCGCAGACCTCCCAGAGCCGCTCCACGGCCGGGCGGCCCTGCGCCAGCGCCTTGACCTCGGGGTCCTTCGCCAGAATCTCCAGCGTGGTCATGTCCTCGGCGATCAGCGCGCGCGTCAGGCCGAGCTCGGTCGGCTGCAGGTTCAGGCTGTCGAGGAGCTGTGCGACCGAGCGGAAATCGAGATCGGTATTGCGCCACTGCAACTGCCTGATCGGCTCGAAACGGTGATTCTCGATTGCCTCGACGAGATCGGCCTCGAAGGGCGGGCAGCGGCCCGACGTACCGAAGGTGCCGTCGCGTAGATGCCGCCCGGCGCGCCCGGCGATCTGGCCGAACTCGGCCGGGTTGAGCTTGCGGAAGTGGTGCCCGTCATACTTCTTGTCGGCGGCGAAGGCGATGTGGTCGACATCGAGGTTGAGCCCCATGCCGATGGCGTCGGTGGCGACGAGATAGTCGACATCGCCGGACTGGTAGAGCTCGACCTGCGCGTTGCGGGTGCGCGGCGAGAGTGCTCCCAGCACCACCGCGGCGCCGCCCTTCTGCCGGCGGATCAGTTCGGCGATGGCGTAGACCTCCTCGACCGAGAAGGCGACGATGGCCGAGCGCGGCGCCAGGCGCGTGATCTTGCGGTCGCCCGAGAACAGCAATTGCGAGAGGCGCGGGCGGCTCACGACGTTGACGCCGGGAATGAGCTGCTCGATGACCGGCTTCATCGTGCCGGCGCCGATCAGCATGGTCTCGGCCCGGCCTCGGCGATTCAGCAGCCTGTCGGTGAAGACATGGCCGCGATCGAGATCGGCGGCGAGCTGGATCTCGTCGATGGCGACGAAGTCGACCGCGAGATCGCGCGGCATCGCCTCGACCGTGCAGACCCAGAAGCGCGGCCGCGCCGGCTTGATCTTTTCCTCGCCGGTGACGAGCGCGACCGCATCGACGCCCGCCTTCTCGACGACGCGGGCATAGACCTCGCGTGCCAGCAGGCGCAGCGGCAGGCCGATCATGCCTGTGGGGTGGGCGACCATCCGCTCGATCGCGAGATGGGTCTTGCCGGTGTTGGTCGGGCCCAGCACCGCGGTGACGCCGTTGGCGCGGACCGAAGGGGGCAAGGAGCGGTGAGGGATCAAAGCGCTGCCGATCGTGACGTGTCGGCCTTCGCCCGGCGGCGACGCCGCGGGGCGTCGCATGACGGCGCGAGGCGCAACGGTGAAACTAGAATGCGGAACGAGTCCCGAACGAAGCAGGCCCGAATCGCTGACTCCGGCGGAATCGGGTTTCGTTCTCACTGGAAGGTCGCGGCATCGCGCCGTTGCGCCACGCCTGCTGGAATCGGAACACCGGCATCGCCCGTCCTTTGGTGCCCAGGGGATCAGCGGCCGTCTGCCGCGCCCTGCGCGAGAGACTATCTAAGTGCTTCCGGCCGGGAAACGAGGGTGCCCGCCTTGCGACTGGCCGGGACCGTTCCGATCAGCCGAAGAACTCGGCGAAAATATCCGCTGCCTCGTCGGGCGCCTCGACATGGACGAAGTGGCCGGCGCTCTCGCAGAAACTGACCTCGGCCTTGTCGAAATGCTCCGGCACGAAGGCCGCCCATTCCGATTTCAGCACCGGGTCGTGGCGGCCCCAATGCACCCGCGTCGGCTGATGGATGCGCACGGACGGCGTCGGATGGCCGTCGATCGCGGCGAGCCGTGCCGCGTTCTGGCTGCGATACCAGTCGAAGCCGCCGCGCAGATTGCCCGGCTTCATGAAATTGTCGATCCAGAGGTCGAGCGCCGGATCGAAGGCCTCCTTGCGATGGCACCAATGCGAGAGGAAATGCGAGAAATACAGCGCGCAGGACTGGCGGCTGAGGCCGATGAGCGATTCGGCCAGGGGCAATTGCTGGAAGGACTGGTACCAGATCTCGTTGACATGGCCCTCATGGACCCAGCGTTCGGCAATGCTCTGGGTCGGGCAGTTGAAGAACAGCAGCCGGTCGACGAGCTGCGGATGGCGGCGCGCCAAGGCCTGGGCGGCATAGGCGCCGACATCGTGGCCGACGACGCCGACCGATTCGAAGCCGAGCGCCGCGATCAGCGAGGCCATGTCGTCGGCATGGCTGTTGGCGCCGACATCGCTGCGCGGCGCAGCCGATTTCGCGCTGTCGCCGAAGCCGCGCAGATCAGGCGCGATCAGGCGGAAATCCGGATGCAGCCGGTTCATCAGCGGCAGCCAGGCCGCCCAGAATTCGGGCCAGCCATGCAAAAGCAGGACCGGCGTCCCGGAACCGACCTCGGCGACATGCAGCGTCGTGTCGCGCACTGCGATCTGGCGATGGCGCAGACCGGGCGGAGTGGCGAAGTCGCTGGACATGGTGGCTCCCGCATCGTTTCGCGGAAGGCTAGCGCCTGCCCGCCCGGTGCCGCAATCGCCACGCGACGCATGAGCGCGATGCAGGCGCGCTTCTCCACAGGCGCTGGCCCGGTCGCAGCCTGTTCAGCCCGCCACCGGGAGTCGCGTCAATGCGCGGCGTGGCTGCACTGGCCATGGTCCGCCAGCGCCTCGATGATGGCGCAGTCGCAGGCCGCGACGCCGCCGGAGCAGGTCGCGGCGATGCGTTCCAGCTCCTTTTCGAGCGAACGCAGCCGGGCGATCTTGTGGCGGACCTCGTCGAGATGGGCGACGGAGATGGCATGGGCCTCGTCGCAGGCCATGGCCGGATTGTCCGAAAGCTTGAGCAGCGTGCGGATCGCGTCGACGGCGAAGCCGAGATCGCGGGCATGCTTGATGAAGGCGAGCCGCTCGACATGGCGCGGGCCATAGCGGCGCTGGTTGCCTTCGGAGCGCTCCGGCTGCGGCAGCAGGCCGACCTGCTCGTAATAGCGAATCGTTTCGACCTTGACGCCGGTGCGCTCGGCGAGTGCGCCGATCGGCATGACATGTTCGATCTTTTGGGTGGATGGCATTGCGTCCGCTCCTGAAGCTCCAGTCGCTACAGCTTTTAGATGGGCTCGGCCGGCCATGTCATCAAGCTGCGGCGGCGCACATCCTTCGAGACGGCTGCCTGCGGCTTTACGGGACGAGGGCCCGCTTTTTCAGCAGGCTTTTCAGAACGAGGGCGGGGTGCAGGCGCTGACGACCTCGCAGGGTTGCGGGCCGACGCAGCGGAAGCGGTGCGGACGGTGGCTCTCGAAATAATAGGCGTCGCCCGGCCCCAGGATCCGACGCTCGTCGTCGACCGTGACCTCGAGCCGGCCGCTGAGCACGATGCCGCCCTCCTCGCCCTCATGGGTCAGGCTGACGCGCCCGGTATCGGTGCCCGGCTCGTAGCATTCCTTCAGGATCTGCAGCGCCCGGCCGAACAGGGTCTCGCCGACCTGGCGATAGGAAATGCCGCCCTTGCCGATCTCGACCAGTTCGTCTGCCCGGTAGAAGGCCTGGCGCGGGCGATCGGGTTCCAGCGCGAAGAACTCGGACAGGCCGATCGGGATGCCGTCGAGGATGCGCTTGAGGGCGCCGACCGACGGATTCACGCCGTTCGACTCGATCAGCGAGACCGTCGAATTGGTCACGCCGGCGCGCTTGGCCAGCGCCCGCTGCGAGAGCCCGTGGCGCGTGCGCAGATAGCGCAGGCGCGCGCCGATATCGGTGCCGCTCATGGCGAGGCGTTCTCCTTGTTCGATATCCGCAACATTGCCCAGTAGCCTCCATATAAAACAAGGCTTTGTGTGTTCATTGAAACAGACTTGTTGGTTTCCGCAAAACGGTGCTCCGTGCTCGCAGAGGAGATCATCATGACCGTCGCCACGCCGCCGAAAGCGCTTCAGAACGCCCGCTCGCTCGAGAGCTACTGGATGCCGTTCACCGCCAACCGGCAGTTCAAGGCGGCGCCGCGCCTGCTCGCCTCGGCGCAGGGCATGCATTACGCCACGGAGGATGGCCGCAAGGTGATCGACGGCACGGCCGGGCTCTGGTGCGTCAATGCCGGGCATGGCCGCCAGCAGATCACGCAGGCGGTCGAGCGCCAGCTCTCGACGCTGGACTATGCGCCGTCCTTCCAGATGGGCCATCCGATCGCTTTCGACTTCGCCGAGCGGCTTGCGGCGATTGCGCCGGGCGAGGGCGACGCCAGGCTCGACCGGATCTTCTTCACCGGCTCGGGCTCGGAATCGGTCGACACGGCGCTCAAGATCGCGGTCGCCTATCAGCGCGCCATCGGGCAGGGCACGCGGACCCGGCTGATCGGCCGCGAGCGCGGTTATCACGGCGTCGGCTTCGGCGGCATCACGGTCGGCGGGCTGGTCAACAACCGCCGTGTCTTCCCGCTGCTGCCGGGCGCCGACCATCTGCGCCATACCCATGACCTCGAACGCAACGCCTACAGCAAGGGCCAGCCCGAGCACGGCGCCGAGCTCGCCGACGATCTCGAGCGGATCGTGGCGCTGCATGGCGCCGAGACCATCGCGGCCGTCATCGTCGAACCGATGGCCGGCTCGACCGGCGTGCTCGTGCCGCCGAAGGGCTATCTCCAGCGCCTGCGCGAGATCGCGACCCGCCACGGCATCCTGCTGATCTTCGACGAGGTGATCACCGGCTTCGGGCGGTTGGGGACGCCGTTCGCGAGCGAATATTTCGGCGTCATGCCGGATCTGATGACGACGGCGAAGGGCATCACCAACGGCGCGATCCCGATGGGCGCCGTCTTCGCCAGCCGCAAGGTGCATGACGGATTGATGGCCGGCCCGGACGCCACCATCGAGCTGTTCCACGGCTATACCTATTCGGGCCATCCGGTCGCCTGCGCGGCCGGCATCGCGACACTCGACATCTATGCCGATGAGGGTCTTCTGACCCGCGCGGCCTCGCTCGCCCCGCTCTGGGAGGAGGCGCTGCATTCGCTGAAGGGCGCGCCGCATGTCATCGACATCCGCACCATCGGTCTCGTCGCCGGCGTCGAGCTGGCCTCGCGCCCCGGTGCGGTCGGCGCGCGTGCCTATGAGGCCTTCGTCGACTGCTTCGAGAAGGGTCTTCTGATCCGCGTCACCGGCGACATCATCGCGCTGTCGCCACCGCTGATCTGCGAGCCCGCGCAGATCGACGAAATCGTCTCGCTGCTGCGCGCGGCGCTCGGCCGCCTCGCCTGAGCCTGCGTCAGGCGGCGCCGGCGAGTGCGGCGAACGCCTCGTCGGCGATGACCTGCTCCTCGTCGGTCGCGATCACGAAGGCCCCGATGCGGCTGGACGCGGCGGTGATCGTCGCGGCATTGGCGGCATTCGCCGCCTCGTCGAGTGCGAGCCCTAGCCAGCCGAGGCGCCCGGCGACGGCTGCGCGGATGCGCGGCTGGTTCTCGCCGATGCCGGCGGTGAAGACGACGGCGTCGAGCCCGCCGAGCGTGGTCGCGAGCCTGGCGACCTCGCCGGCGATCCGGAAGGCGAAGAGGTCGAGCGCCTGCCGCGCCTCCGGTGCGTCGCTGTCCAGCAATTCGCGGCTGTCGGCGCTGATCCCCGAGACGCCGAGCAACCCCGAGCGGCGGTAAAGCAGATCCTCGACATCGGCGGCGCTTTTTCCTTGCGTGCCGATCAGATGCAGCAGGACGCCCGGATCGATCGCGCCGCAGCGTGTCGCCATCGGGATGCCATCGAGCGCCGAGAAGCCCATGCTGGTGTCGCGGCTGACACCGGCCTCGAGCGCGCAGAGGCTGGCGCCGCTGCCGAGATGGGCGACCACGACCTTCCCCTCGGCAAGCCCGGGCTCCCGGCGCGCCAGCTCGGCTGCGATGAACTTGTACGAAAGGCCATGAAAGCCGTAGCGCTTGATGCCGTCGTCATGCAGCGCCCGCGGAATCGCGAAGCGGCGCACGACATCGGCATGGCCGCGGTGGAAGGCGGTGTCGAAGGACGCCGTCTGCGGCAGGCCGGGGCGCAGGCGACGGATCGCCCTGATCAGCCGCAGCCCCTGCGGCTGGTGCAGCGGCGCCAGCGGCATCAGCGCCTCGATCGCCGCGACGGCGTCGTCGTCCAGCAGCACCGGACCGGCGAAACGGTCGCCGCCATGGACGATGCGATGGCCGACGCCCGCGACCAGCCCGAGGTCGAAATGCCAGGACAGGCGGCGGAAGGCCTCGCTCAGCACAGCGTCGAGTTCGTCGCCGGCCTTCGCTTCGAGCGCGACGTCAAACCGGTCCGGCCCCTCGCTCAGCTCGAAGCGCAGCGGCTCGCGGCGGAAGTCGATCATGCCCTTGCCGATGCGGCGCGGACTGTCCGAAGCCAGCTCGAACAGCCCGATCTTCACCGTCGAGGAGCCGGCATTGAAGGTCAGCAGCATCCGGCCGCTCATGCGGACATGCCTTGCGGGGAGGCGCCGGGCGCGCCGCGGCGCGCGGCCACGAGCTTGGCGAGAGCCGCCGAGGCGATGCGGGTCTTGAGCGAATCCGAGCGGCTGGTCAGGACGATCGGCACGCGCGCGCCGAGGACGAGCCCGGCGGCGTCGGCCCCGGCGAAATAGATCAACTGCTTGGCGAGCATGTTGCCGGCCTCGAGATCGGGCACGAGCAGGATGTCAGCCTGACCGGCGACAGGCGAGACGATGCCCTTGGTGCGCGCGGCCTCGGGGCTGATCGCATTGTCGAAGGCGAGCGGGCCATCGACGCGGGCGCCGGTGATCTGGCCGCGTGCCGCCATCACCGTCAGCGCAGCGGCGTCGAGGGTCGCCGGCATCCGCGCATTCACGGTCTCGACGGCGGCGAGCACGGCGACGAGCGGTTCGGCGATGCCGAGCGTGTGCAGCAGGTCGATTGCGTTCTGGCAGATGTCGCGCTTCTGTTCGAGCGTCGGCAGGATGTTGATCGCGGCGTCGGTGACGATCAGCGGCTTGGGATAGGCCGGCACGCTCATCGCGTAGACATGGCTGATGCGACGCTCGGTCCGCAGGCCCGAGCCCGCCGCGACGACCGCGCCAAGCAGTTCGTCGGTGTGCAGGCTGCCCTTCATCAGGATCGCGACCTTGCCGCACATGGCGAGTTCGACGGCCCGGGCGGCGGCGGCATGGCTGTGCTCGACCGATTCGATCGGCATCCCGTCGAGCGAGACCCGGGCCGTGGCCGCCGCCGCCCGGATCTTGGCCTCCGGCCCGATCAGCAGCGGCTCGAGCAGCCCTTCGTCGCGAATCTCGATGGCAGCGATGATCGCTTCGGGCGAACAGGGATGCACCACCGCGACGCGCAGCGAGGGCAGCGCCCGGGCATCGCGGACGAAGCTGTCGTAGCGGTCGTGGCGCCGCAGCGCGACATCGGGCAGATGCGGGCTCGGCCAGGCGATGCTGGTCTGCGGCGCGATCACCGTGGCGGTGCCGGTCAGCACCTCCTCGCCGTCCTGATTGGTGCAGCGGGTATCGAGCACGACGATCCGCTTCTCGGCACGCTTCTCGCGGACCCTGGCGGTGGCGGTGATGGTGTCACCCGGCGCGACGGGCCTGCAGAAACGCAGCTCCTGGCCGAGATAGATCGTGCCCGGGCCGGGCAGCCTGGTGCCGAGCACGGCCGACACCAGCGCGCCGGTCCACATGCCATGGACGACGACATGGCCGAAGCGGTCGCCCGCGGCGAAGGAGGCGTCGAGATGCGCCGGGTTGAGATCGCCCGAGACGGCCGCGAACAGGTCGATGTCGTCGCGCCCGACGAGCCTGACCAGCGAGGCGGTGTCACCGATGGCGAGTTCGTCGAAGGTGCGGTTCTTGAGGATGATCTGGTCCATTCGGCCTCTCAGCGTTGCAGGACATAGGTTCCGGGGGCGTCGGCGAGCGGGGCGGGGCCGCTCTCGGCGTAACCCATGGCGGGGGGCGGCACCTGCCCGCTGGAGCGGACGGCGAGCCAGCCGACCCAGCTCTCCCACCATGATCCTTCGCGCGCCTCGCTGCGCTCGACCCATTCGTCCGGGCTGATGCTGGTGTCGTCATGGCCGAGCGTGGCGATGCGGAAGCGCCGGTGGGGATGGCCGGGCTCGCTGACGATGCCGGCATTGTGGCCGCCGCTCGCCAGCACGAAGGTGACCTCCGTGTCGGTCAGGCCGTGGACCTTGTAGACGGAACGCCAGGGCGCGACATGGTCGCGCTCGGTGCCGACGACGAAGAGCGGCATGCGCAGGTTCTGCAGTACGACGGGGCGGCCATCGACCAGGATGCGGCCGGCGGCGAGTTCGTTGCCGAGATAGAGCCGGCGCAGATATTCGGCGTGCATCCGGTAGGGCATGCGGGTGGAATCGGCGTTCCACGCCATCAGATCGATCATCGGCGTGCGCTCGCCCATCAGATAGTCGTGCACGAGCCGCGACCAGATCAGGTCGTTCGAGCGCAGGAGCTGAAAGGCGCCGGCCATCTGGTCGGAGGCGAGGTAGCCCCGGTTCCACATCATGCTTTCGAGCAGGCGCACCTGGCTGTGATCGATGAACAGGGCGAGTTCGCCGGGCTCGGTGAAGTCGGTCTGTGCGGCGAGCAGGGTCAGCGAGGCGAGACGGGCGTCGCCGGCCCGTGCCATGGCAGCCGCCGCGATCGCAAGCAGCGTGCCGCCGAGGCAATAGCCGGCGGCATGGATCTTCCTGTCCGGCAGGATCGCGGCGATGGCGTCGAGCGCCGCGATCACGCCGAGCTGGCGGTAGTCGTCGAGGCCGAGATCGCGGTCGGCCGCCGTCGGGTTGCGCCAGGAGACGCAGAAGACGGTGTGTCCCTGGGCGACGAGATAGCGGATCAGCGAGTTCTGCGGGGAGAGGTCGAGGATGTAATACTTCATGATCCAGGCCGGAACGATCAGGATCGGCTCGGCCTGCACCGTCTCCGTCGTCGGGGCGTACTGGATCAGCTCGATCAGATGGTTGCGCAGCACGACCTTGCCCTGCGTCGCCGCGACGTCGCGGCCGACGACGAAATCCTCCGCCCCGAGCGGGGGCTCGCCGGCCGCCTGCCGCGCGGCGTCCTCGATCCAGTTCCTGAAGCCGCTGACGAGATTGGCCCCGCCGGCCTCCACCGTCTTCGCCACCACCTCCGGATTGGTGAACGGTGAATTCGCGGGCGAGACCATGTCGAGCAGCTGCCGGGCGGCGAAGGCGACGACATCCTCGTGATGGGGCGTCACGCCCGGAACCTCATGGGTGGCGTTGTGCCACCATTGCTGGGTCAGGAGAAAGGACTGCGACCAGACATTATAGGGATACTGGCTCCAGGCCTCGCTGCGGAAGCGGTCGTCGCCCGGCAGGGGGTCGATGCAGGCCGGCGCGCCGGCGCCGAGGCCGCAGGCGGCGAGATGGCTCATCAGCCGGCCGGTCTTGCGGGCCGCCTTCCAGGCGAGTTCGGAGCGTTTGCCGGGCGCTGCGGCGAGATGGGCCGACCAGTCGAAGAAAGCCAGTGCCAGGGCCGTGGGCGAGAGCCCGCCGCTGAGCTGCGCACCGAGCGCCTCGCGCATCCGGTCAATCGCGGCGAAGGCCTCGAGGCCGAGCGCGTCGGCTTCTGTCCCGGCCGGGCCGGACGGGAGCGAATCGGTGGCGGTCATGCACAATCCCCTGCCGCAATGTTCGGCGGTCGCCGTTCTGGAGAGCCCGGGGCGACGCGCCTTCGACGAGCATGCTCCTGCGAGCTGTCGCGACGCTAGTGGTACGAACGGCCGCGCGTGTTGACCTCGATCAATGCCGGTTGTGCCCAATCGTCCGACCCTTAAGCTGCGCAGGACGCGACGGGCGAAGCCGTGCTGCGCGAAGCCAGACCAGATGGCCGCTGCGGTCCCACGGAATCGCGCGGGCGGCCGGCCCGTCACCCTGTCCGCGGAAGGCCGATCCGATGAAAACCCCGCAACGTGGCTGGCTGGTGCCGGCCGTCGTCATTCTGCTGGCCGGCGGCGGCTATTTCGCCTGGCAGCGGCTGAAGGCCAGCGACCTGCCCGAGGGCATCGCCAGCGGCAATGGACGCATCGAGGCGGTCGAGATCGACGTCGCCGCCCGCATCTCCGGCCGAATCAAGGAGATCCTGGCCGATGAGGGCGATTTCGTCACGGCCGGCCAGATCGTCGCGCGGATCGACACCGAACAGCTCCAGGCCCAGCGTGCCGAAGCCGAGGCCCAGTACGAGCGCGCCGTCATCGCGGTCGATACGGCGAGAAGCCTGGTGGCGCAGCGCGAGGCCGAGAAGGGCGCCGCGACCGCCGTGGTCGCGCAGCGCGAATCCGAGCTCGATGCGGCGCGCCGGAAGCTGCATCGCTCGGAACAGCTCTCGGAGCGCGGCAACGTCTCCGATCAGGTGCTCGACGACGACCGGGCGCGGGCGCAGGGGGCGACCGCCGCCGTCGGTGCAGCCAGGGCGCAGCTCGCCGCCAGCGACGCCGCGATCAGCTCGGCGACGTCGCAGGTCGTCGGCGCGCAGGCCGCCGTCACCGCCGCGCGGGCGACGGTCCGGCGCATCGACGCCGATATCGACGACAGCGCCCTCAAGGCACCGCGCGACGGGCGCGTGCAGTACCGCGTCGCGCAGCCGGGCGAGGTCGTCGCGGCGGGCGGACGCGTGCTCAACCTGGTCGATCTCGGCGATGTGTTCATGACCTTCTTCCTGCCGACCGGGCAGGCCGGCCGCGTCGCGATGGGCGCGGAGGCGCGGATCGTGCTCGACGCCGCGCCGCGCTGGGTGATTCCCGCCGCCGTCTCCTTCGTCGCCGATGTGGCGCAGTTCACGCCGAAGACGGTGGAGACCGCCGAGGAACGCGAGAAGCTGATGTTCCGGATCAAGGCCCGGATTCCGCCCGCGCTGCTGCGGAAATACATCCAGCAGGTCAAGACCGGCCTGCCCGGCATGGCCTATGTCCGGCTCGATCCGCAGGCGCAGTGGCCGGAGCGCCTGCAGGCCGGCCTGTTGAAATGAGCGCTTCCGCCGCGGTTTCCGGCAGGCCCGTCATCCGCCTCGATCGCGTTGGGCTGCACTATGGCGCGACGCGGGCGCTCGACGCCGTCAGCATCGACCTGCCGGCGGGCTGCATGGTCGGGCTGATCGGCCCGGACGGGGTCGGCAAATCGAGCCTGCTGTCGCTGATCGCCGGGGCGCGCGCCATCCAGGACGGAGATGTCGAGGTGCTTGGCGGCGACATGGCGGATGCGGCGCATCGGCGCGCGACCTGCCCGCGCATCGCCTATATGCCGCAGGGCCTCGGCAAGAACCTCTATCCGACGCTGTCGGTCTTCGAGAACGTCGATTTCTTCGGCCGCCTCTTCGGCCAGGCGAAGGCCGAGCGCCAGCGCCGCATCGCGGAGCTGCTGGAGAGCACGGGGCTCGGCCCCTTCGTCGACCGCCCGGCCGGCAAGCTCTCGGGCGGGATGAAGCAGAAGCTCGGCCTGTGCTGCGCGCTGATCCACGACCCCGACCTGCTCATCCTCGACGAGCCGACCACAGGCGTCGATCCTTTGTCGCGCCGGCAGTTCTGGGAGCTGATCGATGCGATCCGGGCGAGCCGGCCCGGCATGAGCGTGCTGGTGGCGACGGCCTATATGGAGGAGGCGGCGCGCTTCGACTGGCTGGTGGCGATGGATGCCGGCCGCGTGCTCGCCACCGGGGCGCCGGGCGATCTGCTAACGCAGACCGGCGCGCGCACGCTGGACGATGCCTTCATCGCCCTGCTGCCGGAGGCGAAGCGCCTTCTGCACCATGCCGTCGTCATCCCGCCGCGGGACGCCGGGGTCGACGCCGGTGCCGCCATCGAGGCCGAGGGGCTGACGATGCGCTTCGACGATTTCGTCGCCGTCGACACTGTCAGCTTCCGGATTTCCCGTGGCGAGATCTTCGGCTTCCTCGGCTCGAATGGCTGCGGCAAGACCACGACGATGAAGATGCTGACCGGCCTGCTGCCGGCCAGCGAGGGCCGCGCGCGGCTCTTCGGCGAGGAGGTCGATCCCAGGGACATGAGCGTGCGCCAGCGCGTCGGCTACATGTCCCAGTCCTTCTCGCTCTATTCGGAGCTGACGGTCGCGCAGAATCTCGACCTGCATGCCCGCCTGTTCCGGCTGCCGCCCGACACCATCGCGGCCCGCATCGCCGAGATGGCGCGCCGTTTCGACCTCTCGCAGGTGATGGATGCGCTGCCGGACGCGCTGCCGCTCGGGGTCCGCCAGCGCCTTTCGCTCGCCGTGGCGATGATCCATGCGCCGGAGATCCTGATCCTCGACGAACCGACCTCCGGCGTCGATCCGATCGCCCGCGACGGGCTCTGGCAGATCCTCGCCGATCTCTCGCGGCAGGACGGCGTCACGATCTTCATCTCGACCCATTTCATGAACGAGGCGGAGCGCTGCGACCGCATCTCGCTGATGCATGCCGGCAAGGTCCTGGTCAGCGACACGCCTCATGCCATCGTCGCCAGACGCGGCAGCGCCACGCTGGAGGATGCCTTCGTCGCCTATCTCGAGGAGGCGATCGGCGAGGCCGGGCCGCCGGAGCCGTCGGGCGTTCCGCACCCGGCGGTCGCTGTCGTCGCGGCGGTTGCGGCTGCCGCACTGCCGAAGCGGCGGTTCTTCGATCTGCGCCGGATGCTGAGCTACACCCGGCGCGAGACGCTCGAGCTGCGGCGCGACCCGATCCGGGCGACGCTGGCACTGCTCGGCAGCGTGCTGCTGATGTTCGTGATCGGCTATGGCATCAATTTCGATGTCGAGAAACTCTCCTTCGCGGTTCTCGACCACGACCAGTCGACGGTCAGCCGCGACTATGTGCTCGGCATCTCGGGGTCGCGCTATTTCGTCGAGCAGGCGCCGATCGCCGATTATGCCGATCTCGACCGCCGCATGCGCCGTGGCGAGCTCAGCCTGGCGATCGAGATTCCGCCGGGCTTCGGGCGTGACCTGGCGCGGGGCCATGGCGTCCAGATCGGCGCCTGGATCGACGGCGCCATGCCGCAGCGGGGCGAGACCGTCCAGGGCTATGTCCAGGGCATGCATGCGGCCTGGCTGACGCAGAAGGCGCGCACGATCCTGGGCGACAAGGCCGCCGCCGCCTCGTTCCGGATCGAAACCCGGTTCCGCTACAATCCCAATGTCGAGAGCCTCGTCGCCATGGTCCCGGCCGTGATCCCGCTGCTGCTGCTGCTGATCCCGGCGATGCTGGCCGCGCTCAGCGTGGTGCGCGAGAAGGAGCTCGGCTCGATCATCAATCTCTATGTCACGCCGGTGACGCGGTTCGAATTCCTGCTCGGCAAGCAGCTGCCTTATATCGGGCTCGCCATGCTCAATGCCGTGCTGCTGACGGCCTTCGCCATCCTCGCCTTCAGGGTGCCGTTCAATGGCGATGTCCTGACCTTCGCGGCGGCGGCGCTGATCTATGTGGTCGCCGCGACCGCCATGGGTCTGCTGATCTCGAGCTTCATGACGAGCCAGATCGCGGCGATCTTCGGGACGGCGATCCTGACCATTCTTCCGGCGACGCAGTTTTCGGGAATGACCGACCCGGTCTCGTCGCTGCAGGGCGCCGGCGCGCTGGTCGGGCGGATTTATCCGACCGCGCATTTCATGACGATCTCGCGCGGCACCTTCTCCAAGGGGCTCGCTTTCGGCGACCTCGTCGGCTCCTTCATTCCGCTCCTGATCGCCGTGCCGGTGCTTCTCGGGCTCGCCACCTTTCTCCTCAAGAAGCAGGCGAACTGAGCGATGCGCCTGTCGAACATCCTGCACCTCGGGATCAAGGAAATCCGCGGCCTGCTGCGCGACACGACGCTCGTGGTGCTGATCGTCTACAGCTTCACGCTGGCGGTCTATGTCCAGACGCGTGCCATGCCCGAGACGCTCAACCGCGCCTCGATCGCCATCGTCGACGAGGATCGCTCGCCGCTCTCGTCGCGCATCGTCACAGCCTTTTACCCGCCCTATTTCGCGCCGCCGCGCCTGATCGGCGCGGCCGAGATGGACCGGCGGATGGATAGCGGGCTCGACACGTTCGCGCTCGACATCCCGCCGAATTTCCAGCGCGACCTGCTGGCCGGGCGCAAGCCGACGATCCAGCTCAATATCGACGCGACCCGGATGACCCAGGCCTTCAGCGGCAGCGGCTACATCCAGAGCATCGTCGGCTCCGAGATCGCCGAGTTCAGCCAGCGCTACCGCTCGGCCACGGTGCTGCCGGTCGAGCTCGTGCTGCGCTCGCGGTTCAACCCCGAACTCAACAAGGGCTGGTTCGGCGCGATCATGAACGTGGTGCTGAGCATCACCATGCTCTCAATCGTGCTGACAGGCGCCGCGCTGATCCGCGAGCGCGAACACGGCACGATCGAGCATCTGCTGGCGATGCCGGTGACGCCCTTCGAGATCATGACCAGCAAGGTCTGGTCGATGGGGCTGGTGGTGCTGGTGGCGTCCGCCTTCTCGCTGATCGTCGTGGTGCAGGGCCTGCTGGCGGTTCCGATCCAGGGCAGCGTCGCGCTGTTCCTGCTCGGGGCGGCGCTGCTGCTCTTCGCCACGACGTCGCTCGGCATCTTCCTCGCGAGCGTGGCGGGCTCGATGCCGCAGTTCGGCCTGCTACTGATGATGGTGCTGCTGCCGCTGCAGATGCTCTCGGGTGGCATGACCCCGCGCGAAAGCATGCCGGAGATCGTGCAGACGATCATGCTCGCGGCGCCGAACACGCATTTCGTCATGCTGGCGCAGGCGGTGCTCTATCGCGGCGCCGGGCTCGACGTGGTCTGGCCGCAACTGCTCGCGCTGATCGCGATCGGCTGCGCGCTGTTCTTCGTCTCGCTGCAGCGCTTCCGGCTGTTCCTGCGCTGAGGCGTATCGGCAGGTCTGGCTGGAGCCTGCTCACGAGGCTGCGTATTTGGCCCCGCAGAAGGAGCGCGCATTGTCGGTCCACTGGCCGAAGCCGGTCGCGACCATGTTGCGGATCACGGTGCAGACATAGCGCTGCTGGGCCGGGTTGTTGTGCGGCCCGGCATGGTAGCGCGCCACCGCCATGGTCCAGGTGTCGTGACGGGCCTTCAGCCGCTTCAGGAACTTCGCGGAATACTCGACGTTCAGGGCCGGGTCGAACATGGCGTCGAGGCTGGGGAACTGGTCACGATGATAGTGGTGGTTGATCTGCATGCAGCCGATGTCGATCAGCTTCTTGCCTTTGGCGCGCGAGGCCTGGAACTCGGCAACGGCGTCCTCCTTGGTCGCGCCGAAGAAGGTGCGGCCATGGATGTTGAGCGCATAGGGCTGCAGCGAATTGCGGCGGCCGCTTTCGGTCAGCCCGACCGAGTAGAGCACGCCGACGGGGATGTCGTAGGCCTTGGAAACGCGGATCATGTGCTCCTCGCACACGGTCTGCGCGGCGGCCGGCGTCGCGAAGCTAGAGATAGCGATCAGAATTGCGCCCAGGGCGGCTGCGCTCGCGCGGCTCATGGGATTCCTCCTTGCTGGTTGTCGCATCTTGCCGCCTGTCATGGGACTGCGGCTCGCGGTCCTCACGCCGACCGTCCTGGCGCTCGCGGGACTGATCGAAGCCGCGCCCCTCGCGGGCGCCCGAGCGGTCGTCGGCGCCCGTGTCCCGGGCATGGCCCTGCCCACCGGGCCGGGGGTCGGGCGTGGCTATGTCGACATGGACGGTCTCGACCGAGACCTGATCGAGCGCATAGCCGCTCGCCTTGACGATCTCGCGCAGGGCATCGCGATCATTGGCGAGCATCTGGGCCGTCTCGGCGCGGCTGGCCTCGAGCCTGATCTCCATGCCGCCCTGCGAAATCCGCAGCTTGACGGTGATGCTGCCGAGTTCGACCGGGGCGAGCTGGATGTGCAGGATCTTGGTCGGCTCGGCGATGCCGGCAGGTCTGTCGGCGTGCAGGTCCGGCACGGCATCGGCCCGCGCGCCGGTGAGTTCGGCCGCAGCCTGGCGGATCGGCTCGGTCACCTGCTGGAGCGGCGACAGGCGCAGCACGGGCGGGAGATGCGTCTCCTGCCGAACCACGGTGATCGTCATCGGCGTTTCGGGAGCGACGTCCCCGGCGGCGGCCCCGGCCCTGGCGGGAGCAGCTTCCACCGCTTCCGTCAGACCGGCGAGATCGGCCAGTCCCGCGATGCCGGGCAGTTCCGCCGGGGCGGCTTTATCGCTGGGCAGGGCGATGCCCGGCTCGCCGGCCGCCGGTCCGACGGCGCCTGCGGCCTTGTCGGCGGGCATGCCCGTCCCCGCCTTGGCGAGCGCGCTGTTCAATGTGGCGAAAGCGTCGCGCCTGGGACCCGGCTCCTTGCGGCCGTCGGGCCGGGCGCCGGGTGCTGGCGCCTGGAGGGCGCCGAGCAGCAGGCGGGCGGCGTCGCTGGCGCCTGCGGCGGGTTCGGTCTGGACGGTCGGGACCAGCGCGTCCGGCAGCAGCTCCGCAGCCTGCCCCTCGGCGCTCTCGCCAGCTTCGGCGGGAGCGGCATCGGCCGCTTTTCCCGGCATCGGGGAGGCGGCCTTGCCGGTCGTCTTGTCGAGGTTCTGGAGCAGGTTGCGGAAAGCCTGGCCGCGCTCGTCCCGGCCGCCCGGCATCAGGCGGGTCTTCGGGTTCTTCGCGGCCTCCGCGCCGGCCGCTCCGGGGGCCCGGCCCGGTGGCAGGAAAGGTGTCTCGAGATTGCTCATGGCTTGGCCTCTCCCATCTTGGCCTCTCCCGGGCTCGATCCGTCCAGCAGGGCGTGCGCGTCCGCGAGGCTGCGTTCGGCGGCGGCGACGATGCGCTTCATGCGCGGATCGAGATCGGCGGGTTCGGGCGTGCCGGTCGGGGTCTGGGTGATGCCGGCGGGCACGTCGACGATATGCGAGGCGACGCGCAAGGCGGTCTGCAGGATCTCCTTCTCGGCAGGCGGGAGCCGATTCGCGTCGATCTTCCTCAGCGTCTCGAGCGCGCCGTCGGCCTTGTCGAAGCCGATGCGCGAGGCCGCCCTGTAGAGCGAGGCACGCGCGATCGTGGCCTGGTCGGCGCCGGGAATCCGCGCCACCTCTTCGGCCGCGCGGCGCGCCTGCTCGAAGCGGCCGCGGATCAGGGCGTCGCGGGCGATGATCAGGAGGACGGCGCGCTGCTGCTCGCGGTCGAAGGCGCGCAGCGTGGCGATGAGCCGGGGGAACTTCTCCGGATCGCGGCCGATGTCGAAACGCACCAGTCCGGTCGCGAAGGCCTGACGGAAATTCTCGGCATAGACCGAGCGGTCGAAGCGACGCATGTACTGGGCGGTCGCCTTCTCCAGCCGGTCGAGATCGTTGATCTCGGCCGCGATGAAGACGGCGCGCCGCAACGCTCCTTCCTCGACGAGCGAGCCTGGCGACAGAAGCCGGGCCTGGTCGAGCAATTGCAGGGCGCGCTTCTGGTCGTTGCGCAGGATCAGCGTGGCCTGGACCAAGGCGAGGTGGCCCGCGAGCGATTCATGCAGGCCGGCCGGATCGAGCGACATCAGCAGCGCCCGTGCCTGGCCGGTGTCGCCCATCACATAGGCGAGCGCGCCTTCGGCGAGCCCCTTGGGCAGACCCGCCGGCTCGCCGTGCTTGAGGATGTCGGCCAGCACGCCCGGCTGTCCGCCGCTCAGCACATACTGGACGGCGGCACGCGTGTTGCGGGGATCGTCCCAGGCTGAGGCTGGCTGGGCCAGCATGGCCTGTTCGAGATCGAGCAGCAGCTTGCCCTGTGCGGCATGGGCCGCACGGTTTCCCGCCGCCGCCTCGTTCTGGAGCGACTGCAAGGTGCGCACGAGCTGATAAGGCGGTGCCGGCGCGGGAGCCGCAGGGGCTGCCTCGGTCTGCGCCTGGGCGGCAGGCGCGGCGAGGCAGAGCACGGCGGCGAGGCAGAGGGAGGCGATGCGCAGGGAGGCGAGGCGCATCATGGCCGCTTCTCCCGGATCAGGATCTCGATGCGGCGGTTCTCGGCGGCGTTGGGGTCCCCGGCGCGCGGCCTGCGGCTGGCATGGCCTTCGATATGCTCGATGCGGGCCTGGTTGATGCCGCCCTGGACGAGCAGGTCCTGCGCGGTGTGCGCACGCGCTGTCGAGAGCCGCCAGTTGTCGCTGCGTCCGTCGCGGAACGGGCGTGCATCGGTGTGGCCGCGAATGACGATGGCGCCTTCGCGCTGGTTCAGGACGGCGGCGATGCGCTGCATCGCTTCCACGGTTTGCGGGTGCGGCTCGGCCGAGCCGATGCCGAACATGCCGAAATTGGCGTTGTCGGTGAGGCTGATCAGCACGCCCTCATCGGTCTGGCGGACATCGACCTGCGGCTGGTCGCTGCGTTGGCCGGGCGCCTTGCCGGCGGCAATGGCCGAGGCGATGGCGGCAGCGACGGCATCGTCGCTCCGGGGCCGCGCGGTGCCGGCCTGCGCGGCAGGCGCCGCTTCGCCCGCAGCCGGGCGCGGCGACATCGGCAACGCGGAGGCCGGGGCGATCCCGGCCGTGGCGGCGTTGCCGGCCTGTCCCGGAGCAGGTGTCTCGAGCGCTGTCGCCGCTTGGGCAAGAGATGGGGCAAGGGATGGGGCGAGAGGCTGGGTCGCGGGCTGGGCCACAGGCGCCGTCGCCGTCGGGGCGGCCGGTGCGGCATCGCCGGCAAAGGCGTCCTGACGGCTGGGCTTGTCGGTCTGCGGCGTCTGGCGCCAGAAATTCGGATCGAAGGGGTCGCGCAGCGCCTCGCCGCCATTCATGCCGGGCTTGCCGGTGGCGCCGAGCGTCAGGGTCGAGGCCCTGTCGGAGCCGGGCTCGGGCTTGGCGGCGGCGACTTCGGCCAGGACGGCGTAGGGGTCCTCGAAGGCCGCCTTGCCCTGGTTGGCATCCTTGAGGGAGGCGCTCGGGCGCCGGTCGGAGCCGGTCTTGGCGGCGCCGACCTCGTCGCCGTCATGGCGGCTGGTGCTGTCGACCTCGCCCGGCTCGGCATCCTGCGGATTGCGGACGCCCTTGCGGTCGGAGGTGGTGTCCGAGAGCTTGATCGGGTTGAAATACTGGGCGACCGTCGTGCGCGTCTCGCGATTGGTCGAGTTCACCAGCCAGAGCACCAGGAACAGCGCCATCATCGCCGTCATGAAGTCGGCATGCGCGATCTTCCAGACGCCGCCCTTGAGCTGCTCCGTCGGTCGGCCCGCGCCGCGCCGGACGATGATGATATCCTGACGGTTGTTGTCCATGATCGCTCGTTTCCGGTTCTGGCGCGACAGCGGCGGCGTCAGGCCGGGCGCCGGCGGCGCCGGTCGGGACCCCTGCCTTCGAGCCTGGCGACCCAGGCCTCGATGCGGGTCTCGATGGCGGTCTCGCCTGCCACGATGCTGACATCGGTGGCGTCGTTTTCGACGAATTCCACGGCGCAACCGGCCGGGAAGACGTGGCGCAGCGTTTCCAGCAGGATCGCCGGGCCGCTGACGCGGATCAGCATGCCATCCTCGCCCGCGATAAGCGGGCGGATCTGGTCGATCAGCGCGCGGCTGGCGGCATCGCGCATCTCGCTTTCCAGGAAGGGGCGCAGCAGGCGCCCCGTCGCATCGGCGAGACTGTCGCCGAGCGCCTGGAAGGCGGTCGGAACCTCTGTCACCAGCCGGGCCGCGACGTCGTCCGCCCAGCTCTGGCGGGCTTGTTCGAGCGCCGCCGCCGCCTCCTGCTGCAGGCGCGCGATCTGCGCCTCGGTGTCGGCCCGGGCCTCGGCGAGACCCGCCTGCCGGCCTGCCGCGAAGATCGCGTCGAGATCCGGAGGTGGCTCGCGCGGCGTCCTGGGCAGGAAGGACGGCAGCTCGATTTCCGCCGGCTCGGCGGCTGTCGTCACCGCCGCGGCGATGTCGGCGATGTCGGTCTCATCGAGATCGAAGTTCGGGATGAAGTCTCCGGCCGGACGGTGCTTCACGCGCGCTCTCCCTCATGAATCCACTGCTTGAGGATCGCGGCGGCCTGGGCCTCGTTGAAGTCGATGAGCTGTTCCAGCTTCCTGAGCGGCGAGCGCTGCGAGGCATTGGTCAGATCGCCGATCAGATTGAGCCCGATGTCCGCTCCGGCGATCTGGAGCTGCGGATCGATGCCGGTGACGCCGGCCTCGTCGGCGAGGGTGGTCACAGCCGGCGGGGCCGGGCGCTTGAGGATGGCGTTGATCGAGGGACGCAGGCCGAACCAGATGATCAGCGCCGCAAGCCCGAGGATCGTCACGGCGTTGATCAGCGTGCCGGACTGGCGCAGCAGCGCCTCGCCGATGCCGACAGGTGCCGTCGGCTCGAGCGTCCGGCTGCCCTGCAGGAAGTCGACCGCGAGGACCTTGATGTTGTCGCCGCGCTGGCCGTTGATGCCGGCGGCCGAGGCGACGACCTGGCGGACGTCCTCCAGACGGGCGTCGATCAGCTCCGGCGACGGCGCGGCGCCCAGCGACTCGATCAGACGGGGCCGGTTGATCAGCACGGCGATCGACATCTTAGCGATCGAATAGCCGTCGCTGACGGTCTGCGTCTTCTTCGAGGAGATCTCGTAATTGGTCAGCTCCTCGCGGCGCTGCTTTTCCTCGCTCGAGCGCTGGCCGCCATCGGCGCGCACCGCCCGCTCGGGCACGTTCTGCTCGACCGTGGTGGGATCCTGCGTCGCGGCGTTCTGTGAGGTGTCGTTCTCGCGAACCACGCGCACCGAGCGCTCGACCTTCGAATCCGGGTTGAAGACCGTCTCGCTGGTCTCCTTGCGGTCTGTGTTCAGATCGGTGGCGACGCTGATCTCGAAATTCTCGAGGCCGAGATAGGGCGTCAGCGCCTTGCGGACATTGTCCTGGATCTCGCGATTGACGTTCTGCTGCAGCCCGGCGAGCTTGGAGGAGGCCATCTGGCCGGGCTCGCCGCCGGTGGCGAGCAGGGTGCCGTCGGTGTTCAGCACCGTGACCTTCTCGGTCGAAAGGCCGGGCACGGCCGAGGCGACGAGATGGCGGATCGCCTGGGCGACATTGCCGGCGCCGGAGGTTTCGGTGCGTACGACGACGCTGGCGGAGGCCGGCTGCTGGTCGCGGCGGAAGGAGCCCTTGTCGGCGAGGACGAGATGGACGCTCGCCGCCTTGACGCCGCGCATGAGCTGAATCGTGCGGGCCAGCTCGCCTTCCATGGCGCGGACGCGGGTGATCTCCTGCATGAAGGAGGTCAGGCCGAGCGAGCCGAGCTTGTCGAAGAGTTCGTAGCCGCCGCTGGCGCTGCGCGGCAAGCCCTTCTCGGCGAGCAGCATGCGCGCCTGTGCCGCTTGCGACGGCTTGACCAGGACCTGCGTGCCCTCCGAATTCACGTCGAAGACGACGCCGGATTCCTGCAGGGCGGCGCCGATCCGGTTGACGTCCTCGCGCTGCAGGCCGCTATAGAGAACCGACATCTCGGGGCGGCTGAGATAATAGGCGCTGATGCCGATCGCGGCGAAGACGAAGAGCCCGATCGCGGCCAGCGCCGCCAGACGCTTGTGTCCGAGTTGCTGGAGGTTGAGCCAAATCTCTTCAGCATACTGGCGGCCCGGCATCGTCGTTCCTTCAAAGGCTGGACGTTACGATTGGGAGTGTGCTTGCCCAGCCTTGCGCGGGCATTGCGGAGGCGGGTCATCTCCACGACGCGGCGCCGCCGGAACGCGAAAAGGCCACGCTCCGCGAGGAGCGTGGCCCTGTCTGGCGTAGCCTTGTGCCGTTCGCGTCAGCCGCGGAAGAGCGACAGGATGCTCTGGCTGCCGGCGTTGGCGATCGACAGCGCCTGGATGCCGAGCTGCTGCTGCGTCTGCAGAGCCTGGAGGCGGGTCGATTCGGCGTTCATGTCCGCATCGACGAGCTGGCCGATACCGCGATCGAGCGAGTCCTTCAGGGCCTTCACGAAGTCCTGCTGCAGGCCGATGCGGTTCTTGATGGCGCCGAGGTTGGTGGCGGCATCGGTGATCGTGCCGAGGGCATCGTCCACCGCCGAGATGTAGGTCTCGAGCTTGGCGAGGTCCGTGGCGTTGTCGGTCAGCTTGCCGATGTCGATATCGGCGACGGAGAACGTCTCCCAGGCCGCGCCGGTATAGGCATCGTAGGTCTTGTCGAGGATGCCCTTTTCCGTGTCGGCCGGGGTGGCCAGCGCGGTCATCGTGACGGCGCCACCGAGACCGGCGACGCTGGCGTCGATGACGACGTCCTCGTCGTTGCGGCTCTTGAACGCAAGGGCGTCACCGGCGGTGTTGATGCCGACCGACAGACCCTCGACGCCGAGCTTGTTGATCTCCCTGGCGATGTCCTTCAGGGAGGTCCCGGCCGCCACCGCGATGTTGAGCGCGGGAGCCGCACCAACCGTGACGGTGATGTTGCCGCCGACGTCGAGCAGAGGGTCGCGCGCCGCCGTCGTGCCCGTCGGGAACGTCTGGGCGGTATAGCCCGTGTCCAGATTGGCGTCGTAGAGCTTGATCGCGTTCAGGTCGACGGTGACCGTATCGACCTGCACCTGGCCACCGGCGCGGGAGAAGGACGAGACGACCGACTTGGTCGCGTTGTAGCTCGAAGCCGTCGAGTCGACCGAGATCCAGTTCTCGCCGTTGAACACCGCGGAATCGGCCGTGTTCTTGAGCTGCTTCTGGAGTTCGCCGATTTCGCTCTGGATCTTGTCGCGATCGACGCCGGGGGTACGGGCGGCGACGAGCTTGGCCTTGATCTCCGAGACGACTTCGACCGTGCCGTTCAGGCCGGTATACATCGTGTCGATGGTCGCGGCGCCGAGGCCAAGAGCGTCCTGAACCGCGCCGAGAGCCTTGTTGTCCGAGCGCATCGTGGTGGCGATGGACCAGTACGCGGCGTTGTCGGAAGCGGTCGAGACGCGCTGGCCGGTCGCGATGCGGTTCTGCGACTGGGCGAGGTTCTTGTTGGTCATGGTCAGCGTCTGCAACGCTGTCATGGCGGAGGTGTTGGTGAGCAGGCTGGTCATGATGATGTTCCTCAATCTGGAAGGGATTGTTGGGGAACATTCCGGGCTTTAACCGGGATGGCAGGGCGGCTTCATGCCTTTGACCGTGTGGGACGCACCCATCGGATCGGTCAACCTTCCATGCATTTGGGTGTAGCTGGCGTAGCTTGCGCGAGGCTGGCGCGACAGGAGGGCTGCATGAGCCTGGGTGGAATCGGCAATCTCGACTACACGGTGATCCTGTGCAGCAGGATGAAAGAGACGCGTGCCTTCTACCGCGACGTGATGCAGTTTCCGATCGAGGTCGATCTGGAGAACTGGGTCAGCTTCCGCGTCGGTGCGGCGTTGCTGGCCTTGCGGCCGCGCGGTGTCTGGAGCGTGTGCGACGATGGACCGTCGGCGCCCGAAGCCGCGGCGATCCAGCTCGCTTTTCGTGTTTCGCCGCCCGCAGTCGATGCCTGTCATGCGGAATTGGTCGCCAAGGATGTGCCGATCCTGAGGGGGCCGACCGATCTGCCGAACTGGCGGCACCGGACGCTGTTCTTTCGCGATCCCGAGAACAACATCATCGAGATCTACGCCGAATACTGATGCGAGAAGGGGCTTGCCCTGCCCCTCAAGCCGCCTTGCGCGCATAGACCAGGCAGAGCAGCTCGGCGACGACCTTGTAGAATTCCGGCGGGATCATCTGGTCGAGCTGCACGGCGGCGTGGAGCGAACGGGCCAGCATGCGGTCCTCGATGACGGGGATGTCGTTGGCCTCGGCGATCTCGCGAATCTTCAGCGCGATCAGGTCGGTGCCCTTGGCGAGCACGAGCGGCGCGCCGCCCTCCTCCTGCACATAGCGCAGCGCGACTGCGTAATGCGTCGGGTTGGCGATGATGACGGTGGCCCGCGGCACGGCGGCCATCATGCGGTTGCGGGCGCGGTCGCGGGCCAGCGAGAGGCGGCGCGACTTCAGGATCGGGTCGCCCTCGGCCTGCTTGTGCTCGTCCTTGACCTCCTGCTTGGTCATGCGCAGCGAGCGCCGCCAGAATTTCTGCGTCCAGACGAGGTCGACCGCGACGATGACGATCGTCGCCACGCAGGTCGCGGAGAGCAGGCGGATCGCGATCGTCAGGATCAGCTCCGGTATCGCGCTGGGGTCCCGCAGCATGGCCGTCACCACCGTGTTCTTGTCCGATTTGAGGATGAGCCAGACGGTCACCGTGATGGCGGCGAACTTGGCCAGCGATTTGCCGAATTCAACGAAACCCTGGCGACCGAAGATGCGCGTGAAACCCTTGGCGGGAGAGAGCCGCGACCATTGCGGCGCGATCCGCTCGAGCGCGAGCTGGGGCGGGTGCTGCAGGAAGGCCGCGCTCAGGCCGAAGACCAGGAAGAGGGCGAGCAGCGGCCAGAGGAACTGGCCGACCTGCATCGCCATATGGACGAGGAGCGTCGCCGTGTTGGCGCTGGTCGAGATGTCGAACCCCGCCGGATCGCCGAGGAGACCCGAGAGGAGGCGCGTCATTTCGCCGACGCCGGCGCGAACCAGGAAGACGAAGCCGATCAGCGCCGCCGCGATGCTGGCGAAGATCGGCGCCTCCTTGGAGGAGGGCGTGTTGCCACGCTCGACCGCGTCGCGAATCTTCTTTTCGGACGCTTCCTCGGTCTTGCTCTCCTGGTCCTCCTGATCGGACAATGCTCGTCACCTGCTCGCTGGAGATGGATTGCTCACTGGAAGTAAGCGCTCTCTTCGCGCTCGGGGTTGAGCTCGATCTCGCCGCGGCTCGCCATTTCGAGCGCGACGTCGGTGATGGCGCGGCGGGCATCGACGACCTCGCGCTGGAGCGCAGGCTCGCCGTTCTCGAGATCCTGCTGCACGATGCGCCGGGCGCGGGCGGCGAGCGAGGACAGGATCTGGTCCCTGAACACGGCCTCGGTGCCCTTGAGTGCCAGCACGAGCCGGTCCGTCGGCACCTGATCGAAGATCGCCATGCGGGCACGTGCCGAGAGCTTGACGATATCATCGAAGGTGAAGAGCAGGCCCTTCAGCATCTCGGCCGATTCCGGCCTGATGCGCTGCAGGCTGCCCAGCGCCTCCTCCATGTCGTGGCTGTCCATCTTGTTGAGGATGTCGGCCATGCGGGCATGGGTGTCGGCGCCCTTGTTGCGCGCCAGGTTGAGGGTGAAGCCCTCATAGAGCGCCTTCTCGACGATCGCGCCGGGCTGCTCGGCCACGGGCTTGAGGTTGAGCATGCGGCGCATCAGCTCGTGGCGCTTGTCGGCCGGCCACTGCGTCATCACCCGCGAGGCGCAGGAGGGCTTCAGCTTGGAGAGCACATAGGCGGCGGTCTGCGGATGCTCCTTGGCGAGATAGCCCGCGAGCGCGCTCTCGGGCATCTGCGAGATGCGGTCCCAGATCGAGCGGTTGGCGGCTTCCGCGGTCTCGCCGATGATCTCGGTGATCTCCTCGGGCGGGAGCACGCCGGTGAGCAGCTTCTGGACTTCGCTCGGCGACCCGACCAGGTTCATGCCGCGCGAGAACTGATCGCTGAACTCGTCGACCAGATCGGCGATGTCGTCGGCGGCGACCGGGCCGAGTTCGGCGGCGCGGCGCATCAGCGCGCGAACCTCGCCCGTGTCGAGATGCTTCAGCATGCGCCCGGCGAGCGGCTTGCCCATCGCGAGCACCAGCACGGCCGCCTTGCCGGCGCCGCCGAGCTGGGACGGCCTCGTCAGGACGGACGCCGTCGCGGCGCTGCCCCGGTTGTCTTTCGCGGTCCCCGTCATCGACTGTCCTGGCCTCACTCTTCGAACTTGGCCTGGACGCCGACGATCTCGGTCAGCGACACGCCGAAGCGACTGTTGTCGTCCTCGACGATCACGACTTCGCCGCGCGCGACGATGCGCCCGTTGACGACGACATCGACCGGCTCGCCGACGCGGTGGTCGAGCGGCACGACGGCGCCGCGGCGCAGCTTCATCAGATTGGCGACCTGCATGGTGGCGCTGCCGAGGACGACCTGGATCGTCACCGGGATGCGCAGCACGGCGTCGAGATTGAGCGGGTCGCTCGCGACGCCGGGCGCCTCGTCGCTCTCCGGCGCCTCGGTGTCGCCGGCTCCGGTCTCGAGAAGGGCGGCATCGGCCGGCTCCTCGGCGATGGCGAGGTCGGACAGCTTCACGGGCTTGCTCGGCTTCTTCATGGGGGGCTCCTGGAGGGAAGGCTGGGTCGGAAAGGCTGCGTCAGGCCGCGTTGGCGTTGCGGTCCGCCCTGGCGCGCGGCGCCTCGAGGTTCGCGCAGACGATCTTGACATCGCTGACGAGGCGGCGGCCGGCGTCGATGCGCAGACCGAGTTCCTCGACGACCTCGCGGCCGCTGGCCTGGAGATCGCGGACCGTCGCCTGGATCGCGCCGAGCGCGGCCTCGGTCTTGCCGAAGACCTGCTGGAATTCGGCATGATAGGCGCGCATGCGCTTGAGCTCGTTACGCATCCGCAGGACCTGCAGGCTGGTCAGCAGCAGCGCGGCGAAAAGCACGGTCTCACCGAGATAGAAGATCATCGAAAAACTCCTGCTCCTGGTTGGCGCTGTCCTGGACGCGCAGGACATAGGATCCGTCGCGCTGGCCAAGCTGGCACCAGAAGACGGTCTCGTCGTTGCATTGCAGCTGGATCTGGGAGCGCGGCGAGGCCTGCAGCTCGATCACCTGGCCGATCTTCAGTTCGCTGATCTCGCCCAGCGTCATCGGGCGCTCCTCGAGGATCGCCTTCAGCTTGACCTCGGTCTTGTGGACCTCGGTCTGGATCTGGCGGGTCCAGCGCTGGTCCTTGACGGTGGTGTGGCCGGAGACGACGCGGGTGAGGCTCTGGCGGATCGGGTTCAGCGCCGTCTGCGGGATGACGACGAACATCTGCCCGCAATTATCGAGTCCCTGGACCAGAAGCTGCGACTTCACCGCGAGGTTGCTGCGGCTGCCGATGGCGGCGAAATACATCCGCGTCTCGACCTGCTCGAAGATGAAGGTCACATCGCAGACCGGGCTGAAGGCGGCCTGGAGATTCTTGGCGGCGAGCTCGAACAGCGCCTGCGCCACCTGGATCTCGATCGGGGTGTAGGGCCGCTCGTCGTCGGGAAAGTCGGGCTCGTATTTGTAGGGGCGCTCGCTGCCGTCGGCGCCGAACAGCACCTCGATCAGGGTGAAGATGAAGTCGCGGTCGAAGCCGATCAGGATGCGCGAATCCCACTCCGGCGAGTGGAAGATGCCGGCGATGGTGTTGTGGGCATGGGCGTTGAGGGCATCGCCGATCCGCTGGCTCTGGACGTTGGCGACGGAGAAATAGGTCGGCGAGGTCGACATCTGGCGAACGTCGTCGGCGCAGCCGGTCGCCAGCCGGTCGAAGACCATGCGCAGCATCGGCAGTCGGTCGATCGAGATGCCGGTCGATTCGAGGAGCTTGTCCTCGCGGATCGCTTGGGCGGCGGTGCTCATCAGGCGGCTTCCTTCTGCGCGCGGTCATTGGCGGGGGCGCGCTGGCTGCCGCCGCTGATCGTCTTGTCCTCGACCTCGTCGATCGAGGGCCGTTCCGCCGCCGAGATGACCTTGCGGCCATATTCGAGCGCGACCTGCGGCGCGGCGCCGTTGATGAAAGCGAGCAGGGTCTGCTTGACCACGATGTAGACCCGCGCCTGCTTCTCCCGCGTCGTCTTGACCTTCAGCGAGATCGGCCCGATCACCGCATAGGAGAAGAAGATTCCGGCGAAGGTGCCGACCAGGGCGGCGCCGATGAAGCCGCCGAGCAGGGCCGGCGACTGGTCGATCGCGCCCATCGCCTTGATGACGCCGAGCACGGCGGCGACGATCCCCAGGGCGGGCAGGGCCTCGGAGACGGTGCCGAGCGCGAAATAGGGCTTGAGCCTGTCCTGGAGATGGCTGGTGATCTCCTCGTCGAGCAGGGCCTCGACCTCATGGGCCTGGGCCTTGCCGACGATGATCAGCCGGAAATAGTCGCAGATGAAGGTGGTCAGCTCGCGGTTGGCGAGGACGCCCGGATAACTGGCGAACAGCGTCGATTCATACGGCGTCTCGATGTGCTGCTCGATCTCGGCGCGGCCCTTGTTGCGCAGCTCTCGCATCAGCGCATAGAGCGCGCCGAGGACTTCGAAATAATGGGCCTGGCTCGGCGTGTCGTTGCGCATCGCCTCCATCACGGCGGTGCCGGTATCGGCGACCGTCTTGATCGGATTGGCGACGATGTAGGTTCCCACCGCCGTTCCGAGGATGATGACGAGCTCCCAGGGCTGCCAGAGCACGGCGACATGTCCGCCCATGGCTGCGAAGCCGCCGATGAGAGAACCCACCGCAATCAACAATCCGATTAGTACGCTCAACGCGCCGCTCCTTCTCGCAAACTGCACACGCTCGCAAACCGCAAGTCGAGGCGTAGACGAGATGGCTTGCGTGAAGCTGAAAAGACTGGCGCTGCACTGGGTCAGGTCCACGCAAGCCTTGCGCGGGAGCATGATTCAAGACGAGCGGACATAGGCTTCCGTCGCCGGGAGAGTGCGATGACAACGACCATGGTGGCTTTCCAGGCGGCGACGCGAAACCTGCCCAAATCCCTGGAACGCGCGGCTGCGAAGCCGCAGACGGCCAACGAGACCGAGTATTACCTGAAGCATATCAGCGAGATCAAATCGATCGACGACTTCATGTCGAACGATCGGCTCTATCGCTACGCGATGAAAGCCATGGGTCTCGAAGAGATGACCTATGCGAAGGGCCTGATCCGCAAGGTTCTGGCCGAAGGCATCGACGGCTCGAAGACCTTCGCCAACAAGCTCTCCGATCCGCGCTACAAGGAACTCGCGACGACGTTCAATTTCGCCCGCTACGGCTCGGCGACGACGAGCTTCGACCGGACCCAGAAGCCGCTGACCGAGCGCTATGTGCGCCAGGCCTTCGAGGAAGAGCAGGGCAGCCAGAACGAGAATGTCCGCCTGGCGCTGTATTTCGAGCGCAAGGCCTCCGGGCTGACCAATGCCTTCCAGGTCCTGGCCGATCCGGCGCTGCTGAAAGTGGTCCAGACCGCGCTCGGCATCCCGTCCTCGACTTCGATGATCCCGATCGACCAGCAGGCGGCGATGATCTCGAAGAAGCTCGATTTCGAGACGTTGAAGAATGCCGACGGGGTGAAGAACTTCCTGACGCGTTTCGCTGCGCTCGCCGATCTCTCGAGCAACCAGGCGGCCGCCAGCAGCGCGCTGACGATCCTCGTCGGGCCGCCGGCCGCAGCCGGCATGAGCACGGATGTGCTCTTCAGCATCCAAAACCTGCGCCTCGGGGGCCTTTGACCATGCAGCCTTCGATCTATGTCGGCCTGTCGTCCCAACTCGTGCTCGAGAAGCGCATGGAGACGCTGGCCCGCAACGTCGCCAACATGAACACGGCGGGCTTCCGGGCCGAGGAGGTCAAGTTCAGCACCTTCCTGTCGAAGAAGGGGCCGGACGGCGTCTCCTTCGCCTCCCCGGGCGAGACCTATATCAGCCGCATCCAGGGCGGGCTCGACAAGACGGGCAACCCGCTCGACGTCGCGGTCGAGGGCGAGGGCTGGCTTGCGATCAATACGCCGGCGGGCACCGTCTACACCCGCGACGGGCGCATGAAGATGTCGCCACAGGGCGAGCTGCGAACGCTGTCCGACCATCCGGTGCTCGATGCCGGCGGCGCGCCGATGCAGCTCGACCCGGAAGGTGGCCCGCCGACCATCGCCAAGGACGGCATGATCTGGCAGGGCAACCAGCAGGTCGGCGCGATCGGCCTGTTCTCTATCGATCCGGCGGCCAAGCTCCAGCGCCACGAGAACTCCGGCGTCATCCCGGACCGGCCGGCGACGGCGATCCTCGATTTCGTCGTCAACGGCGTGCGCCAGGGCTATGTCGAGGGCTCGAACGTCAATCCGATCCGCGAGATGACCAAGCTGATCGCGGTGACGCGCGCCTTCGAGAGCGCCGCGAACGCGATCGACAAGGGCGAGAAGGCCGTCGACGGCGCGATCCGTTCGCTCGGCGAGAGCTGAGCGGGCTCTCACCCGCCCCGCACCCGTCCGAGACCGCGCCGCCGACAGAAGGATTGCGATGAACGCGCTCACACGCTCGAACATGCGCTTGCCGGCGGCCCCCAGCCGCATGAGCTGGTCGCGATCAGCGGTTCGGTCTCCGAGGTCACGCCGGCGGCTTTGCGGGTGCGCGGCCTGTCGCGCTTCGTGCGGCTGGGAGAGCGCATCGCGCTCTCGACCAATGGCCGCGAGGAACTCGGCGAGGCGATCCGGATCGACCGCGACGGCGTGCTGGTGAAGCCCTTCGCGACGACGGTCGGCGTGGGCCTGGGTGCGCGCGCGAGCGTCGCCGGGCCGCTCGCCCTCCGTCCGGCGCAGAGCTGGAAAGGGCGCGTTATCAATGCTTTCGGCGAGGCTATCGACGAGGGCGGGCCGCTCCTGCCGGGCGAGAAGGCGATGCCGGCCGACGGGCCGCCGCCGGAGGCGATGAAGCGGGCGCGCGTGACGCGGCCGATCCGCACCGGCGTCAAGGTGATCGACCTGTTCACGCCGCTCTGCGCCGGACAGCGCATCGGCGTCTTCGCCGGATCGGGCGTCGGCAAGTCGAGCCTGCTTTCGATGCTGGCGCGGGCGCCGGGCTTCACGACGATCGTCATCGGGCTGGTCGGCGAGCGCGGCCGCGAGGTGCGCGAATTCCTCGACGATACGCTGGGCGCCATGCGTGCGCATGCGGTCGCCGTCGTCTCGACCAGCGACGAGAGCGCGATGATGCGCCGCCTCGCGCCGAACACCGCGATGGCGGTGGCCGAATATTTCCGCGACCAGGGCGAGGACGTCCTGCTGATCATCGATTCCGTCACCCGCCTTGCCCATGCGGCCCGCGACGTCGCGTTGGCGGCGGGCGAGCCGGCGGTGGCGCGGGGCTATACGCCGAGCGTATTCAGCACGTTGCCGAAGCTGCTCGAGCGTGCCGGCCCCGGCATCGAAGGCACCGGCACGATCACGGGCATCTTCTCCGTGCTGATCGACGGCGACGACCATAACGACCCTGTCGCCGACTCGATTCGCGGCACGCTTGACGGCCATCTCGTGCTCGACCGCGCCATCGCCGACCAGGGCCGCTATCCGGCCGTCAACGTGCTGGGCTCGGTCTCGCGCCTGGCGCATCACGTCTGGACGCCCGAGCAGCGCGGCCTCGCCTCGCGTATGAAGGCGCTCGTCGCCCGCTTCGAGGATACGCGCGACCTGCGCCTGATGGGCGGCTACCAGGCCGGTGCCGATGCCGAACTCGACAAGGCGATCGTGCTGGTTCCCAAGATCTACGAGGCGCTGCACCAGGATATGAGCGCGGCGCTCAGCCAGGACGCGTTCAAGGATCTGGCGAGCACGCTGCAGGGATAACGCAATCGACTTCCGAGCGCGCAAGGAAACGCGCCGTCATCCCGGACGACCGCAGGTCGGCCCGGGAACCATCATGCGGCGCTGTGCTCTACGATGGATCCCGGATCTGCGCGGCTGCGCGGCTTGTCCAGGATGACGGCGCGTTTCTGAAGCGTCAGCTCATTGCAAAGCGCTTCGAGCAAGGGCCTTCGCAGGCTAACGAAGAGCGCGGCGAAGGCAGGCGTCAGCTCCGGAGCTGGTCCTTGCGAACGTAGTTGAATTCCTTGACCAGAACGTCCTTGACCAGATCGCCGCCGAGGCGGCTGTTGACGTTGGTCTTCACGGTCTTGAGCAGGGCGTCGATGTCGACGCGCTCAAGCCGGGAAAAATCCACCTTCGCATTCGAGTAGATCGCCCGCAGCGCCTCGTCGCGGACATAGGCGTGAGGCTTCACGGTCATCTGCCGCATGGTGCGCGCATCGGCCGTGAAGACGAACTGGGCGGCGACATAGCCCTGGACCTCGCCATTGGCGATGATCGGGACATGAATCAGCGCCGTCTCCTCATATTCGAGACCCTCGAAGAATGGTGTCTCGGAGGCCGGCGGCGCTTCCGCGCGCCAGGTCAGGGCGAGATGGCCCGAGACCAGCGTGACGCCGCAGATCCAGACGCCGAGGATGAGGAGCCGCGCCGTCGTCACGAGGCGTGCGCCTTGGCGCTCGGCGCGCCGGCTATGCGGGAGGTCGCGGAGTAGGTGCCGTCCGACTCGGCGTCGATCAGCGTGTTGGTCATGGCCGAGGCGATCTCGCGGACCGCGTCGAGATGCATGCCGATGGCGAGACGGTTGTGCTCGAGCTTGAGCCGCAGCGTCGAGAGGCGCGCGATCAGCCTGCCGTCACTGACCTCGTCGCGCATGGCGCGCATGGCGCGGCTGGCGTCGAGGAGCAGCCGGCTCTTGATCTCGTTGAGGCGGTTGAAGTCTGCACTGCGCAGCGCCATCAGCTCCGCTGTCTCGTGATCGAGCGCCTGTTCGAGGCGTTCGAGAACGGACCACATCGCGCGCGAGGCGCCTGCGGGCGGCGCCGTCTCGATCAGAAGCTCGCCCTGCAGGGTGACGAGCTGCGGTGCCACAACCGGCAGGCCGGACGGCTGCGCATCGGCGGGTTTCGGGGTCTCGCTGAGGTCGCTCATGATGCGTCAGGCCTGTCGGAAGTTGGAGCGCGTGACCCCGCCGGTGGTGGCGGGGCGGGTCAGGTTGAGGAAGCGCTGCTCGACCGCCAGCGGGATGGCGAGGTCGCGCGCATTGGCACCGGCAAGCCTGCCGTCGAGAACCTTGTTCGCCGCGGCGACGGCGCTGCCCGCTGCGGCGGAGGGGTCCGAGCCGCTGCGTGCGGCGATCGCCGCCTCGACCTTTTCGCGGATGCCGAGACCGCCGGCCTTGGCGACCTGGTTGGCGATCTGCTCGGAGAGCATGGAGCGCCAGACGTTGCCGGAGGTGCCGCTGCCGAAATTGTTCGCCGAGGCCTCCGGCATCATCTGCTCGATGAAGGTGGAGATCACCTGCGCCTCGAATTGCTGCAGGGTCTTGGCGCTTTTCGTCTGAGGCGCATTGGCGGCAGCCGCGAATTTAGCCGGCGCAAGGCTTGCAAACTTCTCGCGGGCGCCAGCGAGGCCGGGCGCTGCGGCAGCAGGGGCCGCCTCGTCGACGGCTGCTGCGAACTGGGTTCCGGCCGCGCCCGAGCCGATGCGCTGGAGTCTGTCGAAGGCGACCTGCTGACGCATGGGGTCGGCGGCGCGCGCGACGTCCAGAACGATATCCGACGGAGGAGAAATCGCCATTGGCACCTTCCATGGTCGTTGTACGATCTGGCTTCATCCTGCCCGGTCAGGCTTATTCCAGGCTTGCGCAGGACATCATCTGCCGCAGACAGATTTCGCCGCCGCGATCTCAGATATCCGCGGCTCGCTTGCCTTCGAGCGCATCCATGATCTCGACGAGCGCGCCATCCTGGTCGGTGCGCAGCTTGATCTTGCAGACATGGTCGACGAGGCGGGCGGTGCGCTTCTCGCGCCCGGTTTCGGCGAGCACCCGTTTCGCCTGCTCGGCGGCGGCCGCCTCGAACTCCCAGATCGCGACGCCGACGCGGTGCAGGCGTCGCGCCGTCATGTCGGCGAAGAGGCCGCCGGTCGGCCCGTCGCCGTTGAGCGAGACGACGAGGGCACGCGATTCCTCGCGGGCAGCCACGGCCTTCAGCTCGATCGCCTTCTGGCGCCATTCGGCGAGCTTGCGGATGCGGGACTGGATCGCCAGCATCCGCTCGATCGCTTTCAGGCGCTTGCCCTGCATCGCGGTTCAGCCGCGCTGGAGCCAGGTCGAGAAGGCGGCGATGAACAGCCGCAGTGTCTCGGGGCCGGAGAAATAGAGCAGGAACAGGCCGCCCGCGATGACGAAGGGCAGGGAGATGAAATAGACGGGGATCTGCGGCGTCAGCTTGTTCATCAAGCCGATCGCGAGATTGACGACGATGCCGTAGATCATGAAGGGGCTGCCGATGCGCAGCGCCAGATAGAAGGTCTCCGAGGCGCGGTCTGCGATCTGGATCAGGCCGGCCTGGGCGTCCAGCGCCGTGCCGGGCGCGATGCGCGTATAGGAGCCGGCCAGCGCACGGATGACCTCGGCATGCTGGTTGGTGACGAACATCAGCGTCGCCGCCGTCATGGTGATCAGCGTGACGAAGGGGGCGGAGGCCTCGGCCTCGTCGATCGGCAGTCCGGGCAATTGGCCGAGTCCCGCCGTCGTCGCCATCGCGGTGGCGATCGTCTGCAAGGCGAGGAAGAAGAAGCGCGCCATCAGCCCGATCAGGGCGCCGGTCATCGTCTCCGCAACGATGATGCGCAGCAGCGTCGCCGGGCCAGGGTCAGCGAAGGGCGCGAAGGCCGGCAGGACGAAGGGGGCCAGCGCCAGCGTCGCGCCGATGGCGATGAGCAGCCGGAACCGGACCGGGACGCGCGGGCTGGAGAAGCCCGGCATCAGCATCAGGCAGGCCCCGATGCGGCAGAAGATCAGGAAGGCATGCAGCAGCGTGTCGGGCGTGACCGGCGTCACGAGATTGTGCCCAGCAGGTTGACCTCCAGCCCGCGCGCGATCTCGACATGCGAGAGCACCGGCAGCGCCGGGAAGATGCGTTCGACGATCATGCGGACATAGGGGCGCGCATCCGGGCTGGTGACGAGCACGAAGTGCTGGCCGTGGTCCATGCGGGAGCGGACGGCGGTCGTCGCTTCCGCGGCGAATTCCTCGATCAGGCGCGGATCGATGTCGAACTCGACGACCTCGCCCTTGGCGTCACGGCGCAGGCTCTCATGGAAGGCGAGGTCCCAGCGATTGCCGAGGCGCAGCATGTTGAGGACGCCGCCATCGGTCAGGTCTCCGCAGATCTGCTGGGCCATGCGCATGCGGACATGCTCGGCGATCTGCTCGGCACGGCGCACATGCGGGGCGATCTCGGCGATGACCTCCAGGATCAGATGGAGGTTGCGGATCGAGACCCGCTCGGCCAGCAGGAGGCGCAGCACGGCCTGGAGACTCGACAGCGACATATGCGCCGGGCAGATCTCGTCGAGCAGCTTCTTGTATTCGGGCCCGAGCCGGTCGAGCAGGGCGCGCATGTCCTTGTAGGACAGGAGCTGGCCCAGATTCTTGCGGATGGTTTCGCTGAGATGGGTGAGCAGGACGGAGAGCCGGTCCACCGGCTGCATGCCCTCGCGCTTGACCTCGTTGGCGTAGCTCTCCGAGACCCACATCGCCTTGACGCCGAAGGCCGGCTCGCGAACCTCCTCGCCCGGCAGATCGGGCATGCGGCCGTCGCCGACCACGACCAGCATGCTGCCGGGCCGCATCTCGCCAGTGGCAGCGACGGTACCATGGATGCGGAATTCATAGGATTTGGGTGGCAGTTTCAGGCTGTCGGAGAGTTTGATCTCCGGAACGACGAAGCCGTATTGCTGGGCGAATTTCTTGCGCATCTTGCTGACGCGATGCGCCAGTTCGCTGTGGGAATTCAGCATTTCCGCGGCGAGCTGCTTGCCCAGGCAGAGTTCGATCTCGGCCGTCTGCAGCGATTCCTTGATCGTGTCCTTGGTTTCGCGGGCGGCCTCCTCGGCCTCCATCGCGCGGACCTCCTCGGCGGCGGCAGCGCGCTCGGCGATGCGCTTGGGGATGGTGTGGCCGACGAATGCCATCAGCCCGCCGAGCAGGGCGAAGGGCAGCAGCGGCAGGCCTGGGACCACCGCCAGGATCGCCATCAGGAAGGAGGCGACGAAGAGCGCGCGCGGATAATGCCCGAGCTGGCCGAGGATCGCCTGTTCCGCCGTGCCGCGCGTGCCGCCCTTGGAGACGAGCAGGCCGGCGGCGAGCGAGACGATCAGGGCCGGAATCTGGGTGACGAGACCGTCGCCGACGGCGAGCTTGACGAAGACATCCGAGGATTGGGACAGCGTCATGCCATGGCGCGTCACGCCGATGATGATGCCGCCGAGGATGTTGACCGCGGTGATGATCAGGCCGGCGATGGCGTCGCCGCGGACGAATTTCGAGGCGCCGTCCATGGCGCCGAAGAAGGAGCTTTCCTCCTCGAGCTCGTGGCGGCGACGCTGGGCCTCGGGCGCGTCGATCAGCCCGGCGGAGAGATCGGCGTCGATCGCCATCTGCTTGCCGGGGATGGCATCGAGCGTGAAACGGGCGCCGACCTCGGCGATGCGGGTCGCGCCCTTGGTGATAACAATGAAGTTCACCGTGACGAGGATGATAAAGACGATCAGGCCGATGACGAAGTCGCCGGCGATGACGAAGCGGGCGAAGCCGTCGATGATGTAGCCCGCCGCATGCGAACCCTCGTTGCCATGCGAGAGGATGACGCGCGTCGTGGCGATGTTGAGCGAGAGCCGCAGCATCGTCGCGACCAGCAGGATCGTCGGAAAGGACGAGAATTCGAGCGGCTTCTTGATCCAGAGCGAGACCATCAGGATCAGCACCGACAGCGCGATCGAGAAGGCGAGACCGAGATCGATGACGAAAGCGGGGATCGGCAGGAACAGGATCGACAGGATGCCGACGATGCCGACCGCGAAGCCGATGTCGCGGCGGCTCGCCGGCGGCGCGGCAGCGCCTGCGCCCGAAGCGGCGCCCCGGCCCGCGACCTTGCCGGTAATGAGGTTCTGCGTCGCCATGCTGAGCTGATGTCCTGTCGTCGGATATGGCGCCGGGGGGCCGGAGTGCAGCTCAGAAGCCGCGTTCGATCCGCCCGTAGACGCGTTCGGTGAAGGCGAAGATCTGCGCGCCGGTGAAGGTGCCGGTGGTCGCCATCACGATCAGGATGACGACGATCTTCGGCACGAAGGTCAGCGTCGCCTCCTGGATCTGCGTCAGGGCCTGCATCAGCGCGATCGCGATGCCGATGGTCATGGCGGCCGCGACCGCTGGCCCGGCGCCGAGGATGATGGCCCAGACGGCGTCGCGCATCATGTCGAGAGCATCGGCCTCGTTCATGGCCGGCCCCTCACGTTTCGGTGGTCGTGGGCTTCAGCGCCTCGAGTCCGGCGATGATCTGGTCGAGCTTGGCATTGGTCGTGACCGACTGCTCGACCTGCGACAGGGAGGCGAATTGCTGGACGTATTGCGCCGGATCGGTCGGGTTGGTCGGATCCTGGTTCTTCGCCTGCGCGATCAGGAGTTGCAGGAAGGTGTTGTAGTCGCCCATGGCGCTCTTGGCGTTGTTCGTCGACACCGAGCCGCCGTTCGTCGTCGTGTTCTGAATGCTGCTTACGTCCATGATCGCCTCTGCAATGTTGGAAGCCGCGCGCCTGCCACCGGCCGGCGCGCCTGCTTCAAGCGACGTGCGAGTCGAGCCTCGCTGCGACGACCGCCATCTTCGGCATCGTCTTCTCGAAGATAGGCTCCCGAGCCTGCCCGGAGCTTGCGAGGATGGCGGCCTCGGCCGGGTAGAGCGCACGCAACTGCTTCAGCGCCTCGAAATGGCGCTCCTCGGCGATCAGCGCGTCGACGCGCTGCAGGCCGAGGAGAACGGTGGCATCCTCGAAGATACAGGCCGTCGTCATCAACATGCGGTCGAACAGCAGCCGGGCGGTGCCGGCGTTCTTCGGATCGATCAGCATCGTCTGCACGACGAAATAGAGCTGTCGCAGCGGGGTCGTCGTCTCGTCCGGCTGGATGACATGGGTTTCCAGCAGGAAGGTCGCGTCGTTCATCAGCTCGAGGCTGACCTTGCGATCGAATTTGAGGATCGCTCCGTTGATGTAGATCTTCTCGTGGGCGCGCAGGGAAAGGTTCATCGTCTTGTTCGTCCTCCGTATCAGGCCAGGCTGTCGCGGATCATCTTGTTGACGTCGATGACCGACTCGAAATCGTCGGACTGGCCGAGGCGGAGCGCCTCGCCCTGCCGCAGCGCGAACATCCCGATCGAGATCAGCGAGGCCCGCAAGGCTTCCGGCAGGGCGTTCTCGGCGCTGGCAAGATCCTCGATCAGCAAGGTCCATAGCCGGCGAAGGAAAGTCACGGCCTCGATGGTCTCCGGCGAGGCGGAGCCGGTCGGGCGGGCTTCCTCGAGCAGGACGACCGCCCGGTCGAGCGCGCGCCATTCGTTGGCGCGCGCCAGGGCGAAGTCGTCCTCGGCCACGGCCGCGTAGGAGTTGTGATACATGGAGCGTCTCCGGGGCTGGTTGGAGAGGGAATCTGGCGCGGTCGGCGCGCGGCTGTCCTGTCGCCCTGCCGTCTGGCGGGCGCCGGATCGATGTCGCGCAGTGGGGGCACCCCGGCGGCGGTGGCGGCCGGAGTCCGGGTTCAGCTCATATATTTCAGGATGTTCAACTGCTGGATCCTGACGGTGAGCGCGTAGGAGGTGTCGAGCTGTGTCGTGAGGTCGGTGACGCGCACATTCGCCTCATAGGGATCGACGTTCTCGAAGGCCTGGATCTGCTTGACCATGATGTCGCGCTGGATCGTCAGCCGTTCGCTCGAGACCTTGACCCGTTCCTCGATGGCGCCGAGCTGGGCCTGCGTCGCCGTCAGGCCGAGGATCGCCTTGTTGATGCTGTCGATGCTGGCATCGACGACCGCGCGGAAGGCATTGGTGTTGAGATTTTCGGTGCCGAGGTCGAAGGCCAGCGTATAGGCTATGGCCATGTCCCGCGTCGTCTGGGTGTTGGCGTTGGTCGAGACCTCGACGACCTCGCTCAGCGAGATGCGGCTGGTCATGTTCTGGTCGAGCGCCGAGGACCAGTTGGCGCCCCAGGCGGGGTCGGCGAACTGCGTCGGCAGCACCGTCTGCAGGAAGGTCGTCATATCGGCCTGCGTGATGTTCGCGACGCCGGGCGCATTCTGGGCGAAGCCGAAATATCCGCTGAAGGCCGCATCGATCGCCGCCTTGTTGGCCGGGGCCGGCGTGGCGAAATAGTCGGTGATCGGCCGCTGCTGCGTGTTGATGCCGGCGAAGACGAACTGCCCACTGGTCGAGGCATTGAGCGAGGCGGTCATCGCCTGGAGGTTGTTCTTGGCCTCCGACTTGAGCACATCGGCGCCCTTGTCGCCGTCGCGGACGCTGATCAGCGTGGCGAGGAATTTCTCGGCCGTCTCGCGCATGCCGTCCAGCGCCTTCTGCGTCACCTCGAGCCGCGAGGAGACGAGGCCGTTGGTGTCGACGATGCCGTTCAGCCGGTTGTACTGGTCGCGCAGGCCGATCGTCTTGCCGGTGCTGCCGCCCAGCGTCAGGCCGATATCGGCATGGCGCATCGTCGTGGCTTCCTGGGTGGCGTCGGCCAGGCTTTCCCGCGCCTTCAGCACCGCGCTGCGCAGCGTGCTCGACAGCGACTGGTTGGAGATGAAGCTCGTCTTCATGGTGTTACCTCACAGCCGCGAGCAATGCCGCCAGCATCCGGTCGATGGTGGTAATCAGGGTCGAGGAGGCGTTGAAGGAGCGCTCCAGCTCCATCATCAGGGTCATCTCCTCGTTGATGTCGACGCCGGTGACGTTGGAGAGCGCGGCCGTCGTGCGCTGGAGCAGTGCGGTCTCGTAGCCGAGCGTCTGCGTCGAGGTCTGGCGTTTGGCCTCGATCCAGCCGACCGATGAGCCGGCGAAACCGACAAGTGTGTCGGTCGGGTCCGCGCCGGTGACGGGGTCGAAGCTGCGGCCGGTGCCGAGGCTGGTCAGCAGGCCCTGGATGCGATCCGGGAAACCCGCTGCGCCCGAGGCGTTGTAATTGTAGTTGGGATCGAGCGGATCGGAGATGCCCCCGTCGCGCAGGCGGTCGAGATCGCCGCCCTGCGAGGGGTCGGCATTGGCATTGACGCGGATCGCGCCGGCGAGGCCCGCGACCATCACGCCGGTGGCCGGAATGGCGGCGGGGCCGGGCGGCGGTCCATAGGTGAACAGCCCGGCCTGGTCCGGCCCGACGCCGGTCTGGTCGCTTTCGGCGAAGACCTCGACGAGGCCGCGCGCGATCTCGTCGAGCTGGGTCTGATAGGTGACGGTGATCTCGTCGCGGACGATGGAGGAGCCGTAGATCTGGCCGGACTTGATCGGCATGATCGCGTTGGCGCCGGTCACCGGCACGCCGTCGACATGGACCGCGTTGCCGGAGGTGCCGGCCCCCAGCGAGAAGTTCGGCACCATCGACACCGAGCGCGGCACGGTCTCGAACAGCGTCACGCCGCCATCGGTGTAGATCACCATGTCGTTGTTCGGCCGGGTCGCCACGCTGATCCCGATCTCCTCCGATAGTTGCGAGAGGATGCGGTCGCGGGTGTCGAGCTGGTCGGTGATGTCGGCGCCGGACTGGCTGCCCTTGACGATGGCCTTGTTGGCGACCTCGAACTCGGCCAGGAGGCCGTTCACGCGATCGACGCCGAGCCTCATATCGGCATCGGCCTGCTGGCGCACGGTGCGGACGGTGTCGCTCGCCTCGTTGAGCGTGCGGACGAGCTCGGTCGCCTTGGTGAGGACGTTCTGGGCGAGCAGCGGGTCATCCGGCGTCACGCCGTATTGCTGGAGCGCGTTGGTCAGGTTGCCGAGCTTGGCCGCCAGCGACTGGTCGAGCTCCGGATCGTTCACCGTCGCCTCGAGCTGATCGAGCGCGTCAACGATCGCCTGCTGCGCCGAGGTCGTGGAGGTCGAGCCGAGCTTGGCCGAGAACAGGACCGAATCCATCGCACGGCTGATCGAGGCGACCCTCACCGCCCCGCCATAGGTCGTGACCAGGGTGCCGGCCTTGCGGTTGTAGTTCGGGTCGTCGGCGCCGGCGACGTTGCGGGAGAGGACGGAGGTCTGGGTCGAGGTCGCCGTCAGGGACGACTGCGCCACGTTCAGGGCTGATGAAAGGCTCATGGGTCGGTCCCCGTCTCTCTTTTTTGCGTCGTTTCAACCTTGCGCGTTCGTTCAGCGCTTCAGGTTGACCAGGACGTCGAGGATTTCGGACCCCGTCTGGAACACCTTGGAATTCGCCGTGTAGCTGCGCTGCGACTCGATCATCGCGGTCAGCTCGGTGGCGAGGTCGACATTCGACTGTTCGAGCGCGCCGGCCCGGATCGAGCCGAAGCTGCCGGTCTCGGGGAAGCCGACGATGACGTCGCCGGATTTGGCGCTGACCGAATAGACGTTGCCCGATTGCGGGGTGAGCTGGTCGGCGCTGGGCACCGTGGCGAGCGGGACCCGGTAGGTGGCGCGGCGCGCGCCGTTCTCGAAGACGGCATAGACCGTGCCGTCGTCGGCGATCTCGACCGTCTCGACCGCGCTCGGCGCATTGCCGTCGACGGCCAGTTCCAGGGCCGTCTCGCCGGTCGCGACCTGCGAGACCTGGCTGAAATCGATGGTCGCGGTGGAGCCGCCCGGGATCGCGACGGTGAAGGTCGCGGGCGCGGTGGTGAGCTGGCCGGTGGGGCCGAAGGCCAGCGGCACCGTCGCCAGGGCCGGGGAACCGGCGGCGCCATAAGGGAAGCCGCCTGCCGTCGCGGTCGACTGGTCGAAGACCACGGCCTGCCAGGTGTCCGGCGCGGTCCCGGTCTTGGCCATGTAGACGTCGAGGAACTTCTTGTTGCCGAGGCTGTCGTAGCTGACGATCGAGGCCTTGCTTGAATAGGTGCTGCCGGCGACGTTGTCGGAGGGCAGGACGCCGGGCGCGATCACCGTCGCATTCGAATCGAGCACGCCCTTCAGCGTTCCGCTGGTCGTCGGGGTCGCCTCGTAGGAGACGTTGGCGAGGTTGATGCGCTCGAGCCCGTCGAGGCTGTTGGCGACGACGGCCGGGTCGCCGTTCTGGATGGGATAGCCCATCAGGTAGAAGCCGGCCGAATTGACCAGTTCCTGGCTGCCGTTCTTCACGAAGGAGCCAGCGCGGGTCATGTAGGGCGTGCCGCCGGCATCGGTGACGATGAAGAAGCCGTTGCCCTTGATGGCGAGGTCCGTCTTCGAGGTCGAGCCCATGATCAGGCCCTCGTCGGAGATGGCGTAGCGGGTCGTGGTCTCGACGCCGCCCGAATTGTATTCGCTGTGATTGCCCTCGGAGATCAGCGAGGAGAATTCGGTCGAGGCCCGCTTGTAGCCGACCGTATTCACGTTGGCGATATTATCGCTGACCGCGCCCAGCTTGCTTCCCTGGGCGGCCATGCCCGAGACGCCGGTCCGCATGATACCAAAAATGCTCATCTGCCAATCTCCAAGCGAAGCTTTCGACTGGCATTCCATCCTGATTTGCTTGTGCGGAGCTTTCGGAATACGGCGTGTAAATATTTAGCCAAATCCCGATCTTGCCGGACGGTGGAATCAACGTGATTTCACTCATTATACTATAGGGCCTCAAGATCGGCGTCTTTGGCGCCCGGATGGCGCGTCCCGGGGGGCTGCATCCAGTCTCGCCAGACCAGTCGCCGCCTCATCAAAAGCGCAGCGCGGTCGTCGTCAATTTTTTTATGGTAAACAAAAAGTATATCTATTCAAATAAATCCGTATACGGGTCTTTAATCGAGGTTTCCGCAGTGTTTCTTCTCATGTCGCGATGCAGCATTATCGTGTTGACCCTTTCTAAGACGTTCCATAGCGTCACAGTGCTTCCAACTCATTCGAGATGGGGCGCTGACGATGCTGGGGGGTATCTATGTATATCGTGATCGACGACCGGGTCCTGGTGACCGAGGGGTATCAATCGCTGTTTACTGGCGAGGGCGTTCCCGCCATCGGCTTTACTCCGTCGCGCTTCCAGGAGTGGGTCGAGGACACGCCGGCCGACCATCTCAGCACCGTCGAGGCTTTCCTGATCGGTGACTGTGCGGAGCGCTCGACTTTCCCAACGATGATCCGCCGCCGTTCGCAGGCGCCGGTGATCGCGATGAACGAGGCCAGCTCGCTCGAGAAGACGCTGGAACTGTTTGCCGCCGGCGTCGACGACGTGGTTCGCAAGCCGGTCCATGTCCGCGAGATCCTGGCGCGGGTCAACGCGATGCAGCGCCGCTCCGAGAAGCGGCGCTCGAGCGACGACGAGGTCACGCTCGGCGAGATCAAGGTCCATTTCGACGGCAGCGACCCGGAGGTCGCGGGCGAGCTGATGGCGCTGCCGCGCCGCGAACGCCGCATCCTCGAATTCCTGATGCGCAACCGCGGACGCTGGGTCACCAAGACGCAGGTCTTCAACGCCGTCTACGGCCTGTTCGATGCCGAGGTGGACGAGGCCGTGGTCGAAAGCCATGTCAGCAAGCTGCGCAAGAAGCTGCGCACGAAGCTCGGTTACGATCCGATCGATTCCAAGCGCTATCTCGGCTACACGATTTCCTGACGCCTCACCCCGGCCGCATGGCCGGGGGCGCCGTGCACCGCCGGCAGGGCGGCGATTTTGCGCGTCCGGCGCTGCAAGCAATCCGCCAGTTCTCTGCAGCTCGCCCGGTCTCAGACATTCGCTACGTCTTTATTGTCCGAGACGCCTTTATTGCTACAATTGCCGACGACAGCTTCACGCAAGTCAATCCTCCTAGTGTTGCATTGCAACGACCATGGAGGCTTCGGGTGGAGCCAGTTCATCTCTTCGATCTCGCCGCCAAGCAATCGCATTGGCTCGCCGTTCGACAGAACGCCGTTTCGCAGAACATCGCGAATGCCAATACACCGCGCTACACGGCCGTCGATGTCGAGCCCTTCGAGGCCATCGTCAGAAAGACGACGCTCTCGGTCGCCGCGACCGCGCCGAACCATATCACCTCGACCCCTGCCGAGACGCTGACGGCCCGGCCGCGCAAGTCGGACAGCTGGTCGACCGTCCATTCCGGCAATTCGGTCAGCCTGGAGCAGGAAATGCTCAAGGCCGGAGACATCAGCCGCAACTACGCCTTCACGACGAACATCGTGAAAAGCTTCCACCGGATGATGATGACGGCGGTCAAGGGCTGACCTGCCCCGCGCCAGCTCTTGTCAGCCCAATTCTTGCCGCAGGTGAGTATAGACCATGATCGATCCCATTGATGCTTCGCTGCGTATCGCCGGCGCCGGTCTCCAGGCCCAGTCGACCCGCGTGCGCGTCGTCTCGGAAAACCTCGCCAATGCCCAGTCGACCGGGACCACGCGCGGCGCTGATCCCTATCGCCGCAAGACGGTGACCTTCGAGAACGCAATGAACCGGGCGATGGGCGTCTCGCTCGTCAAGATCAAGGGTGTCGGCGTCGACAAGGCGCCGTTCCGCGTCGAGTTCGAGCCGAGCCATCCGGCCGCCGACGACAAGGGCTACGTCAAGATGCCGAACGTCTCGATGCTGCTCGAAATGGCGGACATGCGCGAGGCGAACCGCTCCTACGAGGCCAACCTGCAGATGATCAAGCAGGCGCGCTCGATGCAATCCATGACCATCGATCTTTTGAGGAACGGCTGATGCTCAACGCGATTTCCGCGCTCGCCCCCGTTGCGAGCCAGGTTACCCAGGGCCTGCAGAACATCAGCGCTTCGGGCATCCGGCCGGGCCTCGGTGCCGAGGCCGCAGCCGCCAGTCCCGGCGCCGATTTCGGCTCGGTCTTTGCCGGGGTGGCGCAGAATTTCGTCGACAACCTGCAGCAGGGCGAGGCCCAGGCCGTCGCCGGCGTGCAAGGCAAGGCTGCGGTGCAGGACGTGGTCCAGGCGGTGATGTCGGCGGAGCAGTCGCTGCAGCTCGCGATGGCGATGCGCGACAAGGTCGTCGCCGCCTACCAAGAATTCATCCACATGGCGATCTGAGGAACCAGTAAAAATGAAAGTCCTTGCCATCGCCGCGACCGGCATGAGCGCCCAGCAGCTCAATGTCGAAGTCATCGCCAACAACATCGCCAACATCAATACCACGTCCTTCAAGCGGGCGCGGCCGGAATTCACCGATCTGCTCTACCAGACCGAGCGCTCGCGCGGCGTGCCCAATCGCGGCGGCGACGGCTCGATTCCGGAAGGCGCCTCGCTCGGTCTCGGCGTGCGCGCCGCCGCCATCCGCAACCTGCACATCCAGGGCGCGATGACGCAGACCGGCAACCGGCTCGACCTCGCCATCGACGGGCGCGGCTGGTTCAAGATCACGGCGCCGGAGGGCGAGACGCTTTATGCCCGCGCCGGCACCTTCAACACCAATGCCGATGGCGACATCGTCACGGCGGACGGCTACCTGCTCGATCCCGTGATCCGGGTTCCGGCCGATGCGGTCGACGTGACGGTGAACGAATCCGGCCTGGTGCTCGCCAAGATCCCAGGCGAGGTCCAGCCGCGCCAGCTCGGCCAGATGAGCCTGGCGAACTTCGCCAACGATGCCGGACTCGAGCCGCTCGGCGGCAATCTCTACCGCGAGACCGTGGCCTCCGGCCAGCCGCGGGATGGCAACCCGACCAGCATCGGCTTCGGCAAGCTGCGCCAGGGCTATCTCGAGGCATCGAACGTCGATCCCGTGAAGGAGATCACGGCGCTGATCGCGGCGCAGCGCGCCTATGAGATGAACGCCAAGGTCATCACGGCCGCCGACCAGATGGCCGGCACCGTCTCCAACGGCATCCGCTGAGGAAACTTGCCATGGCTCATCCGTCGATTCGATCCCCGCTGCTCGCCGCCGCCCTGCTCGTGCTGTCCGTTCTCGGCCCGGCGCAGGCCGCGCCGGACGGCGTCATGCTGCCGGTGCCGGCGGTGACGCTCTATCCCGGCGACGTCATCAGCGACGCGCATCTGGTCGACCGGGCATTCCGGATGGGCGCGCGGGTATCGATCGACAACCGCCTCGCGGTGGTCGGAAAGGTGGCGCGGCGGACCTTGCTGCCGGGCCAGCCCATTCCGCTGAACGCGGTCGACGACCCCAAGGTGGTACGGCGCGGGGTGCCGACGCAGGTCGTCTTCCGCGAGAGCGATCTCGTCATCACGGGCATCGTCGAACCGATGGCGTCGGCTTCGGTCAACGAAATGGTCAAGGCGCGCAACCCGGATACCGGGCTCATGGTCGTCGGCGTCGTCCAGGCCGACGGCACCATCCGCGTCGGGAGCGAATGATGGCGTTCACCTCGCGACTGCTCGCATTCGCCTGCGCCCTGGCGATGGCGCTCCAATGCGTCGCGCCAGCCCAGGCCTCGGTGCGGATCAAGGACATCGCCGGCCTCCAGGGGGTGCGCGACAACCAGCTCGTCGGCTACGGGCTCGTCATCGGGCTGCAGGGCACGGGCGACAGCATCCGCAACTCGCCCTTCACCGGGCAGGCCCTGCAATCGATGCTCGACCGGCTCGGCGTCAATGTCCGCAATTCGGCGCTGCGCACGCGCAATGTCGCGGCGGTGATCGTGACGGCCGACCTGCCGCCCTTCGCCGGGCGCGGCAGCCGGATCGACGTCTCCGTCGCCTCGATGGGCGATGCCACCTCGCTGCTCGGCGGTACGCTGGTCGTGACCTCGCTGCTCGCGGCGGACGGGCAGACCTATGCGCTGGCGCAGGGACGGCTCAACGTCTCCGGCTTCTCGGTCCAGGGCGAAGCGGAACGGCTGACGCAGGGCGTCTCGACGGCCGCGCGGATTCCGGGCGGGGCGCTGGTCGAGCGCCAGGTCGCCGACCAGCTCTCCAACCTGCATGTCCTGTCACTCGAACTGCGGAATCCCGATTTCGTCACGGCCGAGCGGGTCGCGAGCGCGATCAATACCTTCAGCCGCGATCACTACAAGGCGACGGTAGCTTTCGCCCTCGACCATCGCACGATCAGCCTGACCCGCCCGGCCAACATGTCGACCGCGCGCTTCATCGCCGAGATCGAGCGCCTGACGCTGGAGCCGGATTCGCCGGCGCGGGTGGTGGTCGACGAGCGCACCGGCACGGTCGTGATCGGCCGCGACGTCAAGATCTCCACTGTCGCGGTGACGCATGGCAACCTGACCGTCCGCGTCACCGAGACGCCGGCCGTCTCGCAGCCCGAGCCGCTGAGCGGGGGCCAGACCGTGGTGGTTCCACGCACCCAGATCGAGGCGCAGCAGGGCAATGGCAGGCTCGCCATCATCAACGGCGCCAACCTGCACACGCTGGTGCGCGGCCTCAACCAGATCGGCCTGAAGCCCGCCGGCATCATCGCGATCCTGCAGGCGATCAAGACGGCCGGGGCCCTGCAGGCGGACCTCGTCGTGCAGTAGCGGCTCGCTTCCTTCGGAAGCGGTCTGATCGTTCCCTCAGCCCTCGCCTTCGAGGGGCCGCGCGGCGGCGTCCCGGGATGAGCGTCAAGGGCCATCGTGGACGGCTTGCCGAGCGCCAGCCCCGCGAAAGCATCGTCAAGTAGACATCCAGAAGATCCTTCAGGCGAGTTGTAAAGAATGCAGCCGATGAGCTCTCTTGTCCTGTCGCTCCTGCCGGCGCTGCTGCTGACATGCGTCGCCGGCCAGGCCGGGGCGCAGACCCAGACGCCGAAGACGGTGCCGGCCGTGGCCGCGGCGTCGACCTCGGATGCAGCGACCTTCTGCTCGGCGCTCCGCGACCCTGCGGCGGAGGCCCGCTTCGCCTGGCAGGCGAACACGCTGAAAGGGCTCGAGGCCAAGCTCGCCGACACGCTCAAGAAGCTCGACGAGCGCAAGGCCGAACTCCAGCTCATGACCGACCAGCGCGCCGCCGAAGTCAAGCAGGCCGAGGCGCGGATGACCGAGATCTTCTCGCGGATGCGCCCCGATGCCGCCGCGCTCCAGCTCGCGACGATGGACCAGGCGGTCGCCGTCGCGGTGCTGGGCAAGCTGACGCCGCGGGCGGCGAGTGCCGTCCTCAACGAGATGGAGGCGGCGCGTGCCGCCCAGCTCGCCGAAGTCATGGGCGGCCGGCGCAGCCCGCCGCTGACCAGAACGCCCCCAACCGGAGCCCCGTCCCGATGAAGGTCATCATTCTCGCGGCTTGCGCCGTCACGCTCGCCGGTTGCGGCATGGACATGTCCGAACTCAACCGCGAGCCCCAGCTCTCGCGCGTCGGCAGCGGCCTCGTGACGCAACGCGACGCCATCCCGCTCGGCACGCCGCCGGGCCGCGGCGTCGATGTCGCGTTCAACTCGATCTATACGCGCCAGAGCGAGGATCTCTTCCGCGACACCCGCGCGATGAAGACCGGCGACGTCGTCACGGTGAAGATCTCGATCAACGACAAGGCCAAGCTCGACAACAAGTCGGACCGCTCGCGCAACTCGGCGGCGAAATTCGGCCTCGGCTTCCTCGCCGACTTCAACGGCGCTTCGGGCGACGCTTCGGCGAGCGCCAATGCGAGTTCGGATTCGTCGTCGCGCGGCCGGGGCCTGACCGACCGCTCCGAGGAGGTCGAGATGTCGGTCGCGGCCGTCGTCACGGAGATCCTGCCGAACGGCAATCTGGTGATCAACGGCTCGCAGGAGGTGCGCGTGAACTACGACATGCGCGTGCTGAACGTGACCGGCATCGTGCGTCCGCGCGATATCACCGGCAACAACACGGTGTCCTATGAGAAGATCGCCGAGGCGCGGATCGCCTATGGCGGCCGCGGCCGCGGCATGGAGGTGCAGCAGCCGGCCTGGGGCCATCAGATCTTCGACAAGGTCACCCCCTTCTGATGGCGCTGTCCCCGACCAGGCTGCCGGGCGCCCGCAAGCGCCGCGCGCCCTCGCGAAAGGCCCTGCTCGCCGTCGCGCCCGTCGCGATCCTGACCGCGCTGGCTGCCGGAGCCGGCACGCTCTGGGGCCTGCGCGTCATAGGTACGGTCGAGAGCACGGTGATGAAGCGGATGGAGGCGGCGACGCCCGACCTCGCCGTCAACGCGCAGATGACCGGAACGCTGGTGCTGAAGAAGCTCGCGCCGATCGTGACCAATCTGGCCGCGCCCGCCAATACCTGGGTGCGTCTCGAGGCGGCACTGCTGATGGAGCAAAAGGCGGCAGCGACCGCCGATCCGCTCATCGGCGCCATCACCGAGGACATCCTCGGCTTCCTGCGCAGCGTTACGGCGCAGCAGATGGAAGGGGCAGCCGGCCTGCGCAACCTGCGCGAGGACCTGCTGGAGCGGGTCGCGATCCGCTCCAAGGGTCTCGTGCGCGACATCGTCATCGAAACCCTGGTCGTCCAGTGATCAAACTCCTCGCGACGCTTCTCATCCTGCTGGCCAGCATCGTCGGCGCGCAGGCGCAGTCCTTCGGCCTCGACGGTCTGCTGCCGCAGGGCGGCGCCTCGGCCTCGGGACGCATCGTCCAGATCGTGGCGATGCTCACGATCCTCTCGGTGGCGCCCGGCCTGCTGATGATGGTCACGAGCTTCAGCCGCTTCGTGATCGCGCTGTCCTTCCTGCGCTCGGGGCTCGGCCTGCAGAGCACGCCGGCCAACCTGATCCTGATCAGCCTGGCGCTGTTCATGACCTTCTTCGTGATGGCGCCGACCTTCGACAGGGCCTGGCAGGACGGCGTGCTGCCGCTGGTCGAGAGCAAGATCAGCGAAGGCGAGGCCTATACCAAAATCACCGCGCCGTTCCGGGACTTCATGCTGGCGCAGACCCGGCCGCAGGATCTGCGCCTCTTCGCCGACATCGCGCCGCCGAGCATCCGCCCGGTCGATCCGGCGCAGGCGGTCGATCTGCGCGTGCTGATCCCGTCCTTCATGATCTCGGAGCTGCGGCGGGCTTTCGAGATCGGCTTCCTGATCGCGCTGCCCTTCCTGGTGATCGACATGATCGTAGCGACGATCGTGATGTCGATGGGCATGATGATGCTGCCGCCGACCGTGATCTCGCTGCCGTTCAAGGTGATCTTCTTCGTCCTGATCGACGGCTGGAACCTGCTGATCGGCGGGCTCGTGCGGTCGTTCAGTTAGCGGCGCGCGAATCGTCTCCCTCGCACGTCATTCCGGGGCTGCGCTTCGCCGGCCCGGAATGACGGCGCGCTGTCGGCCCGCTCAGGCCCATTCGCCCTTGCGGAAGACCGGCACGCGACGGCCATCGGCGTGGACGCCGTCGATGTCGACCTGGTCGGAGCCGATCATCCAGTCGATATGGATGAAGCTCTTGTTGCCGCCCTGTGCCGCGATCTGCTCCGGCGTCAGCGTGGCGCCATCGAGGAAGCATTTCGAATAGCACTGGCCGAGCGCGATATGGCAGGCGGCGTTCTCGTCGAAGAGGGTGTTGAAGAACAGGAGCCCGCTTTTCGAGATCGGTGAGGAGTGCGGCACCAGAGCCACTTCGCCCAGCCGGGACGCGCCCTCGTCGGTGTCGAGCACCTTGGCGAGAACGTCGCCGCCGCGCGTCGCCTTTGCCTCGACGATGCGGCCGGCCTCGAAACGCACCTGAATCCCGTCGATCAGCGTGCCCTGATAGGAGAGCGGCTTGGTGCTGGCGACATGGCCCTCGACGCGCCGCGCATGCGGGGTGGTGAAGACCTCCTCGGTCGGGATGTTCGGGTTGCAGGTAATGCCGTTCTTGGCCGTCGAGGCGCCGCCCTGCCATTCATGGCCGTCGGCGAGCCCGACCGTCAGATCGGTGCCGGGGCCGGAGAAATGCAGGGCCTGGAAGCGCTGGCCGTTGAGCCATTGGGTGCGTGTCTTCAGCGTCGCGTTATGCGTGGCCCAGGCCGCGACCGGATCGCCCGCATCGACGCGCGAGGCCGCGAAGATCGCATCGGCGAGTTTTGCCACCGCGACGTCCTCGGCATCGCCCGGAAACACCCTGCGGGCCCAGGCGGCGGTCGGATAGGCCAGGATGTTCCAGTTGATGTCGAAGCCGGCGATCTTTTCGAGCGCGGGCTGGTAGGCGATGGAATTCGCCTTGCTGGCGCGCGAGACCTTGGCCGGGTCCTGGTCGGAGAGCAGCATCGGGTCGTCGCCGACGATGGCGAGGCGGGCGGTGTTGTTGGTGAACGCCTTGGCGACACCCTCATGCAGCCAGCCCGGTGCGCGGTCGAAGCTGTCGTCGCTGGCATAGCGATAGCGGGCAAGCGTGACCTCCTCGTCGGAGAGGATCGGCGTGACGAGGCCGGCGCCGGCCTTGTAGGCGTGCTCGGCGATCTTGCGCACCAGCGGCAGCGCCGCGACCGGCGCCGTCAGGAACAGATCCTGCCCCGGTTGCAGGTTCAGCCCGACCCGGACGGCGGCCTGCGCCAGCCTGTCGAGCTTCTCGGGGTCGATCGATGCGGGAATGCTGCGCTGATGAATGGTCATGGGGACGCCTGGGCTCATGTGTCGGGCGAATCTAGTGCAGAGTCGGCATCGCGCCAATGGACCGGCCCGTTTCCGCCATGCAGGATGGCGCCGTTTCCGCGAGCCGCCGCTCGCATTCCTTCCCCTGCCTTCTTCCGCGCGAGACCGCCATGTTCCTGCTCAACACGCATCCCGACCACCGCAAGCCGCTGCTGCCTGCCGATGCCGACTGTCTCGGTGGCGCGGCTGCCGACGAGGTCGAGCGCCAGCTTCGCCATCGCGAGAATTACGCGGTGACGCCGCTGCATGCATTGCCGGGGCTGGCGGCCGAGCTCGGCGTCGGGGCTGTGCATGTCAAGGATGAGGGGCACAGGCTTGGGCTGGGCAGCTTCAAGGCGCTGGGCGGTTCCTATGTCGTGGTCAAGCTCGTGCTGGAGGAGGCCTCGCGCCGGCTTGGGCGCCCGGTCGACATCGCCGAGCTACAGGCGCCGGAGGTGCGGGCCGTCGCGGCCGGCATGACCTTTTCCTGCGCGACCGATGGCAATCATGGCCGCTCGGTCGCGCAGGGCGCGCAGCTCGTCGGCGCGCAGGCGGCGATCTTCGTGCATTCAGGCGTCAGCGAGGAGCGCATCGCGGCGATCGCGCGCTTCGGCGCGACGATGATCCGGGCCGAAGGAACCTATGACGATTCGGTTGCCGAGGCGGCGCGGGTGTCGCAGGACAAGGGCTGGACCGTCGTCTCCGACACCTCCTGGCCGGGCTATGAACGGATCCCGGGGCTGGTGATGCAGGGCTACACCGCGCTGGTCGCCGAGGCGCTGCGCCAGATGCCGCAGCCCCCGACCCATGTCTTCGTGCAGGTCGGGGTGGGCGGCATCGCGGCTGCGGTCGCGGCTCATCTCGCTCTGGTGCTGGGCGAGACGCGGCCGGTCTTCGTCGCGGTCGATCCGGTGCGCGCCGCCTGCATGTTCGAGAGCGCGCGGGCCGGCGAGCCCGTCAAGGCGACTGTCGGCGAGCCGACCGTGATGGCGATGCTCGACTGCTACGAGCCCTCGCTCGTCGCCTGGCGCATCCTGTCGCGGGTCGCGGATGCCTTCATGACGGTCGAGGACGCGGATGCGGTCGCCGTGATGAACCGGCTGGCACGGCCGGCCGGCAACGACCCTGTCGTCGTCGCCGGCGAAAGCGGCGGCGCGGGCCTCGCCGGGCTGATCCGGGCGGCGGCCGATCCGGCGATCCGGGCCAAGCTCGGGCTCGATGCGATCTCGCGGGTCTTCGTCGTCAACACCGAAGGCGCCACCGACCCGGAGCGCTATGCGGAACTGGTCCATGGCGATCGAGCCGCCCCGGTCAGCGCGCCCGCATCCAAGCCTTGAGTGCAAGCCAGCCGCCGTCGCCTGATCCGGATGCGCCAGCGGGAAAGCCCCGCGCTGCCGCTTGATCAATCGCAATGCCCGCCCCGCATGGCTGTTCCAGCTTGCGGGGCGCTCTTCCTGTGCGTACATGTATTTCAGACATTTCTGAAAATACGGACGACTTGGAACACCGATGAAACTCTCGCCGCTCACCCAGGCCTTCGTGCTGCATTTCGGTGAAATGGGCAGCCGCTGGGGCATCAACCGAACGGTGGGGCAGATTTATGCGCTGCTCTACCTCTCCTCCGAGCCGCTTTGCGCCGACGATGTCGTCGAGCGACTCGGCGTGTCCCGCTCGAACGTCTCGATCGGCCTGCGCGAGCTGCAGGCTTGGAACCTCGTCCTGCTGAAACATCTGCCGGGCGACAGGCGCGATTTCTTCACGACCCCCGGCGATGTCTGGCAGATCCTGCGGACGCTGGCGGAGGAGCGGAAGAAGCGCGAGGTCGATCCGACCCTGTCGGTGCTGCGCGGGATTCTGATGCAGAATCCGGCCGACGAGGCCGAGCGGCATGCTCAGGCCCGGATGGCCGAGATGCATGGCCTGATCGAGCAGCTCACCACCTGGTATGACGACGTCAAGACGCTGGAGACCGACCGGCTCGCCATGCTGCTGGGGCTCGGCGCACGCGTCACCAAGATCCTCGAGGTCAAGGACAAGATCGTCTCGATCGGCCGTCCGCGCCGTCTCGCCGAAAAGCTGCCGGCGCCATGACGGCAGCCCCCGCAGGCGCTCCGGCCGCAGCCGCGTTGCATCGCCCCGATGGAGAGGCGATGGCGGAGCGGGGCAGCCGCGGGGCGATGCTGCTGCAGGTTGCGGGCGCGCTGCTCTGGCTGCCGCAGGCCTGGCTGATCGCCTTCGTCATCGGTGCCGTCGCAAGGGGCGGCGGTGTTCGCGATGCGCTATTGCCCGCGGTGGGCGTGCTGGCCCTCGGCGCCGGACGCTCCGTGTGCGAGGCGCTCGGCAGCCGAAAGGCGTTCCTCGAAGCGCGCGCCAGCCTGTCCCGGCGCCGGGAGGCGGCGGTCGCGGCGCTTGCGGCCGGCTCGCCGCTCGACCGCGCCCGGCCGGCCTCGGGGCTCGCCGCCAGCGTCGTCACCGAGCAGGCCGAGGCGCTGGTGCCCTATCAGGCCCGCTTCGGCCCGGCCCGCCTCAAGGCGACGCTCGTGCCGCTCGCCATCCTCTGCGCCGTGCTGCCCCTGTCCTGGGTGGCGGCGCTGGTGCTGCTGTTCTCGGCCCCGCTGATCCCGATCTTCATGGCGCTGATCGGCTGGCGCGCCAAGGCCGCGAGCGAGGCGCATCTCGCCGAGACCGGCAGCCTCAATGCCTTCCTGCTCGACCGCCTGCGCGGGCTCACCACGATCCGCGCGCTCGGCGCCGTCGACGCGACCGCGCTGCGGCTGCGGGTCCATGCCGAGGATCTGCGCCGGCGCACCATGGCGGTGCTGCGCGTCGCCTTCCTGTCCTCGGCGGTGCTGGAACTGTTCTCGGCGCTGGGCGTCGCGATGGTCGCGGTCTATGTCGGTTTCCACCTGCTCGATGCGCTGCCCTTCGGCGCCTGGGGCGAGCGACTCAGCCTGAGCGAGGGGCTCTTCATCCTGCTGCTGGCGCCGGCCTTCTTCGAGCCGCTGCGCGAATTGTCGGCGGTCTGGCACGACCGGGCCGCCGGGCAGGCCGCAATTGCGGCGCTGGATCAGGTGTCGCGCGGAGGGCTTGCGCTGGTCGATGCCGCGGGGCCTGGCCAGGAGGCTGGACCCGACAGGGGCCGCGCGGCCGACTTGCGGATCGAGGGCCTGAGCTTCGGCCATGCCGGCGCAGCGGACGCCGTGCTGGACGGCTTCGCTCTCAAGGTCGCGGCAGGCGAGCATGTCGCGATCCTCGGCCCCAGCGGCTCCGGCAAGTCGACGCTGCTGGCTCTCATCGCCGGGCTCGCGCCACCTGATAGCGGGAGCATCGCGATCGGCGGCACAAGGCTCGGCCCGGACAGTGCGGCGCGGCTGCGCCGGCGCATGGCCTGGATCGGCCAGCGATCGCATCTCTTCGCCGGGACGCTCGCCGGCAATGTCGCGCTGGGGCGCGACGGTCCCGGCCGTGCCGCCGTCGCCGACGCGCTGCGCATGGCGGCGCTGGACGATCTCGCCGGTGCGCGGCCGGGCGCCTCGATCGGCGAGGGCGGTGCCGGCCTCTCCGGCGGCGAGGGCTTGCGGCTCGCTCTGGCACGGGGCGCTGCCAACCCGCATGCGGACCTGATCCTTGCCGACGAGCCGACCGCCCATCTCGACGCCGCGACGGCCCGCGACATCACCGAGCGACTGCTCGCCTTCGCGGCGGGTCGCACGCTCGTGGTCGCAACCCATGATCCGGTGCTGGCTGCGCGGATGCACCGCGTCGTGCGGCTCGATCCGGAGCGGCTGGAGGGCGCGGCATGATGGCTTCGCTGCGTCCCCTGCGGCCGGTGCTGGTCTTTTTCCTTGCAGAGCGCCGCGGCGCGCTGCTGGGCGGCGCCTTGCTCGCCGCCGTCACGGTGCTCGCGGGCATCGCGCTGCTCGGCCTGTCCGGCTGGTTCATCACCGCGACCGCCATCGCCGGCCTGTCCTCGGCGACGGCCCTCGCCTTCGACGTCTTCGCGCCCTCGGCCGGCATCCGCCTGCTCGCGCTCTGCCGCACCGCCTCGCGCTATGGCGAGCGTCTGGTGACGCATGACGCTACGTTGCGGCTGCTGGCGGGCCTGCGCGAGCGGCTCTTTCGCGGCTGGGCCGGCCCCGACGCGGCGCGGCAGCTGCTGATGCGGCCGGCGCGGTTGTTGTTCCGGCTCACCGCCGATATCGACGCGCTCGATTCGCTCTATCTGCGCGTGCTGGCGCCGATGGCAGCGGCGCTGGTCACGGCTCTGGTGGTCGCCCTGGCGTTGACGTCGCTGCACCCGGCGCTTGGGCTCGGCGCCGGCATCTGGCTGCTGCTCGCCGGGCTCGGCCTGCCCGTGCTGGCTGCGACGCGGGCGCTCGGGCCGGCGCGGCGACGTGCCCATGCCAGCGAGGCGCTGCGGGCGCGGGCGATCGATCTCGTCGCGGGCCAGACCGATCTCGTCATGGCCGGCCGGCTCCCGGCCCAGTGCGCGGCGCTGGCGCTGGCGGACCGACGGCAGGCCGACAGCGACGATGCGCTCAACCGGATCGAGACGGGGGTCGGCATCGGTTTCGGCCTGGCCTCGGCCGTGCTCCTGTCCGGGACGCTGCTGGCGGTCGCGGCACTTGCCGAGGCGGGGCGAATCGGTGCGCCGGTGGCTGCGCTCGGCGTCCTGATCGCGCTCGCGGCGCTCGAGCCCTTTGCGGGCCTGCGGCGCGGGGGGCTCGAACTCGGCCGCACCCTGTTCGCGGCGCGGCGGATCGGGCCGCGCCTCGCGCCGGCCGAGCCGGCGGCGGGCCTGGCTCGCCCTTCCGGATCTGACCTCGCGGTGCGATTGGGCAGCGTCGACATCTGGCACGCGGGCGCGACCCAGCCGGCGCTCGCCGGGATCTCGCTATCGCTGCGGACCGGCGAGACGATCGCAGTGGTCGGGCCGAGCGGCGCGGGGAAATCGACGTTGCTGTCGGTCATCGCCGGCGAGATCGGACCCGGTCAGGGCCATGTCGAAGCCCTGCCGGCGACGCTGCTGACGCAGCGCAGCGAACTCTTCCAGGACAGCCTGCGCGATAATCTCCGCCTCGCCGCCCCGGCCGCCGACGATGTGCGCCTGATGGCCGCCCTGGTCTCGGCCGGGCTGCGCGCCGATGTCGAGGCGCTGCCGGCGGGGCTCGACAGCCGCGTCGGCGAAAACGGGCTCGGGCTGTCGGGTGGCCAGGCGCGGCGGCTGACCCTCGCCCGGCTGATCTTGCGCGACACGCCGCTCTGGCTGCTCGACGAGCCGACCGAAGGTCTGGACGGTGCGACCGCACGCGATGTGATGGCGCGCCTGCTGGCCTGCGCCAAGGACCGCCGCGAGGGGCGCTGCGTCGTCATCGCGACCCATGTCCGGCGCGAGGCCGAAGCCGCCGACCGCCTGATCGTCATGGAGCGCGGGCATGTGGTGTGCATGGCGCGGCGCGGCGAGCCGGCTTTCAAGGTCGCACTCGCGGCCTTGCGGCCGGACTGAACGGAATTTTGTTGCCGGCGCGGCATTCCCGCGGCGCCGTGGCTCACAGGAGGCCGGGCACTCGCGCCGGGACGCATATGGATCTCGACATCGTCGCGCTGTCGCGCCTGCAGTTCGCCATCACGGCGCTGTACCATTTCCTCTTCGTGCCGCTGACGCTCGGGCTCTCGGTCCTGCTCGCGATCATGGAGACGGTCTACGTCATGACCGGCCGCGTGATCTGGCGCCAGATGACGAAATTCTGGGGCGTGCTGTTCGGCATCAACTTCGTGCTCGGCGTCGCGACCGGCATCGTCATGGAATTCCAGTTCGGCATGAACTGGAGCTATTACAGCCATTATGTCGGCGACATCTTCGGGGCGCCGCTCGCCATCGAGGGGCTGATGGCGTTCTTCCTGGAGGCGACCTTCGTCGGGCTGTTCTTCTTCGGCTGGGACAAGCTCTCGAAGATCGGCCATCTGGCGGCGACCTGGGCCGTGGCGCTGGGCTCCAATTTTTCGGCGCTGTGGATCCTGATCGCCAATGGCTGGATGCAGAACCCGGTCGGCTCGGCCTTCAATCCGCAGACGATGCGGATGGAGATCACCGATTTCGCCGCCGTCCTGTTCAATCCCGTGGCCCAGGCGAAGTTCGTCCACACGGTCTCGGCCGGCTATGTCGCGGCCTCGCTGTTCGTGCTCGGCGTCTCGGCCTGGTATCTGCTGAAGGGGCGCCATATCGAGCTCGCCAAGCGCTCGATGACGGTCGCCGCCTCCTTCGGGCTGGCAGCCTCGCTATCGGTCGTGGTGCTGGGCGACGAGAGCGGCTATCTCTCCTCCGAGCACCAGAAGATGAAGCTCGCCGCCATCGAGGCGATGTGGCACACCGAGCCGGCGCCTGCCGCCTTCACCCTGTTCGGCTTCCCCGACGACAAGGCGCGCGAGACGCATTTCGCGGTCCGCATCCCGGGCGTGATGGGGCTGATCGGCACGCGGTCGCTGACCACCGAACTGCCCGGCATCAAGGAGCTGGTCGATCTGGCCAAGGTCCGGATCAAGGAAGGCGTGATCGCCTTCGACGCGCTCCAGACGATCCGCGCCGCCGGCAGCACCGCCGCCGTGCCCGAAGCCGCGCGCAAGGCCTTCGAAGACAATGGCGAACGGCTCGGCTACGGGCTGCTGCTCAAGCGCTATGTCGACGATCCGCGCAAGGCGACGCCGGAGCAGATCGACAAGGCGGCCTGGGACACGGTGCCGATGGTCGCGCCGCTGTTCTGGACCTTCCGCATCATGGTCGGCCTCGGGCTGCTCTTCATCCTGCTGACGGCGGTGTTCTTCGTCCTGTCGGCGCGGCGCATGCTCGACCGCTATCCGATGCTGCTCTGGGTCGCGGTGTTCTCGATTCCGCTGCCCTGGATCGCGATCGAATGCGGCTGGTTCGTCGCCGAGGTCGGCCGCCAGCCCTGGATCATCGAGGGCGTGCTGCCGACGGCGGCCGCGGTCTCCAGCCTCGGTGCCGGCACGGTGCTCGCGACGATCATCGGCTTCGTCGTGATCTACACGATCCTGCTCATCATCGAGATGAAGCTGATGCTGGCCGCCATCCGCAAGGGACCGGAGCCCGACCACGAGCCTGAAGCCGCGCTCGTTCCCGCAAACCTCATCGCGGCGGAGTGACGCCATCATGATCCTTCATCAGCTCATCGACTACGACACGCTGCGCCTGATCTGGTGGCTGCTGCTCGGCATCCTGCTGATCGGCTTTGCCGTCATGGACGGCTTCGATCTCGGCGTCGGCATCCTGCTGCCCTTCGTCGGCAAGGGCGACGTGCAGCGGCGCGTCGTCATCAACACCATCGGCCCGGTCTGGGAGGGCAACCAGGTCTGGCTCATCCTGGGGGGCGGGGCGATCTTCGCCGCCTGGCCGCCGCTCTATGCGGTGTCGTTCTCGGGCTTCTATCTCGCGATGTTTGCGATCCTGGCCGCGCTGATCCTGCGGCCGGTCGGGTTCAAGTACCGTTCCAAGCGCCCGAGCGCGGCCTGGCGTTCCGGCTGGGACTGGGCGCTGTTCGTTGGGGGCTTCGTGCCGTCGCTGATCTTCGGCGTCGCGGTCGGCAATGTCCTGCAGGGCGTGCCATTCCGGCTCAATGACGACCTGCGCATCTTCTATGACGGCAGCTTCTTTGGCCTGCTCAATCCGTTCGCGCTGCTCTGCGGGCTTCTGTCGGTCGCGATGCTGACGATGCACGGAGCCGGCTGGCTGATGCTGAAGACGTCGGGCGAGGTCTCGGTGCGGGCGCGGCGCTATGGCAGCATCGCGGCGCTGGCGACGATCGTGCTCTTCGCGCTGGGCGGCCTGTGGCTCTGGCTCGGCGTGGACGGCTACAGGATCACCAGCACGGTGAACCCGACCGGGCCCTCCAATCCGCTGCTCAAGACCGTCGCCGTCGACGGGATGGCGTGGTTCTCCAACTATGCCGCCCGGCCCTGGCTGCTGATCGCGCCCGCGCTCGGCTTCCTCGGCGCGGCCGGGGCCTTTCTCGGCCAGCGCGGCGGGCGCCACGAGGTGCCGACCCTGCTCGCCAGCAAGCTTTCGATCTTCGGCATCATCTCGACGGTCGGCGTCTCGATGTTCCCCTTCATCCTGCCGTCCTCGGTCCAGCCGAAGGCCAGCCTGACGGTGTGGGATGCGTCCTCCAGCCATATGACGCTGTTCATCATGCTGGTTTCGACCGCGATCTTCCTGCCGATCATCCTGGCCTACACGACCTGGGTCTACCGGGTGCTGTGGGGCAAGGTCGAGGAACAGGTGATCCGCGACGAATCCGGCCACGCCTACTGATCCCGAAAGGTAACCGCCATGTGGTATTTTTCCTGGCTGCTCGGCCTGCCGCTCGCCGCCGCTTTCGCGGTGCTGAACGCGATGTGGTACGAGCTGATGGACGATGAGGCCAAGCGCAGGCAGGAGCAGGAGCAGGCGCCGCAAGCCCGGCCCTGAGCGCCTGACCCGGGCCTGATCGCCCGGCGGGGCGGGGTCTCGTGCCGTCCCGGCATGCCGCGCCGGCATGGCCCCCGGCCAATCGGGCCGGCGCATTCGTCGCCGGGCTCTGTCATATATCTTCGGCACTCGCGTCGCGGCCCCGCCGATGTCCGGCGGCCCCGCGACGCGCTCGCGCATGATGGGGGAATTCTCGCCGATGGCCGTTGTCGAACCGAAAGAGGCTGTGCCTTACCGCACGCAGAACTGGACGCTGAGCAAGCCGATGGCGAGCGGGCGCAACGGCATCGTCGTCTCGCAGAACCGCGAGGCGGCCGAGGCCGGCGCCGCGGTCCTCGAGGCCGGCGGCAACGCGGCGGATGCGGCCGTGGCGGCCTGTTTCGCGCTGGCGGCGGTCGAGCCCTGGAACAGCGGGCTCGGCGGCATCGGCTTCGCGGTCGTCCTCAAGGCCAATGAGACGACCGCCAAGGTCGTGGATTTCGGCCCTGTCGCGCCGCGCGGGGCCGACCCGGGGGCCTATCCGCTGACCGGCGAGATGAAGAAGGACCTGTTCACCTGGCCCGAGGTGGTCGGAGACGTGAACATCCACGGCCCGCTTTCCTTCGTCATCCCGTCCTCGGTCGCGGGCTACGCCAGGCTGAAGGAGAGCTTCGGCACGGCGATGCCGGTCTCGGAGTTGCTGGCGCCGGCGATCGCCCTGGCGAAGCGCGGCCTGGCGCAGGACTGGTACACGACGCTGAAGGTCTCCTCGTCGGCTTCGGTGCTGCGGCTCTATGAGGAGAGCGCGCGGATCTACCTGCCGAACGGCCTGCCGCCGGTGCCGCCCTATCAGGGCAAGCCCGGCTTCTTCCGGCTCGGCAATCTGGCGGCGACGCTGGAGCGCCTCGCCTCGGCCGGGCTCGACGATTTCTATCGTGGCGACGTCGCCGGCCGGCTTGTGGCCGATATCAAGGCGATGGGCGGCGTGGTCGATGCGCAGGACCTCGCGGATTGCAAGGCGATCGTCCGGGACGCGCCGACGATCGACTGGCGCGGCACGCATCTCGTCCACACAGCCGGCGGGCTGACGGCCGCGCCGACCTTGGAAGCCGTGGTCGAGGGCATGGCCTCGGACAAGCCCGGGCCGGCCGGGCCCGATGCGGACTGGTTCGCGACACTCTCGCGCGTGATGCGGGAGGCCTACGCCAGCCGCCTCGAAGGGTTGGGCGCAGCACAGGCCGCGAAGGAGCCGGGCGATACCTGCACCACGCATCTGACCGTCGTCGACGGCGAAGGCACGCTCGTCTCGGTGACGACGACGCTGCTCTCCTCGATGGGCAGCCGCGTCGTGCTGCCCGACACCGGCGTGCTGATGAACAACGGCATGATGTGGTTCGACCCGCGGCCCGGCAGCGCCAATGCGATCGCGCCCGGCGCCCGGCCGCTCTGCAACATGTGCCCGGTGATCGTGACGCCGAAGGATGGAAGCTGGCCGCGCTTCGCCGGCGGCTCGTCGGGCGGGCGGCGCATCCTGGCGAGCGTCTACCAGATGCTGGCCTGGACGGTGGATTGCGAGCTCAGTCTGGAGGAAGCGGCGCATCTGCCGCGCATCGACGTGTCGGGGCCGGACCAGACCAGCGCCGATCTGCGCCTGCCGGTCGAGACCCTGGCCGCGCTGGAAGCGGCCGGCCCGCTCGTCGTCGTCGAGCACGGCGTGCTGCCGATCAACTTCGCCTGCCCCAACCTGATCCGCGTCGATACCGACGGCGCCGAGGGCATCAGCGACGTGATCTCGCCCTGGTCGGCGGCGGTGGCGGCGCGGGCGTAGTTGCGAGGTACCATCCCGTCATGCTCGCCCTTGTGGCGAGCATCCACGTTTTGAACACCGCACTCGAGCGGCGAAGACATGGATGGTCGGCACAGGGCCGACCATGACGGCGAGCGTACGCCGCAGGCGTGTCAGACGCGCTTCAGGCCCCACGGATAGGGCGCCGAGCCCTTCTGCATGCCAGTCAGGCTCTTGCGATAGGCCGTGCGGATCTGGAACACGCCGAGCGGGATCGTCGCGCTCTCCTCCAGCGCCAGCCGGCCGAGCGTGGCGGCAATCTTCTTCTGCGCGGCCTCGTCGGGGGCGTAGAGCCATTCCTCCGCGAGTTCCTCGGCCTTCGCGCTCTCATACCAGCCGAACCAGCCCTTGGCGCCCTGGCCGCGCACCAGATAGGACAGCGCCGGATTGCTCCAGCCATTGGCCGATCCGGTGGTGTGGAAGATGCTCCAGCCGCCCTTCTCGACGGGCTCGCGGCTGTTGCGGCGCTGGATCACCGTTCCCCAGTCGCTGGCGACGAACTCGACGTTCATGCCGATGCTCTTGAGCAGTTCGTAGGTCACGTCGCCGAGCGGCCCGATGTCGGGGAAGTCGGTCGGGCTGATGATGACGACCTTCTCGCCATTGTAGCCGGAGTCCTTCAGCGCCGCCTTGGCCTTGTCGACGCTCTGCGGCATCAGGTCCTCGAGCTCGCCGTCGTAATAGGGCGTGCCGCGGAACCAGAGATTACGCGAGGTCTTCCAGATCGAGGTGTCGTCGCCCTGGGTGGCGCGCATATAGTCTTCTTGATTCACCGCCATGCGGACCGCGGCGCGCACCTTCGGATTGTTGAAGGGCGGCTGCAGATGGTTCATCCGCATGATGGTGCCGCGCCCGGATTCGTCCGTGACCTCGCGAGTGATGTCGGGGCTCTTGGCCAGCATCGGCTGGAGATCGCTGAGCGGCCGCTCCCACCAGTCGACCTCGCCCTTGATCAGCGCGTTCGCCGCGGTCGCCGGGTCGGGCAGGATCTGCCATTCGATGCGCTTGAAGTTCGCGACCTTGCCGCCGGCATTGCGGCTGGAGGGTTCGGTGCGGGGCTTGTACGCCTCGAACTTCTCATAGGCGACCTTGCTGCCCGAGACGAACTCAGCCGGAATGAAGCGGTAAGGGCCCGACCCGATGACTTCGGTGACCTGCTTGGTCGCATCGGTCTGCGCCAGGCGCTCCGGCATGATGAAGAGCGGCGAATCCGCCTTGGCGAGAACGTCGAGCAGCATCGGGAAGGCCCGGGTCAACTTGATCTCGAAGGTCTTGTCGTCGACCGCGGCGGATGATTCCATGACCTTTTCGAGGAGCTGGCCGTAGGGGTCGCGCTGGACCCAACGCTTGAGGCTCTGCAAGGCGTCGGCGGCCTTGACGGCGGCGCCGTCGTGGAAGGCCAGCCCGTCGCGCAGCTTGAAGCGCCAGCTCTTGCCGTCCGGCGCAACCTCGTGGCTTTCGATCATCTGCGGCTGCGGCTTGCCGGCGAGGTCGAGCCCGTAGAGCGTATCGTAGACGTAATAGCCGTGATTATTGGTCACGGTCGCTGTCGTCCAGACGGGATCGAGCGCCGTCAGGTTGGCCTGCGGCACGAATTTCAGCGTGGTCGCCGATTGCGCGGAGGCGCGCCCGATCAGGCCCGGCCCCGCCAGGGTCAGGGCAGTTGCCCCCTTCAGAAATGTACGACGCTTCATCGACTTGACCCCCTGAATGTTCTTCACAATGACTGCATGGGACGCGTGCGCAGGGAAGCCTGTCTTGGACGTTTCTGCCGTCCTGGCCTGCGGCCTCTGCGCGCAGCGCGAACGGTTCAATCGAAACCCAGGAAACCCGGCGTCTCGGCGATGCGCGGCGCAGACGCCAGCCCGGCGATGTCCGGCACCGGCCTTGCCGTCAGGGCGTCGCCTGCCAGCGCCCGCTCGAGCGCGGCCGCCACGGCCAGGACCTTGGCATCGCCGCCGCGCGGGCCGACGATCTGCAACCCGAAGGGCATGCCGTGATCGTCGAGCCCGACCGGCAACGAAATCGCCGGGTGGCCGACGGTGGTCGCGGCATAAGCCAGCGCCAGCCAGTGGAAATAGGTTCGGGTCGGCTTGCCGTCGATCTCGGCCGGGTAGAGCTCCGACCAGGGGCGCGGGCTCAGCGTGACGGCCGGCGACAGGATGACGTCGTAGTCCTCGAAGAAGCCCTGCCAGCGCTGGTAGATCGCGGTCTGCTGCTTCAGCGCGCGGGTGATGTCGAGCGCGCCATAGCGCAGGCCTTCCTCGACATTGGCGCGGACATTGGGGCCGACCATTTCGGGCGTGTCGCGGACCCTGTCATACATGTTGGCGAGGAAGGAGACCGAGCGCAGCACCTCGAAGGTCTCGTCGGTGCCGGAGCAATCCGGGGTCATCTCCTCCGCCACGGCGAACAGCGAGGAGAAGGCGCCGACCTTCTGCGCGAAGACCTTGCGGATGTGCTTTTCTGTCGGTGCGAAGCCGAAATCCGGTGTGATCGCGACCTTGAGGGAGGCGAGGTCGATGGTCTCCGGCCGCGCGAAATCCTCCGGCCGGCGGACGGTCCTGCCGTGGATCGTCGTCGCCAGCGGGTCGGCTGAATCGTCGCCGACCATGGTCGAGAGCAACAGGCAGAGATCGGGCACGGTGCGCGCCATCGGGCCGAGCACGGAGAGCGGATTCCAGCCGAGAGGGCGCTTCTCGCTCGGCACGAGGCCCGGCGAAGGCCGGAAACCGACGATGCCGTTATAGGCGGCAGGGTTGCGCAGCGAGCCGCCGGTGTCCGAGCCGGTGGCGATCGGCACCATGCCCGTCGCCAGCGCGACGCCTGAGCCGCCCGAGGAGCCGGCGGCGCATTTCATCGGGTCGAACGGGTTTCCGGTCGCGCCGTAGACGGCGTTGCGGGTGTTGGCGCCGGCGCCCCATTCGGGCGTGTTGGTCTTGCCGAGCACGATCGCGCCCGCGGCGCGCACCTTGGCGACGATGAGCTGGTCTTCGGCCGGAACATGGTCGCGGTAGAGCTGGCTGCCATAGGTTGTGCGCAGTCCCGCGACGTTTTCGAGATCCTTGACGCCGAGCGGCAGGCCGTGAAGGGCGGGCAGCGCATCGCCGCGCAGGGTGGCCGCATCGGCCGCCTTCGCGGCGGCGCGGGCGCGCTCGTCGTCGCGGGCGACCATGGCGTTGACGGCGGGATCGACGGCGTCGGTGCGCGCGATGCAGCTTTCGAGCAGTTCGACGGCGGAAAGCTTCTTGGCTCCGATCAAGGCACGGGCCTCGACGGCGCTGAGGTCGCAGGGTTCAGTCAAGGGTAGGCCTTTCTCTGGACGGTCGCGCGACGCAAGAGGCGTGCCCCGATCCGGCGCGGGCAGTCTACGCCAAAGCCGTCTGCCGTGAAGGGCCGGCAGTACAGGGATCGCACTTGCGAGGCGCGCGCCGCGCGCTGAATATCATCGGCGGAGCTGGTCCGAGACTGGCCCCGAGCGATGCCGTCCTGCGCAATGGAGGACCTGATGAGCTACTTCGCCCCATTCGTCGCCTACGCCAAGGCCAAGGACTGGAAGAACGCCTACGACCTGATCAACGGCTACAACATGCCGGGCATGCTGACCGCGCTGCAGGAGATCGGCCCACTCGCCGTGCGGGACATGCGCGCGCAGATGGCGGTCTACGATGTCTGGGGCGGACCCAATATGGAGCGCATCCGCTTCGCCATGGATGTGGTGACCAACCGCAAGCTGCCGACGCCGCCATCCTGGCTGCCGTCGGACCAGGTCCAGCAAGCGCGGGATTATCTCAAGAAGAACACCGCTCCCGCCGCTGCCGCGGGCACGAAGAAGACGATCCATCTGACATTGTTCTGGACCAGGGCCGCACTCGGCGAGACGATTTCCGGCCGGCTGATCCAGAGGGCGCGTGAAATCCTGCGGGAGAGCCTGCCGACGCATGACCTCGCGGTGCTGCCCAATCGCTACGAGGTCGCCTTCGACGGCGAGGTGCTTGGCCAGCCCGATGTCGAGAACGCGATCGCAATGGCGGAGAAGATGGTGCCGCAATCGGCGAACCGCCTCAGCGTCTTCTTCTGCAGGACGACGGCGGCCGAATGCTCGCCGGGGCAGACATGCGCGAGCTCCCCCCACGGGACGACACCGCAAATCAAGGGACGGCCCTATGTCTTCATCAACGTCGCCAATCCCAAGTCGGACTCAGGGACTCTGCTGCACGAGATCGGACATGCCGCAGGCGTCCATGTCCGCGACAGCGACGAAAACCTGAAGGACCTCGACGACATCATGAGCTACGGGCCAAACCGCTCGAAGGTCGGCTTCAACATGACGAACAAGCTCAACGCCAAGGGGCTGTTCTTCGTCACCGCGAGCTAGAGCACGGCCCGAAACGTGGAATGAAGGTTTTGGGGAAGGCTGCTGCCGTCGACGTGGACGGCGTGCCGACGCGTCAGTTTCCCTGTGCGCCGATCCAGAGACCGAGGAACAGTGCCGCGCCGAGCACGGCCAAGAAGGCCGCCGCCAGCAGTTCCAGCCCGGCAATGAGCTTTGCTGCGCGCAGCGATGAGCCGCCGGCCAGTCTGAGCGCGGCGAATTTGAAGAAGACGGCGAAGGCCGCCAGCGCCCCCGTCGTCAGGGCCGTGCCCAGCGCCATGGCGAAGGTCGCGGCGATGCCGGCCCAGAGCAGGCCCTGCGAGGCGGCGAAGACCAGGATGATCAGCGCCCCGGCGCAGGGGCGCAGGCCCGCCGCAAGGACGATTCCGGCCATCTCGCGCCAGTTGCGCAGGCGGGCGATCTCGTCGGGCGAGGGCATGTGGACATGGTCGCAGGACGGATCGTGCACCGGGGCTCCGGGGCCGAGCGCCAGCAGGGCGCCGGCCTTGCGCCAGAGCACGACGGCGCCGACGAGCGCGACGAGCGCGAAGCTCGCCGTCTCGATGGCGTCGGTGGCGATCGACATCGTCTTCGCGGTTGCGTTGAATGCGATCGTCAGGGTGCCGACCAGCGCGATCGCGACGAGGGCCTGCAGGATCGCGGCGGCGAAGCTCAGCGCCAGGCCGCGCCGGAGGCTGCGGTCGTCGGCGACGATATAGCCCGATATCACCGCCTTGCCGTGGCCGGGGCCGGCGGCATGGAAGACGCCATAGCCGAAGGCGAGCCCGAGCAGGCTCCAGAGCGCAGCCGGGCTTGCGGCCACGGCCTTCAGCGTCGCCGTCAGCTCGCGATAGAAGGAGGACTGCCAGGCGAGGAGCATTCCGCCGATGCCGGTCGTCGCGGGCAGCGCCTCGCGCGGCAAAGCAGTGCCGAAAGGATTGCGTGGCGGCGGGGGCGGCGGCGGACTCCAGGCCGCGATCGTCGCGAGCAGGAGAGCGAGCCCCGCTGCGACGACGGCGAGCGCGAGCGCCATGACGATCAGGCGCCGGGACAGCGCCGGCCACGGCAGCGGCGCAAGGCGCGGGGCATTCAGGGACATGCGACGAGCGCGCGGGTCGTGACCTGAAGCCAGCTCGTGTCGGGCGTGGCGGTGACGTCCTCCTGCGCCAGCTTCTGCTGGACCGCCGGATCGAGCTTGGGCGGGCGGGCGACGCGGACGATGCAGCCCTTGGGGGCGTCACGCGTGATCACCGCGTCGGGCGCATCGACGATGTCGAAGGCGACGAAATAGGTCGGGTCGCCGATCTCGATGCCGAAGGAGCGGTTGGCGTGGGCCGGCACCTTCAGCGGCAGGGTGTAGGTCAGGGTCAGGATCTTGTTCTCGAAGACCAGACCCGCTTCGCCCGGCTGGCCGAACTCCTGCGGCTTGCCGTTGGCCTTCGCGGTGGTGAAGAAGCCGACTTCGGGCAGGGATTCGATGTTGACCTTGGCGAGTTCGGCGAGCTCGTCCGGAGTCAGTTTGCCGTCGCCGTTCTTGTCTAGGCCCTGGGTGATATAGGCGGAATAGGCCTCGTCGAAGCTCCAGATGTGCTTCAGCGCGCGGACGGCGCCGTCGGGCGCGTACAGGATTTCGGCGCGGGCGGTGACGAAGACATGCGGGTGCGCGGAGGCCGGGGCCGGAAAACCCGCGAGGCCAAGGCAGCCGGCGAGCGCGAGCAGAGCGGAACGGGCTGGCCGCTGCGTCAAGACCGGTATCCTTTGCATGCACCGAAGCCGATGCGGCGTGGTTGATGGATCATAAACTCGACTGCCCGGGCGCGCCATCGGGCGGCCTTGCGTCGCCCGAGAATTGGCGTCGCGCGAAAACGGGGCCAAATCGCGGCGCCGCCCGCCGGGCCCCGCTCTGTCGCTGCATCATCGCCGTCATGTTCGCCCTTGTGGCGCGCGTCCACGTCCCGGAAACACGTCTCGACCAGCGAAGACGCGGATGGTCCGGACAGGCCGATCACGACGGGAGGGGCTCCGGCGCAGCGCGGGCAAAAGTCGTACTTGCCCCGGCCGCCCGGCATGGTGTCCTCTGGCTTCGGCCGCCCGGCCCTGCCCATGCTGACGAGTCGATCGTGATCCTGCCCGAGGAGCTGCGGCGTATCGCCGCCTGGTCGCGCGACCTGCGCGAAGAGGAGTTCGAGGAGGCGCGGCGTGGCATCTCGTTCAAGAGCTTCGGCAAGGGCGCCAATATCTGCCATGTCGGGGACCGGCTGGAGGCCTGGACCGGCATCGCCGAGGGGCTGGTCAAGATGTCGACCACGTCGAAGACGGGCAAATCCGCGACGCTTGCCGGGATGAGGGCCGGGGCCTGGTTCGGCGAGGGCACCGTCATCAAGGGCGAGCTGCGCCGGTATGAGTTGGTGGCGCTGCGCGAGACGCGGCTGGCGCTGATGCGGCGCCAGACCTTCCTCTGGCTTTTCGAGCATTCGGCCGCCTTCAACCGCTTCCTCGTGCACCAGTTCAACGAGCGGCTGGCCCAGTTCATCGCGCTGGCTGAGACCGAGCGCACGCTCGACTCGACCGGGCGGCTGGCGCGCAACCTCGCCTGGCTGTTCAACCCGACGCTCTATCCCGACGAAGGCCGCACGCTGGAGGTCAGCCAGGAGGAGCTCGGCCTGCTCGCCGGCATGTCGCGCCAGATCGCCAATCAGGGACTCTCGAGGCTCGCCGATCTCGGCCTGCTCGAGGTCGGTCATGGCAGCGTGACGATTCTCGATGTCGAACGGTTGGCGCGCTACGAGGGCTGAGGGCGTTTGCGGGGCGCTGCGCTCGCAATGACGGAACAGCACGGGCGGGGCAGGGTGCGGGAGGCTGCAACGCAGGTCACGATCGGGTGTCGCGTGCGGATCAAACCCACCTCTGCAAGACCATAGTCTCCAAAAGACCAATTGTCTGTCAAGCCCACCCTTGCAAAGCTCATGCGTGGCTGCGAGGCTTGCATCAACGACAAGGGCCGAATGGCCCGAACAAAGGCCGGTGCGATGTACGCCGGCTGCTCAGGGTGGAGACGGACGATGGCAAGCGCGAGCGCCGGCCAGGCGGATACCTTTCCGAAACTTCTGCTGCGCAACGAGCGTGAGCGGGGCGGGCGCGTCGCGTTCCGCCACAAGGACCTCGGCATCTGGCAGTCCTGGAACTGGGCGGAGGTGGCCGAGCAGGTCCGCAGCTTCGCGCGGGGATTGCAGGCTCTCGGGCTGAAGCGCGGCGAGAAGGTCGCGATCATCGGCTACAACCGGCCGCGGCTGTACTGGTCGATGGCGGCCGCGCAATGGCTCGGCGCCGTGCCCGTGCCGGTCTATGCCGACAGCGTCGCCGACGAGATGGCCTATGTGCTCGACCATGCCGAGGCGGTCTTCGCCTGCGTGCAGGATCAGGAGCAGGTCGACAAGATCCTCTCGATCGCGGAGCGCCTGCCGAACCTGCGCCACATGCTCTATGACGAGCCCCGGGGCCTGCGCGACTACGACCACGGCAAGCTGCATGCGATCGACGAGGTCATCGCCACCGGCCGCAAGGACCTCGCCACGAGCCCGGAGGCCAGCGCGGCGCTGGAGCGCGAGATGCTGGCCGGCAAGGGCTCCGATCTCGGCATCATCCTCTACACCTCGGGCACGACGGGCCGGCCCAAGGGCGTCATGCTCAGCCATACCAACGTCATCACGGCGGCCGAGATCGGCTGCCAGTTCGACGGGCTGAACGAGAGCGACGAGATCATCGCCTATCTGCCGATCGCCTGGGTCGGCGACCATGTCTTCTCCTATGCGCAGGCGATCGTCGCGGGCTTCTGCGTCAACTGCCCGGAGGGGCCGGAGACCGTGATCGACGACCGGCGCGAGGTCGGCACGACCTACGCCTTCGCGCCGCCGCGCGTCTTCGAGACCATGCTGACGCTGACCATGGTGCGGATGGAGGATGCCAGCGCGCTGAAGCGGAAGATGTTCCACTACTTCCTCGGCGTGGCGAAGCAATATGGCGAGAAGATCCTCAACGGCGAGAGCGTGCCGCTCGGCGGGCGCCTGCTCTACATGCTCGGCGACGTGCTGGTCTACGGACCCTTGCGCAACCGCTTCGGCCTGACGAGCATCAAGGTCGGCTACACCGCCGGCGAGGCGATCGGGCCCGAGCTGTTCCGCTTCTACCGCTCGATCGGCGTCAACCTGAAGCAGCTCTACGGACAGACGGAAGCCGGCGTCTACATCACCATGCAGCCCAATGGCGAGATCCGGGCCGATACGGTCGGGCGCCCGGCGCCGCTGGTCGAGATCCGGATCGACGAGAATGGCGAGGTGCTCTACCGCTCGCCCTCGATCTTCGGGGGCTATTTCAAGGACCCCGAGAAGACCGCCGAGACGATGACCGCCGACGGCTATGTCCGCTCCGGCGATGCCGGCTTCTTCGACGACGAGGGCCACCTCAAGATCATCGACCGGGCCAAGGATGTCGGCAAGCTCAACAGCGGCGACCTGTTCCCGCCGAAATACATCGAGAACAAGCTGAAATTCTATCCCAACATCAAGGAGGTCGTGGCCTTCGGGCAGGGCCGCGACTATGCGACGGTGGCGCTCAACATCGACCTGACGGCGGTCGGCAACTGGGCCGAGCGCAACAACGTGGTCTACGCCTCCTACCAGGAACTCGCCGGGCACGATCTGGTCTACGACATGATCGCGGAGCATGTCGACGAGGTGAACCGCTCGCTCGCGGCCGAGCCGCTGATGGGCGGGGCGCAGATCAGGCGCTTCCTGATCCTGCACAAGGAACTCGACGCCGACGATGGCGAGCTGACGCGGACCCAGAAGGTCCGGCGTGGCTTCATCGCCGAGCGCTACGCGCCGCTGGTGAATGCGCTCTATGACGGCTCGGAGGCCGCCGACATCTCGACGGAAGTGACCTTCGAGGATGGCCGCAAGGGTATGATCTCGGCGCGGGTCAAGGTGCGCGACGCCAAGACCTATCCGGTCGCGGCACCGGAACGGCAGACGCCGGCGAGGGCCGCAGCATGAACGCGGAAGCGATGAACGTGACCGGCGCCCCCGTCCGCGAGAAGAGCGAGGTGCTGCTCTCCGTCGAGAACGTCTCGCTGCGCTTCGGCGGCGTGAAGGCAATCTCGGACGTCTCCTTCGACATCCGCAAGGGCGAGGTGCGCGCCATCATCGGCCCCAATGGCGCCGGCAAGACCTCGATGCTGAACTGCATCAACGGCTTCTACCAGCCGCAGGAAGGGCAGATCATCTTCAAGGGCGAGCGCCGGCACAAGATGAGGCCGCATCGCGCCGCGGCGGCCGGCATCGCCCGTACCTTCCAGAACGTCGCCCTGTTCAAGGGCATGTCGACGCTCGACAACATCATGACCGGGCGCACGCTGAAGATGAAGCGCGGTTTCTTCTGGCAGGTGCTGCGTCAGGGCCCGGCGATGGCCGAGGAGATCGAGCATCGCAAGGTCGTCGAGGATATCATCGACTTCCTGCAGATCGAGCACATCCGCAAGCTGCCGGTGGGCAAGCTGCCCTATGGCCTGCAGAAGCGCGTCGAGCTCGGCCGGGCGCTGGCGATGGAGCCCGAGCTCCTGCTGCTCGACGAGCCGATGGCTGGCATGAACCTCGAGGAGAAGGAGGACATGTGCCGCTTCATCCTCGACGTGAACCAGCAGTTCGGCACGACGATCGCCTTGATCGAGCACGATATGGGGGTGGTCATGGACCTTTCCGACCGTGTCGTCGTGCTCGAATACGGCCGCAAGATCGCCGATGGCACGCCCAGCGAGGTCAAGGCCGACCAGAAGGTGATCGATGCCTATCTGGGAGTGGCGCATTGATGGCTGCCTTCCGCTCCCGCCCCGTGACGACGGATGGTCTTCACCGTCATGCTCGACCTTGTGGCGAGCATCCACGTCTTGAACACGGTCCTCGACCAGCGAAGACGTGGATGGTCGGGACAAGCCCGACCATGACGGAAAGCCGCGCGCATCTCTCCGCAACCTCCAACGGAGCGAACCCATGAGCGACGTCGCCGCACGGCCCGCCCCGAACCTCCTCGCCAACCCCTGGATCAAGGCCGGACTGATCCTGGCCGCCATCGTCGTCGCCGCGATCCTCGGCGCGCGGCTCGATTCCTCGGGAACGCTCTACAAGATCTTCATCGACCCCTTCGACCAGATGGTCGCGGCGCCGGACCTGCTGGCCCAGACGGTGTGGGAGGGGCTGGTTTCCGGCGTGCTCTACGCCCTGATCGCGCTCGGCTTCGTGCTGATCTTCAAGGCGTCGGGCGTGTTCAACTTCGCCCAGGGCATCATGGTGGTGTTCGCGGCGCTGACGCTGGTCGGCCTCTACGAGAAGGGCGTGCCGGCCTTCCTTGCCGTCATCCTGACGCTCGGCGTGATGTTCCTGCTCGCGGTCGCGATCGAGCGGGTGGTCTTAAGGCCGCTGGTCAACCAGCCCGACATCATCCTGTTCATGGCGACCTTCGGCATCACCTATTTCCTGATCGGGCTCGGCGAATCCGTCTTCGGCGGCAGCCCGAAGCAGATGATCGCCGACCAGCTCTGGCTGCCCAAAGGGGCGGTCGACCTGAAGATCCTCGGTGGGCTGGTCTCGCTGCAGAAGATCGACATCGCCGCCGCGATCATCGCCTCGGTGATGATCGCGGTGCTCGCCGCCTTCTTCCAGTATACCCGCATCGGGCGGGCGCTGCGGGCGGTCGCCGACAGCCACAAGGCGGCGCTTTCGGTCGGCATCTCGCTGAACCAGATCTGGGTCATCGTCTGGTTCACCGCCGGCATCGTCGCGCTGATCACCGGTATCATGTGGGGCGCGCGCTCCGACGTCTCCTTCGCGCTCGAGATCGTGGCGCTGAAGGCGCTGCCGGTGCTGATCCTGGGCGGCTTCACCTCGATCCCCGGCGCGATCATCGGGGGGCTGATCATCGGCATCGGCGAGAAGCTCGGCGAGTTCTACTGGGGCCCGCTGGTCGGCGGCGGCATCGAGAGCTGGCTGGCCTATTTCATCGCGCTGGGCTTCCTGCTGTTCCGGCCGCAGGGCCTGTTCGGCGACAAGATCATCGAGCGGATTTGAGGGCCAAGCCATGTTCTACCGCGAGGCCGGCCAGTTCAAATCGACCTACTCCGCCGACATGGCCGTGTTCCCGATCCGGCAGGACCGGATCGGGCTCGCCGTCATCCTGGGCATCGCCTTCATCGGCATTCCGCTGATCGGCAATGACTTCTTCATCACCTCGGTGATGATCCCCTTCCTGGTCTTCTCGCTGGCGGCGATCGGGCTGAACATCCTGACTGGCTATACCGGGCTGATCTCGCTCGGCACCGCGGCCTTCATGGGGGTCGGTGCCTATGCCTGCTACAAGCTGACGACCGCCTTCCCGGGCGTGAACATCATCGTGCTGATGCTGGTGTCGGGCCTGTTCTCGGCGGCGATCGGCGTGCTCTTTGGCCTGCCCTCGCTGCGGATCAAAGGCTTCTACCTCGCTGTCGCGACGCTGGCCGCGCAGTTCTTCCTGCAATGGGCCTTCGTGCGGGTGCCGTGGCTGTTCAACTACAATGCCTCGGGAGCGATCGAGGTGCCGCAGCGGCTGCTGTTCGGCATCCCCGTGACCGGCGCCTCGGCTGCCCCCGAGACCCGCTATTTCGTCTGCCTCGTCCTCGTCATCGTAATGACCTGGTTCGCCTCGAACCTCGTCCACGGCAAGATCGGCCGTTCCTGGATGGCGGTGCGCGACATGGACATCGCGGCCGAGCTGATGGGCATCAAGCTGCTCAACGCCAAGCTGCTCGCCTTCGCAGTCTCGTCCTTCTATGCCGGCGTCGCCGGCGCGATGATGATCTTCCTCTGGTATGGCGGCGGCGAGGCCAACGACGTCTTCACCATCCGCCTGTCCTTCAACATCCTGTTCATGGTCATCATCGGCGGGCTGGGTTCGCTGATCGGCTCCTTCTTCGGGGCGGCCTTCATCGCCAGCCTGCCGACGATCATGAAGTTCGGCCTGCCGGCGCTCGGCGTGCCGATGTCGGGGGCCACCGCCGAGCACGTGACCTTCATGCTGGTCGGCGCGCTGATCATCCTCTTCCTGATCGTCGAGCCGCACGGCCTGGCGCGGCTCTGGCAGATCGGCAAGCAGAAATTGCGGACGTGGCCGTTCCCCTATTGAGGCTGCGGGGGACGACCCAAGAAACGATCCGCGTCGGCCTTCAATGGCGCGGGCGAAAAGCAGACCGGCGGGGCCTTGATGCCACCGCCGGAGGAAACGAACGGAGGATGACATCCATGAAGACACCTCATCTGAAGACACCTCATCCGAGGACCCGCCATCTGATGAAGACCGCTGCTCTCGGGGCGCTGCTGGCGGCCGGCGCCTTCGCTGCGCCGGCTATCGCGCAGGACAGCGTCTATTTCGCCAACAATGCCTATCGCACCGGGCCCTTCGCCGGCTCCGGCATCCCGATCGGCGACGGCATGCGCGATTACATCACCATGATCAACGAGCGCGACGGCGGCGTCGGCGGCGTCAAGGTCGTCTATGAGGAGTGCGAGACCGGCTACGACACCAAGAAGTCGATCGAGTGCTACGAGCAGGCGAAGTCGAAGAACACGATCGTCTATTCGCCCTGGTCGACCGGCGCCACGCTCGCCGCGATCCCGCGCGCCCATATCGACAAGATCCCGATCCTGTCGATGGCCTATGGCCTGTCGGCCTCGGCCGACGGCACCGCCTTCCCCTGGGTCTTCATCCCGCCCTTTACCTATTGGGACGGTGCTTCGCTGATGGTGAAGCACATGGCCGCCGAACTCGGCGGCATGGACAAGCTCAAGGGCAAGAAGCTTGGCCTGATCCATCTCGACGCGCCCTTCGGCAAGGAGCCGATCCCGGTGCTCGAGAACCTCGCCAAGAAATACGGCTTCGAGGTCAAGCTTTATCCGGTGGCCGCCGCCGACATGCAGAACCAGGGCTCGCTCTGGCTCTCGATCCGGCGCGACCGGCCCGACTACCTCTACAACCAGGGCTGGGGTGCGATGAACCCGACCGCGGTGAAGGAGGCGATCAAGAACAACTTCCCGATCAACAAGCTGGTCGGCGTCTGGTGGGCCGGTGGTGACGACGACGCGCGCGCCGGCGGGCCGGAGGCGAAGGGCTACAAGTCGCTCAACCTGAACGCGGCGGGCACCAACTTCCCGGTCATCCAGGACATCCAGAAATACGTCGTGGAGAAGGGCAAGAGCCTCGCCCCCAAGGAGAAGGTCGGCGAGAACCTCTATAATCGCGGCGTCTACAACTCGATGCTCGTGGTCGAGGCGATGCGCAACGCCCAGAAGCTGACCGGCAAGAAGGTCGTCAACGCCGAGGACATGCGCCGCGGCCTGGAGAGCCTCAACATCACCGAGGCCCGCCTGAAGGAGATCGGCATGGAAGGCTTCGCCACGCCGACCACGATCTCCTGCACCGACCATTCCGGCCACAGCAAGGCCTATGTCGCCGAGTGGGACGGCACCAAATGGACGAAGCCCGGCGAGTGGCTGGAGCCCCTCAAGGACGAGGTCCGGCCGCTGATCGAGGCCAACGCCAAGGACTACACCGACAAGGCCGGCAACTGGCCGAAGCGGACCGAGCCCTGCGAGAAGTCGTCCTGATGTGAGACGGCTACGCGCCCACTTCCTTCCCCCCTTGGGGGAGAAGGTGGCAGCGCGAAGCGCTGACGTATGAGGGAAGTCCAGCACTCCTCTCATACGTCCTTCCCTCATCCGACCCGGCTACGCCGGGCCACCTTCTCCCGACGTATGTCGGGTGTACCCGACATACGCAGACAAGCGCCGATTCCGGGCAAGCCCGGGATCGGTGGGAGAAGGAAGGAGTGCGAGATGTCCACCGCCACACTCGACCAGCCGACCGCCACGACCCCGACCACCGACAACATCCTGTCGCTGAACAACATCGAGGTGATCTACGATCACGTCATCCTCGTGCTGAAGGGAGTGTCGCTGCACGTGCCGCGCCGGGGCATCGTCGCGATCCTCGGCGCCAACGGGGCCGGCAAGACGACGACGCTGAAGGCGATCTCGAACCTGCTCAAGGCCGAGCGCGGCGAGGTCACCAAGGGCTCGATCGTGTTCGAGGGCGAGCGCGTCGACAGGATGTCGCCGAACGAACTGGTTCGCCGCGGCTGCATCCAGGTGATGGAGGGGCGGCACTGTTTCGGCCATCTCTCGATCGAGGAAAACCTGCTGACCGGGGCCTTCACGCGCCGCGACGGCAATGCCGCGATCAAGCGCGACCTCGAGAAGATCTACGAACTGTTCCCGCGGCTGAAGCAGCGCCGCAATTCGCAGGCTGGCTACACCTCGGGCGGCGAACAGCAGATGTGCGCGGTCGGCCGGGCGATGATGTCGAAGCCGAAGATGATCCTGCTCGACGAGCCCTCGATGGGACTGGCGCCGCAGATCGTCGAGGAGATCTTCGAGATCGTGCGAAGGCTGAATGCGGAGGAGGGCGTCTCCTTCCTCGTCGCCGAGCAGAACACCAACATGGCGCTGCGCTACGCGACCTATGGCTACATCATGGAGACCGGCCGCGTCGTCATGGACGGCGAAGCCAAGATGCTGCGCGAGAACGAGGACGTGAAGGAGTTCTATCTCGGCGTCGCCGAGGGCAACAAGAAGTCCTTCCGCGAGGTCAAGAGCTACAAGCGGCGCAAGCGGTGGCTGTCGTGATGAAGCCCCCCACCCTTGGCCCTCATCCTGAGGAGCAGCCGGCAGGCTGCGTCTCGAAGGATGTTCCAGATGTCGCCAGAGCCCGCTGGAGCATCCTTCGAAACGCCGCTTCGCGGCTCCTCGGGATGAGGGCTGTGGGATTGCGGAACTGCGCTGGACGAGCGAGGCGAATCCCATGACCGAGCATCACGACGCTCTCGAAACCCGGCCGCCCGAAGCCCGCGAGGCCGATCTGTTCGCCCGCCTGCCAGCGGCCCTGGCGGAGGCGATGACGGCGCCGGCCTATGCCGCGCATCTGAAGGGCATCGATCCGGCGGAGATCACCGACCGCAACGCGCTCTCGACGCTGCCGATCCTGCGCAAGGCCGATCTGCCGGCGTTGCAGAAGCAGAGCCTGCCTTTCGGCGGCTTCGTTCCCGACAGGTCCGGAGCCTTCGGCCGGCTCTTCACCTCGCCCGGGCCGATCTTCGAGCCGGAGGGCACGGGCAGCGATCCCTGGGGCTCCGCGCGCGGGCTGTTCGCAGCCGGCTTCCGGCCGGGCGACATCGTGCTCAACACCTTCGGCTACCATCTGACGCCCGGCGGCTTCATCATGGATTCGGGCGCGCGTGCGATCGGCTGCGCCGTGATCCCGGCCGGGCCGGGCAATACCGAGCAGCAGATGGAGGTGATCGCCGCCTATCGGCCGAGCGCCTATACCGGCACGCCCGATTTCCTGAAGATCCTGATCGAAGCCGCCGAGAGCCGCGGCGTCGACATCTCCTGCATCAAGCGGGCGGTGGTCTCGGGCGCGGCCTTCCCACCCTCGCTGCAGGCCTGGGTGCGCGAGCGCGGCGTCGATGCCTATCAGCTCTACGCTACTGCCGATGTCGGGATCATCGCCTATGAGACCCCGGCTCGCGAGGGGCTGGTGCTGAACGAGAACCTGATCGTCGAGATCGTGCGGCCAGGCACCGGCGATCCGGTGGAGCAGGGCGAGGTCGGCGAGATCGTCGTCACCAATCTCGACCCGCATCATCCGCAGATCCGGCTCGCGGTCGGCGATCTCACCGCCGTGATGCCGGGCGTCAGTGCCTGCGGGCGGAGCAATGCCCGGATCAGGGGCTGGATGGGCCGCGCCGACCAAACCGCCAAGATCAAGGGCATGTTCGTGCGGCCCGAGCAGGTCGCGGAAATCGCGAAGCGCCATAGCGAGATCCACAAGCTGCGCCTGGTCGTCGGCCGTGCCGACGAGGTCGACACCATGACGCTGAAGGCGGAGATCTATGCGGAAGCCGCCGGGCTGGTCGATGCGATGTCGGCGAGCCTGCAGCAGATCACGAAGCTGCGCGGCGCGGTCGAGATCCTGCCGCTTGGAGCCCTGCCGAACGATGGCAAGGTGATCGCGGATGAGCGGCCTGTGGGGTGACGGGCCTACGATACGTCGCCGAGCAGGGCGCGGGGAACCCTCTCCTTACAGGAGAGGGTTCCCCGCGCTTTACCAGTCGACCGGCGTTTCACCCTTCGCTTCCAGCCAGGCATTCGCCTTCGAGAACGGTTTCGAGCCGAAAAACCCGCGTCGCGCCGAGAGCGGCGAGGGGTGGGCGCTGGCCAAGACCAGATGGCGGCTTTCGTCGATCAGCGGTCGCTTCGCCTGCGCCGGATTGCCCCAGAGGATGAAGACGGCATGGGGGCGCTCGCGCGAGACCGCGGCGATGATCGCGTCCGTGACCGCGCTCCAGCCGAGCAACAGATGCGAGCCCGCCTTCGAGGCGCCCTCGCGCACGGTGAGCGCCGTGTTGAGCAGCAGCACGCCCTGCTTCGCCCAGGGCGTCAGGTCGCCGCCGGCGGGCGCGGCGCGGTCGAGATCGCCCGACAGCTCCTTGCCGATGTTGACCAGCGAGCGCGGCAGCGGCGGCGGGCCGACATAGGAAAAGGCCAGCCCGTTGGCATGGCCCGGCGTCGGGTAGGGGTCCTGGCCGAGGATGACGACGCGGACCGCGTCGAGCGGGGTCAGCGCCAGCGCGGCGAAGACGCGCTCGGGCACTGGGGCCACGACATGCCCGGCCGCGCGCTCGGCATCGACGGCGGCACAGGCGCGCTCCGCCTGCGCGCCGGGAGCGAAGACCGGCAGATCGCGCCAGCCTTTTGCCTCATCGCTCGCGAGAAAGGCCGCGAGCGCGGTCTTGCAGCTCACTTCAGGACGGCCCGGCCCTCGACCTTCGCGTCGATCGTACCCAGCCTGCGCAGATAGACCATCACCTCATTGGCCATCAGCTTGCCGTCGGTCAGGCCGATCAACGTCTTGCCGCGCGCCAGCGCGGTATAGCCGTCGCCACCCTCCAGCATGAAGTTGTTCGAGGCGACCGTATATCTTCCGGCCGGGTCGATCGGGTTGCCGGCGACCGTCACAGCGGTGACGCGCGAGCCTTGCGGCTGCTTCAGGTCGGCCTCGAATTTCAGGCCGGAGACGACCGGGAAGCGGCCGGCGCCCTGGGGGGCGTCGCGCAGGCCGTTCTCGATCGCGTCCTTGACGTCCTTGCCGGTGATCTCGACCATCACGGTCGCGTTGCCGAAGGGCAGCTCGCTCAGCACGTCGCGCCGGGTCAGCTTGTGGCCGATCGGATACTGCTTGTTGGCGCGGATGCCGCCGGCATTGGTGATGGCGAGCTGCGCGCCGGTCGCTGTCCTGATCGCGTCGGCGATCAGGTTGCCGATCGCCGTTTCCTGCGTGCGGATGACGCCGGTGCGCGAATCGAGCGGAGCGGCCAGCACCGCGACGTCGATGTCGAGTTCCTTCGAGAGCTCGCCCTCATAGCCTTTCACCAGCGCGGCGACCTCGGGGTCGGGCGTCGCGCCGCGTGAATCATTGACGCGGAAGGTTGGCGTCCAGGAGACTTGCCGGGCGGCGCCCTCGCCGCGGACGCTGACGGCGATGTCGATCGCGGTGACGTAATTGCCCTCCTCGTTTGACTCGACCATGACGACCTTGCCGTCATAGGCGATGGCGAGATCGTGGTCGTGGCCGGTCAGCAGGATGTCGACGACGCGGGAGCGCACGATCTCGTTGTCCATGGCGCGGTCGGCATGGACGACGGCGACGAGGATGTCGGCGCCCTGGCTCTTCAGGGCGCGGGCCTCGCGGCGCAGCGCCTCCATGGTCGAGGAGAATTTCAGGTCGCCGGGATTGGAGATTTGCGGGGTCGGGTCATAGGCCGTGCCGATGACGCCGACCTTGAAGCCGCCGAGTTCGAAGATCTGGGAGTCCTTGTGGCCGGGCAAGGGCTGGCCGGCGGCGTCGCGCAGATTGGCAGCGAAGGTCGGGTAGGTCTGGGCGGCGGTCAGCTTGAGATAGTTCTCCTTGCCGAAGTCGAATTCGTGGTTGCCTGGCACGAAGACGTCGAGCCCCATCTTGTTCTGCATCGCGACGATATGGGCGCCCTGGTCGAAGCCCGACATCAGCGAGGGCGAGTAGCAATCGCCGGCATGGCAAAACAGCAGCGGCACACCCTTGGCGCGCTCGGCCCTGGCAATGCCGGCGGCGCGCGCGAAGCCGCCGCGGCCCTTGTCGTCGCTCATCTTGTAGATGTCGTTGACCAGCAGCAGCGTGAAGGCCGGAGCCGGCGTCTGCGCGATCGCGGCCGGCGCGGTGGCGGCGAGCGCGGCCGGGGCGGCGATAACGCCCAGGGCGTTGCGGCGGGTCAGCTTGGTCATGAGTGCTTTCCTCGGCGAGGCGGCGATGGGGAGACCTCGCACGCAATATCGCAGTGTCGAGCCGTTCCAATCAAGCGGCTCGCCGCCCGGCGCTAGCGATTGGTCATCTCGCTGCGGGTGGTGTTGATCGCGTCGCTGACATGGGCGTAGTTCGCGGCCGAATCGCGGATGTCCGCGCGGCGGTTGCGTTCCGCCAGCCATGGCCCGTCCCTGAACCAGGATGTCAGATTGTCCTTGCGGATGTAGTGATCGAATGTGCTCTCGGGCAGTTCCTGCGCATCCGTCAGGAATTTCTTGGTCCATTCATCCTCGAGGACCTGCCCCGGCAGCCAGTCGCGCATGATCTCGATGTCGTCGAGGACGTGCAGAAGTTCGTGCTCCCAGATGACCCCAAACAGCTTCCGGCTGAGGCGGTCCTTGTCGAGCGGGCGATCATCCTCGAGGACATGGACCGCTATCGTCGCCTCCAGAAATACATCTCCGCCCTGGAAGCGCCATGTCACGCGGTTCTGAGCCGCGATGCTGCGCTGCCACTGCTTGTCGATATCGGGAAAGATCACCGAGAATTCGGCGGTGACGAGACCATGGACCGAGGCCAACTGGCTCGGATTGTTCTTCTGCGTGCCGCTGCGCAGCTTCATCAGATCCTCGCGCCGCACGAAATTCGGCAGGCGCAGGTCGCTGGCCGTCAAGCCCGCGGGCGGTTTGATGGCGTAGAGGGCTTTCGGCACGATCACCTTGTTCGCATGGACGATCCGGCCCTTGAGCTCGAAAGCCGGGCCCCTGACTGTGGCCGGCGGCATGGCGTTCCTCCCTGCGCCGCGGGCGTCGCGGTGTCCAGATCGATGGTCTGCCGCTTCGGCCATCTCCGCAAGACAGGATCGCCAGTGTCGCACCTGCGGCGCCGGCACTGGACGAAATCGCGAACTCGTCTAAATCACGCCTAAAGGATATCCGCGCTCATGACCGTCGAGACCAAGCCCGTGGCCGCTGATTTTGCCGTGCCGCTTCCGCCCGATCACCCACCCATCCGGACCGGGCGCATCGGCGTCCTGCTGATGAATCTCGGCACGCCGGAAGGCACGAGCTACTGGCCGATGCGGACCTATCTGAAGGAGTTTCTCTCCGACCGCCGCGTCATCGAGACCTCGCGCTGGCTGTGGTGGCCGCTGCTCAACCTGATCATCCTGACGACGCGGCCCGGCCGCAAGGGCAAGGACTACGCCTCGATCTGGAACAATGAGCGCGACGAGGGCCCGCTCAAGACGATCACCCGCTCGCAGACGGAGCAACTCGCCGCCCGTCTCGGGCCTGAACTCGGGGACCGCGTCGTCTTCGACTGGGCGATGCGCTACGGCTTCCCGGATGTGAAGAGCCGGTTGAAGGCGCTGCTCGACCAGGGTTGCGACCGCATCCTGATGGTGCCGCTCTATCCGCAATATGCGGCACCGACCTCGGCCACGGCCTGCGACCAGGCCTTCCGCGCGCTGATGACGATGCGCTGGCAGCCGGCGGTCCGGGTCGCGCCGCCCTACCATGACGATCCGGCCTATATCAAAGCGCTGGCGGTCTCGATGCGCGCTTCGCTGGCGAAGCTCGATTTCGAGCCCGAGGTGATCCTCTGCTCCTTCCACGGCATGCCGAAGGAATACCTGCTCAAGGGCGATCCCTATCACTGCCACTGCGCCAAGACCTGGCGGCTGCTGCGCGAGGAACTCGGCTTCAGCCGCGAGCGTTTCAGGATGACCTTCCAGTCACGCTTCGGGCCCGACGAATGGCTGCAGCCCTATACCGACGAGACGGTGAAGGCGCTGGCGTCGTCCGGCACGAAGTCGATGGCGATTGTCGCGCCCGGCTTCTCGGCCGACTGCCTGGAGACGCTCGAGGAACTCGATGTCGAGAACCGCGAGATCTTCCTGCACAATGGCGGCGAGCGCTTCGCCTATCTGCCCTGCCTGAACGCCTCGCCGGAGGGCGTGGACGCCATCGAGGCCGTGGTGCGGCGCGAACTGATGGGCTGGGTCTGAGCGGAACGCTCATCGGTCCGTCCGGCGACGAAATCCGCGACGATCGCCGTGACACGGCGCGATTGCAGGATGCGGCGATGGCCGAGCCCCTGCATCGACTCCAGGCGGATGAAGGGGCCGGCTTCAGCCAGTGCCTCGGCATCGGCGAAGGGAACCTCCTTGTCGTCACGGCAATGCACGAGCAGCGTCGGCCCACCGAAGCGCGCCAGTTGATCGACGCCCTCGAAGGCCGCGACCGGCACGCCTGCGACACTGTGGATGCGCGCCGCCAGCGCTGCCTGGCCGCGCCGGCCAAGCCCGATCGTCGTGCCGAATTGCCGCGTCACCTGCGCCATCGATGAGGGTGGGGAGATCATGGCCAGGCGCTTCGCCGTGACGCGCGGCTGCGCCGGGACCGTCCCGGCCAGCGCCGCGAGCGCGATCGAGCCGCCGAAGGAATGGGCGACGATGGCATGCACGGGAGCAAAGGCGCGCGCCACGGCAGCCAGGCTCGCGACGCCGATCGGCAGGTTGAGTTCGGCGCCGGTCGATTGCCCATGGGCCGGCAGATCGAAGGCTACGACCCGGAAGCCGGCCCGCAGCAGCGGCGCGACGAAGGCGCTCATGAAGGCGGCTTCGCCGGTCCAGCCATGCAGAAGGATCACCGTCGGCGCCGGTTCGGGCTCGGCGATGGCAGGCGGCTCGAAGAGATAAGCGGTGACGGAGCCGCAGGGGAACGGCACCGATATCCGCGCCGCACCGTCGAGGCGGGCGGTGATGGACTTGACCGCAGGCGCGCGATTGGCTCCCTGCTTGGGGCGAGGTGGGGTGCAGAAGGCCGTGAAGGCGAGACGGCCGGTCAGGCGCGGTGCAATGAGGCTCGAGATGCGGATGACGGGCCGGAGCAGGCGGAGGAGCGAGACGGCCATGGCGCCAGTCCTGATTTGTTCATTGATGAACAAATATGTTCAACCATGAACAAAAAGCAAGAACCCTCGCCGCGTCCCGATATACCCCGGCGGTTGCCCTGGGATCTGCCGCGCTTTCGCAACTGGATCGCGGTGGCGCGTGTCCATCAGCTCTGGAAGAAGGTCTTCGGTGAGGCACTGGCGCCGCTGGGCATCCAGCTCGCGCATTACGACGTGCTCGCCAATATCGCCCATGTGCCGGGGCTGACCCAGCAGGCGCTGGCGGAGAAACTGCTGGTCGGACGCAGCGCGATGAGCATGCTCCTGCCGGAACTTGAGCGCCGCGGCCTGATCGAGCGGCGCAGCGACGAGGCCGACCGCCGTGTCCGCAGGCTCTGGCTCACCGAGGCCGGTACCACCCTGACGGACAAGGCCATGGCCATCCATGTCGTCCGGCTGGAGGCGATGATGACAGTACTGAGCGACGCCGAATGCGAATCGATCGGCGAGATGATGCGGCGGATCGGGAAGTCGCTGGAAAGCTGAGCCGGGTCGCCCCACGGCCCGGACAGCAAAAAGGCCGCTCGCAAGAGCGGCCTTTTCCTATTCAGGTCGGCGTGGTCAGGCCCGTTGGGGCCGAACTCACTTGGCCGGGGCGAAGATGCCGATGCTGCTCGCCGTGATGTCGAAGGACAGGGTGCCGACAACAGTCGCGCCGCACCATTTCGACCGGCCATTGCCCGAGGTGATACCGCGCGGATCGGCCGTCAGGAGGAAGCAGTCGGCCTTCGAGAGATCGGTGTCGTGATAGCGGAGATCGGCCGTCAGGTTCTTGTAGGTGTAGCTGATGCCGGCGTTCCAGTAGGTGTAGTCGGGCAGGTTGGTCGGTGGGACGGTCGACCAGATCGCCAGATTGGTGGTGCCGAGCCAGTAGCGGCCGAGTTCGCCCGAGATGGAGAGCCCCTCGAGGAAGGGCAGGGCGTATTTGGCGGTGACCGAGCCATAGGTGCCCTGGGCGCCGGTTCCGAGCCAGTCCCAGGCATAGAAGACGTTAGCGCCGACAGTCAGGGTCTCGGCGAAGGTATAGGAGACCTTGCCATAGACTTCCGTGTAGTCGGTGTTCTTCGGCGTCCACTGCACGCCCGCGGCATCGAAGAAGGCCTTCTCGCCCGGGTAGTAGTACTGCCAGACACCGAAATCGAAGGCGAGGTTGCCGAATTTCGGACGGATGCCGCCGTAGAAGTCGATCTCCGCGTCAGGACGGGTCGCCAGATCGACGTTCGAGGCGTAGATGCCGAGATAGAACAGGTTGTCGTAGATCTGCAGTTCGGCGCCGCCCTGAACCGCAGGCTTGCGGTCGGTCTGCGAGATGCCGCGGAAATTGTAGTCGGTCATCGCCTTGACGCTGATGGCGACGTCGAACCAGGTGATGCTCGGAGGCACCGGGACGACCGGAGCGCTCTTGCGGGTCGGCAGATCGGCTGCCTGCGCGGCGCCCGCCATCACGGCGAGGGACAGGGTCATGCCAGTGACCGAAGAACGGACGAAATCGAAGACCATTACCTGCTCCGTGCCAATCGAGCCGCTCGTTCCGGCGCGTTTCCGCCATAATCAGGCCGGTATTTCCGATTCTCGGCAAGGCGAGCTTTTTGGCAGCATGCTCAGCAATTAAGCAAAAGGCCCCGCACAGCGGGGCCTTTGCGCCTGAGAAACGGTCTAAGCCGACAAAGCGTTCGGATGTTGCATTTCCAACACGCCGCGATCGGCGTGAGACAGGGCGGTCAGCGCGTGACAGGCTGGCTGGCGAAGGCCGCCGCCGGCTCTTCCAGGCGGGTCGTGCGCAGTTTGTCGGCGCGGCGCGGCGGCAGAGGGGCGCGCACATTCGTCGGTGTCGACGGCACGACCGAAGCAACCGGCGCGGAAACTTGCGTCTCTGCCGGCTTCGAGGCGCCGATCAGGGGCACGAAGCTGAGCGCGCGACGATAGAAGGGTTCGCTCTCCTCGGAGGCCGTGGTGAAGGAGCCGGCGACCGGGGCTGGCGCGGCACCGCCCGGCTGGACCTTGGCGAGCAGCGTTGCAGCCGGTGCGGCGGCTGGCTTCGGCACCTCGGCCTTGGTCGGCTCGGGCTTGGCAGCTTCAAGCTTGGCAGGCTCGGCCTTGGCGAGTTCAGGCTTGGCTGCGGGCGGCTCGGTGGCAGCCGCGGAGACGGCTGCGAGCACGGCGTCGTTGTCGGCCGAGGTGGCGCGGATGGTCGCCTTCGCCTTGCCCTTGTCATCGAGGACGACGACGCGCGGGCCGATGGTCAGTGCATCGGGGCGGCTGACGCCGACATCGCGCGAGCCCCAGGAAGCCGAGCGGTTCAGCGAATCCGCGCCGCCGGCGACGAGGGCGGTCTTGAAGGAGCTGTGCTGGTCGCCGTCGTCATAGAGCAGCTTGATCGCGGGCGTGCCTCTGGCAACGAGCGCCGCGACCTGGGTCTCGTCCTGCTGGCGCTTCTGCTGCACGGCCTGCGCGACCGAGGGATCGCCGGTGCTGCCGTTGAAGACGTAGCGCCCGCCGGAGACGCCGACCTGCGGCTCGTCGCCCGTGACCTCGAAATAGTCGGTGCCTTCCTTCAGGTTCTTCCAGAAGGCGATGTTGGAATCGAGCCGGTGCTTGGCGAGGTTCTCCGGCGTCATCCGGAACGGCAGCGCCTGCATCTGGACGGCCTTCTGGCCGGCGTTCTGCGCCTCGCGGACGAGCGCGTAGATCTCGCCGATCTGGTCGTCGGTCATCGAGTAGCAGCCGGCCGAGGAGCAGGCGCCATGCACCATCAGATGGGCGCCGGTGCGGCCATGCGAGCGGTCATAGGCGTTGGGGTAGCCCATGTTGAAGGAGACATAATAGGACGAGTTCGGGTTCATCTGCGCCGGGCTGATGGCGTAGAAGCCCTCGGGCGCCATGCGGTCGCCCTCACGGACCTTCGGGCCGAGCTGGCCGGACCAGCGGCACATCGGGAAGGTCTTGAGCAGGGCGTACTGGCCGGTGGGCTTGCGCTTCCAGATCTCGAGCTCCGACTCCTTCTTGTAGGAGCGGATCAGGATCGGCTGATCCTTGTTCATGCCCTTCTCGGACATCAGCGTGTAGGTCGCCGACGGGATCGGGATATGGTGCCGGGCGGAGCCGCGATAACGGTCCTCCTCGCAGGCGCCCAGGGACAATGCAACAAAAGCCACGAGCGCGAGTTGCTTGAATGCCACGTCGTCAATCCCATCGATCGGCCGGCCAAGAGCGCGACCTGTGACTTCGCAAGACGGCCAAATTGTGCCCGCCGTCCTGTTTTAGAAGCGTTAGCCTTGAAGGTTCCTTACCACAGGGTCCTGTGTGAAGGCCACATGGTCAAGGCGAGGTTAATCACCGGGTCGGCGCGACACCGCCCCATGCGGGGCTGCGCGCCCTCACAGATTGCGTCCGATCGCCAGGAATTTCTCGGCGCGCTGCTCGACGATCTGGTCGCGCGAAAGCCCGGCCATCTCCGCCAGCGCTGCAGCCAGCGCATCGCCGGCGCGTCCGATCGTGGCCTCGCGGCCTCGATGCGCGCCGCCGGTCGGCTCGCTGACGATCCGGTCGATGACGCCGAATTTGAGCAGATCCTGCGCGGTGATCTTCATGCCGGTGGCGGCATCCTGGGCCCGGCCGGTGTCGCGCCAGAGAATCGAGGCGGCGCCTTCCGGCGAGATCACCGAATAGATGGCGTGCTCCAGCATCATCACGCGACTGGCGGCCGCGATCGCGATCGCACCGCCCGAGCCGCCCTCGCCGATCACCAGCGCGACGCTGGGCGTGCCGAGGCCGAGCCAGGCTTCGGTCGAGCGGGCGATGGCCTCGGCCTGGCCGCGCTCCTCAGCCTCGATGCCGGGATAGGCGCCGGCGGTGTCGACGAAGCTCAGCACCGGCAGGCCGAATCGGTCGGCGAGTTCGACCAGCCGGACCGCCTTGCGGTAACCCTCGGGCTTGGCCATGCCGAAATTGTGCCGGATGCGGGTCTCGGTCGAATCACCCTTCTCCTGGCCGATGATGCAGACCGGCTCGCCGCGGAAGCGGCCGAAGCCGCCGACGACGGCCTCGTCCTCACCGAAGGTGCGGTCGCCGGCCAGCGGCGTGAACTCGTCGATCAGCGCGGCGCAGTAGTCCTTGAAATGCGGCCGCTGCGGATGGCGCGCCACCAGCGTCTTTTGCCAAGGCGTCAGCGCGGCATAGAGGTCCTTCAGCGCCTGGCCAGCCTTGGCCTCGAGCCGGCCAATCTCCTCGGCGAGCGCGTAGCCCTCGCCCTTGGATTCCAGGGCCCGCAACTCATCCGCCTTCGCCTCCAGTTCGGCGACCGGCTTCTCGAAATCCAGATAGCTTCGCATCGTGATCCAGTTTCAGGTTCCGCGCCGGGGGGTCCTTGCGCGTGAAGCGTCATGCGGAACCGGGCTCGCGAAAAGCGGCGGACCTTGGCCGCGCCCCGGCTTTTTTGTCAACCCGGCGGCGTGCCGTCGCGGGCATTGCCGCCGCGCTGCGTCGGCGTCGGCTGCGGCAGCAGGATGGGGCGGAAGGCGAAGCTGCGGCGCGTCGCGCGCAGCGGGATGCGACGGTAGACCTGTTTCGTCGCGTCGATGACATGGACCCCCGCGAAGGGTAGCGAGAGCCCGGCCCCGACGCGTTCCCAGGCGGAGGCCGAGCGCATCAGCAGGCGGCGGCGCAGCGGCGGTACATAGAGCGCCTCGGTCCAGTTCTCGGGCGAGAACTCGGCCGCACGCATCAGCGCCTCGAGCTGCGAACGGCTGAAGGGGCGGCCCTGGCCGAAGGGCGTGCCGTCCATCCGGGCCCAGAGTCCGCGCCGGTTCGGCACGACGAGAATCATCCGCCCGCCCGGCGAGAGCACGCGCCCGACCTCCTCGATCAGGTCGTCGGGGCTTTCGGTCTCTTCCAGCGCATGGACGAGCACGACCCGGTCGATCGAGGCGGTTGGCAGGGGCAGCAGCGTCGGTTCGACCAGCGCGGAGGCCGAGGGACCGTCGGATGGCCAGCTCACCACACCCTGCGCCGCCGGCATGAAGGCGATCACCCGTTCGGCATTGACGCCGAGCACCGAGAGATAGGGCGTGGAAAAGCCCAGCCCGAGGACGCGCTGGCGTGCGCAGTCGGGCCAGAAGCGCAGCATGGCCGTGCCGATGAAGCGTCGCGCCACATGGCCGAGCGGGCTGGCATAGAAGGCTCGCAGATCGGCGACGTCGAGCGACATGGAGCCGGAAGATGTGGTGCCGCGCCGGGGCGCGCAAGGGCGAATGGCGAACGGCGAGCAGCGAAGGGCGGCCGGCTCGCGTTGCGGGGGTGGCGTTGGAGCCTTGCATTCGCTATTCGCCAGTCGCCCCTCGCATGCTTCCGGAGCCCGCCATGCCGCTCGATCTCCACGTCTTCCGCACGCTCAGCGACAATGCCGGTGCGCTGCTCCTCGATCCGGCGACGAAGGCCTGTGCGGCCGTCGACGTGCCCGATGCCGGGCAGGTCATGGCGGCGGCGAAGGCGAAGGGCTGGACGATCACCGACATCTTCGTCACCCATGCGCATTCCGACCATACCCAAGGCGTGGCCGAGTTGAAGCGGGCGACCGGGGCGACAGTCTGCGGGCCGGCCGATGCGGCGGCTTCGGCCCCGCTCGACCGCATCGTCGGAGAGGGCGACACGGTGTCGCTCGGCGGGGATAGCTTCGAGATCTGGCATACGCCCGGCCATTCGGGCGGGCATCTCAGCTTCGTCTCGCGCGGGGCGAAGCTGGCGCTGGTCGGCGACGTCGTCTTCGTGATGGGCTGCGGGCGCGTGCAGCCCGGCCAGATGGCGGCGATGTGGACCTCGCTGTCGCGGCTGATGGCGCTGCCCGGCGAAACCCGCCTGATCGGCGGCCATGACTATACCCTCTCCAATGCGCGGTTCGCCGCCGCGATGGAGCCGGCCAATGCGGCTCTGTCGGCGCGGCTGGCCGAGGCCGAGGCAGCCAAGGCGGAAGGCCGCTTCTGGGCACTCACCACGGTGGCGGAGGAGGCTGCGACCAATCCCTTCTTCCGCGCCGGCGAGGGGGCACTCGCCGCCGCCGTCGGGCTCGTCGCCGCGCCTTCGGGCGATGTCTTCGCCGCCCTGCGCGAAGCCAAGAACCGCTTCTGAGGCACGATCTCCTTTTCGAAGTGCGCGCTCTTCCCAAGACGCGAACTCTTCCCGAGGCGCGAACTCTTCCCGAGGAATGCCATGGCTTCGTCTCTGAACGGCCTGACCGCTGCCGAGGTGATCCGGCTGCTCGATCTCAAGCCCCATCCCGAGGGCGGGCATTATCGCGAGACCTTTCGCGATCCGCGGGAGGCTGAAGGGCGCAGCGTCTCGACCGCGATCTACTACCTGCTCGACACGGCTGAGACCTCGGAATGGCATCGGGTCGATGCAGCCGAGATCTGGCATCATTATGCCGGCGCCCCTCTGGTGATCAGCGTCTCGCCCAACGGGCACGACGCCTCGGCGCATCATCTCGGCACCGATCTCGCCGCCGGGCAGCGGCCGCAATTCGTCGTGCCGGCGGGCTGGTGGCAGAGTGCGACCTCGCTCGGCGCCTGGACGCTGGTCGGCTGCACGGTGGCGCCGGGCTTCGTCTTCGAGGCTTTCGAGATGGCGCCGCCGAACTGGCGGCCGACGCCGCGCAAGCCCGGAGGGAGCGCGTGATGACGCCGGATCAACAGACGCTCGACCAGAGTGAGCTCGGCCTCGTGCTCGATTGCGAGCGGCGCATCGTCAATGCCTGGCCCGCGCCGGCGACGCTGCTGATCGGCGACTGGGTGGTGCGTTTCGCCGGCGGCTATTCGGGCCGGGCGAACTCGGCCTCGCCGCTGAAGCCGGGCGCCGAGCTCGACGAGGCGACGCTGGCGCTGATCGAGGAGCTCTACCGGGCCGATGGCCTGCCGCCCTGCATCCGGCTGACGCCGCTCGTCGGAGAGGTGACGCAAGCTGTCGTGCTGGCGCGCGGCTATCGCGTCAAGGACGCGTCCTTCGGCCTGATCAGGGTGCTTGCCGACATCGTGCCGGAGGCCGAGCCCGATCTCGAGATCGAGGCGCGCCCGAGCCAGGACTGGATCGCGGGCGTCGCCGCGCGCCAGAGCGGTATCAAGACCGATCCCGTGAAGCTCGCGGGGATCGTCGATGCCGTGCGCCTGCCGGCCGCCTTCGTGACCTGGATGGTCGCGGGAGAGCCGGTCGCTTTCGGGATGAGCGTGGCCGAGCGCGGCATGGCCGAGATCGGCAGCGTCGTCGTCGATCCCGCCCATCGCGGCCATGGCTATGGCCGGCGCCTGATCGGTGGCCTGATGGGCTGGGCCCGCGCGATGGACTGCGAACAGGCCTATCTCCAGGTCGACCAGAACAATGCGGTCGCGCTCGGGCTCTATCGCTCGCTCGGTTTCCGCCAGCTCTACGCCTATGAGACGCGGGTTCTGGATCTGGGCGTGTGAAGCGAAGGCCGTCATGCTCAGGGCGGGCCCGAGCATGACGGCCTTCGCGCTCAGCCCAGGCTGGCGCGCTTCATGAAGGCGCCGCCCTTCATGATCAGCGGCATGTGCTTGCCCTGCCGCGTCAGCAGCGAGAGGTCCTTCAACGGGTCGCCGTCGACGACGATCAGGTCGGCATGGGCGCCGGCGGCGATCGTGCCGATCTTGCCCTCGAGCTTGAGCAGTTTGGCCGCGACATGGGTGGCGGAGCCGATCACCTCATGCGCCGGCAGGGCCCGGCCGCGAATCACGAACTCTTCCGACTGGTAGCGATGCATCTCGCCAAGCAGGTCGCTGCCATAGGCCATAGCGAGCCCGGCCTTTTTCATGATGGCGAGCGAGTTCATCCCGGCCGAACGCACGACATCGACCTTGGCGACGGAATCCGGCGGGAAGCCGAGCTTGGGGCCGTCCGAGACGAGCTTGTCGTAGGTGACGAGGGTGGGCACCGCGACCGCGCCCTTCGAGGCGGCGAGCTTCGCCGTTTCGGCCTCGATCAGGTTGCAGTGCTCCAGCGAGTGGACGCCGGCCAGGACGCAGCGGCGGATCGCGTCGTCGGTATAGACATGGGCCGAGACGTAGGTGCCGGCCATCCGGGCCTCCTCGACGATCGCCTCCAACTCGCTGACGGAGAAGCCTAGGAAATGGATCGGGTCTGTCGGCGAGGCGCAACCGCCATTGGCCATGATCTTGATGAAGTCGGCGCCGCCCTTCATTTCCTCGCGCGCGGCGCGGCGGACCTGGTCGAGCCCGTCGCAGACGCGGCCGAGCGCGCCGAGCCGGTGGCGGATGACCGGCGTCGTCGCGTCATCATAGCGACCGCGGAAATCGGCATGGCCGCCGGTCTGGCTCAGCGCCTTGCCGGAAATGACGAGGCGCGGCGTCGGGAAATGGCCTTCGTCCGTCGCCTGCTTCAGGCCGAAATCGGCGCCGCCGACATCGCGCACCGTGGTGAAGCCGCGCATCAGCATCTCGCGCATGATGACGAAGGAGCGCGCGGTGACGAGCGAGTCCGGCAGCATCGCGTTCTTGCCGAGATCGGCGACGCCGGCGACGACATGGACATGCGCGTCGATCAGGCCGGGCATCAGGGTCTTGCCCTTGAGGTCGACGATCCTGGCCTTGGGCGACGAGACGCTCTTGCCGACATCCCTGATCGTGCCGCCCTCGACGAGGACGCTGACGGGAGCGCCGGCTTCGGGCGCGGTGCCGTCGACAATGCGGGCATTGGTGAAGAGCGTGCTGGCCATGGTTGTCTCTGGTTTGTCCTGGTGGGTGGCGAGGGTGTTCAGCGGGTGAGGAGCGCCGTGCCGTAGAGGCCGATCGCGAAGACGATGTGGCCGATGATGTTCATCAGCCGGATGCGGTTGGCGTTGGGCCGCTTCGATGCGGCGATGCCGGCGCCCATGCCGGGCGCCAGGATGAACCAGCCGCAGCCGACGGTGACAAGACCGACGACCAGTGCCGGCAGGAAGGTCGGGTTGCGGGCCCAGCCCACGCCCCAGACCGCCAGCAGGCTCGCGGCGAAGAGAATGCCGACGGCGTAGTGGAAGGCCCAGCCGATGGCGAGCTCGTTTTGGACGGGTTCCGCCTTGGCGATGTCCTCATGGACCAGTTGCCCGCGAAACAGGTGGACGAGCCAGCGTCCGGGCATCGCCCAGTTCGTCGGGGGCCAGCCGATGGTGCGCTTCAGGAGCTGCCCCCAGAGATCCAGCACCACGGTCGCGCCGATGCCGATCATCACTGCCCGAACAATGAAATCCACCATGTCATCCCCCCGGAGCGCGGACAGCCGCGCCCGCCTCATGCGCCCGTTCAGGGCGTCGTTTGCAACCGGGCCCATGGAGCGGCGATCCGCCCGGCGGGTCAACCGGCGAAGGCCGCGAAAGCGCCGCGACGGGCGCAGGCGCGCCATGCGTCAGGCGCTGCCGCCGGTTCGGGTGGCGCGTCCCGGAACCTCTGCGGGCGTCCGGGGGTTGCCCTTATCGAAGCAGATCGGGGGAGGACGAGATGGGCACTGCTACGGCAGGGACGACAAGCCGTCGCGAGGCGGGTCAGCATGGCGTGCACGGTGCAGACGAGCTGCCCTCCGTCAGCGTCACCAGCTACAATCTCGAAATCCGCGATCAGGACGGCTTCGTCGGCGACAAGGCGAGCCGGAGCGCCTTCGTCGAGCATCTCGACGCCTTGCGCCTGCATCTGCGCGAGCAAGGCAGCGATCCGCTGAAGGGCGAGACTGCGGCGGTCAGCAAGAAGAATCTCGACGCGCTGCTGAAGGATGGCGATCCGCATGAGGCGGCGCTCGTGCTCAGCGCGATCGAGCGCTTCGCCCAGTCGCTCGCCTTCGTCATCCGCCGCTTCGTGCGGCTCAAGAGCTGGGCGCCGGTCGAGCGTATCGTGGTCGGCGGCGGCTTCCGCGAGAGTCGCGTCGGCGAACTCGCCATTGGCCGCGCCGGCATCATCCTGAGCACGGACGGACACAAGATCGATCTCGTGCCGGTCTCGCATCACCCGGACGAGGCCGGGCTGGTCGGCAGCGCGCATCTCGCGCCGAAATGGATCTTCGAAGCCTATGACAGTCTCGCCGCCGTCGATATCGGAGGCTCGAACATCCGCGCGGGCATCGTCGAGCTGCGCCAGGACAAGGCGCCGGATCTGAGCAAGGCCAGGGTCTCCTCCTCCGAACTCTGGCGGCATGCCGACGACGCGCCCAGCCGCGACGAAGCGATCGAGCGGCTCGGCACAATGCTCAAGGCCCAGCTCAAGCAGGCGAAGAAGGATGGTTTGCGCGTCGCTCCTTTCATCGGGGTCGGCTGTCCGGGGCTGATCGAGCCGGACGGCTCCATCGATCGCGGTGCGCAGAACCTGCCGGGCAACTGGGAGAGCAGCCGCTTCAATCTGGTCGATAGCATCCGCGCGCTCGTGCCGGAGATCGGCGAGCATGAGACGCAGGTCGCGATGCATAACGATGCGGTGATCCAGGGCCTGAGCGAGATGCCGGCGATGCAGGATGTCGAGAACTGGGCGGTGCTGACGATCGGGACCGGCCTCGGCAATGCGAGCTACCGCAACCGGGCGAAGCCGAAGGGCAAGGACTCCGAGAAGGAGAAAGCCGCTGGCAAGGGGAAATCCGGCGCCGGGGATTGACGTCCTCCTGCCTGCCGCAGCGTCTTTTATCGTCGCCGTGCCATGATGATGTCCCGTTTGGGAGGGAATGAGGAGCCCGACGCCGCTGCCCTGGCGTGGCGGACATCGCCCCATTCGCTTCCAACCGTGCAGACAGGTCTCGCCCTTGCCCTTCGATCGCTGGTGCCACGCTTGCCTTGGGGACGGAGCTGTGGCGACGGTCGAGCCAGGACCGAATCACCATCCTGAGCGAGGCCGGACCGGAATGGCTGCGCGCATCGGGCAAGCGCCCTCACCAAGGCCACGCCTTCATGGCCTCGTCCTTGCCCTGGCGATGCTGTTTGCGGCGCTCGTCGGCGCGGGACAGACGTTCGCGCAGCAGCCGGCGGCCGAAGTGGCGCCGGCCCGGGCCCGGCTGGATGCGATCCGGCTCGAACTGACGCAGATCGAAACGACGCTGGCGGCACCGACCGCGACGGAAACGGAGCTGCAACGGCAGCGTGCGCGGCTGCAGCCCTCGCTCGACCAGCTTCGCCAGCTCATCGAGGAGCAAACTCCGCGCGTCGAGCAGGCGAAGCTGCGGCTCGACCAGCTTGGCGCCAAGCCCGATGCCGCCGCGCCGCCCGAGACAGCCGAGGTGGCGCGCGAGCGCGACGGCCGCCTCAAGGCCTTCGCCGAGGCCGACGAGACGATGAAGATCGCGCGCGCCGCGTTCCTTCAGGCCGAGCAGCTCCAGACCGCGATCGGCGACCGCCGTCGCGAGCTGTTCGCCAAGGCGCTGTTCGCCGCCGGCCCAACCGTGTTCAGCCCGGACATGTGGAGCAGCGCGATCGCGACGGTGCCGGAGGATCTGCGCGCTTCGGGTTATATCTTCGGCGGCTGGCTGTCGGGCGTCGCCGAGGCGATGTCGGGCGTGCGCGGTGGCCTGGTCGCTCTGGCCTTCATCGGCGCCGTGCTGCTCTATCTGGCGCGCCGCCGCTATCTGCCGCGTTTCAAGGCCCGCTTCGGCAACACGCAGGACACGGGCAGCCTGCATTGCCTCTATGTCGCGCTGGCCCATGTCGTCGCGGGCGCCGCGCCTCCGGCTCTGGCGAGCTGGCTGATCTATGCGGCGCTGAACACGGCCGGGCTGCTGCCGCTGCGAATCCAGCCGGTGATCGCGGCAGCAGTCGCGGGGCTCGCCTTCGTCGCCTTCGTCCAGGCGCTGCTCGACGCGCTGTTTGCGCCGAGCCAGCCGCAGCGGCGGCTGGTCAGCGTGATGGATTCGACGGCGCGCATCGTGGTCTGGATGGGCACGTCGCTGGCCCTCGTGCTCTCGGTCAGCAAGGTTCTGGAAGCGTGGCTGACGGCGATCGCGGCAGGGCTCGCCGTCTCGATCATCCTGCGCAGCATCCTCGTGATCATCTTCGCGCTGACGCTGGTGGCGGGTCTGTTCCGCCTGCGCGACGACGAGGAGGTCGAGGAGGAAGCGTGCCTGGGGCCCTATGTGGCGGTCGACGGCGCGAGCCTCGGGCCGATCCGCATCTTCGGCTGGATCGTCGGACTCGTCATCTCGCTCTCCGTCCTCAGCGGCTATGTGATCTTCGCCTCGTTCCTCACGGAGCAGGTGCTCTGGGTCGGCATCGTCGCCTGCGTCTTCGTACTGGCCTACCAGCTCGTCGACCTCGGCATTCCGCAGGCGCTGACCGGAAAGGGCCGGCTCGCGCTGACGCTCAAAGCCGGGCTCGGCATCCGCACCGGGACGCTGGACAAGATCGCGGTCATTGCCGCGGGTGCCCTCAAGCTCATCCTGATCGTCGTCACCCTGATGCTGGTGCTGGCGCCCTGGGGGCTGGAATCGGCGGATTTCCTGACATCGCTGCGCGCCGCCTTCTTCGGCTTCCAGGTCGGCGGCGTCACGATCTCGCTGTCCTCGATCTTCATCGCCGGGCTGCTGTTTGCAGCCGGGCTCGGGGCCACGCGCTCGATGCAGGGCTGGCTCGAGACCAAGTTCCTGCCGACGACGCAGCTCGACACGGGGCTGAGGAACTCGATCACCACCGCGGCCGGCTATGTCGGTTATGTCGGCGCGGTCGCGCTCGCCGTTTCAGCGCTGGGGCTGAGCCTCGAACGGCTGACACTGGTGGCGAGCGCGCTCTCCGTCGGTATCGGTTTCGGCCTGCAATCGGTGGTGTCGAACTTCGTCTCGGGGCTGATCCTGCTCTGGGAGCGGCCGATCCGCGTCGGCGATCAGGTCGTGGTCGGCGACGCCGAGGGCATCGTCAAGAAGATCAATGTGCGCTCGACCGAGATTGCGACCTTCGACCGCTCCTCGGTGATCGTGCCGAACTCGAACCTCGTCTCCGGCGTCGTGCGCAACCGCGTCCGCAACGACCGGACGGGGCGCATCCTGATCGCGCTGTCGGTGCCGCGCTCGCTCGACGCCTCCGAGGTTCGCAGCATGCTCAGCGAGGTCGCCAGCGGCCATGGCGACGTGATGCAGAAGCCGCCGCCGGCGGTCATGTTCAAGAAGATCGGCACGGCGACGATGGATTTCGAGCTGATCTGCGTCGTCGCCGATGTCGACATCGTCGGGCGCGTCACCAGCGACCTGAACTTCGCGCTGCACAAGCGATTGACCGAGATGGAGCCGGCCGCCGGCACGCCGGAACTGCTGGTCAAGGGGCTCGAGGGCGTCGAGCAGTCACTGGGCAGCATCGCCGCCGCCGTCACCCGCGAGGCAAGGACGGGCGCGCCGAGCGCAGCCAGAAATACAAAGCCGGCCGCGCCGGCCCGGGCCGGGCGCCGGGCGCAGCCCGTACTCGCCGAGGACGACGAGACCGAGGCGGGCCAGGCCCCGCCGCCGGCACCCGCTCCCGCGCCGCCGGAGCCGGCCAAGGACGACAGCAAGGAATGATGCGATGCTCAGCCTCGAACGCGGCGCGGCGAAAGCCCGCTCGATGACCTGTCCCGTCCTCGTCGCGGGCGCGCTGGCGCTGCTCGGCGTCGCCGGCTGCACCGAGCCCGCGCGCATGAGCCAGCCGGCCTTCTATCGCGATCTCGGTTCGGCCTCGGCTCGGGTCGATGCGAACGAGGCCCGCGCGATGATCTCGGCCTACCGGCTCAATGCAGGCCTGAATGCGCTCGTGCTCGATCCCGAGCTGGTCGCCGTTGCACAGCAGGAGGCGAGCGCCATGGCGGCCGCCGACAAGCCCGCACAGGCCGAGGCGGTGAAGGCGCGGCTGGCGCGGAGCGGGCAGGCGGGGGCCGAGGCCAATCTCTCGGCGGGCTACCGGCGGCTGGCGGAGGCGTTCTCGGGCTGGCGCGACTCGCCGCAGCACGACCGCGTCATGAAGATGCCGGGCGCGACGCGCATGGGCATCGCCACGGCCTATGCGCCGGGCTCGAAGTACCAGGTCTACTGGGCACTGATTCTCGCACCGTGATCCCGGCGCCGCGAGGGCCGGCCGTCAGGGCCTGAGATCGGTCGGCAGCGGCGGTGCGTCCGCCTTCAGCACGATGCCGACACGGCGGTTATAGGGCAGATACGGGTTGTCCTTGACCAGTGGTTCGGTGTCGCCCTTGCCCGAGACGGAGGCGAAGCGGTCGCTCGGCACGCCGGCATTGGCGAGGAACTCGCGCACCGCTCCGGCACGGCCGACCGAGAGTTCCCACGGGTCGCCCTCCGGCGCAGCGCCCGGCTGGGGCGTTGCGGTGTGGCCGGTGATCGCGATCTTGTTCGGCATGCGCCGGAGCGTCGGCGCCAGTGCTCCCAGCAGCTTGCGCATGCGCTCGTTCGGCTGGCTCTTGCCCTCAGCGAACATGGCCCGGCCTTCCTGGTCGACGAGCTGGACGTCGATGCCGGTTTCCGAGACCTCCACGATGATGTTGCGCGAGAGCTCGGCGATCTCCGGCATGTCGCGCAGGGCCTGACGCAGCGAGGCGGCCGCGAGAGCGAAGCCGCGATCCTGCGCGGCCATCTCCAGGCCCTCCTCGTGAGGTGTGTTCTTGACCGGGCCCGGCGTGTCGGTCGCTTCGCCGAGCGGCCGGACACGGGCGTTGCGGACATGCGTTCCGGTGGGGATGCCGTCGGCTTCGATGATGCCGGCGAGCCGGATGTCCTTTTGCGAGCCGAAGGCCTCGCGCATCGAGCCGGCGACGATCTGGAGCTTGGCCTTGTCTTGGCTCGAATAGGCGGCGATCATGACGAAGAAGCTCATCAGCAGCGCCATCAGATCGGCGAAGGTCACGAACCAGCCGTGACCGCCATGGCCGCCGCGCTTCTTCTTAGCCATCGCTCAAATCCCGACCATCGCTCAAGGCCCGGTCAGGTCGCGTCCGCCATCTCGGCCCGGTGATGGTCGGGCAGATAGGCGAGCAGCATTTCGCGGACGAGCGTCGGGCTCTTGGCGTCGCGCATCTGCAGCACGCCGTCGATGATCAGCGTGCGCGAGATCTCCTCCTCCTCCAGCTTGATATGGAGCTTGTCGGCGATAGGCATGGCGATCATGTTGGCGACGACCGCGCCGTAAAGCGTCGCCAGCAACGCGGTCGCCATCGCCGGACCGAGCTTGGACGGGTCCGACATGTTGGCGAACATCGTCACCATGCCGAGAATGGTGCCGATCATGCCCCAGGCGGGGGCGCAGTCGCCGATCGCGCGGTAGACCTTCGAGCCCTCGTCGAGCCGCTGCAGGAAGTTGTCGCGGTCGCGCTCCATCGTGTCGCGGATGAAGTCCTTGTCGTAGCCGTCGGCGATATAGCGCAGCCCCTGCGCCAGGAAAGTGTCGGAGACCTCGGCGGTCTCGAGCGCCACCGGGCCGCTCTTGCGGGCGAGATCGGCGACGCGCGTGATCTCGTCGATCAGCTCGCGCGGGTGAATCGAGCGCATGGTGAAGGCGAAGCGCATGCCCATCGGGATGCCATGCAGGATCACCGAAAAGGGGAAACGGATCATCGTCGCGGCGGTCGCGCCGCCGAAGATCACGATCACGGCGTGGATGTCGTAATAGGCTTTGAAATTGCCGCCATCGAGCATGATCAGGCCGACGAGCACGCCGACGCCGGAAAGCAGTCCTACGCCGGTTGCGAGGTCCATGACATCGTCCCGAAAGCCACCTGCCCCAACCGGCGCCGTCGCCGGCCCGAGAACCGGGGCATGATAGCGATCGCCCTTTGAAGGAAGCGTTAAGGCGAAGGCTCGCAGGTTGAGAGCTTGCCCGGGCCGCCATGTCAGCTAAAGCTCTCCGCCATGTCGCTCTTCTCGATCTATACGCGCGTCCTCGGCGAGCTCGGCCCCGAAAAGCGGCTCGGGCTGATCCTGGCGCTGGCCAATGTGCTGCTGGCGGCGGCCTCATTCGCCGAACCGATGCTGTTCGGCGCGCTGATCGACAAGCTGTCGAGCGTGCAGGGCGCCGGGCAGAAGCTGGGGTGGGGCGACATCAGCCCGCTGATCCTGGCCTGGGTCGGCTTCGGCCTGTTCACCATCGGCGCCAGCGTCTTCGTCTCGCTGCATGCCGACCGGCTGGCGCATCGGCGCCGGCTCGCCGTGATGGCGAACTATTTCGAGCACGCGCTGACGCTGCCGCTGGCCTATCACACGCAGACCCATTCCGGCCGCGTGCTCAAGGTGATGCTGGACGGCACCAGCGGCATGTGGGCGCTGTGGCTCTCCTTCTTCCGCGAGCATTGCGCCAGCCTCGTCGCGCTCTTCATCCTGCTGCCCTTCACGCTGTGGAAGAACTGGCAGCTCGGCCTGCTGCTGATTTCGCTGGTGTTCCTGTTCGGCCTGCTCACGGCCTATGTGCTGCGCAAGACCGACAAGCTGCAGAGCAATGTCGAGGCCTATCACTCGAACCTCGCGGAACGTGCCTCGGACGCGCTCGGCAATGTTCCGGTGATCCAGAGCTTCACCCGGATCGAGGCCGAGGTGCGCGGCCTGCGCTCGACCATCGCGAGCCTGCTCGAAGCGCAGCTTCCGGTGCTGTCCTGGTGGGCGATCGCGACGGTCGCGACCCGCGCCTCGGCGACGCTGACCGTGCTCGCGATCTTCGTCGTCGGCGCCTGGCTGCTGATGCAGGGGCTGACGACTGTCGGCGAGATCGTCACCTTCATGGGTTTCGCCACCATGCTGGTCGGGCGGCTCGAGCAGATCGTTGCCTTCGTGAACTTCATCTTCATGCAGGCACCGAAGATGCGCGAGTTCTTCGACGTGCTGGACACGCTGCCGGCGGTGCGCGATCCGCCGAGCGCGCCCGATGCCGGGCGGCTCTCGGGCGCGGTCTCGTTCGAGGACGTCTCCTTTTCCTATGACGGCAAGCGCGCCGCGGTGCAGGACGTCTCGTTTTCGGTCGCGCCGGGCGAGACCATCGCCATCGTCGGCTCGACCGGCTCGGGCAAATCGACCACGCTCGGCCTGCTGCATCGCGCCTTCGACCCGCAATCCGGCCGCATCACGGTCGACGGGCAGGACATCCGCGAGATTTCGCTGCTCAGCTTGCGCCGGAACATCGGTGTCGTCTTCCAGGAGCCGATGCTGTTCGCGCGCTCGATCCGCGAGAATCTGACCGTCGGCAAGCCCGATGCGAGCGATGCCGAGATGATGGAAGCGCTCGACCGGGCGCAGGCGACCGAGGTGATGGCGCGCCAGACGGACGGGCTCGACACGCTGGTCGGCGAGCGCGGCCGGACGCTCTCGGGCGGCGAGCGCCAGCGCCTGTCGATCGCGCGGGCGCTTCTGAAGAACCCGCCGATCCTGATCCTCGACGAGGCGACCTCGGCGCTCGACGCGGCGACCGAGGTCAAGCTGCAGAAGGCGCTGGAGGAGGTGATGAAGGGGCGCACCACCTTCGTCATCGCCCACCGTCTCGCGACCATCCGCAACGCCGACCGCATCCTGGTGTTCGAACAGGGCCGGGTGATCGAGATGGGCTCCTTCGAGGAGCTCGTCGCCAAGGGCGGGCGCTTCGCGGCGCTGGCGCGGGCGCAGTATCTCGTCACCGACAAGGCTCCGGCGCCAGCCGGTGACGACGCCGTGAGCCCGCTCGCCGGGAAGATCACGCTCGACTGAGGCCGAGGCGGCCTCAAGCGCCCGGGCGTCAATAGACAGTGTCGACCGGCAGCCCGAGCGCCATCGAGCCGGCATATTGTGCCTGCGGGCCGGCCTGGAGCGGATGGTAGCGTGCCGCCTGGATATCGCGGAAGCGCCGCTCCAGCCCGGTATTCCGGAAGAAGCTGGCCCCGCCAGCCAGCTCCATCGCCAACTCGACAGCCGCGATCGCGTGACGCGCGACGAGCTGGCGCCCCATCATCACATCGTTGACGGTCCTGGCTGAGGGGGCGTTCTGGCGAACCGTCGCGAGCATCCAGTCCCGCGCCAGCCGCGCCGCGGCAAGCTCTGTGTCCATGCGACCCGCAAGCTGGATGATGTGCTGGTCCGGCTTGCGGCGCCTCGCGCAAGCGACGGCAATGTCCCGCGCGCTTTCGGCGACGCCAAGATAGACCGAGTAGATCAGGGGAAAGGCGATGGTGGCGATGACATGGAACAGGGGATGCCATTCGCCAGCCTTGCGCCGTGCCGCGACGGCTGCTTCCGGCACGACGTGACCTTCGATCATGACGTCGTTCGAGCCGGTCCCGCGCATGCCCAGGACGCGCCAGTTGTCGAGCACCCGCACATGCGGCGAGTTCATCGGCAGGCCGAAATGCAGCACCATGGGCGGCTCGCCCTCGGCTTCGAGCACGGCGCCGGTCATCAGCAGATCGCCGACAGGTGAGCCCGACGAGAAGACCTTGCGCGCCGTGATGCGATAGCCGCCATCGACCTTCTCTGCCCGGCCTGAGCCGCCGATCCAGTCGGAGCCGCCGCTCGACAGCAGGATCAGTTTCTCCTGCGCGACGCGCTTCAGCAGCGGCTCGACGGCGGCGACCTTCTGATGTGTCCAACGCCAGGCCGGAATCGCGACCTGATGGGTGTGCATCGAGAAGGCCAGGGCTGTCGAGCCGCAGTGATGGGCCAGCGTCCGCAGCATTTCGGCAAGCTGGTCGATGTCCGCGCCGCCGCCGCCGAACTCGGTGGGCACGCCGATTTCGACGAGGCCGGACGATTTGAGCAGGGCGAAATTCTCGGCGACGAAGCGATCTTCGTCGACCTCCCTGTCGGCGCGTTCGCGCAGAATCGGGCCGATATCGTCGAGTATCGCAGCGATGCCGCGGGGTTCGCGGACGGCGATGTCCAGTGTCGCTTGATCGTGCATCGTGGCCTCCCTTCCAGAGATTGCAGATGAGCCAAGCCTAGGCAGGTGCTTTGCGGCGATCCAGTTCAGGAACTGTACCGGCCCGGCATGCTCGATTTCCGCTGCGTCATGGTCTCGTGCTAACCTGCGATGTTCCCTGGTCTCCTGCATGCGCAACCGCTTCCGGAGAATCGACGTGCCCGCAAAATCCGATCGTGGAAGCTATGGGCAGTTCTGTCCGGTTTCGATGGCTGCCGAAATCGTCTGCACACGGTGGACCGCCCTCATCCTGCGCGAGTTCCTGTGCGGCACCACGCGCTTCAACGATCTGCGTCGCGGCGTGCCGCGGATGTCGCCATCGCTGCTGTCCAAGCGCCTGCGCGAGCTGGAGGAGGCGGGGGTGATCATGGCGACGCCAACCGCGCAATCCGGCGTGATGAACTACCGGCTGACGCAGGCCGGGGAGGATTTGCGCGGCGTGGTCATGTCGCTGGGTTTCTGGGGGCAACGCTGGGTCGAATCGTCGATGTCGCTGAAGAACCTCGATCCCTCGCTGCTGATGTGGGACATGCGGCGCGGCCTCGACCCGGTGCCCCTGCCGCAAAGGCGCTGCACCATCAACTTCATCTACCCCGAGCTGAGCCCCGACCGGCGATCGTGGTGGCTCGTGATCGATGGCGAGAAGGTCGATCTCTGCCATACCAATCCCGGCTTCGAGATCGATCTCTACATCCGCTGCTCGCTGCGCGCGATGACCGCGGTCTGGATGGGCCTCGCCAAGCTGAGCGCCGAGGTCGATTCCGGCCATATCCAGCTCACCGGGGACAGTGTCATCGCCCGTTCGATGGACCGCTGGCTCGGCCTCAGTCCCTTTGCCAGGGGCGAGCGCAGCATCGCCCACTGAACACCGTTCCCACTGTACTCTTCGCCCCGATCTTGCATGGTCTTCCGAGCGGAGCGGTACCGTCGGCCTGGTCGCCGAACCCGCCATCACGGAAGGACAAGATCATGCGCTCGTTCATCGCAGGCCTCCTGCTCTCGGCGGTCTCGCTGTCACTTGCTGCGCCGGCCGGCGCCCAGACGGTCTGGGAAATGCCGACCGAGTATCCGGCCAGCGCGATCCCGGGCGAAGGCGTCGCGACCTTCGCCGGCATCGTGAACGAGACGTCCGGTGGGCGGCTGACGATCAAGCCGAGTTTCGATGCCGCGCGTGGCATCAAATCGGCGGCGATGATCGGAGCGGTGCAGAAAAACGAGGTCGCAGCGGGCGACGCCTTTGCGGGCGCGCTTGGCGCAGTCGATCCGCTGTTCGGGCTGTCCTCGCTGCCGTTCCTGGCGACCTCGATTTCGGATGCGCGCAAGCTCACCGATCTGGCCCGCCCGGCCTATGACAAGAAGCTCGCCTCCTTCGGCCAGAAGATCCTCTACACCACGCCCTGGCCGGCCTCGGGCATCTGGTCGAAGGAGCCGCTGAGCGCGCCTACCGCGCTCTCCGGCTTGGCCATCCGCACCTATGACGCGACCTCGACGGCGGTGATGAATGCGGCCGGTGCCAAGGCGAGCAACCTCTCCTTCGCCGATGCCATGCCGAAGGTGAAGGATGGCAGCGTCACCGCTGTCCTGTCCTCGGGTGATGGCGGGGCCGGGCGCAATCTCTGGGATTTCCTGCCGAACTTCACCGAGGTCAATTACGCACTGCCGATCTCGATCGCGACGGTCAATCTCGCGGCCTATGAGGCGCTCCCCGCCGATCTGCGCAAGATCGTGGACGACGCGGCTGCAGCGACCGAGCAGCGGCAATGGACTGCGATCCGCACGAGGCTCGACGAGAACTACGCCCGGATGCGCACCAACAAGGTCGCGATCCTGACCGATGTGCCATCTGCTGTCGCCAAGGCGCTGGCCGATGCCGGAAAGGGCGTTGTGGACGACTGGCGCCAGAAGGCGGGGCCTGAGGGCGCGGCCGTGCTCGACGCCTATCGCAAGCCCTGAGGCCTCCACAACTTCGCCATTCCGGACAAGTGGCGCAGCCCCGCCGATCCGGAATCCATCATAGTGCGATAGCCTCCGATGGATTCCGGATCTCCGCTTCGCTGCGTCCGGAATGACGTTTCACGCCATCGGCTGCGAACGAAATCCATCCCGCTGCGTTCTTTCCTGATAGGCTGCCCGGGCGGCCTGTTTTTGCATGCCCTTTTTAATCCACATCATTTCGGGACGGCCCCTTGAACACCATGATCCTCCGCCTCGCCTGCGCCTGGGCGACCGTTGCAGCCTTCCTGCTGTTCGGAGATGGCCTGCTCGGCCAGCTCGGCGCGCCGCTGATGTCGGCGGTGGTCTTCCTGTGGCTGCTGGGCATCATCATCTGGGCGGCGTTCGGTGTGGTGCATGAGGCCGAGATCCTGGCCGGGCGGCTCGGCGAGCCCTTCGGCACGCTGATCCTGACGCTCTCGATCGTGATCATCGAGGTGGCGCTGATCTCGGCGGTGATGCTCGGAGCCAAGGGCGCGCCGACGCTGGGGCGCGACACCATGTTCGCAGTGCTGATGATCGTGCTCAACGGCGTCGTCGGCATCGGGCTGCTCGTCGGCGGAAGGCGCCATTTCGCGCAGAGCTACAATCTCAAGGGCGCGTCGTCCTATCTCGCCGTCATCATCCCGCTGACGGTGATCCCGCTGGTCCTGCCGAATTTCACCACCTCGACGGCCAACGGCACGCTGACCACCCTCCAGTCGGTCAGCTTCTCGCTGTTCACCATCGCTCTCTACGGCGCCTTCCTCGTGCTCCAGACCGGGCGGCACCGTTCCTTCTTCCAGGAACCGACCCGTGAACAGGCGCCGCTGCCCCGGACCGCCACGCAGGTCGACGAGGCCGGGGAGGACGAACACGGCCATGACGATCCGGGCGGCGCCACCGCGACGCATGTCATGCTGCTGCTCGCCAACATCCTGCCGATCGTCATCCTCGCAAAAAGCCTCGCGGCCGTGCTGGATTTCGGCATCATCAAGCTCGGCGCGCCGGTCGCGCTCGGCGGTATCCTGATCGCGATGGTGGTGTTCACGCCGGAATGCATCGCGGCGCTGCGGGCGATCTCGGCGAACCAGCTCCAGCGCGCGATCAATCTCTGCCTGGGTGCGGCGGCCTCTACGCTGGGGCTGACGGTGCCGGCCGTCCTCGGGATCGGGCTGCTCACGGGACAGGAGATCGTGCTCGGCCTGTCGGGCGCCAACATGATCATCCTGGCAATGACGCTGCTCTTGAGCACGCTGACCTTCACCGGCACGCGCACGACGATGCTGGAGGGCGCGGTGCATCTGAGCGTGTTCTTCGTCTTCGTGGTACTGGTGTTCAGCCCCTAGCGCGGGGAGGCGCCATGTCGCCGACGTCGAGAGGGGCCGTGGTCGTCGACGAGGATGCCGGGGCGGGCGCGTCCAAATCCGCTATCGGGGCAAGAGCTTATCGGAGCAAGAGCTCGTTCGTCGGCGCCCAGCTGCTGCAATGAGCGGCGGTGGCCGGGGCCGGATCGTCCGCTCCCGTCAGTGAGCCTGCCCGTTGGCCGCCAGCTCGCTCTCGATGAAGGCCTGAACCTCTTCGGCTGCGACGCCATGGGCGATGAAGCTCCGGCCGATGCCGCGCGCCAGGATGAAGGTCAGCACGCCGCGCCGGACCTTCTTGTCCTGCCCCATCGCGGCGACGATCTCCTCCGCGCTGCCGGTGCCGCCCGGCACCTGCTGCAGCGTGCTCGGCAGGCCGACCGCATCGAGATGGCGCGAGACGCGCACGGCATCCTGCCCGGAGCAGAGCCCCATGCGCTGCGAGAAGCGGAAGGCGAGCGCAAGCCCGATCGCGACCGCCTCGCCATGGACGAGCCGGGCGGAGTCGTATTTCGTCAGGCGTTCGAGCGCGTGGGCAAAGGTGTGGCCGAGGTTGAGCAAGGCGCGGTCGCCCTCCTCGCGCTCGTCGCGGGCGACGATGGCTGCCTTGGCCTTGCAGGCGACGGCGACCGCATGGTCGCGCTCGGGGCCGCCCGCGATGATCCGGTTCCAGTTGACCTCGCACCAGTCGAAGAAGGCGGGGTCGTCGATCAGCCCGTATTTCACGACCTCGGCATAGCCCGCCTTGAACTCGCGCTCGCTCAGCGTGTCGAGGAGGGCGGTGTCGGCAATGACCAGCGCCGGCTGGTGGAAGGCGCCGATCAGGTTCTTGCCATGACTCGAGTTGATGCCGGTCTTGCCGCCGACGGAGGAATCGACCTGCGCCAGCAAGGTCGTCGGCATCTGCACGAAGCGCACGCCCCGGCGCAGCACGGCTGCCGCAAAGCCCGTCAGGTCCCCGACCACGCCGCCGCCAAGCGCAATCACGAGGTCGTCGCGTTCGATTTTCGCTGCCAGCAGCGCGTCGCAGAGCGCGATGAACTGGGCATAGGATTTGGTCGCCTCGCCCGGCGGCACGGTGATGCGCGTCGCGGCGATGCCCTCCTGCTGCAGGCAGGCCTCGAAGGCCGGCGCGTGCAGGGCTGCGACGCTCTCGTCGGTGACGAGCGCGACCTTGGCGCCCGGCGCCAGCCCGGCGATCAGGGCGGCGGCCTCGCAGAGCTGGTGGCGGCCGATATGGATGTCGTAGGCGCGCCCCTCCAGCGCGACCGGAACCACGATCCGGGCGCCTGCGGCTTCGTTGGCCGGGATGGTCATGGCGTCTGCTTTCGGTCGGGGTTCGCGCGCAGATACTCGTCCAGCGCCGCGATCGCAGCGGTGACGACCACGTCATGGGGCTCGTCGCGCGAGACCAGCGTCAGATCGGCGAGCGCATAGACCGGTTCGCGCTCCGTCAGCATCCGGCGCAGCGTCTCCTCGGGGTTCGCGGTCTGGAGCAGCGGCCGTTTCGCGTTCTTGCGGACGCGCCGCATCAGCACCTCGGGGTCGGCCTTGAGCCAGATCGAGATGCCGAGATCGGCGATGCGCGCGCGCGTCTCGGCATTCATGAAGGCGCCGCCTCCCGTCGCCAGTACGAGCGGTGCACGCGTCGTCAGGATGCGGCTGATGACGCGGCGTTCGCCATTGCGGAACTCGGATTCGCCGCGCTGGGCGAAAATCTCGGGGATCGTCATGCCGGCGGCCGTCTCGATCTCGGTATCGGCATCGACGAAGGGCAGGCCGAGCCGCGTCGCCAGCCGCCGGCCGACCGAACTCTTGCCGGAGCCCATCATGCCGACCAGTACGACAGCGCGCTCCCCGATCGTGGCGCGCAACTCATCGCGATCCACGCGGGATTCCGAACTATCAGGCAGGTCGAGCGTTTCGACGATCGTCATTGCGGCGTTGTCCTCAGCGCCCGTTTAGCATGAGCGATGATGCGGCGTCATGCCCGCGCCGTGCAGATTTTGGCCGGCTTGTGGCCTTGCCGCCCTTGCCCGTGCCCGCCATCTCCCGAAAGATGTCGCGCTCCGGCATCGCATCTGCGGATGTCCTCAAGGATGAGCCTCGCCGTGCCGACGCTGTTCAGATTCGTCGCGTTCCTCGCCCTGCTCGGGGGGCTCGTCTTCGGCGGCATGGTCGCGCTCGTCACTTTTGTCCAGCCGGTGCCGCGCGAGATGGTCGAGATCGTACCACCCTCGAAGCTGCAGCCGAAATGAGCCGGATCGCGCGGGCACGGCTGAACGGCTTTCTCGACATGCTCGCAGCCGAACGCGGCGCCGCCCGCAACACGCTCGAGGCCTATCAGCGCGACGTCGACGATTATCTGGAATTCCTCGGCGGGCGCGCGCTCGATGCGGTCGAGGCCGACGATATCCGCGCCTGGCTCGCCGATATTTCCGCGCGCGGGCTGAAGGCCTCCTCGGCGGCGCGCCGGCTTTCGGCCGTGCGCCAGTTCCACCGCTTCCTCTACACCGAGGGCTTTTCACCGGGCGATCCCTCGGCCGCGATCGAGGGACCGCGCCAGGGGCGGCCGCTACCCAAGGTGATCTCCGTCGCCGATGTCGACCGGCTGATCGAAACGGCGAGGCGCGCCTGCGGGCAGGAGGGGGCGACGGCGGCGGCGCGGCTGCGCGCGCTCAGGATGCGCTGCCTGATCGAGATGCTCTACGCCACGGGTCTGCGCGTCTCGGAACTGATCGCGCTGCCGCTTTCGGCCGCGACCACGCGCGAGCGCTTCCTGGTCGTCCGCGGCAAGGGCGACAAGGATCGGCTCGTGCCGCTGAACGAGCCAGCGCGCGAGGCCGGCCGGAGTTGGCTCGGCGCGCTGCGCGAGAGCGGCGCGGCGGAGAGCCGCTGGCTGTTTCCTGCGGAAGGCGAGAGCGGCCATCTCACCCGCCAGGCCTTCGGACGCGATCTCAAGGTGCTGGCCGGCGCGGCCGGTCTGCACGCCGCGGCGCTCAGCCCGCATGTGCTGCGCCACGCCTTCGCCAGCCACCTGCTCCAGAACGGCGCCGACCTGCGAGTCGTTCAGGAGCTGCTCGGCCATGCCGACATTGCGACGACCCAGATCTACACCCATGTCCTCGACGACCGCCTCAAGAGCATGGTGCGAGACCTGCATCCGCTGGCGGACGATGCCTGAGAGCAAGCCATGACCAAGCCGACACTGAGCCCGCTCCCGCCTGCGAGCTTCCGCAGCAAGCCCTGGAAGAATGGTGGCGGCGTCACCCTCGACATTGCCGATGCCGCCCGCCCGGGCGCCGACCCTGCCGGCTGGGAGGGCATGATCTGGCGACTCGGCCGCACGGCGATCGTCCAGCCCGGGCCGTTCTCGGATCTCACCGGCTATGAGCGGCTGCAGGCGGTGATCGTCGGTTCGGGCCTCGTGCTCGACGGGGCCGATGGCGAGATCGACCTGCGCCTGCCCCTCCGGCCGGCCCGCTACGATGGCGGCCTTCCGCTCGTCAGCCGGCTGGAGAGCGGGCCGGTCGAGGTGCTCAACCTGATCGCCGACCGCGCGCTCTGCGCCATCGACCTCGTCGTTGCGGCGCCGGGCGAGGGCATCGCCCTGACGGCCGGCGCGATCCACATCCTTTATGCGCCGGGCGAGGCCGTCAGCGGCCGCTGCGGCGGGGAGCGTTTCGCACTGCCCGGCGGACATGCGTTGCGGATCGAGGCCGATGCGGATGTCACGCTGACGATCGAGGCGGGGCAGGCGCTGCTGGCGACGATCAGGTCGAGGGTCGCTTCGTGCGCCGCATGACGCGCCGATCGCCACCTGTCGGTCGCGCGGAAGTCGGGCCGCCACGGAAGCCGAGCCGAAGTAGATGACAGGGGCTTCCCGCTGCTGCCATCATCGAACGTCAACTGTCGTAGAAGACCATGGTTCTGCGACGAGGTTCCTGCGTTCTGCTCGCCCTGACCACCGTGACCGTCCTGGGCGGTCCGGTGTCGGCGTCCGAATGGATCGGAGGATGGGGCGCGCCGAGTTGCGGCCGGGATGCGGTCGTGATTCGCCTCGGCCCGAAGGAGCTGGACCTTTCGACCTTCGAGACGACCTGCAGCACTCGCTCGGCCAAGAAGCTGGGGGACGTCTACGAGCTGACGGCGGATTGCAGCGGTGAAGGCCGCCCCATCCGGGTTTCCTTCACGGTGCGCGTTCAGGGCGACGTCCTGACTTTCGTGCGCCAGCGCGGCTTCGACTTCGACCCGAAGCGCTATCGTCGTTGCGGATAGCCAGCCGCCAGGAACAGTGAGCGCGGGCCGGCGGAGACCAGGCCCCGGTCGCAGGCTAGTCGCAGCGGATCGGCTGCGCCTTGCGCGGGAGCTCGCCGATCGCCGGGACGAACTGTCCGGTCTCGGGGTCGAGCAGCATCAGGACGCCGGTGGCGACAGCGAAATAGGCGCCGTGCAGGTGCAGCCGGCCCTTGCCCTCGAGGATCTGCACGCAGGGGAAGCTGCGCAGATTGGCCAGCGATTGCTGGATCGAGGAGAGGGCGAGGCGCTCGACATAGCCGTCCAGCGTTTCGTGGCGCCCGCGCCCGCCGGTCCGCTCGGCGGCGGGGCCGATCAGCGTGATCCATTTGCCGATGAAGTCGCCCGAGGAGAGCGGGCCCTGCGTATCGTCGGCGAAGGCGCGGATGCCGCCGCAGCGGCCATGGCCGAGCACGACGATGTGCTCGACCCTGAGCGCCTGAACGGCATATTCCAGCGCCGCCGAGGTGCCGTGAAGCTGGTCGTCGGGCGAGAACGGCGGCACCAGATTGGCGACGTTGCGGACGACGAACATCTCGCCTGGCCGCGCATCGAAGATGACCTCCGGCGAAACGCGCGAATCGCAGCAGCCGATCAGCATGATCTTCGGTGTCTGGCCGCTTTCGGCGAGCTGCTCGTAGCGGTCCTTCTCGCGGTCGAAACGGTCGTCGAGAAAGGCGCGGTAGCCTTCCGTCAGCCGGTCGGGAAAGGGGGCTGCTGGCGTGTCCATAGCTTCTTCGAACAGGAGGCGCGCGGTTTCGTCAAGCGCGTGCTGCACTGCGGGGGCGTCGGCAGCGGGTCAACCCGGCGCGAATCTTGTCCGCAGACGTGATTGCAGGAGCTGCGCCTCGCCCGCCAGCGCCACTGTCTTGAGGCGGGCTGTCGCCCCCGCGACCAGCGTCACGGCCGAGCGCGGCAGCTCCAGCTCGCGCGCCAGAAGCGCGAGCAGCGCGGCATTGGCCTCGCCGTCGCTCGGTGCCACACGGACCCTGGCTTTCAGGACGGGCCGGCCATCGGCGAGAGTCTCGACGCCGTCGATCGCGTCGCGGCCGCCGCGCGGCGTCAGCCTGACCGTCAGCCGCAGCCCGTCGCCAGCGACGGTCCAGGGCTGCGTCACCTCAGAAGACGGCGGGGTAGAGATAGAGCACGATCACGCGTTGGATGAAGAAGATGCCCAGCAGCAGGATGATCGGCGAGATGTCGATGCCGCCGAGATTGGGCAGCATGTTGCGGATCGGGCGCAGGACCGGCTCGGTGATCCGGTAGAGCATGTCCCAGACCGTCGCGACGAACTGGTTGCGGGTGTTGAGGACGTTGAAGGCGATCAGCCAGCTCAGGACCGCCGAGATGATCAGCAGCCATGTGTAGATGTTCAAGGCGAGCATCACCACGTCGAGAACGGCACGCATCGGCATTCCTCTTGATCGTCGTTGAACAGCCGCGCCTTAGTCCGCGCGCGCCCGGAGAAACTCATCCGAGAAACTCATGGCGCGGGCGATTGACAGACACGCGACGCAAGGCCTAGAAGGCCAGCGCCTCGGGGCTGTAGCTCAGATGGGAGAGCGCTGCAATCGCACTGCAGAGGTCAGGGGTTCGATTCCCCTCAGCTCCACCAGGCCCTTCGTGACCGCTGGAATCAGCGAGGTCGATGGGCTTGGTGGACGTCCCCCGGGTACACACCATCATCGTGCGATCGCACCCGTTGACCGCCTGATTCGGATGCGGCGGCCGTGTCGGCCTTCGGTCCGGACAGGACGAGGCGACGGGTAGGCCGTACTGCGCGTTCAGCCGTGTTCCAGCTCGGCGCGATAGGCGGCGTCCAGCATGGCGTGGCAGGCAGCGGCCTGCTCGCGCACCGTCTCCAGCGAGACGTGCTTGCCGATGTCGACGAGATCGCGCAGGGCGAAATCCACCGCCGACAGCAGATCGAGCGCGAGGCCGGCCGGGGCCTCTTCCCGCACTTGCGGCAGTCGAAACTGCAGAACCTGTCCCATGTCACTCTCACTGTTGGCGAATCGCCGGCAGTGTGGCGCGAACGGGGTCAGCAATCCGTTAATGCGTGGGACGATCGTTCAGTTCTGGACGAAGTTCGTCGGCAGGGCCCTGACGGCCGGGCCGCTGAACGAGCCGGTGCGGGCGTCGCTCGGCTCGGCATGGCTGAAGCCGAGGGCGGCGGCCGGGCTCGGGCCGGCGATCGGTGCACTGGCGGGAGTGGTCGTCCGGGCGCGGGCGGTCGCGACCGTGACGCTGCGGCCGGCCGGGGCCGGCATGCGGGCCACCGCCGCAAACAGGGAATCGAGGCCGGAGCGATCGGCGTCGTACTGCGCCACGATCGGCGTGGGGGCGGCGCGAGCAGGCGCCGAGGCTGCGACCGTCACGCCGCCGCTGCCGGGGCGGCTCGGCGGCAGGGGATGGGTCACAGTGACGAGCCGGCCTTCCGGCAGGGCCACGGCCTCGGAGCCGCGCAATCCGGTCGGGGCCAGTTGGCCCAGCGGAGTCGACTGGCCGGCGAGGGCGAAATTGGCGAGGGTCACCGGCCGCGTCGGCGGTAGCGGAGCCTGGGTCGGCGTCCCGGCGACGATGGTCTCGGCGAGGGGGGCGATCTCGCCGGGCCGGCGCGGCGGCAGCGCCGCGAGGATCAGCTTCTGCTCGGCGCCGGGGCCCGATGCCGGGGCGAAGGCGAGTGCGCCGCCCGTTGCGGGAAGTGCTGCGAGCTGGACCGCCGCGCCATCGTCGCCTTGCTGCTGGGGCAGGGTCAGGCCGCGGGGGCGGGCGAGCGGCAGCGGGGCATCGACCAGGGACGGCCGGTTCTCCTGCGGCGGCGGAGGCGGCGCGGCTGCGGCATTGATCGGGGCGACGGCCTGGGCCGCCGGCGGCTCCGGTGCACGCGGCGCCAGCCTCTCGGAGCGCTCCTGTGCCAGAGAGCGCGAAGCGGGGGCGGTCGCAACGGAGGCTACGGCGAAGCGGCCGCCATCGGAGGCGTTTCCGTCGGAATAGCCGCTGCTGGCATAGGCCATGACGGTGGGCTGCGGCTTCGGCGCGGCACGGCGGCCACGGGTCGGGCGGGCGTCGGCCTCTTCCTCGTCGCCGCCGAACAGGGCGGCCCAGAGGCTCTTGCGGCCGGACGAGATCACCGCACCCTCGTCGAGGTCGGCCGCCGCATAGCCGGCGACGGCGCCGCCGCCCGAAAGAATCTCGGCCTTGGCCAGTTCGTAGCCGCCGAGCGGCTGTCCGTCCGCCGGGAGATGGACGGTCTTCTCATCCGGGAACAGGCGCACGAGCTGATCGCGCGTCATGCGCGGCCAGGAGCGGACCGAGCCAGCGTCGAGATGGACGAAAGGGTTGTGTGCGCCCGGGTAAAAGCCGACACCGCCGCGCTGCAGCCGCATGCCGGCCTCGCGGATACGGGCGGTCGGGGTATCGGGCAGATAGAAATCCATCGCCTTGCCGAGCATGTGCTGGCTGTGCTTGGCGACGGCGCGGGAGCGGCGCCGCAGCATCGAATTGGTGCCGGGCGAACGATAGGCCGAGACGACATGGAAAGGCTGCTCGGAGCCGACCGTGCGCTGGACCTCCCAGGCGACATCGAACAGGCGCGGATCCATCCGGATCGGTTCGTCGGTACGCCAGTCGCGCAGCGCCCAGTTCAGCTTCTCGAGGCCTTCGGAGACATAGCGACCGTCGCGCTTAAAGGTGACGGTCGTCTCCTCCTTGGTGTGCATGTGCCTGATCGTGATCGTGCGGGTGTCGCCGTTGGCGATGGCATCCTGCGTGCCACGCACGCCCAGCAGCAGTGCACCCGCCGCGACGCCCAGCGCCAGCGCCCGACGAAGAACAGGCTTCGAACGCGATGCGATGCGTCCCGAAAGCGTGGCGTTTGACCTGCCCAATCTGCCTGACCCGTCTCGATGCCCCGGCCGAAGCGGCGCGATGAACGTAAACGAACAGTTGCGGAGAAGCGTTAACGACTCGTTAGCAAGCGAGCAATCAGCGTGCCATGCTTTTCTGCGCCATGCTGGCTAGCTGCGGATCGTGGCGAAATGGTGCCCGTATATCAGCCAGCCGAGAAGGCGATGCCCTCCGGCGGGGCCTCAACCCTGCTGTTCGAGCGCCTGCCGGACCATGCGGTGGAAGCCGTAGAGGTCCTCGAAGGTGGTGAGCTTTCCGTCCGCGCCGACGACATGGGTGTTGTAGACGAGGTGGATCGCCAGCGGTGCCGGCAGGTTGATGCGGCGTTCGCCGGAGCCGATCAGCCGCTTCAGCCGCTCATGCGTCCATTCCGGGCCGAGGACCTGGTCGGCCAGCAGGAAGGGATTGTCGACACGCACGCAGCCATGGCTGAAAGCGCGCCGCTCATTGGCGAAGAGCCGCCGATTGGGCGTGTCGTGCAGATAGACCGAATGGTCGTTCGGGAACATGAACTTGATCCAGCCGAGCGCATTGCGCTCGCCCGGCGGCTGGCGCACCGAAATGCCATGGCGGGTGCGGGTCACGACATAACCGCGCTTGGCCGCATATTCGGGATCGGCCGCCAGCCCCGGCAGGAATTCCTTCTTCAGGATCGAGGGCGGGACGAACCAGGACGGGTTGACGATGACGTGGTCCATCTTGTGCGAGAAGATGGGCGTCGCGGTCTCGGGCTTGCCGACGATGGCGCGGGTCTCGTGGACAATCTGGCCCTGACGGACGACGCGGACCCGGAATTCCGGGACGTTAACCATGATGTGGCTGCTGCCGAGATCGGCCGGCAGCCAGCGCCAGCGCTCCATCTGGGCGATGATGTCCTGCTCGCCGCGTGCCGTTGCGGGCGTACCGAGCGCGGCCAGCGTCTGCGCGCCGAGGACGCCGTTGGCGGGCAGGCCAGCCTGCTTCTGGAAGGCGGCGAGGGCGGTCGCGGTCGAACGGTCGAAGACCGGATCCTCGGTGGGGCCAAGGCCGAGCCTGGCGCGCACCAGCGGGACACGGTCGTCGCGCATGCCGAGCTTCAGCGCCGGGCCGGCGGGAATTCGCACCAACGGCGTGTCGTCGAGATGCTCGCGCAGTTCGGCGAGCTTGGCCTGGAGGCGGCGATAGCCCTCATGGGGCGGGTTGTAGGCGGCGAGCACGGCGCCGGCATCGGTGGCGCCCGTCAGCTCGGACAGGACTTCGGTGGCGGAGGGCAGATAGAGCGTCGGCGTCAGCAGCTTCGACAGGCGGCGGGGATCGACGCGGGCGCCGCGCGCATCGCGGGCATAGAGCACGGCCAGGCCCGAGAGCCTGACATCGGCTTCCGCAAGGCTGCCCTTGTCGCTGGCCTCGAAGGCCGGCAGGGGATAGTCCGTCGGCCGCAGTCCGTCCTCGGCGGCGCGGCCGAGCCTCGCGGTCAGGCGCTTGCCGGCCTCGCTCCAGCCCTTGCCGTCGATCCAGAGCGGCTTGTTGCCGTTCGCCGCATAGGCGGTGACGATGTCGGCGCGTTCACGCTCGCCGAGGCGCGGCAGCGCCAGAGCCTCCGTGGCACGGGCGGCGATGTCGGCGGCGAATTCGGATGCGGGTGGCAGCTCGACCACGACCTTGGGCAGGTCAGGCGGCGCGATCAGCGGCTCGGCCGAGCGCAGCGGCTCCGGCGCTGCCTGGAGCCTGAAGGGCGCGATCAAAGCGGGGTCTGAGGGCGGCAGATCGATCTCGGGAATGTCGAGCGTCACCGGCAGGTCCGGCGTCGCCGCCGGAACGGAAGGCAAGTCCGGCGCGACGAGGATGCCCTGCGGCTGGGCGGAGGGCGTGACCGTGCCCGTCACCATGCCAGGCTCGGTTTCCGGCACCGGCAGGCCGGCGGTCTCGGATTTTGCGTCATCCGCGGCGTCGGGAGCAGCCTCCGCGCTCGCGTCGGGCCGTGCCGGGGCGGGCTTCTCATCATCGAGGATGACGAGAGCGGGCTGTTCCGGCAGCGGGATTCCCAGCGTCGGATCGGTTCCGGGCATACTTTCGGCGAGGGCTGCTGCGTATCCCAGCGACAGGGCAAGAGCCGAGACGCAAGCCAGATTCGCCCATTGGCGACGACGCATGGTCGCTATCCCTGAATTCTGCCGAGTGCCGCCATTCCTGCGTGACTCGGTCTGTTTCGACAAGATGCGGCGGCGCAACAGGCGGCTGCATTCGGTTGGTCGCGGCTCAGGCCGCGTCGGTTTCATCCACGCTCGAATCAACCTCGATCAGCCCGTAATCCTTGAGCTTGCGGTAGAGCGTCGAGCGGCCGATGCCGAGCTTGCGCGAGATCTCGGACATGTGGCCGCGATAATGCGCCAGCGCGAATTTGATGATCTCGCGCTCGAGCTCGTCGAGCGTGCGCATGTCCGAGCCGGCGACGAGATCGAGCGCGTTGGGGTCGCGTACCGGCATCTGGATGATGCGCGGCGTGTCGTTGCGCGATTCGGCAGGGCCGAGCGGAGCCGGCGCCGGCGGGATGCGGACGTCGTAGCCGTCCATCTGCGCGGCGATCTGCGGGAATTCGGCGACGGTGAGTTCGTCGCCGTCGGCCAGTACCACGGCGCGGAACATGGCGTTCTCGAGCTGGCGGACATTGCCGGGCCAGTCATAGCCGCCGATCAGGGAGAGCGCCTCGGCGGCGATGCCACGCAGCTTCTTGCCCTCCTCGGCGGCAAAGCGGGCGACGAAGCCGCGGGCGAGATCGGGAATGTCCTCGCGGCGCTGGCGCAGCGGCGGCAGCGTGATCGGGAAGACGTTGAGGCGGTAGTACAGATCCTCGCGGAACTCACCCGCCTTGACCTGGTCGAGCAGGCTCTTGTTGGTGGCGGAGATGATGCGGATGTCGACGCGCACCGACTTCTTGCCGCCGACCGGATCGACCTCGCCCTCCTGGATGGCGCGCAGGAGCTTGACCTGCGCATCGAGCGGCAGTTCGCCGACCTCGTCGAGGAAGAGCGTGCCGCCGCTGGCCTCGACGAATTTGCCGACATGGCGCTCGGTCGCGCCGGTGAAGGAGCCCTTCTCGTGGCCGAACAGGATCGATTCGACGAGATTATGCGGAATCGCGCCGCAGTTCACCGTGACGAACGGCTTGCCCTTGCGGTCGCTGGAGCCCTGGATCGCGCGCGCCAGCACCTCCTTGCCGACGCCGGATTCGCCCTCGACCAGAATCGGGATGTTCGACTTGGCGGCGCGCTCGGCGAGGCGCACGACGCGGGCCATGTCGTCGCTCTTGGTGGCGAGGTCGCGAAAGCCCAGCGTGCCCGAGTTGCGGCGCTTGATGTGGCGCAGCTCATGCTCGAGCGCGCCGAGCTTGAGCGCGTTCTTGAGCGAGATCTGCAGGCGCTCGGCCCCGACCGGCTTGACGACGAAGTCGACCGCGCCGGCGCGCATCGCCTGGACCACGGTCTCGATCGAGCCGTTGGCCGTCTGCACGATGACGGGCGTCTCGATGCTGCGTTCGCGCAGAGCGGCGAGTACGCCCATGCCGTCAAGCTCCGGCATGACGAGGTCGAGGACGATCGCGTCGAAGCGCTCGCCGTCCGGCCCGGCGAGCAGCAGGAGGGCGGCATGGCCGGTTTCGGCCGTGACGACGTCGTAGCCGAAGCGCTTGAGCATGGCGTCGAGCAGGCGCCGCTGGACGGGATCGTCGTCGACGACGAGAACGGTGGCGGTCATGACACCTCGGTTTGCGGGCAGTGCGGAGCTGAAAAATCGATCGGGACGGAATCGCTGTTCCGTTCTGGGGCATCCTCGGTCAGAACGGTTAAGCGCTGCTTAAGCGCGGCGGGGCGCCGTGCGACGATGTCAGGCTCACGCCAGCGTTGATCGCGCCGCCTGCCCCGCGCATATGAATGGTGAGACCGGCCGAGCTTGCGGAGTGATCCAGAGATGACGATTGCGTTTGACGGGACGATGCGCGTCAGCGCTGCCGCAACAGCGGCGGCCAGCACCGGCAAGGCGCTCGGCCCCTTGCCGGAATGGGATCTCAGCCATCTCTATCCGTCGATGGATTCGCCGGTCCTGAAGGCCGATCTCGAGCGGGCCATGGCCGAATCGCAGAGCTTCGCGGCGCTCTATCGCGGAAAGCTCGTGACGCTCGCCGAGCGTGAGGATGCCGGCAGCGTTCTGGCGGAGGCGGTCCAGGCCTTCGAAAAGCTCAGCGACCTGCTCGGCCGGATCGGTGCCTATGCGGGGCTGATCTATGCCGGCGACACCACCGATCCGCAGCGCGCCAAGTTCTATGGTGATACGCAGGACCGGCTGAACGCGGCCGTGACGGAGCTCTTGTTCTTCGAGCTCGAACTCAACCGCATCGAACCGGCGCTGCTGGCGCGGATCGCGGCGACGGACCCTCTGTCGCACTGGAAGCCTTGGCTCGAGGATCTGGCCAAGGACAAGCCGCATCAGCTCGAGGATCGCATCGAGGCGCTGTTCCACGAGAAGTCGATGACCGGGCATGCGGCCTGGAACCGGCTCTTCGACGAGACTATCGCCTCGCTGCGCTTCAGGATGGACGGCGAGGAGCTGACGCTCGAACTTACGCTGAACAAGCTGCAGGACGCGGATGGCGCGGTTCGCAAGGCCGCGGCCGAGGCGCTGAGCGAGGTCTTCCGCGCCAATCTGCGTATCTTCGCGCTGATCACCAACACGCTCGCCAAGGACAAGGAGATCTCCGACCGCTGGCGCAAGTTCGAGGATGTCGCGGATTCGCGCCACCTCGCCAACCGGGTCGAACGCGAGGTCGTGGACGCGCTGGTTTCGGCCGTGCGCGCGGCCTATCCGCGGCTGTCGCACCGCTATTACAAGCTGAAGGCCAAATGGTTCGGCCGCGAGGCGCTGGATTTCTGGGACCGCAACGCGCCGCTGCCGCAGGTCGAGCAGCGCACCATTCCGTGGACCGAGGCGCGCGACACCGTCCTCGACGCCTATGGCGCCTTCTCGCCGGAGATGGCCGGCATCGCCCGGCGCTTCTTCGACGAGAAATGGATCGACGCCCCTGTCCGTCCGGGCAAGGCGCCGGGCGCGTTCGCGCATCCCACCGTGCCCTCCGCGCACCCCTATGTGCTGGTCAATTATCAGGGCAAGCCGCGCGACGTGATGACGCTCGCCCATGAACTCGGCCATGGCGTGCACCAGGTTCTGGCGGCACCCAATGGCGCGCTGATGGCGCCGACGCCGCTGACGCTGGCCGAAACCGCGAGCGTCTTTGGCGAGATGCTGACCTTCAGGCGCCTGCTCGATGGCACGACCGACCGCAAACAGCGCAAGGCGATGCTGGCGGCCAAGGTCGAGGACATGATCAATACGGTCGTGCGGCAGATCGCGTTCTACTCGTTCGAGCGCAAGGTGCATGAGGCGCGCAAGGGCGGCGAGCTGACCGCCGAGGCGCTGTGCGAACTCTGGATGAGCGTGCAGGCGGAGAGCCTGGGGCCGGCGATTCGGCTCGGACCCGGCTACGAGCCGTTCTGGTGCTACATCCCGCACTTCATCCATTCGCCCTTCTATGTCTACGCCTATGCCTTCGGCGACTGCCTGGTGAATTCGCTTTACGGCGTCTACCAGAATGCAGCCGAGGGCTTCCAGGAGCGCTATTTCGCTCTGCTTTCGGCCGGCGGCACCAAACACCATGCCGAATTGCTGGCTCCGTTCGGGCTCGACGCGCGCGATCCGGCCTTCTGGCAGATCGGGCTGACGATGATCGAGGGCATGATCATCGAGCTGGAGGGAATGGAGTAAGGGCGCGGGGGCTCCCGGCCTTTTTGGCGAGCCGTTTTCGTTATGGTCGGGCTTGTCCCGGCCATCCACGCCTTCGCTCTTCGAGACCTGTGTTCAAGACGTGGATGCTCGCCACAAGGGCGAGCATGACGGAGTGCGCTCGAGGCTCGCCGCTCGTATCAGAACTGCACCCGCAACCCCACCTGCGCGACGTTGGCGGTGTAGTCCGAGCCCTGCGCCGTCGAGTTCAGGCGCTCCTGCGTGAAGCTCGCACGCACCGAGAAGGTCCGCGTCAGCTTGTATTCGACGCGGGCTCCGTAGCTGATGAAATCCTCGCGCAGGCCCTGCCCGTCATATTCGGTGCGGCCGAAGCTGGCGAGGCCGGTGACGATCAGATTGCGGCGCAGCGCATAGGCGATTTCGAGCGAGACGCGCCTGGCGGTGGTGCCCGAGGAGCCGGCGATGGTGGTGTCGCCGAGCTCCGAGGTGCCGCGCAGCGTCACGGTGGTCAGCGGCGTCGGCGACCACAGGATCGCGGCGTCACCGACGAAGCCCTTGAGATTTCGCAGGCGATTGTCGTCGTATTTGCGGTTCTGGTAGCCGACCGAGACCTCGCCCGTGAGCTGGCGGCTGATCTCGAAGGTCGAGCCGACGCGTCCGGTGGCGCCCTCCGACGAGCGCCGGTAGCCACTCGAATCGACGGCCTGATCGAATTCGCGGGTGTCGATCTCGCCCTGGACGAAGGGCTTGAAGCCCGGCGTCACCTCATAGGCCGCGCGCAGGCGCAGGCCGAGTTGCGTCTGGTTGCGGTCGCGCTGGCTCAGCATCGCGCCGCTGGTGAGCGTCGCGTCCTCATAGTCGCTGCGGTCGACCGAGCCGCGCAGCGTCATCTGCAGGCGGTTGATGTCGTGCGTGACGCCGGCCGAGGCGCCGTACTGGTAGACCAGCGGGCGGCCGGTCACGGGCGCGTTCAGATCCGGTGAGCCCGGGCGCTGCGTATCGAGCTTCAGCCGCGATTCGAGCAGTATGCGGGTGTCGCGCGATGCGTCGAGCCGAAGATCGAGATTGCCCTCGGCATCGGGGCGTGAAGCCTCATGGTCGCGGAAATACGAGCTGTAGCCGCCGCGCAGCTTGCCCTTGAGCTCGTGGACGTTCCAGTCCGACTGGATCTCGACCTCGCCGTCCGTCCGGCTGAAGGGCGAGCCCTTGCGGTCCGCGCCGGCGCTGCGCTGCGGATTGGTATCGTAGCCCATGCCACCCGTGATCGCGGGCTTCAGCACGACGCTGCCCAGCCGCAGCCCGAGCGGCGCATAGGGGTCTTCCTCCGCCGTGACGCGGCGGCGGGGTGGTGGAGGCGGTGGCGGCAGCGGCGGCGGCAACCCGGTCACCGTTGGCTGTGGCGCGCGGAACTGGCGCTGGGTGACGCCGCGCACGGATGTCGCGCGCACCGGCCGGCTGGCGTTCGGCGGGGCGCGGCGCGAGATCGCCGAGGGTTGACCCTGGATCAGCGCGGCGGGATCTCGCACCGCTTCAGGTGTCGCCGAGAGCGAGGAAGCGACTGGCGGTTCCGGCGCGGGCTGCTGGGCGACATAGGCCGGAACGGTCGGGCGCAGGGTCGATCGCCGCGCCTGCTGCGCCTGCACGGCAGTCACCGCCAGCGCGAGGCTGGCAGTGGCGACGCCGGTCAGAAGCAGGGTCGTTGCGCGGCGGGACACGGGGCTTGCGTCGTTCCAGGCATGAGGTCTGGCGCGCCCGGAGAGCGCGCATGGTTAACGGAGTTAGAACGAACTCGGTTAACGGGGCGTCAATGCATGGCAGGCTTGAAGGCCGATGCTGGAAACGCGGTGGTCGTCCGTGCTAGAGCGCGCGCCATGACAGCCGATATCCGCGCTTCCGCGCTCCGCACCATCGCGACCGAGCGCGCCGGCCTCGACACGCTTCACGCCGCCCTGGCGAACGGGCTGGGCGAACCCTTCAGCGCTGCGGTCGCAATGATCCAGGCCGCCGGCGGGCGCGTCGTCGTCTCCGGGATGGGCAAGTCCGGCCATGTCGGGCGCAAGATCGCGGCGACGCTGGCCTCGACCGGGACGCCCGCGCATTTCGTGCATCCGGCCGAGGCCAGCCATGGCGATCTCGGCATGGTCCAGCCCAATGATGTGGTTGTCGCCCTGTCCTGGTCGGGCGAGACGGCGGAACTTGCCGCCATCGTCGCCCATACACGGCGCTTCCGTGTCGGGCTGATCGCGATCACCGCCAATGCCGACAGCGCGCTCGGCCGCGAGGCGGATGTGACGCTGCTGCTGCCGAAGGCCGAGGAGGCCTGCCCGAACGGGCTCGCCCCCACCACCTCGACGACGATGCAGGTCGCGCTCGGCGATGCGCTGGCGGTCGCGCTGCTGGAAGCGCGCGGCTTCTCGCGGCAGGATTTCTTCGTCTACCATCCGGGCGGCAAGCTCGGCGCGCAGCTCAAGACGGTCGCCAGCATCATGCATCGGGACGGGGCGCTGCCCCTGATCGGCCTCGATACGGCGGTGCCGGACGTGATCGCGATGATCTCGGCCAAGGGCTTCGGCTGCGCCATCGTCACCGATCTCGATGGTCGGCTGGCCGGCGTCGTCACGGATGGCGACCTGCGCCGAAAGCTGATGGCCGGCGGCGGCGCGGCCCAGCGGGCGCGCGACGTGATGAGCCCCAACCCCCGCCGGATCGCGCCCGATGCGCTGGCCGGCGAGGCGCTGGAGCTGGTCAACCGCCTGCGCATCACCGCGCTGATCGTCGCCGATGCCGAGGAGCGCCCGGTCGGGCTCGTGCATGTGCACGACCTCCTGTCGCTTGGCGTGGCGTGAGCGGAATTTGACGGTTTCCGAGATCGAATGATTTCGCCGGAGCCTTGTTCAACCCTTCTGCGGGTCGTTCTCCAGCAGGATCGGCTTGCCATGCGGCGTCGCCTCCGCCGCGCGCGCCCATGAGGCCGCGAGCGCGTCGACGCCGTCATGCGAGGTGAGGCCCTTGGCGATGAGCAGATGCTCCAGCGCCTCGCACCAGCGCTCGTAATAATCCGAGCCGTCGCGGCAGCCGCCCTTTGCGAGGGCCTCGCGAATTTCGGCGCCAAGCGCCTGCGCCCATTCCTCAGGCGTAAACACGCCCCGGCCCTGAAGCTCGACCACCAGCGCGAAGACCATCGCCTGCCAGGGTTCGGCGAAGACGGGGCCGTCCGCGTCGCGCGGGATTGGGGTGTCGGCAGCGAGCCGGATGGCGAGATCACTGTCAGGCGGGTTCAAGATAGCTCTCCCACGCCTCGATCGAGACCGTCGATGTCGGGTCGGCGTCGCGGCCCCAGAGTTCCGGGCCGGTGAAGACCACGGTGTAGAGCCATTGCGCCGTCTCGGGCAGGCCTTGCGAGCCGGTGTCCGGGAAGACATGGCAACCGGTGACGCGCTCGATCACGCCCTGCTTGCCACGGGCATAGCGCGGCAAGCGGGTGTGGTGCTGCGGGTGCATCACGAGCGTGCGAATGCGGTCGCCGACGGCGAATTTCGCCGGGGCGGGGGCGTCTCGCTCAAAGGGGAAGCCGCGACGCAGGACGGCCGGGACGTCCTCGCCCTTGAGGACGCGCTTGGGCGTCTTCGCGGGGGCGAGCGGTTGGCCTTGCGCGAGTTCCTCCCGCGTCAGGAAGCCGTGCTGGACGAGCACCTTGTCGAGCCCCGCCAGCCAGATCTCGTAATAGGACGAGGAGAGGTACTGCGCCGGCGGCAGGCTCTCGCGCGCGGCGCGGATGCCGTCGATCGTCCAGGCGCCCATGGCGCCGGCCGCGACATTGATCGCGAGCACGCGCTTCTCCCAATCGGCATGGAAGATCGGCTCATTGGGTTCGGGCAGGACCGGGCCGAAGCCCATCTGCCCGCCGAGATCCTGGCCGCCGTTCATGACGCATCCTCCACGCGCGGCAGCCCGGTGCCGATCATCGCGTCGCGGTTGACGATGGAGACGAGCTTCTCCTCGGACCAGCCCTCGGTGCCGGCGGGCCGCATCGGGATGACGATGAAGCGGGTTTCGGCAGTCGAATCCCAGACGCGGATGCGCTGGCCCTGGGGCAGCGTCACGCCGAAATCGGCGAGGGTGCCACGCGGGTCGATCACCGCCTTGGCGCGGTAGGGCGGCGATTTGTACCAGACCGGCGGCAGACCCAGCACCGGCCACGGGTAGCAGGAGCACAGCGTGCAGACGATGAGATTGTGCTCTTGCGGAGTGTTGAAGCAGGCGACGATGTGCTCGCCGCCGCGCCCGCCATAGCCGAGCTCGGCAACGGCGGCGGAGCCGTCCGCCTTCAGCCGCGCGGCAAAGTCCGGATCGAGCCACGCCTTGGCGACGACGCGGGCACCGTTGCGCGGGCCGACCCTGGTCTCGTAGGTCTCGACGATGGCGTCGAGGGCGGCCGGATCGACATAGCCCTTCGCGACCATCAGCGATTCCAGCGCCTTTACCCGCGCCTCGATCGGGGTGAAGTGGTTGTCGTGATCGTGGTCGTGGTGATGGTGACCGCTCATGGCTGTCTCCTTCTGGTTGCCTGCTCAGGCGATTCGCATCCGTGCCGCGCGCTCCAGCCGGACCGCGAGCGCGATCAGGGATTTGTCCGAGCCCTTGGGGCCGATCAGCGAGAGGCCGAGCGGGGCGCCCTCGCGGCGTGCCACCGGAACCGAGACCTGCGGGAAGCCCGAGAGCCCGCCGAGGCAGAGCAGGCGGAGCGCGCGATTGCGGAAATCGTCGAGTTCGTCCTCGCCGGCGATGGCGAGCGGTGCGATGTCGGGCACGGTCGGCAAGAGCAGCACGCCGTCGCTGCCGAGCAGCCTTGCGAGCTTGCTGCGGAAGCGCTTGCGGACCGCTTCGCTCTTCTCGAAATCCGCATCGGTGATCGCCTTGGCATAGGCGAAACGGTCGCCGACGCCGGGGCCGAGCGGCACGCCGAAGCGCTCGATCATCGGGCCGTCGTTGGTCCAGGCCTCGCGGCCCTGGATGCGGCGCGAGGCCCAGTAGAGCGCATCGAGATCGCGCGCGACGGTGACGGTCTGCGGCTCGCCGAGCAGCGGCACGATGCGCTGGATGGTGTTGCGCAGCAACGTCTCGGCTTCCGGAACGGCTTGGGCGAAGAGTTCGTCCGCGAGCAGCAGGCGCGGGGTCTCGGGCAAGGTCACCCTGTCGGCGCCGAGCAGGACCTCGCCGACACGGGCGAAGACCTCGCCGTCACGCGCGAACCAGCCCGGCGTGTCGAAGGAGTCTGCCAGGGGCCAGACGCGCTTGAGCGAGAGCCGGCCATGGCTCGGCCGGATGCCGAAAAGCCCGCAATAGCTCGAGGGCGCCCGCACCGAGCCGCCGGTATCCGAGCCCAGCGCGAAATCGGCCAGGCGCCCGGCAACGGCCGCGGCCGAGCCTGAGGAGGAGCCGCCGGTGATGCGGTCCGGCGCGGCCGGATTGATCGGCGAACCGAAATGCGCGTTCTTGCCGTTGAGCGAGAAGGCGAGTTCGTCGGTATGCGTCTTGCCGACGAAGCGCGCGCCGGCATTCAGCAGCGTCTTCACGATCGGGGCGGTCTTGGTCTTGATACCCGACTGCGCCAGCACGATCGGCGAGCCGGCTCCGGTCGGGTAGCCCTTGACGTCGAACAGGTCCTTCACGGCAAGCGTCAACCCGGCGAGCGGGCCGGTCGCAGCGTGCTTCACGGACGCTTCAGGATAGGGGACGAAGCAGCGGAACGGGTCGTCGACAAGCATCGCGGTCAAATCCTCTCGGTCACTGGCGCATTTTCTTCACGCTAGCCGGTGTCAACTTCGCTCGAAAATACGCTAGCAGCCTCGCGCATCGCCGTCGGAACGCGGATCATGCGTCGCTTCGACATGGCCCTTCGGGTGCTTCACCAGCATGCCGGCATGGCCGAACTGGTCGGAATAGGCTTCGGAATACTCCTCGACCGGGTGTCCGGAGCCGGTCAGCCGCGCCAGCAGCATCGGGTCGAAACGGCTTTCGAGCTTGAGCGAGATCGAGCCCGCGCCCCAGGTCCGGCCGAAGAGCCAGCGTGGCGCGTCGACGGCTTGTGCAGGGTTTTGGCCAAAGCGGTAGCGCGACAGGATCTGCGCCTGGAACTGTGGCTGGCCGTCGCCGCCCATCGCGCCATAGGACATGATGCGGCCGTCGTCGAAGCGGGCGAAGGCCGGGTTCAGCGTGTGGAACGGCTTGCGGCCGGGCTTCAGCGGGTTGAGCGTCTTTGCATCGAGCGAGAAGGCGACGCCGCGGTTCTGCCAGTTGATGCCTGTGCGCGGCAGGATGCAGCCCGAGCCGTATTCCCAGTAGATTGACTGGATATAGGAGACGGCCAGTCCCGACCCGTCGATCGCGCCCATCCAGACGGTGTCGCCGTCTCCGGTCCTGAAAGGCCAACTCGCCGCGCGCTTGCGGTCGATCGCAGCGGCCTCGCGGGTGAAGACGGCGTCGGTCAGCACGCTCATGGGATCGACGGTCGCGAAGGCTGGGTCGGTGACGATCCGGTCCCGGATCGCGAAGGCGCGCTTGGTCGCCTCGACGAGGCCGTGATGATGGTCGAAGCCTTCGGCGCGGGCGATGCCGAGCTTCTCGAAGATGCCGAGGATCAAAAGCGAGGCGACGCCTTGCGTCGGCGGCGCGAAATTATAGACGGTCAGTTCCGGCAGCCGGATCGAGAGCGGTTGGACCATCCGCGCCTTGAAGGCTTCCATGTCGGCGCGGGTGACGGGCGCGCCGATGGCGTCGAGGTCATGGGCGATCTCGCGGCCGATGTCGCCGCGGTAGAAGTCGGAGAGACCGGCCTCCGCGAGCTGGCGGAAGGTCGCGCCGAGCGCGTCGGGCTTGCGGCGCGCGCCGGCCTTGGGCTGCTTGCCGCCCGGCCAGAAGAATTCGCTGAAGCCGATCGCTTCCTTCACCGCCTCGACCTGCTGCGGCCAGGTCCGCAGTTCGGAGGGCGAGATCTCGTAGCCCTCGTCGCAATGGCGGATGGCGTCCGCCAGCAAGTCCTTGAGCGGCATCCGGCCGCCCAGCGTCTTCGAGAGCGCGAGCGCCGCCTCCCAGCCGCCGATCGCGCCCGCGACCGTCAGGGCCGAGTCCGGGCCGCGTTGCGGAATCGCATCATGGCCCTTCTCGCGGTAGCGCTCGATGGTGGCGAGCGCGCCGGCCGGGCCGCAGGCCTCGATGGCGTGGACCTTGCCGCCAGGCTCGTGCACCAGCCAGAAGCCGTCGCCGCCGATGGCGTTCATATGGGGATAGACCACCGAGACGGTCGCGGCCATGGCGACCATCGCCTCGATGGCGTTGCCGCCCTCGGCGAGGATGGCGCGCCCGGCTTCGGAGGCGAGATGGTGAGGCGCGGCGGCGGCTGCGGCACCGAAGACAGGCGTATCGATCATCAGGGTCTTTTCAAGCTGAACGCAAACAACCATTTCGGCCGGACGGCGCGATTTTGTTGCATGCCGAAGCCGGCTTCGCTAGAGCTTGCGCCCGAAAAGTGGGAGCGCTTGCGCCCCACGACTGAGGACTGACAGCATGGCCGCAAGGCAGACCAACTGGCGCAACCTGATCATGGTGATTTCGCTCGGCATCCTGATCGCGGTCGAGCTGTTCGGCGTGGCGCTCGCCTCGGGCTGGGCGCTGGCTGGCCTGTTCGAGCTGGGTGCGATCGTCAGCTATGTGCTGATGGCTCTGTTCTCGTTGCTCGCCGGCTACGCCATGATCAATCTGATGCGCCGCGTGCTCAAGGTCGAACGGCTCAGCCAGGGCGGCTGAGGCTCAGCCGCAGGCCTTCAGGGTCACGGGGTCCGCCTCCGGCGGCAGATGATCCCCCATCGGCCGGCACCCTCCGGCGATACAGACCTGCCAGTCGGCGGTCGCGCCGGAGCGACGCATCACGATCTCTCGCTGCGCCGGAAGCTTGGGCGACCAGCGCCAGAACCCGTCGATCAGCCGGGCTTCGTCCGGCGGATCCATGCCGGCGCCGGAGCCCTGGATGCGGGCTTCCGAAAGAACCAGCCCGGCGGGTGTTTCCCGCCAGACCTCCTCCCACAGCGTTTTCTGGACCGAATGGCGCCAGCGCAGCGTGATCTCGTCGCTGCCGAGCGCGACGACGAGCGCGCCGGCTGCCAGGCAGAGGCTCATGCGGCGGCGCGTCTGGACGCCCGCACGCGCCAGAGATGCTGGCCGATCATCACGGCGGCAAGAGCGAAGCCGACCTCGTCGGTCAGGGGCACCGCCGCGACCAGGAAACCGGCGGCCACTGCGGCAAGGATGCGCTCCCACATCGCGAGCGGCCGCGTCAGTTGCCCGACGAAGGCTGCGCCCCACAGGATCATCGCCAGCGTCGCTTTTGTGACGATATAGATCACGGCAAGCCAGTAGCTCGCGCCTTCCAGGCCAGCTACGGGCTGCAGCATCAAGGTTGGGTCATAGACCGCCATATAGGGGATGACGAAACCGGGCAGGGCGATCTTCACCGCCTGCACGCCGATCTTCATGCCAGAGACCTTGGCCATGGGCGCAGCGGCGAAGGCTGCCAATGCGACCGGCGGCGTCAGGTCGGCCATGATGCCGAAATAGAACACGAACATGTGGCTGACGATCAGCGGCACGTCGAGTTGCAGCAGGATCGGCGCAGCCAGCGACGAGGTGATGATGTAGTTCGGGATAGTCGGGATGCCCATGCCGAGGATCAGGCTGAAGATCATCGTCAGGATGAGCGCGAGGAACATGCTCTCCTTGCCGATGCCGATCAGCCAGGAACCGAAGATCGTGCCGATGCCGGTCAGCGTCATGGTGCCGATGACGATGCCGACCAGCGCGCAGGCGAGGCCGACCGGCAACGCCTGGCGGGCGCCGTCGGCAAGCGATTCGATGCAGGCCGTCAGGACCTCGCGGCCCGAGCGTCCGCGCAGGATGTTCCAGACCACGAGCAGCAGGACGACGCCGAGGACGGTGGCGACGCTGATCGCCATCGAGGCGGCCGAGACTAGCGCAAAACCGATCCAGAAGACGACGCGGAGCGCGGTGGTCCCGAGCCCGGCCGAGATGGCGAGCGCGAGAATCAGCGCGACGGTCAGGGCAAGCCCGATCGCGCCGGCGAAAAGCGGGGTGAAGCCCGCGAAGAGCAGATAGACCAGCACCAGCAGCGGCGCGATCAGGTACCAGTTCTTGCGCAGTTCGGCGCGCGCGCTCGGCAGCTCGGATTTGGGCAGGCCGGTCAGGCCGAGCTTGCCGGCTTCGAGATGCACCGCCCAGTAGCAGGCGGCGAAATAGAGGATCGCCGGGATAATCGCCGCCTCGACGATCTTGGAATAGGGCACGTCAATGGTCTCTGCCATGATGAAGGCAACGGCGCCCATGACAGGGGGCATGATCTGGCCGCCCATCGAGGAGGTCGCCTCGACGCCGCCCGCAAAGGCGCCGGTGAAGCCCGAGCGCTTCATCAGGGGGATGGTGAACTGGCCCGACGCTACGACGTTGGCGACGCCCGAGCCCGAGACGGTGCCCATCAGCGCCGAGGAAGCGACACAGACTTTGCCGGGCCCGCCCTGCTTGCCGCCGAACAGTGCCATCGAGATGTCGTTGAAGAAGTCGATGACGCCGGCGCGCTCCATGAAGGCGCCGAACAGGATGAACAGGAAGATGAAGGTCGCGGAGACCGCCGTCGGCGTCGCGTAGAGTCCCTCCGTGCCGAAGGACATCTGCTCGATCACCTGCTCCAAGCTGTAGCCGCGATGGTCGAACGGGGCCGGCAGATAGCGGCCGAACAGGCAGTAGGCCAGGAAGGTGCCGGCGACCAGCGGGAGCGCGATGCCCATGGCGCGCCAGACCAGCAGGAACAGCACGGCCAGCGCGGTGATGCCGACGACCATGTCGGCATCGGTCAGTTCGCCGGCACGGTTCACCAGCTCGATGTAGTTCCACCAGTGATAAAGCCCGACGGCGAAGCCGACGCCGCCGATGGCCCACCAGACCAGGCGGCCGATGGGAGAGGTCTCATCGGCATTCGCAAGCAGACCGCAGGCGATCAGCGCGAGGAAGCCGACATGGACGGTGCGCAGCACCTGGTTCGGCAGCGTGCCCGTATAGAGTGAAACCAGCTCGAAGGCGCCCAGCATGGCGAGAAAGGCGATGGCGGGCTCGATCATGGACCTGCCCCGGACCGCGCCCAGCACGATCCAGGCGAGCCAGAGCACGAAGGCGATCCGGATCAGGGTAATCGGCGTCAGCCAGGCGACGGATCCGACCAGTCTGAAATCGAGCGGGATGCCGAAGGCGGTGACGACCTGGAAGGCCGAAAAGCCGACGGCCAGCCAGAACAGCAGCCTGCCCTTCCAGCCCGTGCCGAAGGTGGCAGGCAGGCCGTGTTCGGGATCATAGGGGACGGGCGTCGAGGCATGCGTGCCGGCGATATCGGGCACCGCGAGCGGTCTTGCTGCATTCTGGCTCATCGCGGCGTCCCCGTCTCTTAACCCTTGGCGGGCGGTGCTTCTTCTGGCCTGCCATCACAGAAAAGGCGAGGCCGGGTCAACCGGCCTCGCCTGTGTCGCGTGGCTGAAGGATGGCTCAGGAGCCGACCTTCAGTCCCTTTTCCTTGAAGTAGCGGGCCGCGCCGGGATGGAGCGGCAGCGGCATGCCATCGAGCGCGTTCTCAAGCTTGATCGAGCGAGCTGCGGCATGGGCGGCACCGAGATCGCCAAGGTTCTCGTAGATCGCCTTGGTCATCTGGTAGACGGTCTCCTCCTTCATGCCCTCATGGGTCACGAGGTAGTTGACCACGGCGGCTGCCGGCACGGCTGCGGTCTGGCCGGTGTAGGTATTGGCCGGGATCGAGACCTTGATGAAGGGCGGGCCCGCCTTGTCGACGGCCGCGGCCGGCACCTCGACGACGGTGATCTCGACCGAGGTCGCGAGATCGCGCAGGGAGGCCACGCCAAGGCCAGCCGATTGCAGCGTGGCGTCGAGCTGGCGGTTCTTCATCAACTCGACGGATTCCGCGAAGGGCAGATACTCGATCTTGCCGAGATCCTTGTAGGACAGGCCGGCTGCGGCGAGGATCGCGCGGGCGTTCAGCTCGGTGCCGGATTTCGGCGCGCCGACCGAAAGACGCTTGCCCTTGAGATCGGCCAGCGTCTTGATGCCGCTGTCCTTCGAAGCGACGATCTGGATGTAGTTCGGGTAGATCGCGGTGATACCGCGCAGCTTCTTCAGCGGGCTCTTGAAGCCGGCTTCCTCGTCACCCTTCCAGGCGGCGTCGAGCGAGTCGCCCAGCGTGAAGGCGACCTCACCCTTGCCCTGTTGCAGGAGCTGCAGGTTCTCGACGGAGGCCTTGGTGGCCTGGACGGTCGGCCGGGTGCCGGGAATCTTCTCGCCATAGATCTTGGAGAGCGCCACGCCGAGCGGATAATACACGCCCGAGGTGCCGCCGGTCAGCACGTTGATGAAATCCTGCGCGCGGGCCGAGGCCGGTGCGAGTGCAATCAGGGCAGCGGTGGCGAACCCGGCGAAACGCCGGCTGGACAAATACGCGTGCATGCAACCTCCCAGTGAAAAAGCGCCAGCATGGCGTGCTGGTCTACCGCTCTTTGTAGATCAGGCCGGAGCGAAATTGAAAGGCGCTGGCCTCCGACATTAGGCGGAGCGGTTCCCGATGCGTGACGCTTTCGCCATGATTGCGGTCCATCGAGACCCGACGCCTCCCCGGTTGCCCTTGCCGCCGGGACAGGCTAGCCCGGATTCCACCCTGACGGCCGACCGTCCTTTTTCCAGCCGAACGAGCCCCGCCCGCCATGCACCCCAGCGCCAGATCGCCCCGCCCCGACCGCCGCATGCTGCTGGCCGGTGCCAGCGCGACAGCGGCGCTGGCCGCGCTCGGTTTCTCGCCAGACGCGCTGGCGCAGCAGGGTCTGAAACTGGGCGAGGCGGAGACCTTCGGCTTCGAGGCGCTGAAGATGCGGGCGCGCGATCTGGCGGCGCAGCCCTATCAGGTGCCGCAGAGTCCGCGCCCCGACGTGCTGGAGCGGATCGACTACGATGCCCATGGCAAGATCCGGTTCAGGCCGGAGATGGCGCTGTGGGCCGACGGCCCGTCGCCCTGGCCGGTGACGTTCTTCCATCTCGGTCGCTACTTCCAGAAGCCGGTGCGCATGCATGTGCTGGACGACGGGAAGGCGCGCGAGATCGTCTACGACGAGAGCTATTTCGAGATGCCGGCGGATTCGCCGGCACGCGAGCTGCCGCGCGGCGCGGGCTTCGCCGGCTTCCGTTTCCAGGAGAGCCGCACGGGACATCCCGGCCGTAAGGGCGAGGCGCTCGACTGGAAGAAGAACGACTGGGTCGCCTTCCTCGGCGCTTCCTATTTCCGTGCCATCGGCGAACTCTACCAGTACGGGCTCTCGGCGCGCGGGCTCGCCGTCGATCCGGCCGTCGGGGGCCGGGCGGAAGAGTTCCCCGACTTCACCCATATCTGGCTCGAGACACCGCAACCCGGCGCCGAATTCGTCGTCGTCTATGCGCTGCTGTCGGGGCCGAGCGTCGCCGGCGCCTATCGCTTCCGCATGCATCGCGGCAAGGGCGTGGTGATGGAGATCGAGACGGCGCTGTTCCTGCGCAAGGATGCCGAACGGCTTGGCATCGCGCCCTTGACCTCGATGTACTGGTATTCCGAGACGGCCAAGGCGACGGCGGTCGACTGGCGGCCCGAGGTGCATGATTCCGACGGACTCGCGCTCTGGACCGGCACGGGCGAGCGCGCCTTCCGGCCGCTCAACAATCCCTCCCGCACCACCGCCTCCTCCTTTATGGACGAGAGCCCGCGCGGTTTCGGGCTGATGCAGCGCGACCGCGAGGTCGGGCATTATCTCGACGGCGTGTTCTACGAGCGCCGGCCGAGCCTCTGGGTCGAGACGCAAGGGGACTGGGGCAAGGGGGCGGTCCAGCTCATCGAGATCCCGACCGATGACGAGATCCACGACAACATCGTCGCGATGTGGGTTCCGGCTGGCCCGGCCCGCGCCGGCGCCTCCTTCGCCTTCCGCTACCGGCTGCACTGGCTCGCCGACGAGCCCTTCCCGACGGTGCTCGGCCGCGTCGTCGCGACACGTCTCGGCAATGGCGGGCAGCCCGGCACGACGCGCCCCAAGGGCGTGCGCAAGTTCATGATCGAGTTCAGGGGGCCGGCGCTGGAGACGATCCCCTTCGGCGTGAAGCCCGAGGTCGTGCTCTCGGCCTCGCGCGGCTCATTCTCCTACATCTTCGCGGAAGCGGTGCCCAACGACGTGCCCGGCCATTGGCGGGCGCAGTTCGACCTCACGGTGGACGGCGGCGACCCGGTCGAGATGCGCTGCTTCCTGAAGGCCGGGGAGACGGTGCTGACCGAGACCTGGCTGTATCAGTACCTGCCGTTCTGAGGCGACTATCACGCTGGGCCTTCGTCGTCGTGGTCGGGCTTGTCCCGACCATCCACGTCTTCGCGGGTCGAGCCCTGTGACGAAGACGTGGATGCTCGCCACAAGGGCGAGCATGACGGTGAGCTGTGGCACCCTGCAAAGACTCCACTTGCTCCAGCTTGTTCGTAACATTATATCATCGCGCATGGCTCACGCGCACGCCCACCACGCTTCCCATGCCGTCCCGGAGAACCCTGGCTGGTCGCTTCTGCGCCTGTCGGCGCTGGGGCGGATCGGTCTTGCCGCGGGGGTCGTCGTGCTGCTGTGGCTCGCGACCTTCGCCGTGATCCTGTGAAAAGGCCGGATCCTGTGAAAATAGCCGCCAACCCCGTGTCCGCCATCCGCCTCACCGATCTGACGCTGGGCTATGACCGCCATCCGGCGGTGCATCATCTTTCGGGCGAGATCGCCTCAGGCAGCCTGACGGCGATCGTCGGCCCCAACGGCGCCGGCAAGTCGACCCTGCTCAAGGGCATCGCCGGCGCCTTGTCGCCGCTTGGCGGGGATGTTTCCGTCGCCGGTGGGCGGCGCCTGGCCTATCTGCCGCAATCGGCCGAACTCGACCGCTCCTTCCCGATCCATGTCTATGACCTCGTCGCGATGGGGCTGTGGAACAGCGCCGGCATCTTCGGGCGGATCGGGCGCGGCTTTGCGGCCAAGGTCGAGTCGGCGATCGCCGCGGTCGGTCTCGCCGGTTTCGAGCGCCGTCCGATCGGGGCGCTCTCCGGCGGGCAGATGCAGCGCGCGCTGTTTGCGCGCCTTCTGCTGCAGGATGCCGACATCATCCTGCTCGACGAGCCCTTCACCGCGATCGATGCGCGCACCACGGCCGACCTTCTGGCGCTGGTGCAGCGCTGGCATGGCGAGAGCCGCACCGTCGTCGCCGTGCTGCACGACATTGAGACGGTGCGCCGGGCCTTCCCGCGCACGCTGCTGCTGGCGCGCGAGACGGTGGCCTGGGGCGAGACGGCCGAGGTTTTGACGCCCGCCAATCTTTTGAAGGCGCGCCGCATGGTCGAGGCCTTCGACAGCCATGCCGCGCCCTGCGAGCGCGACGCGGCGTGATGCCTTCCGCCGATTTGAGACGATAAAGACGTCGCCATTCCGGGTGCAGCGCAGCGGAGACCCGGAATCCAGGGTGGGGCACCGACGGCTCCCGATGATGGCTTCCGGATCGGCGCCGCTTCGCGGCTTGTCTGGAATGACGGCGTCGAGAATTGGGCCCGCCGATGACGCCTCTCTACGACCTCCTGATCGGCCCCTTCGCCGAGTTCGATTTCATGCGCCGCGCGCTGGTCGGCATCGTCGCGCTGTCGGTGTCGGGCGCGCCGATCGGTGTCTTCCTGATGCTCAGGCGGATGAGCCTGACCGGCGATGCGATGGCGCATGCGATCCTGCCCGGCGCCGCGATCGGCTATCTCGTCGCCGGCTTCTCGCTGCCGGCGATGACGCTGGGCGGGCTTGCTGCCGGCTTCGCGGTGGCGCTGGCGGCGGGCGCGGTGGCGCGGGTGACGGTGATCAAGGAGGATGCCTCGCTGGCTGCCTTCTATCTGATCTCGCTGGCGCTCGGCGTCACCATCGTCTCGCTGCGCGGCTCGGCGGTCGATCTCTTCCATGTCCTCTTCGGCAATGTGCTGGCGCTTGACGATGATGTGCTGATCCTGCTCTCCGGCGTGGCGAGCCTGTCGCTGCTGACGCTGGCCGCGCTCTACCGCCCGCTGGTGATGGAATGCGTCGATCCCGGCTTCCTGCGCTCGGTCAGCCGCTCGGGCGGGGTGGTTCATCTGACTTTTCTCGGCCTCGTCGTGCTCAACCTCGTCGCGGGCTTCCATGCGCTCGGCACCTTGCTCGCGGTCGGGCTGATGATGCTGCCGGCCGCTGCCGCGCGCTTCTGGACCGCCGACATCACCCGCCTGATCCTGCTCGCGAGCGGCTTCGGCATGGTCGCAGGCTATGCCGGGCTGGTCGTCTCCTATTCGGCCGGGGCCAATCTGCCGGCCGGGCCGGCGATCATCCTGGCGGCGGGGGCGCTCTATCTCGGGTCGCTCCTGATCGGTTCGCAGGGCGGGCTTGCACGGCGCCTCTTGCCTCGGGGCCATCTTCAGAGATAGTGATGTTATAGTGTTTCATTATTGCTGGAGATGACCATGCCTAACCGCCGCGCTTTTGTTAGGGCCGTTGCCGCCGGACTCTTGCTCACGGCCATGCCGCTGGCCGCTCGTGCGCAGGACAAACTGCCCGTCGTCGCGAGCTTCTCGATCCTCGGCGATTTCGTGCGGGAGGTCGGCGGCGATCGCGTCAGCGTCACGACGCTGGTCGGTGCCAATGGCGACGCGCATGTCTATTCGCCGACGCCGGCCGATGCGAAGGCGATGGCGGCGGCGAAGCTGATCGTCGTCAACGGCCTGAAATTCGAGGGCTGGATGACCCGCCTGATCAAGTCGTCGGGCGCCAGGGCGTCCATCGCGACGGCAACGGCCGGGATTTCCCCGCTGAAGGGCGACGACGATCATGGCAAGGCCGGGCACGGGCATGACCATGACGTCGATCCCCATGCCTGGCAGAGCGTCTCCAACGCCAAGGTCTATGTCGGCAATATCCGCGATGCGCTGGTGAAGGCCGATCCGGCTGGCAAGGACAGCTACGAGGCCCATGCGGCGCGCTATCTCGCGCAGCTTGACGCTGTGGATGGCGAGATCAGGGCCGCGATCGCGCACATCCCGGCCGACCGGCGCAAGGCGATCACTTCGCACGACGCCTTCGGCTATTTCGTCAAGGCTTATGGCATCGCCTTCATTGCGCCGCAGGGCGTGTCGACCGAGGCTGAGGCCTCGGCGAAGGATGTCGCGCGCATCATCAGGCAGGTGAAGGCCGAGAAGGTGCCGGCGGTCTTCCTCGAGAACGTCACCAATCCGAGGCTGGTCGAGCAGATCGCCCGCGAGAGCGGCGCCAAGGTCGGCGGGCGGATTTATTCCGACGCGCTTTCCGACGCGGCGGGGCCGGCCGGGACTTACATCCAGATGATGAAACACAATATAAGCGAGATCGAAAAGGCGCTCGCCGCCGGCCCGGCCTGACGGTCGTAGCCCCGGCCGCCCCCGCCACGCATCAGGTCGAACCCATGTCCGAGAAAATTCCCGTCACGGTGCTCACAGGCTATCTGGGCGCCGGCAAGACCACGCTTCTGAACCGCATCCTGACCGAGGACCACGGCAAGAAATTCGCGGTCATCGTCAACGAGTTCGGCGAGGCCGGCATCGATGGCGACCTCATCGTCGGCGCCGACGAGGAAATCTTCGAGATGAACAACGGCTGCATCTGCTGCACCGTTCGTGGCGACCTGATCCGCATCCTCGACGGGTTGATGAAGCGCAAGGGCAAGTTCGACGCGATCATCGTCGAGACCACGGGCCTGGCCGATCCGGCCCCGGTCGCGCAGACCTTCTTCGTCGACCAGGATGTCGGCGACGCCACCAAGCTCGACGCCGTTATCACCGTGACCGATGCGAAGTGGCTGAAGGACCGGCTCAAGGACGCGCCCGAGGCGAAGAACCAGATCGCCTTCGCCGATGTCATCGTCCTCAACAAGGTCGACCTGGTGACGGCCGAGGAACTCGCCTCCGTCGAGGCGGCGATCCGCGCCATCAACCCCTATGCCAAGCTGCACAAGACGACGCGCTGCGACGTCGCCATCGACCAGTTGCTCGACCGCAATGCCTTCGACCTCGACCGCATCCTCGATATCGAGCCCGATTTCCTCGAATCCGGGCATCACCACCATCACTCGGACGAAGTGCGCTCGATGTCGTTCACGATTCCGGGCGATGTCGACCCCGAGAAGTTCATGCCGTGGATCAACGATGTCAGCCAGGCGCAGGGGCCGCAGATCCTGCGCTCCAAGGGCATCCTCGCCTTCAAGGACGAGCCGCGTCGTTTCGTCTTCCAGGGCGTGCACATGATCCTCGACGGCGATCTCCAGCGCGACTGGAAGGCCGACGAGGCACGCTCCTCGCGCCTCGTCTTCATCGGGCGCGACCTGAACGAGAACGAGCTGCGCAAGGGGTTTGAGGCCTGCGCGGCGTAGAGCCCTCCGTCATTCCGGGGCGGCCCGCAGGGTCGAACCCGGAATCCACGACTGGGTGATTGTCTTGCAGCCGCGATGGCAAGGGCTCGCCCGGTTGTGGGTTCATCGCTACGCGATGCCCCGGAATGACATGGTTTGCGAAATACGCGGCCGAAGCTAAAGCATTGCCCATGGACACGATCACCAAACCCGTCTCGCTGCGCGAGCATGTTGTTCCCGTCGAGGCGGGCGAGCATGTCGTCGGCACCCACTGGCTCAAGGCAACGCTGGCGCTGGCGCTGTCCGACGGGCGCGTGCTGCGCTGGACGGATGGCGCGCTCGACAATGTCGAGGCCCATGCCGGCGGCATCCTGTCCGCCTGCGGCGACGGCGAACGGCTGGTCACGGGCGGCGATGACGGGCGCGTCGTCGCGACGGCGGCCGAGGGCGAGCCGACCGAGATCGCGCGCGATCCCAAGCGGCGCTGGGTCGATGCGGTGACGCTTTCGGCCTCGGGCAGCCTCGCCTGGAACACCGGCAAGACCGTCCATGCCCGCGACGACAAGGGCAAGGTCCGGTCGCTCGATTTCGCCACGACGCCGCAGGGCCTCGTCTTCGCGCCCAAGGGCTACCGGCTCGCGATCGGCCAGATGAACGGCGTCTCGCTCTGGTATCCGAACACCGAGGCCAAACCCGATCTCCTCGACTGGAAGGGCTCGCATCTCGACGTGATGTGGTCGCCCGACGGGCGCTTCGTGGTCTCCTCGATGCAGGAGAACGCGCTGCATGGCTGGCGGCTCGGCGACAAGCCGGCGCATATGCGCATGACCGGCTATCCTTCCAAACCGCGCTCACTGTCCTGGTCGCATGACGGGCTCTGGCTCGCATCGAGCGGAGCCGATGCCGCGATCGTCTGGCCCTTCCAGGGCGAGGGGCCGAGCGGCAAGGCGCCGCGCGAATGCGGGGCGCGCCATGCCAAGGTCAGCCGCGTTGCCTTCCATCCCCGGGCGCTGGTGCTGGCCGTCGGTTATGACGATGGCTGCATCCTGATGATCCGCCTGACCGATGCCTCGGAACTGCTGGTGCGGCCGGCCCTGCGCGGCAGCGGCATCACCGCCTTCGCCTGGGACAAGACCGGCAAACGCCTCGCCTTCGGCGCCGAAGATGGCGCGGCCGGGGTGCTGACGCTGCCGGCGACCTGAGCGGGCCGATGCGCTTCGGCCTGTTCGGCAAGGGCGGCCCCGACAAGGCGCAGGTCTCGGAACAGACCGGCCGGATCAAGGGGCTGATGCGCGAAGCGCTGGGGCTGTCCGACGCGGTCGCCATCGCGGTCAACGAGATTCTCTGTGCCGATCCCGCCTGTCCCGGCACCGAGACGGTGATCCTGATGATGAAGCCCGGCGAGAAGACCCGTGCGTTCAAGCTGCAGATGGCGATGGCCGAGGTCACGCCGGAGGCGTTGCAGGATCTGTTGACCGCCCGAGGGATGTGAGAGAATCCACGACCTCTGCGTTCCACCCGTGCTCTGCGTGAGACTGTCCGGTCAGGCGGTCGTGACGCGCTGGACGCGATCCAACTCCGCAGTCCTCAAATTCACCGGGCGCGGTGCCTTGAAGCGCAGCGTGTGCTTCGGGCCGGTCTGTTCGGCAAGGATGCGCTGCAAGCCGGCCCCGTGTCGCGGGCTCGGGCCGTCCAGCGGCACCTTCGCCAGCACCGTGCCGGCCGAGACCATGACGATCAGCGCAGTGATGATGGTCTTGCGGAACATGGCGGCATCCTCGGGCAGCCGGCGAACCCGTTCGCCGATGGATGCAAGCTGTAGGGAGGCCGGTACGTGGGCGCTGTTCCCGCCGTGACAGCCCCTCTGGGCAGGGTGAGGCTGCTGACATATCTCTGGACGCCGCCGCCTAAACTCGGGCAGCACTCGCTTCGCGCCGCTCCAGCACAGGCCTGCCATGCCGCCCCGGAAGTCCAAAACGATCACGCTCCCGCAGGAACAGGGGCGCCGCATCTGGCTGAAGGCGCAACGGCTCGACGGGGCTGAGCCCTTCGGTGCGGGACCGGAGGCGACGCGGGCCGCGGTCGAGCATCTGGGCTATGTCCAGATCGACACGATCAACGTGATCGAGCGCTGCCACCACCACATCCTTCACAGCCGCATTCCGTCCTATGAGCGAGCCCATCTGGCGCAGGCCCAGTCGGCCGAGAAGAGCGTCTTCGAGTACTGGACGCATGCGCTCTCCTATGTGCCGACCCGCGATATCCGCTGTTTCCTGGGTGCGATGAAGGCGCATCGCGAGGAGCCGAAGCGCTGGTCGGCAGTGGGGGGGCGTGAGGAAACGCGCAAGCTTTTGCGCCGCATCCGCCGCGACGGCGCGCTCACCATCCGCGACATCGACACCGACGTGCTGGTCGAGAAGGCGCATCTCTGGGCCAGCAAGAAGCCCTCGAAAGGCCTGCTGGAGCGGGCCTTCCACGATGGCGAGCTCGTCATCCAGGCGCGCTCCGGCATGCTCAAGACCTATGAGCTGCTCGACCGGCATTTCGGCTGGGAGAAGCGGCCGACGCCGGCCTCCGAGCGACAGGTCACGGCCTATCTGCTCGACCGGGCAGTGCGTGCACAGGGCATCGTCAGCCTCGATTCGATCTGCCATCTCGATGCGCCCAGCAAGAAGGCCGTGGCCGAGCTGATCGAGGCGCGGGTGAAACGCAAGGACCTCATTCCCGTCGCGGTTGAGGGTGCGGGCAAGACGGGGCACTGGGCCAGGCCGGAGGCGCTGGAGTCGACGTCGGCGCCCGAGGCCGACCTCGTCCACATCCTCTCGCCCTTCGACCCGCTGATCATCCAGCGCAAGCGGCTGAAGCTGTTCTTCGGCTACAGCCACGCCTTCGAGGCCTATCTGCCGAAGGAGAAGCGCGTCTTCGGTTATTTCGGCCTGCCCGTGCTGATCGGCGACGCCGTCGTCGCGGTGCTCGACCTCAAGACGGATCGTCAGGCCGGCAGGCTGCTGATCCAGCAATGGAGCTGGCTGGACGGGCAGGAGACGCCGGAGCGGAAGGCCAGGATCGAGGAGGCGCTTCAGCGCTTCGAGCGATTCCAGCTCGCTGCGGCCGAGGCCATCCCGGTCGTAATGGAAGGCGCCTGAACCGCTGTCGACGCGTGCACGGCGGTTCTTGCTTCGCTTCGCTCGAGAAGAGGCCGAAGCGGCGGATTTCCGCGCTTACGCCCCCAGCAGGTCGATCAGATGCGGGATCAGCGGCTCGTCGGCCGGCGGCATGGCGAGATCGCGAAGCCTGGCGGGGCGGACCCATTTCAGCGCCTGCCCCTCGCGCGAGGCGACCGTGCCTTCCCAGCGCCGGCAGATATAGAGCGGCATCAGCAGATGGAATTCGGGATAGGCGAAGCTGGCGAAGGTCAGGGGTGCCAGGCAGTCCTCCTTGACGGTGATGCCGAGTTCTTCCGCCAGCTCGCGGATCAGCGCCGGCTCCGGCCGCTCGCCTTGCTCCAGCTTGCCGCCGGGAAACTCCCAGAGCCCCGCCAGCGACTTGCCTTCCGGGCGCTGCGCGACGAGGACGCGGTTGTCGGCATCGATCAGGGCGCAGGCGACGACGAGGAGGAGCTTCAAGGGGATGGGCCTCAGTTGCCGGAGAGGATCACGCTGATCGGCTCCTTCTCCTTACCCGTCACGGTGACGCTGTCATAGACCGAGCCGCCCTCGCGGAAGAGCGCATCCTCGTCGCCCCAGATCACCTGGGTGGTGACGAAATACTCGCCCGGCGCGACCTTCTCGAAGACGAAGCGTCCATTGGACTCGGCCTTCGTGGTGCGGGTGTATTCGGAATAGGCGGGATCGGGATTGTCGTCGCGGGGATAGCTGCGATGCGGAACGTATTTGCGGCTGCCGTAGAGATTGCGGACGCGCTCGCGTGCATAGGCGGTCGCGGGGACGAGACGCACGATCTCGCCGGCGCCGTTGACGACGGTCCCGCTCGGCTTGGTGCGGAAGGCATGGCCGACGATCGTGCCCGTGCCGGGCTTCTTGATGAAGGCGGCCTCCTCGATGGAGAAGGAGACCGTTGCGGGCTTGCGCTCGACGCAGGCCGAGAGCAGAAGCGCGCCGCACAGCGCCAGACAGAATTTCAGCATGCCCCCGGCCCGTCATCCACGGCGTCGCCGGGATGATGGCCCGCCCGGCGGGCCTGTGCAACGGGCTGCGTCCGCCTCAGACGTATTGCCCGTGACAGTGCTTGAACTTCTTGCCGGAGCCGCAGGGGCAGGGCTCGTTGCGGCCGACCTTGCCCCAGGTCGACGGATCGTCCGGGTTGCGGTCGAGCACGGCGACATCGCCTTCGATGGCGGCGAACTGCATGCTGCCGGAGCCGTAGTCGCCGAAGGGCGAAGGCAGCGTGTCCTGCGCCGGCGGGCCGGCGTCCTCGGGCTGCTCGAAGCGGACCTCGATGCGCATCAGATTGCCGGTGACCTGCTCGCGCAGCCGCCCGATCAGCGAATCGAACAGCTCGAAGGCCTCCTGCTTGTACTCCTGCAGCGGGTCGCGCTGGGCGTAGCCGCGCCAGCCGACGACCTGCCTCAGATGGTCGAGCGTGACGAGATGCTCGCGCCAGAGCGTGTCGAGCGTCTGCAGCAGCACCTGCTTCTCGACATAGGTCATGACCTCGTCGGTGTTGCGCTCGATGCGCGCGGCATAGTCCTCGTCGGCGAGCTTGCGGATGCGCTCGCGCAGCTCGGTGTCGGCGATGCCTTCTTCCTTGGCCCATTCCTCGATGGGGAGGTCGAGATTGAGCAACTGCATCACGCCTTCCTTGAGGGCGGTCGTATCCCACTGCTCGGGATAGGCCTCCTCCGGGATATGGCGGGCGACGAGGTCCTCGCAGACGCCGTGGCGCATGTCGTCGGTCGTCTCGCGCACGCTCGCCTGGCGCATGAAGTCGCGGCGCTGCTCGAACACGACCTTGCGCTGGTCGTTCATGACGTCGTCGTATTTCAGGATGTTCTTTCGGATGTCGAAGTTGCGCGCCTCGACCTTGCCCTGCGCCTTCTCGACCGCCTTGTTGATCCAGGGATGGACGATCGCCTCGTCCTCCTTGAGGCCGAGCTTCGTCAGCATCCCGTCCATGCGGTCGGAGCCGAAGATGCGCATCAGGTCGTCCTGCAGCGACAGGAAGAACTTGGAGCGGCCGGGGTCGCCCTGGCGGCCGGCGCGGCCGCGAAGCTGGTTGTCGATGCGCCGGCTCTCATGGCGCTCGGTGCCGACGATGTAGAGCCCGCCGGCCTTCAGCACGCGCTGCTTGAAATCGGCGACCTCGGTGCGGATGCGGGTGGCCTGCGCGTCGCGCTCCGGACCCTCCTCCATGCCGGCAAGATCGTGGGCGATCCGCATGTCGGCGTTGCCGCCGAGCTGGATGTCGGTGCCGCGGCCGGCCATGTTGGTGGCGATGGTGATCGCGCCCGGCACGCCGGCCTGCGCGACGATATAGGCCTCCTGCTCGTGGAAGCGGGCGTTCAGTACGGCGAAGGCGCGCGACGGCTTGCCCTGGCGCGCCGCCTCGTAAATCGGCTCCAGCGCCTTGGGGTTGGTGAAGTCGATCAGCTTGAAGCCGTCCTTCTCCAGCATCTCGGCGATCAGCTCGGAGCGCTCGATCGAGGTCGTGCCGACGAGCAGCGGCTGGCCGGCATCCTGCGCCGCCTTGATCTCGCGGATGACGCCGCGGACCTTCTCCTCGAAGGTGCGGTAGACCTCGTCGTCCTCGTCCTTGCGCGAGACGGGGACGTTGGTCGGGATCTCGACGACCTCGAGCTTGTAGATCTGGAAGAACTCGTCGGCTTCGGTCGCGGCGGTGCCGGTCATGCCGGCGAGCTTGGCGTAGAGCCGGAAATAGTTCTGGAAGGTGATCGAGGCGAGCGTCGCGTTCTCGGGCTGGACGGTGACGCCCTCCTTCGCCTCGAGCGCCTGATGCAGCCCTTCGGAATAACGCCGGCCCGGCATCATGCGGCCGGTGAACTCGTCGATGATGACGACTTCGTCGTTGCGGACGATGTAGTCCTTGTCGCGGGTGAACAACGAATGCGCCCGCAGTGCCTGGTTGACGTGATGGACCAGCGTGACGTTGTGCGCGTCGTAGAGGTCGCCCTCCTTGAGCAGGTCGGCCTCGCGCAGCAATTCCTCGATATGCTCGTTGCCGGCCTCGGTCAGCGAGACGGCGCGCTGCTTCTCGTCGACCTCGTAGTCGGTCTTGACCAGCCCGGGCAGGATCTTGTCGATCTGGACGTAGAGATCGGACTTGTCGTCGAGCGGGCCGGAGATGATCAGCGGGGTGCGGGCCTCGTCGACCAGGATCGAGTCGACCTCATCGACGATCGCGAAATGATGGCCGCGCTGGCTCATCTGCCCGACTTCGTACTTCATGTTGTCGCGCAGGTAGTCGAAGCCGAACTCGTTGTTCGTGCCGTAGGTGATGTCGCAGGCATAGGCGCGCTGGCGGTCCTCGTCCTCGATGCCGTGGACGATGATGCCGACGCTGAGGCCGAGGAAGTTGTAGAGCTTCGCCATCCACTCCGCGTCGCGGCGGGCGAGATAGTCGTTCACCGTGACGACGTGGACGCCCTTGCCTTCGAGCGCGTTGAGATAGGTCGGCAGCGTCGCGACCAGCGTCTTGCCCTCGCCGGTCTTCATCTCGGCGATGGCGCCCTCATGCAGCACGATGCCGCCGATGAGCTGGACGTCGTAAGGCCGCTGGCCGAGCACGCGTTTGGCGGCCTCGCGCACGGTGGCGAAGGCCGGCACCAGCAGATCGTCGAGCTTGGTGCCGTTGGCGATCTGCTGCCGGAACTCGGCGGTGCGTGCCTGCAGCGCCTCGTCGCTCAGCGCGGAGACCTCTTTCTCGAGCGCGTTGATCGCCGCGACCCGGGGGCCATAGCCCTTGACGCGCCGGTCGTTCGACGAGCCGAAGAGTTTCTTTGCGAGCGCGCCAAGCATGTTGGGCCTTTCGGTGGTATTGCCTTCAGGCCGCGCGGCCGGGTTCCCGTGCGCAGCCCAAGACCTGAATTCTCAATGCGACCGCGTGTTTAGACGCGTGCGGGGGCGGGGTCCAGCGCCGCTTTGCGCTCCGGCCCGGCCGTGCGCGCGGCACGCGACCGCAGCATAGCGGGTCGCGCCCGATGTAAGGTTTGCCGCCGCTTCTTCCAAGGCCGGCCGCAAGGGACGGCGTGCAACGCGCAGCGCCGGGGCGCGGGCCGGCCTGCAAAGCTTCGTGATACCGTCGATCAGGGGCCTTGCACGCCTTGCCTTTGCCGCGTTCAACTGGCAGTGCAGCCGCGATCAGAGATTTCGGCTCTATTTCCTCAAAGGGCATCCCCATGAAGTTGTCTCGTCTCGGCATGCTCTCACTCGGCCTCGCGCTCGTCGCGACGCCGGTCTTCGCACAGGCCGACAAGGTCATCGCCAAGGTCGATGGCATCGCCATCACCGAGCGCGAGATCGCGCTGGCCACCGAAGATCTGGGCGAGCGGCTGGCCCAGCTTCCCGACGAGCGCAAGCGCGACGAGGTGATCAACTATCTCGTCGATCTGAAGCTCGGCGCCAAGGCCGCCACTGCCGCGAAGACGGCCGACAGCCCGGACTTCACCGCCCGCCTCGCCTATTTCCGCGAGAAGGTGCTGCTCGACCAGTTCCTGACCGCCGAGGCCAAGAAGGCTGCGACGCCGGAGGCCGCCAAGAAGCTCTATGACGAGACCACCAAGGGCATGGCGCCCGAGGAGGAGGTCAATGCCCGCCATATCCTCGTCGAGGACGAGGCTCAGGCCAAGGCCGTCGCCGAGCGCCTGAAGAAGGGCGAGGACTTCGCCAAGGTCGCCGCCGAGCTTTCCAAGGATCCGGGTTCCGGAAAGGAAGGCGGCTCGCTCGGCTGGTTCACCAAGGACCGCATGGTGCCGGAATTCGCCGAAGTGGCCTTCAAGCTGACCAAGGGCCAGGTCTCCGATCCCGTGAAGAGCCAGTTCGGCTGGCACGTCATCAAGCTCGAGGACAAGCGCGCCAAGCCGCTGCCGGATTTCGCGGCGGTGAAGCCGCAGATCGACCAGTATCTCGAGCGCAAGGCGCAGCAGGACATCATCGTGGCGCTGCGCGAGAAGGCCAAGATCGAGCGTCTCGACCAGCCGGCCGCGCCCGCGACGCCGGCTCCGGCCGAGCCCAAGAAGCCCTGAGCAACCCTGTCGTCATTCTCGGGCGGAGCCCGAGCACGAGGTGGGATACCGATGACGAAGGGCGGCTCCTCAGCCGCCCTTCTTGTTTTCGTCACCGGGCTGCGGCACATCAGCCTCCCGCACAGGAGATGCCACGATGGCCGGCAAGGATGTTCCCGTTTCCCCGCTCGCGCCGAAGCGCCAGCCCAAGGTTCCCCCGGTTCCGGGCGTCCGCTTCGCCACGGCCGAGGCGGGCATCAAGTACAAGGGCCGCACCGATGTCTGGCTGGCGCTGCTCGACGAGGGCACGCAGGTCGCCGGTGTCTTCACCCGCTCGAAATGCCCCTCCGCGCCGGTCGACTGGTGCCGCGAGAATCTGAAGCAGGGTTTAGCCCGCGCCGTCGTGGTCAATTCGGGCAATGCCAATGCCTTCACCGGGCTGAAGGGGCGCGATTCCGTCGCCCTGACCGCGAAGATCGCGGCCAAGGCGGCCGGTTGCAAGCCACAGGAGGTGTTCATCGCCTCGACCGGCGTGATCGGCGAACCGCTCGATGCGACCAAGTTCGAGGGTGTGCTGCAGGACTGCGCCAAACGCGTCGCCGACGGCCCCTGGATCGACGCGGCGCGGGCGATCATGACCACCGACACCTTCCCGAAGGCGTTGACCCGCAAGGCCAAGATCGACGGCCATGAGGTCGTGCTTGCAGGCATCGCCAAGGGTGCCGGCATGATCGCGCCGGACATGGCGACCATGCTCTCCTTCGTCTTCACCGACGCCCCGATCGCCGCGCCAGTGCTGCAGGCGCTGCTGTCGAAGGGCGTGAAGGGCTCGTTCAACGCCGTCACGGTCGACAGCGACACCTCGACCTCCGACACGCTGATGCTGTTCGCCACGGGCAAGGCGGCAGCCCGCGGCGTTCCTGCGATCACCGAGATCACTGACGCCCGCCTCTCCGGCTTCAAGCGCGCGCTGAATGCGCTCCTGCTCGAACTCGCCCATCTGGTCTGCAAGGATGGCGAGGGCGCGCGGAAATTCGTCGAGGTCCGCGTTGCCGGGGCTGCTTCCTCTCGCTCGGCCAAGCGGGTCGCGCTCTCGATCGCGAATTCGCCGCTGGTCAAGACCGCCATTGCCGGCGAGGACGCCAATTGGGGCCGCATCGTCATGGCGGTCGGCAAGGCCGGCGAGCCGGCCGACCGCGACCGGCTCGACATCTCGTTCGGGCCGATCATGGTGGCGCAGCAGGGCGCCCGCGCGCCGTCCTATGACGAGGAGGCCGTCTCCGCCTATATGCAGGGCGAGCACATCGTCATCACGGCCGATCTCGGCATCGGCCGCGGCAAGTCCACCGTCTGGACCTGCGATTTGACCAAGGCCTACATCGAGATCAACGGCGACTACCGCTCCTGATCCATGCGGGGCTGGACGCTGACGCCCGCCGCAGCGCACACTCCCGGCGAGCCAGCCGCGAGTGTGCCCATGCCCGGATCAGCCAGCCAGACCGCCCCGAAGACCAGCGCGGGGCGCTTCTTCGAGGATTTCCAGCCCGGTGACGCGATCGTCCACGCAACGCCGCGGACGGTGACGGCCGGCGACGTCTCGCTCTACACCGCGATCTATGGGCCACGCTTCGCGGTCCAGTCCTCGGATGCCTTCGCCAAGGCGATCGGCTATCCCACCGCGCCCATCGACGATCTGCTCGTCTTCCACATCGTCTTCGGCAAGACGGTGCCGGACATCTCGCTGAACGCCGTCGCCAATCTCGGCTATGCCAATGGGCGCTTCCTGAAGCCGGTCTTCCCCGGGGACACGCTCTCGACCACCTCCGAGGTGATCGGTGTGAAGCAGACCTCCGCCGGCGATGCCGGCATCGTCTATGTCCGTTCGATCGGCCGAAACCAGCGCGACGAGATCGTGCTGAGCTATGTGCGCTGGGTTCTGGTGCGCAAGCGCCAGCCGGGCACGCCGGCCCATGCCGAGCAGGTGCCGGACCTGCCCAAGGCGGTCATGCCGGAGGAACTCGCCGAGGGCTGCCCGGCGATCGAACTCACCGCCTATGACGATGCGCTGGCCGGGTCGACCTTCCGCTGGGGCGACTATGCGGTGGGCGAGCGCATCGACCATGTCGACGGCATGACGGTGGAGGAGGCCGAGCACCAGCTCGCGACGCGGCTCTATCAGAATACGGCCAAGGTGCATTTCGACGCCCATGGCGCGCGCGACACCCGCTTCGGCAAGCGGCTGATCTATGGCGGCCATGTCATCAGCCTGGCCAGGGCGCTCTCCTTCAACGGGCTTGGCAACGCCTTCCACATCGCCGCGATCAATGGCGGGCGCCATGTCGCGCCGCTCTTTTCCGGCGACACGGTCTTCGCCTGGAGCGAGGTGCTGGAGACGGCCGAACTGCCCGGGCGCGAGGATGTCGGCGGGCTGCGGCTGCGGCTGGTCGCGACCAAGAACCGGCCCTGTGGCGACCATCCGCTGAAGACCGGCGATCAGTATGCCGCCGACGTGATCCTCGACCTGGACTACTGGGTGCTGCTGCCGCGCTAGATCGCCTCCCGCCGGCCGGAACCGTCATTGCGAGGCGCGAAGCGACGACGCAAGTCCGGGGGGCTCACTCGGCGTGCCGGATTGCCTCGCTCCGCCCGCGACGGCGGTTCACATCGCGCGACAGGCGGGCCGTCCTTAAGCGTTTGGAGTCGTTCTTCTGCGACAAGACAGCGTCGCGCCCGTGCAACGACCGGCCTGCAACGGTAACGAATGACAGATTCTGTCTTCTGTCACTTGGCCGTCGCCGTGCCGCATTGCGGCAGGGTTCCGGTTTCGTTACAGAGCCAAACACTCTAGAACGATCCCAAATGGATAAGGCCTGCTGCCGGGCCGCTCTAGTCGGAGAACGATCTTGGCCGAGGTCAAACAGGCGGCACGCCCGCTTTCGCCGCATCTGCAGATCTATCGCTGGTCCTGGACCATGGCGATGTCGATCGCGCATCGCGCCACCGGCTCGGCACTCTATGCCGGGACCGTGCTGGTCGCGGCCTGGCTGGTGGCGGCGGCGTCCGGGCCTGCGGCGTTCGACACGGCGCAGGCGATCGCGGGCTCCTTCCTTGGCCGTCTCGTGCTGTTTTTGTATTCCTTCGCGCTGCTGCACCACATGGTCGGGGGCTTGCGCCATTTCGTCTGGGACATGGGCCACGGCTATGAGCCGGAGACCCGGATGAACATGGCCAAGTACAGCGTCTTCGTTTCAGGCGGGCTGACGCTGCTCGTCTGGATCGTCGCCTACGCCGTTCGTTGAGGAGGCAGACGATGCATTCCAACTCCTCCATGCGCACGCCGCTCTCCCGTGTTCGCGGCCTCGGCTCCGCCAAGTCCGGCACCGGCCATTTCTGGCTCCAGCGCGTCACGGCAGTCTCGAATCTCATCTTGACGGTGATCTTCCTTGGCATCGTGCTCTGCCTTGTCGGCAAGCCCTATCCGGCGGCCATCGCGCTTCTGTCGCACCCGCTGGTGGCGATCCTGATGCTGCTCTTCATCGTCTCGGGCTGCATCCATATGCGGCTCGGCATGCAGGTCGTCATCGAGGACTACATCCATGGCGAGGGCGCCAAGATCGCCGCCGTCATGGCCAATACCTTCTTCGCGATCGCGGTCGGCGCTGCCTGCGCCTACGCGGTGCTGAAGCTCTCGTTTGGAGGCTGATCCGATGGCGATCACCAAGTCCCGCCCGGTTCCGGCCTATGCCGGCCAAGCCTATCCGATCACCGACCACACCTTCGACGTCGTCGTCGTCGGCGCCGGCGGTGCCGGTCTTCGCGCGACCGTCGGCTGCTCGCAGGCCGGCCTGCGCACCGCCTGCATCTCCAAGGTGTTCCCGACGCGCTCGCACACCGTCGCGGCCCAGGGTGGCGTTGCCGCCTCGCTCGGCAATATGGGCAAGGACACCTGGCAGTGGCACATGTTCGATACCGTCAAGGGGTCGGACTGGCTCGGCGACCAGGACGCGATCGAGTATCTCGTGCGCAATGCGCCGGCCGCCGTCTACGAGCTCGAGCATTGGGGCGTGCCGTTTTCGCGCACCGAAGACGGCAAGATCTACCAGCGACCCTTCGGCGGCATGACCACCGAATTCGGCGAGGGTCCGCCGGCCCAGCGCACCTGCGCGGCGGCAGACCGCACCGGCCATGCCATGCTGCATACGCTCTACGGCCAGGCGCTGCGCTACAACACCGAGTTCTTCATCGAATACTTTGCCATCGACCTGATCATGGACGAAGACGGGCATTGCCGCGGCGTGATCGCGCTCAAGCTCGATGACGGCACGATCCATCGCTTCCGCTCGCAGCAGACGATCCTGGCGACCGGCGGCTACGGCCGCTCCTATTTCTCGGCGACGTCCGCCCATACCTGCACCGGCGATGGCGGCGGCATGGTGCTGCGCGCGGGCCTGCCGCTGCAGGACATGGAGTTCGTGCAGTTCCACCCGACCGGCATCTACGGCTCGGGTTGCCTGATCACCGAGGGCGCGCGCGGCGAGGGCGGCTATCTGACCAATTCCGAGGGCGAGCGCTTCATGGAGCGTTATGCCCCGTCAGCCAAGGACCTCGCCTCGCGCGACGTCGTCTCGCGCTCGATGACGATGGAGATCCGGGCCGGTCGCGGTGTCGGCAAGAACAAGGACCACATCTACCTGCATCTCGACCATCTCGACCCGAAGATTCTGCATGAGCGCCTGCCGGGCATCTCGGAGAGCGCCAAGATCTTCGCCGGCGTCGACCTGACGCGCGAGCCGATCCCGGTTCTGCCGACGGTGCATTACAACATGGGCGGCATCCCGACGAACTTCCACGGCGAGGTACTGACCAAGGTCGGCGACAACCCGGATACGGTGGTGCCGGGCCTGATGGCGATCGGCGAGGCCGCCTGCGTCTCGGTCCATGGCGCCAACCGGCTGGGCTCGAACTCGCTGATCGACCTCGTGGTCTTCGGTCGCGCGGCGGGTCTGCGCTGCGCCGAGACGGTGACGGCCGGCGAGAAGCAGCCCGAGCTGCCGAAGAACTCGGCCGATCTCTCGCTGACCCGCCTCGACAGGTATCGCAACGCCTCTGGCGGCACCCCGACCGCCGAGCTGCGCGGGCGCATGCAGCGCATCATGCAGGATAATTGCGCGGTCTACCGCACCGGCGAGACTCTGGAGGAGGGCCACAAGCTCATCCATCAGGTCTGGGGTGGCATCACCGATATTGGCACCACAGACCGCTCGCTGATCTGGAATTCGGACCTGATCGAGACGCTGGAATTCGAGAACCTGATCACCCAGGCCGTGGTGACGATGGACTCGGCGCTGCAGCGTCCGGAAAGCCGCGGCGCCCATGCGCGCGAGGATTATCCGAACCGCGACGACAAGGACTGGATGAAGCACACGCTCGCCTGGATCGACGACGAGAAGCGCACTGTCTCGCTCGATGACCGTCCGGTGCACACCTACACGCTCTCGAACGATATCGAGTACATCAAGCCCAAGGCGCGGGTGTATTGAGGACGATCTGACAGATGGCCGAATTCAATCTCCCGCAGAACTCCCGCCTCGTCGCGGGCAAGACCTGGCCGAAGCCTGCCGGCGCCTCCAAGCTGACCGAGTTCAAGGTCTATCGCTGGAGCCCGGACGACACCGAGAATCCGCGCACCGACACCTATTATGTCGACCGCGATGATTGCGGGCCGATGGTTCTCGACGCGCTGATCTGGATCAAGTCCAAGATCGACCCGACGCTGACCTTCCGCCGCTCCTGCCGCGAGGGCATCTGCGGCTCCTGCGCCATGAACATGGATGGCAAGAACGGGCTCGCCTGCACTACCGGCATCGACGAGTGCTCCGGCAAGAAGGGCGACAAGGTGGCGATCTACCCGCTGCCGCATATGCCGGTGATCAAGGACCTCGTCCCCGACCTCACCCGCTTCTATGCCCAGCACGCCTCGATCGAGCCCTGGCTCAAGACGACGACGCCGGCGCCCGAGAAGGAATGGGCGCAGGCCAAGGACGACCGCGAGAAGCTCGACGGCCTCTATGAGTGCATCCTGTGCGCCTGCTGCTCGACCTCCTGCCCGAGCTACTGGTGGAACGGCGACCGCTATCTCGGCCCCGCCGCGCTGCTGCAGGCCTATCGCTGGCTGATCGATTCACGCGACGAGGCGACCGGCGAGCGGCTCGACGATCTCGAAGACCCGTTCCGGCTCTATCGCTGCCACACCATCATGAACTGCGCGAATGCCTGCCCGAAGGGCCTGAACCCGGCCAAGGCGATCGCGGAGGTCAAGAAGATGATGGTGACCCGGCAGGTCTGAGGCGGCGCAAATCCGCGAGCGTGGCCGTCTGACGCGACGGCCTGCGCTTCCGGTGCTCACGGACATAAGTCCGCTCCGCTCCGGTTCTCGGCCGCCACGTCAGCCGACTCCCGCTGGCGAATTTTCGCTGTGCCTCAGCGGTAGGCCTTGCTCCAGTCAGGGCACGCCCTTTCCGTCATACTCGGGCAGTGAATCGAGCTCAGCTTGATGAGCCGCCCTCCGGCGGAGACTTCGGCAAATCGAGGTCCGCGTCCCCGAGCCAAGTCAATCCTTCATTCAATGTCTCGGGCGCGTAAGTGAGTTCCGCCTGCACGGCTTTCATCGCAAGCAACAACGCCTGCACGCTATCGATGCCGAAAGCCCGGTAGCTTCTGGTTCGATCCGGCCATTCGATCCGATAGTCACAGCGCCAGTCGTTGCCGTCCGGCACTGGTGCGAAGAAGCTAACTTCAACATGCCCGCTTCGGCCGAGTTCAAATGTTCGGCTAGCGATCACGGCGGAGGACTCCATTCAGAGATACCGCCCCGGCGCAAACGGCTTCGGGTCTGCCGGCGGCGTCTCCCCGCAGATCAGCGCTGCGACGATCTCGCCCGTTATAGGCCCAGTTGAGAAGCCCAGATGCTGGTTGCCGAAGGCGAGCCAGAGGCCGGGATTGCGGGGCGCTTCGCCGATCATCGGCAAGGAATCCGGCAGGGTCGGCCGGGCGCCGCGCCAGGTCTCGCCGTCGAATTCGTGCAGCGGGAAGGCCTCGCGGGCGCTCTTCGTCACCGCCTCGATCTGGCGATGCTCGTCGGGCGCATCGCGATGGCTGAGGTCGACGCCGCTGGTGATGCGGTAGCCCTGCTCCATCGGCGCCATGAAATAGGCCGCGTCGACGTCGTAGACCGGGCGGGCCAGGGTCGCGCCATCCTTCGCCCGGAGATGGCGGTGATAGCCGCGCTCGACATCGAGCCGGCTGTCGAGGCCGAGCGGCGCGATCAGATCCATGCTCCAGGGGCCGAGCGCGACGACGGCGATCTCGGCTTCGAAGGCGCCCTTGTCGGTTCGCGCCTGCCAGGCGCCGCCGTCATGGACGAGCTTCTCGATCCGAGCCTGCACGATCGCGCCGCCACGCCGCGCGAAGAGCTCGGCATAGGCCTGCGTGACGGCGCCGGGCGAATCCACCGAGGCGTTTTCGAGGCAGAGCAGGCCGGCGTGGAAGATCGGGTTGAGCGCCGGCTCGACGCCGGAGATGCCCTGTCGGTCGAGCACCTGCGAGACGATGCCATGAGCTGCGAGGAAATCCTGCTCGGCCTTGGCCGCGGCGTGTCCGGCTTCCGTCCGCCAGACCTTGAGCGTGCCGGTCTCGCGCAGGCGGTGGGTGACGCCGGCTTCAGCCATCAAGGCGCGATGGCGCTCGACCGTGCTCGCGGTCAGGGATTCCAGTGCCGCGATGCGGGCCGCGGCCTGCGAGGGGCGGGCTTCCCACAGGAAGCGCAGCAACCAGCCGGGGCGGGTCAGCGCCCGCTTCCAGTTCAGGTTCAGTGCCGGGTGGCGGTTGCCGAGATAGCTCGTCAGCTTGCCGAACAGGCCGGGATTGTTGAGCGGCACGATCGAGGAGCGAGCCAGCACGCCGGCATTGCCGTAGGAGGTCTCACGGCCGGGCTCGCGGCGGTCGATCAGCGTGACGGCGAAGCCACGCTTCTGGAGACTGAGCGCGCAGGAAACGCCGACCATGCCGGCGCCGAGAACGATGGCTGTACGGGTCACGCGGATTCAGTCTCTGCCGGAACTTTAAGCCAGTGGTCGAGGAAGCCGTCGAGCCAGAGCCGGATCGCCGGATCGTGCTGGTACCAGCCTTCGAGATGCAGATGCCGCAATTGCGCGCCCGGCATCAAGGTGCGTTCATGGCCGCGCACCGACCAGCGGCACATCATCGCCGGGGTCACCTCCGGGTGGAACTGGATGCCATAGGCCCGGGGGCCGGAGCGGATCGCCTGCACCGGGAAGTCGCCGCCGGTCGCCAGGCACTCGGCGCCGGGCGGGCAGTCGAAGCCCTCGCGATGCCATTGATAGACGGTGCCAGGCCAGGCGAATCCGGCCTCGCTCGCGTGGCTCCTGCCATGGTCGGTCAGGTCGAGGCCGTAATAGCCGACCTCGGCGCGGCCCTCGGGATGGGTGTAGACGGTGCCGCCGAGCGTCCGGGCGAGCATCTGCGCGCCGAGGCAGATGCCGAGATAGGAGGCCTCTTCCTTGAGGCAGACATTGATCCAGTCGATCTCCGCCTTGACGAAGTCGTCGGGGTCATTGGCCGACATCGGCCCGCCGAAGATGACCGCGCCGGCATGGTCGCGCATCGTCTGCGGCAGCGGATCGCCATAGCGCGGCTTGCGGATGTCGAGGGCGTGGCCGCGGGCCTGCAGCAGGCGGCCGACGCGGCCCGGCGTCGAATGCTCCTGATGCAGCACGATCAGGACGGGCTTGAGCGCGGGCCGGCGGCGCAGAAGCGGTGCGCGGGAATCGGGGGCGCGGGGCTTGCGGGTCGGTCGGGCCAGAAGGGCGTGGTGGTTCATCGCGAAATCAGGGTCGCCCGGAAGCGGTCTTGAAGGGGAGATGGGCGGAACGCCATGCCATGGCCCGAGAATGCGGTCGCAGTGAGGGGGAGGCAAGCAATTTATGGGCCGGAGCCGCATGGCGAGGCCGCTTTGAGTGCATGCCACGAGTGTCTGTAAGGTTGAAGAAAGCATCGCAGGGGAGGCTGAGCTTGACTTGATGTCGAGTCTCAGGCATGAGAATGAACGTTCATTCTCATTATTCCAAGGTCCAGCGTGCAAGCTCCCGCCGCCATTGCCATTCCTGAGCGCGCCCCGTCGGAACGCCAGATCCGCATTCTCGATGCGGCCGAGCGCGTCTTCGCCCGTGCCGGCTTCCATGCCGCGACGATGCAGGATGTCGCCGCCGAGGCCGGCATGAGCCCGGGCAATCTCTACCGCTATTTCGCTTCCAAGGACGCGATCATCGCCGGCATGGCCGAGCGCGACCGCACCCTGATCGCGGCCGATTTTGCCGGGCTCGACCCAAGCAAGGGCAGCGTGCTCGACCAGCTCGAGGCGCTTGGGCGCAGGCATCTCGTCGAGGAGCCGCGCGAGAAGGCCGTCATCTGTATGCAGATCTGGGCCGAGGCCTCCCGCAACCCGGAGATGGCGCAGATGTGCGCCGCGATCGACGGCACCGTCGTCGGCGGGCTCGCCTTCGCGATCGCCGGCGCCAAGGCCAGCGGAGAACTGCCGTCCAATCTCGACGATGCCCGTTTTCTGCAGGCCATCTTCATGATGGCCGACGGCTTCTTCTGCCGCCGCGCCACCGATCCGGCGTTCGACCCCGCCATGGCCGCCGACACGCTGTTTCGCGCCATGCGTGGCCTGGCGCAGGTGCTTCTGCTGCCTGAACAAGCGCTGCTTTTGCCCGAATCCGAGAGCGTCCAGCCGTGATCGCCTCATCCGCTCCCACTCCGAAGGTCCGCCCGATGTCCCCCGTTCTCGCCGTCTCCCGCATCGCCGGCCTGTCCTTGCTGGCCCTCTCCACCGGGCTCGGCGGCGTGGCGCAGGCCCAGACGCCCGCTGCCGCTTCGGCTCAGGCTGCGCCTGCGGCCGGGCCGTCCGTGACGGTGACCCGGGCAAAGATTTCCGAGATCGTGCAGAGCGTCGTCGTCTCCGGCTCGATGATCGCGCGCGACGAGGTGCTGGTGCAGCCGGAGGTCGACGGGCTCGCCATCGTGGCGATCCTGGCCGAGGAGGGCGACCGTATCTCCGCCGGGCAGGTGCTGGCACGGCTTTCGCGCACCACGCTGGAGGTGCAGAAGACGCAGAACGACGCGCAAGTCGCACGAGCGGATGCCGGCATTGCCCAGGCCACGGCGCAGATCGCCGAGGCGCAGGCCAATCTCGTCGCCGCCAACAACAATTTCGACCGGACCAAGGCTCTGCGCAGCAGTGGCAACGTCTCGAACGAGACCTATGACCAGCGCGATGCCGTCGCCCGGGCGGCGGAGGCCAAGCTGAACTCCGCGAAGCAGGCGCTGGCGATCGCGAATGCCGATATGGCGCTGGCGAAGGCGCAGGGGCGCGACATCGAGGTCAAGCTCGGCCGCACCGAGATCAAGGCGCCGCAGGGCGGCATCGTCAGTCGCCGCAGCGCCAAGCTCGGCGCGACTGCGGCCATGGCGGCGAGCGAGCCGCTGTTCCGCATCGTCGCGGATGGCGCGGTCGAGCTGGAGGCCGAGGTCGCCGAGGTCGAATTGCCGGGGCTGAAGCCAGGCCAGCCTGTCGCGGTGACGCCGGCCGGCGCGACGCAGGCGCTGGCGGGAACGATTCGCCTGATCGCGCCGGAGGTCGACCGGGCTTCGCGGCTCGGCCGGGTGCGGGTCGCGCTCACCGGCAACCCGCCGGTCGCGATCGGCTCGTTCGCGCGCGGCGTGATCGAGACCGGCCGCAAGACTGTGGTGACGCTGCCGCTGTCGGCGATCACCTACGCCCGCTCGGGCGCGACGGTCCAGAGCGTTACCGATGGCAAGGTCAAGACGAAGACCGTCCAGCTCGGGCTTGCCGGTGACGGCCGCGCCGAGATCGCCTCGGGCGTCGCGGATGGCGAGACGGTGGTGGCGCGTGCCGGCACCTTCGTGCGTGACGGTGACGTCATCACCCCCGTCGCGACGAACTGACGGGAGCGGATTTCGTGAACATCAACTTCTCCGCCTGGTCGATCCGCAAGCCGGTTCCGGCGATCCTGCTCTTCGTCGTGCTCTGCGTGCTCGGACTGCTGTCCTTCTCGAAGCTGCCTGTGACGCGCTTCCCGAATATCGACGTGCCGCTGGTCTCGGTGACGATCACCCAGTCCGGCGCGGCGCCCTCCGAACTCGAAAGCCAGGTCTCGAAGCGGGTCGAGGACGCGGTCGCCAACATCACCGGCGTCAAGCATGTGATGTCGACGCTGACCGACGGCTCCTCGGCGACGGTGATCGAGTTCCGGCTCGAAACCAACACAGACCGTGCCGTCAACGACGTCAAGGACGCGATCGCCAAGATCCGGGCCGATCTGCCGCGGACCATCGACGAGCCGGTGATCCAGCGCATCGATGTCGAGGGTCAGTCGATCCTGACCTATGGCGCCTCCTCGACCGGCATGACGTTGGAGCAGCTCTCCTGGCATGTCGACGACGTCGTCGCGCGCGAATTACAGGGGCTGAAGGGCGTCGGCCGGGTCGAGCGCTATGGCGGCGTCGACCGCGAGATCCGGATCTCGCTCGATCCCGACCGTTTGCTGGCGCTCGGCACCACGGCGGGCGAGGTCAACCGCCAGATCCGCGCGACCAATGTCGATCTCGCCGGCGGGCGCGGCGAGGTCGGTGGCCAGGAGCAGGCGATCCGCACGCTGGCGGGCGCGCGCACGGTTGCCGAGCTGGCCGAGACCAAGATCATGCTGACCGGCGGGCGCGAGGTCCGGCTGAAGGAGCTCGGTCGCGTCGAGGATTCGAATTCGGAGCCGCGCGCCTTCGGCCGGCTCGACAAGAGCCCGGTCGTTTCCTTCGCCGTGTTCCGCTCGAAGGGGTCGAGCGAGCTCTCGGTCAAGGACGTCGTCGCGGCGCGCCTCGCCGATCTGAACAAGCGCTACCCCGACATCACGCTGAAGCCGATCGACGACGCGGTCGCCTATACCCATGGCAACTACAAGGCGGCGATGGAGACGCTGCTGGAGGGTGCTGCGCTCGCCGTCATCGTGGTCTTCCTGTTCCTGAGGAACTGGCGGGCGACGCTGATCACCGCCATCGCGCTTCCGCTGTCGGCCATCCCGACCTTCTGGGCGATGGAGCTGATGGGCTTCTCGCTCAACCTCGTCAGCCTGCTCGGCATCACGCTGGTCACCGGCATCCTGGTCGACGACGCCATCGTCGAGATCGAAAACATCGTCCGGCACATGAAGATGGGCAAGTCGCCCTATCGCGCCGCGATGGAGGCGGCCGACGAGATCGGGCTCGCGGTCATCGCGATCACGCTGACCATCGTCGCGATCTTCGCGCCGGTCTCGTTCATGGGCGGCGTCGCCGGGCAGTATTTCCGCCAGTTCGGCCTGACGGTGGCGGTCGCCGTGCTGTTCTCGCTCCTGGTCGCGCGCCTGATCACGCCGATGATGGCGGCCTATCTGATGAAGCCCGTCGACCATGCCGATCCGAAGGACGGTGTCGTCATGCGCGGCTATATCGGGCTGCTGAAGGCGACCACCGCCTCGCGCCGCATTCCGCTGCTGCCGCGCTTCGACGGGACCGGGCGCTGGCGCTCCGTGCCTTTCAACATGTCGTATCTGACGCTGGTGCTGGGTTTCGCTTTCCTCTGGGGCTCGATCCACGCCACGGCGCTGCTGCCGACCGGCTTCATCCCGGACGAGGACACCTCGCGCGTGGTGGCCTCGGTCGAGCTGCCGCCGGGCTCGACGCTGGAAGATACCCGCATCACCACCGACAAGCTGGTCGATGCTCTGAAGACGATTCCCGAGGTGACCAACGTCTTCGTGCTCGGCGGCGCCTCGCCGACCGGCCAGCGCGAGGTGCGGCGCGCCGCCGTCACGATCCTGCTCAAGCCGAAGGCGGAGCGCGAGGCGCGCCAGAAGGACCTCAAGGTCGTCATCGCCGACAAGCTCGCCAGCGTGCCGGATGTGCGCGCCTGGTATGTCAACGAGCGCGGCGAGCGCGAGATGGCCTTCTCGATCCTGTCGAAGGACGGGGCGGCGCTGGACGAGGCCGTGGCCCGGATCGAGGGCCGGATGCGCAAGGTCGAGGGCTATCTCAATGTCGCGACCTCGGGCTCGCTGTCGCGGCCGGAGCTGACCGTCCGGCCGAAGCTCGAGGCGGCGGCCAGTCTCGGGGTGACGCCGGAGGCGATCTCGGAGGCCGTGCGCGTCGCGACCATCGGCGATGTCGGCGCCAACCTCGCCAAGTTCAACGCCGGCGACAGGCTGGTTCCGATCCGCGTCCAACTCGACGAGGCCGCCCGCGCCGATATCCGCAACATCGCGGCGCTGCGCGTCACCAACACGAACGGCGTCTCGGTCCCGCTGACGGCGGTCGCCGAGATCGGCTTCGGCGAAGGCCCGAGTTCGATCGACCGCTACGACCGCGTCCGCCGCGCCGCCATCGGTGCCGATCTGAAACGCGGCTTCGAACTCGGCACGGCGCAGGAGACTTTCAACCAGATCGTCAAGGAGGTCGGTTTGCCGCCGGGCGTCTGGATCGCCGCGACCGGCGATGCCGAGATCCAGGGCGAGGTCGTCGACGGCTTCGTTCAGGCGATGACGACCGGGCTGATGCTGGTCTTCGTCGTGCTGATCCTGCTGTTCGGTTCGGTCTTCCAGCCGATTACAATCCTGCTCTCGCTGCCGCTCTCCTTCGGCGGCGTGGTCATCGCGCTGCTCGCGACCGGCAATCCGGTCTCGATGCCGGTCTATATCGGCCTGCTGATGCTGATGGGCATCGTCACCAAGAACGCGATCATGCTGGTCGATTTCGCGGTCGAGGAGGAGGGCCGCGGCAAGGACCGCCGCACCGCTTTGCTCGAGGCCGGCCGCAAGCGGGCCAGGCCGATCGTGATGACGACCATCGCGATGGCGGCGGGCATGCTGCCCTCGGCCTATGGCGTCGGCGACGGCGGCGAGTTCCGCGCGCCCATGGCGATCGCCGTTATCGGCGGGCTTTTGGTCTCGACCGTGCTCAGCCTTGTCTTCGTGCCGTCCTTCTATGCGGTGATGGACGATCTCTCGAAGGGGACGGGCTGGCTCTTCGGCCGCTTCTTCAGCAAGCCCGAAGATGAGAGCCTGTGGGAGACGATCCACGCGCATGACGGCGAGCCGACGCCGGGCGAGGCAAGCGCCAGGGCGATGAGCAAGCTCCCGCCGCCGCGGCTGGCGGCGGAGTGATCAGGAACGAGTGCCGCCTCGATTGGGAATGGCGGGCATTCTCAGATCGGTTCCAGCTCCAACGGCGCCACGCGCTCTTCCTCCCATTCATGGGGCAAGCATACGATGGCGGCGCGATCGTCTGCGAGGACCAGTTGTCCGAGCGTGCCGATCGCGTCGTCGAATCGGACGGGCATGGAGCATTCCGCTGCTCGACCGCTCTATTTTCGGGGCTCTCTAGTGGCCGGGGATAAGCTGGGGTCGGCGAAGAACCTTATCTGCGAGACCGCCGCGGTCTCGTGATCGTGCCGGCCATCCTGCCCTCGCCCGACGGCGAAATCGGCGTTATTCCGCTGCCAGACGGCGTTGGCGGCGGCCGCTCGCGGCGGCTCAGGATTCCGCTTCGCAATGCGATGATCCGGGCGACAACGCCTGGACGCTCCGGGTGGCGATCCGGAGCGCGCCCCATGAGACCGGGCCGCGCGCGTCGGCTTGATGAAACTGTCACATACTGGACCTACGGCTGCCACGATCCGCCCGAGTGCTTTCACCGGAGAATGACATGCGCGCACATTACTGGCTGGCTACGGCCCTGACCGCTGGCCTCCTGGGAAGCCCGGCGACGGCCCAGACGATCTACCCGATCGACCGAGCCGAGATTCTCGAAGGCTCGCGCTTCGACTTCAAGGTCGAGTTCCCGAACGCGCCGACCTCAGCCGAGGTCAATGTGACCATCAACGGCAAGCCGGCCGCCGAGATCCTCGGCCGGGCCACGACTTTCATGCAGAGCGAGGAAGGCCAGAAACATTCGGCGATGTGGCTGCGCGGCGCGGCGCTGCCCGCCGGCAAGTACGTCGTCGAGGCGACGCAAGGGGCAAACAAGGCGACGGTCAACTGGGACGTGTTCGCGACCGCGACCCCGCGCCGCGCCAAGAACGTCATCCTGTTCATCGGCGACGGCATGACAGTGGCCAACCGCACGGCCGCGCGCATCCTTTCCAAGGGCTGGAAGGAGGGCAAGTATGACGGTGAGCTCGCCATGGACGACATGTCCAACATGGCGCTGATCTCGACCTCGGGCACCGACTCGATCGTCACCGACAGCGCCAATGCGGCGCATGCCTACACCACCGGCCACAAATCCTGCGTCAACGCTCTCGGCGTGTATTGCGCCAAGAACGCCCTGACGCTCGACCATCCCAAGGTCGAGACCATCGCGGAGCTGGTCAAGCGCCGTACCGGCATGGCGGTCGGCGTCGTGACCAATTCCGAGATCGAGGACGCCACCCCGGCCTCGATGGTGGCCCATACCCGCCGCCGCTCCGACTTCAACGACATCGTCACGATGTTCTTCGACGTGAAGCCCGACGTGATCATGGGCGGCGGCTCGCCGAACTTCCTTTCCAAAACGACGCCGGGCTCGAAGCGCACCGACGAGCAGGACTACATCGCCAAGTTCAAGGAGGCCGGCTACACGCTCGCCACCACCAAGACCGAGATGAACGCGGCGGTCGCTGCCGGCTCCAGGAAGCTGCTCGGCCTCTACAACACCGGCAATATCGACGGCGCCTTCGACCTGCGCCTGGCCAGGAAGGGCACCGTCTCCCGCTTCCCCGACCAGCCCGACGTCGTCGAGCAGACCAAGGCCGCGCTCGAGATGCTCAAGGGCAACGGGGAGGGATTCCTCCTGATGGTCGAGTCGGCCCGCATCGACAAATACAGCCACTCGCTCGACTGGGAGCGCTCTGTCTTCGACACGATCATGCTCGACAACGCCGTCAAGGTCGCGAAGGATTTCGCCGGCGACCGCAACGACACGCTGATCATCGTCGTGCCGGACCACGCCCATCCGATGTCGATCATCGGCACCTATGACGACAGCCGCCCGGGCCAACTCCTGCGCGACAAGCTCGGCGTCTACAACGAATCGCTGCCGCCGAACTACGGCCCGCTCGACGCCGAGGGCTACCCGACCAATGTCGATACCTCGCGTCGCCTCGCCGTGGTCTATGGCAGCTATCCCGACACCTGCGACACCGGCCGGCCTGACATGACCGGCGAGCGCGTGCCGGCCGTCAAGGGCCCCGATGGCAAGACCAACATCGCCAACGAAAAGGACTGCACCGGCACCGTCGTTGCGCGGAAAGCCGGCAACCTGCCCTTCGAAGCCAATAGCGGCGTCCATGCCGCCGACGACGTCATCCTGACGGCGATGGGCCCGGGCGCCGAGCGCTTCCGCGGCCACAAGCCGAACACCTTCGTCTTCCGCGTGATGACGGAAGCGCTGGCGCTCGGCGGCAAGTGAGCCGATGATCGGGGGAATGGAGGCACCGATGCGCCAGTGCGCCCCCGCTCCGACCTTGACCCGCCGCGAGACCATGCTGGCTCTCGCGGCGGCGCTCCTCCCCGGCGACGCTCTGGCGGCCGGGATGGAGACCCTCCGCTTCGATGGCCTGTACAAATCCTTCGGCGTGCTCGGCTTCGAATTCTCCGACCATGTCACGGGCCTGCGTGGCAAGGATGTGCGCATGGTCGGCTACATGGCGCCGCCGCTGAAGCCCGAAAGCCATTTCTTCGTGCTGACGCGGGAACCGCTGGCGATCTGCCCGTTCTGCCAGTCCGATGCGGACTGGCCCGTCGACATCGTCGTCGTCACGATGAAGCAGGAGACACCGCTCGTCTCCGCCGGCCGCAAGGTCCTCGTCAGCGGCCGTCTCGAGATCGGTTCGGCGACGGATGCGGCGACGGGCTTCGTCAGCCAGATCCGGATCGTGGATGCCGGCTTCACCCTTGCCTGAGGTGCGGGCGCTGCCCCTCCATCTGAGCGGCCTCACGCTCGATCACAGGGATGGCAGCGCCAGGCCGTTCCGGGTTCTCGATCTTCCCGCCTTGACGCTCCAACCCGGCGCGACGCTCGGCGTCGGAGGGCCTTCCGGCTGTGGCAAGAGTTCGCTGCTGCATCTCGTCGCCGGCCTGCTGAAGCCGACAAGCGGCACGGTGGCATGGGGCGACCTCGTCGTCTCCGCCCTGAGCGAAGGCGAGCGCGACCGCTGGCGCCGTGGCACGGTCGGCTTCGTCTTCCAGGATTTCCATCTCGTGCCCGAACTCGATGTCGCGGCGAATATCGCGCTGCCGGCGAGCTTTTCCTCCTGGCGGTTGAGCCCCGGGCAGAAGCGGCGCGCGCTCGAACTGGCCGAGCAAATGGGGCTGAGCGATCCGCGCCGGCGCGCCGCCGTGCTGTCGCGCGGCGAGCAGCAGCGCGTCGCGATCGCGCGTGCCCTGTTCAACGAACCCTGCCTGATCCTCGCCGACGAGCCGACGGCCAGTCTCGGCGTCGACCACGCCGGTGCGGTGGGCGACCTGCTGCTGGATGCGGCGGCGCGGAGCGGGGCGACGCTGATCTGCGCCTCGCATGATGGCGGCCTGCTCGGACGCATGGCGCAGCGGCTCGACCTTGGCCCCATGCAGGCGAAGCAGGCCGCGGCATGAACCCCTTTCCCATGGTCCTGGCCGATCTGCGGGCGCTGCGCTGGACGGCGCCGGCGATCGTGCTGCTGGTGGCGCTGGCGATCGCCACCGGCGTCGCGATCGGCGCGCAGGAGCGCGCGCTGCGCCTGGGCTCGGCCAGGGCCGCCGATGATTTCGACCTGCTCATCGGCGCGCCTGGCAGCCAGACGCAATTGCTGATGTCGGCGACCTATCTGCAGGCGGAGGCCCTGCCATTGGTTGAAGGCCGGCTGCTGCAGGCACTGGCGCAGGACCAGCGCGTCGCCGATTTTGCGCCGATCGCTTTCGGCGACATCAGCCGGGGTTATCCGATCGTCGGTACGACGGCCGGGTTCGCCGGCCGCTGGGGCCGCATCGCGCCGACGCAGGGGCGACTGTTCGAGGACGAAGGCGAGGCCGTCGTCGGCGCCGATGTGAACTATCGCCTCGGCGAGACGATCACGCCCTCGCACGGCCATGCGGGCGATCATCATCCGGGCGAGGAGAACGAGGACGAGGCCGGCCATCGTCATGAGGGGCATGGCTTCAAGGTCGTCGGGCGGCTGCCGAAGCTCGGCTCGCCCTGGGACCGGGCGATCCTCGTGCCGGTGGAGAGTGTGTGGGAGATCCACGGTCTCGGCAACGGCCATGCTTCTGCAGAGCCGGGAAGCGACTCGCCGTTCTGGCGGGCCGGATCGGGACGGGGCGAGGGGCGGCCCGCCAGGGAGGCCGGGATCGGTGCGCCTTTCGATGGCAAGCGCGTGCCGGGCGTGCCGGCGATCGTGGTGAAGCCGAAGAGCGTCGCCGGCGCCTATGCCCTGCGGGCGCAGTACCGGCAGGGTGGCACGATGGCCTTCTTCCCGGCCGAGATTCTCGTCTCGCTCTACGGCGCGCTCGGCGACATGCGTGACATCCTCGTCGTCGCGTCGGCGACGAACACGGTGCTGATCCTCGCCAGCGTCATCCTGCTCCTGATCGCCGTGAACGGCCTGCGCCGGCGCCGCTACGCCACCTTGAGAGCGCTCGGCGCACCGCGATCCTATGTGCTGCTGGTGACCTGGCTCGGAATGGCGGCGCTTATCGCCGTCGGCTGCGTCGCGGGTCTTGTGCTCGGCGTCGCCGCGACCCGGGCCGTGTCCGGCATCGTCGCGGCCCGAACCGGGCTTGAGCTCAGCCCTGGCATCGGGCCGGGCGAGTTCGCGCAGGCCGCGCTGCTCTGTCTCATCGGCAGCATCCTCGCTTTGTGTCCGGCGATCATCAGCTATCGCAGTCCCGTCATGACGGGACTGCGCTCCTGAGGGGCGGGAGCGGCGATATCGCGTTCAGACCGCGTCCCGATGCCTGCTCCGGGCACATCGAAGACATCTCGCACATCGACAAGGTGATGGCCGAGATCCGCCGTCCATCTGCACAGGGCGTCTTCCTCCCTACAAAGACGGCGAAATCGTCGGCGTGCTCCTGCCAGATGGCGCGGCCGGCTGCTGGTTGCGGCGGCTGAGCATCTCGCCGCGCGACTTGACGATCTGGGCGACGACGACGTCCTGGACGCTCTGGGTGGCGATGCGGCGCACGGCCTCGCGATCCACGGGCCGGGTGCCGTCGAGCTCGTTGATCTCGATGATCGCCTGGGCCAGCGCATCGACATCGGCCTTGCAGAAGATCATCGCGGCCTTGGCGACGACCTCGGCCTTCTCGTCGGTCGCCAGCATCGGGCTGCCCTCGCGGCCGATGCAGGTCAGCATGCGCGTCCGGATCAGGTCGCGGGTCTTTTCGAGCACCGACCGCTTCTCGGCCTTCGCCTGAATGTCGGCCTCGGACGGCCGGGCAGCGTTCTGGCCGGCGGACGGATTGACCGGACCGCGAATGCTCGCGCTCTGCCTGGCGCATGCGACGAGGGCGGGGAGCATCTCGCCGGTCGAGGTCAGGGCGAAGCTCAGGCGCTGGTCGTTGGCGACCAGCTCGAGATAGCGGCCATGGCGGAAGGCGTTGATCAGCTCCGAATCGCCCGGCATCGGAATCGCCAGGAGCGTCGGCGTCTTGACGTCCGCCGTGACATCGATCCTCGCACTGCGGTCGAAGACGAGCTGCAGGTTCAGCTTGCTGCCCGCCTTGAGCTTCCAGTTGGGGTGCGCGAAGCCGACCAGCCATTTCAGATCGGCCGTGATCGAGGTGAACATACGCGTGCCGTTCCGGTAGCCGGCGTTCACGGCGCAATGCGAAAAGGCGCCGGTCGCGTCACTGGTGAAGGCGCCGCCCTTCCAGTTGCCGACGACGATCTCGCCATAGGGACCCGCCGCCTGCGCCGCGGGCGCCAGCAGCATCGTCAAAGCCAGAAGACATCCACGCACCCTGCTCACCTTCCGCCGTTGCAGGCGCCAAGGATGAAGTCTGGCGCTCCGGATCGCAATCCCGCCGGGCACGAGGGGTCTGGAGCGCCGAAACGATCGCTGGCAGTCTGGCAAATCAGATGCAGAAGGAGGGTTCGATGGCCAGGGTGATCGTGTGGAATCTCGTGACGCTTGACGGGCTGTTCGAAGGCCCGACGAAGTGGGATCTCGCCTTCCATGGCGATGCCTGGTGCGACGAGCTGGCCCAGCTCAGCCAGGAATTCGGCGACAAGGCGGGGCTGCTCGTCTTCGGCCGCGTCACCTATGAGGGCATGAAAGCGTATTGGACATCGACCGAGGAGGAGGGCGAGACCAAGGCTTTCATGAACGGCCTGCCCAAGCTCGTCGCTTCGCGCAGCCTGACAGCATCCGACTGGAACAATACGCAGGTCACGGCCGATATCGCAGGCGAAATCGCCCGACGGAAGGCGGCGCCGGGCAAGGACATCTATGTCTTCGGCAGTGCCGAGCTGGTCGACTCGCTGCTGCGCGAGGGGCTCGTCGACGAGATCATGCTCTGCGTCGTGCCGGTTGTGCTCGGGGCGGGCACGCCACTGTTCAAGCCGGGCAGCGCCAGGCGCAAGCTGGCGCTGACGCAGGCGCGGCCGCTGAGCAACGGCGCGGTGATCCTGAACTATGACGTTGCGGCTGAGGCTCTGGCGGCCTGAACCTCAGCCCTTCCGTACCATCAGGACGGCGGCGAGGATCGCGATGCCGCCGAAAGCCTGGGCCGGAGAGGGCTGCTCGCCGAAGATCGCCCAGGCGGCGAGCACGCTGACCAGCGCCGGCCAGACCATGACGAGGGAGGCGGCGCTGGCGCCGTAATGGCCGAGCGACAGCGTGATCAGGCCTTGGCCCAGCGCATGCGAGACGAGGCCGAGCGCGATCACCGCGAGCCAGCCGGTGAGGCTGGCGGGCATGATCGTCTCGCCCAGCGCCAGCGCCGCGACGAGGCAGAAGACGGCGCAGATCGCGCTCGAGATCAGGCTGATGCGGCCGGCCTCGGCCCGGTCGCGGGCGCGACGCACAGCAAGGATATAGGCGGCATAGGAGACGGCGGCGCCGATGGCGAGGCTGTCGCCGAACAGGCCGCCTGGCGCAGGCACTGCGGAGCCGGCGAATTTCGGCAGTACCAGCATCGCCGCTCCACCCAGCGCTAGGGCCAGTGCGCCGAGGATGCGCCGGCTCGGGCGTTCCGCAAACAGCAGCCAGCCGCCGAGCACCACGACGACCGGCGAGAGATTGCCGAGCAGCGAGGCGTTGGCGATGGTCGTGAAGCCGAGCGAGGCATTGTAGAGCACCACGTCGACGCCGAAGGCGAGGCCCGCCAGCACGATCGGCAGAAGGGCTCCTGCGGTTGCGGCAGTGCGGCCGGGCCGGCGCTGCTCCAGCCCCATCCAGAGACCGAGTGCCGGCAAGGCGAAAATCATGCGCCAGAAGCCGGCCGCCGCCGGGCCGACATCGGCGAAGCGCACGAACACGCCCGAAAAGCCGATACAGGTCGCGCCCATCAGCAGGGCGAGGAACATCGCGAGCGCGGGCGCGGTCGGGCCTGGCATGACGGCGGCGGGGGCAGACATGGTGGAGTCGCTCATGGCATTCGTTCTTGAAGGACGTTTGCGTGATTGCTTCGCGGTGCTCGCAATGACGATTGGCCTTGATCTACGCTGCTTCCTTCCATCGGAAAAACGGATTATTCTGATTTAACCATTCTTAAAACCGATCGATGGAGCCTGTGCCATGTCCGCGCATTTCGATCTTGCGGCGCTCGACATGCTGGTGGCGGTGGTCGAGAGCGGCGGCTTCACAGCGGCTGGCGCGCGGCTCGGGCGGACGCAATCGGCGATCTCTGTACGAATCCAGGATCTGGAGAGCCAGCTCGGCCACAGGCTGCTGGAGCGCTCGCGCCGGGGGGTGGTGCCGACCCATGCCGGCGAGCGGCTGATCGCCCATGCCCGGCGGCTGCTCGCGATCCAGCGCGAGGCGCTCGACGATCTCGGCGGCAACAGCGCCTCGGGGCGCTTACGGATCGGCATTCCCGACGATTATGTCGACGCCTTCCTGCGCCCGCTGATCGCGCGCTTCGCGGCCGAGCATCCCAAGGTCGAGCTGGAGCTGCATTGCGACCTGTCGAAGCGGATCGAGCCGGCCGTGGCGGCCGGCGAGTTCGATCTCGCGGTGGTGACGCAGGACCCGAGGCGCCCGGTCGGCGAGGTGGTCAGGCGCGAGCCGGTGGTCTGGATCGCGGCGCGCGGGCACCGGCCGGAGCTGCAGGAGACCCTGCCGCTGGCGCTGTTCTCCGAGGGCTGCCGGGTGCGGCCGCGCCTGCTGGCCGCGCTGGCGGAGGCGAAGAAGGACTATCGCCTCGTCTTCTCCTGCTCGCACACCTCCGGCATGCTTTCGGCTGTCGAGGCCGGATTCTGCGTCACCGCCGTCACCGAGAGCGCCGTGCCGGCGACGATGCGGCGGCTTGGGCCGGCCGAGGGGTTGCCGGCGCTGTTCGAGCTGTCGGTCGGGCTGATCATGGGGCCGCAGCCGGGGCTGGCGGCGCGGCGCTTCGCCGAGGCGCTGCGCGACGAGATGGCGGCGCCGAGACTGGCGGCGTGAGGCCTTTCCTTCTCCCGCGAGGGGAGAAGGGGAGCCGCGCGCATTGCCCTTTCGCCCGGTGATCACTACTGAGAAGCCATGAAATTCCTCGACCAGGCCAAGATCTATGTGAAGGCGGGAGACGGCGGCGCCGGCTGCGTCTCCTTCCGCCGTGAAAAGTTCATCGAGTTCGGCGGGCCCAATGGCGGCGACGGCGGACGCGGCGGCGATGTCGTGATCGAATGCGTGCAGGGGCTGAACACCCTGATCGATTTCCGCTTCCAGCAGCATTTCAAGGCCAAGATCGGCGGGCACGGGATGGGCGCCGACCGGCATGGCGCCAACGGCGAAACCAAGACGCTCAAGGTGCCGCCGGGCACGCAGGTCTTCGACGAAGACGGCGAGACGCTGGTCGCCGACCTGACCGAGCCGGGCCAGCGCTTCGTTCTGTGCAAGGGCGGCAATGGCGGTTTCGGCAATGCCTATTTCAAGACGGCGACCAACCAGGCGCCGCGCCATGCCAATCCCGGCCTGATCGGCGAGGAGCGCTGGGTCTGGCTGCGGCTGAAGCTGATCGCCGATGCCGGGCTGATCGGATTGCCGAATGCCGGCAAGTCGACGTTCCTGGCGACCGTCACGGCGGCCAAGCCGAAGATCGCGGATTATCCCTTCACGACGCTGCATCCGGGTCTGGGCGTCGTGCGGGTCGACGGGCGCGAGATGGTGCTGGCCGATATTCCCGGCCTGATCGAGGGCGCGCATGAAGGCCACGGCCTCGGCGACCGCTTTCTCGGCCATGTCGAACGCTGCCGCGTGCTGCTGCATCTGGTCGAGGGCACCAGCGAGCATGCCGGCAAGGCCTACAAGACGGTGCGCAACGAGCTTGCGCTCTATGGCGAGGGGCTCGACGAAAAGCCCGAGATCGTGGCGCTGTCGAAGGTCGATGCGCTCAGCCCCGAACTGCTGAAGGAGCAGGTCGCGCGACTGAAGCGGGCCTGCAAGCGCATGCCGATCGTGCTGTCCTCGGCTTCTGGCGAGGGTGTCGAGGCGGCTTTGCGCGCGCTGTTCGGCTTTGTCGAGGAAGCCCGCCGCGAGGAGGCGCGCGAGAACGCGCCGGTCGAAGAAACCGGCTGGCGGCCGTAACCCGCCAGCCGTCGAGGTCTCAGCGCGTGGCGCGCCGCGTCGTGCGCACCACGGTCGGTGCGGTGATCGCCCCGGCCGCGCCGCCCACGACGGCGCCCACAGGCCCGGCAACGAGCGCTCCGGTCCCGGCGCCGGCGGCGGCTCCGCCGATGCGCTGCTCGGTGGTGTTACAGGCGCCAAGCGCGATCGCGGCCGCAGCGAGCAGGCCAAGGGTCGATATGTTCATGATGATGATGTCCCAGCGTTGAATGCGGGCAACGTTCCGGCTCTCGGAAAGTTCCCGCCGAACCGGCGCGGCTCGCCGATCAATGGCCCTGTAACAGCTTTTTACGCGCAGCCTCGGCCTTGCGCCCTTGCGATCTCCGGAAAAATCCGTATACAGCCGGCATCGCATCAGCCGCACCATTCGCGTGGTCGATGAGGGCCGGTCTTCCGGCTCGCGTCGCTGGATATGGATTTGGCTGGTTCCGTTTTTTGCTGGTTCCGTTTTTGACCGGTTCGCCCCGTCGGGGTGGATCGATGGAGTTGAGACCATGAAGATCCGCAATTCGCTGAAGTCGCTGCGCGCCCGTCATCGCGACAACCAGCTCGTGCGCCGCAAGGGCCGCGTCTACATCATCAACAAGGTCCAGAAGCGCTTCAAGGCGCGCCAGGGCTGAGGTCGGGGCGGTCTTTCGGCCGCCGCTACCCATCCTGTGGACGACAACATGGCGGGGCGCCCACGGGCGCGCCCGCTTTTTTACGTTGGTGGTCGCCGCTCCGTGAATTGACCTGATCGCGCGGGCGGCTAGACTTGCAGCCATGATGATCGCCCGCACGCTTCCCGCCGCCTTCCTGCTGGCGCTGGCGGTTGCCAGTTCGCCTGGCGTCTCGCTTGGCGTAGCACAGGCGCAGGACGTTCCTCCGCAGCGCCCCGGCGCCGTCGCACCGACCGACAAGGACGACAATCCTTCCGTGACGCCGGGGCCTTCGCGCGGACCGGCGGCGACGCTGGAGCGGCTGTTCGAGCGGCTGGCCGCCGCCAAGACGCCGGAAGAGGCCAGGGGCATCGCCAATCTGATCCAGCGCCGCTGGGCGCGCTCCGGTTCCGCCACCGCCGATCTGCTGATGACGCGCGCCCAGACGGCGACGAAGGCCAAGCAGCTCGACCTGGCGATCGAACTGCTCGACCGTGTCGTCAGCCTCGAGCCGGACTGGGCCGAGGGCTGGAACCAGCGCGCCAACGCGCTCTTCCTCGCCGGCGACCCGATCCGCTCGATGCTCGACATCGGCGAGGCGCTGAAGCGCGAGCCACGCCATTACGGCGCGATGATGGGGCTCGGCACGATCCTGCGCCAGCAGGGCGACGACAAGCGCGCCATGGTCGCGTATCGCCGTGCGCTCGAGGTCTACCCCCAGCTCGAAGCCGTGAAGAGCGCGGTCGATTCGCTCAAGACCGAGGTCGACGGCCGCGACGCCTGAGGGCTCGATGTTCCGAAGCGTGCCTGACGTCTTCACGAAACCGAAACGGCGTTCGGCGCGTATGCGGGTCATGCTGATCCGCTCTGTCCTCGTCGTTCTCGTCCTCGCCGTCGCCGGGCTCCTGCTCTGGTCCGAATGGCTCGGGGCACAGGCCGAACGTCGTTATCCGGCGACGGGCCGCTTCGTGTCCGTTGCAGGCGGGCGGCTGCATTATCGCGAGAGCCGGCCCAGTGCCGAGTCGCGCGGCACCGTCGTCCTGATCCATGGCGCCTCCTCGAACCATGCCGATCTGCTGGCGACGCTGGGCCCGGATCTCGGCCATTACCGCGTCGTCGCGCTCGACCGGCCGGGCCATGGCTGGAGCGACCGGCTGGAGGGCGATGCCATGGCCGATCCGGCGCGGCAGGCCGATGCCCTGATGCAGGGCATCGACGCGGTCGTGCCGGAGCGCTTCGTGCTGGTGGCGCATTCGCTGGCCGGCGCGCTGGCTGGGCGCATCGCGCTCGACCACCCGGAGCGGCTGCGCGGGCTGGTGCTGCTCGGCGCCGTAAGCCATCCCTGGCCGGGCGGCATCGCCTGGTATCATCATCTGACCGCGTGGCCGCTGGTCGGGCCGATCTTCACTCGCCTGGTCGGCGTACCGGCTGCGCGGATGCTGATCGAGCCCGGCGCGACCAGCGTCTTCGCGCCGCGCTCGGTGACGCCGGGTTATCTCGATACCGGCGAAATCGCGCTCCTGTTGCGGCCTTCGACCTTCCGCGCCAATTCGCAGGACATCGCCGCGACATTCGACTTCGTGAGCGCGCAAGTGCCGCGCTATCCCGCTTTGAAGGTGCCGGTCGTGGCGATTACCGGCGACAGCGACGCGATCGTCTCGCCGCTGATTCACTCCGCTGCGATCGCGCGGCAGGCGCCGCAGGGCCGCTTCGTGCTGCTGCCCGGCGTCGGCCACATGCCGCACCATGCCGCGCCGGAAATCGTGGTGGAGGCGATCGACCAAATGGTCGGGCCGCGATCGGGGCTGGCGCTCAACTAGAGCGGGCGCTGTTTCCGTGAAAAGCCGGCTCGCGCCAGCGCTCGCCGGCCGTCACGCCTTCTCGACATGCTCCTTCGCCACGAAGGCGATGCGGACCATGTTGGTGGCGCCGGGTGTTCCGAAGGGGACGCCGGCCACGACGATGATGCGGTCGCCGAGCTTGGCGAAGCGTTCGCGCACCGCGAATTTGCAGGCGCGCGAGGCCATGTCGTCGATGTCGTTGGCATCCTTGGTCACCACCGAATGTACGCCCCAGACCAGGGTCAGGCGCCGCGCCGTGGCGCGGTTCGGCGTCAGCGCGATCACGGTCGAGTTCGGCCGCTCGCGAGCGAGGCGGAAAGCGGTCGAGCCGGATGAGGTCCAGGCGGCGATGACCTTGAGGTTCAGCGTGTCGGCGATCTCGTGGGAGGCCTTGGCGATGGCGTCCGCGCCGGTCGCTTCCGGCTCGGCGCGCTGCGCCTCCAGGATCGAACGATAGATCGATTCGCTTTCGACCTCCTCGGCGATGCGGTTCATCATCTGCACCGCCTCGATCGGGAACTGGCCGGCCGCGCTCTCGGCCGAGAGCATCACGGCGTCGGCGCCCTCGAAGACGGCGGTGGCGACGTCGGAGACCTCGGCGCGGGTCGGCACCGGGCTCGTGATCATGCTCTCCAGCATCTGTGTCGCCACGACGACCGGCTTGCCCTTGCGGCGGCACATGCGGGTGATGCGCTTTTGGGTGCCGGGCACCTTTTCCAGCGGCATCTCGACGCCAAGATCGCCGCGCGCCACCATGATCGCGTCCGAGGCGTCGATGATCTCCTCCAGCCGGATCAGGGCCTGGGGCTTTTCGATCTTGGCCAGCGCCAGCGCCCGCCCGCGCACGATCTTGCGGAGATCGGCCATGTCCTCGGGCCGCTGCACGAAGGAGAGCGCGATCCAGTCGACCCCGGCCTCGGCTGCGGCCTCGGCATCGGAGCGGTCCTTCTCGGTCATGGCCGAGACGGCGATCGTGGTGTCGGGCAGGCTGACACCCTTGCGCGATGACAGCCTTCCCCCGACGACGACGCGCGTCACGGCCTGCTTCTCGCTCGCCTTCTCGACGACGAGGCGGAGCTTGCCATCGTCGAGGATCAGGGTGTGGCCGGGCTCCAGCGCGCTCAGGATTTCCGGATGGGGCAGGTGGACGCGCTTGACCGTACCGGGAGCGGGGTCGGAGTCGAGCGTGAAGCGGGCGCCGTTCTCCAGCGTCACCCCGCCATCGCCGCCGAAGGCGCCGACACGCAGCTTCGGGCCCTGAAGATCGGCGAGGATGCCGACCGGGCGGCGGAACTGCGTCTCCAGCGCGCGCAGCATCGCGATCTTCTCGGGCAGCGTCTCGCGCTGGGTGTGGCTCATATTGATGCGGAAGACGTCGACGCCGGCTTCGAACAGCTTCGCGCACATCTCGGAGGTGGCGGAGGCCGGCCCCAGTGTGGCGATGATCTTGATGCGGCGCTCGCGCTTCATGGAATGTCCCTCAGGGCCGCGCAGGCGCGCTGCCGGTGGTGTCGGTGAGCTGGATCGTCCAGCTCTTCTGTTCACCCGTATCGACCTCGAAGAAGCCGGCGCGATCGTAGCCGCGAGCCAGACAGTCTTCTATCCCGCGAATGGTGAATTCCTTGTTGCGGGTACACATCACGGACTTGCCGGTCCACTCGCCGCCGCGGTCGTAGTCGATGGCGTGGACGTAATAGAATCGGGCCGCCAGCGTACCGCGCAGCAGGGTCTCGCAGGCGCGGGGGCCGATGTTCCACCAGCCCTCGGTGGTCCAGCCCTGGGCGTCGCGATAACCGATCGCGACGCCGACGCGGCTGCCGGTGGTGTTGCACATGCGCAGGTCGGCCCAGGCCGGGGCCGCCCCGGCGAGCAGGCCGCCCGCGAGCAAGGCGAGGCGCAGGATCGATCGTCGGGTGCGGTTCATCTCTCGGGTTCGATCAGGATGACGCGGCAATCATTCACATTGGTCAAGGTCGGCCCCGTCCGCAGGAGGTCGCCGAGCGGCTCGAAGAAGCCGGTGGAGTCGTTCTCCGCTAACGATCTGGCAGGAAAGAGGCCGAGCGCCCGCGCGCGGGCCAGCGTCGTCTCGTCGACGATCGCGCCGGCGGGGTCGGTCGCTTCGCCTCCGCCGCCATCGGTGCCGTCGGTGTCGCCCGAGAGCGCGACGATGCCGGGCGCACCATTGAGCGCGATAGCCAGCGCCAGCGCATATTCCTGGTTCGGCCCGCCCCGTCCCTTGCCGCGCAGCGTCACGGTCAGTTCCCCGCCGGAGAGGAGCGCGGCGCGCCGCCCCTCCCGCTGGAGCGAGCGCGCGAGCGCGGCGTGGCGCCCAGCCACCTCGCTGGCTTCGCCTTCGAGATCGGCGCCGAGATCATGGACCGCGTAACCGGCCGACGCGGCTGCGGCATGGGCGGCGGCAATGGCCTCGGCGGGACGCGCGATGATGCGGAATTCGGTTCGGGCGAAGGCATCGTGACCTGGCTTCGGCGTCTCGCTGGCGTCGTCATCGAGCAGGGCCCGGGCCGCCGCCGGGAGATCGAGACCGTAGCGCGCGACGATTGCGCGGGCCTGTTGCATCGTCGTCGGATCGGGGACAGTCGGGCCCGACGCGATCGCGGTCGGCTCGTCGCCGGGCACGTCGGAGATCGCCAGCGTCAGCAGCCGGGCCGGAGCCGCGGCCAAAGCGAGCCGCCCGCCCTTGATGCGCGAGAGCCGCTTGCGGACGATGTTCATCTCGCCGATCGGCGCGCCCGAGCGCAGCAGCGCCTTGTTGACCGCCTGTTTCTCGGCGAGGGTGAGGGCGCCGGCCGGCGCGACCCAGTTGGCCGAGCCGCCACCCGAGAGCAGGACCAGCACCAGATCGTCGGCTGTCGCCGAGGCTGCCAGCTCGAGCGCGCGGGTGGCGCTGTCGATGCTGCCCTGGTCCGGCACGGGGTGGCCGGCCGCGACCATCGGGATGTGGCGCGTCCTGGCCTCGTAGCCGTGCCGCGCCACGGCATGACCGACGAGACGCTCCGGGGGAAAGCCCGAATCGAGATAATGCGCTTCCGCCAGCGCGGTCATGCTGCCGGCGGCCTTGCCGGCGGCGAGCAGAATCAGGCGGCCCACGGCGGGGGCAGGCGGCAGATGCGCCGGCAGGCATCCGGACGGATGGGCGCGCCCGACGGCGGCGTCGAAGATGGCGCGTGCATCGGCGCGCATCCGGTCGGTCCCGTCGTTGGATCGCTGCAAGGCCGCCCCGTTCCGCCCGTCTGTCCAGTCGATCGCATCGACTTTCGTTGCGATTCTTTTAAGTCGCGGGGCGGCGGACGTCATCAGGCTTTTGCCGGTATAATCATACTTTTCGAGGCGATGTCCGGTGAGAAGGCAGGCTGCCTGGCCGGCGGCCCTACGCGCGGCGTCTCCGACCGGCGGGCCGGACACGGGACTGTTGAGAGTTGCCCGCCATCGCCCGGTTGCGGCTTGACGGCGGGGGGCGCGCGATGCGAACCCTCCGGCCAAATCTCCCCTCATCCAAAATTTCCGCCATCATCGAGAAGGATACCAGATGGACGATCCGGTTCAGGGCGACCAGCTCAAGAGCATCGTGGAGCGCATCGAGCGTCTCGAGGAAGAGAAGAAGACCATCTCCGACGACATCAAGGAGGTCTATGCCGAGGCCAAGGGCAACGGCTACGACGTCAAGGTGCTGCGCAAGGTCATCGCCATCCGCAAGCGCGACGCCAATGAGCGCGCCGAGGAGGAGGCGATCCTCGATCTCTATCTCCAGGCCGTCGGCGAGAGCGCCTGAGTCCTGGACGTCCCTTCCGCCCTCGTGACGAGGGTGGGAGGAGATTCCGCTGCAACTGGCCAGACCGACATCAAAAAAAGGCCCGCTCCGGTTTTCCGGGGCGGGCTTTTTCTTCGGGCGAACCCTGTGGCGCTCAGGCGACCCTGGCGAGCTCGGCCTGGGCGTCGTTGATCGCCTGCTGGCGCGCCTCGGGGCCGTAGCCCAGCTTTTCGGCGCGCACGAAGGTGACGTCGCTGATGCCGATGAAGCCAAGCAGGGTGCGCAGATGCGGCTCCTGTGAATCCAGCGACTGGGCCGGGCCCGAGCTGTAGAGGCCGCCGCGGCTTTCGACGACGATGGCGCGCTTGCCCTTGAGAAGGCCCTCGGGGCCCGCTTCGCTGTATTTGAAGGTCACGCCGGCGCGCAGCACGTAATCGAACCAGGCTTTCAGCGTCGAGGGGATGCCGAAATTGTACATCGGGGCGCCGATGACGATGACATCGGCGGCCTTCAGCTCTTCGACCAGCGCGTCGGACAGCGCCCTCGCTTGCGTCTGCGCTTCGTTGGCGGGCTCCGTGCCGCGGATGGCGGCCGCGGAATCGGCGGTGAGATGCGGCACGGGGCTGGTGCCAAGATCGCGCTCGACCACCTTGAGGGCCGGATCCTGGCCGCGCAGGCGGGTGACCGTCTCCTCGATGAGCTGCCGGGACACAGAGGCCGCGCCCGAGGCGCTGCTGTTGAGGACGAGAAGGGTGGACATGATGTTTGATCCTGAAACCGGGAACGGGTTCGATGACCGACAAGATAGGAGTTCATGGAACGCAACAGAACGCCTATAAGAAGCACCAGACTGTTGCTTCAGGAGGAACGCGATGTCCGAACTCGACGACATCCGCAGCTTCATCGCCGTGGCCGAGACCGGCGGCTTCGGGCGCGCTGCCCACAATCTCGGCTTGGCGAAATCAGTCGTCAGCCGGCGGATATCGCGGCTGGAGGCCGATCTTGGCACGAGGCTGCTGAGCCGGACCACGCGCGGCGTCGCGGCCACCGAAGCCGGCCTCGAATTCAAGGCGCGCGGCGAGCGCATTCTCGCCGACCTTGTCGAGGCCCGCGAATCGGTGGCGCAGGCGTCGGGCGTGTCAGGCCGCTTGCGGCTGTCGATGCCGCTGACCTTCGGCAACCGCCATGTCGCGCCGGTTCTGGGCGAACTCGCCGGCCGCCATCCCCGGCTGGAGATCGATGTCGAGGCCAGCGACCGCTATGTCGACCTGATCGGCGAGCGCTTCGATGCCGCGATCCGGATCGGCACGCTGAAGGATTCGAGCCTGGTCGCGCGGAGGATCGCGCCGGTCCACGGCATCATCCTGGCCAGCCCCGGTTATCTGGCGGAGAAGGGGCGCCCGGCCAGCCCGGCCGATCTCGCCCAGCACGAGTGCCTGCTCTACACCGGCACCAACTCGCCCGACTGGACTTTCCGGGTTGGCAAGCGCCGGGTTTCGGTCAGGCCGACGGGCCGGCTGCGCTCCGACAGCGGCGAGACTTTGCTGGCGTGGGCGAGAGCCGGGCTCGGCATCGTGCAGTTGCCGACCTTCATCGCCAGCGATGCGATCCGGGACGGGCTGCTCGAGCCCTTGCTGTGGGGCTACCCGATGCAGGAGCACGCGCTTTACGTGGTCAGGCCGCCGGGAGCCTATGTGCCGGGCAAGGTCAGAGTGCTGATCGACCTGCTGGTGGAGCGCTTCGGCGGCTCGCCCTATTGGGACCCTTGCCAGATCGCGGCGCGCGAGCACGGGGTCACGCTGGGTTTCACATCCGGATTCGAGACCGAGACGGAGGTGCAGGTCGAAGCGCATCAACCGGCGTGATCCTCGCCATCACGCGATTTGGCGTGGCTTTGCGCGCCGTTGCCGGCAATCTCGCCCAAACCGCAATGGAGACCGCTGATGTTGCTCGTGGGAATGCTGGATAGCCCCTATGTCCGCCGCGCCGCCATAACGGGCACGCTGCTCGGGATCGATTTCGAGCATCGCTCGGTCTCGGTCTTCCGCCATATGGACGCCTTCCGGGCGCTCAACCCGCTGATCAAGGCGCCGACGCTGATCACCGATGGCGGCACGGTGATCTGTGAATCGCTGCTGATCACCCAACATTTCGAGGATGTCGCCGGCCGTTCCCTTCGCCCGCTCGAGCGTGGGGCGCGGATGCGCGACCTCGCCTTGACCGGCATCGCCATCGTCGCCGCCGACAAGGCGGTCTCGGTCGAGTACGAGCGCAAGCGGCCCGAGGCGCAGCGCTACGCTCCCTGGCAGGAGCGCATCGTCACGCAGCTCCACATCGCGCTCGACCTGCTCGATGCGGCTGCCCTGCGCGGCGAGCTGACGGCGGGCCCCGAGCTGCTGCCGTGCGACATCGCCGCGGCGATCGCCTGGGGCTTCTGTCGTTTCGTGATCCCGGATGTCGTACCCGAGGAGCGCTGGCCGGCGCTGGCGGCACAGGCCAGGGCCTGCGAGGCGCTCGAGGTGTTCAAGGCCTGGCCGATCGACCGCGAATAGCGTCCGGAACAGCCCGGCGCTGGCGCCGCCGCGCTGTTCACCATGCCCAAAAATGCCGCATGCCCCTGCTGCGGCGCCCCTTGCAATTCGGGGATTAAGGCGCATTTTCCGGGGCGAGTTAGGGAAGATTCGCCTCCTGGTCGGTAGCGCGCATCCAGCGCTGTTAGCAGGAGATGACAATTGGCTCGTTCCAAGAAGGCCGGCACAATGACCGGCCAAGGCGAAGTCCGCCGGCTGTGGCCCGCGGAGCGCGACCTTTTCAAGGCGCATCTGTTGAGACTCGACGACGTGACCCGTCGCGAGCGTTTCGGAACGGCCGTCAATGACGGCTTCCTCGAGAATTACGCGGTCACGACCTTCGGCGTCGGCGGGCTGGTCTATGCCTATATCGAGGATGGCGAGGTGCGGGGCGCCGCCGAATTGCGCGGGCTCGAGGACATCGTCGCGCAGACCGGCGAGGCCGCCTTCAGCGTCGAGAGGGAGTGGCGCCGGCGCGGCATCGGCGGGACCTTGTTCGGCCGGCTGATCACGGCGGCGCGCAATCGCGGCATCCGCACGCTTTACATGACCTGCCTGCCGGAAAACGCCGCGATGCGGCGGCTGGCGCGGAATTTCGAGGCCGATCTCGCGGGTGGCTATGCCGATGTCGAGGGCGTGATCGCGACCGGCGGCCCGACGCCTTTCACCATCCTCGACGAGGCGTTCGATACGGCGCGGGGCTTCGCGGCGATGGCGCTTTCGCTGCAGCGCCGCTTCTGGCGCCCGGCCTTCTTCGGCCGCTCGCTAGGGGCCTGAGCGGCAGCCCTACCGGCTGAGCGACAGGGCGGCGCCGGATTTGGTCACGGCGCCGTCCATCGCACCGCCGCTCGACGTGCGCAGCCGCGCCACCACCGTGCCGCCCTGCTGATAGAGATAGACCTCGCCGTCGCGGTAATCCCAGGCGGTGACCTTCTGCAGGTCGCGATTGGCGCAGCCGGCGGCGTTGGCGCGGTAGAGATCGAGTGCCGGCGCGCTCGACAACTGCACCTTGCAGGAGCTGCCGGTGGCTTCCTTGGCCGTCCAGTTGCCGATGACGCCGTCGCGCGAACTGACGGCGGGGCGCGCATTGTTCGCGCCGGCGCCGAGCGTGGCGATCGGGCCGCTGCCGCCGCGCAGCGTCGGGATGTCGCCGGTCTGCGATGTGGCGGGCGGCGGTGTCTGCTGCGGCATGCCGGTGGGGTTGGGGCTGTAGAAGGGGTCCTGCGGGGGCGGCAGGGCACCGGGCTGGGCCGCGGCGACCGGATATCCACCCGGCGGCGGCAGCGGTTCGGAGGTCACCGGCGCGGAGCTGATCGGCGGCGCCGAGGGCAGGCTCTGCTGCCCATAGGCGGGGGCCGGGCCAGGACCGCCGACAAAGCGCTGGGAACCGGCGCAGGCGGTCAGCGCCAGCAAAGGCAGCAGGCCGGCGGCCTTCCATGTCATGGCCATTGTCGCGGTCGTCTTGGTCATGATGCCTCGGTTCCGATCGATCTTGCGCTGCAGGCCCGGACAGGAGCCCGATTGCCCCTCATCAAGCCTAGACCAGCCCGGTGAACGTGACATGAGCGTGATCACCAGATGCGTCCATAGCCCAAGCCGTCGGGCTTGCGAACCCGCAGCGGACGATCTGGTTCCGGAACGGCTCCGAAGGCATAGTGGTATCGCCCTTCAGGAGATACCGATGACGCCGCCCGCTGTGATATTGCCCGCATTGACGCCGCTCGCCCCGCCCTCGATCGCCCGGCCCTTCGCGCGCTACAGCCATGGCATGGAGGTGCCGCCGGGGTACCGGCTGGTGGCCTGCTCGGGCCAGCTCGGGATCGGCGCCGACGGGACGATCCCCGAGGATGCGCGCGCGCAGGCCGATCTGTGCTTTGCCAACATCGCCGCGATCCTCGCCGAAGCGGGGATGACGCTGTCCGACATCGTGCGGATTAATGCCTATGTCACTGATCGCGCGCATATGAAGGGCTATATGGAGGCGCGCGACGCCCATGTCGCGACGCCGCCGCCGGCCTCGACGCTGATGATCGTCTCGGGTTTCACCCTGCCGGACTTCAAGGTCGAGATCGAGGTGCTGGCGGCGGCCTTGTGAGTCGGTGAGATGGTTGTCTGAACAACCACCTCCGTCATCCCGGACGCAGCGAAGCGGAACTCCGGGATGACGATCTGTTTCCGCGCCAGGATCACTCTGGCTCGGACGGGCCGCGCTTGCCTTAGCCCGCCTTGCGCTTGTTCTGGCGGTTCTCGATCAAATCGTCGACCACCGCCGGATCGGCCAGGGTCGAGGTGTCGCCGAGCGCGCCGAACTCGTCCTCGGCGATCTTGCGCAGGATGCGGCGCATGATCTTGCCGGAGCGCGTCTTGGGCAGGCCGGGCGCGAACTGGATCAGATCCGGCGAGGCGATCGGGCCGATCTCCTTGCGGACATAGGCGACGAGATCCTTGCGCAGCGCCTCGGTCGGCGTCTCGCCGGACATCAGCGTGACATAGGCGTAGATGCCCTGGCCCTTGATGTCGTGCGGATAGCCGACGACCGCGGCCTCCGAGACGGATGGATGCGCGACGAGAGCGGATTCGACCTCGGCCGTGCCCATGCGATGGCCGGAGACGTTGATGACGTCGTCGACGCGGCCGGTGATCCAGTAATAGCCGTCGGCATCGCGCCGGCAGCCGTCGCCGGTGAAATACTTGTTCGGATAGGTCGCGAAATAGGTCTCCTCGAAGCGCTTGTGGTCGCCATAGACCGTGCGCATCTGGCCGGGCCAGCTCTCGGCGATGACGAGGTTGCCCTCGCAGGCGCCTTCCAGGACCTTGCCTTCGGCATCGACGATCTCCGGCTTGACGCCGAAGAAGGGCCGCGTCGCCGAACCCGGCTTGAGCTTCGTCGCACCGGGCAGCGGCGTAATCAGGATGCCGCCGGTCTCGGTCTGCCACCAGGTGTCGACGATCGGGCAGCGCCTGTCGCCGACAACGCGGTGATACCACTCCCAGGCTTCCGGATTGATCGGCTCGCCGACCGAGCCGAGCAGGCGCAGCGACTTGCGCTTCGTCTTCCTCACCGGCTCCTCGCCGGCGCCCATCAGCGAGCGGATCGCGGTCGGCGCGGTGTAGAAGGTGTTGACCTTGTGCTTGTCGATGACGTCCCAGAAGCGCGAGATCGTCGGATAGGTCGGGATGCCCTCGAACATCAGCGTCGTCGCGCCGTTGGCGAGCGGCCCGTAGAGGATGTAGCTGTGGCCGGTGACCCAGCCGACATCGGCGGTGCACCAGTAGACGTCGCCGTCATGGTAGTCGAAGACGTATTGGTGGGTGATCGAGGTGTAGACCAGATAGCCCGCCGTGGTGTGCAGCACGCCCTTGGGCTTGCCGGTCGAGCCTGAGGTGTAGAGCAGGAAGAGCGGCTCCTCCGCCTTCAGCTCCGCCGGGGGGCAATGGCCCGAGGCCTTCGCCGCCTCGTCGTGATACCAGACGTCGCGGCCGTCCTGCATGGTGACATGGCCGCCGGTGCGCTTCACCACGATGACCGTGCCGATGCCGCCCTTCACCTTGGCGTCGGCGGCGTCGACATTCTTCTTCAGCGGCACGGCGCGGCCGCCGCGCAGGCCCTCATCGGCGGTGATGACGATCTTCGAATCGGAATCCTCGACGCGGCTCGCCAGCGAATCCGGCGAGAAGCCGCCGAACACCACCGAATGGATCGCGCCGATGCGGGCGCAGGCCAGCATCGCGTAAGCCGCCTCGGGGATCATCGGCAGGTAAATGGTGACACGGTCGCCCTTCTTGACGCCTCGCGCTTTCAGGACGTTCGCGAATTTGCAGACCTCGGTGTAGAGCTGGCCGTAGCTGATCTTCTTCGACTCGGAGGGGTCGTCGCCCTCCCAGATAATCGCGGTCTGTTTGGCACGCGTCGCAAGATGCCGGTCGATGCAGTTATAGGCGACGTTGGTGGTGCCGTCCTCGAACCACTTGATCGCGACCTTGCCGGGTTTGTAGCTGACGTTGCGGACCTTGCTGTAAGGCTTGAACCAGTCGATCCGCTTGCCCTGCTCGCCCCAGAACTTGTCCGGGTCCTTGATCGAGGCGGCGTACATCTTCTTGTACTTGGCGTCGTTCAGCCAGGCCTTCTTGGCCCAGGCGGCGGGCACGTCATAGATAATCTCGGTCATGGCAGGCGTCTCCCCAGACTTGGGCCGTGTTCATTGGGCCGTTTTCGTTGGGCCAAGTTGGCTTTTGCCAGGTTGCTTGGGCCAAATACCTCGGGCCGTGGATTCATCTTCCGGAACCGGGCCGGCGCAGCGCGCACGTCGCGTCCGTTCCTTGGAATGGCCGCATCATAAGGGCCGGGCGACCGGCGGCAAGCCGGTGCGGGCTCGCACTTTCGGGGTAGAGGGATGGTGCCTTGCGCGCCCTTACAGCCCGCCCATCTTGCAGACGATGTCCCATTCGTCGTCGGCGACCGGCTGGACCGAGAGCCTGAACGAGGTGACCAGCGACATCTTCGCGAGCTTCGGCTCGGCCTTGACCTGTGCCAAGGTCACCGGCTTCGGCAGCGGCTTGACCGCCCTGAAATCGACCAGCACCCAGGGCTCGCCCGGAATCCAGTTATAGGCTTCCCTGACGACCTCGACGATGCCGACGACCTCGAGGCCTTCGTTCGAATGGTAGAAGAAGACCTGCTCACCCTGCTTCATCGCCATCAGATGGAGCTTGGCGGTGTGGTTCTTGACCCCGTCCCAATGCGTACCCTTCGGGCCGGCCGCGACCTGCTGTTCCCAGGACCATTTCGAGGGTTCGGATTTGACGAGCCAGTGGGCCATGGGATGTCCGGACGATAGCGGGGTCGAAAATGAGTGGATTCGTCGATAGCGAATTCGCGCTTATCTGCCTACCGGCTATTCCCCGCCGGCTCCCTCATCGGCCTGCGGCACCGGCGGCTTCGAGGCCTCCGGCCCCTGCTCGTTCCAGAAGCGCACCATCTCGCGGGTCAGGGCGGCGTAGTCCTGCGGCTCGAGCTCGACTCGTACCTCGCCCTCGCCAAAGGGCAGGATCAGCACGAAGCGGTGCGTACCCTCCGCCCGGCGGCGGCGATGCTGGATCACGGGGCCGGCCGGCACGCGCCCGGCCAGCGCCACGGGCATGCTCTCGGCGACGAGCTCCGAGCCGGTCGTCTTGCGGACCTCGGCAATGCCCTTCGCCACCCGTTTCGTCAGATCAGACCAATCCCCGGCCATGCTCGATCTCCCTTTACAGTTCCGCGCGAAGCGGGCGGGCGAGCAGGCCCGTGACCGCGTCGCGCACGCCGCTGCTGCCCGCGATGATGGCCGAAACCGCTTCCGCGATCGGCATCTCCACGCCGCGGGCGCGGGCCATCTCCGCCAGGATCGAGGCGGTGAAGGCGCCTTCCGCGAGCGCGCCGCCGGCGGCGTCCGCGACGGTCCGCCCCTGCCCCAACGCCAGTCCGAAGGCGAAGTTGCGCGATTGCGGGGAGGCGCAGCTCAGGACAACGTCGCCAAGGCCCGACAGTCCCATCAGGGTCTCGCCCTGTGCGCCATAGGCCTGGCCGAAACGGCGGAGTTCCGCGAAGCCGCGCGCCACCAGTGCGGCGCGCGCGCTTTCGCCATAGCCCAGCCCGATCGCGATGCCGGCTGCGATGGCGAGCACGTTCTTGGCCGCGCCGCCGATCTCGACGCCGCGCGGGTCGGCGCTGTGATAGATGCGGAAGGCCGGCGAACTCAGCGCCTCGGCCAATGCCTGCGCGAGATCCGGATCGCCGGCTGCGAGGGTCACCGCCGTCGGCAGGCCGCGCCCGATATCGGCGGCGAAGCTGGGCCCCGACAGGATCGCCGGCAGCGAGCCGGGCCAGGACCGCGCGACGATCTCGGTCATGAACAGCCCGCTCGCCTGCTCGATGCCCTTGGCGGCCGAGATCACCGGCCGCCCCGGGGGCAGGACCGGCGCCAGCGCGTCGCAGGCCGCCCGCAGATTCTGCGCCGGGACGCTGACGATGAGCGCATCCGCTTCGGCGAGCGCCGCGAGCGACGCCGTCGGCGAGACCGCCTCCGGCAGGACGACGCCCGGCAGGCGCGGCGCCTGACGTGTGCGGCCGATCGCCGCGACCGTGGCCTCATCGCGCGCCCAGAGCAGGACATCGCGACCGGCCCGTGCCGCCGCGAGGGCCAGCGCCGCGCCATAGGCGCCGGCGCCGACGACGCCGATGGTCCGGAACGCCCCGACGGTGCTCATTCCTTATGCTGTTCTTCCGTGGCCGCCGCATCGCGCGGCCGGAGTTCGTCGAGCGGCCAGCGCGGCCGGGCGAGCGCGCCCATGTCGTCGACCATGCCGAGCCGCAGTCGTTCCAGCCCGGCCCAGGCGATCATCGCGCCATTGTCGCCGCAGAGCGGCAGCGGCGGCGCGACCATCGGCAGGCCGGCCTCGGTCGCGAGCCTGGTCAGGCCGCGCCGGATCGGCTGATTGGCGGCGACGCCGCCGGCGACGACCAGCGTCGAGGGCGTGATGCCGGCGGCGTTGCAGGCGCGCAGGCCCGCCCGCGTGCGGTCGACCAGCACATCGACGATCGCGGCCTGGAAGGAGGCGCAGAGATCGGCGACGTCCCGGTCCGAGAGCGGCGCGATGCGCTCGGCTACCAGCCTGACGGCGGTCTTGAGGCCCGACAACGAGAAATCGGGATTGGGCCGGCCCTGCATCGGGCGCGGGAAATCGAAGCGCTCGGGGTCGCCCTTCAGCGCCTCGCGCTCGACCGAGGGGCCGCCGGGATAGGCCAGGCCGAGCATCTTGGCGATCTTGTCGAAGGCTTCGCCGACGGCGTCGTCGATGGTGCCGCCGAGCTTGAGATAGTCGCCGACGCCGCGCACGGCCAAAAGCTGCGTATGCCCGCCCGAGACGAGCAGGAGCAGATAGGGGAAGGCGAGATCGTCCGTCAGCCGCGCCGTCAAGGCGTGAGCCTCGAGATGGTTGATCGCGATGAAGGGCCGGCCGGTGACCAGCGCGATCGCCTTGGCGGTGGTCAGGCCGACCATGACGCCGCCGACGAGACCCGGGCCCGCGGCGGCCGCGACCGCGTCGATATCGGCGGGTTTCATGCCGGCTGTCTCGAAAGCGCGGGCGACGACGCGGTCGATGGCCTCGACATGGGCGCGTGCGGCGATCTCCGGCACTACGCCGCCGAAGGCGGCATGGGCCGCGATCTGGCTCAGCACCTCGTTCGACAGGATTTTCACCTCGCCGGAGCGCTCGACCGACACGATCGCGGCCGCGGTCTCGTCACAGGTCGTCTCTATCCCCAGAACACGCATGATCGGTCGACAGGTCTCGGGAACGGGTGAAGGGGGCCGGGGCCGGCGGATGATCCTCCGGCGCTCTCGCACCGGAATGCCTCCGGTATAGTGCGCGAGCGCGCAGAAGGCCAAGGGCTCCGGGGAACTCGCATCTGCATCGCGGATTAGGGCAAGGGCGGTTCCGGACGACCGGGACCGCCGCATCATGGAAACATGCCGGCTTGCGCCGAGGCCCGCCACGCGGGATTGATGCGCAAGCCGCCACGTCGATGAAGCCGGCCTTTTCGAGAAGGTCCGCATGTCGACAAGGTCTGCATGCCGAAAGGAGATCGCATGCGCATTCTCGTGTTCCGCCCTCCGGCCGAGGCCGAGCGCACCGCCGCGGCGATCCGCGCGCGCGGCCATGATCCGGTCGTGGCGCCGCTGTTTGCGGTCTCGCGTCTGCCGGAGCCCGCGCCTCCGGGGCCGTTCTCGGCGCTGGTCTTGACCAGCGGCAACGCCGTTCCCGCCCTCGCTGATCTGCCGCCAGCCTGGCGGGATCTGCCAGTCTTTGCCGTCGGCGGGCGGACGGCCGCAAAGGTGCGCGAGGCTGGTTTCGAGGATGCACGCAGCGCCAACGGCAACCGCGACGACCTCGTCGCGCTGATTCGCGGCAACCTGACCGTGCCGGCGCGGCTCCTGCTGATCGCCGGGCGCGACCGGCACGAGGATGTCGGCGACAAGTTGATGGCGGCCGGCTTCGAGGTGGCTATCTGGGCCGCCTATGCGGCCGAGGCGGTCACGGCTTTTCCTGCTCATGCGAAGGCAGCCCTGCGCGATGGCGGCGTTGATGGCGCCCTGCATTATTCGGCACGGGGCGTGCGGACCTGCCTTTCGCTGGCGCGCGATGCTGGCGTGATGGAGCCGCTGCTCGACCTCACCCATGTCGCGCTGTCGGCGGATGTCGCGGGACCGCTGATCTCGGCCGGCGCGAGCACGGTGCTGGTCGCCGAACATCCGGAGGAGGCCGCTCTGCTGGCGGCGCTGGACCAAGTGTCCGCTCGCAATCGCCTCGGCGGGGATGTTAAAGAGGGCGCGGTCGCGCCGCCGGGCGTCGAGACGGACAAGGACGCGATGAACGATCCCGAGACGCCGAAGAGCCAGCCGAAGAGCCCGCTCGGCGGCACATCCGGCAGCAGGTCGGGCCGGACGCCTCCGACGATCGAACTGACGGCGCAGGAAGCCGCTGCCGCCGTCGCGGTGGAGGATACGTCCATCGGCAGTGAGCCGGGAGCGGCAACGCCGGCCGGGGCCGATGTGGCGCCGGAAGCGGTTTTGCCGACGGAGGCCCTGCCACAGGAATTCGCTGGCGCGGCCGCGGCGGGCGCAGGGTCTGCAACGGCCGACGATGCGCCGCCACCCGAGCCCGCCCGCTCGCGCCTGCCGGCGCTCGCCCTGGCCGGCCTCGTCGGTGGCGTGGTCGGTGCCGGCCTCGTCATGCTGGCGCTGAGCCGGACGACCCCTGCGGTCACGCCCGAGCAGATCGCCGGGCTGCAAAGCCGCCTCGACACGCTGCAAGGTGCCGCGACCGCGCTCGAGCGCAAGGCCGCGGCCGCCTCGGAGGCTGCCGCGAAGGCCGGAGCGGCCGCCCAGGCGGCCACGGTTCGCGTCAACGAGGTCGCGGGCGCGCAGGTTCCCGAGGCCAGCGCGATCGCGGGGCTGAACGCGCAGGCGCAGCGGGCGGAGGCCGCCGCCACTGCGGTCGGCCAACAGCTCGAACGCGCGGCGGCCCGTATCGGCACGGTCGAGACCCTGGCCAAGGCGGCTGCCGCGCCGAGTCCGCAGGCGCTGGCTGCGGCGCGCATCGTGCTGGCGGAGCGGGTCCAGTCCGCGCTCGCTGCCGGCCAGGCGTTCGCTGCCGATGTCGCGGCACTTGGCAAGGGCGGCGGGTCGCCGGAACAGCTCGCGGCCCTGAACGCCGTCGCCGCAACAGGCGCCCCGACGAAGGATGCGCTGCTCGTGCAATTGCGCAGCCACCGGGCGATGTTCGCGCGCGAGATCATGCCGGCTTCGGCCGGCTGGCAGGATCGGCTGCTCGGGCTCGCCAGCCGTGTCGTCAGCATCCGCCCCGTCGGCGATACCGGCGCGAACGATCCGGCGACGTTGCCGATGCGGCTCGAAAACGCCATTGCCAAGGGCGACATCGTTGCGGCCGCCGCTTTGTGGGGGCAGTTGCCCGAGCCGGCGCGGCGCGCCAGCGCCGATTTCGGCGGCGCCTTGCAGAAGCGGGCGGCGGCGGATGCGGCGATTGCGAAAATCGCGCAGGATGCAGTGGCCGCGCTCGGCGTGGCCGGCTGACGGAGGATTGAGGGTTCATGGTTCGCGTACTGCTCTATCTCGCCGTATTCGCCTGCCTCGCGGTCGGTGCTGTCTGGCTGGCCGACCGGCCGGGCGAGGTCTCCGTGCTCTGGCAGGGCTACCGGATCGAGACCAGCGTCGCGATCGGCGCCATCGGCGTGGTCGTGCTGGCCCTGCTGGCGATGCTGGCCTGGGGCTTGCTGCGCTTCGTGCTCGGCCTGCCCTCGGCTTTCAGCTTCGCCTCGCGGTCGCGGCGCCGGGCGCGCGGCTTTGAGGCGGTGTCGCGCGGCATGGTCGCCATCGGCGCAGGCGATCCGGTTGCGGCCGGCCGTCACGCTGTGGATGCGCGCCGCTTTGCCGGCGACGAGCCGCTGACGCTGCTGCTGGAGGCGCAAGCTGCCCAGCTCTCGGGCGATCGCGGCCGGGCGGAAGCCGCCTTCAAGACGATGCTCGACAAGCCGGAGACGCGGGTGCTCGGCCTGCGCGGCCTGTTCGTCGAGGCCAAGCGCCGTGGCGACATGGCCGCCGCGCGCGCCTTTGCCGACGATGCGGTGCGGCGCTCGCCCTCGCTCGCCTGGGCCAATGACGCGCTGCTCGATTTCCACACCAGCTCGGGTGACTGGCAGGCGGCCCGCACCGCCGTCGAGCGCCGCGCGGCGCTGCGTCTCGCCGAGAAGGCCGAGGCCAAGCGGCAGCGCGCGGTTCTGCTCGCGGCGGAAGCGCTGGAAGCGCGCGGCAGCGAGCCTGAGAAGGCGCTGGCGGCCGCCCTCGAAGCGGTCAAGCTCGCGCCCGGCCTGACGCCGGCCGCAGCCCTCGCCGGGCGGATGCTCGCCGAGCGCGGCGATGTCCGCAAGGCGGTGAAGCTGCTGGAGGCCGCCTGGAAGGAGGTCTCGCATCCCGACCTCGCCGCCGCCTATCTCGATGTCCGCCCGGGCGACAGCGCGCAGGACCGGCTGGCGCGGGCCACCACGCTGGCGAAGCTGCGGCCCTCCGACCCCGAAGGCGTGCTCGCGCTGGCGGGGGCCGCGATCCATGCGCGCGACTTCGCCAAGGCGCGCGAGACACTGAAGCCGCTGCTGGCCGGCGGTGCCTCGGTGCGCGTCTGCCTGCTGATGGCGGAACTCGAGGAGGCCGAGCACGGTGCGGCCGGCCGCGTCCGGGAATGGCTGTCGCGGGCGACACGCGCACCGCGCGATGCCGCCTGGGTGGCGGACGGGCTGGTCTCGGATAGCTGGATGCCGGTCTCGCCGATCTCCGGGCGGCTCGACGCCTTCGTCTGGACGGTGCCGCCGGCGACGCTCGGCAGCCATGCACCTGCGCTCGACGACGTGCTTGCCGATCTCGACGATTCGACCCCGCTGATCGAGGCCCGGGCCGAGGCGGTCGAGCCGGAGCCTGCCGTCACGGCGGTGGTCGCGCCACCTCCGCCTCCCGCGCCTCCGCCCCCTGCGGCTCCTGCGCCCGTCGTGGAACAGCCGAAGCCCGAGGCCGAGGCCAGCCCGGCGCCGCCGGCCGCGCCCGCGCCGGTCGCTGCGCCGGTGGCCGCCAGCGAGCCGAAGCCCGAACCGAAGAAGGCTGTGGCCGAGCCCGCGGCCGTGGTCGTGCCGGATGCACGCCCGAAGCCGGTGATCTTCCCGGTCGCGCATGCGCCCGACGATCCGGGCCCCGACGAGGTGCCCCCGGTCGAGGACAAGAAGGGCAAGTTCCGGCTCTTCGGCTGAGCTTTGCCATTGGATTGCCTGAACCTCTGCCGTCATCCCGCGCGACCGAAGGTCGTCCCGGGGTAACGGCGCGTTTTCGGCTGCACCCATCGCGGGCCGTGTCGTTGCGTTTCTGGTTTCCGCCCCTTCGACGTGAAAAGGCGTGCGGCTCTCCGCTGCGCGGCCTATAGCGTCGGGCATGACATCCGAAACGAACCTCGAAGCGGCGCCGGCCGGCGCCGGAATCACCCTGCATGTCGCAGCCGAACAGGCCGGCGAACGCCTCGACAAGGCGCTCGCGATGCTGGCCAGCGAGATTTCGCGGGCGCGGCTGCAGCAGGTCATCAAGGATGGTGGCGTGCGCCTCAACGGCGTCGTCGCCAGCGACGGCAAGCGCAAGGTCGTCGAGGGCGACGAGATCGCGCTCGTCATGCCGGCGGCGCGCCCGCCCGATCCGGTTGGCCAGGACATCCCGCTCGATGTCGTCTACGAGGACGAGCACCTGATCGTCATCGACAAGCCCGCCGGGCTCGTCGTGCATCCGGCCGGCGGGCATGAGGACGGCACGCTGGTCAACGCGCTGATCGCCCATTGCGGCGAGAGCCTTTCAGGCATCGGCGGCGTCCGCAGGCCCGGCATCGTGCACCGCCTCGACAAGGATACCAGCGGTTTGCTCGTCGTCGCGAAGAACGATCGCGCGCATCAGAAGCTCGCCAAGCAGTTCGCCGATCATGGCCGCACCGGGCCGCTGCAGCGCGCCTATTTCGCCATCGTCTGGGGCTTTCCACGCCGGGCGCATGGCACGATCACGACCCAGATCGAGCGCTCCAACAAGAACCGCGAGAAGATGATGGTGGTCGGCGAGGATCGCGGGCGCGAAGCGATCACCCACTACACCGTGGTGGAGCGCTATCCGCCGCTGCTGAAGGGTGGCGAGGAGACGGAGCCCCTGGCGAGCCTGGTCGAATGCCGGCTGGAGACCGGGCGCACCCACCAGATCCGCGTGCATATGAGCCATCTCGGCCATCCGCTGCTGGGCGACAAGCTCTACGGTTCCGGTTTCGCGACGAAGGCCGGCCGGCTGCCGGAGGCCGCACGAGAGGCGCTGGCGGCATTGGGACGCCAGGCGCTGCATGCGGCCGTGCTGGGTTTCGAGCATCCCACCACCGGCGAGGAGATGCTGTTTGAGTCGAAGCTGCCGGCCGAATTTGCAAATCTGCAAGCTGCGCTCGCGAGGCTGTGAGCCGATCTGGCTTCGTTGCCTAGTTTCCGCCAAGCTCTGTTGGCATATAGTGGCGGTCGGATGCGGATGGCCAAGGGGGCGCCGCACATGACCGGCCCGGCACGAACCCTCGACAGGTTCCCGCGTTGGGTCCGTTCATGACGTCCGAACCTGCGCGAAGGTTGATCGCGCGGTGGGTCTGCCGCGAAGCGGGGGCCCGACAAGGAGAACGAGCATGGCGAGTGCTTCGCTGCCCGTCCTGTCCGCCGAGGGCGGACTTTCACGCTACCTCGACGAGATTCGGAAGTTCCCGATGCTGGAGCCGAATCAGGAATTCATGCTGGCCAAGCGCTGGCGGGAGCATGGCGACCGCGAGGCGGCGCACAAGCTCGTCACGTCGCATCTACGGCTCGTCGCCAAGATCGCGATGGGCTATCGCGGCTACGGCCTGCCGATCGGCGAGGTCGTCTCGGAGGGCAATGTCGGCCTGATGCAGGCCGTCAAGCGCTTCGAGCCCGACAAGGGCTTCCGGCTGGCGACCTATGCGATGTGGTGGATCAAGGCCTCGATCCAAGAGTACATCCTGCGCTCCTGGTCGCTGGTGAAGATGGGCACCACGGCCAACCAGAAGAAGCTGTTCTTCAACCTGCGCAAGGCCAAGAGCAAGATCTCGGCACTGGGCGAGGGCGATCTGCGCCCGGACCAGGTGAAGCAGATCGCGACCAAGCTCGGCGTCAACGAGCAGGACGTCGTCGACATGAATCGCCGTCTGGGTGGCGATGCGTCGCTGAACACGCCGCTGCGTGAGGATGGCGACGGCGAGTGGCAGGACTGGCTGGTCGACGACAGCGAGAGCCAGGAGCGGCGCCTTGCGGATTCGGAGGAAGCCGACAACCGCCATTCGGCGCTGCGCGAGGCGCTGGAGGTGCTGAATCCGCGCGAGCGGCGCATCTTCGAGGCTCGCCGCTTGGCTGACGACCCGATCACGCTCGAGCAGCTCTCCGAGGAATTCGGGGTGTCGCGCGAGCGCGTCCGCCAGATCGAGGTGCGGGCCTTCGAAAAGGTGCAGGACGCGGTCAAGAAGGCGCTGGTGCGGATTGAATCTCCGCGTGCGGCGTTGCCGGCGGCGTAGCGGCTTGCCATCTCGCGAACGGCTCAGGGGCGCGGTTTCTCCGCGCCCCTTTTTCGTTGCTCAATAGAGCGCCGGCAGCGGCTGGAGCGGCAGGCGGATCGGGCCTAGATAGACGCGGCCCTCGCGCAGCACGATCGGCGGCAGAGCGGTCAGGCCCGGCGCCACGCCTGGCAGTTGTGCGCTCAGGCGCCCGCCGAGCAGGCCGCCGAGACCGGCCGCGATCCCGCCGACGGGCACACCCGCGATCTGCCGGATGCCCGCGAGCGACGCCTGAAGCTGGCCGGCTGGGCGATGGGTCTGGTCGATCAGGAACTGGCCGGTCGCCTCGATGCGGGCCGTACCCTTGACCGAGACCAGCCGCGTCACCTCGATCTGTCCGGCGGCATTGCGCCAGGCCTCGAGCGCGTCGGGGTTGAGGCCGATGCGGAAGGCTTCGCTCTGGGTCAGCGTGGCCTGGATGTCGACATCGCCGGGCTCGGTCGTGCCGAGCAGGGCATCGAGCGCGGGCAGGACAGAGCCCTTGGCGGTGATAGCGAGATCGACCGCCTGATCGGCCGCAGGCCGCGTCGGGTTGCGGCGCAGGTGGGCCTCAAGCGCCGTCGCCTGCCAGGTCTCGGGGCTGAGGCCCGGTGCGGTCAGACTGGCGCTGGGGGCCGTCAGCACCAGCGAGACCTGCTCTGGATCGCCGCTGCGATGCCTCAGGCTGGCTTCCAGCCTCGTCCAGGAGAGATCGAGTTTGCGGCCCTCGGGCAGGGTCGCCTGGAGCGGGCCGGTGATCTGGGCGATGACGAGGTTGGGCGTATAGATCTGCCCGACGGCCAGGGCTGGCCCGGTCTGGACCCTGACCTCCTCGCCCCAGCGGGCCGAGGCCAAGGCGAGCGCGCCGCAACGCAGCTCGACACGGAAGGGGAAGCCGGTGACCGCGCGGTCGGTGCAGGTCCAGCTCCGACCGAGCCCGGCCTCCTTCGCCAGCGCCGTGTCGATGGCATCGATCACGCGGCTGCGGACGACGAACCAGAAGCCGGTCCAGGCGAGGGCGGCCAGCGCCAGCAGCACGAAGGGGGCGTAGAGCCAGGCGCGACTACGGCGGCGGCCGGAAGCGGTATCGGTCATGCGGTGGCGGTCCATTGCGTTCAGGTTGTCGCATTGCTCCGGCGAAAAACCGGTTCCCACTTTTTCGCGCAATGCTGTAGGCCGGGAGATTGTTAGCTCCCGCAGGATAGGGGCGCCAGCCGGGTGGCGCGGGCGGTGCCGGACATCAAGCAGGCCGGCGGGGCCAAATTGTGGGGCGTGCGGGTTTTGGGAGCGACATGACGTCCGTATTCGGCGAAAACGAGCTCTGGGTTTTCGGTTACGGCTCGCTGATCTGGCGGCCCGGCTTCGATTTCGAGGAGAGCAGTCCGGCGCGGCTGCATGGCTACCATCGGTCGCTGTGCATCTTCTCGCATGTGCATCGCGGCACGCCGGAGCGGCCGGGGCTGGTGCTCGGCCTTGATCGCGGCGGCGTCTGCCGGGGGCTCGCCTTTCGCGTCGCAGCCAGGCGGGCGCAGGAGACGGTGGATTATTTGCGGGCCCGCGAGCAGGCGACGGCGGTCTATCTCGAACGCCAGATGCCGGTGCGCCTCGATGACGGCCGGAGCGTCACGGCGCTGGTCTATGTCGCCGACCGCAAGCACCTGCAATATGCCGGCCGACTGCCGCGCGAGCAGCAGCTCGCACTGGTGCGCCATGGCCGGGGCAGCTCGGGCGAGAACCCGGATTACGTCCTGCTGACCGACGAGCATCTGCGCAAGATGGGCATCTACGATCCCGTTCTGGCCGGGCTGGCGCAGGCGCTGGCGCCTGGAGCGGCCCCGCGCCCGAAGCCTTGAGGCCTCAGACCTCGGGCATCAGGTCGAGCAGCGCGGCGCGGCGGCTGATGCCGTCCTCGGCCAGGAGATGGACATGGATCTCGCTGGCCCCGGCCTGGGTGACGGCCTGCTGCCAGCGCGTCAGCGCGGCCTCGATGCCGAGGGGGCCGCTGTCACGGGCCGCCAGGATGCGTCTTTCGCCCGAGACGGCTAGCAGGATCGCGTCGGTGAAGCCGAGCGCGTGCCCGTCGCCGATCGCGAAGATCGAGGCGACATAGCGCCGGCCGGAACGTCCGCGCCAGGCGGTGAAGCGGCGCTCACCGAGCCCGGCGGTGCTGCGCATGGGTAATTCCCGCGCCGCCTGGACTGGTTCGTCCTCGCCAAAGCGCGTCTCGGTGAAGAGATCGCTCTGCCGCGACGCGCTGCGGTGATCCTGGTGTCGATAGGCGAGAGCGGCCATATCGTTCCTCCTTTGTTCTGAAGACAAAATGAGAACGAAGGCGCTGCGAGTCAAGAGCCGCGATGGGGGCCTGGCTGTGCGGGGATCGGACCTGCTGCCGCCTTATGTCAGCAGTCTCGCCGAACGCATCGTGTCCGGGGACCGATCAGGCCAGGCGAGGATCAGGTCTTGGCCCAGGATCAGGTCTTGGCGAGCGGGTCCAGCCCCAGTTGCGCCAGCTCGGCGCGGCCCTGCGCCAGCAGCCGATCGCTCTCCGTCTCGATCCGCTCCTGCAGGAGCTTCTGGAAAGCGGCTTTGTCCAGCCCTGCCGGGATCGGTGGCAGGATTTCGAGGCGGATCGTGCCGGGCCGACGCAGGAATTTGCGGCGCGGCCAGTAGAGGCCGGAATTCAGCGCGACCGGCAGGCAGGGCAGGCCAAGCTCGGCATAGAGATGGGCGACGCCGAACTTGTAGGCCGGCGGGGCGCCGGGGGCTCGGCGGGTGCCCTCGGGGAAGATCAGAAGCTGGCGGCCGTTGTCGCGGAGCTCGGTCTTGGCGCGGCGCGTGACCTGGGCCAGGGCGCGGGCCTTGCCGCCGCGATCGACCGGAATCATCCTGAACTTGTGCAGGCACCAGCCGAAGAAGGGAATCCAGATCAGTTCGCGCTTCAGGATGAAGATCGGGTCCTTGAAGAGCATCATCATCACGAAGGTTTCCCAGAAGGACTGGTGCTTCGCGGCGACGATCAGCCCTCCGGGCGGAATGTTCTCCCGGCCACGGATCTCGTAATCCGTGCCGGCGACAACCCGCATCAGCCAGAGCGCGGTCGTGGCCCAGGCGACCGTGACCGCGAGCAGCGCGCGCCGCGGCAGCAGCAACGCCGGAAAGGCCCCGAAGACCAGCCAGAGGGCGAGGTTCACGTAGAACAGGATGTTGAAGACGAGCGAGCGCAGGATCAGCATGGCGCGCAAAGACCTTGCCGTTCCTCCGCCGTCAAGCGCTCCCGGGCGATGTCAGCCGTCCTGGCCGCCGTTTTTCAACTGGCTGCGTCTTTCCTGCTCGGGTCCCATCTGCTCGGCGGGCTTCGACGAGACCGGCTTGCGACCGCCGATGATGACCGAGAGCCGCGAGGTCTCGGGGTCGCTCTCGACAATGCTGCGCAGGCGTGCCGCGAGGTATTTGGCGTATTCGGGCATGAGCACCTTCACGGTGCTCCAGCGGTTCCACCAGCCCGCGGTGTCGATCTGGTCCGTCACCACCGGATGGGGAACGAGGCGAATCCCGGGCATCGCATGGGCGAATTCCGCGATCGTACGCGGCATGTGGTAGTTCGAGGTGACGACGAGGAGCGAGCGGAAGCCGTGGCTGCGCACCCAGCGGCGCGCTTCGATGGCGTTGCCGATGGTGTTGCGGGCGCGATAGTCGAGATCGACGCAGCAGGCGAGGAGTTCGCGCGACGAGGGATTGAGCTTGGCCAGTTCCTCGCGGCTGGTCTTCTCGTTGACGCCGCTGATCAGGAGGCGAGACCCCCTCTCGGCGCCGAGCAGGCCGATGGCGTCGCCGACGCGCTGCGAGCCGCCGGTGACGACGACGATAGCGTCAGTGCGAGGCACGGCAACCGGCTCGCGGCTGACGATGCCGGAGGCGAAGCGGAGATAGCCGCAACCGAACACGACCAGCGCGGCGGTCGACAGCACGAGCGCAGCCCAGAATGCGACGCGCGCGAGGCTCACGCGCCGAGCGGCAACAGCGGCCGGGTTCGGGTTGCGCGCGGCATAGGCCAGTTCCTCGTGCCGGGTACCGATCATCGCCATGATATCCTGAGGATATCGCGGCAATCGGGCATAACCGCGGCAGCGCGGGTGCGGCCGAGACGGCGCGCCGCCTGCGCGCCGGAGCGGGACGCCCGCGGGCCTCTGCCCGGATTCACGCGGATCGACATCAGGCTGCCCCCCAGGCCAGCACGCGCAGATAATGCCTGACGGTGAAGCGCGATACGAGCCCCGATATCGCAGCCACGACCACCGCCACGAGAATGACCGCGACATAGCCGGACCAGCCGATCTCGAAGGCCCCAAACATTGCCTGGAGCTGCTCGGCCTCGGGCGCGCTGCTCCAGCGCGAGGACAGCCAGCCCAGCAGGGCGATGACGACGATGGCGGCGAAGCCGCCGACAGCGCCGCCCCTGAGGCCCAGCCTGACGAAGCGGCTCTGGAACTCGCGTGCGATGAAGGCGTCGTCGGCGCCGACGAGATGCAGCACCTCGACGCTGTCGCGGCTGCCGGCCATGGCGCCGCGCGTGGCGAAGGCGACCGCCAGCGCCGCCGCGATCAGCACCAGAAACACGATTGCGGCGCCCGACAAAATGATGGTGCTCGCCATGGTCGAAAGCCGGCGGACCCAGAGGCGGTGATCGTCGAGGATCGCGGTCGGAACCTCGCGCCGCAATGCCGCGCCGAAGGCGGCCAGATCCGGCCCCTTGCCCGGGCGGAGCTTCAGCACGATCAGCCGCGGCACCGGCAGTTCGACGAGATCGAGCCCCGTGCCGAGCCAGGGTTCGAGCAGCTTGTCGGATTCGGCCCGCGGCACCGCGCGGACCGCCTCGATGCCGTCGACGGCCTGGGCCATCGCGACCGCACGCGCGATGTCGGCCTCGATGTTGCGGCGCGAATCCGGGCGGATCTGGATCGTCATCTCGTTGGCGACCGCGCCGCGCCACTGCTCGGAGGCGCGCGCCGCGAGCACGGCTGCGCCCGCGCTCAGCGCCGCGAGAAAGGTCAGGATCGCGATCACCGCCATCAGGGCGCGGCCGGCGACCGAATCGACCGGGACCAGCGGCTGGTCGCGCCGCAGATTGCTCGGCAGCGCGCGCTCCTCGCGCTCGACCTCCCGGCTGCCGGGCTCATGCATCGACATGGAGATGGCCGTCGGCGAGGACGAGGCGCGGTGCGTCGTAGAGCTCCATCAGGCCGAGGTCGTGCGTCGCGATGACGACCGCGGTGCCGAGCGACTGCAGCTCCATGAAAAGGCGCAGCAGGCGGCGGCCGAGACCGGGATCGACATTGCCGGTCGGCTCGTCGGCAAGCAGCAGCTCGGGCCGCCCGATCAGCGCGCGGGCGATGGCCGCGCGCTGCTTCTCGCCGCCCGACAGCACGGGCGGGACGGCATGCATGCGCTCGCCCAGACCGACCCAGCGCAGGAGCTCGACGACCTCGGCGCGATAGCTCGCCTCCTCCTTGCCGAGCACGCGCAGGGGCAGTGCGACGTTCTCGTAAAGGGTGAGATGGTCGAGCAGCCGGAAATCCTGGAAGACCACGCCCATGCGGCGGCGGAAGGCCGTCAGCGTCGCGGCATCGAGGCGCGAGACGTCCTGTCCGAAGAGGTTGACCAGGCCGCGGGTCGGCTTCAGCGCCATCAGGACGAGGCGCATCAGGGTCGTCTTGCCGGCGCCGGAGGGCCCGGTGAGATACTGAAACGAGCGCGGTGCGATGCTGAAGTTGATGTCCTTCAGCACCTCCGGGCCCATGCCGTATCGCAGGCCGACATTCTCGAAGCGAACCAATCCCAGCTTCCCCGTCCAGGCCGCGAATCTCTGCGACCGATCCTACACCTGTTGCGCGGCCTCCCGGAAAGCCGGCGCGGAAATGGCAGCATGCAGGAGAGTTCTTCACGCGGCGTTAACCATAAGCCATGCCAATAAGAACGCATTCGCGGCGCCGGAAAAGCCTCCGCGACGACGTCCGCGCCTATGCGAACCGCAGCCCGCCACGCCAGGGAGCCTTCCGGCGACCGCCATGCTCATCGTCTGCCCCTCCTGCGCCAGCCGCTACGAACTCGACGGGGCCAAGCTCGGTCCCGAGGGCCGCAAGGTGCGGTGCGCCAGTTGCCAGACCCTGTGGCACGTCGCCCCGGAGCCGGAGATTCCGGACATTCCTTCGGCCGAGGAGACGCAGGCGCTGCTCAACGACGAACTGGCGCAGGCCGCGGCGATCGAGGCGCAGGTTTCGGCCCTGACGGCCGAGCGCGGCGACGAGGCCGAGGCCGAGGCGGAGCCAGAGCCCGTCGCGCCTCCGGTCCGCAGCAAGCGCGGCCTTCGCCCGGGTACCCGCAAGGTGCGGCCGAACGGCAAAAAGGTACGGGCCGGTGCGGTTGCGGTTGCCGCGGCACTCTCTCTCGCGGGGGTCGCCTTGCTCGGCCTGCTGGTCTGGCAGCGCGACCGGGCCGTCGGTGTGGCGCCGCAGCTCGCCTCCGTCTTCGAAACGCTGGGATTTTCGGTGAATGTCCGCGGCCTTAGACTGAGTTCGGTCGAGAGCGGGCTGGTCGAGGACATCGCCGGCCGCTTCCTCGTGGTCGAGGGCGACGTCACCAACATCACCAAGGGCAACGCCCGAGTGCCGCCGATCGAGGTCGCGGTGAAGGATGCGGCCGGGCAGACGCTCTATAGCTGGAAGACCGATCCGCCGCGCAGCGAGCTCGAGCCGTCCGTGCTGATGCGCTTCCGGGCCAGGCTTGCGGCGCCCCCGGTGACCGGGCAATCGGTGCTGGTGCGCTTCGCGGGCGCCGGGCCGGCTGGCGCCGGGAGCACGCACTGACGCGGCCGACCCGCCCGGCAGTGCGGCATTCGGCGCACGGCCCTATCCAGTTCCGTTCAGGCACTCTAAATCTCGTGACCGGACCATAAACCCCATGAACCGCGCCTGTGCCCGGCCCGACGAGGCCTGCCGGCGGTGCGGCGCGAAAGGACGACCAGACCATGCCCGAGCCACGGCGCATCAGGGTGCTCTATGACGAGGCGACCATCGCAAAGCGCAACGAGGAGATGGCGAAGGCGATCGCGGCGACCGCGCCCGCGGACCTGCTCGTGGTCGCGGTCCTGAAGGGCAGCTTCATGTTCGTCGCCGACCTGATCCGGGCCATGCACCGGGCCGGGATGTCGCCGCAGGTCGAGTTCGTGCATCTGTCGAGCTACCGGGCCGCGACGGTGTCCTCCGGCCAGGTCGAAATCCTGCGCGACGTGCAGAGCGAGGTGCGCGGTCGCGAGGTCCTGCTCGTCGACGACATTCTCGAATCCGGCCGCACGCTCGCCTTCGCCAAGGATCTGCTGGCGGCGCGCGGGGCGTCGAAAGTGTCCTCGGTCGTGCTGCTCGAGAAGCCGGGCAAGCGGGCGGTCAACATCATCGCCGATTACGTCGGCTTCGAATGCCCGGATTATTTCGTCGTCGGCTACGGCATGGACGTGGCCCACTCCTACCGGCAATTGCCCTATGTCGGTGTCATCGAGACGGCCGATCAGGCCGGCCTGCCCGGGATCTGAACCGATGTCGCGCATTCTGGTCGTCGATGACGAGGAGCCGTTGCGAGTCCTGGTGGCGCGCGGCCTGACGATGGACGGGCATACCTGCCTGACGGCCGCCGACGGCGCCGAGGCGCTCGACACGCTGATTGCGGAGGAGGGCCGTTTCGATCTGCTGCTGACCGACATCCGCATGCCGCTGATGGACGGGATCGCGCTGGCGCTCGCTGCCAAGCAGGCCTTCCCCGATCTCACGATCATGCTGATGACCGGCTATGCCGAGCAGCGCGAACGCGCCCGCAGCCTGGATGCGATCGTTTCCGAGGTGATGACCAAGCCCTTCACCATTGCGGAATTGCGGGCGACCGTGATGAACGTGATCGAGCGTTCGATCGGGTAGATTCGCTCCTACGGCGCCCGTTTCGGGCGAGGCGACGGAGAGCGGCGGTCCGGCTGACTTTCCCCGAGCGGTCCAACCACCTCGCGCATGGCGACATAGGTGTAGAACGACGAGACATTGGGATCGTCGTGGAAAATCTCGCGAGCAAAGGCCGCATAGGCTTCCATGCTTTCCACCTGAAGGTGGAGGACGAAATCCGCGCCCCCGGTCACATAGGAGGCCTGCCGGATCTCCGGCCGCGAACCCAGCTTGCGCGCGAACTCGTCGGCGAGCTGTGAGCCGCGCACGAGCGAAACAAGCACATGGATCGTGACGGGCACGCCGAGCACCGCCGGGTTTACGATCGCGATATCAGCGGTGATGATCTTCTCCGCCCGCAACCTGCGAAGGCGGCGCAGCACGGCGCTCTGCGACAGCCCGACACGCTCCGCGAGAATGCGCGCCGGAGTCTGGTTGTCGCGCTGCACTTCTTCCAGCAGCGCATGATCGAAACGGTCGAGGTCGGTGATTTTCGTCACAGTGAGTTTCCTTTCGACGAAAATAATCGCTAGGCGATGAAAAACGCCAACTAAAACTGCCGTCGCTCGCTAGAGTGCGTTTGGTCGTCCTTGCGCGTAACCGCCGCACCCGGCGAGGATGGCTTGGCAAGGAAGGTTTGGAGCGAACATGAGCAGGAAGAGCTGGAGCCCGCGGAGCCTCGCCGCGCAGGCCATGGGCAAGATCGATCCGCTGACGAAGGGCGTCGTGCCGCCGATCCATGTCTCGACGACCTATATCCGCGACGAGGACAATGGCTATTCCGGCGGCTTCATCTATGGCCGTCCCGACAACGAGACGACGCGCGAGGCCGAAAGCGTGCTCGCCATGCTGGAGCAGGCCAAGGCCGGCGCCCTGCTGTTCGGCTCGGGGATGGCCGCGGCGACCGCCGTGTTCCAGGCACTGTCGCCGGGCGACCATGTCGTCGCCTCCAAGGTGATGTACTGGGCACTGCGCGCCTGGCTTTTGACCGAGGCGACGCGCTGGGGCCTGGTGATCGAGTTCGTCGAGACCGACGATCTCGCCGCACTGGCTGCCGCCATGAAGCCGGGCAAGACGAAGCTGGTCTGGGCCGAGACGCCGTCGAACCCGCTCTGGACGATCACCGACATCGCCGGTGCGGCCGAGATCGCGCACAAGGCCGGGGCAAAGCTCGCGGTCGATTCGACCTGTGCCTCGCCGGTGCATACGCGGCCGCTCAGCCTCGGCGCCGATATCGTGATGCATGCGGCGACCAAGGTGCTGAACGGTCATTCCGACGTGGTTGCCGGTGCGCTCTGCGCCCGCGAGGACGACGAATTCTGGAACCGCATCAAGACGGTGCGCAAGGGGCAGGGTGGTATCCTCGGGCCGTTCGAGGCCTATCTGCTGATGCGCGGCATGCGCACGCTCCATGTCCGGCAAGAGCGCCAGAGCGCCTCGGCGATGACGCTGGCGCAGAAGCTTTCTGCCCATCCGCTGGTGGCGCGCGTGCTCTATCCCGGCCTGCCGCAGCATCCCGGCCACGACATCGCCGCGCGCCAGATGGAGGGCGGCTTCGGCTACATGCTTTCCGTCCAGGTCGTCGGCGGCGAGGCAGCCGCGGTGAAGGCGGCGGCGCATGTCGAGCTCTACAAGCGCGCGACCTCGCTTGGCGGTGTCGAGAGCCTGATCGAGCATCGCGCCTCGATCGAGGGCGCCGGCTCGCCCTGCCCGCCCGATCTGCTCCGGCTCTCGACCGGCATCGAGGATATCGACGACCTCTATGGCGATCTCGACCAGGCGCTGAAGGCCGGCCACGGCTGAAATGACCTCGACCGTCCAAGACAGTGCGCGGGGGACCCTCTCCTGTAAGGAGAGGGCAGGGCGAGGTGTTGGCCGTTTTCGGCATGAGGCTCGCGCCAGCAGCGATCGGGTTGCATCACACTGGTCGAGGGGCCGACACCTCACCCTTGCCCCTCTCCTTACAGGAGAGGGGTTCCCCGCGCCCTAAACCCAGATCGTCTTCGCCAGTGCCAGCAGGCGCGTGCGCTGCGCCAGCCCGTTGCGGCCGCCATTGATGCGTTTCGTCACGGCGATGATGTCGTCCGCATCGGCTGCCTCATTGCAATCGCGATCCCGCCAATAGGCAAAGGCCGTGGCGAGCGACACCGCCGGTTCCTTCGCCCGTTCCGGATCGGCCTCCAGGTCGATTCCGACCAGCGCGCCGTAGCGACGATAGTTGAAACGGCCGGTGAGCTGAAAGATGCCGCGGCCGTGGAAGCGTGCGCCGTCGCCGGCCAGCGTGTTGCCGAGGTCGCGCCGGCCCTCGTAGCGGGCGAAATAAGCGCCGCCGCCATATTCCTCGAGCGTGCGAAAGCCGTCTGTTTCATGGGCGGCCTGGGCGAGGAGATGGCAGAGGCGCAGGTGGGTCGTGATCCCGGCGCCCGGCGCGAGCCTGTCGAAATGGCGGGCGATGCCGTCGACGATCTCAGCCCTGCCCGAGGGGGCGAGGCGCAGAAGACGCGCGCCAGCGACGGCGAGCGGTGGCGGCGCCGGAGGGCTGGATGGCGCAGATGCGGCCGATCCGCGCATGGACATGGATGGCTCCCTCGTCAGGGGAGGCCATCATCGACGGTTGTGGGACTGCGGGGACAAGCGCGGCGGCCTGTCCCCGCGGGCGCGGTCTCGTCAGCCGTCGACGGCGGTGTATTCCGTCTCGATCGAGGAGGCATGGGCCTCGTGGTCGAAGCCGTAGATATGGATCGAGATGGCGTCGCCCGAGCCGAGATTGCGCATGCGGTGGATGTTCGGTCCCGACGGCAGCATGCAGGCGACATAGCCGGCCTGGCGCTCCTGCTCCTCGGTGGCGACTGCGCGCGTCGCGTCGATGGCGCGATACCAGGTCTCGGTCACGGTGCCGGTGACGATACCGAAGCAGCAGGAGCAATGGTGGTCGTGGATGCAGGTCGTCGCTCCTTCCGCCCAGAGGATCGCCCAGACGCTGACGGCCTCGTTGCCGGCGAGGAGGTTGCGGGTGTAGCCGCCGGGCTTGCGCTCGAGCGGCAGGCGCCGGACGAGGTCGGGCAGGGCGACGAGGTCGCGCAGGACGCTACGGGCGGCGGCAAGATAATCGCGCGAGAGCGTGCCTTCATCCGTCCGCAGGCTGCGCAGCACGGCGCCGCGGCGCTCCTCGTTCAGAAAACCCTGCATGCGCCGCTCCAGCCCGATCGATGATGGGTCAAGGATAGCGGAGCGAGGCGAAACGGGTTTGCGAAGGTGCGACAAACCCGACGGCTTTTGAAATCTATTGCCAAATTTGGTAGGGAAGTTAGAAAATTATCGCGCTCTGGATCGGCAGGGCGACTATCGAATTCCGATTTCCGGGGACATGCATGGCCAAGCTCGACGCCTTCGACCTGCGCATCCTGGCGTGCCTGCAGGAGGATGCGAGCCTGCCGCTGGCGGAACTCGCCGAGGTGGTCGGTCTGTCCTCGACGCCGTGCTGGCGCCGCGTGCAGAAGCTGGAGGCAACGGGCTATATCCGGAAGCGGGTCGCCCTGCTCGACCGCGACAAGCTGCAGGCCGGCGTCACGGTCTTCATCGCGGTCAAGACGGCGCGGCATTCGATGGAGTGGCTGGAGCGCTTCCATGCCGCTGTGCACGACCTGCCGGAGATCGTCGATTTCTACCGGATGAGCGGCGAGATCGACTATCTGCTCAAGGCCTGCGTGTGCGACATCGCGGCCTATGACGCGCTCTACAAGAAGCTGATCTCGCGGATCGACCTCAATGACGTCACCTCGATGTTCGCGATGGAGGAGCTGAAATCGACCACCGCGATCCCGCTCGGCTTCGTGCAAACCTAGAGTATTTCCGCGTTCTTACGCATTTTCTTCACGCAAACCGGCGTGCACTTCGCTCGAAAATGCTCCAGGCCCGAGGAGTAGACGCGAAAAAGGGAGCGGCGAACCACTCCCTTCCTCCCCCGGCCGAATTCGCCGAATATCTCAGAAACGATAGGTGACGCCGGCGCCGATCAGCCAGGGATCGATCTTGACCTTGCCGGAGACGAGGCCGTTATTGACCTTAACCTTGGGCTCGAGGAAGATTTTCTTCACGTCGAAGTTGATGCCCCAGTGCTGGTCGATCATGTAGTCGAAACCGGCCTGGAGGGCGACGCCGAAGCTGTCCTTCAGGTCAAAGCTGGTGAAGCCGCCCTTGGCCTTCTCGTTGAAGAAGATCGTGTAGTTCACGCCGACGCCGACATAGGGCTTGAAGGCGCCGAGATCGGTGAAGTGGTACTGCAGCATCAGGGTCGGCGGCAGCAGCCAGGCCGAACCGATGCGCGCACCGGCGAGCGCACCGGCGCCCTTCACGTTATGCGGGGTGACGCCGAGGACGAGCTCGACGGCGATATTCTTGGTGAAGAAATAGCTGATATCGAGTTCGGGGACGACCGAGTTCGAGATGTCGACGTCGCCGCCGACGATCGGCGCGCCGCCGAGCTTCAGCTTTGCGTCTTCCTGCGGAACGACAAAGAGGGCGCGGCCGCGGATCATCCACGGGCTCCACTGAGTCATGATCGGCGCGAGCGGCGCCGTCTTGGTGGAGGGCAGATCGGCCGCATGCGCCGAAGATAGCTGGGTCGAGGTGAGCGCCGTCGCGGCGAGCAGCGCGGCGCAGGCGGAAAGGCGGATGATGCGTGACATGGCGGAGCCCCCAGGAGATCGAGAGCGCGAAGCGCGAGGCCGCCTCCGCAACTCATGCCTCCTAAAAGCCCGGATTCGGCCCGAATTGATTTGACCGAGATCAAGAGCTGGAGATCAGCGGGCCGGCTGTGACTTTTGCATCACAGCCCGAATTGCCGCGCGAACCGCCGAGAGTGGGTGCCCTCCTCCCGGATGGGAAGGGACTGACCCCACTATCGAGAGATTTCGGCGCTCGCGATCCCGCTCAGGCCTTCGCGACCTTCTGGTAGTCCTTCACATCCGAGAAGGTGACCTCCGGCGCGCGCTCGGCGTCGTATTTCAGCGTGAACTGGCTGGACGCCATGAAGACGGGATCGCCATCGAGGTCGTCGGCCATCGAGGACGGCTTCAGGCCGACGAATTTCTGCAACGCCACCTTGTCGGGCGAGGAGACCCAGCGCGCGATCGAGAACTGGCAGGGCTCGAAATCGACAGGCAGCGAGTACTCGACATCCATGCGCTCCTTGAGCACGTCGAGCTGCAGCGCGCCGACGACACCGACGATGGCAGGCGCACCGTCATGCGGCAGGAAGATCTGGACAACGCCTTCCTCGGCCATCTGCTGCAGCGCCTCGCGCAGCTTCTTGGCCTTCATCGCGTCCTTCAATTTGACCCGGCGCAGGATTTCCGGCGCGAAGGACGGCACGCCCTTGAAGACGACGTCCTCGCCCTCGGTCAGCGTGTCGCCGATGCGCAGCGTGCCGTGATTGGGCAGGCCGACGATGTCGCCGGCATAGGCTTCTTCTGCGATCGAACGGTCGCGGGCGAAGAAGAACTGCGGCGCGTTGAGCGGCATCGGCTTGCCGGTGCGAACCAGCTTCGCCTTCATGCCGCGCGAGAGCTTGCCCGAGCAGACGCGCATGAAGGCGATGCGGTCGCGGTGGTTGGGGTCCATGTTCGCCTGGATCTTGAAGACGAAGCCGGTCATCTTCGGCTCCGCGGCTTCGATCGTGCGCTTGTCGGCGATCTGGGCGCGCGGGCTCGGTGCGAGCGCACCGAGTGCGTCAATGAGATCGCGCACGCCATAGTCGCGCAGCGCCGCACCGAAATAGAGCGGCGTCAGATGGCCCTCGCGGAAAGATGTCAGGTCGAAGGGTTTCAGGCCCTCGCTGGCGAGGAAGACCTCCTCGCGCCAGGTCTCGGCCGCGCCATGGGGGAGGAGCTCGTCAAAGAGCTTGTCTTCCCAGCCGGAGACCTTCTGGTCCTGCGCGCTCTCGTCGCCCTTCTGGTTGCGGCGGAAGCTGTTGGTCTTGAGGTCGTAAGTGCCGACGAATTCGCGCCCGCGCCCGACCGGCCAGGTCATCGGCGCGACATCGAGCGCCAGCGTCGTCTCGATCTCGTTGATCAGGTCGAACAGGTCGCGCGTCTCGCGGTCGACCTTGTTGATGAAGGTGACGATCGGGATGTCGCGCAGCCGGCAGACCTCGAACAGCTTCTTGGTCCGCGCCTCGATGCCCTTGGCGGCGTCGATCACCATCACGGCCGAGTCGACCGCCGTCAGCGTGCGGTAGGTGTCTTCGGAGAAGTCCTCGTGGCCCGGCGTGTCGAGCAGGTTGAAGACGTGGCCGCCATATTCGAAGGTCATCACCGAGGTCACGACCGAGATGCCGCGCTGGCGTTCGATCTTCATCCAGTCCGACGATGTCTGGCGGCGGCCCGCCTTGGCGCGCACCTCGCCCGCGAGCTGAATCGCGCCGCCGAAATAGAGCAGCTTCTCGGTCAGCGTGGTCTTGCCGGCGTCGGGGTGGGAGATGATCGCGAAGGTGCGCCGGCGCGCATGCGGGGCGGCGCCGGCTCCCGGCGCGTCGGAGGTCTGGATGTCGGTCATGGCCGTGTGAGAACAGGATGAGGCCGGCGAAGTCAATCATGGCGGATCAGCAGGGGCCTTCCGCGCCGCCAATTACGCCGGATTAATCATTGTCGGAGATGCTGATGCTCCCGGGATGCGCGTTGACGCCGGGCCGATGAGCGAGAGACAGCTTTCAGCAATGGCCGCCCTGCGCAGGATTTCCAGCCAGATCTTCGCAAGCGTTGCGCTGCTCGCGTTGGCGGCGGCGATCACGATCGTGATCGGCGTGCAGACGCTCAGCCGCTATGCCGCGATGACCGACGAGATGCAGGCGGCCTCGCTGCGGATGCTGATGGCCGAGCGGATGAATGGTCTCGTCAATGCAGTGGTGATGGATACGCGCGGCATCATCATGAGCAGCGACGCTCAGGATGGCGAACGCTTCGCCGTGCCCCTGCTCGAAAACCTTGCCGAGATTCGGGTCGTGATGGCCCAGTGGCGGCCCCTGGTGCCGCCCGGCGACATGGCCGCTTTCGCGGATGTTGCCGCCCAGGTCGACGCTTTCGTGGGATTCCGCGAGGACGCGGTCCGTCTCGGACGCCAACAGGGCCCGGCTGCCGTCAATGCGGTCAGCAACAACGAGGCCAATCGCAGCAATCGACAGGCGCTGAACGCCGCCTTGAAGCGGATCGCGGCGGCGAGCGGGGCCGCCAGCAGCGTCATGGATCATGAACTCGATCTTCTGCAGGCCAATAGTGTGCGGACGCAACTCACCGTCGGCCTCGCGGTCCTGCTGTTCGGCCTTGTACTCACCGTCGCGGTCGTCGACCGCTGCGTGGTCAAGCCGCTGCGCCTCCTGGCCACGACGATGCGGCGCATGGCGGCGTCGGAGCCGGTCGAATCCATTCCGCAGGCAAACCGCCGCGACGAGATCGGCGACATGGCGCGCTCCGTGGCCGTGTTCCACGAGACGGCGGCGGCGCGTGCTGCGCTCGAGACCGACGCCCGCACGGCCGATGCAGCTCGGATGCGGCGTCAGGCCAAGCGCGAGCAACTCATAGCGGAGTTCAACGTGCGGATCGATTCCGTGCTGAACACGGTCCGTGCCAGTGCCGAGGGCATGGAGGAGACCGCACGCAGCCTGAACGCGGTGGCGACGAGTGCGACCGCACAGGCGAACGACGCCCGCGGGGCGACACTCGATGCCTCCGACAATGTCCGCGCCATCGCGGCGGCGTCCGAGGAATTGTCGGAATCGATTTCCGACATCGCGGACCGGATCGGCCAGACCGACAGCGTGGTGAGGACCGCCGCCGCCGACGCGGCACGTGCCCGCACCAATGTCGTCAACCTGCTGGAGGCCGCTGACAGCATCGCCAAGGTCATCGGCCTGATCCGCGAGATCGCGGCCCAGACCAACCTCCTCGCGCTCAACGCCACGATCGAGGCGGCGCGGGCCGGCGAGGCCGGGCGCGGTTTTGCCGTCGTCGCCTCCGAGGTCAAGCAGCTTGCGAGCCGGACGGCCCAGGCGACGGACGAGATCGCGGAGCGCATCGCCGCCTTCGAGAGCGAGACGCAAGGCGCGGTCGCGGCGATCGAGACCATCGCGAGCGTCATGGGCGAGGTAGCGCAGCACACGGTCGCCATCGCCGGCGCAACGGGCCAGCAGATGGTGGCGACCTCCGAGATCGCCAGCAGTGCCCAGGCGACGGCTTCCGGCACCGCCAGCGTCGCCCGACAGATGGAGGGTGTGACCGCGACCTCGCAGGCGGCGATGCTCTCGGCCAGCCAGGCGCTGGCGACCGCCGAGAACCTGGCGCGCGAGGCGCAAATCCTGCGCGGCGCCGTCGGCACCTTCTTCGCCGATATGAAGGCCGCCTAGTTCTTCAGGCGGTAGCCGGTGCGGAAGATCCAGCCGACGACGGCGATACAGCCGGCGAGGAAGACGAGCGTCATGCCGAGGCTGGTGCCGACGCCGACATCGGCGATGCCGAAGAAGCTCCAGCGGAAACCGCTGATCAGGTAGACGACCGGGTTGAACAGCGCGACCCCCCGCCAGAACGATGGCAGCATCTCGATCGAGTAGAACGAGCCTCCCAGGAAGGCGAGCGGCGTCACGACCAGCAGCGGGATGACCTGCAACTTCTCGAAACCGTCGGCCCAGATGCCGACGATGAAGCCGAACAGGCTGAAGGTTGTCGCGGTCAGCACGAGAAAGAGCAGCATCCAGACCGGATGTTCGATCCGCAGCGGCACGAAGAAGGTGGCCGTGAGCAGGATGATCAGTCCGAGCACGATCGATTTGGTGGCGGCCGCACCGACATAGCCGATCACCACCTCCCACCAGGCCACGGGCGCGGAGAGCAGCTCGTAGATCGTGCCGGTGAATTTCGGGAAATAGATCGCGAAGGAGGCGTTGGCGATGCTCTGCGTCAGCAACGTCAGCATAATCAGGCCAGGCACGATGAAGGCGCCATAGGGGATGCCGTCGATCGCCTGCATGCGCGAGCCGATGGCCGCGCCGAAGACGACGAAATAAAGCGAGGTCGAGAGCACCGGCGAGACGACGCTCTGCAGGGGCGTGCGCAAAGTGCGCGCCATCTCGAAACGATAGATCGCGCGGATCGCTGGCCAGTTGATGCCGGTGTTCATCGGCGGTCCCTCACCAGGCTGACGAAAATATCCTCGAGCGAACTCTGGCTCGTGCGCAAATCCTTGAAGCGGATGCCGGCCTCGCCGAGGGCGTGCAGCAAAGCCGTGATGCCGGTGCGCTCGGCCTTGGTGTCGTAGGTGAAGACGAGTTCCGCGCCGTCCTCGGTCAATGCCAGATCGTAGCCGGACAGGGCCGGAGGCAGGGCTGCCAGTGGCTGTTGCAGCGTCAGGGTCAATTGTTTGCGGCCGAGCTTGCGCATCAGCTCGACCTTGTCCTCGACCAGGATGATCTCGCCCTTGCTGATCACGCCGACGCGGTCGGCCATCTCCTCGGCCTCCTCGATGTAATGCGTGGTCAAGATGATGGTGACGCCGCTGTCGCGCAGGCGGCGCACGAGCTGCCACATATCCTGCCGCAGCTCGACATCGACGCCGGCGGTCGGCTCGTCGAGGAAGAGGATGCGCGGTTCATGCGCCAGCGCCTTGGCGATCATGACCCGGCGCTTCATGCCGCCCGACAAGGTGCGGATCTGGCTGTCGCGCTTGTCCCAGAGCGAGAGGTCTTTCAGCACCTGCTCGACGAGCGCTGGATTGCGGCGCTGGCCGAACAGGCCGCGGCTGAAGGCGACGGTCGCGCGCACCGTCTCGAAGGCGTCGGTGGTGAGTTCCTGCGGCACCAGCCCGATGGTGGCGCGAGCGGCGCGATAATCCGTGACGATGTCATGTCCGTCGGCCCGCACCGTTCCCGTACTCGGATTGACCAACCCGCAGATGATGCTGATCAGCGTCGTCTTGCCGGCGCCGTTGGGCCCGAGCAGGGCGAAGATCTCGCCCGGCCTGATGTCGAGGTCGACCGACTTCAGGGCCTGAAAGCCGGAGGCGTAGGTCTTGGAGACGCCGGAGACGGAGATGATCGCTGACATGGGCGGCATATAGGGCAGTTCCGGCGACGTTGCGATGGGAAGCAGGCGCAATGCTGCGATGCGTCGTCATGTGACAGGGCTGCGCATGACAGACCCGACTGTCAGTCCGTGGCGGCAGCGATGGTCGTTCACGAAAACGAACATGGCCGGGCAAAAGCCCGGCCATGTCGCTTGTGCCGATGGTGCAAACCGCTCAGCGCATGAAGAACCAGAGCAGAATGATGATCGGAATCGGAATGCCGAGCAACCAGAGAGCAATCGAACGCATTGGAGCACCCCCAAGAGTGAATGTGACGATCAATGCGATGGCAACGCTGCTGCGGACGAAAAGGTTCCGGACGGGCCGGGCCGGTCAGGCGCTGCCGTGCCAGAGCGGGCGATAGCCGTTGGCGAGCGCGGCGAGCGTCGACGGTGGGGTCAGCACATGGACGATGCCGGCCGGCGGCTCCAGCCGCGCGACATAGCCGGCCGGTGACCAGAGCAGGGCCCGCCCGCTCTTGAGCGCAAGGAAGCCCTGCCCGTCCTCGCGCAAAATCATGCTGCCATCCGGCAGGTCGGCGACAGGGATGTGGTGGAGCCTGTTCACCCGGCCGCTGCGGCGTTCATGGTCGAGGCGGCGGTCGATCTCGGGGAAGGAGGGCGTGTCGGTGAGGCCGGTGCCTCGCATCAGAGCGGCGCGATAGGCGAGCGCATCGGCGCGCCGACATTCCATGCAGGGGCGGTGGCCGGCGGCGAGCGCGGTGATCTCGTCGCAGAAGAACAGCTCGGTATAGCCCTTGCCCCAGACCTGTCTGCGCCGGCCCTTGAAAGCGAGCACGCAGCAGATCCATTGCCGGCTAGCATAGGTCCGCTGCGGCAGCGCGCGGGTCTGCGGATCGTGAAAGCGCCCGCCGCGATTGCCGAAGAGCAGGCCGCGGGCCGGATCGGCGAAGAGGCGGCCGTCAGGGGCGACGCGGTTGGGAAACGGCATGGCGGAGACCCTGTGTCAGCCAGGCCGGCCTTATTATCATGCTCCGCCGTCGCCGTCCTCCGAGGCTCCCGCGAACGCCTCGCGTCGGCGATCGGAGGAGACGGCGGGCGCGGGATGGCCGCGTCAGACCTCCTTGAAACCGTAATCCGGGATGCCCTGCTCGTTGCCATAATATTTATAGGGCAGAAACTTGCCGGACATGGCGATCTTGACGCGGTCGCCCTTCGGGTTCGGCTCGCGCTCGAACTCGATGTTGAAGTCGATCGCCGACATGATGCCGTCGCCGAACTCCTCCTCGATCAGCGCCTTCCAGGCGGGCCCGTTGACCATCACCATCTCGTAAAAGCGGTAGATCAGCGGGTCGGTCGGCGGCATCGGCGTGCCCGTGCCGCGATAGGGCACTTCGTTGAGCATGCGCTTTTCATTCTCGGTCAGACCGAAAAGGGCAGCAGCCTTCTCGGCCAGCGGCTTGACCAGCTTCATCTGGCCGAGCAGCGCACCGACGATCAGCACCTCGGACATGCCGCCGATCTCCTCGGAGATGTACTTCCAGCTCCAGCCCTTCTCGCGCTTGATGTCGAGGATCTTCTCGGTGAGCTCTTCGCGCTTCATGGTGTTGTCTCCCTGGTTGATCGTATCCCGGCCCTCGCCGGATGAGGCGCGAGGAACCCCTCTCCTGTAAGGAGAGGGGCAGGGGTGAGGTGTAGCCGGTGGACCAGCGAGCCGCTGCACCAGCAGCCGCGGTCGGGTTGCGGGAATAGCGGCGAAGGGCCGACCCCTCACCCTGCCCTCTCCCTACGGGAGAGGGTTCCCCGCGCCCTGTTCTGGACGGGCTGAGAAGACCATGGTCCGTCACGCCGCCTTCCGCCCTGCATCCGGCCCCGAACCATCCGCGCCCGGCCGCACCACCGGTGGATGGCGGCGGTCGTAGCCTTCGGGGATCGTGTCCCTGAAGGTCTTCGAGCGGGTGACGAGGAAGTCGATCAGATGGTTGCGGATGGCGTAGTAGTCGGGGTGGTGATGCACCTCGGCGCGGATGCGGTCGCGCGGCAGCGGGTTCTCGACGATCTCGGCGATCATGGCGTGGGGGCCGTTGGTCATCAGCACGATGCGGTCGGCGAGATAGATCGCCTCGTCGACATCGTGGGTGATCATGAAGGCGGTCTGGCCGGTCTCCAGGCAGATGCGCCGGACCTCGTCCTGCAGCGTGCCGCGCGTCAGCGCATCGAGTGCCGAGAACGGCTCGTCCATCAGCATCATCTTGGGCTCGATCGAGAGCGCACGCGCGATGCCGACGCGCTGCTTCATGCCGCCGGACAGCTCCGACGGCTTCTTCAGCTCCGAGCCCTTCAGCCCCACCTTCTCGATGAAGGCCATGGCATGGGCGGTGACCCTGGCTTTCGGCCAGTCGCGATGGCGCGCGGCGACCGCGTAGGCGACATTGCCGAGCACGCTGCGCCAGGGCAGCAGCGAATGGCCCTGGAAGATCACGGCGCGGTCGAGCGAGGGGCCCTCGATCGCCCGGCCGTCGACGATCGCGGCGCCGTCATCGGGCGCATCGAGGCCGTTGAGGATATTGAGCACGGTCGTCTTGCCACACCCGGAATGGCCGATGACGCAGACGAATTCGCCTTTTTTCATTGAGAACCAAAGGTCCTCGAACACCGTCGTCAGGCCGCCGCCTGCCTTCGGGTAACGCCGGGCGATGCCCTCGATCGAGATGAATTTTTCGGTCGGGCTCATCGGCTCAATCCGGATAGGTCACGGCGCGCTGCAGGCGCGCCAAGGTCTGGTCGAGGATCATGCCCATCACGCCGATCACGGTGATCGCGACGATGACATTGGTGATCGAGAGGTTGTTCCACTCATTCCAGACGAAGTAGCCGATGCCCGTGCCGCCCACGAGCATCTCGGCCGCGACGATGACCAGCCAGGCGATGCCGATCGAGATGCGCATGCCGGTGAGGATGGTGGGGGCGGCGGCCGGCAGAATGATGGTGAAGGCACGCCTGACCGGGCCGACCTCGAGCGTGCGGGCCACGTTGAGCCACTCCTTGCGCACGGCCGAGACGCCGAAGGCGGTGTTCAGCAGCATCGGCCAGACCGAGCAGATGAAGATCACGAAGATCGCCGAGATGCCGGAATCCTTGATCGTGTAGAGCGCCAGCGGCATCCAGGCCAAAGGCGAGATCGGCTTCAGAATCTGGATGAAGGGATCGAGCGCTTTCGAGATCAGCGGCGACATGCCGATCAGGAAGCCGAGCGGCACGGCGACGAGCACGGCCAGCGCATAGCCGAGCAGCACCCGGCCGAGCGAAAAAGCGAGCTGGATGCCGAGCCCCTTGTCGTTCGGGCCCTTGTCGTAGAACGGGTTCCTGAGATGGCCCCAGATCGTCCTGGCCACATCGAGCGGGCCAGGCATCGCCGATTTTCCCTGCGTGACCTCAAGGCCCATCAGCTTGGCGTATTCCGGGTCGATGCCGGCGGCGGGCTCGGTGCTGCCTTGCGTGGCGATGTGCCAGGCCACTAGGAAAATGACGAGGATCGTCAGCGACAGAAGCCCCGCCCGGAGATTGAGCCCGCTGGTCACAGTCCGAGCTCCGTCAGGCCGGGATGGTCGGCCGGGCGGGCGCCGAGCGGCCAGCGGAACAGCCGGTCGGCTTCCGTGATCGCGACGTCGTTGATCGAAGCCTCGCGCCGGGCCATGCGGCCGTCTTCCGCGAACTGCCATTGCTCGTTGCCATGGGAGCGGAACCAGGCGCCGTCGGCATCATGCCATTCATAGGCGAAGCGCACCGCGACGCGGCTGCCATGGAAGGCCCAGACCTCCTTGATCAGCCGGTAATCCTGTTCCCGGGCCCATTTGCGCTCGAGGAAACCGGCGATCGCCTCCCGCCCGGAGAAGAATTCCGAGCGGTTGCGCCAGCGGCTGTCGAGCGTGTAGGCCGCCGCGACCCTGACCGGATCACGGCTGTTCCAGGCGTCCTCGGCGCCGCGCGCCTTCTGCGCGGCGCTGTCGGCCGTGAAGGGCGGCAGCGGCGGACGCGGAGGCTCGGACGGGCTTTCCATCACCTGTCAGGTCCGCTTGATCGCGAAGCTCTTGATGTAGTCCTCGGGCTTCGAGGCATCGAAGGTCTTGCCCATCACGACGATGGTCTTCGAGCCGCTGGTCGGCGGGGTCAGGCCGACCTCTTTCATCAGCCTGGCTGTGTCGGTCTCGAGGAAGACCTGTTTCGCCACGCCAGCATAGTCGATCTCGCCCTTGACCTGCCCCCAGCGCTTCATCTGCGTGAGGATCCAGACGGCGAAGCCCTCCCAGGGGAAAGGGTCGAAGTCGATGCGCTTGGGATCGCGCTTCACATTGCCGAGCCCGTCGGCATAGGTTCCCGTCAGCACCTGCTCGACGACCGTCACGGGCTGGTTGAGATAATTGGCGGGCGCGATGGCCTCGGCGATCGGCTTGCGATTCTCGTTCTTGGAGGCGAAGGCGGTGGCGTCGATGATCGCCTTGAGCAGGGCCGCATAGGTGTTCGGCGTCTGGGTGACGAACTCCTTCGAGGCGGCGAAGGCGCAGCAGGGATGGCCGTCCCAGATTTCCTTGGAGAGAATGTGGATGAAACCGACGCCGTCGAAGACCGCGCGCTGGTTGACCGGGTCGGGGGCGAGGAAGCCGTCGATGTTGTCGGCGCGCAGGTTGGCGACCATTTCCGGCGGCGGCACGGCGCGGATCTGGACATCGGTGTCGGGGTCGATGCCGTTCTCGGCGAGGTAGTAGCGCAGCAGGTAGTTGTGCATCGAGTAATCGAAGGGAACGGCGAATTTGAAGCCCTTCCACGACTTCGGATCGCGCTTGTCCTTGTGCTTCATCGCCAGCGTGATCGCCTGGCCGTTGATGTTCTCGACCGCCGGCATCGTGTAGGGGATCGGGTTCGAGCCCGCGCCCATCGAGATCGCCAGCGGCATCGGCGAGAGCATATGGGCGGCGTCGTATTCCTTGTTGATGGTCTTGTCGCGCACGACGGCCCAGCCGGCGGTCTTGATGACGTCGACGTTGAGGCCGTGCTTTTCATAGAAGCCCATCGGCTGGGCCATGATGATCGGCGTGGCGCAGGTGATCGGGATGAAGCCGACCTTGAGGTCCTTCTTCTCCGGGACGGCCTGGGCGAAGGCCTCGGTCGCGGCGGCGAGCGGGAAGAGGCTGGAGATCGCAGCCATCGCGGTCGAGGCGCCGACCTGCTTCAGGAAAAAGCGGCGCTGCACATCATGGGGGAAAAGCGCCCGCATGACGGCGTTCTCGACGACGCGCGCATAGCGTCCGTCCTCGCTGGCCGATACCTCGACAGCCTCGGCCCGAATCGCCTGCTCATGTTCGGACTGGCTCTGGTGCCGGCCGCAATCGCAACCCCGGCGGATACGGCGATCGGCGTCGAACGGATTCTTGAACAAGGCCATGCGCGAGTCCTCCGGCTGATCGAATGGGCGGCTGGTCGGTCGATCTGGATTAGCAAGCAGCGGGCCAGCTCCGACTGCGCCAGGGACGGCATGAAAATCAAAGTCTTACGAGAAATCGGGGCTTGACGAAATCTCGTTAATGACGAATTTTCGTGATTCAAATCACGAGATGTCGCGAGAACGATCGCCTTGAGCGAACCTTCCCAGCCCCCGCCTTTGCAGGCGGCAGCCCTGCACCCGCAGACGACCTGGCTGTTCGAGAGCATGGTCGATGCCGCGTTGGCCGTGGACGTGCTGTCGGGGCGGATCCTGGCGGCGAACGAGGAGGCGCGGCGCCTGTTCACGCCGCTGGAGCGCGACCTCGTCGGCGCCTCGGTGATGGCGGTCTTTCCGGGACAGGCGGCGGCGCTGACCGTGTTCACGGAAGCCGTGCTGCACAAGGGCCGCTACTGGACGCGCGCGCTGGCCCCGCTTTGCGCCGATGGCGGGCCAATCCATGTCGAATGCATCGGCTCGCGGCTGCTGACGCAGCCGGACCCCTCCGTGCTTTTGACCTTCTACGATCTCGACCTGCGCCACCGGCGCGATCTCGACGCCGAGGCCGAGCAGCATGTCCGCGGCGGGCTCAATGAGTGGCGGCGCACCGAGCGGCTGTTCCAGGAGATCGAGCGCAGTAACCAGCTCATCCTGCGCGCCGCGGGCGAGGGCATTTTCGGCGTCAATGCCGAGGGGCGGACGACCTTCGTCAATCCGGCGGGCGAAGCGATGCTCGGCTGGGAGACCGGCGAACTGATCGGCCGCGACATGCATGCCGCGGTTCATCATCACCGGCCGGACGGCACGCATTACCCGCACCAGCAATGCCCGATCTATGCGGCCTTCCGCGACGGGGCGGTGCATCATGTCGAGAACGAGATGTTCTTCCGCAAGGACGGCTCGGGGTTCTGGGTCGAGTACACCTCGACGCCGATCCGCGACCGCGGCCGGCTGGTCGGGGCCGTCATCATCTTCCGTGACATCAGCCAGCGCCACGAGGCCGACGAGCGCCTGCGCGCGGCGCTGGCGGAGGTCGATACGCTGCGCGAGCGGTTGCAGCGCGAGAACGCCTATCTGCAGGAGGAGATGCGGCTGGAGCGCAACCATCGCGGCGTCGTCGGCCGCTCGGGCGCGATCCAGAAGACGCTGAGCCAGGTCGAGCTGGTGGCGCGTACCGATGCCGCCGTGCTGGTCACCGGAGAATCCGGCACGGGCAAGGAGCTGATCGCCAGCGCGATCCACGAGGCGAGCGAGCGTAACGCCCGCCCGCTGATCCGGGTAAACTGCGCCGCGATCCCGCGCGAACTGTTCGAAAGCGAGTTCTTCGGCCATGTGAAAGGGGCATTCACCGGCGCGCTGCGCGACCGTGTCGGCCGCTTCGAGCTGGCCGATGGCGGCACGCTCTTCCTCGACGAGGTCGGCGAGATCCCGCTGGAGCTCCAGGGTAAGCTGCTGCGGGTGCTGCAGGAGGGGCAGTTCGAGCGTGTCGGCGAGGAGCGCACCCGCCATGTCGATGTCCGCATCATCGCCGCGACCAACAAGGACCTGCGCCGCGAGGTGCGTGAGGGCCGCTTCCGCGAGGATCTGTATTTCCGGCTCGACGTCTTCCCGATCGTCTCGGTGCCGCTGCGCGAGCGTGTCGAGGACATCCCGCTGCTGGCGCTGCATTTCCTGAGCGGGGCGCAGCGCAAGCTCAAGGTCGAAGGGCTGATGCTGAGCGAGGGCGATGCACGCCGGCTCTGCGCCTATGACTGGCCGGGCAATGTCCGCGAACTGCAGAATGTGATCGAGCGCGCGGCGATCCTGGCCCGCAACGGCCGCCTGTTCGTCGCCCTGCCGGAGAGCGGCCGGAGCCCGTTGGCCAGCCTTGTGCCGGCACCGGCGGCGGGCGCGATCCTGACCGAGCCCGAGCGGCGCGAGCGCGACCGCGCCAGCATCCAGGCGGCGCTGGAGAGTGCCGGCGGCAGGATCAGCGGGCCGAACGGGGCGGCCGCGATCCTCGGCCTGCCGGCGACGACGCTGGCCTCGCGGATCAAGACGCTGGGGATCAGGCGCGGCGGCTGAAGCGAAATCATCGATCGTCCGTCGCTGTTCCGCGACGATCTGAACACGGCTTGTGCCGGGGGCTCATGCGAACCTCGGAGGGCGCCTGCCGCCGACCTCGGAGATTACCGCAACTTTCCGAAATCGCGTCAGTCTCATCTTAACGTTACGCCGAGGTAAGACCCGCGGCGTAAGGCATTTGAAGTATTTTCCGCGCCATCCAGAGGCCGAAGCCAACCTTGTATCGGGAGACTTTCTTCCGGTCCGAAGACTTGTGGAAAAGCCCGAGCGCCGATGAACGCCTATATTCCCCTGATCCTGTTCACGGTGCTGACCAATGCCGCCGCGCAATTGATGCTGAAGCGCGGTATGACCGGCGTGGGCACGCTCGACGTGGCCGGCGACGGGCTGATCTGGACAGTTTTCCGGGTGGTCTTCAACCCCTTCGTCTTCGCGGGGCTTTGCACCTTTGTCATCAGCATGGCTTCGCATCTGGTCGTGCTGTCGAAGGTGCAGATCTCCTACGCCTACCCTTTCCTGAGCCTCGCCTATGTCGTGGTCGCGGCCTACGCCTACTTCGTCTTCAACGAGGATGTGGGCGCGGCGCGGATCGCGGGCATCGGCTTCATCGTGCTCGGCACGATCTTCATCGCACAAAGCTGAGGGACATCATGGATCTGATCGTTCGCCTGTTCCTGCGCCTCGGCGCCCTGCTGGAGCCGAAACCGGTGCTGGTTCCCGTTCCCGTGCCGGTGCGCAACCAGCGCCCGCGCCTGCCCGCCTAAGCCGGAGAGCGCGCGCGTGAAACATATCATCATCGGCGGCGACGGCTTCGTCGGCTCGCATCTGGCGGCGGACCTCGCAGCCATGGGCGAGGCGGTGCTGGTCGCCGACATCGTCAAGGGCAACCACGCCCATTACGCCACGGTGCCGTTCCACAAGATCGACGTCACCGATCAGGACAGCGTCGACGGCATCCCGCTCGACAAGGACGACCTCGTCTACAATCTCTCGGCCAAGATGCTGTCGCCGATCGTGACGCGGGCCGAGCGGCATGATTTCTTCTGGCCGGTGAACTATCACGGCACGCAGAACATCCTGAGCTGGATGGAGAAGCGAGGCGCCAACAAGCTCGTCCACTTCACCACCGACATGATCTATGGCCATTCGGTCACCGTGCCGCAGGATGAGAACCATCCGGCCCGTCCGCTCGGCGAATATGGCGAGAGCAAGCTCGCGACCGAGACGCTGGCCCAGACCTATCGCGACAAGGGCTTCCAGATTCCGATCTTCCGGCCGCGCCTGATCATCGGGCCCGGGCGCCTCGGCATCCTGGTCAAGCTGTTCAAGCTGATCGACATGAACCTGCCGGTGCCGATGATCGGTTCAGGACGTAACCCCTACCAGTTCATCTCGGTGTTCGACTGTGCCAGCGCCTGCGTCGCGGCCTGGCAGGCGGGCTTCCCCAATTCGGCCTATAATCTGGGTTCCGACGATCCGCCCCCGGTGAAGAAGCTGCTCGGCGACCTGATCAAGCATGCCGGTTCGAAGTCGATCCTGCTGCCGACGCCGGCTGCGCTGGTCAAGCTGACGCTGAACGCGCTCGATGCGGTCAACCTGCCGATCATGGATCCCGAGCAATACATGATCGCCGACGAGATCTGCATTCTCGACACCTCCAGGGCCAAGCGCGAACTCGGCTGGACGCCGATGCATCGCGACGAGGACATGCTGCTCGCCGCCTACACCGAATACCGCCGGGGCCTCGATGCCCATCAGCAGAGCCAGAGGAGCCTCGCAGCATGAGCATGCCCGCCTTCAAGAACGACGATGTCGCCGTGACGAACATGCCCGCGCGCCCGAAGCTCTACAGCGTCGAGGACGCCAAGCAACTCGACGTGCAGACGGTGAAGGAGCTCTTCACCAGCCATATCAATCCGGGCCAGGTGCATTTCCTGAAGCTGCTCGGCTTCGACAAGATCCTCGTCGATCGCGCCGAGGGCATGCACTACATCACCAGGGACGGCCGCAAGATCCTCGATTTCTTCGGTGGTTTCTGCTCGGTCGCCTTCGGCCACAACCATCCGCGCATTGTTGCGGCAAGGAAGAAGTTCCAGGACGAGAACCGCCATGAGATCTGCATGGCGTTCATGTCGCAATACGCTTCGGCGCTCGCCGCCAACCTCGCCGCGATCTCACCCGGCGATCTCGACATGGTCTTTCTCGGCTCGACCGGCTCGGAGGCGATGGAAGCGGCACTGAAGGTCGCCGAGCAGGCGCAGGGACCGGGCAAGTCCAAGATCCTGCACGCGGCGAACTCGTTCCACGGCAAGACCAAGGGCGTGCTCTCGGTCACGGATTCGACGCTCTACCAGTCGCAGTTCAAGCTGGTCGAGAACCGGGTCAAGGTGCCGTTCGGCGACATCGAGGCGGTGCGGCAGGCGCTGGAGAGCGATCCTTCCATCGGCATCGTGGTGATGGAGACGATCCAGGGTGGCGGTGGCATCGTCGAGGCGCCGCTGGGCTTCTGGCGTGAGCTGCGCGCGCTCTGCGACAAGCACGGCGTGCTCTGGGTCGCCGACGAGGTGCAGTGCGGGCTCGGGCGCACCGGCCAGTTCTTCGCCTTCGAACGCGACGGCGTGGTGCCGGACGTGACCGCGCTGGCCAAGGCGCTCGGCGGCTCGAAGGCGGCGATGGGCGCGATGATCGCGCGCCGCGAGCTGTACATGAAGGCCTATGGCAAGCCGAAGACCGCGCTGATCCATGCCCAGGCCACGTTCGGCGGGATGGGCGAGGCCTGCATCTCGGCGATCGAAGGGCTGAACGTGCTCTATGAGGAAGACCTCATGGGCAACGCCCAGCGCCAGGGCGATTACCTGATCGCGCGGCTGAACGAATTGCGCGTCAAGCATCCGAGCCTGCTCAAGGAGATCCGCGGGCGCGGCCTGATGATCGGTGTCGAGTTCCAGGACATCAGCGAGACCATGCCCTTCGGGCTCAAGCATATGGTCGCGCTGCTCGACGACAAGCTGAAGGGTTCGCTCTGCGGCTTCATCGGGGCGCTGCTGCTGAAGGATTACGACGTGCTCGTTGCCTTCACCGAGTACAACCGCAACGTCATCCGGCTCGAGCCGCCGCTGATCGCGACGCGCGAGGATTGCGACACCTTCATCGATGCGCTGGACGACCTGCTCTCGCGCGGCATCACCCGCATTGTCACCGACTATCTGCGCAAGGTTGCGGTGGCGAAGGGCTGAATTGCCTGACTGAGATCGTTGCGAAAGGGCCGGTTCGCCGGCCCTTTTTCGTTGTCGCGACGCCAAACGAAAAAAGGCTCCCGGCGCGAGCAGGGAGCCATAGTGGGGAGGGGCTCGATCAATCCGTGGAGGGGGCGGCGGCCCTGCGGGTTCCTGGCCCCGGGCCGCTGAACCGCAATGCTCAGTAGTAGCCGCAGACGCGGCGGTAGCCGACGACCTCGCCGTAGCGGTTGATGCGCTCGACCATCTCGCAGCTGCGGCCGCCGTAATAGCCACCGGAGTAGCCATAGGCCGGGCGGGTCGCGCCGGCGATGATGGCGCCGGCTGCGATCGCGCCGACGATGCCGGCACCCGCGCCCCAGCCATATCCGCGGCGACCCCAGTAGCCGGCTTCGGCGGAGGTGGCGGTCAGGGTGGTGCCCAGGGTCAGGGCGGTCAGGGCGGCCATCGTCACGGTCTTGAAGCGGGTCATCGTCTTGATCTCCCAGAATGTCTTGGGGGCGAACCATTCGCCCTTCATGACCGTTGGTCGCGGCGGGCGGCGGGGAGGTTCAAGGCGATGGAAAGATTTTTTGTGGACCCTCCGCCCTCATCAGGATGAGGGCTTGGGTGCGGGACGCACTTCGGAACGAACTCAGCCGGCCGTGACGCGCCGCCAGAAGCTCGACGAGAAACCCGGGTCGATATGTGCCGCGAAATCGCGCCAGTGCGGGAAGGAGGCCTCGAAGGTCGCGGGCGACATGCGGGCGTCCTTGTAGGGGTTGACGCGGCCGCCCGCGGCCAGCGTGACGGCGTCGAGCTCGTCGAGAAGCCTGGTCGTGCGCGCGCCGCGATTGGGGACGTCGAGCGTCAGCGTCGCGCCCGCAAGCGGGAAGGACATCATTCCGGGTGAAGGCACGTCGCCGAAGAGCTTGAGCACGGTGAGGAACGAAGCCTCGCCGGCGGCGAGCGTCCGCCGCAGCATCTCCTCCACGGCATCGCGCGCATGGGTCATCGGGATAGCGCACTGGAACTGGCGCAGGCCGTTCGGCCCATAGGCGCGGTTCCAGTTGCGGACCCGGTCGAGCGGATAGAAGAACGGGCGATAGGCGATGCGCCGCGGCTCCGGCGAGCGTGGCTGCATCGCGCGGTAGAGCGCGTTGAAGGCGCGCAGCGTCACGCGGTTGATCAGCGGGACCGGCGGCCTGATCGGGAAGGGCAGGCTGCGCCTCGGGCGGCTCGGCGGCCGGTTCGAGGCCGGCGCGTGGTTGGCGCGGAAGAACACGCCGCGCCCGAAACCCGAGCCGCTTGCGAGCGCGTCGACCCAGGCGACGGTGTAGTCATGCGTCGCATCGGATTCTGCGGCGATGGCGAAGAAGCGGTCGAGCCCGTCGAAGTGGATGGCCTCCTGCTGCATCTCGGCGGAGGCCACCGGCATGAGTTGCAGCGTGACCTGCGTGATCAGGCCGGTGAGACCCATGCCGCCGATGGTGGCGGCGAAGAGCGCGCCGTTGATGTCGGGCGCGCAGGTCAGCCGCCGCCCGTCCGAGCGCACGAGTTCGAAGGCGCGAACGTGGCGGCCGAAGGTGCCGGCACGATGATGGTTCTTGCCGTGGACGTCGTTGGCGAGCGCCCCGGCGATCGTGACGAAGCAGGTGCCCGGAGTCACCGGCGGAAACCAGCCGGCGGGCACGACGAGCTTCAGCAGGTCATCCAGCAGGACGCCGGCCTCGCAGGAGACGAGCCCACTCTCGCGGTCAAAGGCGAGAATGCGGTCGAGGCGGCGCGCCAGGATCAGCCGCCCGCCATCGTTCAGGCAGGAATCACCATAGGAGCGGCCATTGCCGTAAGCCAGGACGGGCCCGCGTTGCGGCGACGGGTCGGCCATCCACGCCTCGGGGGCGAGCGGCTGGCTGCCTTGCGCGGCCAACCCGCCCCAGGAACGGATGTCGGATCGCGCGCCGCTCACGGAAGCAGGGTCGCCGCGACCATGATCACGAGCACGGTCGCGCCCGTGACCTGGCTGCGCCAGTCGCGGATCATGAAGATGAGCGGATCGTCCGGCATGGCCCCGCGCCGCGCCAGGAACCAGATCCGCGCCATCTGGTAGAGGATGATCGGGCAGACCAGCCAGATCAGTTCGGGATGGCGATAGAGTTCCTTAACGGCGGCGCTGTCGACATAGAGCGCCATGATCAGCGCGCAGGTGCAGCCGGAGGCCATGCCGAGCTGCGAGAGCGCCTCAATGTCCTCGGCATGATAGCCGCGCCCCGCCTTCTTCAGACCGGACTGGTCCTGCGTGATGCGCAGCTCCGCATAGCGCTTCACCAAGGCCAGGCTCAGGAACAGGAACATCGAGAAGGCGAGCAGCCACGAGGAGAGCGGAATCGCCGCGGCGGCATTACCGGCGAGGATGCGCAGGGTGTGCAGGGCGGCCAGGCCGAGCACATCGACCAGCAGCTTGCGCTTGAGGACGAAGAGATAGGCCAAAGCGAGCGCGAGATAGGCTCCGAGCGCCAACAGGAAAAGCTTCGGCTGCGGCAGCAGCCAGGCGAGCGCGAAGGCGGTGACGAGCAGAACGGGCACGGCTGCATAGGCCTGGCGCTCGGTGATTTCGCCGGCCGCCAGCGGGCGCTTGCATTTCGTCGGATGGCGCCGGTCGGCCTCGACATCGACGATGTCGTTGAGGAGATAGATTGAGGAGGCCAGCAGGCTGAAGGCCAGGAACGCGATGGCGCCATGGCCGATCGCTGCAATGTCGAAGACGTCATGGTTGAGCAAGATCGGAACGAATACGAGGCCGTTCTTGAGCCAGTGATGCGGCCGCATCGCCCTGATCAGCGCAGTCAAAGCCATAGCCGTGTCTCTTTTTCCCTTGCGCCGTTATTGCGTCCGGGCGCCGATGACATGCTCCGGGCGAGCGTCTGCCGACAGTGAGCCGTTCTGGCGCCTGCCTTACTCGCCGATAAATCCTAAGTCCGGGTGGATGACGGGGGGCGGAGGCCGGTCATTCGGCTGCCATGATTAACAGCCGCCTGACACCGTGACGCGACGATCCGCGATGGCATGCAGTGCAGGCCGCAGCCGCCGCTCGGAGAGCTGCGGCTGCGGCGCGAGCGATTGGACGCCGGGGATGCCCGGGACGATCCGGGCGTGCGTCAGACCTTCGCCGCGCTGGCGGCGGCGTCGATGTTGGCGACGAGTTCGGCGTCGAGGCCGAGCGAGGCCGCCAGCCCGGCGAGGAAGTCCTTTTCCTTCGGCGTGTCCGGATTGATGGCGATGCGCGCCGCCGTGTAGATCTGCGCTGCCAGCTCGGGGCTTTCGGCACCCTCGACCAGGGTTTCGACGGAAGCCGGATTGGCCATTTCCCTGGCCAGCCACTCATTCGCTTCCTGATCGAAACCGGCCTCGCGCAGGCCGCCCAGGATGGCGGCGCGCTCGTCGGCATCGATTGCTCCATCGGCCGCGGCCGCGGCGATCATGGCCTGGATAAAGACGAGCGCGGTCGCCTCGCTCGCGGCTCCCGGCTCGAAGCCGGTGCCGGAGGGGGCGGGCAGAACCTCGGGGCTGCCGATATCGAGCATCGGCTTGCCGGACTGGTAGTTCTGATAGGCCTTGTAGGCGAGGCCGCCGATCAGAGCCATGCCGCCGAGACGGGCAGCGGAGCCGACGACGGCCCGGCCGGCCGACGAGCCGAAGACCAGTGCGCCGAGGCCGCCGAGCACGGCGGTCGCCATCGCCGGGTTCTTGTCGAACATCGCCTTGGCCTGGGCCAGCACATCCTGCGCCGAGCGCCCGCCGGAGACCTGGCCCAGCGCCTCGCCGGCCTTCTGCTGCACGCCGGTCTGGCGCGCGGCATCGCCGACGCCTTGCGTCGCCTGCGTCAGGATCTGGCCGGCCATGCCGGCGAGCCCGCCGACGCCGCCGCTCTTCTGAACCTGTTCGGCGAGGCCGCCCAGGATGGAGCCGAGCGTGCCCGTCTGGCCCTGGCCGCGAGGCTTGCCGGCCTGGGTGCCAGCGCTGACGAGGGCATCGAGAAGGGATTTGGCGTTGAACATCAGGCGATCCTTTTGTCTGCGCCCCGGCTTCGGGCGCGTCGCGCCGATCTAGGAACGATCAGGCCCGATCGCCAGAGACGCGCTGCAACATCCCGTTTCAGCCTAACCTAACGGCAGGTCGGGGCTCTCACAATCGGGACCAATGGCTGATGCCATACGCCCCGGTCGTGTTCCGATCAGGGCGCGAGCCTGCGCAGCAGAAGCGGCGCGCCGACCGCGGGGTCCTTGCGCCACTGGCCGTTCTCGAAGACGAGTTCGACGCCGTGGCCTTTCCGGGCGACCAGCGTGAGCCGGCCGGCCAGATAGCGCCAGCCGGCGGGATCGAAGATCGCGAGCCCGGTGTCGCTGCACAGGCCCTCGAAAGCGGCCGGGCCTGCAGCCGGCGCGCCGGTGGCCGCAGGGCTCAGGACGATGCGACAGGCTTCGCGGTCGGGCTGGCGCATCACCGCGTAGCGACCGGGCAGGGTGTCGGGTGCTGGCGCGCGGGCGGGATCGACGAGGGTCGGGCGCTGGGCCGCCGTTGCGGCGAGTTCGGCCGGGCTGGCGACGGGGCGCCGCGCTGCGCGCGGATGGTTCTTCGAGGCCAGCGCATAGGCCTTGCCGTCGGAGCCGCTGCCGGTGAAGCCGCGCTCGGGAGCGCCGTCGCGGAAGGCGATCACCGTCTTGCCCTGTGCATCCTGCAGCCGCAGCCCGCCTTCCGGCGCGAGGTTCCAGCCGGTCACGGTGTCCAGGATCGGCAGGGCCCGGCGGCACGTCGCGGGAAAGCGGAGCTGGCGGCCCTGGGGCGCCGCCTCGGCGCCGAGCGTGACCGTGCAGCCGCGCGAGGCGCCGGGCATCTCGAGATCCCAGGCGCCGAGCAGGGCGCGGATTGCCTCGGGCGCCCGGTCCGCGCCGCGCGGCGGCGGGGCGGTCTGGGCGTGGAGACCGGCTGCAGGGAGAAGGCTCCCAGCCGCCAGAAGCGGCAGGGCTGCCAGCGCAGCGAGGCGCATCCGTCCGGTCAGGCCTTTTTCCATGGGGTCTCGGCAACGGGCGTGAGCGGGCCCTTGTCATCGAACCAGGAGAGCAAATTGTCGACCAGGAGCTGGCCCATCTGCTCGCGGGTGTGGACGGAGGCCGAGCCGACATGGGGCAGCAGCACGGCATGCTCGATCGCGATCAGCTCGGCCGGCACGCGGGGCTCATCCTCGAAGACGTCGAGGCCGGCCGAGAGGATGGTCTTGTTCTGCAGTGCTTCGACCAGCGCCTTCTCGTCAATCACGGTGCCGCGCCCGACATTGACGACGATGCCGTTGGGGCCGAGCGCCTTCAACACCTCGGCATTGATGATGTGATGGGTCGAGGCGCCGCCGGGCGCGACCGAGATCAGGGTGTCGACATCGGCCGCCATCTCGACCAGCGAGGGATAGTAGCGATAGGGGACGTCCGCCTGGCGCGAGCGGCCGTGATAGGCGATCGGCAGCCCGAAAGCCTCGATGCGGTGGGCCACAGCCTTGCCGATGCGGCCGAGGCCGACGATGCCGACCGAGCGCTTGCGCAGCGAGGTCGTCAGCGGATAGGCGGCCTTCAGCCACTTGCCCTCGCGCAGATAGCGGTCGACCTGCGGCAATTGCCTGACGGTCGAGATCAGCAGGCCGATGGCGAGGTCAGCGACCTCGTCGGTCAGGACGTCGGGCGTGTTCGTGACGATGAGGCCGCGTCGGCCGGCCTCGGCTGCGTCGACATGGTCGTAGCCGACGCCGAAGCTCGAGATGATCTCAAGGTTGGGAAGCGCGTCGAACAGCGCGCCATCGACCCGGTTGTGGCCGCCGCCAGCGGCGATGCCACGCACGCGTCCGGAGATCTCGCGCAGGAAGGCCGCCTTGTCCTCGGCCTTCCACAATTCGTGAACGGCGTACTGGGCCTTCAACTGGTCGGCGGCATAGGCCATCAGCGGGCCGGTCATCAGGATTTCGGTGGCGTTGGGCCGTGTCATGGGGGACGTTTCCGTAGGCTTCGGGTGATGGTCGGGCGGCTTGATCAGGCGAATATGAATCGATTAGATGTTGCCGGATAGGGCGGTCGCATGGAAGCTGCCGGCCTCGCTGCGATCATCGTCGGGCATCCCACCACGCCGCGCGCTGCCGACAAAGCGCAGATGGCGCATATATAGTATGATTTAATCATGCCGTTTTGTGGATCGCTGCCGTCGCGCCCGGGGTCAGGAAGGCCAGCGTCGTGTTCAGGCTGTCGATCACCAGCGCCGTCATCCGGGCCGATGCGAGGTCGCTGTCGCGCTGGATGATCGCGTCCAGCACGCGTTCGTGATCGACCAGGGAGGCGATGAAGAAATCGCGGTCGTCGACCGATTTGAGCAGAAGCGACCACTGCACCGTGGCCGCGACAGCGCTGGCCAGACACATCAGCGTGGCGTTGTGTGAAGCGGCGAAGACGGCCTCGTGGAAGGCCAGATCGGCGCGGATCGTCGCGTCGGCATAGGGCTGGTTGTCGGACATGCCGCGGTAGGCGGCCTCGATCCGCGCAATGTCGGTGGGCGTGCGCCGCTGGGCTGCCAGCCTCGCGGCGGCAGGCTCGGCGAAACGGCGTAACTCGAAGAGATCACGGATAAATTTCTCGTTCGGATCGGCCTCGAAATGCCAGGAGAGGACGTCGGGATCGAGCAGATTCCAGCTATCGCGAGGGGCTGCTCTGGTGCCGCTCTTGGGCCTGGCCTCGACCAGCCCCTTGGCGGTCAGCACCTTGACGGCCTCGCGATAGGCGGTGCGGGAGACCGAAATGTCGGAGCGCAGATCGTCCTCGTTGGGAAGCAATTCGCCGGCCTTGACGGCGCCGGTGATGATGGCGACAGCGAGCTTCTGCGCGACCTGGCCGAAGAGGCGGTCGGGGTTGAGGGTCGTCGGCCGCGAATAGTCGCGCACCCGCATCGTCTTGGCGCCTCTTCCGTTGCTGCAGGCATCCGGTGGACCCACCTGCCGCCTTGCGTCCCGCGCTTGACACGCCTGTCTGTATGGTATGACTTTATCGCAGATGAAGTCCGACGCAAGGGACCGTCCCTCCTGAACGAGGCGCGGTCCTTAGCCGACGGCAGCCTTCATCGATCGGTCGCAACAGGCCGATAGACGATGCGACTCGGACTCTGCCGGAAATGGCGGATCACCGGGTCCACGGGGAAACGAAGTTTAGGAGAGGGCCCACATGGCCTCAGTCCAGATTGCCGACGTGCGCAAGGCCTATGGCGCGACCCAGGTCATCCACGGCGTCGACATCGATATCGACGACGGCGAGTTTGTGATCCTGGTCGGGCCGTCGGGCTGCGGGAAATCGACCCTGCTGCGCATGATCGCCGGGCTGGAGAACATCTCCGGCGGCGAGATCCGGATCGGCCCGCGCGTGGTCAACGACGTGCCGCCGAAGGAACGCGACATCGCCATGGTGTTCCAGAACTATGCGCTCTACCCGCATATGACGGTCGCCGACAACATGGCGTTCTCGATGAAGCTGCGGAAGGCGCCGAAGGCGGAGATCGACGAGCGCGTCGGCAAGGCCGCCGGTATCCTCGGGCTCGACAAGCTGCTCGACCGCTATCCGCGCCAGCTCTCGGGCGGGCAGCGCCAGCGCGTCGCGATGGGCCGCGCCATCGTGCGCGATCCGCAGGTCTTCCTGTTCGACGAGCCGCTCTCCAATCTCGACGCCAAGCTGCGCGTGCAGATGCGCACCGAGATCAAGGAGCTGCACCAGCGCCTCAAGACCACGACGGTCTACGTCACCCATGACCAGATCGAGGCCATGACCATGGCCGACAAGATCGTGGTGATGCATGACGGCATCGTCGAGCAGATGGGCGCGCCGCTCGAACTCTACGACCGGCCGGCCAACCTGTTCGTGGCGGCCTTCATCGGCTCGCCCTCGATGAACCTGCTGAAGGGCACGATTACCGCCGGCGGCTTCGAGACCGAGGGCGGCGTCGTCTGGCCGATCGGCAGCCATCCGGCCGATTCCAACGGCAAGGCCGCCGTGTTCGGCATCCGCCCGGAGCATATCCAGCTCGATCCCAACGGGCTGAAGGCCGAGGTGGTGGTCGTCGAGCCGATGGGGTCGGAGACCCAGGTCGTGGTCCGCTGCGGCGGCCAGACGCTGACTTGCGTGTTCCGCGAGCGCATCACCGCAAAGCCCGGCGAGAGCCTCGGCATCACGCCCGACACCAATGTGACACATCTCTTCGACGCCGGCACGGGGAAGAGAATCGTGACCTGAAACGGCCGGACAACCCGGTTCAAGACGGCCACTCGAAGAGCCGTCGAACCTTATCCAGGGAGGATGAACATGAATTTCGATCGCAGATCACTGCTCAAGGGCGGTGCCGCTCTCGGGCTGGGCAGCAGCGCGAACTTGCTCGCCTATGCCAAGGCCTGGGCGCAGGCCTCGCCCTTCAAGGTCGAGCCCAACGCCAAGATCAACCTGATGCGCTGGAAGCGCTTCGTGGAGGCGGAAGACGTCGCTTTCATGAACCTTGTCGCAGCCTTCGAGAAGGCCACCGGCGCCAAGATCACTGTCACCAACGAATCCTATGACGATCTCCAGCCGAAGGCTTCGGTGGTCGCCAATACCGGGCAGGGCCTCGACCTGGTCTGGGGCCTGTATTCGTTGCCGCATCTGTTCCCGCAGAAGTGCATGGACCTCACCGATGTCTCGAAATATCTCGGTGAGAAGCATGGCGGCTGGTTCCCGTCGGCGGAAGCCTACGGCAAGCTCGGCAACAAATGGATCGGCATTCCGATCGCGGCCAGCGGCGGCCTGATGAACTACCGTATCTCCTCGATCAACAAGGCCGGGTTCAAGGAATTCCCGAAGGACACCGCCGGCTTCCTCGAGCTCTGCAAGGCGCTGAAGGCCAACAACACGCCGGCTGGCATGGCCTTCGGCCACGCCTCGGGCGACGCCAACACCTGGATGCACTGGCTGCTCTGGACCCATGGTGGCAACCTCGTCGACAAGAACGACAAGGTCATCATCAACACGCCCGAGACCGCCAAGGCGCTGGAGTACGCCAAGGCGCTCTACGACACCTTTATCCCCGGCACCGCCTCGTGGAACGATTCCTCGAACAACAAGGCCTTCCTCGCCGGCGAACTGCACACCACCGTCAACGGCATCTCGGTCTATGTCGCGGCCAAGAAGGAAAAGCCCCAGATGGCTGCCGACATGGACCACGCCTACATGCCGATCGGCCCGATCGGCAAGCCGACCGAGCTGCACCTGCCCTTCACGATGCTGGCCTTCCAGTTCACGAAGGTTCCCAACGCCTGCAAGGCCTTCATCGCCTTCATGCTGGATTCGCCGCAGTTCAACCCGTGGATCGGCGCGGCGCAGGGCTACCTGTCGCACTTCCTGGCCGAATACGACAAGAACCCGGTCTGGACGGCCGATCCGAAGACGACGCCGTTCCGCGACGTTGCCAAGCGTACGCTGACCCCGGCCGGCCTCGGCACGCTGGGTGAGAAGGCCGCCGCGGCGATCGCCGACTTCATCGTGGTCGACATGTTCGCGAACTACGTCACCGGCCGCGAAGACATCAAGGGCGCCATGGCCGGCGCCGAGCGGCAGGCCAAGCGCATCTATCGCTGAGCCGCAATGCCTGACGAGGCGGCCCGCTCCGGCGGGCCGTCCTTCGCCCCCTTTCGCGACACGACATCACAGTCCGGCCCGGTGGCCGGACCGATTTCCCGCATCACATCGGACCCGCGATGGCCAATTCCGCAGTCGAGATGCCGGCCCGCCTGACGCCGTTCAGAAGCGAGCGCACGACCTGGCAGAAGCTCAAGGCCAGCCCCAACTGGCTCGGCTTCTGGTACATGGTGCCGGCGATGGGCATCCTGCTCCTGTTCCTGGCCTATCCGCTGGGGCTCGGCGTCTGGCTGTCCTTCACCGACACCAAGATCGGCCGTGCCGGCGAATTCATCGGGCTCGAAAACTACGAATGGCTCTGGGACGACAGCGTGTTCTGGACCTCGGTCTTCAATACGCTGCTCTATACGACCGTCGCCAGCGCCGCCAAATTCGTGATCGGGCTTTATCTGGCGCTGCTGCTCAACAAGCACCTGCCGTTCAAGGCGATGATCCGCGCTGCCGTGCTGATCCCCTTCATCGTGCCGACCGTGCTGTCGGCGATCGCGTTCTGGTGGATTTATGACAGCCAGTTCTCGATTATCTCCTGGTCGCTGCGCCAGCTCGGCTGGATCGACCACAACATCAACTTCCTCGGTGACCCTTGGAATGCCCGCTGGTCGACGATCTTCGCCAATGTCTGGCGCGGCGTGCCGTTCATCGCGATCACGCTGCTCGCGGGCTTGCAGACGGTCTCGCCCTCGCTCTACGAGGCTGCGACGCTCGACGGCGCCACGAACTGGCAGCGCTTCCGCCACATCACTTATCCGCTGCTGACGCCGATCATCGCGGTGGTGATGACCTTCTCGGTGCTGTTCACCTTCACCGATTTCCAGCTCATCTGGGCGCTCACCCGGGGTGGGCCGGTCAACGCCACGCATCTGATGGCAACGCTCTCCTATCAGCGTGCGATCATCGCCGGCCAGCTCGGCGAGGGCGCGGCGATCTCAACGGCAATGATCCCCTTCCTGCTCGCGGCGATCGGTATCGCCTGGTACGGGCTCCAGACGCGCAAATGGCAGCAGGGTGGCAGCAATGACTAGCATCGATGCGGGCCAGGACAGCCCTGGCCGCCAGGCGACCCCCGACCATAGCGAGGGCATGGGCTATCTGGAGACGCTGCCCCGGCGCGTCGTCACGACCTATATCCCGCTCGTCCTGATCCTGATCGTCCTGCTCTTCCCGTTCTACTGGATGGCGCTGACGGCGGTGAAACCCGACCATCAGCTCATCGAGATGGACAAGGTCAGCCCGTTCTGGACCTGGGAGCCGACCTTCAAGCACATCTACAAGCTGCTGTTCGAGAGCGACTACCCGCGCTGGCTCTGGAACACGATGTTCATCGCGACCTGCGCCACCTTCATCTCGCTGGTCGCGAGCGTGCTCGCCGCCTATGCGATCGTGCGCCTGCGCTTCAAGGGCGCGGTCACGGTCGGCGCGCTGATCTTCCTGGCCTATCTGGTGCCGCCCTCGATCCTGTTCATCCCGCTCGCCACGGTGATCTACAAGGTCGGCCTGTTCGACACGCCGCTGGCGCTGATCCTAGTCTATCCGACGATCCTGATCCCGTTCTCGACCTGGCTCCTGATGGGCTATTTCAAGACGATTCCCTACGAGCTCGAGGAATGCGCGCTCATCGACGGCGCGACGCGGGCGCAGATCCTGATCAAGATCATCCTGCCGCTGGCGGTGCCGGGGCTGATCTCGGCCTTCATCTTCTCCTTCACGCTGTGCTGGAACGAGTTCATCTACGCGCTGACCTTTCTGTCATCGACGCAGAACAAGACCGTGCCGGTGGCGATCGTGAACGAGTTCGTCGATGGCGACATCTATCGCTGGGGCTCGCTGATGGCGGGCGCACTCGCGGGCTCGCTGCCGCTGGTCATCCTCTACGCCTTCTTCGTCGAGCATTACGTGTCGGCGATGACCGGGGCGGTGAAGGAATAAGTCGCGGCACAGCCTTTGAGAGACGCATAGAATGACGACCTCCATCGCCTTCATCGGGCTCGGCGCCATGGGCGCGCCGATGGCCGAGAACCTGGTCAAGCGCCAGTTCCGCGTCACCGGCTTCGACATGCGCGCCAGCGCGCGCGAGGCTTTGGTTGCCGCAGGAGGGCATGCCGCCGGGAGCGCTAGGGCGGCGGCCGAGGGCGCCGGGGTTCTGGTGCTGATGGTGGTGAATGCCGCGCAGGCGCGCTCCGTCCTGTTCGAGGCCGGGGCGATCGAGGCGCTGGCGCCGGGCGCGCTGGTGATCCTGATGGCGACCTGCCCGCCGGGCGAGGTCGAGGCTATCGCCGCCGAAGTGGCGAGCTCCGGACGGCATCTGGTCGATGCGCCGGTCTCGGGTGGCGTCAACGGTGCGCGCGGCGCCACGCTGACGATCATGGTCGGCGCGCCGCAGCAGAGCTTCGACCAGGCGCGGCCGGTGCTGGAGGCACTCGGCGACAAGGTCTTCCATGTTGGCCAGACCCCGGGCCAGGGTGCGACGGTGAAGACGGTCAACCAGCTCCTCTGCGGCGTCCATATCGCGGTCGCAGCCGAGGCGCTGTCGCTCGCCGAGAAGGCCGGCATCGACGGAAAGCTGCTGTTCGAGATCATGGGCGGCTCGGCCGCCTCGTCCTGGATGCTGCGCGACCGTGGCCCGCGGATGCATGAGCCCGACCCGGCGGTGGCGAGCGCGGTCGACATCTTCGTCAAGGATCTCGGGATCGTGCTCGATGCCGGGCGCGCGGCCAAGACCGCCCTGCCGTTGGCTGCAGCCGCCCACCAGATGTTCCTGGCCTCGTCTGGCCTCGGTCATGGCGGGCGTGACGATTCGCAGGTGGTGCGGGCCTATCGCGCGCTCAACGCCCGGCCCGCGAACGATGCGTGAGCCGCCGCCCGGCGCCTCAGCTCCGCGGTGGCGTGGTCGTGCCGCGAATGACGAGCGCCGGCGTGAGAAGCAGGCGCCGCGGCGGAGCGTCCGGAGCGGCGATGCGGCTGATCAGGAATTTGGCCGATTTTCTGCCCATCTCGTCCTGGAAATTCCGGATCGTCGTCAGGGCCGGGTACCACTGCGCCGCTTCCTGAACGTCGTCGCAGCCGACGATCGAGAAATCGATGCCGGCCTCGCGCCCGCGATGACGCAGCCCGAGCATCGCGCCGAAGGCGGAGAGATCGTTCATGCAGACGGCGGCCGTCGGCGGGTCCGCCGCATCGAGCACGGTCTGGATGCCTTTCGAGCCATTCTCGCGGGTGCCGTGACCGGCATAGACGAGGCTCGGATCGACGGGAATGCCGTAGCGCGTCAGCACCTCGCAATAGCCGAGATAGCGGTTGCGTCCGGTCGAGATGCGCTGGTTCTCGCAGATGAAGGCGATGCGGCGATGGCCGAGCCCGATCAGGTGCTCCATCGCCAGAATGGTGCCGTGGCGATCATTGGAGCCGACGAAGTCGAGGTCGTCCCGGATCGAGCGGGAGAGCTGTACGATCGGCACACCGGCCGCGATCAGATGGGCGAAGGTCTCCGGCGTGCTGCCGCCCGCGGCGCAGAGGATCATGCCGTCGGGGCGGTATTCCTTGAGCGTGTTGAGGACCCGGTCCTGCCGGGCGAGATCCTCGCCATAGGTGCCGAGCAGGATCGAGCGGCCGTTTGCCGTCGTGGTTTCCTCGATCGCGGCAAGAAGTTCGGCGAAATAGGGATTGGTGATGTCGTGGAAGCCGACGCCGAGGATGTTGGTGCGGTCGGTGCGCAGCGAGGCGGCGCTGCGGTTATAGCTGTAGCCCATCTCCCGGGCCATCTGCTGGACGCGGCTGCGCGTCGCTTCCGCCACCAGCGGCGAGCCGCGCAGCGCCAGCGAGACGGTCGCGGTCGAGACGGCCAGACGATCCGCGATGATCTGCAGCGTGACGCGGCCACGCCCGCCCGGAACCGCAGGCTGCAGCCTGATGGGAGACCCGGCGCCGATGGGGCCGCTGCTGGTCATGACGCTCTTCTCCGCGGCCGGACGCAAACGCCCGACAAGCTGTTCCTGGCCAGGCAATCCGCCATGTCGACAGGTCATTCTCATATAAGCAGGGGAAATTGAAGATGACTGCAACCAAAGAGTCGGTCGGCTTCATCGGCGTCGGGCTGATGGGCCAGGGGATGGCGCGAAACCTCGTCGACAAGGGGTTTCCCCTGACGGTGATGGGGCATCGCAACCGCAAGCCCGTCGAGGAGCTCGTCGCGGCCGGGGCGAAGGAAGCGAAGACGCCGAAGGAACTGGCCCAGAACGCCACGATCATCTTCCTCTGCGTGACCGGCTCGGCCCAGGTGGAGGCGGTGGTCAACGGCCCCGACGGCATCGTCGCGGGGGCCAAGCCCGGTACGGTCGTGATCGATTGCTCGACCTCCGACCCGACGGTCACCGTCAGGATCGCCCGGGAACTGGAGGCCAGGGGCCTTCATCTGGCCGATGCCCCGCTCGGCGGCACGCCGGCCCAGGCGGCGCTCGGGCAGCTTTCCGCCATGGTCGGGACGACGCCGGAGGTCTTCGCGCGGATCAGGCCGGCGATCGAAGCCTGGGCGCAGAAGGTCGTGCATCTCGGCCCGGTCGGCGACGGCCACAAGATGAAGCTCCTGAACAACTTCCTCTCGATGGGCTATGCCGCAATCTATGCCGAGGCGCTGACCCTGGCGCAGAAGATCGACATCACGCCGCAGACCTTCGACAGTGTGCTGCGGGGCTCGCGGATGGATTGCGGCTTCTACCAGACCTTCATGCAATATGTGCTCGAGCGCGACCGCGACGCCCACAAGTTCACCCTGGTCAATGCGCTGAAGGATGTCCGCTATCTCGAGAGCGTCGCCAATGCGGCGGGCGTTCCGAACCCGATCGGCAATGCGGTGAAGAACAGCTTCGCGCTCGCCGTGGCGGCCGGCAAGGGCGACGACTACGTGCCGATGTTGTCCGACTGGGTCGCATCGCAGAACGGCATCTCGCTGGGCAGGAAAAGCTGAGGCGGGGCGGGCGGCTCGCTCAAGGGCGCGCGAGCAACTCCGCGAGGCTCTCGGCGAGTCCGGTGCTGCCGATCGGGGCCGGCGAAGCGAGATCGCCGGTCGCCTGCTTCTTCGGCGGATCGCGCAGCGCCGCCAGCACGGCCTGAAGCCCTGCCTCTGCCGAGCAGATCACCGGCAGGTCGAGATGCGGCTGGATGCGGGCCGCGAGACCGGCGAGGCCGGCGCCCCCGAGGATGACGGCGCCGGCGCCGTCACGCGCTGCCGTCCGCCGGCAGGCCTCGGCCAGAAGCGCGATGGCGCCGTCGGGATCGCGCGCGATCTCGGCGCCTGTCGGGGCAACGGTCTCGACCGCGGCGAGACGGTCGCCCAGGCCCAGCATGGCGACGAACTCCCGCAGCATCGGCCCCCAGCGCTCGCCGCCGGTGACGATCGAGAAGCGCTCCGTCAGCGCCGCCGCCGCCAGGCAGCTTGCCTCGGCCATGCCGATGACGGGGATGCGGGCCAGTTCCTTCAGCGCCAGCAGGCCGGGGTCGCCGAAGCAGGCGAGATAGACCGCGTCGCAAGTCCGCCCATGCTCGGCATAGGCCTCGATCGCGGCATGGCCGGCGATGGTCGAGGCCGCACGGCTGGCGATGTAGCGCGCCCCGAAGCGCCCGGTGACCGGCACGAGGCTGACGCCGGCCGGCAGAAGCGGCGCCAGCACCCGCTCCATGAGCGCCGTGACCTCGGTTGTCGTGTTGGGGTTGATCAGCAGGATGCGCAAGGCGGCCTCGGAGCTTGGCTATAGGGGCGTGACTATGGGGACTTGACGATGGGGCTCGTGCGAAGGCGAGGCGACATTGTCCGCCATCGTAGCGCGGCAAGGCAATCCCGGCGGCTGGGGGATCTCATCTGCGATGCGTATGTTGCAACGCAACAAAAACGGGTATGGCTGCGTTCAGAGAGCGTGTCGGCGCCATCCTGGGCTGGCCAACGCAGGATGGCATCATGGCCGGTATCTCTGAAACGATCGCTCGTCTGGCCGCTTTCCGGAAGATGGGCGGCTCCGCGATGCAAACCTCCCGCCTCGCCGAACTGACCGCCTTCGGATCCAATCCCGGAGCGCTCAGGGCCTATCGATATGCGCCGGGCGGGCTGCCCCAAGGCGCGCCGCTGGTCGTCGTGCTCCATGGCTGCACCCAGACGGCGGCTGACTACGACCACGGCTCGGGCTGGTCGCAACTCGCGGACCGGCATGGCTTCGCGCTGCTGTTTCCGGAACAGCAGCGCGCGAACAATCCCAATCGCTGCTTCAACTGGTTCGTGCCGGGCGATATCCGCCGCGACTCCGGCGAGGCCTTGTCCATCGCGCAGATGGTCGGCACCATGATCGGCAGCCACGCCCTCGACCGTCGGCGCGTCTTCGTCACCGGGCTGTCGGCTGGCGGCGCGATGGCGGCTGCGATGCTCGCGACCTATCCGGAGCTCTTCGCCGGTGGTGCGATCATCGCGGGACTGCCTTTCGGCTGCGCGTCGTCGGTTCCGGAAGCGCTCGACCGGATGCGCGGCCACGGGCTGTCGGGAGACGAGGCGTTGCAGCGTGCTGTGAGCAATGCGTCCGGCCATGCCGGGCCTTGGCCGACGCTCTCAATCTGGCACGGCATGCAGGATCGCACCGTCGTCCCGGCCAACAGTGGAGCCCTCATATCGCAATGGCGCGGCGTTCACGGGCTGGGGCCGACCCCGACCCGGACGGTCGGCGTGGACGGTCATACCCGGCGCGTCTGGTGCGACGCGACAGGCGTAGCGCAGATCGAGGCCTTCGAGATCGCCGGCATGGGGCACGGCACACCGCTTGACGCCAAGGACGCGATCGGCGCGCCGAGGGCCTTCATGTTGCATGCAGGGATCTCCTCGACCCGGCACATCGCGGCGTTCTGGCAGCTTGGCGAGCCGGTTGCCGCTCTCGCGCAGGACCGCCGCACGACCAACGCCGCTGCGACCGGCTCCACTCGGCGGCAGAACGACCGGCCGTTTCCCGACGAATCGAAGGCTGCGAAAGCCGCTGCGTCAGGTCCGGCAAAGGTCATCGAGGATGCGTTGAGGGCCGCAGGCCTGATGCGCTAGCGAAACCCGCTCGCAACGGCGAGCCGGATGGTGCCCCTGGCCGGAATCGAACCAGCACTCCTTGCGGAACTCGATTTTGAGTCGAGCGCGTCTACCAATTCCGCCACAGGGGCCCCTTGCGGGCGGCCGGACTATAGCGAACGGCCGTGGCTGGTCAATCTGTCGCGTCGCGGCGAAAAGCGCCGCACGCGGATGGACGCGCCGGGGCGGTGACGCTAGATCAGCGCCATGATCAAGCGCCTCTACGAATGGACCATGTCGCTGGCCGGACGACCGAGGGCCGAACTCTGGCTCGCCATCGTCGCCTTCGTGGAAAGCTCGTTCTTTCTCATCCCTGCCGATGTGCTCTATGTCCCGATGGCGCTGGCGCGCCCGTCGCGGGCCTATCGTTTCGCGCTGGTCGCGACCGTGTTCTCGACGCTGGGCGGCATCGCCGGCTATGCGATCGGCTATTATGCCTTCGAGGCGCTGGCCCGGCCGGTGCTTGCCTTCTACGGCAAGCTCGGCGCCTTCGAGACGCTGCGGGCCTGCGCCGGCCCCGACACGACGCTGATCCTGCTGACGACCTCGGGACTGGCGCATCTGCCGCCGATCAAGGTCGTCACGATCCTCGCCGGCGCCGTCCATATCGGGCTCGGCTTCTTCATCCTGTCCTGCGTGCTGGCGCGCGGCTTCCGCTTCTTCGCGCTCGCCTTCCTGCTGCGGCGCTATGGCGCGACCATCCGGCATTTCATCGAACGTCGCCTGAAAGTGATCGCGGTGGTGGCTGCGGCTGCGCTGATCCTGCTGTATTTCGGCCTCAAGCTGGTCGCAGGATCGGGCCAGCTTTTCTCCTGCTGATCGTTTCCGCCGCCGACATCCCTGCCACCTTTCCTGCCGCCGAGCCTGGCCATGACATCCGTTCCCGTTGCCGCGACGCGAAGCCCGGACGCGCTCTCGCGCCTGATCCTGCTGATCGGGCTCGGTTGCCTCGCCCTAATCGCCGGTGCCTGGTTCTTCGAGATCGTCGTGGCCCTGCGGCCGTGCAAGCTCTGCCTCGAGCAGCGCGTGCCGCATTACGCTGCGATCGGGCTTGCCGCCGCGGCGCTGGTGCTGGCGCGCTCGGCCCCGTTGCAATGGCTGGTGCTGCTGGGGCTCGCCGGGCTGATGGCCTGGAGTACCGGGCTCGGCGTCTACCATTCCGGCGTCGAATGGGGCTGGTTCGCCGGCCCCAATGATTGCGGCGGAGCGGCGGCCCCGGCTGCGGCCGGCATGCAGGACTTCATGAAACAGCTTCAGACGACGCGCGTCGTCGCCTGCTCGGAAGCCGCCTGGCGCTTTCTGGGGCTTTCGCTGGCGGGCTGGAACGCGCTGGCCTCGCTCGGCCTGCTCGCTTTGGCATTGACGGGTCTGGTCAGGCGGCCGCGCGGGTAGGCCTGCGGCTCACGGTTCCAGCTCGGAATCCCAGTAGAGATAGTCGAGCCAGCTCTCATGCAGGTAGTTCGGCGGGAACAGCTTGCCGTTGCGGTGCAGGTCGTTGACCGTCGGGGCGTAGGCCTTCTGCATCGGGAACATGTCCACGGTGGCCGGCATCTTGTCGCCCTTGCGCAAATTGCAGGGCGAGCAGGCCGCGACGACGTTCTCCCAGGTCGTCATGCCGCCCTTGGAGCGCGGGACGACGTGGTCGAAGGTGAGGTCGTCGCGCGTGCCGCAATACTGGCAGGAGAAGCGGTCGCGCAGAAAGACGTTGAAGCGCGTGAAGGCCGGCGTGCGCGAGGGCTTGATATAGGTCTTGAGCGAAACGACCGAGGGCAGCCTCATGTCGAAGCTCGGGCTGCGCACGACCGTGTCGTATTCGGAAACGATGTTCACGCGGTCCATGAAGACCGCCTTGATCGCGTCCTGCCAGCTCCAGAGGGAGAGCGGATAATAGCTCAGGGGCCGAAAATCGGCATTGAGGACCAGCGCCGGACAACCGTCCGGTGAGGCCATCGGATGCATCACATGCGCCGTCAAACCCGCCGCACCTCCGCTTCGTCGCGCGGGACGAATCCCGCACGGAGATCAATGTAAGCGCGAGACGACAGGAATGTGAAGAGGATGCGGCATCGAGGCAGCCTGCGGCGTCATGGTCGGGCCTGGGCCGACCATCTCATGCAGGATGAATTTGGGAGAGATGCCCGGGACAAGCCCGGGCATGACGCGAAATTCAGCGCGTCGGAACCGGCTTCTCGCCACGGTAGTCGTAGAAACCGCGCTTGGTCTTGCGGCCGAGCCAGCCGGCCTCGACATATTTCACCAGCAGGGGGCAGGGCCGGTACTTCGAGTCCGCCAGCCCGTCATGCAGGACCTGCATCACCGAGAGGCAGGTGTCGAGGCCGATGAAGTCGGCGAGCTGGAGCGGGCCCATCGGATGGTTGGCGCCGAGCTTCATCGCCGTGTCGATCGCGTCGACCGAGCCCACGCCCTCATAGAGCGTGTAGACGGCCTCGTTGATCATCGGCAGCAGGATGCGGTTGACGATGAAGGCTGGGAAATCCTCCGAAACCGAGACCGTCTTGTGCAGCTTGCCGACGAATTCCTTGGCCAGCTCGAAGGTCTGGTCGTCGGTGGCGATGCCGCGGATCAGCTCGACGAGCTGCATCAGCGGCACGGGGTTCATGAAATGGATGCCGATGAAGCGCTCGGGCCGGTCGGTCGCCGCGGCGAGGCGGGTGATCGAGATCGAGGAGGTATTCGAGGCCAGGATCGCATCGGGCTTGATGTGCTGACAGGCGGCGGTGAAGATCTTGCGCTTGGTCTCCTCGCTCTCGGTCGCGGCCTCGATGACGAGGTCGCAGTCTGCGAGGCCTTCCAGCCCGGGCGCGGCCGTGATCTTGGCCATGGCGTCGCGGCGAATCTCGTCGCCGATCGCGCCCTTGGCGACCTGACGCGCCATGTTGCCGTCGATCGTCGCCAGCGCCGCCCTGATGCGCTCCTCGGCGAGGTCGTGAAGCCTGACCTCGAAGCCGGCCACGGCCGCCACATGGGCGATGCCGTTGCCCATCTGGCCTGCGCCGATGATGCCGATCGTCCTGATCGCCTGAGCCGACATGGTCTGTTCCATCTCCGGTGTCATCGCTTTCGCTTTCGGAAGCGATGCGGGCCGCCTTGCGCGGCAGCCCGGGTCTTGTTGCGTGGCCGTTTCCGGCGGGATGCGGGCGATTGCCGGCCTTACTTGCCGATCTTGGCGAGTTCGGCGTCGAGCTCGGGCAGGATCGTGAAGAGATCGCCGACGAGGCCGTAATCGGCGACCTGGAAGATCGGCGCCTCCTCGTCCTTGTTGATGGCGACGATGACCTTCGAGTCCTTCATGCCGGCGAGATGCTGGATCGCGCCCGAAATGCCGACCGCGATGTAGAGGTCCGGCGCAACGACCTTGCCGGTCTGGCCGACCTGCCAGTCGTTCGGCGCGTAGCCGGCATCGACCGCGGCGCGCGAAGCGCCCATGGCGGCGCCCAACCTGTCGGCGACGGGCTCGATCACCTTGCCGAAGTTCTCCGAGGAGGCGAGGGCCCGCCCGCCGGAGATGATGATCTTGGCCGAGGCCAGCTCGGGACGGTCGGACTTGGCGACCTCCTCGCCCTTGAAGCTCGAGAGCCCGTCATTGCCGGCCGTGGCGACCGCTTCGACCGGCGCGCTGGTGCTGCCGTCGCCGGTCGCCTGGAAGGAGGCGCCGCGCACGGTGATGACCTTCTTGGCGTCGGTCGCCTGCACGGTCTGGATGGCGTTGCCGGCATAGATCGGCCGCTCGAAGGTGTCGGCCGAAACGACCTTTGTGACTTCCGAGACCTGCATCACATCGAGCAGGGCGGCGACGCGGGGCATCACGTTCTTGCCGGTGGTGGTGCCGGGCGCCACGATCGCGTCATAGGAGCCGGCGAGCGAGACGATCAGCGCGGCCAGCGGCTCGGCAAGGCGATGCTCGTAAGCAGCGTCCTCGGCGAGCAGCACCTTTTCGATGCCGTCGAGTTTGGCTGCGGCCTCGGCCACGGCCTTGGCGTCGTGGCCCGCGACGAGGACATGGACGGGGGCGCCGAGCGCAATGGCTGCGGTCAGGGCCTTGCGGGTCGCCTCGTTGAGGCTCTTGTTGTCGTGCTTGGCGAGAAGCAGCGTCGTCATGATCAGAGAACTCCTGCTTCGTTCTTCAGCTTCGAGACCAGCTCGGCGACCGAGCCGACCTTGACGCCGGCGGAGCGGCCGGCGGGCTCGACGGTCTTGAGCACCTTGAGGCGGGGCGCGACATCGACGCCGAGCGCCTCGGCCGTGGTCTCGTCGAGCGGCTTCTTCTTGGCCTTCATGATGTTGGGCAGCGAGGCGTAGCGCGGCTCGTTCAGGCGCAGATCGGTGGTGACGATCGCCGGCAGCTTGAGGCCGACCGTCTGCAGGCCGCCATCGACCTCGCGGGTCACGTCGATCGCGCCGTCGCCGACCACGACCTTCGAGGCGAAGGTGCCCTGCGGCCAGCCGAGCAGGGCGGCCAGCATCTGGCCGGTCTGGTTCGAGTCGTCGTCGATCGCCTGCTTGCCGAGGATGACGAGCTGCGGGCTCTCCTGCTCGACGACCTTCTTCAGCAGCTTGGCGACGGCGAGCGGCTCGACCGTGCCGTCGACCTTGACCAGGATGCCGCGGTCGGCGCCCATGGCGAGGCCCGTGCGGATCGTCTCGGCGGCCTGTGCCGGGCCGATCGAGACCACGACGACTTCGGTCGCCTTGCCGGCTTCCTTGAGGCGCAGCGCCTCTTCGACCGCGATCTCGTCGAATGGATTCATCGACATCTTGACGTTGGCGAGCTCGACGCCGGAGCCGTCCGCCTTGACGCGGATCTTCACGTTGTAGTCGACAACCCGCTTCACGGGCACAAGGATCTTCATCGTCATCATCACCGTTCAGAAAAGAGGCTGTCTTAGCCGCAATCTTGGCCACACCCTTGGCCGCGCCGCTACCGGCGGCAGGATCGCGGCATCGCGGCTCTCGGCTTGAATGCGGACGGACCGTAACGACGGCCGTTTGCGCTTGTCAACGCCACCATTTGCCCATCCGCGATGCCTGAACCGCACCTCTCAGCCCCTCGCCACGCGCCCGAACAGAGTGACGCCGCGATGGATGAAGAGCGGTGTCAGCGCCGCGCCGGTGCCGAGCCCGCCGAGATGCGCCCACCAGCCGACATGGCCCTGCGGATCGATCATCGCCTGGACGAGCTGGAACAGGATCCAGCCGGCGATGGCATAGAGTGCGGTGATATGCAGCGGGATCCAGTTGAAGGCGAGGCCCCAGATCCGGACGCGCGGATAGAGCATCAGATAGGAGGCGATGACGCCCGAGATCGCGCCCGAGGCGCCTACCAGCGGCTGGTCGGAGGCAGGGTTCATCAGGGCATGGGCGAGCGAGCCGCCGAGACCGCAGAGCACAAAGAACAGCACAAAGCGGCCATGGCCCATGGCGTCCTCGACATTGTCGCCGAAGACCCAGAGGAAGAGCATGTTGCCGGCGAGATGGGCGAAACCGACATGCAGCAGGATATTGCTGAACAGTGTCACCCAGGGCGGCGCCTGCAGCAGCTCGGCGGGCAGCTGCGCCGCACCGAAGAAGACCGATGGGATCAGTCCGAAACCGGCGGCGGTCGCAATCTGGCCTTCCGCGTTCTGGCGCAGCGTCACCAGCAGATAGAGCGCGATGCAGATCGCGACCAGCGCGTAGGTGACATAGGGCGCGCGCATGAAGCGAAGCGGGACGCCGTCATGCAGGGGGATGAACACCGGGCCCTCTAGCGGTTCTGGCCAGGCACCCAGAGCACGTCGCCCCCGGCCGTGGCATTGAGGAAGCGCGACGCAACGAAGAGGAAATCCGAGAGGCGGTTGATGTATTTCAGCGCCGGCTTCGAGATGGTTTCGCCCGGCAGATGCGCCAGTTCCGCCATCAGCCGCTCGGCCCGGCGGCTTACGGTGCGGGCCAGATGCAGATGCGCGGCTGCCGGCGTGCCGCCTGGCAGCACGAAGGAGCGCAAGGGTGCCAGATCGGCGTTCAACTGGTCGATCTCGCTCTCGATCCGGTCGACCTGGGCCTGGACGATGCGCAGTGGCTCGTAGCCAAGGGGCTTGCCGGTCTCGGGCGTCGAGAGATCGGCGCCGAGATCGAAGAGATCGTTGCTGATGCGGCCGAGCATGGCATCGACGGCGGCATCCTCGGCGGCGGCATGGAGCCTCGCGATTCCGATGCAGGCATTGGTCTCGTCGACCGTGCCATAGGCCGCGACGCGCAGGTCGAATTTCGGCCGGCGCGGCCCGGCCGCGAGCCCGGTGGTGCCGTCATCGCCGGTGCGCGTGTAGATTCGGTTGAGCTTGACCATCACGGCGTTATAGCGCGGTCGCTGCCGGACGGAAGGTGTCTTTGCCTCGAGGGATGGGTAAGGCGAAAGGCCTCGGCTCAGAAGCTGTAGCCGAGCCTTGCGCCGACATTGGCCGGGCCACGCGGCTGGTTGCGGTCCGAGCATCCCGCGGTGCTGAAATGCTCCAGCGTCGCGACCAGGCTCCAGCGGTCGTTCAGACGTACGCCGAGGGCTGCGGCCTCGCGCGTGCCGGCATTGCAGCCGACATTGAGCCGGTTCTCGGAGATGACCCCGCCTGTCTTGCCGTCGTTGAGTGCAGCGCCGAGGCTGGCCTCGACGAAGACGGCCTTCGTCAGATCGACGGTCCAGGTCGCGCCGGCATAGGCATAGCGCGTGCCGTTAAAATTGGCGCTGGCACCGAGATGGAAGCGTGGCACGAAGGCATTGGCGAAGCGGTCCGTCAGGGTGACCGGACGCGGCGTCACGATCTCGCCGCCGAAGTTGAGCAAACCGCTTTCGCGCCCGCCCGGATTGGCGACGGCAGCCCCGATGCGGGCCTCCCAGGTGAGCGCGGGGGATGGTTCGGTCGCGGGAGCGTAGCTCGAAACTCCGGCCGGGAGAGCCTGGGCCTGCGCCGCCAGAGGCGAGGCTGCCAGAGAGCCGGCGATGAGCAGCGACGCGACGCGAACCATGGGCAGAACTGTTTTTCTCGACGGCCAGGCGGAGGTTAAGAAAGCGCAGAGACTCGTGTCGAGAATAAGGCGAGATCGTGGCGAACGGCTCGATCTCGCGAGTGCGAGATAGGATAATCCGTTTGGAATCAGTGAGTTGCCGATAGATCAACCCTGCGGATGCCGATGCCGATGCCGATGCCGCTGCGGGCAAGGCCTCAGCCGCTGCGCCACCACATCACGAAAAGGATCACGAGGATCGCGACGAACTGCAGGATGACCCTCAGCCGCATCAGCCTCTGAGAGGTGCTGGCGCTGCCGCCACGCAACATGTTCGCCAACCCGAGCAGGAGCACGACGGCAACGGCGCCGACCGCGACGGGGACGAGTGAACCGGTGAGTGTCATCCGTCAGCACATAAAGCGCGGTGGCTCCCTTGACCAGCGTGGCGCTCGACCAGCGACGCGGCGCCGCAGGCTTCGCGGCGGCTGGGTCAACGGTAGCGCCGCTGGACGATCAGATTGGCCGCGACCGTCAGCAGGATCGTGGCCGTCATCAGGATGAACGAGATCGCGCCGCCGAAGGGCCAGTTGTTCTGCTGGGCGAACTGGCCATAGACCAGCGGGCCCATCATCTGGAATTTCGGGCCGCCGAGCAGGACCGGCGTGGCATAGGCATTCATCGCGAGAATGAAGGTCAGGATCGTGCCTGCGAGGATGCCGGGCAGGGCGAGTGGCCAGAGCACGCGGCGGAACATTGCGGCCGGCCCGGCGCCGAGGCTGAAGGCGGCCTCCTCGACATTGCGCGGAATGCCCTCGATCACGCTTTGCAGCGTCAGCACCATGAAGGGCAGGTTGACCGCGATGATGCCGATCAGCACGGCGTTCTCGGTGTACATGATCTCGATGGGCTGGCTGATGAGGCCGAGCCCCATCAGCGAGGCGTTGAAGGCGCCCTTGCTGCCGAAGGCGGTCATCCAGCCTGCGGCGCGCACGGCATTGCCGACGAAGAGCGGCAGGATCACCGAAATGATGAGCAGATTCTTGAAACGGCTCTGGGTGCGGGCCAGCACATAGGCCAGCGGGAAACCCATGATCAGGCAGACCACCGTGCAGACCACCGCGACCCGGACCGTGCGGGCCAGCACGTTGAGATAATAGCCGTCGGTGAAGAACTTGACGTAGTTCTCGATCGTCAGCCCGTCGACCATGAACTGGCCGGGAATGAACTGGTTCAGCGAATAGCGGAACAGGATCGCGATCGGGCCGAGCAGCCCGATCGCGACAAAGAGCGTCGCCGGCACGACGAGCAGGCCGGCGAGGCCGGTGCGTGCGCCGGCAACGGGTTCGGGAGCGGTGCTCATGGCCGTTCGTCATGCTCGGGCTTGACCCGAGCATCTCCGGATGACGGCGCGAGGGAAACCCACGCCTTCGTCGTCATGAGGTTCTCGGGTCGACGCGATGCGTCGCCCGAGAATGACGTGTCCATGCCTTGCATCGCGCCGTCGTGCATCACGCCTTGAAGACCTTGTCCCACCACTCCTTCATGGCGTTGTCGTTCTTGGCGAGGAAGCCATAGTCGAGGTCGCGCAGCTTCTTCTCTTCTTCCGGCGTGAAGCCGATGCGCTTCTGCAGATCGGGCGCGACGTTGAGGCCGGTGACGGTGCCGTTGTAGCCCATGTCGACCGCGAAGGCCTCCTGCGGCGCCTTCTCCAGCATCGCGTTCATATAGGCGTAGGCGTTGTCCTTGTTGGGCGCGTTCTTCTGGATCACGAAGCCCGAGACATAGGCCGGGATGCCTTCCACCGGCGAGACGGCCTCGCAGGGGATGCCGGCGTTCTGCCATTGCACGACGCGGGCCTTCCAGATCGCGCTGATGCCGATCTCCTCGTTCTTCATCGCGGCGGCGAAGGCCTCGTTGGTCGGGTAGACGCGAGCGCCGGCCTTCTTCACGGCCATCAGGATTTCCTTGGCCTTGTCGAGGTCGTTCATGTCCTTGCCGCCGGTGGCGGCCATCGAGGCGGCGATCATGATCGACTGGTACTGGATGTCGATGAAGCCGATCTTGGAGCCCCATTTCGGGTCGAGCCAGTCCTTGAAGCCGGTCGGCGCCGGGTTGATGATCTTGGGATTGAAGATCACCACGTTGCCCGAATAGATGTGCCCGATGCCGTAGGGATACTTCATCGTCGGCAGCAGGTTCTTGGCGTTCGGGATCTTCGAGTAGTCAAGCGCCTCGATGACGCCGGCCTCGTTCATCTCGTACATGTTGGCGGCGGAGAGACCCTGGATGTCGACCGTGCCGCGCGGCAGGCGGCGCTCGGCGACCATCTTGGCGCGACGCGGGGCGTCGCCGGCCTGGTCCTGCACCACTTCCATACCCTTGGGCTTGAGGATCGGGTCCTCGATGTTCTTGGTCAGCAGGCGGGCATAGTCGCCGCCCCAGGTGCCCACGACGACCTTACCGGCCGCCTGGGCGAAAGCTTGCGTGCCGAGGCCGGTGGCGAGCGCGGCGGCGCCGGCGCCCTTGAGCAGATCGCGTCTGTCGAATGTGGTCATGATGAAACTCCCCTGTTGGACGCCCGTCGAAGCCTGGTGTCAGGCCTCGCGCGGATAAACGAGCCCGGCGTCTTCGGCCCAGCCTATGGTGATGGTTTCGCCCGGCTTCGGCTCGGCGATGCCGGCCTTGTTCGGAATCTGCAGCAGCATGCGGTCATGCCCGGACAGGCTGACATCGATGTCGAGCAAAGCGCCGAGATAGGAGGCGTGCTCGACACGAGCCTGGAAGCGATTATGCAGCCCTTCGGCCTCGCCCGCGACCGCGATCCGCTCCGGCCGCAAGGCCAGGGTTGCGGCGCCCGCGCCGGTCGCGGCGGCGCAGCCGATCTCGATGCCGCCCTTCGTGCGGAAGCGGCCGGGTGCGGTGATCTCGCCGTCGAGGAAGGCGCTGCGGCCGATGAAGCCGGCGACGAAGCGGTCGGCGGGTTTCTCATAGAGCTCGCGCTGGGTGCCGATCTGGCGGACCTTGCCCTTTTCCATGACGACCAGCCGGTCGGCCATGGTGAGCGCTTCTTCCTGATCATGCGTGACCATGATCGTGGTCAGGCCGAGCTTGCGCTGCAGGTCGCGGATCTCGACGCGAACCTCCTGGCGCAGCTTGGCGTCGAGGTTGGACAGCGGCTCGTCGAGCAGGAGCACGTCCGGCTCCATGGCGAGCGCACGTGCCAGCGCGACGCGCTGCTGCTGGCCGCCGGAGAGCTGGCGCGGATAGCGCTCGTCGAAGCCGGCGAGCTGCACGAGGCGCAATGCCTCGGCGACGCGCGGGGCGCGGTCGGGGGGCGCGATCTTGCGCATTTCGAGGCCGAAGGCGACGTTCTCGGCCACCGTCATATGGGGGAAGAGGGCATAGCTCTGGAAAACCAGGCCGCAATTGCGCTTCCAGGGCGGCAGGGTGGTGACGCTGCGCTCGCCGATCGTGATGGCGCCGGCGCTCGGCGCGATGAAGCCTGCGACCATGCGCAGGGTCGTGGTCTTGCCGCAGCCGGAGGGGCCGAGCAGAACGAGGAACTCGCCATCGGCGATGTCGATGTTGACGTCGTCGACGACGGTCAGGTCGCCATAGGTCTTGCGGAGATGCTCGATCGACAATCTTGCCATCGCGTCAGACCACCCGGCTCAGCTTGACGTAACGGTCGGTGACGATCATCGCCACGGCGATCAGGACGATCTGGATCAGGGATGCGGCTGCCACGGTCGGATCGATCTTCCATTCGAGATATTGCAGGATGGCGATCGGCAGGGTGGTGCGGCCCGGTCCGACCAGGAACAGGCTCATCTCCAGATTGCCGAAGGAGGTGACGAAGCCGAAGAGCCCGGCTGCGACGATGCCGGGCCTGATGCTCGGCAGCGTCACCCGCCGGAAGGTGGTGAAGGGGCCCGCGCCGAGATTCTGCGCGGCCTCCTCGATCGTGCGGTCGAAGCCGACGAGGCTCGCGGTGACGAGGCGCACCACCCAGGGGATGACGACGAGCGTGTGCGCAGCGACCAGGCCGCCGAGCGAACCCATGACGGGCAGGCCGGTCGCGATTTCCGTCTCGATCTGGAAGACATAGATCGCCGTGCCGAGCACGATGCCGGGCATCACCAGCGGCAGCAGCAGGAGCGTGTTGAAGACGGGACCGAGCACGATGCGGTGGCGGACCAGCGCAAGACTCGCCGGCACTCCGACGAGCAGGCCGAGCAGCGTCGCGGTCACGCCGACCTGGAGGCTCAGCAGGAAGCCGTTGATGAAGGGCTGGTTGTGGGCCGCAGCCGTGAACCATTTCAGCGAATAACCTTCGGGCGGGAAGGAGGGAATCTCCTGCCGGAAGAAGGCGAGCCAGGTGACGAAGATCAGCGGCAACAGGATGTAGAGCAAGGCGAGGCCGGCGGCGCCATTGAGGGCGATGCGTCCAAGGCTCGGGCGGGTCGAGGCGCTCACGCCTCGCCTCCGCAATCGAGCCGCGAACCGTTTCCGGCCTGCGTTCGCCTGACGCTGCTCAACGACACCATTACCACCCTGGCCTTGCTCAAATCCCGACGTCCGAACTTGTGCCGGATCGCGCCCGAAGGCTGCGGATGCGCCTTCGGACAGTCAATCCGATTTGTCTCTATGCCTCGCATCGCCGTTCCCTATGCGCCGGAGCGCGAGGGGAAGGCCATGCTCAGTTCAGCGTGTTCTTGTGGAACGCGCCGCCCTTCATGATGACCGGCAGCCTAGCGCCCTGGTCCTGCAGCAGGGCCAGGTCTTCCAGCGGATTGCCGTCGACCAGGATCATATCCGCGAACGCCCCAGCACGCAGCGTGCCAAGCTTGCCTTCCATGCGCAGGAGCTGGGCGCCTACGGTCGTGGCCGAGCGGATAATCTCGATCGGCGAGAGCACCTCGCGGCGCAGCAGGAACTCGCGCGACTGGTCGACCTGGAGCTGGCCGAGCAGGTCCGAGCCATATGCGACGGGGACGCCGGCGCGCTTGCAGATCTCCAGCGAGCGCAGGCCGCCATCGATGACGAGGTCGTTCTTGGCGAGCATGTCGCCATTCATGCCGAATTCGGCGGCGCGCTCCTTCATCGCGTAATAGGCGACGAGGTTGGCGGTGAGGAACATGCCCTTCTCCGCCATCAGCTTTGCCGAGGCATCGTCGATCAGGTTGCCGTGCTCGATGGCGCGCACGCCGCAATTGGCGGCTCGGGTGATCGCCTCCGGCGTATAGGCATGGGCGCAGACATAGCGGCCGAAGGCGGCGGCCTCCTCGACGGCGGTGCGGACCTCGTCGAGGCTGAACTGGAGGGAGTCGAGCGGATCGTAGGGCGAGGCGACGCCGCCCGACATCATGATCTTGATGTGGTCGGCGCCGAGCCGCATCTGCTCGCGGACCGATTTGCGCACGGACGAAACACCGTCCGAGACGTTCATCGTATAGGCCATGGCATTGCAGCACTGGCAGCGCGTGCCGAAATCGGTGCGCCGGCGCGGATCGCTGTGGCCGCCGGTCGGGCCGATCGCCTGGCCGGCGATGAACAGGCGCGGCGCCGCGACATGGCCGGTCTCGACGGCTTCCTTGATGCCCCAGTCGGCGCCGCCGGTGTCGCGCACCGTGGTGAAGCCGCGGTCGATCATGCCCTTCATCAGGCCGATGGCGCGGGCCGTCATCAGGGTGAGCGGCATGCTCTCCATCGCGCGGATCACGACCTCGGAGAGGAAGACATGGACATGGCTGTCGATCAGGCCGGGCATCAGGGTGCGGCCGCCGCAATCGACGACATCGGCGGCGTCGGCCTTGATCGGCTTGTCGGAGAGTTCGCGGATGGTGTCGCCCTCGACAAGGAGTTCGTAGCCGGCGCGCACCTCGCCATGGTCCGGCTCCAGCAGTGCGAAGTTCTTGAACAGCAGCGCGGCCATGACAGGCATCTCCTCCGGTCGGGCGCAGTGGCTGCGCGCCCGGTCTCCCGATCGCTGATATATTGAAAACTTTATCTCCGCTTGTCCATCGCTCCTCGCATCCGCGAGGCGATCGGCGATGCAGGCGAGCCTAGCTGGTGATGGCTGCGGACTGCGCCAGGAGGCGCCCCCTGATCGGCATGGAGAGATTATCGGCGAGCGCGCGGCTGATCGCGGGCAGGCCGTCGAGCAGGCTCGGCACGAAGGCTTGCGAGGGCGGCGTCCGCCGGGGCAGGGCATGCAGGGCGGCAGCCATGACGAGCGGATCGCGTTCGGCATCGCCGTTCTGCGAGGGGTCGTGCAGTACGGTGATCAGCTTGAGTTCGTCGGCCCGCTCGGCGCGGATCGCCTGTTCGAGCCTGGGCTTGACGCGGGGCACGATCAGCGCCGGCTTGTCGAAGGACAAGACCTCGCAGAAGGTGTTGTAGCCGCCCATTGCGACGACGCAGTGGGCGCGGTTCATCAGCAGTTCGAGGCGCGGCTCGAAGCCGAGGCTCTCCAGCTTGGGAATGCGGGCGATGCGCTCGGCGAACTCCTTGCGGCGCTCGCGCGACATGAACGGCCCGAACACGATCAGGGCGGGCAAGGCGATGGTTGGGTCGGCTTCATAGGCCGAAATCACCCAGTCGATGACGCCGGCGCCGTCACCGCCGCCGCCCGGTGTCACCAGGATGAACGGGCCCTTGGTGATGCGCGGATAGCGGTTGGGCGGCATCGGGCTCGGCACGGCGCGCTTGAGATAGCCGGTGTAGCGAATCTTGTCGGCGAAGAGATGCTGGTTCGGCAGGCCGACCAGCGGCTGGTAGACGCTTTCGAGCCCGTAGACGAAGATGTCGTCGTAGATCTGATTGAGCGCTTCGAGCGCGCCGCTGTTGCGCCATTCCTCGTTGAGCTTTTCCGGCTCGTCGAGGACATCGCGCAGGCCGAGCACGATGCGCGCGCCGCGCCGGCGCAGGATGTCGAGCGCCGGCACAAGTTCGCCGCGCAAGCCGATCGGCTCCTTGTCCACGATGAAGACGTCGGGGTCGAAGGAGAGCGCGAGCTGCTTGATCAGATCGGTGCGGATCCGGATCGTGTCGTTGAGGTCGAGGTTGAGGTGGTGGGGGCCATAGCGGCCATCGCTCTGCTTCTCGACGCCGGGGATGCGGACATAGTCGACGCCGTCGCCGAACTGGAAGCTCGAGATCACCGACGACCCCGAGACGATGATCACTGATATATGAGGATAGCTGGCGACCAGCGAGTTCGCGATGGCGCGGCAGCGGCGGATATGGCCAAGCCCGAAGGTATCGTGGCTGTAGATCAGGACGCGCGGCGCATGCGGGCTGCGCGGGGCCCGCTCGGCACCGGCGAGATCGACGACGTTGTAAGGCATGTCCGCGTCGCCCCCCCCGCAGAAAGGTCAGACGACCTCGTGGCGAGGACGAACGCACCTTAGAATACGCGAGAGTGACCTTAGCGCGTGGCGTGCGCCGATCCAAGCCCGCTCGCCAAGCCCGCTCGCGCCTGGCCGAGGCATTCACGCCAGTCCGCGCGAGCCGCGTCAATGCTCGCACGGGCTGCTTCGCCATGCAGAGGGGCCGGTCGCTCAGGGGCAGACGAATCCGCCGCCATCGGGCAGGCAGCGGTTGCCGTTGGGCAGCACGAGCGCTCCGCGCGCGTCCCGCATGACGCGTTCGCCGTTCGGAAGCAGGAAGCCTCCGGTCGAATCCATGGTAGCGCGCGACCCATCCGGCAAGGTCACGTCCCGGCCGACGACAGTGATCCGCTTCGACGGCACGGCCCGGGGCGTTTCGTCTACAAGCGACCGCGGCGGCGGGGCGCAGGCTGCAAGGGCTGCGAGGATGGCGAGGGCGGCGATCGGCTGTTTCATGCGCGGACAACGCTCCAGTGCGCCGCCGGTTCCCGCGCCCGAGCGGGAGACAGGACAGGCGGCAGGTTGGGTCGAACTTTCGTGATCCATCGGGCGAGCCTCCAACGGCTGGGAGAGTTTGCAGGGAATCGCGCCGCAAGGCGATGCGTCAGGGCGCAGTCGGAAGCTGGAATTGCCATCGTGGGTCGGTCGGGATGACCGCGGCATGACGGGTTGCCAGCAAAAGGAAGGCGTCGAGGAAATCCCAGGCCGTCGCATCGTGATCGCGATGGTGCAGGAGGACACCGAAGGCGTCGTTGTCCGGGCTGGCGTCCGTCCGCCTGGCTGCGAGCAGCCGGCAGGTTTCCGCGACGAGGTCTTGCGACGAGCGGCCGATGCGGCCGCCGCCCCAGTCCATGATGTCGAGATGGGTGTTGCCGAGCCTGGGGCCGCCCGCGGGGCCGAGCGTATAGCCACGGAAGCAGGAGAGCCCCGAAAAGCCGAGTTCCAGCAGCAGCGCGGCGTGGCCGGGGTCGATCCTGTTCCAGGGCGGTACGAAGATCGGCAGCAGGGCCGGGCCGAACAGGTTATCGAGACGCCGGTGCGCCTCGCCGATCTCGGCAGTGATCTCGGCAGCGCTGCGCTGCGGCCCGAATTCCGATTTCTTCGCGCCTTCGAGGGCATGGTTGCGATGCCAGCAGCCATGCTGGCACGGCAAGAGCGAAGGCCGGTCGCGGAGCGCCGCCGGCAATGCGGGTTCCGCGAGCATCGGAATGACCGCAAGGAGGATAGGCAGGCCGAAGCGCTCGCCGAGCCCGGCCAGCCTGTCCAGTGCCGGGTCGGGCGCGATGGCGTCGTCGTCGCGCAGCCAGAGCTTGATGGTCCGCCCAGCCTCGCTCCAGCGGTCCAGTTCGGCGTGAAGCGGCTGCCAGACCGCATCGCGGGGGGCAGGGCTCATGGTGCCGGTTCCGCCGCGACGGCGCGTGCGGCACGGTTGGCGACGGCCAGAGCCAGTCCGCGCTCGAGGATCAGCGCGGCCTTGGCCGGGTTGCGCTCGATCAGGGCAAAGCGGCGCGCGGCCGCGCCCATCGTGCGGCGCAAGGCCCTGTCGTCGAGCAGGTTCAGCAGCGCGGTGGCCAGCGCGGCCTCGTCGCCCTCGGGGGCGAGAAGGGCGGTCTCGCCGCTGCGGACGGTGGCGGCGACGCCGCCGCTGTCGAAGGCGACGATGGGCAGACCAACGGCCTGCGCCTCGAGATAGACCAGCCCGTAGGCCTCGCGGACGCCTGGCCAGATGAAGACGTCATGCGCGGCCATCTCGGCGACGACGCGCTCATGCGGCAGCGCGCCCTGCCAGCGGATGCGGCCTTCGGGCAGGTCGGCGAAGGCCTGCTCGATGGCGGCGCGCTGCCGGCCGTCGCCGATGATGGTCAGGGTCCAGGGCCGGTCGACGACGCGTCCGAGAATCCGGGCGAGGGTCAGATAGCTGTTCTGCTTGGTGCCTTCGCGCATCATCGCGACGGTGACGAGGCGCGGCACCATGGCATCGCCGGCATGCTGCGGCGGGTCATCGGCGAACGCGATGAAGGGGGGCAGTTCGAGCAGCGCGGTGTGCGGGGCGCGCCAGGGTTCGAGACCCTGGCGGTCGCGATCGGTGAAATGGAGATGCAGGTCGGCGGCGGCGAAACCATTGCGGGCGATTTGGGTGTGGGCGGCCCATTCGCCGCTGGCGCGCCGCTTCGCATCGCTCGCCTCGGCGACGACATAGGGGATGTTGAGACGCTTGACGATGGCGGGTCCGAGCAGGTCGGGCGCCTTGTAGTAGTTGTGGTAGGTGAACCAGAGTTCGGGGGGCGGGGCGCCGCCCTGCCAGCGCGCAAGCATGTCCTGCGCATGGGTGGCCGCGGCATCGCGATGCCGCGAAAGCCTGTCGGCATCGGCGCTCGGCATGAAGTCACGGGCGGCCAGCACCGGCTCGACCACATGGCCGAGCCCCTCCAGAACCGCGACGAGCTGGAGCGCCATGCGGCGGTCGCCGGAGATGCGGCCGTCGTCATAGGCGTTGAGCGGGGTGTGGAAGGCGATGCGCACCGGTCTCAGGCTCGGATGATTGCCGCGCCCTCAGCGATACGGATCGGCCGCGTCGCGCAGGCCGTCGCCGAGGAAATTGAAGGCCAGGATGATCAGGATCACGGGGACGACCGGATAGAGCAGCCACGGATAAAGCGCCACCACATTGATGTTCTGCGCCTCGTTCAGCATCACGCCCCAGCTCGTGATCGGCGGACGCAGGCCCAGCCCCAGGAAGCTCAGCGCCGTCTCGCCGAGGATGGTCTTGGGGATGGTGATCGTGGCCGAGGCGATGAGATGGCTCATGAAGCCCGGGATCAGGTGCAGGCCGATGATGCGAGCGGGCTTGGCTCCCATCAACTGGGCGGCGACGACATAGTCCTCCTCGCGCAAGGACAGGAGCTTCGAGCGGACGGCGCGTGCCAGTCCGGTCCAGTCCATCAGGCCGAGGATGACGGTGATGCCGAAATAGACCAGCAGCGGGCTCCAGGATGGCGGCATGATCGAAGCCAGCGCCAGCCAGAGCGGGATATGCGGCAGCGACTGCACGATCTCGATCAGGCGCTGGACGACGAGATCGACCTTGCCGCCGTAATAGCCGGCGATGCCGCCGATGACGACGCCGAGCACGAAGGAAACGAAGACGCCGAGCAGGCCGATCGAGAGCGAGATGCGCCCGCCATAGAGGATGCGCGAGAGCACGTCGCGGCCGAGACGGTCCGAGCCGAGCAGGAAGAGCGTGCCGTCCTTCGGCGCGCAGACCAGACGCAGATTGCCGGGGATCATGCCCCAGAACATGTAGTCGTCGCCGCGGCAGAAGAAGCGCAGCGGCTGCGGCCGGGCGCGGTCGACATCGTATTCGCGCTTCAGGTTCTCCATGTTGAGGCGCTGGACGTAAGGGTAGACGAAGGGGCCGAGGAAGCGGCCTTCGTGGAAGAGGTGCACCTCCTGCCGCGGAGCGCGGATGAAGTCGGTGTTGCGCGTCGTGTAGTGATAGGGCGCGAGGAACTCGGCGAAGGCGGCCATCGCGTAGATCACCAGGATGAGCACGCCCGAGATCAGCGCGAGCTTGTGGCGGCGGAACTTCCACCACATCAGCTGCCATTGCGAAGCGAGATAGACGCGCTCCTGCTCGGGCGTCATCGCTTCGACGGCCTGGGGCTCGAACGGGGCGGTCGAGGCCGTGTGCGGCAAGGGTGCGCCTTCGGGCGGCAGGGCCGATGGCGAGAGGGTCGCTGTCGAGGACTGGCTCACTTGGTCGCCGCCCCCTGCAGGCGGATGCGCGGATCGAGAATCGCGAGCGCGATGTCCGAGATCAGCACGCCGATGACGGTCAGAAAGGAGAGGAACATCAGGAAGGAGCCGGCGAGATACATATCCTGGCTCTGCAGGGCGCGGATCAGTAGCGGCCCGGTCGTCTGCAGCGAGAGCACGATCGCGACGATCTCGGCGCCGGAGACGATCGAGGGCAGGATGTCGCCGATATCCGAGACGAAGAAATTCAGCGACATGCGCAGCGGATATTTGCGCAGTGCCTTGCCGGGAGGCAGGCCCTTGGCGCGGGCGGTGACGTAATACTGCTTCTGGAGCTCGTCGAGCAGATTGGCGCGGACGGAGCGGATCATGCCGGCCGTGCCGCCGGCGCCGATGATGATCACCGGAATCCAGAGATGCTCCAGCACGGAGGCGGCCTTGGCCCAGCTCATCGGCTGGTTGAGATATTGTGGATCGACGAGGCCGCCGATCGAGGTACCGAACCAGACATTGGCCATGTACATGAAGACCAGCGCCAGCAGGAAATGCGGCACGGCGAGCCCGATCAGGCCGATGAAGGTCAGGCCGTAATCGCCCCAGCTATACTGATGCGTCGCCGAGTAGATGCCGATCGGGAAGGCGACGATCCAAGTGAAGATGATCGTGACGAAGGAGACGATCATGGTCAGCATCAGCCGGTCGCCGACGATCTCTCTCACCGGGCGCTGATACTCGAAGGAGTAGCCCATATCGCCCTGGAGCAGGCCCGCGACCCACCAGAAATAGCGCTCGGCCACCGGTCGGTCGAAACCGTACTCCTTCTTCAGGAACTCGATGCGGGAGAGATCGGCCTTCTCGCCCTGCGCCTGCATCTCGGCGGCCAGGGTCTCGAAATAGTCGCCCTCGGGCAGGTTGATCACGGTGAAGATCAGCGCGCTGGTGATCAGCAGCGTCGGGATCATCACCAGGATGCGCTTGAGGATGTATTTCAGCAGCACGATTCAGCTCTTCGCCTTGTCCGGGGTCCCGGTCTTCGCCGTGTCGAACCAGAAGGTGTCGGGCATGTAACGGCCGAAGAAGGCGCCAGGCTCGAAGCTGTAGAGTCCCTTCTGCGGCACGTTGCGCAGATCGCGCGAGACGACGACGGGCTGCAGCGTGCCGTTGATGACACCAATCGCGAAGAGCTGCCCGGCATTGATCTCGAGCATGCGCTGCCAGATCTCCCGGCGCTGGCCATGCGTCACGCTGGCGCGCCAGTCATTGTAGAGCCGGACCAGTTCGCGCACCTCGGGCAGGTCCGGCTGCTCACCCTCGCGGCCGCCGCTCTCAAGGAACTGGCCCCAGCGCGGCCAGTTGAACTGCGCCGCGCTGGTCGGCGCCAGGGCGTCGGGCTCCATCTCGGGCGAGACCAGCGCGTTGTCCATGCCGACCCAGGCCGACATCACGGTCTGGCCGGCGACGATACGCCGGCGGAAGACGTCGCGCTGGGTCGAGCGCGGATAGATCTTGATGCCGACGGCGTAGAGATCCTGCTTGATCAGGTCGAGGATGTCGGTTTCCTCGGTGCTCTCACCGGCGGTCTCGACGGTGAATTCGAGCCTGCGTCCGTCCGGCAGCAGGCGAACGCCGTCGGCGGCGCGCGTCGTCAGGCCGGCCTCGTCGAGGAGCCTGTCAGCGAGGGCGGGGTCGTGCTGCATCCACATCTGCGCAAAGGCTGCGTTGTAGAGCGGGCTTTCGGGCAGGGCGGTGTTGCCGCTCTCCTGCGCGAGGCCGAAGAAGATGACCTTGTTGATGTCGGTGCGGTTGATCGCGACCGACAGCGCCCGGCGATAGCGGACGTCGCGGTTGAGATCGCGCCAGACCGGGTCGATCGCGTTCAGGTTCGGCATCAGGGCGAAGTAGGAGCCCTCCGCCCGCTTCCACAGCCGGACGTCGAAGTTCATCCGCTTCGAAGCGTCCTTGAGGAAGGTGTAGTTGTCGAAGCGCAGATAGCGCGCCTGGAGATCGGCCTCGCCGGCGGCGGCCTTGGCCGGCACGAGCGAGCTGGTGCCGACCGTCAGCGTTGTCTCGTCGACATAGGGCAGTTGCCGGCCGTTCTGGTCGATGCGGTGGAAGTAGGGGTTGCGCTGGAAGGTGAACAGCTCGGCCGGCAGCGGCGTGATGTTGCGCCAGGGATCGAGCGTCGGCAGGTCCGGATTTTCCGGCCGGTACATGCGCGAGAGCCGTTCATGCAATGCGCCCCAGTCGCGAACGCGGGCCTGCTTGACGCGCGAATGCAGCGTCACCGGATCGGCATGATCGATGTGGAACTGCTTCAGATAGCCGGACGGCATGCAGATATAGGTCGGCTGCGCGCCAGCGAGCGAGGGCAGGAAGATCGGGTTCGGCTTGGCCCAGGTGTAGCGGATCTCGGTCTCGCTCAGCACCTCGAAGATTGGCGGCTCGCCGCCCGCCAGCAGAGCCTGGGGCAGCCCGCCCGGCGAGAGCCGCCGGTTGTTGGCGACATGCACCCACCAGTAGCGGAAATCCTCGGCGGTGAAGGGCGCGCCGTTCGACCAGCGATGACCCGGCCGCAGACGCAGCGTGAAGATGCGGCCTTCCTCGATCTCGTAGCTCTCCAGCACGTCGGGCGCGATGTCGAGGTTCTGGTCGTAGCCGACGAGCCGGGTATAGCCGTAGAGTGTCATCATGCGGATGTCGCGCTGGTCGCCCATCAGCATGCGCATGGTGCCGCCATGGCGGCCGGGCGCGCGGTCCTCGCCGGAAACGTCGACGATGCGTGGCGCGCGCGGCACGCGCTGCGCCACCGCCGGCAAGGTTCCAGCCGCCACCTGGCTGGCGAAGAAGGGGCTGTCGATCAGCTCGGCCGGCGTGGCGGTCGCGGCCGGCGCCAGCCGCGGCAGGCCGACTGCCGCGAGGGCAGCCGAGCCGAGCAGCAGCGCGCCCCGGCGGGTCGGAGGGAAAAGGCGCCGCGTGCTCATCAGGCCATCTCCCGCATGTCGGCGCCGGGACGGGCGAGGACGAAATGCCCGTCGCCGAGCGGGACATGCGTCAGCGCCCCGCCATCGGGATCGCGCCGGAAGGCCGGCGCCCAGTGGTTGGCATCCGAGGCGCCCCCGGGCGCGGCGAGCTTGAAGTCGAGCTTGCGGTCGAGATCGGCGAAGGGCACCGAGCGCAGCAGCGCCCGGGTGTAGGGATGGGCCGGACGCGAGAACAGGGCGTGGCGCGGCGCGATCTCGACGATGCGGCCATTGGCCATCACGGCGATGCGGTCCGCCATGTAGTTCACCACGGCGAGGTTGTGCGAGATGAACAGGAAGGTCAGGCCGCGCTCGGCCTGGAGGTCCTTGAGAAGGTTCAGGATCTGCGCCTGGACCGAGACGTCGAGCGCCGAGACGGGTTCGTCGCAGATGATCAGGTCGGGGTCGAGCGCGAGCGCCCGGGCGATGCCGATGCGCTGACGCTGGCCGCCGGAGAAGGAATGCGGATAGCGGTTGAGGAAGCGGACATCGAGCCCGACATCCTCCATCAGTGTCTTCACCCGCGCGATCTGGTCGCTGCCGCCGCCCCTGCCGTGAATGACCAGCGGCTCGCGCAGGATATTCATCACCGTCATGCGCGGGGACAGCGAGGAAACCGGGTCCTGGAAGATCATCTGGACGCGGGGCCGGAAGTCCCGCAGTTCCTCGCCTTCGAGGGCGAGGACATCGATCGTCCTTTGGCCGTCATCGAAGGCGATCGCGCCGGCATCGGCGGTGATGGCACGCATCACGATCTTGCTGACGGTCGTCTTGCCGCAGCCGCTTTCGCCGACGAGCCCGAGGCATTCGCCGCGCCTGATGTCGAAGCTGACATCGTCGACCGCCAGCACCGTCTGCTGGCTTCCCTTGCCGAAGAAGCTGCGCGAGCCGGTGGTGTAGGTCTTGCGCAGGCCGCGTACGCTGAGCAGCGGAGCGGCCTCGCCCGGTGGTGTCGACGCCGCGGCGCGGCGCGGCGCCGCCGGCGGGCGCGGTCTGGCCTCGCGCAGGGCCACCAGCCGCTCGCCCTCTTCCATGTCGAAATGCGGCGAGGCCTTGAGCAGGGCCTTGAGATAGGGATGGCGCGGGCGGCGGAAGATGTCCTCGACCGGGCCACTCTCCATGATCTCGCCATGGTAGATCACGACGACCTCGTCGGCCATGTTGGCGACGACGCCGAGGTCATGGGTGATGAGCAGGATCGCCATGCCCATCTCGGCCTGGAGATCGCGCATCAGGTCGAGCACCTGGGCCTGGATCGTGACGTCGAGCGCCGTCGTCGGCTCGTCGGCGATCAGCAAGGCCGGCTGGCAGATCAGGGCCATGGCGAGCATGGCGCGCTGGCGCAGGCCGCCGGAGAGCTCGAAGGAATAGAGGCCGAAGGCGCGGGCCGGGTCCTTGAAGCCGACGCGCCCCAGCATGGTCTCGATCAGCGGGCGCGCTTGCGCCTTCGGCATCGGCCGGTGCAGCAGCAGCGCTTCCTCGATCTGGTTGCCGATGGTGTGGACCGGCGAGAGCGAGGACATCGGCTCCTGGAAGATCATGCCGATGCGGCCGCCGCGGAGCGCGCGGATCTCGCTGCCCTCGGCGGGAAGGCCGGCAATGTCGATCGAGGTCTCGGGCGCCAGCGGGTCGCGGAAGAGGATCTCGCCGCCGGTAACGGCTCCGGCGCGCGGCAGAAGCCCCATGATCGCCTGCGAGATCACCGATTTGCCGGAACCGGATTCGCCGACGAGCGCGACAGTCTTGCCGGCGGGGACACGCAGGCTCACGCCCTTCACGACGTCGCGAGCGAGCCCGTGGACCGTGAAGCCGATACGCAAATCGCTGATCCGCAGGATATCCATCAGCCGCTTTCGCCGGAACGCCTCGTCGTCGCGTTACAAGATCATAACGTCACTAGACGTGGAAAGTGCCGCCTTGCCAATGGCTTTTGACCGGCTGCGTCATTCCGCCGGACATTGGCCGCCGCGGATGACATCGGCGCAACGGGGGCCGCGCCGGAAATCGCCATAGCTGACGCTCCACGGCATATGGTTGGGGGCGCGATAGGGGCCGAACTTGAAATACTGGTTCCGGTCCAAGCCGGGCCCACGATGACCGATATGGCCCCTGATCGTCGCGATCCGGACGCCGTTGGCGATGATCTCGACATGGCCATCGCCGTCGGGTCCCGGCTGCGAACGGACGACGAAATCGATCCAGCCCCGCTGCGCCGTCGGCAGGTCGGCATGCCGCGTGACCGCGATGCCCGGGGCGCAACTGTCGAAATAGGCCGGATAATTGGCCGGCGAGGTGCCGCTCTCGATCGCGACCAGCGCCCGCGTCTGGCGGACTGTCGGCCGGCTCAGCACCCGCGCCTCGCCGTCGCGGCAGCCCGTCGGGCGCTGCGGGCCGCCGACGGGAAAGGCTTCGACCAAGTCGGTCTCGACCGTGAAGCCGAGACGCCCGCCATACAGCCGCAGCGCCAGAAAGGGCGAGTAGTCGCCATCGGTCTCCGGCAGGATCTCCCGCTTCCACTGCGCCATGACGTAGCGGCCGTCGTCCTGCGGCAACGGGTCGTCCATATGCATCGAAAAACCGTACCAGACAGGCCGGTCATAAGGCGCGAGTACGTCGGGCCGCTCCCAGACCTCGGCCCGCTCGCTGCAGGCCGCGGCCGGCGAGCGGCAGGACGGAAAGACGGTGAGCGTCAATCCGCCACGGTCCGTTCTGGCCAGACGCTCCTGGAAATCGACCCGCCCGGCGCTCTGCTCGGCGTTCTCCTTGTAGAAAAGGCCGCCCTCCGTCGCGAAACCCCCACCGCGCAGGCTGTCGCTCAGCACGAGGCGCGAAGGGTCGGCCGGGCGATCGGCGAGAGCCGGTGGCGAGGGCACGAGGGTGGAGAGTGCGAGAGCGCCGAGTGCAAGGGCGCAGACCGCGAGAGCCGGGCGGGCGACCCGCAGCAGCAGGTCGAGACGGTTCAAGCGCTCGCGTCCCATCACGCCCTCTGCAAACACGGTCGTGCCCCGACGGCGCGGGGCGAGCCGACGCATCCCACCAGCGTCCTGTCGCAATCATGGCATGCGCCACGTTGCGCTTGAAGCGAAGCTGACACACATATGATCGCAGCAGGTCAAGAGACGGGCGCGCGACCTGGCGCGCCGGACAGGATTCCCGTTGGAGACCAACCTCTTCCGTTATGTCTGGGAGAAGAGCCGCAGCGAACAGGTCATCGTCCTGCTGATCATCCTCGTCTCGATCCCGTTCAACTGGGCCTCCTTCGACGTGCCCAAGCGGATCGTGAACGACGCCATCCAGGGGCGGGCGTTCAGGGACGGCCACACCACTGCCACCCTGATGGATATCACGCTGAGCCTGCCCGCCTTCCTGGGCGGTGCGAGCTTCAGGGTGTCCGAAGGAATCCAGGTCGGGCAGCTCGGATTGCTGTTCTGGCTGAGCGGCTATTTCCTGCTGCTGGTGCTGATCAACGGCGCCTTCAAATACGTCATCAATGTCCGCAAGGGCATTCTCGGCGAGCGCATGCTCCGGCGCATGCGCTACGACCTGTTCAGCCAGCTCATGCGCTTCCGGCCGGAGGACATCCGCGCGGTCAAGCCGGCCGAGGTCGCGAGCATGATCAAGGACGAGGTCGAGCCGATCGGCGGCTTCGTCGGCGATGCCTTCATCCAGCCGGTCTTCCTGCTGAGCCAGGCCCTGACGGCGCTCGTCTTCATCATGGTGCAGAGCGTCTGGCTCGGCTCGATCGCGCTGATGATCGTGCTGGCGCAGGCGATCATCATCCCGATCCTGCGGCGCGAGCAGCTCCGGCTCGGGCGCGAAAGGCAGATCGCCTCGCGCCAGCTTGCCGGCCGCATCGGCGAGATCGTCGATGCCGGGCCGACCATCCAGGGCCATGGCGCGACCACCTATGTGCAGTCCGACATCGCGGGCCGGCTCGGGCGGCTCTTCGACATCCGCTACGCGCTCTACAAGCGGAAATTCGCGGTCAAGTTTCTGAACAACCTGCTGGCGCAGATCACACCGTTCTTCTTTTACGCGGTCGGCGGCTTCTTCGCCCTGCAGGGCCGGCTCGACATCGGCCAGCTCGTCGCGGTCATCGCCGCCTATCGCGACCTGCCGCCGCCGATCAAGGAGCTGATCGACTGGGACCAGCAGCGCAACGACGTGACCATCAAATACGAGCAGGTGATTTCCCAGTTCAACGCCGAAGAGACGGTCGAGCTCGACGAGGCGGACGGCGTCGCGCGCCTGCCCGAGACCGGCGAGATCAGGCTCGACGGCGTGCAGATGCTGGACAATCGCGGCCAGCCGCTGCTGACGCCGCTCTCGGCGCGAATTCCGCGGCCGGGTGCGGTCGCCGTGATCGGTCCGCATGGCGGTGCGCTGGAGGTGCTCGGCCGCATCCTGGGCCGCCAGGCGATGAACTATTCGGGCCGCATCATGATCGATGGCGCGCCTTTGTCGCGCATGTCGGTCGAGCGGGCGAGCCATCTGATCGGCTATGCCGGCAACGAGGCCGAGATCATCGCCGGCACAATCCGCGACAACATCCTGCTGCCGCTGAAGCGACGCCGGCCCAGCCTCAGGCCCGAAGGCAAGGTCGCACCGGGCGAGCAGCGCCGCTTCGTCGAGGCGATCCGCTCCGGCAACACGCCGTTGCCGTTCGAGGCGGACTGGACCGACTACGAAGGCGCCGGCGTGGCGGATGACGCCGCGCTGGCCGCCCGCATCAGGGCCGTCCTCGATGTTCTCGGCTGCGCCGAGGACGTCTACGAGCTGGGTCTCGACGGGAAAGTCACCGTCGGGCTGCGCGCCGAGGCGAAGGCGCAGATCATCGTGGCGCGCAAGGCGGTGGCCGAGGAACTCGGCCGCAGCAAGCTCGCGGGACTGATCACGCCCTTCGACCCCGAGAGCTACAATGCCAATGCCACGATCGCCGAGAACCTGATCTTCGGGGCCCGGATGGGGCCGCGCTTCGCCAACGAGACGCTGCTGTTCGAGCCTTATGCCTATGCGATCCTCAAGGCGGAGTCGCTGGTCGAGCCGCTGGTCGAGGTCGGCTCGCGGATTGCCGCGACCGTGGTCGAAATCTTCGCCGGCCTGCCGCAGGGGCATGCCCTGTTCGAGCGTTACTCCTTCGGGTCCGGGCTCGATTTCGACCGGCTCGGCGAACTGACGACGCTCCTCAACAAGCACGATATGCGGGTTCCGCTCGATGCCATGGCGGAGCGCGATCTGGTGGCGCTGGCGCTGGGCTATATCGAGCCCAAGCACCGGCTCAACCTGCTCGACCAGCGTTTGCAGCAGCGCATCCTGCGGGCACGGCAGAGCTTCAAGGCGCATCTTCCGGCGGATGCGGCCGAGGATGTGCATTTCTACGATCCCGAGAAGGTCATGCTCGGCGCCAGCCTGCGCGACAATCTGATGTTCGGACGCATCGGCCATAGCATCTCCGATGCCGGCAGGAAGGTCGCGGTGATCGTGCGCAAGGCGCTGGCGCGGGCGGGGCTCGACGGCGATCTCTACCGGATCGGCCTCGACACCGATTGCGGAATCAGGGGCCGCTTCCTGCCGACGCGGCTGAAGCTCGCCGTGCCGCTGGCCCAGGCCCTGATCAAGGCGCCCCAGATCGCCGTGCTGGACATGGGCGCCTTCCTGGCGACGTCGGCCGAACCTGACCAGATCATCGGCCGGCTGCGCGAACATTGCGCCGGCATGACACTGTTTCTTCTTGTGGGGGATGCTAGTCTCGTCGCGGACATTCCGCTCCGGATCGTCTTCGACGGCCCGTCCGGGACGATCGAAAGCGAGGATGGCAAGCATGCCCGCAACGGCGCTGCCGCTCCCTTGCAGCGGCGCAACGGCGGCGAGCGGATGGAGGCGCGACCATGACACTCGAAGCGGACATCTCCTGCCTGCGCCAGCTCCCCCTGTTCCAGTCGCTACCGCCGCCGCGGCTCAAGCTCGTGGCGCTGATGGGCGAGAAGCTGCATTTCGCGGCCGGCGAGCAGATCATCGAGGAGGGCGACAAGCCCGAAGGCGTCTATGTAATCCTGCAAGGCGATATCGAGATTTCGCATGAGAGGCCCGATGGACAAGGCCGGCGGCTGCAGCTCCACTCCGGCAGCCTGATCGGCGACGTGCCCCTCCTGTCCGGGCAAAGCGCCGTCGGTGCGGTGACGGCCAAGAGCGCGGTCCATGCGCTGCGCCTGCCGAAGGACCTGTTCTTCGAACTGCTCGAGACGATACCGGATTTCAGCCTGGCGCTGTCGCGCGACCTCGCCTCGCGGCTGTACCGTCTGGCGGATATCACGCTGCACGGGGAGAAAGTGCATTGACGATGCAGGAGCCGGCATGAGCCTGCAGCAGACGGCCGGAGCGCGGCGTTCGGGCATGGGCGCCGGGATGGATCAGGTGTCGTCGTGGAGCCGGGACATCCGCTTCGCCTCGGGACTGGTGCTGCTCTTCTTCGCGGCGACGCATTTCCTCAATCACGCGGCGGGCATCGCCGGCGTCGAGGCCATGGAGCAGGCGCAGGAGTGGCGCTACTGGCTGTGGCATTCCTGGGCCGGGACGGCCGCGCTCTACGGGGCGCTCGTCGTCCATCCCTTCTTCGCGCTCGTCCGGGTCGCCCAGCGCCGCACCTTCAAGATGCCGGCGCGCGAGATGCTGCAGATCGCACTGGGCCTGGCGATCCCGCTCTTCCTGATCGATCACATCGTCGGGACGCGGGTGATGGGCAGCTTCTTCAATCTCGACGAGAGCTATCGTGCCGTCCTGCGGCGGCTCTGGCCCGGTCTTGCCGCGACCCAGTCGCTGCTGCTGCTGCTGGTCTGGGTCCATGGCATCATCGGCCTGCATTTCACGCTGCGCTCGCGCGACGCCTATCAGCGCTGGCGCGATCCCTTCCTGCTGGTCGCGATCCTGATCCCGATCCTGGCCCTGATCGGCTTTGCCGTGGCGGGGCGGGAGGCCGGCCAGATGGCGATGGCGCCGGAGGTCGCGACCGATGCGCAGATCGTCATGTTCAACCAGAACGTGACCTGGGCGAAGACCGTCTTCTACGGGCTTGTCGGCTGCTTCGTCGGCTTCGTCGGCATCCGCGAGATCAGGGTCCGGACGACCCGGCAGATCACCGTCCGCTTCGTCGGCCATGGCGTGCGCAAGCTCGCGCCCGGCCTGACCGTGTTGGAGATGTTCAGGCGCTTCGGCATTCCGCATGCAGCGCTGTGCGGCGGGCGGGCTCGTTGCGCCACCTGTCGCGTGCTGGTGCTGGACGGCGCCGACAACCTGCCCGCGCCCGGCATGAACGAGGCCAAGCTGCTGCGCCGGATCGCGGCCCCCGAGCGCGTGCGCCTCGCCTGCCAGATCAGGCCGCGTGATGACCTTCAGGTCCAGATCCTGCTGGCTTCCCGCCTCAAGACGACGGCGCCGATCGATTTCGAGCCCGATGCCAGCGCCGGCAAACGCGGGCTGACCGTCGTGGTGGCGGATCTGCGCGCCTTCTCGTCGCTGGCCGAACGGCAATTGCCGCAGGAACTGATCGGCCTGCTCAACCGCTTCTTCGACGAGATGGCCCAGGCCATCGCGGCTCATGGCGGGCGCATCGACGCCTTCTATGGCGACGGCTTCATGGCGGTGTTCGGGCTGGAAGGCAGTCCGGCGAAGGGCGCGCAGACCGCGATCGCCGCTGCTGGCGATATCGTGCGCGCAGTCGAGGCGCTGAACCGCGAGTTCGGAGCCGCGCTGCCGCTGCCGCTGCGCATCGGCATCGGCATCCATAGCGGCCAGGCGATCACCGGGGCGGTCGAGAACGACAGCCTCGGGCGGCGCGAGATCACGGTCGGCGAGACGGTTGCCGTCGCCGCCCAGCTCGAGCTGGCGACACGCCGCGTGCTGGCCGATATCCTGGTGTCCGAAGATGCAATCCGGGCCAGCGGCCGCAGTTATCGCGGCACGACGCAGCTCAAGATCACCATCCGCGGGCGGGAGAAGCCGCTGAATGCACTTGGTTTCGCCAGCGCGCCGGAGATCGCGGAATCCGATGAGGACAAGGCAGCGGCTGCCGACCCCGCCATCCTCGATGCCACGGTGAGCGAGGGCGCGGCCGAGGTCGATCTCGTCGAGGGCGCCGACGGCGTCGCCCTGCTCGCCCCGGCCTCCAGGGCTACGCGCGAGGCGGCTGCGTCGCCGGGGGAGGCCCCTCCCGTCGAGGCTCCTCCGGCCAAGGCCAGGCGGTCCCCGCGCAAGAAGGCTCCGGCGCGGAAGCCGGAAACGCCGGAGCAGGACGGGTCGTGACGCTCAGGCCGGTCCGAAGACGAGGAAGCGCCGGCGATCAAAGCCGGCGGCACGCAGGGCCTCGTCGTTGATCGTCAGGGCGAGATCGATGTTCGGCGGGGCGGGACGCGTCGCCGTCAATGCGCCGATCTGGCCCTGCGCCCGTTCCAGATCGAGCGCATAGTCGATCACCAGGACTTCGGCGCCGGCCGCCAGTGCGAGCAGTTCGGGCGGGGTCGCGCCACGGCGTCCGAAGGGCTTGAGCGAGAGCCCGAGCAGAACGAGCGCGTAAGGGCCTATCGGCGCGATCTCGACCTCCTGCAGCTTGGCGGCACGATGGCGCAGGCGGCAGGGCGCACCGTTCAGCATCTCGGCCGAGAAGTCCGGGATCTTCGGGTCGATGACGGTCACGGTCTGGGGGCGGTGGGTCAGGAAGCCGGTGATCGGCAAGCCGGCGCCGCCGATCTCGACGATATGGGCGCAGGCGCGCACCGCATGGGCGGCGAGAACCTGTCGCAGGGCAGCCGCGGGGCTGGCAAGATGGGCCAGCAGGATGCCGGACGGCGCGACGGCGGGGTCGCTGGCCTTTACAGGTCTGCTTGCATATGGTCCGGCCACTTTCACTCCGCTTTCCCGACACGGCATGACACGCGACACGCCTCCCGACGCCTTCTATGACATTCTGCGCGGCGTCGCAGCCCTCACCGGCAACAGCGTGGTGGCCGATCTCGCGCGTCTCGTCGCCGACGAGATGCCGCCCGATCTGTGGATCGCCTTCAATCACAAGCAGATCGGCTCGAAGCGCTGGCTGGTCGATGCGCTGGCAGGGACGATGCCGCATCCGCAGGGGCCGGTCTGGGTGCTGGGGGCGTGGTACGGCGTGCTGGGCGCGCTGTTGCTCGCCGACGAGCGGCTGGCGATTCCGGCAGTGGTCAGCGTCGACCTCGACCCATCCTGCGCGCCCGTCGCCGAGCGACTGAACCGCCGCCATGTCGCGGCGGGTCGCTTCCGGACTGTCACGGCCGACATGATGACGCTCGACTTCGCGGCCCAGAGCCCGGCGCCAGGCCTCGTCATCAACACGAGCTGCGAGCATTTGTCCGATGTGCCGGGCTGGCTTTCGACCTTGCCGCCGGGCCTGCCGCTGCTGCTGCAATCGAACGACTATGTCCGCGAGCCCGACCATCGCAGCTGCGTCGCCTCCCTCGACGCGTTCAAGGCGCAGGCGGGGCTGTCGGAGACGCTGTTCGCCGGAGCGCTGCCGACCAAGAACTACACCCGTTTCATGCTGATCGGCCGGCGATGAAGCCGCCCCGTATCGCGATCGCGATGAAGGGCTATCCGCGCCTGTCGGAGACCTTCATCGCGCAGGAACTGCTCGGCTTGCAGCAGCGCGACCTGCCCTTCGCGATCTGGTCGCTGCGCCGGCCGACCGATGTCGCCCGGCATCTGATGCACGACCAGATCAAGGTGCCGGTGAGCTATCTGCCGGAGTATCTGCGTGAGGAGCCGGGACGGGTGCTGCGGGGTGTGCTGCGGGCGCTGCTGCGGCCGGGCTTTGCGCGGTTGCTTGGCGTCTTCCTGCGCGATCTCGCCCGCGACCGGACGCGCAACCGGCTGCGCCGCTTCGGGCAGGCCTGCGTGATGGCGCGCGAGCTGCCGGTCGGGACCACGCATCTGCATGTCCATTACCTGCATACGCCTGCCTCGGTGATCTTCTATGCGGCGCTGCTGCGCGGGCTTTCCTGGTCGTTCTCGGCTCATGCCAAGGATATCTGGACGACGCCGGACTGGGAGAAACGCGAGAAGATCGCGGCGGCAGCATGGGGCGTCACCTGCACGCAGGACGGCCACCGCGAACTCATGCGCCTGGCCAACCGGCCCGAGAAGGTCGGCCTCGTCTATCACGGGCTCGATCTCGCGCGCTTTCCGGCGCCGCCTGCCCGGCCTGCCCGCGACGGCAGCGATTCCGCCGATCCGGTGCGCTTCGTCACCATCGGCCGTGCCGTCGAGAAAAAGGGCTTCGACGATCTGCTGGCCGCGCTGGCAAAGCTTCCTGCCGGTTTGCATTGGCGCCTGACCCATATCGGCGGCGGCGAGAAGCTGAAGGCCCTGCAGACGCAGGCCGGTATTTTGGGTCTCGCCGATCGCGTGACCTGGGCGGGACCGAAGGCACAGGGCGAGGTCATCGCGGCGCTGCGCGAGGCCGATCTCTTCGTGCTGCCCTCCAGGCAGGCCGGCGATGGCGACCGCGACGGCCTGCCCAATGTCGTGATGGAGGCGGCGAGCCAGGCCCTGCCCATCGTCGCCACCGACTTCGCCGGTATTCCGGAATTCGTGCGCGAGGGTGTCGAGGGGCTGCTCGTCCGCCCCGGCGATGTCGCCGCGCTGGCGCGGGCGCTGGCCGGTCTGGCTGGCGCGCCCGCGCGGCGCAAGGCGCTCGGGCGGGCCTCGCATGAGCGACTGACGGGTGCGTTTTCGGCGTCAGCCGGGCTCGACCGAATTGCGGCGCGACTGCGCGCCTCGGCTGGTCTGGCACCATGAGCGCGACGGGCACGCGCGGCAGCGTGCTGATCGCGGTGACGCATCTGCTCGGCAGCGGGCATCTCGTGCGGGCGGCGCATCTGGCCCGGGCGCTCGCGGAAGGCGGTTTTGCCGTCACGCTCGCGAGCGGCGGCATGCCATTGCGGGCGATGACGGGTGAGCCCTTCGACTTCGTGCAATTGCCGCCGGTCAAGGTCGAGGGTGTCGATTTCCGCAATCTGCTCGACGAGGAGGGCCGGCCGATCGATGTCTCCCGGCGCGAGGCACGACAGGCGCTGCTCCGCGAGCTTGCGGTTTCGCTCCGGCCGGATGTGGTCGTCACCGAGCATTTCCCCTTCGGGCGGCGGCAACTGGCCGATGAATTCCTCGGCCTGATCGCGGCGGCGAAGGCCGCCCGGCCGAAGGTGCTGGTGCTGTCTTCGGTCAGGGACGTGCTGGTGACGCCCCGTCCAGACCGGATCGCGGAGGCGCACCGGCGCATCGAGACCATGTTCGACGGCGTTCTGGTGCATGGCGACCGCGCCTTCCTGCCGCTTGATGCGTCCTGGCCGGTGTCGGCGGAACTCGCGAGTCGGCTGCATTACACGGGCTATCTGGCGGCCTCGCCCTCGTTTCGCGGCGCTCGCGATGGCCGCGAGGGGGAAATTCTGGTTTCGGGGGGCGGCTCCGGCGCGGCGCTGCCGCTGTTCCGGCTCTGTGTCGAGGCGGCGCGCCTGTCCGATCCGGTGTGGCGCTGGCGCCTCCTCGTCGGCCGTGGGCTGGGCGAGGGCCTGTTCGCGGAGCTGCGGCAATCGGCCTCGCCCAACGTCATCGTCGAACGCGCACGGCCGGATTTCCCCGAACTGCTCGCGGCCTGCGCGCTCTCGATCAGCCAGGCCGGCTACAATACGGTGCTCGACCTCGTCGCGGCGGGGCGTCCCGCCATCGTCGTACCCTTCGACGAGGGCGCCGAGACCGAGCAGGCGGTGCGGGCCGACGCGATGGAGCGCGCGGGACTGGCGCGCTGCCTGCGGCTTTCAGACGCCGACGCCGCTTCGCCGGGCCCTTTCGCCGCCGCTGTGGCCGCGACTCTGGCCGCAGGACCGCCTCATCCGCTCGCGATCGATCGTGACGGGGCGGGCATGGTTGCGGGCATCGCGCGTCGATTGCTCGCGGCGCGAGCCTAGTTTCGCGCCTGTCTCCTGCCAGTATGTCTCGCCCGGCATGTCCCGTCCCGGCATGTCTCTTGCGAACGGCAGACCCGGCGCTTTGCGAATTGCCGCTGCCGGGCTTTCGCTCTAATTAGGGTGGTATTGCCTCCCTCCTCGGTCGGCGTTGGGACAGCCGGTGATTTGCCGGCCACGGTCCCACGCCCGGAGACTTGATGATGACAACGACGACTGCCGCCGGCCTGCCCGACATGAAGCTGTCGGTGCGCCAGACATTCGGGATCGATTCCGATCTGGAGGTGCCGGCCTATTCCACGACCGAGGCCCATGTGCCGGATCTCGACCCGGATTACCGCTTCGATCACGACACCACGATCGCGATCCTGGCCGGCTTCGCGCATAACCGCCGCGTCATGATCTCGGGCTATCACGGCACCGGCAAGTCGACCCATATCGAGCAGGTCGCGGCCCGCCTCAACTGGCCCTGCGTCCGCGTCAACCTGGACAGCCACGTCTCCCGCCTCGATCTCGTCGGCAAGGACGCGATCGTGCTGAAGGACGGCAAGCAGATCACCGAGTTCCAGGACGGCATCCTGCCCTGGGCGTTGCAGAACAACATCGCGCTCGTCTTCGACGAATACGATGCCGGCCGACCGGATGTGATGTTCGTGATCCAGCGCGTGCTCGAGCAGTCCGGCAAGCTGACGCTGCTCGACCAGAAGCGCGTCATCCGCCCGCACCCCGCCTTCCGTCTGTTCGCCACGGCCAACACGGTCGGCCTCGGCGATACCTCGGGCCTCTATCACGGCACGCAGCAGATCAATCAGGGCCAGATGGACCGCTGGTCGATCGTGACCACGCTGAACTACCTGCCGCATGACAACGAGGTCGAGATCGTGCTGGCGAAGTCGAAGCACTTCCAGGGCACGCCTGAAGGCCGCAGCGTGATCGACAAGATGGTGCGTGTCGCCGATCTGACCCGCAACGCCTTCATGAACGGCGATCTCTCCACCGTGATGAGCCCGCGCACGGTCATCACCTGGGCCGAGAATGCCGCGATCTTCGGCGATATCGGCTTCTCCTTCCGAGTGACGTTCCTGAACAAGTGCGACGAGATGGAGCGCACGCTGGTGGCCGAGTTCTTCCAGCGTTCCTTCGGCAAGGAACTGCCGGAGAGCGCAGCGAACGTGGTGCTGAGCTAACGGGCATCCCTGCCATGGCCACCCTCCAGCGCGAGACCGACGTCGCCGCGACACGGGAGGCCGTGCTGAGCGGCCTCAGCGCCCACAATGCGGCGGTGGCCGGAGCACGCAACAGCGTGCCGCTCGCGCTCAGCCTGCGCGATGAGGCCGGCACGATTGTCGGCGGGCTGATAGGGGAGCTGAAATGGGAATGGCTCCACATCGATCTGCTCTGGATCGACGAGGCCCATCGCGGCGAGGGCCATGGCGAGGCCCTGGTCGCGCTGGCTGAGAGCGCGGCGCGGGACCATGGTGCGCGCGGCGTCTATCTGAGTACGATGAGCCTTCAGGCGCCCGGATTCTATCCGAAGCGGGGTTATCGCCAGTACGGCGTGATGGAGGGCTATCCCGTGGCCGGCCATCGGATCCACCATTTCGCGAAGGCGCTATGACTCTTTCAAACCGCAAGCCCGGGACGACCAAGGAAGCGCCGGCGGAGCCGCTGAAGCGCGCCATCTCCTCGGCGATGAAGGCGATCGCGCGCAAGCCCGAGATGGAGATCGTCTTCGCGGCCGATAAGCCCTCGCTGGTCGGCGAGCGGGCCCGGCTGCCGGAGCCGCCGCGCAAGCTGACGCTGGAAGATGTCGCGGTGCTGCGCGGCCACGCCGATTCGATGGCGCTCAGGCTCGCCTGCCATGATGCGAGCGTGCATCGCCGCGCCGCGCCGGAGGGCGATGCGGCGCGCGCGGTGTTCGACGCCGTCGAGCAGGCCCGCGTCGAAAGCGTCGGGGCGCGGCGGATGACCGGCATGGCCGGCAACATCACGGCGATGCTGGAGGACCGCTATCATCGCGGCGGGCGCTACGAGGAGATCACCGACCGCGCCGATGCTCCGCTGGAGGATGCGCTGGCGCTGATGGTGCGCGAGCGGCTGACCGGGCTGAAGCCACCCAAGGCAGCGGAAAAGCTGGTCGATCTCTGGCGCGAGCAGATCGAGGCCAAGGCCGGCGCGGATCTCGACCGGCTGGCGAAGGCGGTCGAGGACCAGCGCGCCTTCGCCCGCACGGTGCGCGACATGCTGGCCTCGCTCGACATGGCCGAGCAGACCTCGCAGGGCGACGAATCGGATGAGGACGAGGACAATCAGGACCAGTCCTCCGACGAACAGCAGCAACAGGACGGCGAGGCCGAACAGGAAAGCGCCGGCGAGCGCTCCGAGGTCGAAGTCTCCGACGATGCCACCGAGGAATTGCAGGAGGGGGCGAGCGAAGCCTCCGACGCGCCCTCGGGCGATTGGGACGACGAGGACGAGAACTCAGAGGCCGAGGAAGCCGGCGAGGCCCCGCGTCCGCGCGAGGGCAAGGCGAACGACCGGCCGCAGACGGACTACAAGCCCTATACGGTCAAGTTCGACGAGACGATCACGGCCGAGGAATTGTGCGACGCCGAGGAGCTGACACGGCTTCGCGCCTATCTCGACAAGCAGCTCGCGCATCTCCAGGGTGTCGTGGCGCGGTTGGCGAACCGCTTGCAGCGGCGCCTGATGGCGCAGCAGAACCGCTCCTGGCAGTTCGACCTGGAGGAGGGCGCGCTCGACCCGGCCCGCCTGCCGCGCATCATCATCGACCCCTACCAGCCGCTTTCCTTCCGGCAGGAATCGGACGTCAATTTCCGCGATACGGTGGTGACGTTGTTGATCGACAATTCCGGCTCGATGCGCGGGCGGCCGATCACGGTCGCCGCCACCTGCGCCGACATCCTGGCGCGGACGCTCGAGCGCTGCGGCGTCAAGGTCGAGCTTCTCGGCTTCACCACGCGGGCCTGGAAGGGCGGGCTGTCGCGCGAGGCCTGGCTGCAATCGGGCAAGCCTGCCAATCCCGGCCGCCTCAACGACCTGCGCCATATCATCTACAAGGCGGCGGACGCACCCTGGCGGCGGGCCCGCAAGAATCTCGGGCTGATGATGCGCGAGGGGCTGCTCAAGGAGAACATCGACGGCGAGGCGCTGGACTGGGCCCACAAGCGCATCCTGGCGCGGCCCGAGCAGCGCAAGATCCTGATGGTGATCTCGGACGGCGCGCCGGTCGATGATTCGACGCTGTCGGTCAATGCCGGCAACTATCTCGAACGGCATCTGCGCCACATCATCGCCGAGATCGAGACGCGCTCGCCGGTCGAGCTGATCGCGATCGGCATCGGCCATGACGTCACCCGTTATTATCGCCGTGCCGTCACCATCGTCGATGCCGAGGAACTCGGTGGCGTGATGACCGAAAAGCTCGCCGAGCTGTTCGAGGACGATGCGGGTCTGAACGCCAGGTCGCCGAACGGATCGCGGCGTCTGCAGTGAGGCCTGCGCTCGCCGAGGGGCGCGCGCGCCATCGCTGCCCTTCCCTGTGCAGGAAAGGGGTTCCCCGCATTTTTCATGGATGTGAAGGCACCAATTCATGCGCCTGACCCGCCGTGCCGCGCTTGGCGGGCTGGGCGTTGTCGCTGCCGGCCCCGTCCTAGCTCAGGCCCCTCAGCCGGCCCGGATGCCCGTTGCCGTATCGACCCGGCCGGTCGCCGCCTTCGAACCGCGCAGCCCTGACAAGACGCGCTTCGGCAAGCTCACTTTCCGGGGCGGGCTCGTGCTCAGCGGCAGCCATTCGCGATTCGGCGGCTTTTCCGGCCTCTGGCGCGGTGCGAATGGCGACGATCTGGTCGCGGTCACCGATAACGGTTTCTGGCTGACGGCGAAGGTCGTGTCCCGCGCCGGGCGACTGGCTGGCCTCGACCACGCGGAGCTTTCGCCGATCCTCGGCGCGTCCGGCAAGCCGCTGCACCGCTCGCGCTATTACGATACCGAGAGCCTCTGCATCGCCGACGGCGTCGCCTATCTCGGCGTCGAGCGAACGCATGACGTGCTGCGCTTCGACTGGGCCGGGGAAGGCGTCATGGCGCGGGCGCGGATCGTGCCGGTGCCGCGCGAGATCAAGCGACTGCCGGATAATCGCGGGCTGGAGGCGATCGGCGTCGTGCCGCATGGCCAGGCGCTGGCCGGCTCGATCGTGGCGATCGCCGAACGCTCCGGCGCGGATGATCAGCCGACGCTGGGTGTCATCCTGGGCGGCCGGCAGCCCGGCTTGTTCAGCGTGGCGCGGCATGACGGCTACGACATCACCGACCTCGCCTTCCTGCCCGATGGCGACCTCCTGCTGCTGGAGCGCTGGTATCGCCCGCTGCGCGGCGTCGGCATGCGCATCCGCCGCGTACAGGGCGCAAGCGTGAGGCCCGGCGCCTTGCTGGACGGGCCCTATCTGATCGAGGCCGATCTCGGCCAGGAGATCGATAACATGGAGGGGCTGGCCGTCCATCTGGAGCAGGGCCGGACGGTTCTGACCCTGATCTCGGACGACAATTTCTCGTTCCTGCAGCGGACGGTGCTGCTGGAATTCGAATTGGTGTGAGCGTTCGTCATTTGCGACGTCATGCCCAGGCTTGTCCCGAGCACCCGCGTCCTGAGCACTAACGTCGACCTGCGCAGACGTCGATGGTTGCCACAAGGGTGACCATGACGGGAAAGGCCTCCTGGAAACGCCCAAACGAAAAAAACGGCCGCGAGGCCGCTTCGTTCAATCGTGAAGCGCTAACCCCACTCAGGCGGTGGCGAGCTTCTTCTCGATGTCGCGCTTCAGCGTCAGGGCGCCCGTCGAGAGATCGCCGGCCGGAGCCTTGACCAGGAAGGCGTCGAGACCGCCGCGATGATCGACCGTGCGCAGCGCGTTGGCCGAGATACGCAGGCGCACGGAGCGACCGAGTGCATCCGACTGCAGCGTGACGTTCACGAGGTTGGGCCGGAAGACGGTCTTCGTCTTGCGGTTCGAGTGGCTGACGAGGTGGCCGGTCAGCGTGGCTTTCCCGGTCAGTTCGCAACGGCGCGCCATGGTGTCGTTCCCTAAATCCAACCGGCTGGCTCAAACAAAAATGCCGACACGCGACGTGCCGGACATGAGCACCGGAAGTCAAATTGAAGTCGCGGTTGCATAGCCAAGCCCGGCAGGCGCGTCAAGGAAAACTCATCCGGACGCCGCCAGTATCGCTCCCGTGATGCCGGACGGGCAAGGGCGCTTGCTTTGCCGCTCGCCAAACCGGGCGAAAGAGGTCACGATTCGGACCGATTCGCAGTGCATGTCTCGATGATCGCCCGACTTTGGAGGAAGTGGATGAAGCCCGCCATCGCATCGTCCCTGGCCGGGTGTGTTCTCGCCATCGTCGCGTGCTGCGCGAGTCTGCCGGCCGCTGCCGCATCGCTTGATGCGCGCTACGAGGTTTCCCTGCTCGGTCTGACGCTCGGGACCGCCAGCCTCAGCGGCGGAATCGACGGATCGAGCTACAAGCTCGACATCGCCGCGAAGCTGACCGGGCTGATCGGCGGCTTCACCGGCGGGCGCGGTTCGGGTGCCGCGAGCGGGAGCGTCAACGGCGCCAAGCTGTCGCCGACGAGTTTCGCCGTCAGCTCCGCCAGCTCCAGCGAGAGCCGCACGGTGCGCATGGCGCTCGACAGCAACAGCGTGGCGGCGGTCGAGATCGAGCCGCCGATCGAGGCCAAGCCCGACCGCGTGCCGCTGACGGACGGCCACCGGCGCAACATCGTCGACCCGCTCAGCGCCTTCCTGATGCCCGTCAACGGCAAGGGACTGACGAGCGCCTGCAACCGCACGCTTCAGATCTTCGACGGCGCGGCGCGCTACGACATCAAGCTCAGCCATGCCGGCACGCGCGAGGTGAAACTCGACGGCTATAGCGGGCCGGTCGCGGTCTGCCAGGTGCGCTATGTGCCGATCGCGGGCCACCGCGCGCTGCGGCCGAGCACCAAGTTCATGGTCGAGAACAAGGACATCAGCACCTGGCTCGCGCCGGTGGCGGGCACCAATCTGATGGTCCCCGTGCGCGTCTCGGTGAAGACGATGATCGGAACGGCCGTGCTCGAAGCGTCGAGCTTCAAGGTCGATCCTGGCGTGACCGCGAGCACCGCCCGGCGGGACTGATCTGGCGTAACGGGCGCCTCAGTGCGCGCTCGAACGCGAGAACAGGTTGATCACGAGCACGCCGGCCACGATCAGCCCGATGCCGGCCAGGGCCGGCGCATCGAGCTTCTGCCCGAACATCACCCGGGCGATCACGCTGATCATGACGATGCCGACGCCTGACCAGATCGCATAGGCGATGCCGACGGGGATTGTCCGCAATGTCAGCGTCAGGAAGTAGAAGGCGCTGAGAAAGGCCGTCAGCATGATCAGCGTCGGCACGAGCCGCGTGAACTCGTTCGAGGCCTTCAGCGCCGACGTGCCGATGACCTCGCTGACGATCGCCGCCGCCAGATAGAGATAGCTCGCGCCGCCGGAATTCATGCCGCTTTCGCACTCGCCAGAAACGTGCCCATGCGTTCCAGCGCGCGCTCGATGTTCGGCAGCGAATTGGCATAGGACAGGCGGATATAGCCCTCGCCATGGACGCCGAAATCCGGCCCGCCGATGGTGGCGACGCCGGCATCCTCCAGCAGGGCCGAAGCCAGCTTCTTGGCCTTCCAGCCCGTCTGCGAGACGTTCGGGAAGGCGTAGAACGCACCCTTCGGTACGATGCAGGAGATGCCGGGCAGGGCGTTCAGCCCCTTGACCACGGCCTTCCGGCGCCGGTCGAACTCGGCCAGCATTGTCCCGACGGCATCCTGCGGGCCGGTCAGTGCGGCGAGCCCCGCCCATTGCGCCGGGGCGTTGACGCAGGAATGCGAATTGACCGCGAGCTTGCGGGCATTGTCGTAGAGCGGCTTCGGCCAGACCGAATAACCCATGCGCCAGCCGGTCATGGCATAGGTCTTCGACCAGCCGTTGAGCAGGATCAGCCGGTCGCGAATCTCCGGATAGGACAGCAGGCAGACATGCTGCTCGCCGTCGTAGAGCATCTGGTCGTAGATCTCGTCGGACATGATCGCGACGTCGGGGAAGCGGGCGAGGCCGGCGACGAGTTTGTCGACCTCAGCCTTGGGGGTGACGCCGCCGGTCGGGTTAGCAGGGGAATTGATGATCAGCAGCCGCGTCTTCGGCGTGATCAGGGCGAGCGTCTCCTCGGCCGAGAAGGCGAAGCCGTTCTCCTCGCGGATCGGCACCGGAATCGGCGTCGCGCCGGTGTATTCGATCATCGAGCGATAGATCGGGAAGCCGGGATCGGGATAGAGGATCTCGGCACCGGGCTCGCCGAACATCAGGATCGCCATGAACATGGTGACCTTGCCGCCCGGCACGATCATCACGCTTTCGGGCGAGACCTCGACGTTGAAGCGCTTGTGCAGATCGGCCGAGACCGCCTCGCGCAAGGGGAGGATGCCGTTCGCCGGGGTATAGCCATGGTGGCCGTCGCGCAGCGCCTTCACCGCCGCCTCGACGATGTGGTCGGGCGTCGGGAAATCCGGCTGGCCGATGCCGAGATTGATGATGTCCTTGCCCTGGCGCTGCAGTTCGGTGGCGCGCGCCAGCACGGCGAAGGCGTTTTCCTCGCCGATGCGGGCGAAAGACGGGACGACATGGAGCGTCATGGCGGCGTTTCCTTGGGCGTGGTCGTTTCGGGCGAGGCCCGCTTCTGTCGGGCTCTTGCCCTGTCTTGGCTCCAAAATGCGCCACCACGCAAGCCCGCCTGACGCAGCCGTCGATGCGGCACGTAAGGGGCGGCTTGGGTAAATAGTATGACTATCTCGCGTTTGCAGGCTTGCCCCGGCAAGACCGATCGGCATGATGGCGTGATTACAATCGTTTGAAGATAGACCGCGTTTGAAGAGAGATCCGGCAAGCGGCCGTCAGCGCCGCGTCCGCGCGAGAGGAAGAACGAGGATGGCCAAGGCCCCCACCGGCAAGACCCCTGCCAACAAGACCTCCACCAGCACGTCAGCGTCAGGCAAGAAAGCCGTTCGCAGGATCAAGCCCGAGCAGTTGCGCTCGAAGGCCTGGTTCGACAATCCGGCCAATGCCGACATGACGGCGCTCTATATCGAGCGCACGATGAATTTCGGCCTGTCGCGAGACGAGTTGCAGTCCGGCCGCCCGATCATCGGCATCGCCCAGACCGGCTCCGACATCGCGCCCTGCAACCGCCACCATATCGAGCTTGCCCATCGCGTCCGCGACGGCATTCGCGAGCGCGGCGGCGTGCCCTTCGAGTTTCCGATCCATCCGATCCAGGAAACCTGCAAGCGGCCGACCGCAAGCCTCGACCGCAACCTGCAATATCTCTCGCTCGTCGAGATCCTCTACGGCTATCCGCTCGACGGCGTGGTGCTGACCACGGGCTGCGACAAGACCACGCCGGCGCAGTTGATGGCGGCGGCGACCGTCGACATCCCGGCGATTGCGTTGCCGGGCGGCCCGATGCTGAACGGCAATTTCCGCGGCGAGCGCACCGGCTCGGGCACGATCGTCTGGAAGGCGCGCCAGATGATGGCGGCCGGCGAGATCGACTATAAGGGCTTCGTCGATCTGGTCGCTTCGTCGGCGCCTTCGGCGGGGCACTGCAACACCATGGGCACGGCGACGACGATGAACTCGATCGCCGAGGCGCTGGGCATGACGCTGCCGGGCGCGGCCGCGATTCCGGCGCCCTATCGCGACCGCTACGAGATGGCTTATCTCACCGGCCTGCGCATCGTCGACATGGTCTGGGAGAACCTGATCCCGTCCAAGATCATGACGCGCGAAGCCTTCGAGAACGCGATCGTGGTGAATTCCGCCATCGGCGGCTCGACCAACGCCCCGATCTCTGTCAACGCCATCGCCAAGCATATCGGCGTTCCCCTCGACAACGAGGACTGGACGGCGGTCGGCTACGACATCCCGCTGCTGGTCAACCTGCAGCCGGCGGGTGAATATCTCGGCGAGGACTATTATCGCGCCGGCGGCGTCCCTGCGGTGGTCGCGGAACTCGTCGCCAAGGGCAAGATCAAGCCCGCGATCACCGCCAATGGCAGGACGCTGGCCGAGAACTGCGAGGGCTTCTTCGCGGAGGACCGCAAGGTCATCAAGGCCTATGACGAGCCGATGAAGGCGCAATCGGGCTTCCTCAACCTGCGCGGCAACCTGTTCGATTCCGCGATCATGAAGACCAGCGTGATCACGCCGGAATTCCGCAAGCGCTATCTCGAAAACCCGAAGGACCCGAACGCCTTCGAGGGCAAGGCGATCGTCTTCGACGGCCCGGAGGATTATCACCACCGGATCGACGATCCTTCGCTGAAGATCGACGAGCACTCGGTCCTGTTCATCCGCGGCGTCGGCCCGGTCGGGTATCCCGGCGCAGCCGAAGTCGTGAACATGCGGCCGCCGGATTACCTGATCAAGAAGGGCGTCACCGCGCTCGCCTGCATCGGCGACGGTCGGCAATCGGGCACCTCGGGCTCGCCCTCGATCCTGAACGCCTCGCCGGAAGCGGCGACTGGCGGTGGCCTCGCGCTGCTCAAGACCGGCGACAGGGTTCGCATCGACCTGAACAAGCGCTCGGCCGACATTCTGATCTCCGAGACGGAGCTGGAGGAGCGGCGTGCCGCGCTGAAGGCGGCGGGCGGCTACAAATACCCGAAGAGCCAGACGCCGTGGCAGGAGATCCAGCGCAAGATCGTCGGCGAACTCTCCGAGGGCATGGTGCTGAAGCCGGCGGTCAAGTATCAGAAAATCCACAAGAAGTTCGGCATCCCGCGCGACAACCACTGAGGGCTTCCATCGCCCTTTCCGTCATGCTCGCCGTTGTGGCGAGCATGACGGGTTGCAGGCTTTGCCTTTCCATCCGTGCATCGGAGCCGATCCTGCCGCGCGCCTCTCCGGGGCTGACAAATCGGAGCGGGGCGGACACTATGGCGCCCCGCCGAAACCGGCTCATCCGAAACGATTTACAATGGCCTATTCCCCTCAGGTCGAAGCCTTCCGAACGCTGCACGAGGCTGGCTGCTTCGTGATGCCGAATCCGTGGGATGTCGGCTCGGCCCGCTGGTTGCGCGGGCAGGGCTTCAAGGCGCTGGCCTCGACCAGTGCGGGCTTTGCCTTCACGCAAGGCCGTGCCGATCAGGACGTGCCGCGCGACATGATGCTGGCGCACCTTGCCGAACTGGTGGAGGCGGTGCCCGATCTGCCGATCAACGCCGATTTCGAGAACGGCTATGCCGATACGTCCGACGGCGTCGCCGCCAATGTGAAGCTCTGCATCGCAACGGGCGTCGCCGGCCTCTCGATCGAGGATGCGACGGGTCGTGCCGACGAGCCGCTCTATCCGTTCGACCTCGCGGTGGCGCGGGTGCGGGCCGCACGCAAGGCGATCGACGAAACCGGCTCTGGCGTCGTTCTGACTGCCCGCGCCGAGTGCTTCCTCACCAACCATCCCGATGCGCTGAACGAGTCGGCACGGCGCATCGAAGCCTATGCCGAGGCCGGCGCCGACGTGCTCTACGCTCCCGGTCCGAAGACGCCGGAGCAGATCGCGAGGATCGTCGCAGCGGCCGGAGCCAAGCCCGTCAACGCGCTGGTCTATGGCGATTTCGGCCTGACGGTCACCGATATCGCAGCGCTCGGCGTGCGCCGCATCTCGATCGGCGGGGCGCTGGCGCGGGCGGCCTGGGCCGCCTTCATCGAGGCAACGCGGCTGATCAGCGAGAAGGGCAGCTTTGCGGGCTTTGCCGGCAACGGCCCCTCGGCGCCGCTGAATCCGTTCTTCACTGAAGACCTGAAGGGGCGCTCGTGAGCGGGACCCTTCTGATCGCGCCGGCCTGGCTCGGCCTGAGCGGGCTCTGGACGCTCGACGCCAAGGGCAGGAAGAAGACCGTCGATGCCGAGGATCTCGGCCTGTCCGAGGATCTGGCCGACCGGCTCGAAGCCTGGATGGACGTGTTCGACGCGATCTATGAAGAGGACAGCGAGGCGCGCTCGCGCTTTCCCAGCGAGGCGGAACAGCGCGCCTGGGAGGCTGAAGGAACGTCGATCGCCCGGGCGGTCGCGGCAGAACTCGGCCCGGACTGGACGGTATCGACCGATCTGGCGGGCTGGCAGGAGATGACCAAGCCATGACGATCCGGACGGCCACGGCCGCCAATCCCCTGCTCGCAGGCTGGACCGCGCCGCCCTTTCCGCCCGCCAAGGTGCTGGAAGGGCGCTATTGCCGGCTCGAGCCGATCGACCCTGCGCGGCATCTCGACGGCATTTGGGCGGTCAACGCCGGCAACGACCATATCTGGCAATGGATGCCGGCCGACCCGCCGCAGACGCGCGAAGCCTATCGCGAATTGCTGGCGATGATGGTGGCCAAGTCCGGCATCGTGCCTTTCGCGATCATCGACAAGGCCGACGGCAGGCCCAAGGGCCATCTCTGGCTGATGGAGATAAGGCCCGAGCAGGGCGTCTTCGAGGTCGGCTACATTACCTATTCGCCGGAGCTGCAGCGGACGCGCGTCGCCACCGAGGCGATTCATCTCTGCGGCGCCTATGGCTTCTCGCTCGGCTATCGCCGCTTCGAGTGGAAGTGCAACAATCTCAACGAGCCGTCCAAGCGCGCGGCGCTGCGCTTCGGCTTCCAGTACGAGGGGCTGTTTCGCCAGCACATGGTGGTCAAGGGCCGCAACCGCGACACGGCGTGGTTCTCGATCCTCGACAGCGAATGGCCGGCCGTGAACGCAGCCTTCGAAGCCTGGCTCGATCCGGCCAATTTCGATTCCGAGGGGCATCAAAGGGCGCGCCTCGAAAGCTTCAGGGTCAAAGCGGCCTGATACCGAATTCAGAAACGCAGAGCGAGGGCACGGCATGGCAGGACGTTTGAAGGGCAAGGTCGCGGTCGTCACCGCCGCCGGGCAGGGCATCGGGCGCGCGATCGCGGAAGCCTTCGTCGCGGAGGGCGCGACGGTCTGGGCGACCGACAAGGATGTCGCCCTGCTGGAGGGCATTCCGAAGGCGAAGAAGCGCAAGCTCGACGTTTTGTCGAGCAAGGCGGTCGACGCCTTCGCGGCGAAGGTCGGGACGATCGACATTCTCGTCAACGCCGCCGGATATGTGCATCACGGCACCGCGCTCGACACCGACGACAGGGCCTGGGACTTCTCCTTCGACCTCAACGTCACGTCGATGCATCGCACGATCAAGGCGTTCCTGCCCGGCATGCTGGCGAAGGGCGCGGGCTCGATCGTCAATATCGCCTCGGGCGCCGGCTCTGTGCGCGGCATCCCGAACCGCTATGCCTATGGCACCACCAAGGCTGCCGTCATCGGCCTGACCAAGGCGGTCGCCGCCGACTTCATCAAGAAGGGCATCCGCGCCAACGCGATCTGCCCGGGCACGATCCAGTCGCCCTCGCTCGACCAGCGCATCAAGGATCTGGCCGCGGCGACCAACACGACCGAAGCGGCCGCGCGGCAGGCCTTCATCGACCGCCAGCCGATGGGCCGGCTCGGTACGGCCGAGGAGATCGCCTGGCTTGCTGTCTATCTCGGGTCCGACGAGGCGAGCTACACCACCGGCCAGATCCATCTCGCCGATGGCGGCTTCGCTCTCTGAGCGCACAAAAAAGCAGGGAGGAAGCCCAATGCATATTCTCGTTCTCGGCGGCGCCGGCATGGCCGGCCGCAAATTCATCGAGCGGCTGGCCCACGATGGCCGTCTCGGCAACAAGACCATCGCCAAGATCACGGCGCAGGACGTGGTCGCCGCCCAGGCGCCGGCCGGTGTGCCCTTCGCTTTCGAGGCGGTGGTCTCCGATCTCTCGGTCGAAGGCCAGGCCGAGGCGCTGATCGCCTCGCGTCCGGAGCTGATCGTCCATCTCGCAGCGATCGTCTCCGGCGAGGCCGAGGCCGATTTCGAGAAGGGCTACCGGATCAATCTCGATGGCACGCGCTACCTGTTCGAGGCGATCCGCAAGGCCGGCGACGGCTACAAGCCGCGCCTCGTCTTCACCTCCTCGATCGCGGTCTTCGGTGCGCCGTTCCACGACAAGATCGAGGACGAGTTCTTCACGACGCCGCTGACCAGCTACGGCACGCAGAAGGCGATCAGCGAATTGCTGCTCTCCGATTATACGCGCCGCGGCTTCTTCGACGGCATCAGCATCCGCTTCCCGACGATCTGCGTGCGGCCGGGCGCGCCGAACAAGGCGGCGTCGGGCTTCTTCTCCAACATCATCCGCGAACCGCTGAACGGGATCGAGGCGGTGTTGCCGGTGTCCGACCAGGTGCGCCACTGGCATGCCTCGCCGCGCTCGGCGGTGAATTTCCTGATCCATGCTGCGACGATGGATACGGGCGCGATCGGCGTGCGCCGGGCGCTGACGATGCCGGGCTATTCCTGCACCGTCGCCGAGCAGATCGAGGCGCTGCGCAAGGTTGCGGGCGAGGGCGTTGTCGCCCGGATCAAGCGCGTGCCCGATCCGGTGATCGACGGCATTGTCGCCGGCTGGCCGCGCGATTTCAATCCGCAGCGTGCGCTCTCGCTCGGGTTCAAGTCGGAAGCGAGCTTCGAGGAGATCATCCGTGTCCATATCGAGGATGAACTCGGCGGCAATTTCGTGAAGTAACGGCTTTCGCTTACTGCCAAGCCGTCATGGTCGGGCTTGCCCCGACCATGACGGCTTGCGCTTCATGCCAAAGATCTCACGCCGGGCAGGGCTCGCCCGGCGTATCGACGAGATCGACGGCATCGATCTCCGGGGCATGGGTCCAGCCGCTGGCGCCCCAGCTCTTCAGGGCCGCCCAGGTCGAGCGGTCGAGCCTGAACTGCTCGCAAGGGAAAAGCCCCCCGCGTGCCGGGAGCGACTTGAGGAACGAGCCCTCCTGGCGGAAGCCGGACTTCTCCAGCACCCGCCGCGAAGCCGGATTGATGACCCGCGTATCGGCCTCAATCGCCGGCATCTCGACCAGCGAGAACAGCGTGTCGATCAGCGCCTGCACGGCTTCCGTCGCGTAGCCCTTGTTCCAGTGCTGGGTGCCGAGCCAGTAGCCGATGAAGGGCACGCCGGTCGCCTGCCTGTGCGCGCCGATCATGCCGATCAGCTCGTTCGGCTTCGAACGCGGCGTGACCGCCAGCACGAGATGGTCGCCCAGCGCATTGCCCTTGCGCATGGCGAAAATGAAGGGCTCGACCGCATCGACCGGATAGGGATGCGGAATCGAGGCCGTCATCTCGGCCACGGCTTTCTCCCCGGCCTGACGCAGGATGGCGGACGCATCCGCCATGCGGGGCCAGCGCAGCCAGAGACGGCGGGTCTCGAGCCGGAAGACATCGTCGCGGGTCAGTTCGGGGAACATCTGAGTCTCTCCGTCGGCGCAAACGAAAAAAGGGAGCTGGGATTTTGTCCCATCTCCCTTTCGCTGACCTTGGGTGACCCTGTGGAGGGCTGGACCCCTGATCCGTTCCGGTTCGATGGAACCGGCGGATCGAGGAAATTCCCTGTCCGCCGTTTACTCTGCGGCCTGTTGGGCCGGGAATACGTTCACGAAAGCTCGGCCGAGTTTCGTCGTGAATCGGACGCGGCCGGCCGTCGTCGCAAAGAGGGTATGGTCTTTGCCCATGCCGACATTGGCGCCCGGATGCCACGTGGTGCCACGCTGCCGAATGATGATGTTGCCCGGAATCACGGCCTGGTCGCCGAACTTCTTGACGCCGAGGCGCCTGCCCGCGGAGTCACGACCGTTGCGGGATGAACCGCCTGCCTTTTTATGAGCCATAACGCCCTACCTCAAAACTGATGTGTGTTCTCTAACCCGAATCGGCGGCGAAAGCCAGCCGGTCCGGGCGTGAAAGACGAAGTCGGACTGACGGGGTGCGTCAGTAGTCCTCGCCGGAAGCCAGCTCGGCCTGATCGGCCTTGGCCCGCGGGGGCTTGCCGGCCAGCAATTCCTTGGCCTGCTCGACCCATTCCTCGCGGGTGGCGCGGCCGCGGAGCTTGAGCTCCTCGTCCCACTTGGCGACATCGGCCTCGCTCCAGGACGCGATGTCGTTCCAGGAGGTGATGCCGGCGGCGCGCAGCTTCTTCTCGATGGTCGGGCCGACGCCCGAGATCAGCGAGAGGTTCGACGCGTCGAGCGCCTCGGAGGTCGCAGCGGCCTTGGTGGCCTTCGGAGCGGCCTTGCCCTTGGTCTCGGACGAGCCGGCCTTCAGCGCGACGGCAGAGGCTTCACCCTTCTTCATCTCCGGCTTCTTGCCGCCGGTGAGGATGTCGGTGATGCGAATGACGGTCAGCTCGGCGCGGAAGCCACGCTTGCGCTTCGAATTCTGGCGGCGACGCTTCTTGAAGGCGATGACCTTCTCGCCACGAGCCTGCTCGACGATCTCGGCGGCAACCGTGATGGCGGCGAGGTCCTTGGCGGCGAGCGTGGTCTTCTCGCCCTCGGTCAGGAGCAGCACATTATCGAAAGCGATGGTGTCGCCCGGATTGCCTTCGATCTTGGCAACCGTAATGCGGTCGTTGGCGGCGACGCGGAACTGCTTTCCGCCGGTCTTGATGACTGCGAACATTTTATCCTCCATGTTCGGCCCTGCCCTGTCATCGCCTCCGGGGAGGCATATGCGGGACAGCTTTTTGGCAGTCGTTACGGGTGGGGTTCGCTCTTGCCGGCCCAGGCGCGCGAACTCGCGAAACCATGCGGCCAAAAGAGATCAGGCGCGGGTTTCCCCACGCCGGATGAGGCTCGATAGTCGCATGACCCCCGCAGGTCAAGGAAAAGCGTGCGCGCCCTGCCCGAAATATGACGGCGCCGGGAAATATGATGGCGCCAGGACTTGTTTCGACCGGAGGCTTGTTTTGGCCGGGCGCCGCGTGTAGTAACCAGCCCGCTTCGACCGAAGGCGACCGCGGACAGGTGGCAGAGTGGTTGAATGCACCGCACTCGAAATGCGGCATACCCGCAAGGGTATCGGGGGTTCAAATCCCTCCCTGTCCGCCACTTCCTTCCCGCAAGTATTTGGGATTAAACGGGATTAGCCGAGATTTCGTGGGTTTACCCCACTATTTGCCCCACCGGCCGGCAATGCACTCGCTCGCATTCGATCACATTGGACCTTCTGTATCGGGTGGCCGCTTCTGCTGGCGAGCCCTAGTCAGCCGCGCCTCTTTGACCAGCTTGTTTAAGTCGCTCGCCTTTGCCGGGAAGCTGCCCTGCGGGACCGGCAGCCGATTTTCAGCGCGCCGCAGATCATTCACGAACGCCACGAAGGCTTCCGTACTTTCGACCGCAAACTCTTGCTTCAGATCGCCCGGCCACGGAGCGGAGCGCAGGCCTGCATAGGACGGCGGGGTGAACCGCGACGCGGTCTCGTGCGCCTTGTCCGATGTCCGCTGCGTCTGGAGCGTTGGTTTGACGGCCTGACGCAAATAGGGGAGCAAAGCCACACCGGGCTTCGCCGGGTCCTCGGCCTTTGGTGCTGACGGCGGATCGATCTGCGGGGGCTCGACCTTCGGCGTGACCGGGAAGAGGCTGACGACCTTTTCTGAATCCGCGCCCCGCGCGGGTTTCCATATGCCGTAAGCGTCGGCGGTCGAAAGGAGCTGTAGCCTCCAATGTTGGGCGCTTGCGCGTTTGCGTCAACAGGGCGGTCTAAGATCGAAGGCTAGCACCACGGTCGCCTGCGGCCTTCCCAGCGCCGCGCCAACCCTTCTGAAACAAGGATCTGGCCGATCGACGCACCATTTCGCGTCACCACCCGCAGCAGCCGGCCGTACCGATCGCGATCCCGACCTTCATATCGGACGAGGTCGAAATTGCCTTGGCTCAGGAGATGCGCCAGTCGGACCGTAGCGCGCGCCCCAAGCTGCGCCTCGCTTTCGCACTTGGCGTCCCGTGTCTCCGGCGCGTCGATATCGGCGATGCGAATCCTGTCTCCGCGATAGCGAAAGGTGTCGCCGTCGACCACACAATCGGATGCGGCTGCGGAACCGCATCTGGCAAACCAAGGCGTTGAGTGAGAGACGGCAGCGGAGGCATTCTCGTTCGGCCTGACGACGGTCACGGGCGCGGTCTTTATCGAGTCCGCGATACCGAGACGGTTCGTCCAGTCAGGCATCGTTGCCGCGGTCCCCAACGCGACGCCGACAAGCCCGCAGGCAATGAGTTGCCAGCCTGTGCGGCGATACCACTTCGGTCTCCAGATCCTCGCGCTGGTTAGAGCCAACTCCCAGACCCTCCCTAGCAACCAGTGATGTCACAGAACGATCGAGCGACCGCTAAGGCTTTCGCTCAATTTGCGCTGGTGGCATAAGAAAACTCGGGGTCGCGGACAGCTGAAAAAGCACGATAGTTGTCCAAGACTAGATCAAAATGCGCGAATTTCGTTGCAGATTGCGAATAATTGGCTGAGAATTTCTGAGGATTGATTAACGAAGCTAAAATTCAATTAGACATTGGAACGGAGCATTTAACTATCCCGTTCATTGATTTATCTGTGACGCGATCGAAACCAACTATGGCGGCTGTTGACGCCGCATTGAGCCACGCGCCCAGCGAAGCCTACGCCAATCAGCGCGCTCGGGGCTTCAAGCTATTGAGATTTGCGCCACTTCTGGAAGCCGAATATCTAAGTCAAATGCGGCTTGATCAGCGCATCAGTGCACTCATCTGCACAAGCACTGCACTGGTAATTTGGGTCGCTTTTGCAGTATTTGACGTTACGCGGCTGAGCCTTAAAGCTGAGTTTGTCGCTCTCAACATTGATGCCATTATCGTAATCTGTTTACGTGTCCTGACGATGACGGTACTGGCGGCTCTGCTGACGTGCCTCATCAGTTCGCGGCTACTGAAGATCTATGGATGTCTTTCCTTTTTATGCTTGGTAATGATTGGCGCTACCGCCGCAATTAATGCCAACGTGTACAAATTGCGCGGTTTACCGCAAGCGGATTTGGCCGAATTTGCCATCATCATGGCCGTCTTTCTGCCTATAGGAATGACCTTTAGGCAGAGCCTTATGGCTGCAACCTCTATTGCCCTCACGGTCACCCTGGCGGGGTGGATCATGCTTGACGCTCAGAGCATGGCCGCACATCTGCGGTTTTCTGCCATGCTGTTTTTTGCGGCATTTGTAGGCGCAGTGGGAGCCTATCTGCGGGAATATGCTCAGCGGGACAAATTTCTCCTGCGCCGGCTGTTGCATCATCTCGCAATGCACGACCCGTTGACGGGTATAGGAAATCGTCGACATTTCGAGGAACAGGTAGTCGCCGCATTGCAGCAAGCGCGCCGGGAAGGGGCAGCAGTTACGCTTGCTGTCCTCGATATCGATCATTTCAAGAGCTACAATGATCGATACGGACATCATGCCGGCGATTTGGCCCTCAAGCAAGTTGCACAGTGCATTGCGCACTGTCTCCGACGACCTCTGGATATTGCAGGGAGAATGGGCGGGGAGGAGTTCGGGGTGTTGCTATACGGGGCGGACTACGATGACGGTCACGGTGTCATAAAGAGGATCGTTACATCGGTCGCCGATCTCAATATTCACCATGGCGCCTCGTCAACGGCCGACCGCCTGACCGTTAGCATCGGAGCAGCTTTGTTCGATGGCTCTGGAGACCTCGAAAGTCTCTACCGCCGCGCAGACGCAGTTCTTTATAACGCAAAGGCGGCGGGTCGAAACCAAGCACTTATGGAGAAGCGGAGGGCGCTGATTAACTTGGCGTCGCGAGCCCACGGCTTTGGCGCAACGCCTAAGCTCAGCCCAGCAACTCGATCATCGCAGCGTGTTGGCTCGCCGACAGGTAGCGATTTAGCTGCAAATCGGATACGGCACCTCAGTCGCATGCGACTGGCCTGTCGGGTCAGACTTGCGGCATCCAAGGTTGAGCTAGCTAGCTCCCGACGAGAGGCGGCTCCGCAGTGATGCGGAGCCGTTTTCGTTTCAAATCTGAGCCGTTGCCCTAGGGATCGATGTGTTCGGGCATGTCCTTTAACTGGTCCTTTGTCCAGTTCGTGACCGCGTGAACATCTCCTTCTTCGTCCCGCATGAACTCCAACCGGCTCACGGGAACGGCGACCGGCTTTGCGCCAATACCGAGGAAGCCGCCCACATCGATGACGATCTGGATATTCGGCCCGATCCCGTGAACGTGCGACACCGAGCCGATCTCTTCATCGCCCGGCCCATAAATCGTCGCGCCATCGAGAATATCGGCCGTTAGCTCGATAGGGGTCAGGCGGGTATGCTTGGAGTGGTCCATGGCAAACTCCTCGTGCTTGAACCGATTGAACGAGTAGCGGGATCAGAACGTTCCGCGACCGTTGCCATTCCCCTGATGAAGACGAACAGCGGCCGTGAAAAGGCCCGGCACTCTAACGAGCGTCGAGCCAGATGAAGCGAGCCGTCGCTGGCCTCGGTTCTTTCAACTTTGGCCCGTACCTGCAGACGATATCTCGTCCCGGTGCGACTGGGGTTTGTCCGCTTCGCCGGTATCCTTCTCGGCGTGAGGATCGATCGAAACCTGGGTCGTAGTTTGTGCGCCTGGATCTCCTTGGATCGATTTCACACGCGCTTGCTCTTCCGGAGAGAGTTTGTTGCCATCGCCATCTCGCATGGGTGCCTCCTTACAATGACCCCCATTGCTCCCAACAGGATGGCACGACCTGAGTTCCAATCCGCTGGCCGTCTGCGTTCTACTGCTCAGCCGCTTTTCAGCACCGGAACGGCGCGCCAGTCGAAGTACTCGCCCCAGCCCCGTCCGCTAATGCGGTAGATGCGGACCTTGAAGCGCTGCTCCAAGCGCCCGTCCATGATCCGAATCTCTCCCGTGGGAAGCCAAATGCCGAGGGCGTCGGGGAAGGTCTGCCCTCTCTGTCTCCATCGCGCGGCGCTCATGGCAGGCCGCGCCCGAGCGACATCTGAGCGTCATGACGGCCAGAGTCGGCAAGGCCGTTGTCGCTCTCTTCGCCTTCATCGCCGAGGGCATCGAGATGGAAGCCGGCGCCATGTGTCTCGATGGCTGTCTGCTCGTGGTCGGCTTCGCCGTCCAGCCGGTCGAGAGCATCGATCAGCCCAGCGATGACAGCCTCAATGCGGCGGCGTGCCTGAAAGTTGATGGCGGGCGATTGAGCCAGGCGGCGGTTGCTCGCCAGAACCTGCGCCAAGCGCTCACCCACGGCTGCGAGCAAGGCCGGGTCACCTACGAAGCGAAGTCCGTCATCAGCGAGCTTCGATCGACGCACTCCATGTGGAACTGGCAAATCCGGCAGCTTTCGGAGAAGGCGCTCCCCGGATTTATCTGGGAGGCGCGGTCCCAAGCGAAGGCCGAGCCCGAAGACCAGTTCATCTGGGAGGCAATCGCGGCAGAGGGGGAGCGCCGGCTTGAACTGCAGCGCATACGCCGCACCGGCAAGGGACAATGGATTGCGGTTCTACAAATCTTCAAGCACGAGCATATCGCGTCAATGGACGAAATCTTCGAGGAGCATCGGGAGTGTGAGGGAGAGCGTGCGGCGATTGAGACGCTGAAGGCGATGCTTGTCGAACATCACGACAAAGTCGGGCCGGCCATGTCGATCGAGGCAAAGACAATGCCCGCGCTGGAATGGGCACTAATGAACGGGCGGCCTCTTTGAGCGACTGGCGCGGCCCCGCAGCCGTTGTGAACAGAAGACGCCAGCGTGCGTTGAGCGCTCATGGAAACGGTTGAAATTCAACGCCTCGTATATGCTTCGACGTTCAATTTGGGGAGGATCGACAGTGCGCCGGTTGCCCTACGGGACATCCTGTCAGCGTCCCGGCGCAACAATTCCCGAGACGGCATCACCGGCTATCTCATCTTCGATGGAGAAACGTTCCTCCAGATTCTGGAGGGACCAAAAGCAGCGGTTGAAGCGACCGCTGCACGAATCGAAGCCGACAAGCGGCACCGTGCGATGAGCGTGCTGGGCTTCCGGCCTTCGTCGGATCGGCTCTTCCCGAATTGGTCGATGGCTGGATACCTCCGCTCACCTACCCATCAGGAGGTTTTCGCGCGTCATGGCTTCGCTGGAAAAATCGATCGCAGCACGTTGTCGGAACACCGAGTGGTGAGCATGGCTGTGGAGTTGTCGAATGTCGCCGTCTGAAGCCCGGTAGAGAACTCCCTTCACACGGGAGTGGTCACAGGTTCCGAACACTTGGCTGGGATCGGGGGAATATGTCGGCGCGCATTGAACCAGCTTGTCGCGGGCGCCGACAACATCATGTGCTCGGCCATCAGGCGCAGCGAGCGCGGCAAAGCGCCTCTCCGCCCAGCTCTGCGAAAGGAGACGGGACGATGCCTCGCGATACGCTTCCACCGCCAAAATCTCCGCTCGAAGGTGAACTGCGCTTGAAATGGGAGCTTCATTTCGCAGCAAATCACTTTCAACGCATCTTCAATGTCAGCCTGTTCCCCTTCATTGGTCGGGTCGTGAAGGTGTTCTCGCCCCCGGCTTCGGCTGGCCTGCTGTTTGAGTTCCGCGAGGGCATGCGGGAGTCCTTCGCAACCCTCGTGGACAGGCGCGCATTTCCGCCCGCGACACTCAATGAAGCCATCCGGGCGGTCGTGCCTGGCTACCGTGGAGTCATTCCCGACAATCCTGGGGTATCACATCGTGATGCATGGTGGCGGCAAGCTGCGGCCGGCGCGGCCATTGGCCAGAGCTTTCGGGAAGAAGGGACCAGTACGGGTCTGCATATCGCTTTCAACAAGACCCTTTGCGATGTGCATGTCGATCGAAACGGGTTTGTGATCAGCCGCGACGGCTTCACACATTGGGATCTGAACGGGCTTCTGCGCCACCTGACGATCGATTTGGCGGGCGACAAAGCGACCTGGGCGGTGCACTCGGCTGTTGTGCTCGATCGTCGCCGACGACCCATTATTCAGGCCACGCTTGGTCCTTGGTTCGCGGTAGATCTCCCGTCACGGGATGCAAATGACCGCACGGCTGTGAAGGTCGGCATTCAGATATCAGGCACGTTCGGAAGTCGCTGACCCGGCGATCTGGACATAATCAGCAGCAATGGCGAGCGGCACACCCCGCGCTATGCCCAGTCCTCACCGTCGTCCTCATGCCGGGCGTCCCACTTCTCGATCGCTTCGATGAGCCCAAACAACTCGGCCTCCTCCTCCGATCCCTCAGGTGGCGTGCCAAGCTCTGCGACGCGCTCGACGGCGCGCTCGTAGTCGTCGGGACAGCGAACGATGGCCTTCTTGATCTCGATCATCTGCGGGCTCCCTTCATAGCGGCACCACTCGTCTCGTACTCGACCATTGCAGCGCTGATCTCGAAGAACTCATCCTGCTCTGGGCCCTCGGCAGGATTATCGCCGAGGGCCTTCAGGCGCTCAATGGCAGCCTCGTACTCGTCGCTAGTCTCAATCGTCATGGTGGGCCTGCTCGGAACTGTAGCGTCGCTCCCAGCAACAGATCTCGGGGCGGATCGTTCCTGAAAGCGGCCCGCATCGAACTCATCCGTCCTCAGGGAACTCGCGCCAACCGATCCTATTTATCCTCGTCGCGGGCATCGGCAGTCATCGCGTGCTCGATCTCATCAACGGGCACCATGACGCCGCCAAAATGCGAGTGGAACGCCCTGGCAAACCGTGGATCTTCGAAAGCCACCCGGACGATGGATTCTGTTGCCATCGGATCGCGAACTCGAAATCCGATCTGCCATTCCGCGCACCAGCTCTCGATGCGACGTAGGCGCTCGGGCGCGGTCTGCCGGTCAACCTTCATCTCGACCTGATGCGACCAGGAAGGAGCCATCGCCATCATTCCTCTCCTGCGTCGATGTCCATGCGATAGAGCCCATGGAACTTGTCGGGCTCGTTGCTGCCGGCAGCCACGTTGAGTTGGCTGTGGGCGAGGTGGAGGGCGAAGTTCAGCACGTCGAGGGCGATATAGACTTGGCTGCTGATGGGAATCTCTCCGCACCATCGCCTCACGGTGGAATGAAAGTCGCGGGTTACGGTCTGCATCTCACGAGCCTTACCCGGTGACATGCTGCGCTTGGATCGCTGAACCATCACGCCTCGTCCTCGGATAGATCAGGCCGCGCCCCCTCGGAAAACAGCCCACGCAGGAAGCCGCGCGAGCAGGATCGATCGGCATCCGCCACGAGCCGCTCGCTCTCCGCAAGCAGCGCCAGATAGCTGCGCGCCAGCGCTCGGAATGCAGCGCGCTCGAAGCCCTCGTGTTCCTCCAGCAGGTCCTCGATCAGTGCGGTGATTTCCGCATCGAAGGACGTATCGTCCTGCCTCTGGTCCGCTGGCTGTGCCGACATTGTTCGCATCCTTGTGATGAGAACAAAGAAAGAACATAGCGTTCGCCTGAGTCAACGCCGAATGTCAGCGCCTGCCCAAAAACGTCACCAAATGACTTGACGTGAATTGAGGTAACATATTGAGAGTGCTGGTAATTTTCATCGTTTCGAGTATGCTGTCTGCCGGCAATGGAGGCCGACATGCATTCCACTCGACCACGCCGAACCGAAAAACTGTTCGTCGCTGCGGAGCCTGATCTTCGCGCTGCGATTGAGCGCGAGGCCGTCCGTCGCGACACGTCGATGTCCAGCACAATCCGCGCGCTCATCCGGGCTCAGCTTGCCCGCGGGCAAGAAAACTTTCAGGCCACCGGAGTCGTATCGTGATGCGTGCCGCGCCAGGCCATCGAGACGGGCTAGCGATATGAGTTCGTATTCATGGCCTTTGTCGCGACAGACCGCGCTCGACATCAACGGCAACGTGGTCCCTGGGGCGCGGCTTCAGTTCTTCGTCGCGGGCACGTCCACACCGCTTGTCGCCTTTTCCGATGGGAATAGGACGGCGCCTTTGCCGGCATACCCCAATTGTATCCAAGCGGACGCGAACGGGCGCTGGCCTCGTGTCTTCCTGCCGTACACGGACTATCGCGAGCGCGCCCTGAGCCCGACCGGCTCCCTGCTGTGGGATGACGATTTGATCGCCAACCCTGCGCCTGCGGAAGCCGGGGGCGGCGATGCGGTCCCGGATGCGGAGTTGGTCAAAACCGGCTTCATCAAGTTTGAGTTGGGCGAGGGGGCTAGGCCCCAGACAAGCTGCCACGATGGAGGCCGCCCTGATGACGGAGACGGCCATGTTGAGATTGCAGAACGCAATCGGCGGCAATTCAAGCACCGCGCGGCAGCTTGCCGAAATGGCCATGTCTGGCGCTCCGGCCACCGCAGTAGGCGGCGTCACAGGATATTATCAGGGTGGCAATGCCGGTGCCGTTGCAGGCGCCATCGCAGCCAACGCACTTCGCCGTGGCCGCATGAAACTTGATGCCGGGCTGGCGCAGCAAATCGCAAAAATGCTTGCCTCCGATGACGTGGCACAGCTTAAGCGCGTAACCAGCATGGCGACTCGCAGCCCCGCAGTGATGAAACTCCTGGACGGCATTGCGGAGGAAGCCGGTCAGATTGCCGGCCTCGGTTCAGGACGGCCACTTGAGGTAACGATCCGGCCGGGGGGTGCGCCGGTAAATCTGCCAGCAGCAGCAAATGAAGAACAGCGATAGGCCCCACGGATGAGCCGGCAGCATCAGCACGGCCGCCATCAGCGCGGCTTCCAAACTGGCCCTCATTTGCTACCGAGCCGACGCTTGATGGTCTCGTCAACGGACAGCACGACCGCTCCAATCAAGCAGAGGGTGAAGGCGTACGGGCCGAGCCAACCGAAATTGATTGAATGGAGGACGAAAGGAACGACGACCGCAGCTGCGATGAGCAATCCGCCAGCCTTCTTCGTATCCACCATGCTCAAAGCTCCGCTCCGATCTGGAGACTGCCTTTTCCCCCGCCTTCCGGCAAGGGGAGGCGGTCTGCTGACGCTGGCTAGCTTCGGCATGATCGTGTGGGTGATGATGCGGGGCCTGGCATGAGCGAGGAGACGCGAAAAAACGTGAGAAATACGCGCGGCAAGCCCTTCGCGCCCGGCAATGCTGGCAGGCCCAAGGGCGCACGGCATAGGACGACGCTCGCGATCGAGGCCCTGCTAGAGGGCGAAGCCAAGACGTTGACGCGCAAGGCAATCGACCTTGCCAAGGCGGGCGACATGCAGGCCTTGCGCCTGTGCATGGATCGCCTGGCGCCGCCTCGGAAAGACCGATCCGTAACGTTCGACCTGCCCCCCATCGAGACGCTGGAGGATCTGCCGAAAGCGACCCGTGCCCTCATGGCTGCCGTCGCGACGGGCGAGCTGACACCGGCAGAGGCGGCCGAGCTGGGCAAGCTGGTGGACGCCCATGTGAAGGCTATCGAGGTGACGGACCTGAACCGCAGGCTAGAGGCGCTGGAGGGGATGAAGGCATGAGCAACACAACGCTATCGCGCCGGCTGGCGAAGCTGGAAAGCCAGAGGTTGGCATCGGGCGGGATTCCGATCTGGTGCGACGACCCGAGTGACATGCCCGCTACCATCGCCGCCATGATCGAGGCAGGGGAAATCGCCGAGGCTGACATTTGCCGCTGCGTTCACTGGACCCAGGCGCAGGCCGGCCCCGGCATCCTCGGCCATGAGGGCGCCCTGGCCCTACTGGATGACGCGGCATGAGCCGCCCGTTGCATCAGCGGCTCGCCAGACTGGAGAGCAAGGCTAAGGCACAGCGCATCGGCTCGGCCGTCATCCTGTGCGGCACACAGGAGGAAACCGAACAGCAGGAGCGCGACGCCATCGCCACCGGCCGGATGAAAACCGGCGACCCTGTTTTGCGCATCGTCCTGTGCGCCCCGGCAGAGAGGATGGCGGCATGATGAAACTGGCAACGCGCATCGCGAAGCTGGAGGCCGTCAAGGCGGGCCGCTCGCATCTGCGTGTGGTGGAACGGCACGTCATCGGCGACGCCAGCCACGCCGAGCGGCAAGCCCGCATCAAGGCCGTCGTGGCGGCCAGCTCAGGCGGCAACGTGTTTCATGTGTTCCGCGTCATCGTGGAGCCGATTGAGGAACGGGCAACCGTCCAATGAACCGCGACCTTGCAAAACGGCTGGTAAAACTGGAGGCCAGGCACGGCCGGGATGAACTGTCCCGCCTGTCTGATGCCGCCCTGATGGAGCGTATCGAGGCTGCCGAGCGCCAGCTAAAGGCCACCTGCGGCGATGGCTGGGAAGCCGAGTATCGCGACCATCTGGCCGAGAGCGCGCCGCATCTCCTGGCCGCTTGGGATGCCCGAAACGAGCCCACCAACGCACGGGAGACGATCCAATGAGAGACAACCTTGCAAGGCGCATCGCCAAGCTCGAAAACGACGAAGCCCGCACCGGCATTCGCTACGTCGTCAGCTCGCACATGCTTTCGCACGAGGAATGGCAGGCCCGGCTTGGCGCCGACATCATGCTCGTGACCGACGAGCGGGATGGCGACCCCGTCCTGACGGAAGCCGAATGGGTGGCGCGACATTGCTTAACCTAAGGGTAACCTTGAACCGGCATCATTCTCAGACTTCTGGCGAGACTACCTTACCCCGTCGTGCTGTTCCCCCGGCACGGCGGGGTATCTGTCTGGCCCCGATGCTCGTCGATCCTGCGAAGGCCCGTCTCAGTCGTCCGGGAGGGGCATCACGGGCACGAACCGGCCACTGTCGTGCTCGAACACGTACCGGGCAGTCGGCCGTGCACCGACACTGCGAGCCAGCCCATCGAACGTCGTGGCGGCATCCTGGGCACAGCCGAACAGGCCAACAAAGGCTCCGTCTGCCCGGACAGCCCAGCCGCTACGAGTAAGCGCATCCCGCAGTTCTTGGCCAAGCTCAGGCGGGTCGATTTCATAGCGGACACCGAAGATGAGCATGGGTCTAGCGCTTTGCTTTGGACCGATTAGTGACCGCAGTCCCGTGGCTTCGGAATTGGCCTGCCTCGCGCTTGTCGCTTGGCAGAGGCGTGGTTGGCCGGAGTTATCCGAACAGTGGCAAGACCACGATGGCCCCGATCACAACCACAATAGCAACTCGGATTAGAAGCCCGTTGGTTCGAGCCATTTTGGCTTCTGATGATGCTGGCACAGGCATGCCGCTACTCCCTTGCCCCCCGAGCGATACTCACGCGCAGGTCGTGGAGCTGCAATTGGAATCCTGAGTATGACCAATTTCCGCGCCACGCGTGTCTGAAAGGCTACGTGGTCCGTTAGCGGCGGCATCGAAGGCGCGCTTTTTGAAGCGCTACCAGCAGAGTTCGCAACGGTGACCCAAAGTGAAGCAAAGCGAAACGTTCTGGGGCAAGCCCAATAATTTCCGTCCGTCGAGGTCAACGAAGCTGGTCGGTCTAACGATCCAATTCGGCTTGGTCATCTACATCGCGCTGATGGCATGCCGGTTGATCGAGGCAGTGAGATGATTAGAAGGCTATCGGGCTTTCGACGCACAATACGACGCGAGAGGCTCAAGAAGCTGATCGCGGAAAAGGACGCTGCGAGGCACAAGGCTTTGCGCGCGTCCGATGCCCCCTCGCAGGGGTCGCGCGATGACAGCTCGCAATCGGCTCTCGCATGCCAAAGCTCCAACGACAACTGGACGAGCGCCAGCCGTGAGATTTCGGACTGATGACTGATCACGTAGCTCCGCCTGCCCTTAGCGACGCGCTTGGCTGATTTGAGGGCAAGCCAGAACTGGACCTCGCCGCATTGCATTTGATGATCGTGTCGCAGGACATTGGCGACCTCGACCTGCCGAGAGCGGCCCGCCGCTAGACAAGTGCGTCGATGTGTAGTGTGTTGATTTCCTTTACGGGAGGTCGTCAATGCACACCAATTCCATATGTGCCTTCGCGTTCGCCATCTGCATGTTGGGCAGCATCTCGGGCGCCCAGGCCCAGGAAGGCTGCAAGACCGCAAATTCGTCTTGCTCGCAGATGAATGCCAGCTGCGAACAGAAGTGCCAGAACGGCAACAACCCCGGCGCCTGCGTCGCAAGGCTGTGCGCCGTCAGCTATTCCGGTTGCAAGGCCAATGGCGTTTGGAAAGGTGCGGCGGCGACGGCCTGCTGGAAGACGAACAATCGGTCCTGACCTGACTATTGGGCCTTGCACATCTCCTCAGCGGTAGTGCCGCAACCAATCGGAGGGCTAGTGAAGTCCCGGTAGCTATTTGAAGTGCTGGCCAAGGTCTTAGAGGCATGTCGCCACATCGGCGTGGACGTCACGGGGATCGACTCTGCTGACGGAACAGGGCTACCGTGCAGGCATTAGGCGGTCCAGACCGCGACAAGTGATTTTGGAACCCCAGCACATGCAATCGATGCAGCCCCGGTCGAGGGTGCTCATCCTCGAAGACGAGCCGATCATCGCATTGGACGTCGAAGGCATCCTGACCGATGCTGGGTTCGAGTTGGCGGGCACATTGGCAACCTGCGCCAGTGCCATGGAATGGCTGAAGGCAAACCAGGGGGACGTAGCGCTTCTTGACGTCGACCTCCAGGACGGGTCGTGCGAACTCGTCGCGCAGCGCCTCCACGACATGGGCATCCCGTTCGTGGTTTTCTCCGGAAGCGAGCCGACCGAGAGCGCGATCGACCCCGTGTTCCTAAAGGGCACCTGGCTTGGCAAGCCGGCGACCAGCGTCAAGATTGTTGCCGCCGTGACGAAGGCCCTGTCTAGTCGATTCCTTCAAGAACCTTCAGCAGATCCCGTTCAGCATACGGCTTTCTGAGGAAGACCGTCCTCTCCGGCATGTCTGTGACCAACGGCGTAACGCGTCCCGACGCCAAGATCAGGACCGCCGGTGGCCAACGCTTGCGGATGGCATGGATCAACTTCAGGCCGTCCATCGATCCGGGCATCTCAATATCCGAGAACACCGCGCGGATCTCAGGACGCGCCTCCAGCAGCAGGATAGCATCGTCGGCGTTCGAGGCCTCGACGGCCTCGTAGCCGGCGTCCTCGATCATCACGACCGTATTCATACGGATGATGGGCTCGTCTTCGACGACTAAAACCAGGATTGTCATTGGGGCTTTCGGCTGTGTCAGTTAGCCAACTGATGCCGAAGGTGCTTGTTGCCCCCGGATAGAAAGAATTGTCCCGATTATCATTTTCAATTCGTTAAGTGTCGCCCAGGTTCTACGATGCGGCCCGCCTAAGACATTTCGCAGATGCGGCATATCCGCTACAGACCGAGAACATGACCATTCCGCGTCAGGAAATTGCTGTGCCGTCAACCAATCCAAATTCGTGGAGCGCTACGGCCCTGCGTCGAGCCATTGGCGCGGCTGGCGTCACGCTGTGGTCGTGGAATGTCGAAACCGACGCGTTCGCCATGGACGAGCGGGGCTTCGAGCTGTGGGACGTCGAGCACGCTGATAGCGTGAAGTTCGAGGACCTGTCGGCGCGCATCCATCCGGCCGACCGCGACAGGGTTCGGGCGGCCTTCACAGCGACGCGCGCCATCGTCGGCGCCTACGAAATCGATTTTCGGCTGATCATCGGCGAGGACATCCGCTGGGTGTCGGCACGCGGCATTGGTGACGATTCCGGCCTGCACGACCAGCTTGCCTACGGCATCTTCCTCGATGTCACGGGACGTAAGCAGGCGGAGGAGGGGCATGAGCTTCTCGCAGGCGAGATGAGCCACCGCGTCAAGAACCTGCTGGCCATCGCCTCGGGGTTGACCCAGATCTCCTCGCGATCAACCACAACTGCCAAAGAGATGGCCGTCGAGCTCACTGCCCGGCTTAGTTCCTTGGGGCGGGCCCACGATCTGGTGCGTCCGCTTCCCGGGCATCAGGGTCAGGCCGCGCTGCTGGGCGACCTGCTGTCCGTCCTGCTCTCACCATATGAGGACATGGGTGCCTTCAGCGGCCGCATTCGCGTGGCCGTTCCTCGCATGGGCGTCGGCGAAGGAGCCGCCACGACGCTGGCGCTGGTCATCCATGAGTTGGCGACGAACTCGCTGAAGTACGGCGCGTTGTCGGCCGAGGCCGGCACACTCGACATCTCCGGGTCTAACGAGGGCGACGACATCAAGATTGTCTGGACCGAGCGCGGGGGACCTGCAGTGGAGGCGGTCGAGCGTCCAAAGGGATACGGCAGCCGCCTCGTCGAGCGCAGCGTATCCGGTCAGTTGGCCGGCTCGATCGAATATGACTGGTCCGAAGGCGGCTTGATCGTCACCCTAAGGATTCGGGCTTCCAAGCTGGCCAATTAGCCTGCCTGACCGCTTCAAGCACTGCCACCTCGCTCTTTGGCTGTCAGAGGAAACAGTGTTACCGCCGATTCGTTCCGAGTTGGAACTGCTTGACCATGCGCCGGTTGAAACGAGGTCGGTCTGTTGCGTGAGGTGATGCCATGGTTGCGATGTGGAGGCCGCCGGAACGGTTCCAGAGCCCTGCGTTCATAAAGCGCGCGCTGTATAGCGAAAGCTGCCGCGACGAGGAAGGGAACCCGTTTAATGTGGTGGTGTGGCGCGAGTGGCCCGGCCTATCAACGACGTCCTATACTCTGGAGGATGGGACGCCCGTCCAGTATGAAGACGAATGCGTCTTCAGGATCGTCACCACTGGAAAATTGCTAACGCGGTGCGATTGATGCGGTGGAACACGCATTTTGAATGAAATCGCAGGAATCGCTTCCTGTGGATTGCCGCTAAATGCGCGTCGAACTCGCACAGCAGCGGCTAAAGTAACATGGCTTGGGGAGAGGAGGTAATATGGCCGGAGAGGCAAGTAATCCCAAAATTTGGAACCGTTCTCACGTAGATTTGAGCAAAGATAGCGAAGTTCAGTATTGGACCGAGACGCTTGGACTGTCGAAAATCCAGCTAATCCAGGTCATTCTGAAAGTCGGCACGAGCGCAAAGGCCGTGTTCCGCGAAGTCGATCGGATGCGTGAGACGAGCAGTCTCATTAGCTAAATTGCCGGCCAATCTCTCTGAAGCCGGCCTTGGTTGGTCAGGAAATCACGTCACTTTGCGCCCTCGCGCAAGTGCGTCTCCCTGAAGGAGCGGCGTGGTCCCCGCGACTGTTTCTTGGGTCGACCGGGGCCCGCGGCCCTGGCGAACAGCTAGAAGGGAGGCGGACTTACAGCTTGCCGGCCTTCCACATCGTCACGGCAGGCGTGTAGGAGTCGCCAGCGGAACACTGGGCCAGAATGCAGACATTCATCTCGGACTCGCTCATGTAGCCAAACGGCCCCCACGTTCCGACAGAGATGTCTTCGGTGGCGCCTTGAACGCGAGCCCCGAGGATCATCGAGAGCGTCATGAGCAGAGCCACGTTCACGCCAGCGTTGCAGCCCCATAGCGTGACCGTCGCGTCCTTGAGGAGATAGGGCTTCAGCTTTCTGAGTTGCGGCTCGAAAAGCGAAATATTGTCGAGACCGATCTTGTCGTTTCCGAAGTTCATTCGGTATCGCGTGCCATGACCGGATATAATCAAGTGCGAGACCAGTTGCTTCTGATACCCGCACTGCACGGCGGTGTGGGCGACGATTTCAATGACGTTCCGGATCGGAATGTGACTGCGGATGACCTTTGCTTCTTCCTTCACGGCTCCGGTGCCGTCGTAGACAGATTTCGGATCGCTGAGAAAATAGAGAACGAGGCCCATGCGTAGATCCTCCCTCTTGATAGAGCTTGGTCGCCGCCGCTCGGGCAAAGGTTCAAATTTTGTCGAGAGCACTCCAGGCTGAACGACGGCCAGCGGCTAGATGGCCTTTGCGCACACCTTGCCACCCTGCTCTCGACCGCTGCCTTCGCACAGACCGCGCCCACACTGGCCCAAGCGCCGGAGTTCACTGCAGTGAGCCAAGCTTCAGCGCTCGGAAACAGCCTCAAAGGCCTGAATGTGAAGAATGCTGGCGATGAGACAGTGGGAGAAATCGAGGACTTGGTCGTCATCGGAAATAACGTAAGCGCCCTGCCGGGGCCCTACGGATTTGGGGTTGAGGTTTTCCGGAAGCGCCATGGCATGAGATCTTCGACGGCGCTTTGTGGGTGGCCGTTGATGACGGCGTCGAGGGTTTCAGCGAGATAGGCGACGGGATTGACGTCGTTGAGCTTGCATGTGGCGACGAGGGACGAGAGCAGTGCCCAGTTTTCGGCGCCGACCTCGTGGCCGGCGAACAGAGCATTTTTTCGGGTCAGGCAGACGGGCCTGATCGCGTTTTCAACCGGGTTGGTGTCGAGCTCGAGGCGGCCATCGTCAAGGAAGCGGGTGAGCCCCTCCCAGTGGGCGAGCCCGTAGCGGATGTCTTCGGCCAGCCTGGAGCCGGAGGAGATCAGCGACAGTTGCTTCTCGAACCACGGTTTCAGGGCGGTGATGATCGGCGTGGAATGCTCCCGCCGGGCGGCAAGCCGCAGTTGCGGCGAGACACCGCGAACCGTTGCCTCGATGGCATAGAGCGCCGCGATCTGGCGTATCGCCGCCTCGGCGATCGGCGATTTGGTGTTGCGCGCCAGCTTGACGAAGCGTCGGCGCAGATGAGCCCAGCAATGGACGAGCCTCCATGGCCCCTGCGGCCTCTCCAGGCGCGTCAGCCGATCGTAGCCCTCATAGGCGTCGACCTGCAGGAACTGCCCGCGGAAGCCCTGAAGGAAGCGTTCGGCATGCTCGCCACTGCGTCCCGGCGCATAGTGGAACAGCACGATGGGCGGGCCCTGGCCGCCATGGCCGCGGTCATCGGAAGCGATCGCCCAGAAGAAGCCCTTCCTGACCTTGCCGCGTCCGGGATCGAGCACCGGTGCGGTGGTCTCGTCCATGAACAGACGACCCGCCGCGGCCAGATGCCAGCGCATGCGCTCGGCGATGGGCTTGAGATGGAAGCAGGCCCGGCCGGCCCAGTTGCCCAGTGTCGCGCGATCGAGCCGGATGCCCTGGCGCGCATAGATCTCGGCCTGCCGATAGAACGGCAGGTGATCGCCGAACTTGGCGACGATGACCTGGGCGATCAGCGCCTCGGTCGGCAGGCCGCCCGGCACCACATGCTCGGGAGCATGGGCCTGCACGACCGCGCCCGAGCAGCGGCGGCAAGCATATTTCGGGCGGCGGGTGACCAGCACGCGCAACTGCGCCGGCACCACGTCCAGCCGCTCGCTGACGTCCTCGCCGATCCTGGACATCTCGCCGCAGCCGCACGGACACAGCCTGCTCTGCGGCTCGATGATCCGCTCCACCCGCGGCAGATGGGCCGGCAGGTGACCGCGGTTGCGCCGGTGAGAAGCACAGGCGCCGTCCGGGCGGCCCTCGATGATCCGCTGCGCCTTCTCATGGGCGGCATCGAGCACGCCCTGGGCGATTTCGACGTCCTCCAGCGGTAGATGGTATTGCTCGCCGGAGAGCTTCTCGGATCGGGAGCCGAACTTCTCGCGCTGGAGGTCGCTGACGATGCTCTCCAGCCGCCGCCGCGCTTCCTCGGACTGAGCCAGGGCCTCTTGCGTCTGCGCCAGCTCGGCCTTCAGACGCTCGACCTCACCATGGAGAACTGCGACGTTCATCCACTATTTCGAGCACGGATCCGCCGTCTGCGCCATGCCTGGCACGGACCTGAGTCAGTCTGCCGCACTCACCCGGCGAGCTGCGGACGCCGAACTCTCTCAGGCCGAACCAAGCGCCAATCCAGCCCCTCGAACAACGCCGCAAACATCGCCGGTGACAGTCTCATCACGCCGTCGCGAACCTGCGGCCACACGAACTTCGAGCCCTCCAGGCGCTTGTGCACCAGCACCAGCCCGGTGCGATCCCAGACTAAAATCTTGATCCGGTCGGCCCTTTTGGCGCGGAAGACGAAGGCCGCGCCACTATAGGGATCAAGGCCGAGGACCTCCTGCGCCGCCGCGGCCAGCCCGTCGAGGCCGCGCCGGAAGTCGACAGGTCGCGTCGCCATGTAGATCTTCAGATCGGCGCCCGGCGCAATCATCGCGAGGCCCGCACCGCACGGATCACCTGCGCCAACCGCTCGACCTCGACCGTCGTGCGGATCACCATGCCGTCGATCACGATCTCAACCTTCGCCAGCGTCGATTTCGGCGGCTTCGTCGGCGGTCGGGGCGACGGCGCTTCTTCCACCAGCAGCGGCGCGAACAGCGGCTCCCGGCTCTCCGGAAGGGCCAACTGTCCCTGACGAAGGCGACGCCGCCAATCATAAACCTGCCAGCGCGTCGCGCCATGCTTGCGGGCAACCGCCGTCACCTGCGACCCCGGCATCAGGCTCTCCGCCGCGATCCGCGCCTTCTCCGACGCCGAGCGAACCCGCCGACCCGTCGGACCCTCAACAACCTCAAGTCGGCCTACGTAGCCAGGTGTCGAGACGTCCAAATGGACGTCCATTTTGCCGTCCGCTCCCACCCAAGCCCTCCGTCTCTCGCGATCAGAGGACTCTTGGCACATTCACCTCCCGCCCCACACGAGGGGACCGGCGTGGCGCTTACGAAATAACCTTGCTTCCTATATTCTCTCGTTAGGTGGGTTCCTCGGCATGGGCACGCATTATGTCGCAGTGGCGCCCGGTTCCATCGCAGTTACTTGGAACGAGTCGGACAACAAGTGGCATGCCCGCATCAACGCGACCAAGGATCAGCTCAAGGCCGCTCCTCAGTTCAAATATGAAGGCCGTTTTGCGAAGTAGGCGACCGCACGCAACGCCACATCAGCCTGATTTCGAGATTGGCCTCCGTGAGAGCGGGGGCCTTTTTCGCGATTAATTCGCGATCCGGAACAACGGCGCAGCCGAGCAGTCTCTACTAGGCGCGGGTGCAGGTGGGCTCGCCCAAACCGGAGCCGTAGGATGAGCAATCACGAAGATACCGATATCCGCGTGACGAAGGCGCGCGCGGATCAGCAAAGCGAAGGGGCTGGTGGGGACGCCATTCGGCCTATGCGGGCCGATACACACTCGAATATCGATCCGGCCGTTGAAACACCGATCGAAGGACGCCAGGGATTCTTGGGCAGGCCTGTCCTGGCGGTTCTCGTCGGCGGCTTGCTGCTCGTCGGCGTCGCTTGGCTCATCGTCCACTACGCGACGCGCTAATGATGATCAGAGCTACTTTAGCCAGCCTGGCAGGCACACTCATCGCGCGAGATGCCGCGAAAGGGAATATCCCTGAGAGCCTGACCGTGCCTTTGACCCTGCTGGCTACGAGGCTTCCGGCCCCGGCATTGATCGCGGGGGCGATAGGCTACGGCATCTATCGGCTTAACGTCGAAGGGCGGGCCAAACGGGCGAAGGATGTGACGCCGAAGCGACGTGGTAAACCCGCTGCCAAATCCGCAAAGTCCAAACCCCGCCCATCACGGCGGGCGAAGACAACGCGTTGAAGACACGGCGCGCAACTATGCCTGCGGGGCGATCCCGCAACCAGCAGACGCGACCATAATGAAGCCCGCCAGCGACCACGTTTGCGTCGCGACGGGCCATCTCTTCGAGTTCAGCAACGACGACTTGGTCATTGACCTTTGACGGACCTATCAGGCTGCCTCGCGCTCGTGCCGTCCCTCTAGGATCTCCTCAATAATCTTCGCGACAAATGCCGGCAGGTCGTCGGGCTTGCGTGAGGTGACCACGCCTTTGTCCGAGATGACTTCGGCATCCTGCCAGTTTGCACCAGCGTTGATGAGATCCTGCTTGATCGTCTTGTAGGAGGTAAGCTTACGACCCTTGGCAATGCCAGTGTCGATCAGCAGCCATGGCGCGTGGCAGACCGCCGCGACGACCTTGCCTTGATCGAAGAAGGCCTTGATCAGCGCCAGCGCAGCATCGTTGCCGCGTAAGGTGTCGGGGTTCATCTGTCCGCCTGGCAGCACGATGGCGTCATAGCTGGCGGCATCGACCGCATCGAGCGCCTTGTCGACCTTGACCGCGCATCCCCAATCCTTGTTGTCCCATCCCTTGATTTCACCGCTCTCTGGCGACGCGACATGCACTGTTGCGCCGGCTTCTTTGAGTTTTGCCTGCGGCACTTCCAACTCGGACTGTTCGAAGCCGTTGGTGGCGAGGATGAGAATGTTCTTGCCTGCGAGTTGGCTCATAGGAACTCTCCTTTGCTGAAGGGATGACCAACCAACAGCGGGGGCGGCGATGCGTTCCGAATTGTATGGCGATCTATCTGACGATGCCTGTCAGTGGCCACATTTCGCCGCGTCGCGTAGGATTCACATTTTCAGGCCGTAGAGCCAGCCGATGAGCACGCTTAACGCCATGGCTAGGGGCACCCACACCCAAGGCTCTTTCACTGCTTCAACCATTCCCGCCGGATAGCCTGCCTGCACGGGTAGAGCGAGATGGCGATCTGTCGCGCGAAACCGCATCGTGATTGTTGCGCCTTGCGACATTCTCGCGTTGATGAAGAATTGACGGGCCGGTCACCGCCAAGGATGACCGGCCTTTAGGGCTCGCACGTCAGCAAGTAGGCTCAGGAGCGTCAGTTTGATGCGGCTCCGCCGCCAGCATTGCCCCCACCGGCGCCCCCGGCCTGACCTGCGCCGGTACCGGCTGCCGCAGCGCTCCCCCCGCCAGCGCCACCCGCTGCAGCTCCCACGCCTGCGCCGAGTCCACCACCATTCAGACCCGCACCCACGCCAACGCCGCCGACATTGGCTCCGACGCCGAGCCCGCCGGCTCCGACGCCAACACCGGCTCCGACGCCAAGTCCGCCGAGTCCGGCTCCCAGACCTGCGCCAAGGCCACTGCTGTTAGCACCAGCGGCCAGCCCGGCGCCGACACTCCCGCCGAGATTTGCACCGGCACCGACGCCAACGCCTGCGTTGCTAATCCCGGCGCCCGCCCCAACGCCGGTGTTCGTACCACCGAGGTTCGTGCCAGCGTTCAGGCCAGCCCCAATGCCGCTACCACCGACGCTCGCGCCGAGGCCGGCGTTCACGGTGTTGCCGCCAATGTCGGCTCCAACGCCCAAGCCGGTGCCGATCCCGCTTGCGCCAACGCTGGCGCCCGCCCCGACGTTTGCGCCGATGCCTCCAGCACCGAGACCTGCGCCGAGGCCGACGCCGAGCCCCCCGCCGACACCACCCGTGCCGCCTGGCGTGCCACCCCCAGCGCCGACCCCGCTATTTCCGCCACCTGGCGAGCCGTTGCCACCTCCGGCACCGCCGCCCATCCCCCCTCCCAGGCTCCCCGACATGCCAGCGCCGGAGCCGCCGCCGACAGAGTTACCCGAACCGGGGCCGAGATTGCTGTATTGCAGAAGGACGCGAGACATGATGCGGGCAGAAAGCTTCACGCAGTCAGACCGCGCCTTGCCAGTCATCCCATCGCAGACGTCGCTTTCGTAAGAATTTGCTGGCGCTGATATTGCGCCTGCGAGAAGGACGCAGCCGATGATGCTTGCACTATGCTTATAGTTCATTGCAGCCTCCGAGCGTTTAACCCCCCAACGGAGATACGCGAGCAGCATGAACTCGGTTTCAGAGCCAACCGATTCGAGGCTTACGCTCAGCAAATGCGATTGATAAATTCGTCAGTTTCCACCGGGCAGCCCGGGCATAACGATGCGGGTCACGCTCATTGCCGGACCTGAGAGGTGGCCGGGCGCGCACGGGATGACAAATAGCGCGCGACGGCCAATTCCAGCGAAGCACGCTCCCGACCTAACGACGAATGCTCTGCCGCTTTCTCCAGATCGCGCAAACGGGCCACTGCCTCGCGGAACTGGTCCGAGTTAGTGATTGCGAAGTCAACGCACTGCAAGCGGAGGTCTGAACTCTGGCGCATGGCACCCTCCCTTCGCGTAGTCTCTGCCGTCTCACCTCGATATCAACGTCAAATGACACGCTTTCGGTGCGTCGTGAGGATCTAGAATTTGAAGGTTGGGCGCCGATGCTTCACATACGCGCCTATCGGCGGGACGCGATCGGTCACGCGACCGACGCTGGCCGCGACGCCAACGCGCATCGCCTAAGCAGCCTGCCCCAACGCTCGATAGCTGCCGGTCACTGCCTCGAATCGCCGCTCCTGCCCCATGAACCAGAACTCGACCTGGCCAGGCGCGCCGCACATCGGCTGGCGCCTGATCTTTTTCGCTGAGACGATGGTCTTCCGAGCCTCGTAGTCGCGGTATACGACGATGCCGGCATCGGCCTTGTTGCGCCAATGGGCCGAGCCCGAGATGTCATAGAGGCCGGGCTGTGGCTCCTTTCCGCCACCGGGGTTCTGAAGCTTGGTCGGATGCGCGACGACGACGACCGTCACGTCATGGACGCGGCCGAACAGCTTGCACTTGCTGATGAGCTGCGAGACGAACTCGGTCTCTGACTGGTTGGACGGGCGCGAAGCCTCCAACTCGTTGTAGGGGTCGATGATCAGGCCCCGGATGCCTTTCCGAAGAACGGCGCTACGCGCCCTCTCCAGCACCCAATCGATGCTGGGGGTATGCTCCCCTGCGTCGATGAAGAGAAAACGACTCCGCAGCCACGCTAGAGTCATGGAGAGGCCTTCGTCGTCCAGTCGAGCATTCGGTCCGGGGTGGAATGGCCGCCTTGCCTTGATCTCGCACAGATCGGCGATGTGGTTCGGCGTGCCGGTCTCTGGCGAAAAAACGGCCCATCGCCAATCGTGCAGTTCCGCCATGGAGACTGCAACCTGATCGAGCCATCGGCTTTTCCCATGGTTGGGAATGCCGGTGACCACGACGAACTGGCCAGGGATGATCTTGAACGCCTGATCCAGATCCGGACCCATTCCGCAGGTGAGCGGCTGCGGGCCATCACCACGGTACATTTCCCAAACGGCATCGGAGAAGTCGTCCACATCGTGCAAACCGTCGATAGGCCAGGGCTCAGCGTTGGCGACGCACTCGCGCAGCACCTCCCTGCCGTGATCCATCAGACACTCGTTGGCGTCCTTGGTCTGAGCGTCGCCGGCTGTGGGAAAGCGAACGCGCCAGCAGCGGTCCTTGCCAAGACGGCGCGCTAGCTCCTGCGCCAGCAACTCGCCGGGACCGTCCATGTCCGTGGCGATCAGGATTCTGCCGGCAGCCTCCAACTCGGCAGCATGCGTGGCCAGAGGCTCGTAGCGCTTGTCCGACTGCTCGGGCTTGTCCGGCGCCCCGTTCGGCAGGCTCACCACATTGGGAAGATCCGCCTCGATCATGGCGAGCACGTCCATCTCGCCTTCGACAAAGATCAGATCCTTGCCGGACTCGATCGCGTCGGCGTTGTACAGAACCGGCTCGGGCTGCTTCTCCTGACGAAAGTTCTTGGCTGCGTCGCGGTACTTCACGTTCCGGAGCATGCCCGCCCACTCGTAGGGGAAGGCGATGCAGTCAGCTTCCGCGTCGATCTGGGGGAACCACTGGCGCGAGCGATAGATGCCCATCCGCTCCACCGTGGCAGCGGTGATCCCGCGCGACGCGAACCACGCCAGGAGCTTGTCGGGCCGCTGCGGATTCTCGACGCGGGCAGGGCGATTGAACATGCGGACCTCTTTGCGATGGCGAGGATGGAAGTCGCTGCCGCCGACGCCGCCCGTCCAGGGGCAATGGTGGCAGTCCCATTTCACGCGGTCGTCAAACACCGTGACGGACAGGCACGGGTCGGTTTTCTTCTTCCGGCCCGCTGAGCAGCGCGGGCACGGCAGCTTGTGATTGCCGAGCCTGTAGGAGCGAAGCCGGATGCCCTCGGCTGCAAGTTCGTGAGTGAGGTTCGCCATCACATCCTCCACGAGTTCGGATCGTGGGAGGCGACGACCTGTTGTCCGCGAAGTGCTGCCTCGATCCATGCGACTGGATCGAGCGGGTTCGCGTCGCGGGCATCCTCCAAAACCCGCAGAACGCGGCGACAATCGTCACGTGACGATTTCAGCCATTTGCCGATGAGAGGTCGCGCGGACGCGGTAGGCTTGCCGGTCAGCCTCGCGACGATCGGAACGCCATCGCGAAAAAGCTGGGTCCGCCAGTCAGGTGGGTTGGTCTCTGGCGAAAGCAACTTCAGGGCGGTTTCGCCCGTAGCTTTAGCTACGGAGTATGTGGTTGTGGTTGGTTCAGCATTGCTTCGATTTTCAGGAGGCATTGCTGAAGCATTGCTTCGCCTCGAATTGCCCGACGCTTTGCCCCCGCAACGTCCTGCATTTGCTCGCTTTTCGTACTTTTCCTGCGCCTCGGACATCTCACGTTCGACACGGGAATGACGCCATCCCTCTTTGAAGAACGAAGCCAGGGTGTCCCTGCATGAGGTCCACTCTTCCGGCGTCAAACGTGCGATCCGTTGAAGCATTGCTTCGTCGGTCGGAAGGCTTCCATGGATCCAGTAGTGAGAGATCAGGAGCAGATACGCGCCGTGCTGCGCGGCGCTCAGATGCAGCGTGTCGGCGAGGTAGTCGGCGACGTAGAACGCCATCCACGGCCGGCGGTTAGGGAGGGGAGAGGGCGCGCTCATGGCGCACCCCCGTTCTTGTCGGCAAAGACCTCGGGCACCGTGTCGAGCATCGCCTTCACACACGCGCCGAACTTCTCCAGCGAGCGTTGCAGGGCGATGTCGTCGTTGGTCGCGAGATGGTCGGTCGCATGATCGAGATGAAGCGATGCCATGGACATCGTCGTCATCAGGAAGGCGCGGGGCTGGTATGCCCCGTCGCGATTGATGAAGGGAATGGCGCTCACGACGCCACCCGATCGATTACAGTGACGGGCACGCTGAGCCGATAGCGACCATGCGTTCCCTGATACGGCCCCGAGTGCTTCTCATCGGTGGTGACGATGCCGACACCATCGCGGCGCAGGCGATAGATGTAATGGCTCCACCTCGGCGCGGGCCTTTCGAAGCTGGTGACGCCTCGGTCGCCGGCCTCGATCAACTCGTTTAGCGTCCAGGCGAAGCGCCCGACGAACTTCCGGGGGACAGGGTCATCCGCGATGCGGACGGTAATGCTCGTGATGCTCACGACCGCACCTCCCTCAGCAGGCCAGCATGAGCGGCGATGACGAGCGCGAGGGGCTCGGAGACGGATACGCGGGCAAGGATTTTCTTGATCGCGAAGGCTGTGGTGCTATTGTCGGAATTGCTTGCTGGACAGCTAAGCGAAATTCCGAGGCCGGTACCGCTCTGACCAGCGGCCGGCCTCATCTCGTTGTGGTGCATCAAATCACGCGGCCTCCAGTTCGGCCACGGGAAGAGACGAGAGCCAGGCCTTGAAGTCCTCCGCCAGAATGAGGGTTTTGCGGCCTGACTTTCGGGCTTTGAGCTTGCCTTCCTTCAGCAAGCGGTAGACTTGGCGTTCGCTCATGCTGCCTTCACGAGCAACATCGCAAACGGTCAAAGCGGCTTTGTGCATGGGATGCTCCAGCGCACCCGACCCGCGACTGCGTCATGCAGTGGCTTTGTGATGCGCTGGATAAGCGTGACACGGCCCAAAAAACGCCGTCGAGAGACGAAAAAATCCGCAAATCCCGCCAAAAATCCGCATCCGCGTTTTCGTGCGGAATTACCGACTTCCTGATGGGCGTCCTCTCATCCGATGGCCTTTGACCATCTCCCGCGCACCAGCTCTATTGATGGCGTAATTATCCGTGAAGAACTTCACCGTTTCGTCAAATCCAAGCACAGCTTCAGTTCCACTTTCCCGGGCTGTTTGAATTTCCGACCACTTACGTCGGGCAGCAGCTGGGGATCTATCAGGAGATTGGGCGGTTCGGATTTTATCGGTGGAATCCTTCGTCTCCAGCAGCCGCTCTGCCCCCATTTTGTTTTGAGCTGAAGCCTCAATCGGCGGTTGATCTATTGCGAGTATGGCCGCCTTGGTTTGAGTGAGCCAGGCAAGGAATTGGTCCCGATCGACAATTGCTTCAAACCAATCCCCATCGTTCCGATTTGCGAAAATGACTTCGAGAGACGGGTTGGCTGGAGTGTCGTCGATCTTGTCCCCATGGAGGTAGCTGAAACCCCGCGCCCGATAGAAGTAAGTATGCGGTATAATCTCAAAGGGACTGGCCTGCGAACGACGGCCCGTTATCGCCACATCCCCACGAAAGCACGCTTCACTTAGCATTTGGTCGAAGCGTGAAAATAGGCCGACATCTCTATCCATGACATCGTCAGCCGGAATGTCGGATATTAATGCGTAAATGGAATCCGAAGCAGGGAAATCATCCCGTTGTTCGATGTCGTGAACTTCCTTCAGAGAAGCGGTCGCGTTTGACCAGCTCCAGCCCGTAAAAGCCCATGTTACGGCCTCTTGAAGCCGGATGTGCTTGCCTTCCGGCAGCCCCATTTTAACAACCATCTTGCCGCGCTCCGCGACGCACGGTTTGGAGCATGGGGAAATGGGGCGGTGCTTCCCCACTTTTCGGCCGGCCAGCCTATCCCCATGCGTCTCGATACCTATCCGGCCGTATTTGCTCGGATAGGTGTGATGTTGTTGCCCTTCGCCTTTGGCGTTCCGACGAAGCGCGCCCAAGCGTCCATAATCTTGCGGCGCTTTTCCAGCGCGTCGCCCCGGCGATAAGCGCGCTCGGTCTCGTCGCCAACGACGTGGGCCAGCGCGGCCTCTGCAATCTCGCGGGGGAAGGCAGTCTGCTCGCCGCACCAGTCTCGAAAACTCGATCGGAAGCCGTGCGGCGTGAATTGCTCCATTTGCATGCGGCGCATCAACATGAGGATAGCGTGAGAAGAGAGCGGTCGTCCCTTTCGGGCGCCGGCAAATACAAACTCGCTGGTGCTGCTCTGTTGCAGAGACCGCGCGATATTGAGCGAGCGTCCGACTAGCGGGACGCGGTGAACCCGCCCGGCTTTCATCCTGTCAGCTGGAACGGTCCAGACGCCACGGTCGAAGTCGATCTCATCCCATTTCGCGCCGCGGATCTCTCCGGTGCGCGAGGCGGTAAGGATCAGGAACTCAAGCGCGCGGGCAGCAGTAGCATCACGTTCGCGCAGGCTTTGGACGAAGGCGGGTACGTCATCGTAAGCCATGGCGGCGTGATGGCCGCGGGCTAGCCTTGATCGCTTCGGAAGGAGCTTGTCGAGATGGCCGCGCCACCGCGCAGGGTTCTCGCCAGTGCGTTTCCCCTTGGCCTTCGCGGCATCAAGTACGCGCTCGATACGGCCGCGAACACGCGACGCGGTTTCCGCTTTCGCCTTCCAGATCGGCTTCAGAACGTCGAGCACCTGCTCGGTCCCGACCTTATCGATACGGAGAGGCCAGAGTGAGGCTGCGTGCGTCTTGAGCGATGAGGACCATTGCGCCTGATGCTTGGCGTTCCGGAAGCCGGCCTTGATGTCTTCGATGAGTGTCTCGGCGAACTCTCCAAAGGTGGGCGTCGCATGCAAGCCGGCCTCGGTCGCTGCGATGGCATCCTTTCGAGCCTGGATCGGATCACTGCCCGCATCGATGAGCTTGCGAGCTGCTGCCGCCTTGTCGCGAGCTTCCGCCAGCGTGACGGCGTCCAGCCCGCCGAGGCCCATCTCTTTCCGGCCAGATCCCCAGCGGAACATAAACAGCCAGCGTTTCGCACCGCTGGCGTCGACCCATAGATAAAGGCCGCCGCCGTCGCTGTGCCGCCCCGGCGCCGTCAGTGTGGCGACGCCTCGTGCTGTGAGCTTGTTGACCTGGCGCCCCACCGTCACCCCACTTTTCACCCCACCGGGCGACTGTCATTTCATGACATTAAGGGGCGCAAACTGGCAACAACATTCCGGTTATGTTCGTCGGATGTCCCCAGAGCGTTCATGCTCTGACACGTCGTGGCAGTTCAATTACGCGGACTCCCTGTCCGCCATCATCCCGCTAAGGGATTGATCCAAAAAGAGTTCTGAAAAATCAGTGGCTTGCAGCCGCCCGAGTAGTGCGCGACGGCTCTCGCAATCAAGCTGATGCGTCAGATTTCGGATGACGCGCGCCGCGCGGTGAGCCCGGTGCTCATGACTGATCGCCGCGCCGAGATGTGGCGCCCAGGAGGGTGCCGTCAGCTCGCCATCGGATCGAGGAAGAAGCGGTCCCCGCCTGCCTGTCCGCCCTTGAGGATGACCTCGACACCGTTCAATTCGTCGGTCGAGAGCAGCCGGCAGGTATGGCTTGCCTGCTGCCCGATCGACGAGGCGATCTCAAGCGCATAGGCCCCGCAGCTGCGCATCGCGAAGCTCGAACTGTCGCCCCCGGCGAAGATGACGCGGCGCAGCCCCGCTTCGCGAACCGCTTGCCGGAACAGGCCGGCCAGAGCGTGGCCGACCGCAGGCGCCCGGTCGAGATCGAAAGCCTGCGTGACCTCGCCGCGCGCTGTGTAGACCGCGACCGAGCGCCCGGCCTGAAGCGCAGCGATCATGCCGGGAGCGAGCGCATCCGTTGCGCGCTGCGCTTCGTCCGCTCCGGTGAGGCGTTCGACCGGCAAGTGGATCATCGTCCAGCCCTCGGCCTCCACTGCGGCCAGCTGCGCTGCTGTCTGAGCCGCGCAACTGCCCGAGAGCACGAGGCCGGGCCCTTCATGCGCTTCCGCCGAAAGCTTCGAGACGCGGCCGAGCTGCGCCGCCACCGCGCCGCCCAGCCCCTGCGGCAGGCCCTGTGCGGCGAGGCTGAAGACATTCCGCCGCTGCGCCAGCTGCCAGATCGCGCCGCTGACATGTTCGAGCTGCCGGTTGTCGATCGTGTCGAGAACGACCGGCACGCCGCCTTCGGAACGCTTTGCGATCAGTTCCGCGAGAGGGGCCATATCCCGAGCCAGCTCGGGCAGCATTATCGCAGCCGTCGCCGCGACGCCGAGATTGGCGAGATGGCGGCGCAGATCGGCCTCGTTCATCGGCGTCGACGGGTGCTCGACCAGCGCCGGATTGCGGTCCAGCCGCAGGATTTCGCCGCGATGGCGCGAGAAATGAGTGGCAAAGGCGGTATAGCGGCCGAAATCCGGCGTCGCGGGCAGGACGGGAAGGAGTGCGTCAGGCCAGACGCGGAGTGCCTCTTCGATCGCCACGGAAAAATTCCCCGTCTCTGGCGCGGAATCGAAGGTCGAGCAGATCTTGTACTGGTTAAGACGGGTTCCAAGCGAGCCGAACAGCGCAAAGGCGGCTCTGAGCAGAGCCCGCATCTCGCCTGGTGCGCGTGACCGGGCGACGCCAGCGATACCGACGACATCGAGCGCAGCCGCTTCCTTGCGGACACGTTCGGGATCTGCCGGTTCGAAATAGAGCCGGCAGCGCAGCCCGTATTTGTGGAACTGCGCGAGATTCTCCGAGGCTCCGGTGAAGTCGTCGCCATAGAAGCAGATGACGGGCCCGCTCATGACCTCAGCTCCGCCTTGTCGTCCCGGCTCTCCACTTGCTCGAGCATCTTGCGGAAATGCTCCATATTGGCCTCGACGCCGTAGCATTCGCGCGCGCCGCCGGAATTTCGGGTCTCGATCATCGTGTACATGATCTCGTGCAGCCGGACGGTGTCGGCGAGGCCGCCGCTGGCATGCGAACGGCGCAGCCAGCCCGACACCATGTTCAGCACGAAATTCGCGAGCGTCGCCACGAGCTCGTTCTGGGCGGCGCGGTAGATCGCCCGGTGGAAATCGAGATCGGCTTCGAGCGCCGCGTCGAAGTCGATCGGTTTCGCGGCGACGAGCAGGCGCAATCGTTCGATGCAGGCACGCATCGCCGCGAGATCCTCATCAGTCCGCCTTTGCGCTGCAAGCTCTGCGCAACTGCGCTCGAACAGCGTGCGGACCTCCATCAGCTTCTGCGGGGTCGTGTCCTTGAGATAGATCTCGAACAGCAGGAGCTGGCCTAAGGAAGCCTGTGCGCCGGCACTGACGAAGGTCCCGTGGCCGTGTTTCACGACCAGGATGCCCGCCGCCGCCAGCACCTTGACCGCTTCGCGTACCGGGGTGCGGCTCAGGCCGAGTTCTCGCGCCAGTTCGATCTCTGGTGGCAGTTGCGAGCCGGGTTTAAGGCTGCCGTCGGCGATGCGCTGCTTGATGTGTTCGAGCACGGTTTCGAGTCGGCTGAGCGGTTTCCTGCCCTTTCCCGCGGTCGTTTCCCGGCGGCTTGTCGCGTCGTCCATGATCTCACCCGATGGCGGGCCGACGGGTCCGCATGATGTCGATTCCTTTAGCTTGACAGGCCGGCGGAAGGCAAGACATCATACCTTTAACGATAAGCGAGCCGACAAAGAGCGGCGAGCAGACAGGGTTGGAAACGGATGACCGAGATTGCGCCGGAATTTGCCGGCCGCGTCGCTTTGGTGACCGGCGGGGCAAGAGGCATCGGCCGCGCCTGCTGCCTGCGCCTTGCCGAAGGCGGAGCGAAGATCGCGCTCAACTATGCCGCCAACCACAGTGCTGCGGCTGAGACCAAGGCCATGGTCGAGGCGCAGGGTGGCGTCTGCGAACTCTTTCCGGCCGATGTCGGCGACGAGGCGGCCTTTACAGGTGTGGTCGCCGCGGTGCGCAGCAAGCTCGGCCCGATCTCCTATTTCGTCGCCAATGCCGGCACTACCGGCCCGCTCCATCACTCGGAGCTGACGCTCGACACCTTCCGCGAAACCGTCAGGGTCAATCTCGACGGCGTTTTCATCGGCATCCAGCATGTCAAGGACGACATGCTTGCCCAGGGCCATGGCAGCATCGTTTGCCTGAGTTCGATTGCGGCGCTGCGGCCACGCGCCCGCCAGATCGACTACGCCGCGGCCAAGGCCGGCGTGATCGCGCTGGTGCGTTGCTACGCCGAGGCCCTGGCGCCGGCGGTACGCGTCAACGCCGTCGCGCCCGGCCTGACCGAGACCGACATGCTCGGCCAGCTCGACCAGTCGCTGCTGCCGGCCCGCGTCGCAGCGATTCCGCTCAAGCGCTACGGCAAGGCGAGCGAGCCGGCCGAGGCGATCGCCTTCCTGCTGTCCGACCGCGCCTCGTTCATTACCGGCCATACGATGGTTGTGAGCGGCGGCGATGTCATGACGCCGTGAAGCGTCACACCAAATCTCGCGCTGCAACATAAAGATCATACCTCGTACCAAACATGACCGAGATCCGTGCCCACTACCTGATCGAGACGCCGCTGCCGGTGGAGCAGGCCGCCGCTGCCATTGCCGGCGAGCAGTCGACCGGCACATTCATGAAGCTCGCCTCCGAGACCGATGCCGTGACGGCGCGGGCAGGGGCGCGGGTCGCTCGTATCGAGCGCCTCGCCGAAGTGCCGGTGCCCAGTCTGCCCGGAGCGCGCGCCTCCGCGCGAGCGCGCTACACCCAGGCGAGGATCGAGATTGTCTGGCCTTACGCCAGTATCGGGCCGGACCTGCAGACGCTGATGGCGACGGTCTGCGGCAATCTCGGCGAATTGAGCGAGCTCTCCGGCATCCGCCTGCTGGACGTCGACCTGCCGCCGGAGCTCATCGCGGCCTTCCCCGGCCCCCGCTTCGGCATCACCGGGACGCGTGAGCGTTTCAAGCTCGACGGGCTGCCCGCCATCGGCACCATCGTCAAGCCGAGCATCGGCCTGCTGCCGGACGAGACCGCTCAGATCGTCACACAATTCGCCGAAGGCGGGATCGACTTCATCAAGGACGATGAGCTGACGTCGAATCCGCTCTTCGCGCCGCTCGACGCGCGGATCGCAGCGGTGATGGCGGCGGTCGACCGCCATGCCGACCGGACTGGCCGGCGCATCATGTATGCCTTCAACATCACCGGCGATCTCGACCAGATGCGCCGCGGCGCCGAGGCGATCCTGAAGGCCGGCGGCGATTGCGCCATGCTCAGCCTCAACTGGATGGGGACGCCGGCCGTGCTGGCGCTGCGCCGCGAGTTCCCGCTCTTCATCCATGGCCATCGCAATGGCTGGGCGCTGTTCTCGCGCGCGCCGATGCTTGGCTTCGACTACCGCGTCTACCAGAAGCTGCATCGCCTCGCCGGCGTCGACCACATCCATGTCAACGGCCTGCGCAGCAAGTTCGCCGAGAGCGACGAGTCGGTTCTGGCTTCTGCCCGCGCCTGCCTGACGCCGCTGCATGATGGTGATCCACGTGTGATGCCGGTGCTGTCGAGCGCGCAGACCGTGCTGCAGGTCCACGACACCTATTCGGCGCTCGGCACGACGGACCTGATCTACGCCTGCGGTGGCGGCATCGTCGGCCATCCTGACGGCATTGCCGCTGGCACGCGCGCGTTGCGCGCAGCTTGGGAAGCGGCTCGAGCCGGCATCCCGCTCGCAGTCGCAGCCAGAGAGATGCCCGCGCTGAAGCGGGCGATCGAGACCTTCGAGCGGCACGCGAAATGACCGCTCGATCTGGGATTCATCGGAGACGGAGAACACATGTCTAGACGCCTGGAGAACAAGATTGCGCTGGTCTTCGGTGCCGGCTCGGTCGGCGAGGGCTGGGGCAACGGCAAGGCCTCTGCCGTGCTCTATGGGCGCGAGGGCGCCAAGGTCGCCTGCGTCGATCTCAATCTCGCCGCGGCCGAGCGCACGCGCGAGATCATCGAGAGCGAGGGCGGAACCGCCCTGGCGCTGCAGGCGGACGTGGTGAACCTCGATCGCGTGCGCGAGGTCGTCGACACGGTGCAGTCGACCTGGGGCCGTATCGACGTGCTGCACAACAATGTCGGCATGAATATCGAGGGCGGCCCGGTCGAGACTACGGAAGAACAATGGGATCGCGTCATGGACGTGAATCTGAAGAGCATGTTTTTCGCTTGCAAATGTGTCCTGCCGATCATGGAAGAGCAGGGTTCAGGTTCGATCGTGAATATCTCGTCTCTGGCTTCGATCCGCTGGATGCACTTCAACTATATTTCGTACTACGCCTCGAAGGCAGCGGTGAACCACTTCACCCGGGCAATCGCGATGCAATATGCCGAGAAGGGCATCCGGGCGAACACCGTGCTGCCCGGCCTGATGGATACGCCGCACATCTACGAGGCGATGAAGGCGCACTACACCGACTTCACCGAGATGCAGCGCAAGCGTGCCGAGGTGACGCCGATGAAGCGCATGGGCGACGGCTGGGATATCGCGCATGCGGCGCTCTTCCTAGCCTCCGACGAGTCGAAATACATCACCGGCATCGATCTTTGCGTCGATGGCGGCCTGCACTGCAAGACGCATTGAGGAGCCGGCCGTGACGACCAGTTCTCAATCGCCAAAGATCGGCTTCATCGGCCTCGGTGTCATGGGGCGCCGCATGGCGCTCAACCTACGCAAGGCCGGCTTCGACCTTGCCGTCCACGACTTCAACCGCGCCGCTGTCGCCGAGCTTGTCGCGGCCGGAGCGAGCGATGCTGGCTCGATCGCCGGCGCCGGCGCCGCCGACATCGTCATCACGATGCTGCCCGATACGCCCGATGTCGAAGCCGTGGTGCTCGGCGAGGGCGGGCTCGCAGCTTCGATGCGCCCGCACAGCGTCCTGATCGACATGAGTTCGATCTCGCCGACGGCGACCCGTGCCATGGCCGAGACGCTGGCGGCGAGGGGCGTCGCCATGCTCGATGCCCCGGTCAGCGGCGGTTACCAGGGCGCGGAGAACGCGACGCTGTCGATCATGATCGGCGGCGACGCTGGCGTGCTCGAACGATGCCGCCCGGTCCTGGAGGCAATGGGCAAGACCATCAGCCATATTGGCGGGCCGGGTGCCGGCCAGGTCTGCAAGGTCTGCAACCAGGTCGCGGTCGCGATCAATATCCAGGCCGTCGCGGAGGCGATGACGCTGGCGCGCAAGAACGGTGTCGATCCGGACAAGATCCGGACGGCGCTGCTTGGCGGCTTTGCCCAGAGCAAGGCTCTCGACCTGCATGGCCAGCGTGTGCTCGACGGCAACTTTGCCGCCGGCTTCCGTGTCACCTTGCAGCGCAAGGACCTCAAGCTCGCGCTCGAGAATGGCAGCGCCACCGGCACGGCTCTTCCCGTCACGGCGTTGGTCCAGCAGCTCTACGGTGTGCTCGCCAATACCGGCCGCGCCGATCTCGACAATTCCTCGCTGGCGCTCTTGATGCAGGAGATGTCGGGCATCGCGCCGGAGGGCAGGGGATGAACACAGCCCAACCCGATTTCGTCATGCTGCGCGAGGTCGTCGAGATCGTCGGTACGCGTCGCGTCGTCGCCGTCGATACGATCGCGCATGTGAAGCCCGAGGATGCCGGCCAGGTGGTGATGACCGGCTCGCATGGCGGCATCAGCTCCGGCGAATATGCCGGCAAGGTGCCGATCGCGGCGGTGTTCTTCAACGATGCCGGCATCGGCAAGGAGGACGCCGGCATCGCCTCGCTGCCCTATCTCGAGGCGCGGGGCATCATCGCCGGCACGGTCTCGCATGACAGCGCGCTGATCGGCAACGCGCTGGAGACCTGGCAATCGGGCGTCGTGTCCGCCCTCAATCCATTGGCGGAAAAGGCCGGCTTCGCGCTCGGTGAGCCGGCAAACCAGGCCGTCCGCCGCGTCTTCGGAGGCCGGCCATGAGGAATGAGACCGTTGGCGAGATCGCTGGCCATCGCGTCGTGCTGATGGATTCGATCTCGCTGATCGCACCGCAGGACGAGGGGGCGATCATCATTTGCGGCTCGCATGGCGGGTTGATCTCGGGCGCCTTCGCGGCGCTGCATCCGCCGCATCTGGTCGTCTTCAACGATGCCGGGGGCGGCAAGGCTTGTGCCGGACGCGCCTCGCTCGCGATGCTCGATGCGAAGGGCATCGCCTGCGCCACCACCTCGCACGACACGGCCCGGATCGGTGACGCGCAGGATGCCTGGCTGAGCGGCGTGCTCAGCGCCGTGGGCGATGCCGCACGGCGGAAGGGCCTCAGGGCCGGCCAGAGCGTCAAGGAAGCTGCGGAGGTTGCCGGCAACGCATAGTCCGGCGCACCGAAGCGAGTGGAACGACGAAAACAACAAGCCACAAGCAAAAGCCAACACAGGCAAGAAAAGACCAACACAGGGAGGAATAGCGATGCTCAACACCAAGCTTACGGCGTCTGTCCTGGCGCTCGGACTGTTGCTTGCTGCGCCGGCGGCCAAGGCCGTCGAACTCAGCTTCGCAATGCACACCTCGCCGCCAGGACCCGAATTCCAGGCGGTCGACAAGTTCGTCGAACTGGTCAAGGAGCGGAGCAAGGGTCAGATCAACGTCAAGATCTTCCATTCCGCGGTGCTCGGCGGCGAGCGCGACAATCTCGAACAGCTTACCGTGAACGAAGTCCAGATGACGCTGTTTGGCGATACGCTGCCGAATGTCGTCGCGCCGCCCTATGCCGCGACCGTCGTGCCCTTCGTGTTTCCCGGCCCAGAAGAGATTTTCGAGTTCTGGGCGAGTTCGGCCGGTGCCGAGGGCAAGAAGCTGATCAAGGACAAGGCCAAGCTCGATCTCGTGGCCTTCTTCCGTCGCGGCGACCGTCACCTTTCCGCCAAGAAGGCAATCCGGACGCCCGACGATCTGAAGGGGCTCAAGTTGCGCGTTCCGGAAATTCCCTCCTGGGTCCGGGTGTGGTCAGAGCTCGGTGCCCGGCCGACGCCCGTCGCCTGGCCGGAGGTTTTCAGCGGCCTGCAGATGGGTGTGATCGAGGCGCAGGAAAATCCCTGCTTCAACGTCAACCAGGCCAAGCTCTACGAGGTTCAAACGCACCTGATTTATACGGCGCATGTCCCGGCCGTCTGGCACTGGACGATCAGCTCGCGCTTCCTCGACAGCCTGAGTCCGGAACTGCGCACGGCCGTCGTCAGCTCGGCCGTCGACGCCGCCAAATACGGCGACGAGGTCACCAAGCAGCAGATCGACGGCGTCTGCAACGCGCTGGTCGAGAAGAACAAGATGACCGCGATCAAGGTCGATCGCGCGCCCTTCATCGCCAAGGCTCGCCCCGCCATCGATGAACTCTCGAAGGGCTGGGCGCCGAGCGTCGTCCAGGCCGTCTCCAAGTACCTGAAGTGAGCGCGCGCCGCGGCGAGGGGCGATTGCTTCTCGCCGCGGCCCGGAATGCAAGGCAGCCTGGAGAACGTGATGGCCCCGGTAAAAGGTATCCGAAGGACGATCTACGTCGTCTTTGAAACACTCGCGATTTCTGCATTCCTGATCATGATCACGTCTTCGGTCTTGCAGGTCTTCTTCCGCTATATCCTGAATGCACCGCTGCAATGGACGGAGGAGCTGGCGCGTCTCACCTGCGTCCTCACTACCTATTTCGGCGGCGTCGTCATTCTGATCACCCGCGAGCATATCCGGGTCGACATCATCGACGGCTATGTCTCCGGACGCTCGGCCGATGTCGTCGCCATGCTCGTTGACCTTCTGATCTCCTGGTTCCTGATCTCCGTCGCCTATGGCTGCTGGCTCCTGACCAACGCGACCTGGGAGACCTTCACCGCGACCATGGACTGGTTCCGCACGGGCTATGTCTACGCCGCCGTCGGCATCTCGATGCTCGTCATGACCTTTCTCATGTTGCTCGACATGTTCGAGCGAGCGATGCACATGGCCGGCCGCGCCAGGGGAGCCGAACAATGATCCTGGCGCTTTTCATCGGCGGCTTGCTCGCTCTCTTCGTGATCGGCGTTCCGGCGGCCTTCGCGCTGGGCCTGTCCTCGCTGATCGTCACGCTCGTGGAGCGCGGCATCAACGGTATCCCCTACACCATCCTCGCCCAGCGCATGGTCTACGGCGTCAACAGCTTCCCGCTGCTGGCAATCCCGTTCTTCATCCTGGCCGGCAAGATCATGAATACCGGCGGCATCACCGATCGCATCTACGAGTTTGCCGATCGCCTCGCCGGCCACATGCGCGGCGGACTTGGCCAGGTCAATATCGCGGCCTCGATCATCTTCTCCGGCATGTCCGGTTCGGCGGTCGCGGATGCGGTCGGCGTCGGCCAGGTCGAGATCCGGGCGATGCGGCAGGCCGGCTACCCCGACGATTTCTCGGTCGGCGTCACTGCGGCCTCCGCGACGATCGGCCCGATCATTCCGCCCAGCATCCCGCTGATCATCTACGCGGTGGTCGCGAATGTCTCGGCGACCGCGCTGCTCATCGCCGGTATCCTGCCGGGATTGCTGATGGGCGGGTTGATGATGCTGCTGGTCTGGTGGCAGGCGCATCGCCGCAAGCTGCCGACCGAGAAATGGCAGGGCTTCGCGGCGCTGGTCCGCAGCTTCTTCAGGGCGCTCCCGCCGCTGTTCACGCCCGCCATCATCATCGGCGGCATGATGAGCGGCGTCTTCACCCCGACCGAAGCCGCTGCCATCGCTGCCGTCTACGCGATCATCATCGCCATGCTGGTCTATCGCGAGATCACGCTGGCGCAATTGTTCCAGGTCCTGCGCGAGACCATGCGCGAGACGGCCGGCATCATGATGATCCTCGCCGCGGCCGCGCTCTATGGCTGGCTGCTGGTCTTCACCCAGATCCCGCAGCAGCTCGTCGCGCTCGTCGGCGGGCTCGATCTTTCCCCGGTGATGCTGCTGCTGGCGATCAACGTCTTCCTGCTGGTCATCGGTCTGTTCATGGAGACCAACGCCGCGATCACCATCTTCACGCCGATGCTGCTGCCGCTGGCCGTCGCGGTCGGGGTCGACCCGGTGCATTTCGGGATCATGATGGTGCTCAACCTGATGATCGGTCTGCTGACTCCTCCGGTCGGCATGGTGCTCTTCGCTGTCGCGAAGGTCGCGAACGTGCCGATAAACAAGGCGCTGGTGGCCATCGCGCCGTTCTACGTGCCGCTGGTGATCGCCCTGCTGTTGATCACCTATATCCCGGAAATATCCTTGATCCTGCCGCGGCTGCTGCTGAATTAGGCCGAGCCAAAGTGTCGGAGGTGACCATGCCGTCACAAGCCTTCTCGAATCCGCTGCGGCGGAAGCTGAAATCCGGTGAGCCGACAGTCGGGCTCTGGGCCACGCTCGAGAGTGCGACTGTCACCGAGGTCGCCGCCGAACTCGGCGTCGACTGGGTCTGCGTCGACATGGAGCATGGCAGCCTCGGCTATCGCGACGTGGTCGACCATCTCCGCGCCGCGAAGGGCAGCGACCTCGCGGTGATCGTGCGCGTCCCGACCGCCTCGGTCGATACGATCAAGCGCGCGCTCGATCTTGGTGCCCACGGGGTGCTGCTGCCGCTGATACGCGAGCCTGCGGAACTCGCCGAGGCTTTTGGCCATGCGCGCTATCCGACCTCCGGCAAGCGCGGACTCGGCCATGAGCGCGCCTTGCGCTGGGGCATGGCGATGGAGAGCTACGTCGCCGTTGCGAACGAGGAGACCATGGTCATTCCCGTGATCGAGACCGCCGAGGCCTCGGCCAACATCGCCGACATCCTTGCCGTGCCTGGGCTGGAGGCGATTTTCTTCGGCCCGTCCGATCTCTCGCAGAGCTTCGGCCATCTCGCGGTCTGGGAAGGACCGGGCATTGCCGAGGACATCCTGCGCATGAAGCGCCTGGCGGACGAGCGCGGCATTGCCTCCGGCATCATCGGTACGAGCGCCGACGACATCGCCAAGCGTCGGCAGCAGGGATTTGGCATGATCGGGCTGGGCTCGGATGTCGGATTGATGATCCGGGAATTGCGTCAATTGCTGGCGCCATTCCGAGATGTCGCGGAGCGCAAGGGCGGCTACTGATCGCTGGATGCGAACGGCATCGGCTCGCTCACAGTGCGTTGTCCGATGCCGGTCAGTTCAGCGAATGGACGTGGATCGCGACGCGCTCCGACGTGCCCGGCTCTGTCGTGCCTGCTTGTCCCTTCCGAGCACGTCCGCGAACCGGCTGGATCGCCGCCGTTCCGCATCTGGCCAAGTCTGGAACGCGCGGTGCTTCGGCCAGAGCCTGATCCGATCAGGTTGAATCGACCTGATCGGTGAATTCGCCTTTCAGCGATCAATAGCGCACGCGTCCGCTGCAGGTCTCGGCTGCGCCTCAGTTCAACACCAGATTCGGCAGCCACAGCACGGTTTGCGGAAACAGCGTTATCACGACCAGCACGGCCAGACCCACTGCCAGGAACGGCAGCACCTCGCGAATGACGCTCTCGATCTTCACCTGGGCGAAGTTCCCGCAGATATACAGCAGAATGCCGACGGGCGGCGTGAGCAGGCCCAGCATCAGGTTGAACACCAGCACCAGCCCGAAATGCACGAGGTCGATGCCGACGGCTTCGACGATTGGGATGAGGACCGGGACCAGGATGATCATCGCCGCGATCGCCTCCATGAAGCAGCCGACCACGAGCAGCAGCAGGTTGATCAGCAGGAGGATGACGAGGGGGTTGTCCGAGATGGCGGCGATCGCGGTGGCGATCTGGCGGGGCAGGCCGCTGATCGCCATCAGCCAGCCGAAGCCCGCGGCGAAGGCGATGATGATCATCACCACGGCGGAATCGAGCCCACTCTGGACGCAGATGCCCCAGAGCTGGCGCCATGAGAGTTCGCGATGCACCACCATCGAGACAAAGAGCGCATAGAGCACAGCGATCGCCGCGCTCTCCGTGACCGTAACGATGCCGCCGGTCACGCCGAAGAGGATGACGAAGGGCATCATCAGCGCCCAGATCGCCTTGACGCCAGCCGACATGAGTTGCCGCATCGGAACGGCTTCGTGCACCGGATACCGGCGTGCGCGGGCGACGAAATAGACTGCGACCGCCAGCCCGGCGCCCAGCAGCAGCCCGGGCACGACGCCGCCGAGGAAGAGCGCGGCGACCGAGACACCCTTGCCGACGGACAGCGCATAGATGACCAGCGGAATCGAGGGCGGGATGATCGGTCCCATCACCGATGCCGACGCCGTGATCGCGGCGGCCAGTCCAGGCGCGTAGCCTGAGCGCTTCATGCCCGGAATCAGAACCTTGCCCAGCGCCGTCGCATCGGCCACCGCCGAGCCTGAGACGCCGGAGAAGACCATGCACGACATCACGGTCGTCAGGCCGAGCCCGCCCGAAAAGCGACCGACGCAGGCATTGGCGAAACTGATGATGCGGACGGTGATGCCACCCACATTCATGATGTTCCCGGCCAGGATGAAGAACGGGATTGCAAGCAGCGAATAGGAATCCGCGCCGATCAGGGCCCGCTGCACAAAGACTGAATAGGGCAGGGACGGGTGGTTGGCGATCGTGACGATCGCTGCCAGTGCCATGGCGAATGCGATCGGCAGTCCGATCAGCATCAGCCCGGTGAAGCTCAGCATAAGGACGCCGGCCACGGTCGAATCTCCTCTAGAGGTGGACCTCGCCGGTCGGATCGCGCTTCTGCGGATCGAACAGTTTTTCGATCCAGAACAGAATGATCAGCGCGCCGCAGAACGGGGCAGCGAAATAGAACCAGGCGGGGGTGATCTCGAGGGCACCGAAGGTCTGTCCCAGCGTTCCGATCGAGATCTGCAGTCCGAACCAGAGCATCATCACCGCGATCAGAAGCATCAGGGCCTGGTTGACCCAGAATATCGCGGTCTGGAACCTCTGCGGCAGCATCAGCACGAACATGTCGATCGCGATGTGCAGCATCTGCCGGTAGAGTACGGTCGCGCCTGCGAAGACTGACCAGACGAACAGGATGCGGCAGACCTGCTCTGTCCAGGAGAGCGGGTTGTTGAGGCCGTAGCGATACCACACGGCGACAACCGTGATGACGACGATGGCCGCGAGCGAACCGCCGACGATGACGCGGCTGACCCATTCGCAAACGTCGCAGAGGGCGCGCCAGAGCGCGGTAAATCCGTTGCGGGGCTGCATGGCAAACCAGATTCGAGGGCGTGGTGGGCCGGGCCTCGCGGCCCGGCCCGACATCGGCTGAATCAGTTCAGGCGATGCCTCTGATCTTCTCGATCCAGCCCTTCACATGGGCGAATTCGGCTTCCATGCCCTCTAGGCTCTTGCGGAACGCATCCTTGTCGACCTCGTTGATCGCGATCTTCTTCGCCTTGACGAGTTCGAGGATACGGTTGTCGTCCGCGATCACCTTCGGCCGCAGGTCATCTTCCATTTCCCGCGCGGCCTGGACGACGAGCTTGCGCTGCTCCTCTGTGAGCCCGCGAAAACTCGCCTCCGACAGGACCATCATATTGTCCTGCATCATGTGTTCGGTCAGGGCGAGGTTGCGGTTCACGTCGAAGATGCCGCTGTTGTAGGTCAGCGCCATCGGATTCTCCTGACCCTCGATCACGCCCGACTTCAGCGCCTGGAAGACCTCCGGGAAGGCGAGAGGCGTCGGCGAGGCGCCGAAGCGTTCGAAGGTGCGCCGCCACATCGTCGTTTCCGGTACGCGGATCTTCAGGCCCTTGAGGTCGGCCGGCGTCTTGACGACGCGGTTGGAGGAGAGTGTTCGCGGCATCCGCGGGATCGCCCCGACCGGCCGCAGCTTGGCCTGTTTGCCGACCTCATCGCCGTATTCGACCATAATAGCGGTCATGACCTTGTCCTTATGGGCCACGTCCTTGAAGAGATAAGGATAGGTCCAGACCTCGGCCGGTTTGTACCAGCCACCCAAAATCGCAGCGCCGGGCGTCGCGACATGGATGGCGCCCTGCAGCAGCCCCTCGACGTTCTCGCGTTCGCCACCAAGCGCGCCGGCATGGTGCGCCGTGATGTTGATCTGGCCCTTGGTCAGGGCCTTCACCCGCGCCGCGAAGACATCGAGGCTCAGCGCGATGAAATCGGTCGGCGGTGTCGCGGAGGCGCCGATCCATTCGATCTGCTGGGCGCGCAGCACGGACGGCATGGCGATCGTGCCGGCTGCCGCCGCTGCCGCGCCGAGAACGGCGCGTCGGCTCGGATTGCTAATGAATTTCGTCGTCATGATTGTCCCTCCCTGGACATCTCCGGACCCGTTTTCGGGTTCCGGTCGGCTCGTGACTGCAGGCTGGACTCAGGCCCGGAAGACGGTCTCCATCTCGCGCCGGACCTTCACGGCCTGGTTGTTGGGATCGTAGTCGACATCGCTCCATTTCAGGCGCTGGCCCGCAGCGACATCGACCTTGAGCTTGACGTTATGGGCGAGCCCGAGCGGCAGATAGCCCTCGGCAAGCGAGGTCGCCGCCGGCGTCTGCTTGCCCCAGACGCAGAAGCCGCCTTCGCCATCCAGCATCTCGCCGGCCTTGAGTGCGCGCTTGGCCGTGGCGACGACGTCGGAGTTGAAGCAGATCGGCGCGCCCGTAGGTTCATGACGCAGAGCGGCCGAGGCGACCGAGATGCCCAATTCGAGGCCGATCATGTGGATCGGCCGGTAAAGGCAAGCGTATTTGCCGCTCTTGTCGGGCAGCATCGAGTATTCCCGGAAGCACTCCTCGCTATAGGCGCTGTCGCTCTCGAACACGACATAGGTGCCCATCACCAGGCTGTGCGGCACATCGCTGCCGTCGCGGTACACGGACGAGGTCACCTCGGTCACGCCGGCTTTCTCAAGCACGCCACCATCGGCTTTGGGCTTGCAGATCTCGGCATGCTCGAAGCGCGTCGCGGGTGGGAAGGACAGACCGTCGGCCTGGGCATGCAGCCCGGTGGCGTTGCAGACGGCGGTCATCTCGATGCCGGACTTGGTCCCGTCGACGAAGGAATTGAACATCTTGGGGTTGATCGACTGGCGATCGCGGATCTTCATGTACTTGTCGAGGATGTCCCAGACGGTGTCCGGCGTGGACTGATGGTAGGTCGGATGGTAGCGCGTGCCCTTGCCTGCCGATACGACCCGGAAGCCGGCCGCGCGCGCCCAATCGACGTGGTCGGCGATCAGCGCCGGCTGGTCGCCCCAGGCCAGCGAATAGACGACGCCCGCCTGCTTCGCCTTGCGCGCCAACAGCGGCCCTGCGACCGCATCGGCCTCGACATTGACCATCACGATGTGCTTGCCGTGGTCGATCGCGCGCATGGCGAAGCGAATGCCGGCGCCGGGATCGCCTGTCGCCTCGATGATGACCTCGATGCCGGGATGATCGATCAGCGAATCGGCGTTGTCGGTGATCAGGGTCGAGCCGTTCTTGATCGCGTCGTCGATCGAACGGGCGCCGTGTTGCTCGTCAGGCCAGCAGGCCAGCTTGAGCTGGGAGCGCGCCCGGGCCGTGTTGAGGTCGGCCACGCCGACGACCTGCATGCCGGCGGTGTTCCTGACCTGTGACAGGAACATGGTGCCGAACTTGCCCGCGCCGATCACCGCGACCGTGACCGGCTTGCCGGCCGCCTTGCGTTCCAGAAGTTTGCTATGCAGATTCACGTGCGGTGGCCTTCCTCGCTGGGCCGATCTCGCCGATCGACGTCTCGTTATGAGGTGCGAGCAAGGAGGCCGTATGCGCTTGTGCGCATCGGCTGGCGCCGCTTGCGGCGCGTTGACCTCCCTACAGGCGGCAGCTTCGTTTGATGAGCTGCAATCCTCGTAAGTAAGGCGTAGCATGAGCCCGGGTGATTGAATCACGAAAAAGACGGCGTCAATCGATGAGCGAGATTCGTCAATGATCGGTGGAATGCCACCTCTTCAATGGCTTATGACCTTTCGTTGCGTCATGGAGGCGGGAAGCTTCGTCGGTGCGGCCAAACTTCTCAACCTGACGCCGTCGGCCATCAGCCACCAGATGCGTGCCCTGGAGGGCATGCTGGGGCGGCCTCTCTTCCTGCGGGTCAAGCGCCGCGTGGTGCCGACAGAGGACGCGCTGACCTATTCCGCCTCGATCGGAGAGAGTTTCGCGCGGCTGATGACGGCGACGAACCGCGTCGCCGCCGGAGCCGGCGTGCGGCGCCTGCCCATTCATGCCGCTCCGAGTTTCGCGGCGCTGTGGTTGGTCCCGCGCCTTGGCCAGTTCCTGCACGAGCATCCGTCGATCGACGTCGCGATCTTCGCTGGGCACGAACCGGCGCGTCTTGGCCAGGACGGCATCCTGATCGACATTCAGTATGCCCGACCTGTGCCCGAGGACTGCGTGTCGGTGCCGTTTGCCCAGGAATCGATCGTGCCGCTCGCGAGCGCCGCGTTCATCGCGAGGCACAGGCTCAAAACCCCGGCTGACATCAACCGGGTGCCGCTCATCCACTCCCTGCGCTGCGTCGTGCAGTGGGACCAATGGTCGGCGCGATACGCGCCTTCCGTCGCACTCAATCGTCGTGGCCCGCAGTTCGATCGCGCCCATCTCGCCCTGGCGGTGGCCGCAGACGGGCTCGGGCTTGCGCTGGAATCGGACCTTCAGGCGCACGCCCTGCTCGACCGGGGCGAGCTCGTCATGCCGTTCGGCCCGCTTGGCATCGAAGCGGTGGCCCATCGTCTCATCTATCGGCGTGCCGACGAGAAGAACCCGGAAATCATGGCCTTCGTCGAATGGCTGACGCGCACCATGGACGACAGATGGAAACCGGCTTCACGCTGGCCTGCCGCCTGAGAAGTGGCCCTCCCTGACGCCGGCTTCCAAGCCTTTGGAGGATGCTCAGGCAAGCCGTCACATGCCGCGAGCTCACGCGTCTTCGGTCAGGCAAGCACGCAAGGCCAGATGGTGGCGCGTATCAAAGCGGCCGGAAGGGTTCCATCCTTCAAGCCGTATCTCAGCCACGCTGGCCGAACAGGCCATGGAAGCGCCCGAGGAAACTGCGCAGGCGTTCGTTTTCCGGATTATCGAAAACCTCGCCTGGTGGCCCCGCCTGCGCCACGCGCCCCTGGTCAAGGAAGACGACATGGTCAGAGACATCGCGCACGAACAGCATCTCGTGGCTGACGAGCAGCATGGTCATGCCGGATTCGGCCAGCGACTTCATGACGCCGAGCACCTCGGCGACCAGCTCCGGGTCGAGCGCGGAGGTGACTTCGTCGAACAGCAGCAGGCGCGGCTGCATCGCCACCGCACGGGCGATCGCGACGCGCTGCTGCTGGCCCCCCGAGAGCTGATAGGGGTAGTGGCCGCCGCGCTCGCCGAGCCCGACGCGGCCGAGCCAGTGGCCAGCGATATCCTTCGCCTCGGTCTTGTCCTTGCCGAGCACCTTGACCAACCCGAGCATGATGTTCTCGGCCGCAGTGAGATGCGGAAACAGATTGAACTGCTGGAACACCATGCCGATGCGGGCGCGCTGGGCCGAGACCTTCGTCTCGCTGAGCCGCCTGCGCTTACCGCCGCTCTCGGTATAGCCGATCGGGTCGCCATCGAGCAGGATCTCGCCGCCATCATGCTCTTCGAGCAGGTTGACGCAGCGCAGGAAGGTCGTCTTGCCCGAGCCGGAGGCGCCGATCAGCGAGACGACCTGCCCCTGCCGGACGGTCAGGTCGATGCCCTTCAGGACCTCGACCTTGCCGAAGCTCTTGTGGACATGGGTGGCTTGCAGCAAAGCTGGATCGCTCATCGCGGTTCCGTTCAGTAGCGCAGATAGGAGGTGCGGCGTTCGAGCGCCGCGCCGAGCTGCGCGAGCGTGAAATTGATGATCAGGTAAAGCACCGTGGTCAGCAGGTAGAATTCGACGATCATGTAGTTGCGCGCCATCTGCTGCTGTGCCGACAGCAGCAGCTCGACGACGCCGATGATCGAGAGCAGCGTCGTGCCCTTGACGATTTCGAGCCCCGTATTGACCCAGGGTGGCAGCATGCGGCGGAAAGCCTGCGGCAGGATCACGTAGAACAGGCGCTTGCGGAAGGTCAGGCCGATCGCCTTGGCCGCTTCCATCTGGCCGGCGGGCACGGACTCGACCGCACCGCGGAAATTCTCGGCGACATGGGCGGTGGCAAAGGCGCCGAGCGCAATGACGCCGGCCCAGAAGGCTGCAATGTTGATGCCGAACAGCGCCAGCCCGTAATAGGTGAACAGGATCAGCACCAGCAGCGGAATGCCGCGCATCACGTCGACGTAAAGCCGCGCCAGCATCCGCAGCCACCACCAGCCATAGGCCAGCGCCACGCCCATCGCGATGCCGCAGACCGAGGCCATGACGATGCTCAGCACGGAACTCAGCATGGTGATGCCGAGGCCGCTGGCGAGGGATGAGCGGGCCTGCCAGGCTTCGAACCAGAACGTGCCGGGAGCAAGCGAGAAATCCAGCATCTCGCTCTCCTAGCGGATCGACGCATAGCGGCGCTCGACGAGCCGCAATACGGTGGCGATGAGATAGGCGGTGACGAGATAGAGCGCGCTCGCCGTCAGCCAGACCTCCATCACGCGGAAGGTGTTGGCGTTGATCTGGCGGGCGACGAAGGTGAGTTCCGGCACGGCGATGGCGGCGGCGAGCGAGGTGTCCTTGAACAGCGAGATCAGATTGTTGCTGATCGAGGGCAGGGTGATGCGGAACATCACCGGCAGCACGACATAGACCTGGCGCTGCCACGGCCGCAGCCCGATCGCCTTGGCCGCCTCGACATATTGTTTCGGGATCGAGGCCAGCCCGGCCCGGAAGACCTCGGCCATATAGGCCCCGGCATAGAGCGAGAGCGACAGCACGAAGCTTTGGGTCTTGTCGAGGAAGGTGATGTCGAATTCGGGCAGGCCGAAATAGAGGAAGAAGATCAGCAGCAGTAGCGGCGTGCAGCGGATGAACTCGACATAGAGCCAGGCCGGAACCGACAGCCATTTGCGCGGCGAGAGGCGGGCATAGGCGGTCAGCAACCCGACGATGCAGCCGATCGCCAGCGAGATCACGGCCAACGTCAGGCCGAGCATCAGCGCGCCCGTCAGCTTGTCCCAGTTCCGCGCGATGACGGACCAGTCGAAATGATAGTCGATCATGTGGTGGCGGGGTTTCCCGGCAAGCGTTTTCCGGAAGACGGCGGGCCGTGTGCGACCCGCCGCTTCAGTCAACGGTTAGGAGAAGTCCTGGGGTGAGGCGAATTCCTGGGTCAGGCGAATTCCTGCGGAAAACCGACCTTCGGAATCGGCAGCTCGATGCCGAACCATTTCTTGTAAGATGCTGCGAAATAATCGAAATCGACGCCGACCATTGCTTCCTTGTAGACCGTGTTGACCCAATTCAGCCAGGTCGGGTCACCGGGTTTCACGGCAGAGGCATAGGAATTGGGCATCCAGCCGAAGCCTGAATCGGCGAAGCGCCCCGGCGCCTGCTGCATCAGCCAGCGCATCGCCGACTGGTCCTGCATCGAGGCATCGACCCGGCGCGCATTCAGGGCCTGCATCGCCGAATCCGGGCTGTCGAAGGCGTCGACCTTGGCCTCGGGCAGCGCCATGTGGACCCATTGTTCGAGGAAGACGTTCTGCATGCCGCCGACGGTGACCGCCTTGCCGGCCGCCTTCATCTCGGCATAGTCCTTGTACTTGCCGCCGCGCGCCAGCAGCATCAGGCCGACGCCCTCGCGGTAGTAGGGAATGGTGAAGTCGACCTGCTGGGCGCGGCCCGCCGTCACGGTCATCCATTGCACGACGATATCGACCTTGTCGGTCACGAGGCTCGGGATGCGCGCATCCGAGCCCTGCAGCACGAACTCGACCTTTTCCGGATCGTCGAACAGGTTCTTGGCGAGCAGCCGCGCGAGGTCGATGTCCATGCCGACGAGCTTGCCGGTCGCGTCCTGGAAGTGCCAGGGCGGGTTGGTGCTGCCGGTCCCGACGATCAGCTTGCCGCGTTCCTTGATGGTGTAGAGCTTGCTCTTGCTGACCGTCTGCGCCAGCGCCGCGGCCGGGGCCAGGAGGCTCGCGGCGGCTGCCCCGCCGATGGCCGCGCCCGCGAGGCCGAGCCCGAACAGGCTGCGCCGTTCCACCGTCAAACCCGCGTCGTTCTCCGAAGACCGATCATCCTGGCTGCCCATCGCGCTCTCCACATGCTCGTGCGCTCGACCTGCCGGTGCGGCAGATGGCCACGTCAGCGAGAGGGGCAAAAAATGGGCCAGCTGTCAATTTTGCCAGCTGCATTGCACCGCACTCTTTTGCGGGTAGGCCAGACCGACATCAGGCGTGGCAGAGGACATGGTCGCAGAGCTGCGCCACTGCCAGGATATTGTCGGGATCGGCTACCGTATGCGTGTGCGCCGGCATGTCCTGATAAACCTTGGCGTCCTTGAAACCATGGCCGGTGATCAGGCAGATGACCTTCGCATCCCGTGCAAGGGTGCCCGTTGCCAACAGTTTCGGAAGCGCCGCGATCGGGCTCGCGCCCGTCGGCTCGGCATAGATGCCCTCGCTGCTGGCGAGCTGCGCCATCGCGGTGCGCAATTCGGCATCGCTGACTGCGACCGCCGACCCGCCGCTCTCTCGGATCAGGCGCAGCGTATAGGTGCCGTCGCGCTCATAGCCGATGAGCGGGTCGCTGATCCCTGAGGCGATCGTCTGCGGCGTGCCCCAGGCGGTGACGATATCGTCACCTGCCTCGAAAGCGCGCACGATCGGGGCGCAGCCTTCCGCTTGGACCGCGACGAGCCGCGTCGTCTGCCCCTGCTCGATCAACCCCTGCCAGACGCCCTTGACCAGCGGGCCGCTGCCAGTCGGGATCAGGACATGATCGGGCGCCCCGCCCAGTTGCCCGGCGATTTCGCGCCCGACGGCGGTCAGCCCCGCGACCGCATAGGGATTGATGAAGGTCGTCGTCAGATTGGCGAAGCCGTGCTGCTCGGCCAATGCGAGGGCGAGGTCGTAGGAGCGGCTGTAATGCCCCTCGACCAGAAGCAGCGTCGCGCCATAGGCGGCAATCTGCGTCACCTTGCCGAGCGGGGTGTGTGCGGGAACGATGATGACGGCCGGGATGCCGGCGCGTGCCGCATAGGCCGCCGTGGCCGCACCCGCATTGCCGGAGGAGGCGCAGACGACCCGCCCGACGCCGAGCGACAGGGCACGCGCCATGGCTGCCGAGACGAGCCGGTCCTTGAACGAACCGGAAGGATTGCGCGTCTCGTCCTTCAGCCAGACTTCGCCGACGAAGCCGGGCAACGACGCCTCGATCCTGCGGGCGCGCAGCAGCGGCGTGACCTGCTCGCCGAGCGAAACCGGCATCAACCCGTCATCGCCGACCGTCTCGAGGATGCCGCCGCAGTTCGCGCAGCGATACAAAAGCTCTGGCGGATAGGCGCTATGGCAATCGACGCAGTGCAGGTTCATGTCGGCCCTCATCACCTGCTGTTCTAAGGGGAAGGCGCAAGGCTGCAAATGTCGCCTTGATCGTGATGGTTTCGCCGAAGGCATCGAAAATTCAAACCAGCGCTCGCCCAACTGAGGGCGCAGGGCCGTCTTCAGCGGCTTTGGGACAAGTGTGGCCGCGAGTAGGCATCCGGAAAGCCGCCGAGCCGCTCCCGGTCCAGTGGATCGTCAATGCAGATGGATGCAGCTTCCGCCTGGCCGCCGTGAGCAGCGATGCGTGGAAGGGAAACCGTCTGGATGTCCCGCCTCGGCCTTCTTTTGGAAGCACCCCGGCGCTCCGGCAGGATGTCGATTGCAGGCGGTTTCCGGGCGGTCGGCCGCAAGCCCGGCCTACCAGCGCACCAGGCGCGGAAAGCTGACGGCTCCGAAGGCTGCCATTATCGCCATGGCGAGCGGATACCAGCTTGCGAGGAACGGCACCGTATCCTCCGGGCAATGTAGGCTATAGGCGATGGTCGCCAGACCGGCCGAGGCGAGGCCGGCGCAGGCGCCCGTCAGCCGCCCGTTCACCGGCGCGCCGCTCCTGGCCAACAGAAGCAGGACGGCAAAGGGACACAGCGCGCAAAGCGTCACGGCAATGAGGCAGATCTGCCAGTACCGGCCGAATGTCAGCGCGCTCCACTGATTGGCCGGGACTTGGGCCAGGACGAGCGCCGCCCAGCCGAACACGAAAGCGAGAGGAACCGCGACCAGCAGCGCCAGCCGCAGCGGTTTCAGGCCGGGCCGCAGGCTGCTCTGGAAGGCTGCGAGCGCGATCGTCGCGACGCTCGCGCCGAGCAGGGCCTTGGCCAACACCGGGCGCGTCATCCAGGCCGTGGCGAGATCGGCCCGGGCGCCGAGGATCAGCAGGATGAGCATCGCCGTGGCGGCGAGCGCGATGAGCGCGGCCAGCCAGGTGGCGCGGCGCAGCCGGCCGGTATCCACCGGCCGGTGGCTCGCGGTCATGAGGGTGATCAGGTCGTCGGTTTGCATGTCAAATCTTGCCGTGGGCTCTGGTTCAGGGGAGTTCGCGGCAAGCCGGCGAAAGGTTACGGCAGGGCGGCGGGCCTCCAAGAGGAGGTCGTCTTGTCGGGGTCGTCATCGTGAGGTCGTCATGGCAGTCCTCGCCTGCCGCGTCGCGACAGGAATTTGGCCATCGCCTGCAGGCCGCGATGGATCGCGACCTTGGCGGCGGTCTCGGTCATGCCGGCGGCGGTCGCCGCTTCGGCCACGCTCGCACCCTGGAGCTTGACCCTGTCGATCAGGTTGCGCGTGCGTTCCGGCAGGGCCGCCATCGCACGGGCCAGGTCGAGCCTGGCGTCCGAGGCGGCATTGTCCGGCGCAGCCAGTTGGCTGGCCTCCTCGTCGATCGGCAGGTTGGCGGCATGGCGGCCGGTACGGCGCAGATGATCGACCAGCTTGTAGCGGGCGATGGCATGGGCCCAGGCGGTGACGGGGCTCGCGGGATCATAGGTATGGCGCGAGAGATGCAGCGCCAGCAGCGTCTCCTGCAGCACATCCTCGGCCTCGCTCGCCTCGCTGCGCCCGACACGGGCGAGCATCTGGCGCAGATAACCGCGCAGCCTCGCGCTGATCAGATCGAGGAAGAGCCGGTAGGCGGCGGCATCCCCGCCGAGCGCGGCGAGGAAGATCGGGCGCAGGTGCGTTTCGAGTTCGGCGAGCGACAAGGGGCCTGAGTGCTTCTTGCGGATGCGGGATGGGTTCCACCCCATTCCGTCGCATGCCGTTCCTGTGCTCACAAGCCTGTGACAGGTCGGTGAAGCGCCGGCCGGACTCGGCTAGCCTCACTGTGATGAGTCGCAGCTTTGACCCTGCCGGCGGGAGCGTCGAACATGCCGTCGGGAAGGCGTTTCACGATCGGGCTCGCGGCCTTCGCCGCCCTCGCTTTGTCCGCGCTCGCAGCGGCCGGGGCTTCGCCGGCCGCGTTCGAACCCGTCGATGGCTGCCCGGTTGAAGGCGGCTGCCGGGTCGAGGGCGGCCATTACCGCATCGTCCTGCCGCAGAAGCCGGCCGGCGCGCGCGCCGGTGCGATCATGTTCTTCCATGGCTGGCAGGGCTCGGCCGAGGAGGCGATTTCGGATGCCGGCCTGCTCGCGCTGGCCCGTCGCCTCGGTGTTGCGCTGATCGCGCCGGACGGGATGGGCAAAACCTGGTCCTATCCCGGCTCGCCCGGGCATCATCGCGACGAGTTCGCCTTTGTCGGCCGGGTGCTGGACGATGTCGCGCAACGCTTTCCGGTCGACCCCGGCCGCATCATGGCGAGCGGCTTCTCGCAGGGCGGCTCGATGGTCTGGTATCTGGCCTGCCAGATGCCGACGCGTTTTGCCGGTTTCGTGCCGATCGCCGGCGCCTTCTGGGAGCCATTGCCGCTGGATTGCGCCGGGCCGCGTCCGAAGCTGATCCATGTCCATGGCACGAGCGACATGACGGTGCCCCTCGCCGGGCGCGCGCTGCGCTCCGGCTACAGGCAGGGCGACGTGTTCAGGAGCCTCGCCATCCTCGCGCCGAATGGCTGCACCGCGCCCTTGGCAACGCAGGCGCAGGAGGCCGTATCGCCACCCGGCCTGGCCTGCCGGCTGGCGACAGGCTGTGGCGGCAGCGCCCGCCTCGAACTGTGCCTGCATTCCGGCGGCCATATCGCGGATCCGGTTTGGATCGAACGCGCCTGGTCTCTCCTGATGGCGCCCGAGGCGGTCCCTGCAACCGCGGGAGTGCGGCTCACGATCCCGTGACGCTGTAACCAAAGCGCGCTGCCGCGCGATCTCTCCCGCGGGGCTGCAAAAGCGAGACCGCCCGGGAGAAGCCATGCGTCACGACCTGAATGCGCCGGAAGCCGGCACCACCGATGCCGCCACGGGCGCGGATCTGCTGGCGGCGCGGTTGGCCGCGGCGGGGGCGACCCATGCCTTCGGCATTCCGGGCGGCGAAGTACTGGCGCTGGTCGACGCGCTGGAGCGCGCCGGCATCCGCTTCCTGCTCGCCAAGCATGAGAACGCCGCCGGCTTCATGGCCGAAGGACTCTGGCATGCGACGGGAGCGCTGCCGGTGCTCGTCGCGACGCTCGGTCCCGGCGTCGCCAATGCGGTCACCGTCGTTGCCCATGCGCAGCAGGATCGCGTGCCGCTCATCTTCATCACCGGCTGTGTCGATCAGGCGCTGGCCGAGAGCTACACGCATCAGGTCTTCGATCATCAGGCGGTGCTGCGCCCGCTGGTGAAGGCGAGTTTTCGCGCCGCACCGGGCACTGAAGATCTCGTCATCGAAAAGGCCGTCGCGCTGGCCCTGCGCGGCCGGCCTGGCCCGGTCCATATCGACCTGCCGATTGCCGTGGCGGAAGCCCGCACGGCAGGGCGGGCGGCTTTGGCGCAGCCGCGGCGACAGGCCGCGCGTCCCGCCGATCTCTCCACCGCGCGCAGCATGATCGCCGATGCCCGCAGGCCGCTGGTCATCGCCGGGCTCGACCTCGTCAACCAGGGTGGTGCAGCCGCGCTCGACGCCTTCCTGACGCGGACCGGCGCAGCGCTGCTGACGACCTACAAGGCCAAGGGCCTCGTGCCCGAGGGCGATCCGCGTGTCATCGGCGGTGTCGGTTTGTCGCCCAAGGCCGATGCCATCGTGAAGCCGCTGATCGAGGCGGCCGACCTGATCGTGCTTGCGGGCTACGACCCGATCGAGATGCGCCAGGGCTGGCGCCAGCCCTGGCCGGCGGGCAAGCAGGTCATCGACATCGTCGCGGAGGACATGCCGCATGGCATGCATGGCGCGAGCCTGCTGCTTGAAGGCGATGTCGGCGCGATCCTGACCGATCTCTGCGAAGGCCCGACGCCGAGCGGCCGCTGGCCGGGCGGCGAGCCGGCAGCGGTTCGCGAGAGCTTCCGCGCGGCCTTCGCCGCGCCCTCCGCATGGGGGCCGCATGCGGTGTTCGAGACGCTGCGCGAGGCTGCGCCGGCCGGCACGATCGCCACCGCCGATTCGGGCGCCCATCGCATTCTGCTGAGCCAGATCTGGTGCTGCGACGGGCCGCGCCTGCTGCTGCAATCGACCGGGCTGTGCACGATGGGCTGCGCGCTGCCGCTTGCGACCGGCGCGGCGCTCGGTTCGGGCCGACCGACATTGTGTTTCGTCGGCGATGCCGGGCTCGAAATGGTGCTCGGCGAACTGGCGACGCTGCGCGATCTCCAGCTCCCTGTCGTCGTAACCGTGCTGGTCGACGAGAGCCTCGGGCTGATCGCGCTGAAGCAGCGCCAGCTCGGGCTGAAGCGCGCCGGCGTCGATTTCGGCGCGACCGATTTCGCTGCCGTGGCGCAGGCGCTGGGCGGGCATGGCGTCGCGATCTCAGACCGCGAGAGCCTGAAGCGCGAGGCGCAGATGGCGTTCGGGCGTGCGGGCTTCACGCTGCTCGCCTGCCGGATCAACGCCTTGGATTATGAGGGAGCCTTCTGATGGCGGAGCTTCACCCGAAGGCCAAGCGACCGCGCGACGAGCGGCTGGATTTCTTCCGTGGCCTGACCATGCTGATCATCTTCGTGGCGCATCTGCCGGAGAACAGCTGGAACGCCTTCATTCCAGCCCGGTTCGGCTTTTCCTCGGGCGCGGAGCTCTTCGTGTTCTGCTCGGGGATCGCGAGCGCGCTTGCCTTCGGCAGCGTCTTCGTCCGGCGCGGCCTGTGGCTGGGCACGGCGCGCATCGCCTACCGGATCTGGCAGGTCTACTGGGCGCAGCTCGGTCTGGTGCTGGCGCTGATCGCGCTCACGGCGCTGCTCGACAAGGTTTTCGGCCTGGCCGAACTCGCTGCGCGCTTCCCACCCCTGCTGAGCGACCCGGAGGGCGCGCTGCTCGGCCTGGCGACGCTGAGCTGGCAGCCGGATTATCTCGACATCCTGCCGATGTATCTCGTCATTTTGGCGCTGGTGCCGGTGACGATGGCGCTGCGCCGGATTCATGCCGCCCTGCCGTTCCTGCTGTGCGGGCTGCTCTATGCGCTGGTCTGGATCAGCGATCTCAATCTGACCGGCAATCCCTGGAACGGCGCCGGATGGTTCCTCAACCCCTTCGCCTGGCAGTTCATCTTCTTCACCGGCTTCTTCATCGCCATGAAATGGCTGCCGATACCCGCGCTCGGGGACCGGCGGCTGATGCTCGCCTCCGCCCTGTTCATCGGGCTGAGCGTGCCGCTCTCCTTCTGGGGCATCCTGGAGCATTGGCCGGCGGCGCAGGGGCTGCGCGACCTGCTCATCCCCGCCAGCGAGAAGAGCAATCTCCACATCCTCCGGGTGCTGCACTTCCTGGCTCTGGCCTATCTGGTGCTGAGCCTGCTCGAACCCTTCCGCCAGCGCCTGGACAGCGGCTTCGGCCATCTCCTGATCCTGATCGGCCGGCAAGCCCTCGCGACCTTCCTCGCCAGCGTCGTGCTGGCGCGGCTCGCCGGCACCGCAGCCGACATGCTCGGGCGCGGCGAGGGGGCGGTCGCCCTGCTCAATCTCGTCGGCTTCACCCTGATCTTGTGCGTCGCGGTCGTCGTCGGCTGGTTCAAGAGCGCGCCATGGGCCGGCCCGGCGCCGAAGTCCGCGCCGGACAGGCAGGTCGATGCCGGCCTCGGGCTGCCAACACAGGTCCGTGAAGCGAGTTGATCTCCGTTTGATCGAGCCCGCGCGAACTTCCCTTGTGAGCGTCCGGATCGGGCGCTGGAACGGAGCAGCTCCATGTATCACGACTCGTTGTATCACGACCTGTCCGGTGACCGCATCACTGTCGGCAACGACGCCGCGAGGCTGGCCTGGAACGACACGCTGGAAGCGCTGCTGGCCCACGCCGCCGCGACGCCCGACCATCTCGCGCGGACCTTCGCGGCCGATCCGGATTTCGCCCTCGCGCACGCCGCCAAGGGGCTGATGCTGTTGTCGCTGGCGCGGCCCGAGCTTCTGGGTGCGGCGCGCGATGGCCTCAGGCGGGCGCAGGCCAGCATGGCGCAGCGCCCGGTGACGCGGCGCGAGCGCATGGTCGTCGAGGCGCTGGCGCTCTGGCTGGCGGAGGAGCCGCGCCAGGCAGCCCGGCGGCTGGAGGCAATTCTCGAAGCGCATCCCTTCGACGTGCTCGCGCTCAAGCTCTCCCACGGCATCCGCTTCATGCTGGGCGACCAGGCGGAGATGCTGGCGACCTTGCGCCGTGTCGTGCCCGGGTTCGGCGAGGCTCATCCGCTCGCGGGCTACGTCAATGGCTGTTACGCCTTCGCGCTCGAGGAGCGCGGCTTCTATGCCGAAGCCGAACTGGCCGGCCGCCGTGCCGTGGCCCTGAGCCCGCGCGACGCCTGGGGCCGGCATGCGGTCGCGCATGTGCTCGAAATGACCGGGCGTGCCGATGAGGGCGTCGCCTGGCTCGGCGATGGCCGCGACTGGCGCCATGCCAATAATCTGCGATTCCACATCGTCTGGCACCTCGCGCTGTTCCGGTTGGAGCGCGGCGAGACCGCCGAGGTCCTGCGCCTCTATGACGAGGACATCCGTGGCGAGCAGACCGACGATTACCGCGACATCGCCAATGGTGCCTCGCTGCTGGCCCGGCTCGACTATGCCGGAATCGATGTCGGCACGCGCTGGGAGGAGCTGGCGGCCAAAGCCGAAGGCCGCATCCATGACGGGCGCCTGGTCTTCGCCGACTTGCACTATGCCGTCTCGCTGCTTGGCGCCGGCCGGACCGATGGCGCCGAAGCCATCGCCCGGACGCTGGTCGAGGACGGCCAGACCCATCCCAGCAGCGAGCGGCGCGAGGCGGCACGCAAGGGCGCGCTGGCGGCCTTCGGCCTGATCGCCTTCCATGAGGGCGACCATGCCGAAGCGGCTCGCCTGCTCGGGGCGGCGCGCGGCGGGCTGGTCGCTATCGGCGGCAGCCATGCGCAGCGCGACCTGTTCGAGCAGGCCTATATCGAAAGCCTGATCGGCTGCGGCCATCACGACCTCGCCAACCGGGTGCTGACCGAGCGCATCGCGAGGCGCGGCGGCTCGAACCGTTTCGCCGCCATGCGGCTGGCCCAGCTGCGCGCCAGCCCTGCCGGCCGCACCGCTGCGCTCGCCATGGCCGCGACGCCGCTGGCCATCGCCCATTGACCCTCGACAAGGACCAGACGCCATGACCACCGCCACCATGACCGGCACCTTCGCCATCCCCTCCAGCCGTACCGTGATCAACCTCGCGCTCGGCGGCTTTGCCGCGCTCGGCTTCTGGGAGCTGTTCTCGGCGGTGCCGACCGCCTGGCTCGCGGAGTATCCGCTGGAGCCGCCGGAACTGGTCAAATCGCTGTTTGCGCATCAGCTCGGCCTGACGCTCTCGACGCCGGTGGCCAAGCTCCTGCATTTCATGACCGGCTTCCTGTTCTATCCGCTCGGCTATTGGGTGCTGACGCGCGGGGTCAAGAGCTTCGGCATGCCGGCCGATGGCTGGATCTGGGGCGTGATCACCTATTTCATCGCGCTCGGATTCTTCGCGCCGCTGGCCGGCCAGCATTTCCTGCTCAGCGACGTGCCGCGCCTCTCCGCCATGAGCCTCGTCGGCCATGCCATCTACGGCTATGTCGCGGCCTATGTCTTCGAAGCGCTCGAAGCGCGCGACGCCTGATCGGCACGACAGAAGGGAGTTCCGCCATGTTCGACAGAAGACGCTTCATCGTGCTGGCCGGCGTCGCGGCTGCGCTGTCGCCAGGCCTCACCGTCGTCCGGGCGGATACGGCCAGGCCGGTCAACACGCTCGGCTCACGCGAGGGCATCGCCATTCGCGGCTATGATCCGGTCGCCTATTTCCACGAGGGCGGGCCGCGCCCCGGGAAGCCGGAGTTCCAGGTCGCTCATGGCGGTGCCATCTGGCGCTTCGCCAGCGCCGAGCACAGGGCCCTGTTCGTCGCCGACCCGGAGCGCTACATGCCGGCCTTCGGCGGCTTCTGCGCCTATGGCACCTCGCGCGGCTATCTGGTCAAGATCGAGCCGGAGGCCTGGTCGATCGTCGATGGAAAGCTCTACCTGAACTACGATCTCGGGGTTCGAAAGACGTGGTCGGGCGATACCAAGACCTACATCGCGCGCGCGGGCACGAACTGGCCGGGCCTGGTCTCGAAGGACATCCGGTAGGCTGCCCCCGCGCGAGCCTGTGATGGCCCACAGACATGGGCCGCAGACATGGCCCACAAGACATGGCGGGGGTTGATCGCCGTTTTCGCTGTCAGACCCTGAGAACGACCTTGGCGGCGGAAATCCGGCCCGCATCGATGTCGGCGAAGGCGCTTGCTCCGAGGCCGAGAGGCCGTTCTTCGGTCCAGGAGAGATCGCCGAGCCTCCCTTCCGCCAGTGCCTGCACGGTCTGCGCGAAATCCGTCGGCGTATAGCAATAGACGCCTGCCAGGGTGATCTCCTGGAGCGTCAGCTTGCGGATGTCGATGCCGCCCTGGCCGGGCAGCAGACCGACATGGACGATCACACCGCCTGGGCGAGCCATGCGGCAGGCGGCTGCGCGGGTCGCATCCGCCCCGACCGCGTCGATGACGAGGTCCGCGCTGCCATCCTCCGGCTCGTCGACCTCCGGTCGATACACCGCGAGCCCCTCTCTCGCGGACAGGGTCTCTCGCCGCAGTGGATTGGTCTCGCCGACGATCAGATCGCGCGCGCCGAACAGCCTGGCGACGAGCGCTGCGGCGAGCCCGATGGCGCCTCCGCCGAGCACGACGACCCGGCAGGTCGAGAGCGGCTGATGCAGGCGCTGCATGCCGGTCCGCACGGCATGCCATGAGACGGCGACAGGCTCGGCCAGCGCGGCATGGGCGATCGGCATCGCATCCGGGATCGGCGTCACGTTGCGGAGCGGAATCCGGACCAGTTCGGCAAAGGCACCAGGGCGCGGCGGCATCGAGATGATCTGGCGCGTGGGCGAGAGATGCCAGCGGCCCTCGATCGCATAGGGGCAGTCCGGATCGACCACCAGCGGGTTGATGGTCACGCGCTCGCCAGCGCGCGTGCCGGTGACGATCCGTCCGGCCGCCTCGTGACCCAGAATCAGCGGCGGTGGACGGCGCGTGTCGAAGCCGTGATAGGCGTGCATGTCGGACCCGCAGATCCCGACCGCCTCGACCCTGACCAGAACCTCGTCGTCCAACGGCACGGGATCCGGCTCGTCCCGCAATTCGAGGCTGTGGGGGCCGGTGTAGACGAGCGCCTTCATGCGGCGGAATCCCTCATTTCGCGGTGAACCCGCCATCCACCGTCAGCGTCTGGCCGGTGACATAGGCGGAGGCCGGCGCGGCGAGGAAGACCGTCGCGCCGGCGAGGTCCTCCAACTCGCCATTGCGGCCGATAGCCGTCTGCGCCGCATTGCGGGCCGAGCGCGCGCTGTCGGCGAACACCGCGGCGGTGAGCGGCGTCGGAAAGAAGCCGGGAGCAATGGCATTGCAGGTCACGCCCTGTCGCGACCATTCCTCCGCGATCGCGCGGGTCAGTTGCACCACGCCCCCTTTCGCGGCGCCATAGGGCGCGCAGTCGGGAAAGGCGCGGTAGCTTTGCAACGAGGCGATGTTGATGATGCGGCCATAACCGCGTTGCGCCATGGCCGGCGCGAAGGACTGCGTCAGCAGGAAGGGCGCGCGCAGATGCACCGCCATGTGCAGGTCGAACGCCTCCGCCGTGACCTTCATGAAGGGTTGGCGCAGGTTCAGCCCGGCGACGTTGACCAGAATGTCGACATCGCGCCCCAGTTCTTTGCAGGCTGTGGCCAGCCTCTCGCCCGCGTCCGACGCGGCGAGATCGGCGGGAAGGACGTCGACCTGAAGCCCCTCGGCCTGAAGCCCCTCGGCCGCTTCGCGCAGGGCATCCTCGCGCCGTGCGACGATGACCAGACGCGCCCCGGCCAGGCCGAGCGCGCGTGCCATGGCGAGGCCGATGCCGCTGTTGCCACCCGTGACGAGCGCGGTCCGGCCCGTCAGATCGAAGAGAGTGGTCAGACGAAACATGCTCAGATCTCCACGGCCGCGCCGAGATCGATCCGGGAACCCGGTGCATATTTGGCCATACGGGCGTCGCTCGTCCGCGCATGGGCCTCCATGCCCTCAAGCCGCGAGATGCGCGCCGAAACCGGGGCGATGCGCTGGCAGGCGGCGCGGTCCATGCGCTGCCAGGTCAGCGGCTTCAGGAATTTGTGCACGGAGAGGCCGGCGGAATAGCGGGCTGCGAACTTGGTCGGGAGGATGTGGTTGGGTCCGGACACCTTGTCGCCAAAGGCGACATTGGTTTCCTCGCCGAGGAAGAGCGAGCCGTAATTGCTCAGGCTGGCATGCCACCAGTCGAGGTTGCGGCAATGAACCTCGAGATGCTCGCAGGCATAGCGGTCGGAGACTGCGACCATCTCCTCGCGCGTGTCGCAGAGGATGATCTCGCCATAGTCGCGCCAGGCGGCGCCGGCCGCATCGCGCGCCGTCGGCGGCAGGGTCGCGATCAGCTCCGGCATCAGCCGCGCCACCTCGTCGGCGATGCGACGCGAGGAGGTGATCAGCCAGGCCGGGCTCTCATGGCCATGCTCGGCCTGGCCGACGAGGTCGGTCGCGACGATCAGCGGATCGGCGCTGTCATCGGCGATGACGGCGACCTCGGAAGGCCCGGCGAAGACATCGATGCCGACCTTGCCGAACAGCATGCGCTTCGCCTCGGCAACGAACTTGTTCCCGGGGCCGACGATGATGTCGGCAGGCCTTCCGGTGAACAAGCCGAAGGTCATCGCGGCGATGGCCTGGACACCGCCCAGGCACATGACGATGTCGGCGCCCGCCACAGTCAGCGCATAGAGCACGTGGGGATGGATGCCCTGTCCCCGGAACGGCGCCGAGCAGGCGACCACCGTCTTGACCCCGGCCGCCTTGGCGGTGGCGACCGACATATAGGCCGAGGCGATATGGGCGTAGCGGCCGGTCGGGACATAGCAGCCGGCCGTATTCACCGGCACGAGTTTCTGCCCGAGATGCAGGCCGGGCGAGATCTCCAGCGCAAAATCCTGGCAGGAGGCGCGTTGCGCCTCGGCGAAACGGCGGACCTGCCCCGCCGCGAAGCCGATGTCGTCCTTCACGCCCTGGGGCACGCCGCGGATGCGCTCGGCGATGGCGGCCTGGTCGAGGACGATCGGGCCGTCCCATTTGTCGAGCTTCAGCGCGTAGTCGCGCACCGCCTGCTCCCCCCCGGCCTCGATCGCGGCCAGCATGTCCGTGACGACGGCGCGTGCCGTGTCCGTCTCGGTTTCCGGCGTCTTGGTGGCGGTCTTCAGATGGGTGATGGCCATGGCGTTTGTCCGCTTCCGAGCGCAAGGGGATGGTGGCGGCGACGCCCGATCCGGCGTCGCCGCAAGGGTCGATCCGAGGTCAGCTCACTTCTTGTCGAATTCGGTGGCGAAGGCCTTCAGCCTGGCGTCCGCCGCCACGCGCTTGAGGAAATCGTCCGTCAGATAGCTCTTGGCGTCGGGGTTGGACGGAATCGTGCCGACCTCCGTGATGAACTTGCCGATTTCGGAGAACCAGCCGTCGACGGTCGAGGCCCCCGAGGCCCTCGCCATCAGCTTCATCTGCTCGTCGAGACCGAAGGTCGGCCGCAGCGCGAACTCCTGGTCCATCGCTTTGGCCGTCACTTCGAGGCCGCCCTGCTTGTAGAACTCCAGAGCGAGCGTGCGTGCCTCGGCCGGATTGGCCTTGGCCCAAGACCAGCCGCGCAGGAAGACGGCGAGGAACTTCGCCACGTCGTCAGGCCGCTCCTTGGCGAAATCGGCCCGCACGATCAGGGCGCCGGGCACGATCGCGTCGGCATCAGCTCCCGAGCAGAGATATTTGGCGTTGGCGCGCTCTTCGAGCGTGTAGGTGTTGGGCGCCCAGACGCCCGCGACATCGCCGTTGTTCGAGGTGACCGCCGTGATGATCTGGGCCTGGCCGAGATTGACGAACTGCATGTCGGCCTGCTGCAGCCCGAACTTCGTCAGGCATTTCCGCGCCGCATAATCCACCGTGGAGTTGGTGGTGAGCAGCAGCTTCTGGCCCTTGAGGAGCTTCGGGTCGGCCTTGATCGCATCGAACTTGTCGCCCCGGACCATCATGGCATTGGTCTTCGACTCGTCGTTGGTCAGTCCGATCGTCAGGATGTTGAAGCGCACCGCGCCGAGCACCGCCGGCACCGATCCGGTGCCGCCCACATCCCAGGACTTGGCCGCGGATGCCGCGATCTGCGGCGCGCCGGCCGGGAAGGTCGAGAAGTTCGGCGTCAGGCCGACATCCTTCCACCAGCCCTTCACCGTCGCGTAGTGGAAGGGCAGCGCCCAGTAGAGCGAGGGCTGATAGCTGACGCCGATGGCGGTCTGGGCCTGTGCGGGCGATGCGGCGGCGCAAGCCAGCGACGCGGCGAAACCCAATCCTGCAATGATGCGCTTCATGTCTCTCTCCCTGTTGTCGTTAGCCCGGTCTCAGCCTGTCGCGGCCCGCCCGGTTTTCCCTGTCCCCGCACGGGCGGAGACGACGGTCTCGATGGCCTCGCGCACGATGGCGGCGACGAGGTCGCAATCCTGATCGGTCAATGACACGGGCGTGCGGATGTCGCAGAGGCCAGCCAGTACGGCATGGGTCTGCTCCAGCGGGCCCTGCTCGCCGGCATAGCGCCAATGCCGTGGCGCGCTGGTGAAACCGCGTTGCTGGTCGGCGCCGAACCATTTGACCGGCAGCCCACGTGCGGCGCAGCAGGCGAGGAAGGCCGCCATCTCCCGGCTGTCGAAGCCGGGCAGCGAGAACTGGACGGATGTGGCCGCATAGCTTTCCTTCGCGGATCGCGCGGGCAGCCGGACATGGCGGGAGCGAGCGATGGCCTTGCCGATCCGATCATGGATCGCGTTCCAGCGACGGGCGCGGAGCGGCAGGTCCTTCAGTTGCGGGCGGAGCAGGGCGGCGGCCAGGGCCGTCATCCGCATGCTGAAATTCGGCGTGGTTTCTTCCCAGGCGGCCATGACCTCCGCCGACGGCGCGCTGAGATGCTGGGCATGCAGCATATAGCTGCCCGCGTGCAGGATGGCGCGGGCCGTGCGGTCGGGATCGTCCAGGAGGAGGAAGCCACCTTCTCCTGCGTTGAGGTGCTTGTAGGTTTGCGCGCTGAAGGCCGCGGCGGCGCCGAAGGTGCCGACCGTGCGACCCCCCCAGGCTGCGCAGAGCGCGTGGGCGCAGTCCTCGATCAGCAGCAGCTCGAGTTCGTCGCAGGCGGCGGCGACCGCATCCATGTCGGCGATATGACCGCGCATATGCGACAGCAGCAGGATGCGCGCCCCCGATGCGCGCGCCTTGCGCCGGAGATCGTCACAGTCGATCACATAGTCGGTGCCGATCTCGACCAGCACGGGCCGGGCACCAGCATGAACGATGGCACCGGGGACGGGCGCCAGAGTGAAGCTGTTGACCAGGACCGGGTCGCCCGGCCGCACGTCCAGCACCTTGAGCGCCAGGCACAGCGCCGCGCCGCCGGAATTCACCGCCACGCAATAGCGCCGTCCGACGAAGGCGGCGACCTCTTGTTCCAGCAGCGCGACGTCGTTCTGGTCGGCGCCCATCTCGCCATAGCGGAACAGGCGGCCCGAGCGCATGAGTTCGCAGGCGCGTACGATGCCGGCCTCCGGGATCGGCTCGGGCTCGGTCAGGTCGCGCGTCAGGCGCGGCAGCGGGGCGAGATCAGACGCCATGCGCGCCCTTCTCCTCCCGCAGCGACTTCCAGATCTGGGTGCGCAGATGGACGAAGGATTCCAGATCCATCACGTCCTCGATCCGTTCGAGCCGGTCCCAGTTCTCGGCCTGCCGGATCGAGCGGATGTCGAGCACCTCCTTGATGCGGCCCGGACGCCGCGTCATGACCGCGACGCGGTCGGCGAGATAGACCGCCTCCTCGACCGCATGGGTGATGAACAGCACGGTGCGCGGGTTGACCCGCGCCAGCCTCACCAACTCCTCCTGCATGACGACGCGGGTCTGGGCGTCGAGCGCCCCGAACGGCTCGTCCATCAGCAGCACTTCCGGATCGAGCACATAGGCGCGGGCGATGGCGACGCGCTGCTGCATGCCGCCGGACAGCTGGTGCGGAAACGCATCCGCATGGCTTTCCAAGTTCATCAATGTAAGGGCGCCCGCCACGAGCCCTTCGCGCTCCGCCTTCGGCAGGTTCTTGTTGCGCAGTCCGAGCTCGATGTTCTCGCGGACCGTCTTCCAGGGAAAAAGGGCGAACTGCTGGAACACCACGGCCCGGTCGGGCCCCGGCCGGGTTACCATCCTGCCGTTGACGCTGACGGTGCCGGCGCTCGGCGGCTCGAAGCCGGCGACCATCCGCAGGCAGGTCGTCTTGCCGCATCCGGACGGGCCGACGATCGCGACGAACTCCTTGTCCGCGATCTCGAGATTGATGTCGTCCAGCGCCTTCACCCCGCTCGAGGCGGGGCCGAAGACCTTGTCGACCTTGTCGAAACGGATCGATCCCATCGTCTTCGTCCTTATGCCTGGAGCCCGCGGCGGCGGCGAAGCCAGGCTTCGCCCTGCCGCAGCATCACGTCGATGAGCATGCCGACGAGGCCAATCGCCACCATGCCGGCCATGACGGTCGGCGTCGCGACGTTGGCCTGCGCCTGGACCATCATGAATCCGACGCCGGCCGCCGCCACGATCAGCTCAGCGCCGACGAGCGATTGCCAGCCGAGCCCGGCGGATACGCGCAGGCCGGAGACGATCGAGGGCGTGGCCGCGGGCAGGAGGATCTCGAGGATCATCCGCAGATGCCCCGTACCGAGCATCCGCGCGGCCTCGATCAGGCGCGGCTCGACGAAGCGCGCCCCGCGATAGGCATTGATCAGGCAGGGCGGGAAGGCGCCTGCAAAAATGATCAGGATCGGCCCGCCGATGCCGACGCCGAACCACAATGCCGCGAAAGGCACCCAGGCGATCGGCGCGATGAAGCGCAACGCGTCGAACAGCGGCGTGACGATGTCGTCGAGCCAGCGGAACCAGCCCATCAGCAGGCCGAGCGGCACGCCGATCACGGCCGCGAGCAGGACACCATAGGCATAACGCTGGAAGCTCGAGGCGAGATGCTGCGGCAGCGTCGCGCCGGCGAAGGGCGTCGTCAGCAGGTGGATGAAGCGCGAGACGACATCGACCGGCGAAGGCAGGAACTGGCGCGGCACGATGCCGAGGACCGAGAGCGCCGCCCACAGGCCGATAAAACCGGTGAGCCCCAACACTCCCCAGGCCAGTTTTTCGCTCATGCGCAGCGGGGCGATCTGCATGGTCTCAATCCCTGCCCGCGACGTTCCAGGCGAGCGCTCTGCGCTCGGCAAGGCCGAGAATTGCGGTCGTGCCCCAGCCGAGGACGCCGACCGTCACCATCCCCACCAGGATCATGCCCGGGTAGATGTCCTGCTGGGCCATGTTGAGCACGAAGCCGATGCCGGCCAGCGCTCCGACGAGCTCGGCCGCCACCAGCGTGGTCCAGGCCGCCTGCAGCGACAGGCGCAGGCCGGTGAAGATCATCGGCGAGGCGGCCGGCGCGATGATCTCGCTCGCGAGACGCCAACGCGGCGTGCCCAGCATCTGCGCGGCCTCGATGATCGGCCGGTCGATGTTGCGAACGCCGGCGAAGGCATTGATCACCGAGGGCACGAAGGCGGCAAACCAGATCACCATGATCTTGGCGCCGTCGCCGAGGCCGAGCCAGAGGATGGCGAGCGGGATCCAGGCCAGCGGCGGGATCGGGCGGATGATCAGGAAGATCGGATTGATCGCGGCCTCGGCCCGCCGGTCCCACCCCATCCAGAGGCCGAGCGGCACGCCGGTGGCGATCGCCACGAGGAAGCCCATCACGACCAGCTTGACGCTCTGAAGCGCGTGGCCGGCGAGCCCGCCGCCGGCATAGCCGCGCGTCGCGATCTGGCTCAACGACTGCCAGAAGTCGACAGGCGAGGGGAAGCGGCCGGGAGAGACGATGCCCGTTGCGGTCGTCAGCATGAACCACAGCAGCAGCGCAGCCGCTACCGAGCCAAGGCTGACCCATCGCCGTCTTCCGATCATGGCGTTCCTCAATGCGCTCTTCTTGAGTGAAAGCGCTTTCATCGTAGGTTTTCAGATCGTGCGATGGATGTCAATCTCTCTATCGATTTGCTGATCGATGTCCATTTTCCTTGCAGATGGTGTTGTATTCGTCTTATTTTGGATGAAATAAATTTCAGGGAGGTCGAGGGTGAGCGGAGGGCGCGTCAAGCTGAGCGACGTTGCGCGCGATGCCGGCGTTTCGCCCGCGACCGTCTCGCGGGCGATCGCGCAGCCGGACCTGCTCTCGCCTGACACGCTGGCGAAGGTCAGGGCCAGTGCGCAGCGTCTGGGCTATCTGCCTGATGGCGCGGCGCGGGCCCTGGCCTCGGGGCGGTCGATGACGATCGGTGCGATCGTTCCGACACTGGACAGCGCCATCTTTGCGCGAGCCCTGCAAGCGATGCAGGCGACATTGGCGCAGGCGGGCTATCTGCTGCTCGTGGCCTCGCATGAAGCAAGTCCTGCAGCCGAGACGCAGGCCGTCCGGGCGCTGCTCGGCCGCGGCGTGGACGGGCTCATGCTGGTGGGGGCCGAGCGTGCGCCGGAGACGACGGCCTTGCTCGACGCGTCGGGGCTTCCTGTCGTGCTCACCTGGTGCGGCGACGGTCATTTCACCGCGATCACGATCGACAATGCCCTCGCCGGACGCCTCGCGGCGGAGCATCTGATCAGGCTCGGGCATCGGCGCATCGGCATGATCACCGGCCATCTGCAGTTCAACGACCGCCAGAGGGCCCGGCTGGCCGGCGCGCGCGCCGCCCTGACGGAAGCGGGACTGTCCTTGCCCGACCCATTGGTCGTCGAGCAGGCACTGACCCTCGCCGGAGGGCGGGCCGGCTGCGCCATGCTGCTGGAGCTGGAGGACAAGCCGACGGCGTTGATCGGCGGCATCGACCTGTTCGCGATCGGCTGCCTCGAAGAGGCGCATGCGCGCGGCATGACGGTCCCGCGCGACCTCAGCGTCGTCGGCATCGACGGCCTGGATATGTCGGCACATGTCTCGCCCTCGCTGACGACGGTCCATGTGCCGACGGGCCGCATCGGTCATCTCGCGGCCAGGACGTTGATGGCGCTCGTGCAGGGCGACCGAGTCGATGCCGAGACGATGCTGCCGGTGGAGCTGGTGATCAGGCGGTCGTCTCAGGCTGTCGGCGCCGTGTAGCGATGCGATGCTAAAAGCGCCCGAAGGGAGCCGGGCGTGCCAGCAGGAGCGATCCGATGCACCCATAAAAGCTGTGGCGGCATCGGGAGGACGAGGTTCCCGCTTCGCATGTCCAGCCGGATTCTCTTTCTCGTTGATGTTCTGCGAGGCAACGCTCGGCGTGTCCTGAAGGCAGCTTCTGCCGGCCGGGTCGTGCGACGTGCGATGGCGTCGTCGGCTTGCCGGACCGGGCAGCGTCCTTGACATCGCCGCGAGCGCGCCGTCATGCTTCCGGCTGTTCCCAGGGGGGCCTCGCTAGGAGGCTGAGATTCCGCCGGTCCGGATCAATCCGGGCAACGCGGTGACCCTCCGAACCTGATCCGGTTCATACCGGCGTAGGGATGCGGGACATCGGGCGGAAAGCCGCCCCGTTTCCAAGCTCGCGCCGCTGGTCGGATTTTCGGTCCCATGCAAGGCATCCCGCCTGGTCGTGTGGCTGGCGGGAAGGCGTGGCTGGACGTGACCGAAGCTGAGATCATCGAGGCCCTGCTGGCCTTCATCGACCGGGACGAGGCATCCGAAGCCGCGTTCGAGCGGATGGCGCTGGCGGTCTTCGCCTATCAGTTCGCGCATAACCAGCCCTATCGCCGCTTCGCCATCCAGCGCGGCCGCACCACGCTGACCGTCCGGAACTGGCGCGATATTCCCGCCGTGCCGATCACCGCCTTCAAGGACCTGACGCTGAGCTGTTGCCCGCCGGAGGCGGCAGAACGCATCTTCATGACCAGCGGTACCACGCAGGGCGGGGTCAAGGGCCGCAGCTACCATCCGACGCTCTCCGTCTATGACCGCTCGATGCTGGTGAATTTCCGCCAGCGCTTCATGCAGGGTCTCGCGCGGATCGAGATGGGCATCCTGTTTCCCGACGAGCAGGCGATGCCGAACTCGTCGCTGGCGCATTATCTTTCGCTGGCGAAGCGCGACTGCGGAGCCCCCGGTAGCGCGGGATTCATCGGGGCGGACGGTCTCGATCTGCCGCGGCTGACCGCGGCGCTGGAACGGGCGGAAGCTGCCGGCCAGCCCTACGCGCTGCTCGGCGCGAGCTACAGCTTCGTGCACCTGCTCGATGCGCTGGCGGCACAGGGGCGGCGCTTCGTGTTGCCCGAGGGCAGCCGCATCCTCGACACCGGCGGCTTCAAAGGCCAGTCGCGCGAGATGGGTGCCGATGCCTTCTACGATGCGCTCTCAGCCGTGCTCGGCGTGCCGCGCAGCCGCTGCATCAATATGTATGGGATGACCGAGCTCAGCACGCAGTTCTACGACGACGGCAATGCCGCCTGCCCGCCGGTCAAGTCCGGGCCGCACTGGATCCGCAGCCGGGTTGTCGACCCGGTGACGGGGCGAGACCTGCCGGAAGGCACGACCGGCGTGCTGGTGCATCACGACCTCGCCCATTTCAACTGCGTCTCGGCAATCCTGACCGAGGATGCCGGCGTCATGGTCGAGGGCGGCTTCAGGCTGTTCGGTCGGGTCGACGGCGCCGATTCCAGAGGATGCTCGCTCGCCGTCGAGGAATTCCTGAAGGCGGCGAGGGGCTGAGGCCGTGACCGAGTTCGCCGGGCACCTGCCGGGACTCTCGGCTGCGGAGGTCGAGTGGCGGGTGCTGGACTTCGCCGCCTGGGGCGAGAGCGTGCAGGTCTCCGTGCCGCTGCTGACGGAGCCGCAGGGGTGCGCTTTGGCCGCTCGCATCCGGGAGAATGCGCGGGCCTATCTGAAGACGCTGCCCGTCGCCGAGATCGTCTCAACCATCGACAAGGCCGTGGCGCGGCTGCTCGACCGCAACGATCCGTGGCGGCGCAAGGCGGAGGCGGTGCTTCCCGTCGTGACCGGCTACGACCCGGAGACGGTGCGACTCGGGCTGTCGGGCTATCTCCGGACGTTCAGGGCGCCGCAGCTCCAGCGCTTTCTCGCCGAGGATTTCGTCAATCCGGGCATTCTCGATGCATTCCAGCCGGCGGTGAAGGGCGGCTTCACAAGGGCCTATGGACCCGAGCTGCTGCTGCATGTCTGGGCCGGCAACGTGCCGGGTCTGCCGTTGTGGAGCCTGATCTCCGGTCTGCTGGTCAAGGCCGGCAGCGTCGGCAAGGTCGCGAGCGCCGAGCCGCTGCTGGCCGGCTGGTTTGCCAGGATCCTCGCGGAGATCGACCCCCGGCTGGCCGAGTGCCTGGCGATCGTCTGGTGGAAGGGCGGCGATGCGGAGAGCGAGCAGGTCTGGCTGAAGCAGGCCGACACGATCGTCGCCTTCGGCGGCAACGATGCGCTTGCGGCGATCCGGGAGCGGGCGCCGGTCACGGCGCGCTTCCTGCCGCATGGCCACAAGATCGGCTTCGGGATGGTCTCGGCTGCGGCCCTCGACACGCGCAAGGCGGCCCCGCTCGCCCGGCTCGCTGCCCATGACGTGATGCGCTACGAGCAGCAAGGCTGCTACGCGCCGCAGATGCTCTTCATCGAACGGGGTGGGAAGGTCTCGCCGCGCGAATTCGCGGAACATGTCTCGCGCGAATTGGCGGGCTTCGCGCGGACGCATCCGCGCCGGGCGTTGTCGGTGGCGGAGGCAGCCGGCGTCGCGGCCTGGCGCAACGCCGAGGAAATGCGCGCCTTCGATGGCGGGAGCCGGACGGTGCTCGGCGATGCCGGTGATCCGTGGAGCGTCGTCCAGGTCGAAGCGGCCGAGGCGCTGGCGCCGAGCGGGTTGAACCGGACGCTCAAGATCGTCGCGGTCGACAGCCTGGATGCGGTGATGCCGCTGGTGGCCCCGTTCCGGAACTTTCTCCAGAGTGCGGCGATCGCGGCGGCGCCCGCCGAGCTGTTCCGGATCGCCGGCCTGTTGGGCGAGGCCGGCGTGACCCGGATCTCGGCCTTCGGGCGCATGACCGCGCCGGAGGCCGGCTGGCACAATGACGGGCGCTTCAACCTGCTCGACCTCGTCACCATCACCGAGATTGAGCAATCGGCCGAGTTCGCCGCCGAAGGCTTCGCGCCCTATGCCGACTGAACGGCAGGGCGGGGAATTCGTCGCGATCGAGCAGGCGAGCTATGGCTATGGCGTGGAGCCGGCCATCGTCGACCGCGTCGACTGGGCGATTCCGCGCGGCGCCTTCCACTGCCTCGTCGGCCGCAGCGGCAGCGGCAAGACCACGCTGCTGAAGCTCGCCGCCGGGCTGCTGCGGCCCGATCAGGGCTCCGTGCGGATCGGCGGCGCGGCGTTGCAGGGGCCGGGCTCCCGGATCGGCTTCGTCTTTCAGCAGCCGACGCTGCTCGACTGGCTCAGCGTCCTCGATAATGTCCTGCTGCCGATCTCGCTGAAGCGCAGCCTGCGACCGCAGGACCGTGACAGCGCGCGCCGGCTGCTGGACCTGGTCGGGCTGGATGCCTATGCGCGGCGGCATCCGCCGCAACTTTCCGGCGGCCAGCAGAGCCGCGTCGCCGTCGCCCGCGCGCTGATCGCAGAGCCGGATCTGCTCCTGCTCGATGAGCCCTTCGCGGCGCTCGATGCGCTGACGCGGGAGGAGTTGCAGGACGATCTGCTGGCGCTGTGTGCGCTCAAGGCGACGACCGTGCTCTTCGTTACCCACGACATCACGGAAGCCGTCTATCTGGCCGACCGGGTCGCGATCATGGCGGCGGGCCGGCTACATCACCAGTTGGCCATCGCTCTGCCGCGGCCTCGCGGGCGCGAGATGCGCTATGGCGAGCCTTTCAACGCGCTCTGCCGGGAGCTGCGGCTGGCCATGGACGAGGCGCCATGAAGGCCCGGCTCGCCTCGGCCTTGCTGCTGGTCGTCCTGCTGTGCGGCTGGGAAGCCTGGTGCCGGCTCGGCGCCGTGCCGGCACTGATCGTGCCGGCGCCGTCCTCCGTCTTCGCGACGCTGTGGAGCGAGATTGCGAGCGGTCGGCTGTTGCCGCATCTGCGGATCACCGCGACCGAAATGGCGCTGGGCCTTGCGCTCGGCTGCGCGGTCGGACTTGGCGTCGGCATCCTGCTGGCGGAGGCCACCTTCCTGCGGCATTTGCTGCATCCCTATATCGTCGCCAGCCAGGTCGTGCCGAAGCTCGCGCTCGGGCCGCTCTTCATCGTCTGGTTCGGCTTCGGCATGGCGCCGACCGTGGTGATCACGGCGCTGATCTGTTTCTTCCCGCTGATGGAGAACACGTTGACGGGCCTGGCCCAGGTCGATCCGGCGCGGCGCGAGCTGTTCCGCATGCTCGGCGCCAGCCGCCTCCAGACGCTGCTGCGGCTGAAGCTGCCGAGCGCCCTGCCGGTGATCCTCGCCGGGCTTCGCGTTGCGGTGGTGCTCTCGCTGGTCGGGGCCGTGGTCGGCGAGTTCATCGGCGGCCGGGCCGGGCTCGGTGCCTCGATCATCGCGGCCCAGAGCGTGATGGATTCGAGCCTGATGTTTGCGCTCTTCATCGTGATCACGCTGCTCGGAATGATCTTCTACCAGGCGGCGCTCCTGGCCGAGCGGCTGCTGTTGCGCCACCATCTGAAAGGATAATCCGATGTTCTATGGTTCACGTCGCAACCTGTTTGCGTTCGTCGGTGCCGCCCTGATCGGTGGGGCTGGCATCGGCGCAACCCACGCCCAGACGCTCGACAAGATGACCGTTGCCGGTTGGAGCCAGCCGATCAGCGAGATCACCAACCTGCTGGCCGAGCCCGACAAGGGCTTCTTCAAGGCGAAGGGGATCGAACTCGGTTACGTGCCCGGCACTGGCGGTGGCTCGGCGATCCAGAACATGCTGACGGGGCAGGCCGACATCGCCTTCACCGATCCCGCGGCGCTCTATCTCGCACTCGACAAAGGCGAGAAGCTGGTCGCGATCTACAACATCTATCCGCAGAACGTCTTCAATGTCGTCGCGCCGAAGGCCAAGGGCATCAAGGGGCCGGCCGATCTGAAGGGCAAGCGCATCGGCGTCTACTCCCTGTCGAGTGGCACGCGGCAGAACCTGCAGGTGCTGCTGCACCAGGTCGGACTGACGGAACAGGATGCGACCATCGAGGTCACCGGGCTGCTTAACTTCGCACCGCTGATCCAGGGCCAGGTCGATGCCACCGCTGCGACCGACACCGGCCTGCTGGTGGCGAAATCCAAGGGGCTGGCCGATTTCGACGTAATCGAGGTCAAGGACCATCTCAACCTGCCGAGCGATATCTTCGTCGTGACGGAGGCAACCTACGAGGCCAAGAAGCCGCTGCTGAAGCGCTTTCTCGAAGCCTATCGCGATAGCGCCGCCTGGATGATGGCCAAGCCCGACGAGGCGGCCAAGGTCGCGGTGACGCGAGCGATCAATGGCCGCGACGAGGCGCTCAATCTCGAGATCATCAAGCTGCGCAACATCTCGACGGTGTCGCCGACCACCGCCGCCAAGGGGCTCGGCCATTTCGATCCCGAACTGATGCAGAAGGGCGCCGACACTTTCTACAAGCTCGGACTGATCGGAAAACCGATCGACATCGGGCAGTTCGTGAAGTCCGACCTGATCCCTTGAGGCGACGCGCATGAAATTCCGCGACAGGACGATCCTTGTCACCGGCGCGAGCCGGGGCATCGGGGCTGCGCTCGCCAAGGCCTTCGCCGCCGAGGGCGGGCTGGTGATCGTGAACTACCGGCGCAGCGAGGCGGCGGCTCAGGCCGTCGTCGAAGCCTGCCGCGCGGCGGGCGGGCAGGCGCTGGCGATTGCGGCCGATGTGACCGTGGCGGATGAGGTCGAGGCGATGCTGGCGCGCATCGCCGAGGAGGCCGGTCGTCTGGATGCGGTCGTCAACAATGCGTTTGACCCCTATGTCTTCGATCCGGACAATCGGGCGCGCTTCTGGGAGACGCCGTGGTCGGCCTATCAGGCGCAGGTCGATGGCGCGCTGAAGGCGACCTACAATGTCTGCCAGGCGGCCTTGCCGCTGATGCGACAGCGGGGCAGGGGGGCGATCGTCAACATCGCGACGGATCTCGTGGCGCGGCCGAGCATCGCCTATCACGACTATACCACCGCCAAGGCCGCGCTGATCGGCTTCAGCCGCAATCTCGCGGCGGAACTCGGGCCGCTCGGCATCCGGGTCAATTGCGTCGCGCCGGGGCTGGTCTATCCGACCGATGCCAGCGGCAAGACCCGCGAGGCGGTCAAGGACATGCTGATCGCGCAGACGCCGCTCGGGCGCATCGCGACGGTGGAGGACGTGACGGGGCCGGTGCTCTTCCTCGCCTCCGACTGGAGCGGCTTCGTCACCGGCCAGACGCTGCATGTCGATGGCGGGCTGGTGATGAGCTAGGATTTTTCGCTCGCCAGGTCCCTGGCCGCCCGCGCATCCCGGATCGCGCGCCAGATCCGGGCGGGCGTCGCCGGCATGTCGAGATGGGTGACGCCGAGCGGGCGCAGGGCGTCGAGGACGGCGTTCATCACGGTCTGCGGCGCGCCGATGCAGCCGGCCTGGCCCGAGCCCTTGACGCCGAGCGGGTTCGCCCTGGTCGGCACCTCGACCATTTCCAGATCGAAGAACGGGATGTCGTCAGCGCGGGGCATGGCGTAGTCCATGAAGGTCGCGCTCAGGAGCTGCCCGGAATCGGGGTCGTAGATCGCCTCCTCCAGCAGCGCCTGGCCGATGCCCTGGGCGAGCCCGCCATGCACCTGGCTCTCGGTCAGCAGCGGATTGACCAGCGTGCCGTAGTCGTCGACCGCGACATAGCGCTCCAGCGAGATGGCGCCGGTCTCGGGATCGATCTCGACCTCTGCGACCTGCGCGCCATTCGGGAAGGTGATGATGTCGCAGACATTGTCGCCATGGCTTTCGAGGCCTGAGCCGGTGCTGTCGCGCACATGCCGGGCAATCGCGAACAGGTCGATCTCTCGCCCGAGCCCGTCCGATCCCGCTGCGGCCTGAAAGCGGCCCTCCCCGAAGGTGAGGTCGTCCGGCCTCACCTGCAGCAATTGCGCCGCGACGGGCCGCGCCTTTGCGATCAAATCGTCGGCGGCCATGACCAAAGCGGTGCCGCCGAGATGCAGCGAGCGGGCGCCGCCATGGCCACCGCCGCGCGGGACGCGGACAGTGTCGCCCTGCACGAGATTGAAGGTCTCGACCGGGAGCCCGAGCCGCGCGGCTGCGACCTGGGCGAAGCTGGTCTCGTGGCCCTGGCCGTTGGACTGCGTGCCGACCGCCATGTCGATGGTGCCGTCGTTGCGCATGCGCAGCCAGGCTTCCTCATTGGGCTGGCCGCGCGAGGTCTCGAGGAAGCAGCCAATGCCGAAGCCACGCAGCTTGCCGCGCTTCTTCGCTGCCCTCCTGCGCGCCGGAAGCCCGGCGCGGTCGGCGGCGCGGAGGACCTTGTCGAGGTTTTCGGGAAAGGTGCCGCAGTCGATCGTGGTGCCGAAGGCGCTGCGATAGGGGAATGTGCGGATGAAGTTGCGCTGGCGCAGCGTGGCCGGGTCGATCCGGAGTCGATGCGCGGCGGCCTCGATCAGGCGCTCGATCAGGTAATTGGCCTCGGGCTTGCCGGCGCCGCGATAGGCGTCGATCGGCGCGGTGTTGGTGAAGACGCCGCGGACATCCATGCTCATCGCGGGGATGTCATAGAGCCCGCCCATGGCGGCAGACGGCGCGTTGGTCGAACTTCCCGGGCCGAGCGAGGAGACGTAGGCGCCGAGATTGGCGATCGTCTCGACGGCGAGCGCGAGGAAGCGGCCGCGCTTGTCGAGCGCCAGTTTCGCCGTGCTGAGATTGTCGCGACTATGGATGCCGCCGGTGAACTCCTCGATGCGCTCGGCACTCCAGCGCACGGTTGCGCCGAGCCGGCGCGCAGCCCAGAGCACCAGCGCGTGCTCGGGATAGGTCACGTTCTTCATGCCGAAGCCGCCGCCGACATCGGGGCAGGAGACCTGGATCCTGTCGAGCGGCAGGCCGAACACACCTTCCGCCAGTTCGCGGCGGATAGCGTGGACCGAGGCACCGCTGATTTCGAGATGGTAGATGCCGCTTTGCAGATCGAAGCGCCCGACGGCGATACGTGGTTCGAGGGCGGCGGCGACAATGCGGTTGTTGACCAGATCGCAGGTGACGACATGGGCCGCCTTTGCGAAGGCCTTTGCCACCGCCGCCGGATCGCCGCGCCGGAAGCGGAAGGCGAGATTGCCAGGCGCCTCCGGCCAGAGCTGCGGCGCCTGCGGACCCGGCGCGCTGGCAAGATCGGTGACGGAGGGCAGGACGTCGTAGTCGACGGCGATCTGCTCGCAGGCCTCGCGTGCCAGCACCATGCTGTCGGCGACGACGAAGGCGACCGGATCGCCGACATGGCGGACGATGTCACGGGCCAGCGGCAGGCGCGGAGGCACGATCAGCGGCTCGACTGTCGCGACGACGATGGAGGACGGCAGAGGGCCGAGCCCGCCAAGATCGGCAGCCGTGTAGACGGCGCGCACGCCGGGCAAGGCCATGGCCGCCGTCGTATCGATCGACAGGATTCGGGCATGGGCATGGGGCGAGCGCAGCACAGCGGCGAACAGCTCGCCTTGCTGCGGCCGGTCGTCAAGATAATCGCCCTGGCCGGTGAGGAAGCGCTGGTCCTCGCGCCGGCGCAGCGAGCGCGGGTCGCTTGTCGCGGGCAGCGGCGCTGACATGTCCTCTGCGTTGGAGGCGCTTCGGGCGATCATGCCGTGATTCATCGTCAAGCCATTCTCATATCGTCGTTATCGCGCCCGGCCATGGCATGGACGCCGGCCGGACCGCTCTCATGCCAGCCGAGATGCCGTCGATGCAAACGGCATGCTGCCTGACCGAGAGTGGGCAGCCGGCAAGAGTACCGCGGGCAGGGGCGATGCGGGCAACAGCATCGCAGGCGCATGGGCGGTGTCAGTTCCCGGCGGTGAGATAGGCCGCCAACCCGGCGGTCGACGAATCATGCGCGTCCGCTGGTGACTTGCCCTCGATCACCGGCAGCAGGGCGGTCGCCAGTTCCTTGCCGAGTTCCACGCCCCACTGGTCGAAGGCGTTGATGCCCCAGATCGCGGCCTCGACGAAGACGCGATGCTCGTAGAGCGCGATGATGCGGCCGAGCGTGAACGGATCAAGCTTGCGATAGGCGATCGTCACCGAGGGGCGGTTGCCGGGAAAGACCTTGTGGGGGCCCAGCGCCTCGACCGCATCCAACGCCAGTCCCTGCTTCGCGAGGATGTCGCGCGCCTCCTCCAGCGTGCGGCCCTTCATCAGGGCCTCGCTCTGCGCGAGGCAGTTGGCGAGCAGCAGGCGGTGATGCTGGGTCAGCTCTGGCTCGTGGCCTTCGGCCGCGACCAGGAATTCGCAGGGCACGGTGTCGGTGCCCTGGTGCAGGAGCTGGTAGAAGGCGTGCTGGCCGTTGGTGCCGGGCTCGCCCCAGACGAGCGGGCCGCTCGGCCGGGTGACGGGCGAGCCGTCCTTGCGGACGCGCTTGCCGTTCGATTCCATGTCGAGCTGCTGAAGATAGGCCGGCAGGCGCAGCAGGCGCTGGTCGTAGGGCAGGATGGCGCGGGCCGGATAGCCGCAGACATCGCGGTGCCAGAGGCCGACGAGCCCAAGCAGGACCGGCAGGTTGCGGTCGAGTGGGGCCGTGCGGAAATGTTCGTCGAGCGCATGGGCGCCGGCGAGGAATTCCCGGAAGTGGGCGGCGCCGATCGCGATCATCACCGGCAGGCCGATGGCCGACCAGACCGAATAGCGCCCGCCGACCCAGTTCCAGAAACCGAAGATGCGGTCGGGCGCGATGCCGAAAGCGTCGACCTTGTCGAGCGCGGTCGAGACAGCCGCGAAATGCGTCCCTATCGCCGCCTCGCCGAGCGCGCCGGCGATCCAGCGCCGGGCCGTCGCGGCATTGGTCATGGTCTCGACGGTGGTGAAGGTCTTGGAGGCGACGATCACCAGCGTGCGCGCCGGATCGAGCCGGGCCAGCGTGTCGGCGATATGGGCGCCGTCGACATTCGAGACGTAATGCAGGCGCGGGCCGTCATGATAGGGCGCGAGCGCCAGCGTCACCATGGCCGGGCCGAGATCGGAGCCGCCGATGCCGATGTTGATGACGTCGGTGAAGCGGGCGCCGTCGACTGCCGCGATGGTGCCGCTGCGGACGTCTTCGGAGAAGGCCGAGAGCCGGTCGAGCGTGGCTTGGATCTCGGGCATCACGTTGACGCCATCGACCATGACGCGGCTGTCCGCTGGGGCGCGCAATGCGGTGTGGAGTACGGCGCGCTTTTCCGTGGTGTTGATCGCCTCGCCGGCAAACATGGCATCGCGCTTGCCGGCGACGTCGCCCGTCTGCGCCAGGCTCAGCAGCAACGCCATCGTCTCGGCCGTGACGGCGGTCTTGGAATAGTCGAGCAAGAGGTCGTCGAGGCGGGCCGAGAAGCCGGCGAAGCGGGCCTTATCCTCGGCGAAGAGCGTGCGCAGCTGGCGCTCTCGTGTCGCTTCGCGATGATCGGCCAGTCGCGCCCAAATCTCATCCTGCACGATCACGCTCCTGTTCGATGCGACGGGTCGTTGCCACGGCCGCTCCGGCAGCCCGCGAGGCGGCGGCCGGTTCCAGGCGGGCAGGCGTCAAGGGTGGTCCGCGGGGCTGCTATAATCAACCCCGTCGCGGGTTCAGGCGACGCTCAGGCCTTCGACGCCATGCTTGCGGATCAGCTCGGCAACGAGCCCCGACGCCTTCGCCAGCGCGACGAAGCGGGTCAGCCAGGTGACAGCGCGCGCGGTCTCCGCATCCGCATTCCGCGCGATGCCGATCGCCTGCTGCACGGCCATGAAGCGGCCGTCGAGGATACGGGAGCCGGGGAGTTGGGCTACATCCGAGATCAGCCGTGCCCGCAGCCCTGCCAGCGCCTCAAGCTTTTTCTCGCGGAAATCCGACAGCGTTTCGTCCATCGTGGCGGTGCGGACGAGTTCGGCCTTGTGGATGTTGCGGTCGAGCCAGAGGCCATAGGCCGTCCTGGCCGTGACGGCGATCCGCACGCCCGGCGCATCGACTTCGGCGATGTCGGTCAGCGGGGAGCCCGCCGGCACGAGATAGGTCGCCTCGATTTCGGCGTAGGCGGGAGTGAAGGCGATGGTCTCGGCGCGCTGGGGTTCTGCTCCGATCAGGCCGATGTCCCATTCGCCGCGTGTCGCCGCATCGGCGAGCAAAGCGGGGGACGCGTAGGGCACATAGCGCAGGGCCACGCCGAGATGGTCGGCTATGGCGCGTGCCATGTCGGGCGAGACGCCGGCCGGCCCGCCATCGGGCGTCCGGGCGGAGACCAGCAGGAAGTTCGACAGGTTGATGCCGGCGCGCAGCGTGCCGCCGGGCGCCAGGCGTTCGCGCAGGGCCGGGGAGACCGGATCGAGATCGCTGTCAAACCGCATGTCGGCTTCCTTCGTGGCGCATCCCGCGTCAGGCTCCGGCGAAGGGCGCGAACAGCGCCGCGACCTCGCGATAGACGTCCTGCTTGAACGGGATGATCAGCGCCGGCATCCGGTCGAGCCGTTCCCAGCGCCAGGCGTCGAACTCGGCCTTGTGTCCACCGGCCGGCGTCTCGATGTCGATCTCGCTGTCGGGGCCGATCAGGCGGAAGGCGAACCATTTCTGTGCCTGGCCGCGCCAGCGGCCCTTCCAGGCTTCCTTGCCGATGTCGGCGGGCAGATCATAGGCGAGCCAGCCCGGGCTCTCGGCCAGCAGGGCAACGGAGGTGACGTTGGTCTCTTCCTGCAATTCGCGCGTGGCGGCCTGCAGGGGCATCTCGCCCTTGTCGATTCCGCCCTGGGGCATCTGCCATTCATGACCTTCGGCGACATGCTCCCGGAGGGATTTGTTGGCGCGCCGGCCGACGAAGACGAGCCCCTGCGCGTTGAACAGTGCCAGCCCGACGCAGGGGCGATAGCCTTCCGGCGGCGCATTGGTCATCGGAGATTCCGTCATCTCAGCGATCCGGTCGTCTTCGGGCTGCGCAGGCCGCGCGCTGCGCTCATCGGGACGATCGCCAGCCCCTTGGCTTCGAGCGACTGGGCCCAGCGCGCAATCCGCTCGATCGAGACGGGCAGGGCGCTGGCGCTGGCGACGGCGACACCATGCTCCCGCGCCAGGGCCTCCAGATTCGCCAGTTCCTTATCGATCGCGTCCGGCCGCGCCACCGTGTCGATGACGCGGTCAACCTTCATCGCCGGAATCTGCGCGCGTAGCGCGGAGGAGGCCAGCAGGCTGCGGGCGGAGGAGCCGTCATCGACCACCATCAGCCCACGCCCGGCGAGTTCGCGCAGGATCGGCGAGAGAGCGCTGTCGTCGGAGGTCAGCCGGCCGCCGAGAAAATTGACGATGCCGACATAGCCGGTGAAGCGGCCGAGAGCCCAATGCAGCCGGTCGATGTTTTCGGCCGATTTCGGGCCGGTCAGGAGGGTGTGGGGTCCCGGATCGTTGTCGGGATAATCGAAGGGCTCCATGGGGAGCTGCAGGAAGACCTCGTGCCCCTCGCTACGGGCGCGCTGGACCGTGCGTTCCAATTCCGCACCATAGGGGGCGAAGGCAAGAGACACGGCGCCTGGCAGCCTGGTGACCGCGTCGGAGGTGCCGCTCTGGCTGATGCCGAGGCCGCCGACCAGGATGGCGATCCGCCCGGCGATCTTGCCGGCCGGCGGTGGGCCGGCCGGGCGGGCATAGATCTGCGCCGGTGTCGCGCCGTCGGGGCCGATCTTCGGCAGCAGGCCGTGGCGCGTCCGCTCGACCAGACGGCTGTCGGGTGCCGGGGCCAGCTTCACCGTCGCCGGGCTGTCGGGAATGGTGATGATGATGGCGCCGGGCGCTTCGGCACCGGGCCGCACGACGTTGACGCCCGATTCGGTTTCGAGCTGGCGGGCGCTCGACTGGCCGCGCGTCATCTGCGCCGTGTCCGGCTGGGATGCGCCCGGCTGGGAGGTGGCGGGGGCGGATTGCGGCGATGCCGCGCGCTTCTCGATCTGGGCGGTGGCGATCGGTTCGCCGCCATCGGGGTCGCGGCGGATGGCGACGATCAGAATGATGGAGGCCCAGGCGAGGCCGACGACGCCGGCGCAGGCGATCACAAGCCAGCGGCCCCATGGCTTGCCATGGGGCGCGGCGCGATCCTGGCCGAGCGGCCGGTTGAGCTCAGTGAGCGGCGTTCCGGCCAAGCGAAGCCGTCCTCAAGCTTGCGAAGCGGACCCGAATCAGTCGTCCGCAATGCGAGACTTTGTCAGATTCGGATCGAATCAGACAGCCTCTCGCTTGCCTCGTCGCCGTTTGCCACTTCGGGAAAACCGATTTCCGGTTTCTTCTGGCAAATTCCGGTCGGGGCGCGCCCGATCCGGCCTCAGTTCGGCTTGGGCGCCTCGGTCGAAGCGGGAGCGGCCGGCGCGGCGGCGTCCTTCTTGACGCCACGGATCTGGTTCAGCGCCGCGATCAACTGGGTGTCCTTGGTCGGATCGTTGGGGACGTAAGAAGCCGAGCCGGACTGCTCGTCCTTGCCGTCACCGGACTTCAGATGGCCCTTGAGCGAAGCCTCGCCCTTGTTCTCGGCGAGCTTGTCCTTGAGCTCCGGCGGGATCTCCTGAACGACCTCGATGTCGGGCGTGATGCCCTTGGCCTGGATCGAGGTTCCCGACGGCGTGTAGTAGCGCGCCGTGGTCAGGCGCAGGCCGCCATTGCCGGCGAGCGGGATTACGGTCTGGACCGAACCCTTGCCGAAGGAGCGCGTGCCCATCACGGTCGCGCGCTTGTGGTCCTGCAGGGCGCCGGCGACGATCTCGGCGGCCGAGGCCGACGAACCGTTGATCAGCACGACGACAGGCTTGCCCTTGGTCAGGTCGCCCGCCTTGGCGTTGAAGACCTGCGTCTCCTCGGCATTGCGGCCGCGGGTCGAGACGATCTTGCCGCGCTCGAGGAAGGCGTCGGAGACCAGCACGGACTGGTCGAGACGGCCGCCGCGATTGTTGCGCAGGTCGATGACGTAACCCTTGATCTTATCGACGCCGATTTCGGCATTGACCTTGTCGATCCCCTTGCGCAGGCCCTCATAGGTCTGCTCGCTGAAGGTGCCGATGCGGATATAGCCGACATCCGCCTCGACGCGCTCCTCCACCGCCGGGACGACGATGGTCGTGCGCGTCAGCGTGAACTCGAGCGGCTCGGGCTTGCCCGGGCGATCGACCTTGAGCTTGACCTGAGTGTTGATGATGCCGCGCATCTTCTCGACCGCCTGGGTCAGGGACAGGCCCTTCACCTCGGTGCCGTCGATCTGGCTGATGATGTCGTTGGCGAGGATGCCGGCCTTGAAGGCCGGCGTATCGCGGATGGGCTTGGCGACCTTGAGGACGCCGTCATCCATCGTCACCTCGATGCCGAGCCCGCCGAACTGGCCGCGCATGTCTGTATCCATGTCGCGGAACGACTTGGAATCGAGATAGGAGGAGTGCGGATCGAGCGAGGAGACCATGCCGTTGATGGCGGCCTCGATCAGCTTCTGCTCATCGGGCTTTTCGACATAGTCGGTGCGGATCTTCTCGAAGATGTCACCGAAAAGGTTCAAGCTGCGATAAACCTCGGCCGACGCCGCGACCGCGCTGGTCGAGGTCAGCAGGCGCGTCTGCGTGACCATGCCGGTCAGGCCCGCGCCGAGGACGGCTCCGGCGAAAACGAGAGAAACCTTGCGCATCATCCGCGAACCTTTTCGCCAAGCGGTTTCGTCCACCACGGCGCCGGATCGACCGAGACACCGTCTTTTCTGAACTCGATATACAGAACCGGCTGTCCGGTTCCCGAACCCACGGTCGTCGCCGCAGCTTCCGACGTTTCGCCCATAATCGCAACCGGTTCCCCCGCGAGGACGAACTGGTTCAGCGCGACGTCGATCCGCTGCATGCCGGCAAGCAACATATAGTACCCCCCGCCGGCATTCAGGATCAAGAGTTGCCCGAATGAGCGGAACGGCCCGGCATAAACCACCCAAGCGTCGGAAGGCGCCGAAACTAGGGCATTGGGGCGCGTCTCCAGAGAAATTCCGCGCGTTGTGCCGCCGGCGCCGTCGGAATCGCCAAAACCACGCAATTGTGAACCGGCTACGGGCAGCGGAAGCAGGCCCCGGGCCTCGGCGAAGGCGATTTTTGGGCTGAGCCGGGCCGGGTCCTTGAAGGCCAGCGCCGCCATGCGCTGGCGCTGTTCGCGAGTCTCGGCCTCCAGTGCCTGGCGTGCCGCATCCGCGGCGCGGTTGGCGACGGAGATTTCCTTTTCCATGCGCTCGACGAAATCGCGCAGGCTGCGGGCCTGAGCCGCGAGGTCGTTGTCCTGCCGACGTTGGACCTCGGCGTCCCCGCTCGCGCTGGCTTCACGCAACTGCCTGGCCTCGACCAGCGACGCTAGACGCTGGCGCTCGACCGCGAGCTGTTCCATTTCCGCCGAGAGGGCCTTGCGCTCCTCGCCGATGCCCTCGCGGAGCCGGACGAGTTCGCCGAGATCAGTGCCGAGAACCTCGATCTCCTGGCGCAGATCCGGCACCACCGCGCCGAGCAGCATCGAGGCCCGCACCGCTTCGAGGATGTCCTCAGGGCGCACCAGCACGGCCGGCGGCGGGCGCCGGCCGATGCGCTGGAGCGCGGCCAGGACCTCGGCGATCAGGCCGCGCCGGCCTTCCAGCGAACGACGGATCGCGGCCTCGCTCGATTGCAGAAGCGCGAGGCGGCGTTCGAGCGCGCTGACACGCTGTTCGGCGCCTTGCGTCCGGGCGGTCGTGTTGAGCAGGGCCTTGTTGAGGGCAGCGCGGTCGGCCCGGATCGAGGCGATCTCGGCCTCGAGCTTCGCGCGTGCCTCGGCATTGCCGGCGAGCCGCTGCTCGATCGCCTTCAACTCGGCCTCGCGGACCTGCTTCTCGACGAGCTTCTGCATCGCCTCGCGGGAGAGGGCGTCGGGATCGGGAATCTGGGGCTGGGCGGCGGCGGGCGATCCCATGCCCATCAAGACGGCAAACGCCAGCAAGCACGCGCGCACTCCCTCCCCCCGCTTGCAGTGGGGAGGGCTAGGGTGGGGGGCAGTGCTGCTCGGCGCGACGATCGAAGACAGAGCTGTGGCTTTCCAACCCCCCATCCCTAGCCCTTCCCCACCGCAAGCGGGGGGAAGAGGACAAGGCGCGGCATCAGGGCGAATCAGGGGCCGGAAAAGGCTCATGCGCGATGATAGGGGTGTCCGGTCAGGATCGTCATCGTCCGGTAGAGTTGTTCGAGAACCAGGACCCGAACCAGTTGATGCGGGATGGTCAGCGCACCGAAGGCGAGAGTCAGCCCGGCGGCATCGCGGATCTCGTCGGCGAGGCCATCGGCACCGCCGATGACGAAGCTGGCGGAGGCCGTTCCGGCATCACGCGCCTCGGCGATGCGTGCGGCGAAGGCGTCGCTGGCCTGGCTCCTGCCGCGTTCATCGAGCGCGATCACCAGCCCGGGCGACAGCCGCGCGGTGATCGCGGCGGCTTCGTCGCGCTTGCGTTCGTCTGGCCGGCGGCCGCGGCTTTCAGGAAGTTCGACGATCTCCGGCCCGGCCAGGCCCAGTCCGCGCCCCAGCGTGGCGGCGCGCTCGCGGTAGCGCTCGCAGAGTTCGCGTTCCGGCCCGTCCTTGAGACGGCCGACGGCGATCAGGGCGAGGCGCATCCCGCGTGTCCGGCCGTCAGCTGACCAGGCGCTCGTTGGGCCTGTCGGCCCCCCACATCTTCTCGAGATTGTAGAACTGGCGCACTTCCGGGCGGAAGACGTGGACGATGATGTCGCCGGTGTCGATCAGCACCCAATCGCAGGCGGGCATGCCCTCGACCTTCGGCGAAGGCAGGCCCGAGGCCTTGAGGCCCTCGACCAGGCTGTCGGCGATCGAGGCGACATGACGGTTCACGCGGCCCGAGGCGATGATCATCGCATCCGCCAGCGAGGTCTTGCCGACGAGGTCGATGACGGTGACGTCCTCGGCCTTCATGTCTTCGAGAATGCTCAGTGCGAGGGCGATGCTGTCGGCGGAAGGGTTTTCCGAAACAGCGGCCTGGGGAAGCGGTGCGGGCTCGGCTTCGCCACGGGTTGAAGGGGTCAGCTTCGTATCCTCACATGTTCGACGCGCTCACGGCGCGACCGATTAAAAATACGCCGGATCGGCCCAAATTTCAATCGTGTTCGGCCTGTTCGCGCAACATCGTCGAAGACAGTTCCGAGCGGCGGCCGTGCAGGAAGATCCAGGCCGGCGGCTTCGTGAGGGCGAGCGCCGCTCCCTGGCTCTCCGAAATCCGCCAGCGCGACAGCCAGTTGGCAGCGGGCGAGGCGACGGAGCTGTGGGTCGATCCGGGGCGGTCGATCACCGCGATCGGCATCATCCGGGCGATGGCGCGCCACTCGTTCCAGCGATGGAAATTGGCGAGATTGTCCGACCCCATGATCCAGACGAAGTTCACGCCGGGGCAACGCCGCTTCAGCGCCCGCAGCGTGTCCGCCGTGTAGCGGGTGCGCAGCATCGCCTCGATGCCGGTGACATGAATGCGCGAATGGTCGGCGAGCTTGCGGCCGAAGCGGATGCGCTCGGCCAGGGAGGGCAGGGCGGTGTTGTCCTTCAGCGGGTTGCCGGGCGTGACCAGCCACCAGACCCGGTCGAGCTGAAGCCGGCGGAGCGCCGTGAGGCTGGCCATGCGGTGGCCGTCATGGGCCGGATTGAACGTGCCGCCGAACAGGCCGATGCGGAGGCCGGGCGCATGCGGCGGCAGCCGCAGATGTTCCGTCGCCACGGTGGGAGTGCGCGTCGCCGCGGGATCATGGGTCACGGTCTGATCTGGCCGCTGCCATGGACACGGTACTTGAACGAGCAGAGCTGCTCGACGCCGACCGGGCCGCGTGCGTGCATCCGGCCGGTGGCGATGCCGATCTCGGCGCCGAAGCCGAATTCGCCGCCATCGGCGAACTGGGTCGAGGCGTTGTGCAACACGATCGCCGAATCGACCTCGGCGAGGAAGCGCGCGGCGGCGGCCTCGTCTGCGGTGACGATCGCGTCCGTATGGTGCGAGCCATGGCGCTCGACATGGTCGATCGCGGCATCGAGCCCGGAGACGACCTTCACCGCGATGATGCGGTCGAGATACTCCGTCGCCCAGTCCTCCTCGGTCGCCGGCGTCACGCGGGCGTCGACCGCCCGGGTGCCGTCATCGCCGCGCACGGCGCAGCCCGCGTCGAGCAGGGCCGTGACCAGCGGGCGCAGATGGGTTGCAGCACAGGCCCGGTCGACCAGCAGCGTCTCGGCCGAGCCGCAGACGCCGGTGCGCCGGAGCTTCGCGTTGAGCAGGATCTCGCGGGCCATGGCGAGGTCGGCGCCGGCATGGACATAGACATGACAGTTGCCGTCGAGATGGGCGAAGACGGGCACGCGGGCATCGCTTTGAACGCGCGCGACCAGGCTCTTGCCGCCGCGCGGCACGACGACGTCGACCGAGCCGTCGAGCCCTTTCAGGATTTCGCCGACGGCGGCACGGTCCCGCGTCGGGACGAGCTGGATCGCATCGCCCGGAAGTCCGGCGCTCTCCAGACCTTCGCGCAAGGCGGTAGCGATCTCGGTCGCGGTGCGGAAGCTGTCCGATCCGGCGCGCAGGATCGCAGCATTGCCGCTTTTCAGGCAGAGTGCGCCAGCGTCGGCCGTCACGTTCGGGCGGCTTTCGAAGATCACCGCGATGACGCCGAGCGGTGTCGCGACGCGCTCGAAGCGCAGGCCGTTGGGCTGGGTCCAGGATGCCAGGACACGCCCCACCGGATCCGGCAGGGCGGCGACGCCGGCGACCGCCTCCGCCACATCTTCCAGGCGCGCGGCGTCGAGCAAGAGCCGGTCGATGAAGGCGGCGTTATGGCCAGCGGCGCGCGCCTCGGCCAGGTCCTGCGCATTGGCGGCGAGGATCGGCGCGGCGCGGGCGCGGAGCGCTGCCGCCATGGCCTGCAATGCGGCGTTGCGCCGAGCTTCCGGAGCGAGCGCGACCAGCCGCGCGGCGGCGCGGGCACGCCGACCGAGTGCCTGCATCTGCGTGGCGACGTCGCGAAGCGCAGCGCCCTCGCGAGCCATCTGGTCCACGCGAGCCTCGCCGCCGATCGAGACCATGCGGAGCGCGCTTTCGCTCGTCATTTCCACCCTGCCAAACGCCATTGCCCTGCAACCTTAGCCGACGCCGAGCGCCATGTCGTCCCGATGGATCATCTCGGCGCGGCCGGGATAGCCCAGGATCGCCTCGATGTCGCGGGAGGCCTTGCCGAGGACCAGCGCGGCCTCGGCCGCATCATAGGCGACGAGCCCGCGGCCGAGGACACGGCCTTCGGAATCGCGGATCAGCACGGCGTCGCCGCGGGCGAAGTCGCCCTCGATGCGGCTGACGCCGACCGGGAGGAGGCTCGCACCACCACGCAGCGCGCGGGCCGCGCCGACATCGACATGCAGCGCGCCGCGCGGCTCGAGCGAGCCGGCGATCCAGGTCTTGCGCGCGGTCGCTGGCGTGGAGGCGGTGAGGAACCAGGTGCAGCGTGCGCCGGCGGCGATGGCGCCGAGCGGGTTCTTGGGCCGTCCGTCGGCGATCAGCATATGCGTGCCACCGCTGGCTGCGATCTTGCCGGCCTCGATCTTGGTACGCATGCCACCGCGCGAGAGTTCGGAGGCCGCGCCGCCGGCCATCGCGTCGATTTCGGGTGTGATGCGCTCGACCAGCGGAATGTGCCGCGCCGCCGGGTCGCGGGCGGGCGGGGCGGTGTAGAGCCCGTCCACGTCGGAGAACAGCACCAGCAGATCCGCGCCGGCCATGGTGGCGACGCGGGCGGCGAGCCTGTCGTTGTCGCCGTAGCGGATCTCGCTGGTCGCGACGGTGTCGTTCTCGTTGATCACGGGCACGGCACGCAGATCGAGCAGGCGGCCGAGCGTGGCGCGCGCGTTGAGATAGCGCCGGCGCTCCTCGGTGTCCGCGAGCGTCAGCAGGATCTGGCCGGCGGTCAGGCCATGATGGCCGAGCGCCTCCGCCCAGGTCCGCGCCAGGGCGATCTGGCCGACGGCGGCGGCCGCCTGGCTTTCCTCGAGGCGCAGCGGGCCCGAGGGCAGGCCCAGCACGGTGCGCCCGAGTGCGATCGCGCCCGAGGAGACGACGAGGACATCGGCGCCGCGCTGGTGCAGCTCGGCGAGGTCCTCGGCAAGCGCCGCGAGCCAGGCCTGACGCAGGCGCCCGCGGGCGCGGTCGACGAGGAGGCTCGAGCCGACCTTGACCACGATGCGGCGGAACTGGTTCAGCGACGGCGTGTGCACGGGGAGGAACCGGACGGGGTTACGACAGCTTGACGCCTGCCTGTTGGCGAAAAGCGCGCCATTGTAAAGCGTCTGGACCGGGAGGCGGTCGCGCGACCAGCGCATTCACGCGACAGTTGCATTGACAATGAGGTTTCAAGCGCCCATATGACGCTGGTCGATATTTAGGCCGAACGACGTGGCCCCGCGCATGAGAATGCGCTTGCTGACGACCTTCCCGCTCAAATTCGAAAAACGGCGCGCGGACTCCTTCGCGTGCCTCACAACAATACCGTGAAAGGGTTCGTCATGAGCGCCGGTACAGTCAAGTGGTTCAATTCGACCAAGGGTTTCGGTTTCATTCAGCCGGATGATGGTGGTCAGGACGTGTTCGTCCACATCAGCGCCGTCGAGCGTGCAGGCATGCGCGATCTCCGTGAAGGTCAGAAGATCTCCTACGAGCTCACGCAGGACAAGCGTTCTGGCAAGATGTCGGCCGACCAGCTTCGCGCCGAGTGAGACGACGGCCGCTTCGGCGGGCATTGAGATCAGGCAGGGCGACCACGGATGTACTGGCGCCCGCCATTTCCAAGCCCCGATGATGCGGCATGACGAAGGGTCGGGGACCATGCCCGGCCCTTTTTCCATCCTCCAACCGCAGGAGAGACAGATGCAGGTTCTCGTTCGCGACAACAATGTCGACCAGGCCCTTCGGGTCCTGAAGAAGAAGATGCAGCGCGAAGGCGTCTTCCGCGAGATGAAGCGCCGTTCGGCCTATGAGAAGCCGTCCGAGAAGCGCGTCCGCGAGAAGGCCGATGCCATCCGCCGCGCCCGCAAGGTCGCCCGCAAGCAGATGCAGCGCGAGGGCCTGATCGCCGCGCCGAAGCCGAAGCCGAGGCCGGTACGCGCTGGAAGCGCACCTGCGCCGCGCTGAATTCGATACCCTTGGGGCGCATTTTGGATTATTGCGCCCTCGCGGGCCGGCATTGCGCCCGTGACAACCCGAGAGAAGGCTACCCTTGAAGAACCCGACCGACCGCAGCTTCACTGATCGTCAGGCCAATTCCGCGGCCGCCAAGAAGGCGCTCCTCGAGCGTTTCAAGGCACGGCCCGGTCCGGATGACCCGATCATGCAGCAGCGACGCGCGGAACGCGAAGCCGTCGCGGTTGCCCGCGCGGAACGCGAGGCCGAGAAGGCCGCTGCCCGCGCAGAGCAAGAGCGCCTCGCCGAAATCGAGCGCCTCCGCCTCGAAGAGGAAGAGCGCATCGCCGAGATCGCACGCGAAGTTGCACGCAAGGCCGAGCAGGCCAAGCGCGATGCAGAGCGTCCGCGCAAGGTGCTGCTCGAAGCCGTCCAGTACGCGCAGATGCGCGCGGCCGGCAAGGGCGGCCGCCGCTAGACAATTCCGACGCCGGGCGCGATCGTTCCCGGCGCCGCGCTGACGGGGTTTCGCACGCACGCTCTCCTGGCGGCGGGAGGCTCGGCAGTCGACGATTCCGGTCAAGGCGGACGCTTTTCGTGGCGGGTGTCCTCTTTGTGGCAGATGTCTCTTGGCGACAGATGTCCTGGCCGGCGTGACGGGCCTACCCTCAGGAGCCGGGTCGCTTCGGGCTGTTCGGCCCGGATCGTGAACCTGCCTTCGCTGCATATTCGGAGCGAGCCGCCATGGCGACGCGAGGACTCTCCCCCGACGAGATCAAGCGTCGCGCCCAGCTCGCTTTCGACAAGGCCGATGCGCGCAAGCAGGAAGCCTCGCGCGCGATGGAAGCCGAGCAGCTCGAACGCGACGCGGTGCTCCAGAAGACGGTGCGCCTGAAGGCTCTGCGCCTCGCCAAGGAAGCGGCCGATGCCGAGACCGCGGCCATCGTCGCGGCGGAACAGGCACGGGCCAAGGCCGAGATCGCCGAGGCGAAGGCCGCCGCCAAGACGGCGAAGGCTGCGAAGAGCGCGGCGACGGTCAGGCGTGTCGCGAAGGCCAAGCCCGCCCTCTGACGGGCGTCGCAAGGCTTGCGAACAACCAGGCCTCGCGATGTCGGTGCCGGGGCTGCGTCTCATGCCTCGCTTCGCCCTCGCGAAAATCCACCATAAATGACCCTGTTCAGGCGCGGCGGAGATCTCTGCTCGCGCCAAATCGCATGTTCTGATGCTCGCCATGTCACTTCCGGTTGACCACGGCTGGTGATGACGTATGGAAAATCGGGGCAGGCAGATTAATCTCGCCGCCGGTTGAACCTTTTCCACGCTCGCCGCGACCAACCCTTGCGAGCCGGATGTCAGGCCTCGAGGGCAATGCATACGGAATCGGACGAAGAGCTCGTCAAGCGGATCGCCGGTGGCGACCGGCTCGCAATGAAGGTGCTGTTTTCGCGGCACCAGACGCGGGTTTATCGTTTCGCACTGCGCCTGACGCGCGACGAGACGATGGCGGAGGATGTGACCGGTGACGTCTTCATGGATCTCTGGCGTCAGGCCGATCGCTTCGAGGGACGTTCCTCGGTTACGACCTGGCTGCTCACGATCGCGCGCAACAAGTCCTACTCGGCCTTGCGCAAGCGCCGTGACGCCGGCCTCGATGATGACTTCGCCGAGAGCATTGAGGACGAGGCCGACGACCCCGAGGTCGTCATGCAGAAGCAGGACAAGGGTCTCGCGATCCGGGCCTGTCTCGGCAAGCTCTCCCGTGAGCATGCCGAGGTCATCGATCTCGTCTATTATCACGAGAGTTCCGTCGAGGAGGTCGCGAAAATCGTCGGCATCCCCGAAAACACGGTCAAGACGCGGCTCTTCCATGCCCGCAAGAAGCTGGGCGAGCTGCTCAAGACAGCCGGGATCGACCGGGGCTGGCCCTGAGCCGGGCCCGGTCCCGAACCTGGTTCTCCATGATCTGCCGATGCGTTCTTGCCATCAATCGAGCCGTCTTCACCGATCGAGCCGTTCTGGAGTTCAGTCATGACCGACGCCATCGCGAACGATCCGAAGCGTACGGACCTCGAAGAGCTGCTGCCGTTCTACGCCAATGGCCGCGTCTCGGCCGCCGACAAGGCGCGCGTCGAGGCGGCCCTCGCCACTGACGCCGAGCTCGCTCAGCGGCTCGACATCATCCGCGACGACATGGCCGAGACGACGCTGCTGAACGAGAGCCTCGGCGCGCCGTCGCCGCGTGCCCTCGACCGGCTGATGGCGGGCATCGACGCCGAGCCGCGCAGGCTGGGCCTGCTCGCCACCGCCCGGGGCGGCTTCATGACCTGGCTGGGAACTCTGCTCGCCGCCCAGCCGCCGCGTCGGCTGGCCTATGCGGGGGCTGCCGCCTGTGCCCTGATCGCCATCCAGGGAGCGGCGCTGACCGGCGTCGCCCTGCGCGACCGGACCGGCTTCGAGACCGCGTCGGCTCCGGCCGGTGGTTCCGAGCGCTATGTGCTGCTGAGCTTCGCCTCCGATGCGCGGGCCGGCGACATCGCCTCCTTCTTCAAGCGCTTCGATGCCTCGGTGGTCGATGGGCCCCGGGCCAACGGCTATTTCAAGGTCCGCGTCGGCGACGCCTCGCTGAGCCAGGCGCAGGTCGATGCGATTGCGGCGCGGATGAAGTCGGAAGCCGCGATCGTCAGATTCGTCGCCCCTGCGCCGTGAGGCCATGGACGCGGTGACGGATCGCCGCCAATCTGATAAGCCTTCGCTGCATTGGAGCGCATCGGGAGAGCGCATCATGACGTCGTCTCGCCCCCTGGACCATCATCATGCGACCCCGGCCCTGCGGCTGGCCGGAGGGGGCTGCCTCGCGCTCATGCTCATTCTGGGCGCAACCCCGGCTCCTGCTCAGCAGTCCGGGCCAGGAGGCGGCAGCGCGCCGTCAGGCGGCTCGGCCGGTCAGACCCGAACGATCACGGTACCGCCTCCCGCCTGGCAACTGCCCCCGATCTTCGGCGCGCCGCGCCCGCCTCGCACGGTCGTGCCGGCGGCCAACGAAAACCGCTTCGTTCCCGACGAAATCCTGTTCGAGCTCGCCCCCGATGCGCAGGCCGAGACGGTGTTGCGGCGCTATGGCGCCACGCTGATCACCAGCCGGCGGGTCGAACTCGCCGGCACCACGATCATCCGCGCGCGGCTCGAGGCCGGGCGCGACCTGCGCACGGTGCTGACGCAGATGGCCGACGACAATGCGATCGCGGGGGCGCAGCCGAATTTCCTCTACGAACTGCAGCAGGAGATGGCGCAGCCCGTCAGCACGACGGCCTCCGGCGGGGCACGATCGGACGTCCCGACGCTGCGGCTGTCCGACCCGGCTGCCGTCCGCGCCACGCCGGCACCACGGCGCGAACTGCCGCCGCAATATGTCGTCGACAAGCTGCGGCTGAGCGATGTCCACAAGCTTGCGCGTGGCGCGACGATCCGCGTCGCCGTGATCGATTCCGGCGTCGATGTCGCCCATCCCGAATTGCGGGGCGCCATCGCCGGCCTCTACGATGCGCTGGGCGAGGAGTTCATCCCGCATGCCCATGGCACGGCCATGGCGGCGGCGATGGTGGCGCAGGGGCAGTTGCAGGGGATTGCGCCGGCGTCACGGCTCTTGGTGGCGCGGGCCTTTTCCGGCCGCGCCAGCGCGGCTTCGGCCAGCGGCACGAGCCTCCACATCATGGCAGCGATCGAATGGGCGGTGAACCAGGGCGCCCGCGTGATCAATCTCAGCTTCGCCGGGCCTGAAGACCGGCTGCTCTCGCGCGGGCTCGCGGGTGTCGCTGCGAAGGGGCTGATCGCCGTCGCAGCCGCGGGCAATGGCGGGCCCGGCGCCGCGCCGCTCTTTCCCGGTGCGGACCCGAACGTGATCGCGGTCACGGCCACTGATGCCGATGACAAGATTTTCGCGCGGGCCAATCGCGGGGCCTATATCGCCCTGGCCGCGCCCGGCGTCGATGTGCTCGCGGCCGAGCCACAGGGGCGCTACGCTTTCTCGTCAGGCACCTCGATTGCCGCTGCCCATGTCTCGGGGCTGGTCGCGCTTGTGCTGGAGAAGCGGCCCGACCTCGACCTCGCCGGGGTGCGGCGGCTGCTGACCGAAAGCGCGATCGATCTCGGCTCGAAGGGGCGCGACCCGGTCTATGGCGCCGGCCGCATCGACGCGGCCGCGGCGCTGGCGCGGGCCCTGCCGGTCACCGCCTCGCGGCCCTGAGGCCGCCGCATGACGACGCGGTTGCCTTGATGACCTTAAGCGGTGGCCTTGGTGCCGCCGGCCAGTCGCTGCGCCGGCTCGTATTGCCCTTCCAGCCGGTTGGCATGGCGGTGCAGGAGGTGCCAGCCGCCATCCTCGAAGCGGAACACATGGGTGACGCGGTTCGTCCACTGCGTCGGCTGGTCCGTGCCGGGCAGCGTCACATCGAAGGTCTCGATGTCGGTCGTATAGGCGAGTTCGGTTCCAATGACGGTGGTGACGTTCTCGTGGCTGACGGTGCCGCCCTTGAACTGCTGCCCGGCCCAGTCCCAGCGCCGGGAGATGTCGTCCCAGCCCTTCTCATAGCCGCCCCAGCCATACATGCTGGTCGCGTCGTCGGCATGCGAATAGAACGCCTTGATCGGCGCGACATCGCCATTGGCGACATGGGCGAGCGCTTCGCGTAGCCTGGCCAGTGCGGCCGGGAAAGCCTCCGCCGGCGAGGTTTTGGTTGATCCGTCCATGCTCATCTCCATCGAATCCGGAGCGTAGCATGGCGTCGGACTGGTTGATCAACGCCTATGCGCGGTTTCCATGCGCCAGCCGCTTGACCTTCGGCGTCGCATCGGACTGATGTCCGCTCATGGCCCGCCCGAGACTTCTCTTCGTCGCGACCGAGGACTGGTTCTTCGCATCGCATTTCCTGCCGATGGCGCGGGCGGCGCGTGAACTCGACTTCGACGTCGCGGTGATCGCGCGCGAACGGCACCATCGCCGTATCATCGAAGCGACCGGGGCGCGGCTGATCGCGCTGGAGGCCGAACGCCGGAGCCTCGATCCGCGCGCGCTGTTTCGCCAGGTCTTGGCGCTCCGGCGGCTGATCGAGGCCGAACGGCCGCATATCCTGCATTGCATCGCGCTGAAGCCGATTGCGCTCGCGGGGCTTGCCGGGCGGCTCGCAGGCGTCGAACGACGGGTCTACGCCTTGACCGGGCTCGGCTTGCTCGGCGCGAAGCAGGGTGTGGTCGCGGCGGTGGCGCGCCTGGCCGCGACGCTGTGGCTGCGCGGCGCCATCGACGGCCCGCAGGTGCGTTTCCTGTTCGAGAATCCGGATGATCCGGTTACGCTCGGCCTCGACCCGCAGGATGCGGGCAAGGTCGCGATCGTCGGCGGTGCCGGCGTCGATCCGCTGATCCTGATGCCGGAGCCGATGCTGGCGACGCCACCGCTCAAGGTGGCGCTGGTGGCACGCATGCTCTGGTCAAAGGGCGTCGATCTCGCCGTCGAGGCCGTGCGGCTGGCGCGGGCAGAGGGCGCGCGGGTCGAGTTGACCATTCATGGCGCGCCCGACCCCTCCAATCCCAAGGCGATCCCCGAGGCCATGCTGAAGCAGTGGGCGGCGCGGCCGGGCATCGTCTGGGCCGGGCCGACGCGCGACATCGAGGGCGTCTGGCGCCATCACCATCTCTGCATCCTGCCTTCGCGCGGCGGCGAGGGCTTGCCGCGCACCATCCTGGAAGCTGCGGCTTGCGGCCGTCCGATCCTGACGACGGACGTGCCGGGCTGCCGCAGCTTCGTGCGCGACGGCCAGGACGGGATGGTGGTGCCGGCAGACGATGCCGCAGCGCTGGCGCAGGCCCTGATCGTCTTCGCCCGCGCTCCGGCACTGGCCGAGCGCATGGGCGCGAGCGCCCGGGCGCGGCTGATCGACGGGCACACCGAGCGCGACGTCATGAATGCGGTGAAGACGCTGTACCGGAGCATGCTCAGCCGGCCGACCACGGATGTCGCAGCGTGAGCGCGTCGGCCGCCGGGCTCGACCGACGCGGCTTCATCCTGGAGCATACAAACCTCCTGCCGGTGCCGCATGCGCCTGAGGTCAGCCTGCATGTCGCGCAAGAGGCGACGGAGCTCTGGCAGAAGACAGAGGACGAACTGGCCACGATCGGCCTGCCTCCCCCCTTCTGGGCTTTCGCCTGGGCCGGGGGGCAGGCGCTGGCGCGCTATCTGCTCGACGATCCCGCGATCATCCGCGGCCGGCGCGTGCTCGACTTCGCCAGCGGCTCCGGCCTGGTCGCGATCGCGGCGGCGAAGGGCGGCGCCGCTTCAGTTGAGGCTTGCGACATCGATGCCTTCGCAGCCGAGGCGATCGCGCTCAACGCCGCCGCCAACGACGTTGGCGTCCTTGTGCGGCTCGACGACCTCGTCGGCCGGGACGAGGGCTGGGAGGTCGTTTGCGCGGGGGATGTCTGCTACGAGCGGACAATGGCCGAGAGCGTGATCGCCTGGCTGAGCGACCTCTCGTCGCGGGGAACGCAGGTGCTGATCGGCGATCCCGGCCGCAGCTACCTGCCGAAGCACCGGCTGGAGCCGCTGGCGAGCTATGCCGTGCCGGTGACCCGCTCGCTCGAGGATGCGGAGATCAAGAACAGCACGGTCTGGCGGCTGAAGGCGTAGACGTCCCGATCATGCCCGGAACCAATCACGCCGTCATCCCGGGCTTGTCCCGGGATGACGGCGTGCTTCCGAGGGCAGACTGCGCGATCGGGGCCACCTGTCTTTCACGCCGCCTTTCGGGTCGAGGGAATCGCCACCACACGGCTGTCCTGCGTGCGGAAGGTCGAGATCAGACGGTTGAGCTGGCCGATCTGGTCGAGCAGTGTGCGGGCGGAGGCTGCGCTTTGTTCGGCGAGTGCCGCGTTCTGCTGGGTGATTCCGTCCATATGCGTGACCGCCTGGCTCATCTCGTCGATGCCGTTGGCCTGCTCGCCCGAGGCGCTGGCGATCTCCTCCACGGTGGCGGAGACCCGTGCGGAGGCATCGACGATCTGCTCCAGCGTGTCGCCGGCCAGGCGGACGAGCTTGACGCCTTCCGTCACCTCCGCGTCGGAGGAGGCGATAAGCCCGGTGATGCCCTTGGCGGCTTCGGAGGAGCGCTGGGCGAGAGCGCGGACTTCCGCCGCGACAACTGCGAAGCCGCGCCCGGCGTCGCCGGCGCGGGCGGCTTCCACGGCTGCGTTCAGCGCCAGCAGATTGGTCTGAAACGCGATGCCGTCGATGACGCTGGTGATCTCGGAGATCTTCTTCGAAGCCTCCTCGATGCGCGCCATGGCGTCGGTCGCGTCCTTGACGATGGTTCCGCCGGTGCGGGCGATCGTGGTCGCGTCGTCGGCGAGCGCCACCGAGCGGCGCGAGGCCTGCGCCGAGGTCTTGACCGACGCGGCGAGCTGTTCGGTGGTGGCGGCGCTCTCCTCCAGAGCCGAGGCCTGCTGCTCGGTCCGCAGCGAGAGGTCTTCCGCGCCGGAGTTGATTTCCTGCGACGAGGCGGCGATGGCGGTCGAGCTGGTCTTGATGGCTGCGACCATTTCTTCGAGCCGCGTCATGGCATCGTTGAAATTGTCGCGGATCAGCCCGTATTCTTCCGGGATGTTCTGGCCGATGCGGAAGGTCAGGTCACCCTTGGCGAGCGCCGCCATACCCTCGCTGACATAGTTCACGGCCTTTTCGCGCTCGGCGGCATTGGCTGTCTCGACGGCGCGAGCCTGCTCCTCGGCCTTGAGGCGGGCGGCGTCGGAAGCATGGAGATAGACCGAGATGGCATAGTCCATGTCCAGCAGAGCCGCCTTGACGAGCGTGCTGATCTCGGCGCCGCGCTCGGCGGCGCCCGCGACCTTGCCGCCAAAGCGGCGCCGGGGCCAGCGCGCCTCGATCACCTCGGTGATGAGCTTCTCCAGGATCAGCGCATAGCCGCCGATATACCAGCGCGGCTCCAGCCCGATGCGGGCATGGGTTTCGCCGACGGTGGTGACGGCCGCGACATAGTCCTGGTCGAACTGGCCGGCGGCGATCCGGTTCCAGTGCGACGCCTGCCGCTGCTTGGCCGCATCGACATGCTTGGGGCCGCTGAAGAAGGTGCGGGTTTCGGGAAAGCTGCCGATCTGACGATAGAAAGCATCGAGCGCTTTGGGCAGTGCCTCGAGCACGACGTCCTGGATCCCTTGCATGCGCTCCCGCGCCTGCGCGTCGAACTGAATGAAGGACAGCCGGCTATTGAGATGATCCGAAGACGACATGTGTGTTTCCCGAGGCCCGCGACGCCAATGATGACGCAGGTCACTACGGCCGGTTGCGTTAATGTCTGGTCATTGCGACCGTTCATTTTGCATCGGATCGGCATGAACGGACCATGCGCGGCGTTATGCCGCCGCAAGGCCCATTGCCTCCCTCAGGCGGAGGGCGGAGCGGCCCCGGCCTCGTGCCCGTCGAGGAAGGCCTCGACGGTCAGCGTGCGGAAATCCTCCAGCGCCGCGCGAAGGCGGTCATGCTCCCAGTCCCACCATGCCAGCGCCGCCAGCCGCTCGGCGAGGGCCTGCGGAAAGCGTGGGCGGATCAACTTCGCCGGGTTGCCCGCGACGATCGTGTAGGGCGCGACATCCTTGGTGACGACCGCGCCGCCGGCGACGACGGCGCCGGTGCCGATGCTGCGTCCGGGCAGGATGATCGCGCCATGGCCGATCCAGACGTCGTGGCCGATGGTCACCGGGGTCGAGCGCCGCCAGGCGAAGAAGGCGTCGTCATCCTGCGCATTGTCGAAATAGGCGCTGGCGCGATAGGTGAAGTGCGACTGGCTGGCGCGCTGCATCGGGTGGTTGCCGGGGTTGATCCGGGTCATCGCCGCGATCGAGCAGAACTTGCCGATGGTCGTATAGATGATGTTGGAATCATTCACGACATAGGAGTAGTCGCCCATCGTCGACTCGACGAAGGCGGTGCGCGCGCCGATCTCGGTGTAGCGGCCGAGCGTCGCCTGCCGCACGGTCGCAGTCGGGTCGATCACGGGTTCGAGCCCCAGTTGCCTGCTCGCCATGTCGTCTCCTCCGGGGTTGCGCGCCTGTCGCGGGCCTGTCCTGCGTTCGGGCCGCCGACTCAGCGGCCGAGCATGAAGCTGTCGAGCAGGCGGAAACGGCCCTCGCGGCTGTCCTGCCTGAACAGGGCGAGCCGATCGATCACGGCCGGGGCAGCCGGGACGGCGGCGGCGTAAGCTTGTCCCAGGGCTGCGGTGGTGCCGGCGACGTCGTCCTGCGGCAGCGAACCGGTCAGCGTCATGTGGAAACGGAAGTCATCCCCGACATAAGGGTAGCCATAGGCTTCGAGATAGGCGCGCTGGGCCGGTGTCAGCGGGCTCGCGAGCCGGCGCGCCAGATCGGCCGCGCCGAGCGGCGCGCGGAAGGGCTCGAAGGCCTGGACGATGTCGAAGGCGAGCGTCTGCAGGGCCGGGCTGGGTCCAGCCGGCGTCAAGGCAATGAAGCGGCCGAGCGCGGCGATCGCGAGGCCTGCCAGCGGCACGGCGGAGAGGCCGGCCGCGATCTGATGGGCGAAGGCGCGCAACTGCCCCTCGCTGCGGCCGTGGGCCAGCTCGAAAGGGGCCTTCAGCGTGGCATGGAAGCCGTAGCGGCGCGGCTCGGCGGTGAGCTGCGGCCAGCGATCCGCATTGCAGCCGGCAGGCGCGGCGAAGGCGATGTCTTCACCCGTGAAGGCGTCATAGCCCAGCGTCGCGCAACCGAAGTGCCAGAGCGGGCTGTCGGCGGCGGGCGCATAATAGAGGGCGTAGCGCGGCGTGCTCAAAACGCGCGCTGCCCTTGCGACCAGACGGCGGCGATGACCGGCGTCGGCCCGAGCGCCTTGAAGCGCACCAGATCGGCGCGCAGCCCGGCGCGGAGGTGGCCGCGATCCTTCAGGCCGAGGATGTCGGCGACCTTCCAGGTCACCATGCCCATGGCCTGCGGCAGCGCGATGCCGTGGCCGGCGTGCAGCTTCAGCACGGCCTGGAGCAGGCTCGCCGGAACATAGTCGGACGAGAGCCCGTCGAGCAGGCCCTTCTCGGCGAGCTCCGCCACGGAGACGCCCCCGGAATGCGAACCACCGCGCACGACATTGGGGGCGCCCGCGATGGTGGCGAGGCCACGCTGCTTGGCAGCCGTGGCAGCCTCGACCGTGGTCGGGAATTCAGAGATCACGGCGCCCGAGGCGAGGCCTTCCTCGACATGCTCGACCGTGGTGTCGTCATGGGTCGCGATCGGGATGCCGCGGGCGCGGAACATCTCGACCACGGCCTGCCAGTTGCGGCCGACATTGGCGGCGCCCTCCTGCTGGCGCACAACCACGTCCTCCTCGAACTCAGCCACGGTCTTGCCGTTGCCGACCGCATAGGTCTTGAGATGCTCGAGATTGCGCCACTGGCGCTGGCCGGGCGTGTGGTCCATCAGCGAGACCAGTTGGACGAGGTCGTCGTCCTGATAGGGTTCGATGTCCGTGAGCAGATCGGGGCTGGTCAGTTCGCAGCGCATATGGATGCGGTGGTCGATGCGGAAGACGCCCTCGCGCCGGCCCTCGGCCAGTGCCTTCATCACGTCGGCGAAAATGTCCTTGCGGTAATCCTTGGCCGAGAAGGGCGTGCCGGCGCAGATCGCGTCATAGACGGTAGTGACGCCGGCCGCGGCCATCTGCGCATCATGGACCAGCGCTGCCGCGAGCCCATTCGGCCAGAAGACCTTCGGGCGCGGCATGAAATGCTTTTCCATGTTGTCGGTGTGCATTTCGACGAGGCCTGGCGCGACATAGTCGCCGCCGATGTCGATCGCTTCCGGCAGGGAGGACAGGCCCTGGTCGACGGCGGTGATGCCGCTCCCGTCGAAGGCGACCGTCCCGGTGACGATCTCATCTTCGAGGATCAGGCGGGCATTGGTCAGAACGGTCTGCATCAGGCGGCCTTCCGGAAAGCGGTGATATCGAGATAGCGCGTCGCGACGCGTTGGCGCACGGCCTCGTCATGGAAGATCCCGACGATGGCGGAGCCCTTGGCACGTGCTTCGGCGATCAGCTCGACCACGACGTCGCGGTTGCCCGCGTCGAGCGAGGCCGTCGGCTCGTCGATCAGCATGATCGGCGAGGGATCGACGAAGGAGCGGGCGATGTTGACGCGCTGCTGTTCGCCGCCGGAGAAAGTCGCCGGCGCGAGGTTCCAGAGGCGCTCGGGCAGATTGAGGCGGGCGAGCATGGCCTGCGCCCGCAGGCTCGCGTCCTCGGGCGAAACGCCACGCGCGAGCAGCGGATCCCTGACGATGTCGAGCGCCGAGACGCGCGGGATGACCCGCAGGAACTGCGAGACGAAGCCGAGGGTGCGGCGGCGGATGTCGAGCACGGTGCGCGGCACGGCCTGGACGATATCGACCGGGCGGCCGGCATGGGTGATGTGGATATGGCCGGATGTCGGCCGGTAATTGCCGTAGAGGATGCGCAGCAGGCTCGATTTGCCGGCGCCCGATGCGCCGGCCAGCACCAGCGCCTCGCCGGCCTCGACGCTGAAATTGACATCGCCGAAGACCGGCAGCCGGACGCCGCCCTGATTGTGCAAGGTGAAGGCCTTGGCGACGTTCTCGACGCGAATCATCGTGGTCATGGGGTCAGTGCCTTGTGCGGGCGCGGTGACGCAGGTGTGACGGGGAAAGATTGCGCAGCTTCGTTTCCGGTTTCGGATGGTCGCTCCGTCGCCGGCGCGTTCCCCGTCGGCGCCGGATTGTGTTCGAGAGCGGTGCGCTCCACCTCATGACCAGCCTTGCGCTGCGCTGCTTCCGCCTCGGCCGAGGATAGCCGGGAGAAGCCCGACCACTGAGGCTGGACGAAACCGCTCATACGCTGAGTACCGCCGAGGTCAGGAGCTGGGTGTAGGCGTGGTGGGGGTCGTCGAGGACCTGGTCGGTCAGGCCCTGCTCGACGACATGGCCATCCTTCATCACCATCAGCCGGTCCGTCAGGAGCCGCGCGACGGCGAGGTCGTGGGTGACGATGATCGCGGCGAGGCCGAGATCGCGCACGAGAACGCGTAGCAGATCGAGGAGGCGGGCCTGCACGGAGACGTCGAGCCCGCCGGTCGGTTCGTCCATGAAGACGAGGCGGGGCTCAGAGACCAGCACACGGGCGATCTGGAGGCGCTGCTGCATGCCGCCGGAGAACTGGCGCGGGCGGTCGTCGATACGAGAGCCTGCGATCTCGACTCGGGAGAGCCAGTCGAGCGCGCGCTCGCGAATACGGCCGTAATGCCGGTCGCCGCGATCCATCAGCCGTTCGCCGACATTGCCGCCGGCGGTGACGTCCATGCGCAAGCCGTCGCGCGGGTTCTGGTGGACGATGCCCCAGGCGGTGCGCATCAGCCGGCGGCGCTCCTGCTCGGGCACGGAGTAGATGTCGAGCGGCGCAGGCCCGCCCCGAAACAGCACCTCGCCCTCGTCCGGCCTGTCGATGCCGGCCAGGCAGCGCAGCAGGGTCGACTTACCGGAGCCGGATTCGCCGACGATGCCGAGAACCTCGCCCGGCCAGAGGTCGAAGGAGACGCCCTTGCAGCCGATGCGCTCGCCATAGAAGCGCGAGACACCGGCGACCGAGAGCAGCGGGGCGGGATCGAGAGGCGTGACGTGGAGGGTCATGATTTACTCTCCCCGACCAATCCGTTCGCGGCGGCATCCCCCAGCATCGCGCCGCGATGGCCGGCCTCGCGGCGCGTTTCGCAATGATGGCTATCGGAGCAGACGAACATGCGAGAGCCCTCGTCGTCGATCACGACCTCGTCGAGATAGGAATCGATCGCGGCGCAGAGCGCGCAGGGCTCGGCCCAGCTCTGGATGCGGAACGGATGGTCCTCGAAATCGAGACTGCGGACGCTCGTATGCGGCGGCAGGGCATAGATGCGCTTTTCGCGGCCGGCTCCGAAGAGTTGAAGTGCCGGCGACATGTGCATCTTCGGGTTGTCGAATTTCGGGATCGGCGAGGGCGCCATCACGTAGCGGTCGTTGACCATGACCGGATAGTCATAGGTCTTGGTGATCTCGCCATAGCGGGCGATGTCCTCGTAGAGCTTGACCTGCATCAGCCCGTATTCGGCCCAGGCGTGCATCTTGCGGGTCTCGACCTCGCGCGGCTCCAGACGGCGCAGCGGCTCTGGCGTCGGCACCTGATAAACCATGATCTGGCCGGCCGTGAGCGGCGCCTCCGGGATGCGGTGGCGGGTCTGGATGATCGTGGCCTCATCCGTCGCCTCGGTGGTGCGGGCCTGCGCCGTCTTCTCGAAGAAGCGGCGGATCGAGACAGCGTTGGTGGTGTCGTCGGCGCCCTGGTCGATCACCTTGAGCGTGTCGGCCGGACCGATGATCGCGGCCGTGACCTGGATGCCGCCGGTGCCCCAGCCGCGGGCGAGCGGCATTTCACGCGAGCCGAACGGCACCTGATAACCCGGTACCGCCACGGCCTTGAGCAGGGCACGGCGGATCATCCGCTTGGTCTGCTCGTCGAGATAGGCATAGTTGTAGGTCGGGCGTGTGTTGTCGATGGAACTGGCCTCGTTGCCCGGCGGGGTCTGATGGACGGTCATTCCGCGGCCTCCGGCAGGGCTTCGTTCTCGCGGGCGAGGCGCTCCTCGCGCTCGCGGCGGATGCGGCGGATCAATTCGAGTTCGCCCTGGAAATCGACATAGTGCGGCAGCTTGAGATGTTCGACGAAGCCCGCCGCCTCGACATTGTCGGAGTGGTAGAGCACGAACTCGTCCTGCTGCGCGGGATAGGTCGCGGCCTCGCCGAACTCGCGGCATTTGAGCGCCCGGTCGACCAGCGACATCGACATCGCCTTGCGCTCGCTATGGCCGAAGGAAAGGCCGTAGCCGCGGGTGAATTGCGGCGGGACATCCTTCGAACCGGCGAACTGGTTGACCATCTGGCACTCGGTCAGGGTGATCTCGCCAAGATCGACCGCAAAGCCGAGTTCCTCGGGGACGAACTCGACCGCGACCTCGCCGACCCGGATCTCGCCGACGAAGGGATGGCTGTTGCCGAAGCCGCGCTGGACCGAATAGCCGAGCCCGAGCAGGAAGCCCTCGTCGCCGCGCGCCATCGCTTGCAGGCGGACGTCGCGGTCGGCTGGAAACGAGATGGGCTCGCGGGTCAGGTCGAAGGGGCGGGCATCGCCCTCGGGCGGCACCTCCGGCTCCATCAGGCCTTCGGCGCCGAGGATGTCGGGCACGCGCGGCATGTGGGAGTCGAGGGGGCGAACGTCATGCTCGGGCTTGACCCGAGCGTCTCCTGACGCGGAGGCTCCCGCGTCCTCGCGTGCCGAGATGGTTGGGCCAAGCCCGAGCATGACGTTGCCGTCGTCCATCAGCGCGAAATCGAAGAGCCGGTGCGTGTAATCGTAGGTCGGCCCGAGCACCTGGCCGCCGGGCAGGTCCTTATAGGTCGCGGAGACGCGGCGGCGGATCGCCATCCTGGCCGTATCGACCGGCTCCGACGAGCCGAAGCGCGGCAAGGTCGTGCGATAGGCCCGCATCAGGAAGGCGCCCTCGATGACGTCGCCCTGCGCCTGCTTCAGCGCCAGCGCCGCGAGATCGGGATCATAGAGCGAGCCCTCGTTCATGACGCGGGCGCAGGCCAGGCCCTGCTGCTCGCGGATCTGCGCGACCGAGATTTCGGGCACCGCCTCATTGCCACGCCGGGCCTCGGCGACGAGATCATGCGTGGCGAGGATTGCGGCCTCGCCGCCCTTGACCGCGACATACATCAGAAGGTCTCCGCGATTTGCGTCGAGCGCGGCAGGCCGATGACGGCGTCCGCGTGGCTGAGCAGGAGATCGATGCCGAGCGGATAGCCGGCGTTGTTGGCCACGACCTCGGCCCAGAAGCCGCCGCGAAGGCCGGAGGGCGCGATCCGGCGCGATCCGGCGATGCCCGGGCCGGTCAACGTCACGGTCTGACCGCCCTCGAGCGCCGCGCACTGCACGATGAGCGTCGCGGAGCGGTCGGGGAACTGGTCGTTGCCGGCGTCGAAGGCCGCGAGCGCAGGTTCCGGGGACAGAGCGTCGATCACGGCGAAGGCGGCCTTGCCGGCGTCGGTCACCAGCGCCGCCCCGCAATGGAAGCGCAGCCAGGCGCCGGCCGGGCCGTCGCGCAGCGCTTCCGGCAGCCAGATCGGCGTCTCGTAGTCGGCGAGCGTCAGAAGGGCGGTCGCGGTCGCGGCCTGCAGGCCGGCGGGCGGCGCGGGGCAGTCGGCAACGACCTGCTGCGTGCCGGGCTCGGCCAAAGCGGCCAGCAGCGCGCGGAAGGCGCCTTGCGACTGGAAGACCGGGTCGGAAAAGCCCGGGCCGATCAGCGTATCCGTCGTCATCAGGCGCCCCTGACCAGAGTGAAGAAATCGACCTTGGTTGCGGCCGCCTTGCGCGAGGCGAGGGCACGGGCCGCGTCCTGAAGGGTCGCGAGGTCGTCGACGGCACGATGCAGCGCACTGCCCGGAGCGTTCGCCTGCAGCCGGGCGTCGAGGATCGCGGCGAGGCGCGCCTTGCGGGCATCGCGGCCGAGCGCATAGGAAAAGCCCATCGCACCGTCGTCGAGCCTGACGATGCAGCGCGTTACGGTCGCTTCACCGAGATTGAAGCGGCGGCCGGCACCGCCGGCGCGGCCCTCGACCATGACGGTCCCGGTCTCGGGCGCCTTGAGGACGTCATGCCGGGGAATGTCGGGGCCGACGAGGGCGGCGATCTCGGCCCGCGAGGCGCGGGCGAGGATCGCCATCCAGCGCTGACGTGGGGTCTTCTCCGCGGTTCTTGCCGTCATCGTCATCCGCCGTCTGGTCGTCCGATAATGTCTAGACTATGATAGGGTGGTTGCGAGGAAAGGTCTATACATTTTGCATGACGCTTTGGTGACTGATGGCGGCGATCTCGCCGCGGCGGATGCGGGCATGGATGCAGGTACGGCGGACGCAGGCACGGCCTGGCGCCGGATCGCGGACGAACTCGCCGGCTCGATCGGCAAGGGCGAGTACGCGGCGGGCGACACCTTGCCAGCCGCGACCGCGCTGGCCGAACGCTATGGCGTGCATCGCCACACGGTGCGGCAGGCCTTCCGGCATCTGGCGGAGCAGGGGCTGGTCACAGTCTCGCGCGGGCGCGGCACGCAGGTCAGCGCGCGACGCGTGCCCTATCCGCTTGGCCGGCGCGTCAGCATGCGTGCCAATCTCGGCCGGATCGGCATTGTCGGATCGAGCGCAGTGCTGAGCGGGGAAGTGCTCGAGGGCGAGGCCGAGACCTGCAAGATTTTGGGTCTCGAGCCTGGCGCGGCGCTTTGGCGCCTCGAAGGCCTGAGCCTCGCCGACGGGGTGCCGATGGGCACGGGCACGCATTGGCTCTCGGTTGCGCGCTTTCCCGGCTTCGATGAAGCTTATCGCTCGGCGGAAGGCTCCATGACGGCCGCGCTAAAGGCCTATGGCATCGGCGACTATGTCCGGTTGTCGACGCGGCTGACGGCGCGCCTCGCCAGCGAGCGCGAGGCGGTGCTGCTCAAGATCGATCCGGGCGCGCCGGTGATGGTGTCGGTCGCCGTCGATGCCCTGCCGGATCTGACGCCGATCCACCTCGTCAGCAGCGTCTTTGCCGGCGAGCGCATGGAGATGGTGGTCGAGCCCTTCGCGGAGTGAGCCAGGCGCTCAGGGCCTGCCGCCGTTCGCGACGCAGCGATCGAGATCCTTGCGCGAAACCTTGGCGTCCTTGCCGAGACCGTTCGCCTTCTGGATCGCCTCCCGGCATTGGCGGCGCGGATCGCTCGCCTCGCGCTTTGCCCATGCGGGTGCCGAGAGCAGCATGCAAGCGCTGAAGGTCACGGCGACGGCAAGAGCAATAGTCTGTTTCACGGGCGGCCTCCGGGTCCGATGCCAGACGCGTAGCTTCTCGCCGGCCGAAGGCGGTGTCCAGAGCTTTCCAGCTCGCCGCCGCTCACACCGCGCGCTGGCCGATGATCGCGAAGCGCAGCTTCGCGGAGAGGAAGTCGATCGCGGTGACGGCGGCGAGGATCAGCAGGATCAGGAAGGAGACCTGCTGCCATTCGAGCGTGCGGATGGTCTCAGCCAGATAGAGACCGATGCCACCGGCGCCGACGATGCCGATGATGGTCGAGGAGCGGGTGTTCGACTCGATGTAGTAGAGCACCTGGCTCGCGATCACCGGCAGCACCTGCGGGATCAGGCCGAAGCGGATCTCGTGCAGCTTGCCGCCGCCGAGCGAGGTCACGCCCTCGACCGGCTTGCGGTCGGCGGATTCGATCGCTTCCGAGTAGAGTTTGCCGAAGGCGCCGACGTCGCTGGTCATGATGGCGAGCATGCCGGCGAAGGGGCCGAGTCCCACGACATTGATCCAGATCAGCGCCCAGATCAGCGCATCGACGCCGCGCACCGTGTCGAGCGAGCGTCGTGCGAGGAAATGCACGATCTTGTTGGCAACGACGTTGCGTGCCGCGATGAAGCCGAGCGGGAAGGCGAGGATCGCGGCGAGGATCGTGCCGAGGAAGGCGATCGCGATGGTCTCGAACAGCGCCTTCACGAAGATGATGGCGCGGGCGAAGGAGCCGGGATCGGGCGGCAGCATCAGCACGACGAAGGTGCCGAGATTGGCGAAGCCCGACAGGATGCGCCAGAGCGTGACCTCGAAGGTGCTGACGCCATAGGCGAAAAGCCCGACCATGGCCGCGACGACGGCGACCGTGGTCAGCTTCGTCTTCAGCGAGCCGTCGATGGCGGCCTGGCGGCGCGCGACGAGCGCGGCCTGCTCGGCGGGGGAGAGGGCGAGGCTCACTTGCCGTGCTCCAGGCTGAGGAGGGAATGACGCAGCCGCTCGGTGCCGTAGTCGATCAGCATCACGGCGGCGATGATGAGCAGAAGGATCGCGCTGACATCGGTGAAGTAGAATTTGCGGATCGCCTCGATCAGGTCCTGGCCAATGCCGCCGGCGCCGACGAAGCCCATGATCGAGGCGCCCCGCACATTGATCTCGAAGCGCAGCAGCGAATAGCTGGCGAAGTTGGAGAGCACCTGCGGCACCACCGCGAAGCGGATGGTTTGCCACCAGCCCGCACCTGTCGCGGTCAGGCCGTCGACCGGCTTCATGTCGATGTTCTCGACGACTTCGGAGTACAGCTTGCCCATCGCGCCCATGGTGTGGATCGCGATGGCGAGCACGCCCGGCAGTGGCCCCAGCCCGAAGGCGATGACGAAGATCAGTGCGAAGACGATCTCGGGCACGGTGCGGCAGAATTCGAGAAAGCGGCGGGTCGCGAAGCGAAGCCAGCCGGACTTGCCGAGATTGGCGGCCGCGACGAAGCAGAGCAGGAAGCCACCGATCGTGCCCAGGATCGTGCCGGTATAGGCGATCAGGATGGTCTGCCAGAGCAGTTTGAGCCAGCCCTTCCAGCCCCAGAACCATTCGGCGATGTCGGCGCCAAGGCTGTTCCAGCGCAGCACCGGCACGGTCTCGAGGATGTATTTCGGGAAGCGCCAGGCGTTCTCGACAAACTTGCCGGGATCGACCTCGGAGCCCAGCGCCGCGAGCCAGACCAGGGCTGCGAAGACGGCGGCGCCGAGCAGCGCGTGACGACGCTTGGCCGCCATGGCGCCGGCATAGGCCGCGGCATGGGCGCGAATGGCTGGGTCGTCGCGGTCGATCGCGAGGGTCATGGACGCGGTCCGTCGCAGGAGGAAGCGTCATTCTCGGGCCGCGCCTGGCGCGGACCCGAGAAGCTCTTGGGAGAGATGCTCGGATCAAGCCCGAGCATGACGTGATGGCGTCTTACGAGGACTTCTTCTTGCGAAGCGCGTCGACGAACTTGTTCAGCTCGATGATCGGGTCGTAGGCCTTGTTGTCGACGGCGACGAGCGGGCCCTGCTTGCCTTCGTAGATCTTGTCGAAGGCGACCTTGTCCTTGGTGTTCAGGTTCAGGACGGCGTCGCGGATCTTCGTCTTGAGTTCGACCGGCATGTCGTTGAGATAGGCCATCGGCGAGTTCACGATCTGCTCGGACTTGTAGATGATCCGGAAATCCTCGGCCTTGACCATGTTCTTGCGGGCCATGCGCAGGAGGTTGGATTCCTGCTCGTCGTTCCACCAGTTGGCGGCGACGTCGACGGTGCCCTGGCCGAGCGCGATGACCGCGTTCTCATGGCTGCCCGTGTAGACGACCTTGCCGAAATAGGTCTCGGGTTCGATCTTCATGCCGTCGAGCGCAAAGCGCGGGACGTTGTTGCCCGAGGTCGAGTTGGGATCGACGAGGCCGAGGTTCTTGCCCTTCAGGTCCTCGATCTTCTGATAGGGCGAGTCCTTCTTCACATAGAAGACGGAGTAGTAGCCCTTGGTGCCGTCGAGGTTGGTCTCGATGGCGAAGGCGTCGATCTTGGCGCCGGTCATCAGCGCGCGGGCGAAGGAGGAGGGGCCGTACATGCCGATATGGATGTTGCCGGCGCGCTGGCCCTCGATCAGGGCGGCATAGTCGCTGGCGATGCGCAGCGTGACCTTGGTGCCGAGCTCCTTGGCGAGGTAGTTCACGAAGGGGGTGTAGCGCTCGACGACGCCCGAAGCGTTCTCGGCGGGGATGATCGCGAAGACGATCTCGGGATATTTCGCCTTCCAGTCCTGAGCGAAGGCGGGGGCGGCGAGCGAGGCGGCGAGGCCGGCAGCCGCGAGCGTGAAGGTATGACGACGGGTCAGCATGGTTTGCTCCTGTTACAGTCGGTAATGATGGTGATCTTCAGGCTTCGGCGAAGGTGAAAGGGTCGGAGCCGCGCGCTCAGGCGACGTTTCGCTTGGCGCGCTGGGCTTCTTCGCTGGCGATGGCGTCGAGCTGATCGAGCGCCTCGGCGCCGGCATCCTTGGCCTCGATGCCGTAGAGCTTCGCCGCGACCTCGCTGGTGAGCTGGTGGGGCGGGCCGTCGAAGACGACCTTGCCGGCAGCCATGCCGATCAGCCGGTCGCAGTATTTCGACGCGATATCGAGGTGATGCAGGTTCGAGACGACGGTGATGCCGTCCTCGCGGTTGATCCGGAAAAGCGCGTCCATCACGACCTGGGTGTTGCGCGGGTCGAGCGAGGCGATGGGCTCGTCGGCGAGGATGACCGTCGGCTCCTGCACCAGAGCGCGTGCGATGGCGACGCGCTGCTGCTGGCCGCCTGACAGGGTCTCGGCGCGCTGGGCCAGGAGATGGCCCATGTCGAGCCGCTCGAGCGCGGCGATGGCGCGGATCTTGTCATCGCGGGAGAAGCTCTTGACCAGTGTCAGCGCGGTGGAGCGATGATTGAGCCGGCCGAGCAGGACATTGGTCAGGACGTCGAGTCGGCCGACGAGGTTGAACTGCTGGAAGATCATTGCCGTATCGCGACGCCAGCCACGCAGGGCCGCGCCCTTCAGGGCGGTGACGTCGCGGTCGCCGGAGACGATGCGGCCCTCGCTCGGATCGGTCAGGCGGTTGAGCATCCGCAGAAGCGTCGATTTGCCGGCTCCGGACCGGCCGATGATGCCGACCATCTCGCCCCTGGGAATGGAGAGCGTGACGTCGTCGACGGCGGCTTTGCCGCCGAAGCGCTTGGTCAGGCCTTCGATGCGCAGCATGACGGCGTTCTCGCTTGCGGGACGAGCATGACACTGGCCCGAACGCAGCTCGCCGCCTTCGGGTTCATGCTCTGTGATGCGAGACAGCTAGCCAGCGCAGATGACAGGCCGGTGACAGCCGGACCTGCGGCACGTCATCGGCGGCGGGTGCGATGTCAGGCGCCGCGCAGCAGCAGATCGACGCAGGCCCGGACATAGGCGCGGCGCCCGGCGGCGGTCGCCGGCTCGATGTTCAACAGGCCGCGGACCTGGTGGAATCCGCGCAGCATCCCGATGAACTGCTCGGCCAGCATGCGGGCCTGATCCGGATCGCGCGGCGTCGCGAGGCCATCACCGATTTGTGAACGCTGCACCAGGAGAGCCGAAAGGTCGTCGATCATGCGCATCGCGCCCGCCTCATAGGCGACGCGGCCGAGTTCGGGGAAGCGCGCGGCGGCGCTCATCACCAGGCGGTGGAGGTCGAGCGAGGCCGGATGCAGCATCATCGCCAGCGCATCCTCGCCCAGCCGGGTCAGGGTGCTGCGAAGGTCGCCTTCCGCCACGGATTTGCGCAGCGGAATCGTAAGTTTCTCAGTCAGTTCGGTGCAGATCGCCTTGAACAGCGCTTCCTTGTCGGCGAAATGGCTGTAGATGGTCTGCTTCGATACGCTGGCGCGCTGGGCGATCTGGTCGAGGCTGACCCGGTCGAAGCCGTCGGCGAGGAACATCTCGGAGGCGGCCCGCGTGATCGCATCATGCTTGTCCGGGCGCGCCTTGTCGGACGGCAAGCGTCTTGCATCTGTAACGGTTGTCGCGGAAGTTCCCCCCGCGGTCGAGCCTGTCATACTGCCGCCCATCGAGCCTCTTATCAAACTGGACCGTCCAGTCTAAGATACCCACGCAACACCGGAGCGTCCAGTTCTATGAAGCGGTTTGCCTTCCTGCTCGTGATCCTCGGCCTGGCTGGCGGAGGCTATTACGGCTATCGCCACTTCAAGCCGGCTCCCCCGCCCGTGCAGACGGCGGCTCCTGCCGCGCGCGCCGCCGGCGTGCCCGTCGAGGTCACCAAGATCGAACGGGCGACCGTCAATGAGGAGGTCGAGGCGCTGGGCACGCTGGCCGCCGACGAATCCGTGGTGATCGCTCCGGAGATCGCCGGCCGCGTCATCGCGCTCGGCTTCAAGGAGGGCGAGCGTGTCGAGAAGGGCCAATTGCTGGTCAAGCTGGACACCGCGATCCTGGATGCGGAACTGAAGCAATTGCAGGCCGATCTCGGTCTCGCGCGCGACACCTTCGAGCGCAACCGTTCGCTGAGCCAGCGCGGCGTCGGCACGCAGGTCGCGCTCGACGAGGCGAGTGCGAAGCTCGCGGCGGCCGAGGCGCGGGTTCAGCTTTCCCAGGCGAAGCTCGCGCAGTCGGCGATCATGGCGCCGTTCAGCGGGGTGGTCGGGCTGCGCTCGGTCAGCGTCGGCGACTATGTCTCCGTCGGCAAGCAACTGATCACGCTGACCAATATCGATCCGATCAAGGTCGATTTCCGCGTGCCCGAGATCTTCCTGGCCCAGGTCAAGCTCGGCCTGACGATCAGCCTCAAGGTCGACGCGGTGCCGGGGCGGGACTTCCAGGGCAAGATCTTCGCCGTCGACCCGGTGGTCGACATCAACGGCCGCGCGATTAGGCTGCGCGCCACCGTTCCCAATCGCGATCTGGTGCTCAAGCCCGGCCTGTTCGCCCGCGTCACCATCGTCGTCGACCGGCGCGAGAACGCGCTGCTGATCCCTGAAACGGCGGTCGTGCCCGACGGCGTCGGCAAGGTCGTCTACATCGTCGACAACGGCAAGGCGAAGCGCATTTCGGTCGAGCTGGGCAAGCGTCTGCCCGGCAAGGTCGAGATCGTGAAGGGACTGACGCCGCAGATGATCGTCGTCAGCTCCGGCCAGATGCGTCTGCGCGACGGCTCGACCGTCTCGATCAAGAACGCCCAGCCCCCGGTGCAGACGAGCGCTCTGCCCGGCACCGCGCCGAGCCCGCAGCAATGAGCCTGTTTGCCCTCTTCGTTCGCCGGCCTGTCCTCTCGACGGTGCTGAGCCTGCTCGTGCTGCTGATCGGCGCAGTCTCCTATACGCGCCTGACGGTACGCGAGTATCCGAACATCGACGAGCCGATCGTCTCGGTCCGCACCGACTATACCGGCGCCAGCGCCGAGATCATCGAGACCCAGGTCACCCAGGTCCTCGAAAATTCGATCGCCGGCATCGAGGGCATCGAGATCATCTCCTCGACCAGCCGCCAGGAGCGCAGCTTCATCTCCGTGCGCTTCCGGCCGGATGTCGACCCCGACGTTGCAGCCTCCGATGTGCGCGACCGCGTCAGCCGCGTGCGCGGCCGTATGCCGACCGAGATCGAAGAGCCGATCATCGCCAAGGTCGAGGCGGACGCCCAGCCGATCCTGTTCCTCTCGCTGGTCAGTTCGCGACACAATCCGCTCGAACTGACCGATTTCGCCGACCGCTTCATCACCGACCGCGTGCAGAACATCACCGGCGTCGCCGAGGTGCAGATCCGCGGCGAGCGGCGCTATGCGATGCGCATCTGGCTCGATCGGGCCCGGATGTCAGCCTACAACATCACGGTCCAGGAGATCGAAGCGGCCGTCCGCGCCCAGAACGTCGAGATCCCGTCCGGCCGCATCGAGAGCAACAACCGTGAATTCACGGTGTTGTCGCAGACCGGGTTGACGACGCCGGAGCAGTTCCAGCAGATCGTCGTCAAGGACGTCAACGGCTTCTCGATCAAGCTGCGTGACATCGCGCGGGTGGAGCTCGGCGCGCTGGCCGAGCGCAATGCCGCCTGGTTCTCCGGCAATCCGTCCGTCACGATCGGCATCGTCAAGCAGGCGACGGCCAATCCGCTCGACGTCTCCAACGGTGTCCGTGCCGCGCTGCCCGAGATCATCGAGGATCTGCCCGAGGGCATGACCATCGCGACATCCTACGACACCTCGGTGTTCATCGACCGCTCGATTCAGGCCGTCTACAGCACGATCCTCGAGGCGGTTCTGCTCGTCGTCCTGATCATCTTCATCTTCCTGCGCTCGGCACGCGCGACGTTGATTCCGCTCGTCACCATCCCGGTCTCGCTCGTCGGCTCGTTTGCGCTGATGTACGCGCTCGGCTTCACCGTGAACACGCTGACGCTGCTCTCGATGGTGCTGGCGATCGGCCTCGTCGTCGACGACGCCATCGTGGTGCTCGAAAACGTCCACCGCCATATCGAGGACGGCATGGAGTCGAATGCGGCGGCGATCCGCGGCATCAACGAGATCGCCTTCGCCGTCATCGCGATGACGCTGACGCTGGTCGCGGTCTATGCCCCGATGGCGTTCTCGACCGGCCGCACGGGCAAGCTGTTCATCGAGTTCGCGCTTACACTCGCCGGAGCCGTGCTCGTCTCGGGCTTCGTCGCGCTCACCCTGACGCCGATGATGTGCGCCAAGCTGCTCAAGCACGAAAGCTCGCATGGCTGGCTCTACAATCTTTTTGAAGGCGGGTTCAACGCGATGTCGCGCGGCTATCGCGCTTCGTTGCGCGGCGCGCTTTCGGTGCGTCCGCTGATCGTGATCCTCGCGCTCGGCGTCGCCGGCGGGAGCTATTACTTCTTCACAAATCTGCGCTCCGAACTCGCGCCGGTCGAGGATCGCGGCAGCTTCACGATCACCGGCGTCGCGCCGGAAGGCGCGACCATGGCGTTCACCTCCGAATATGCGAGGCGGGCCGAGGCATTCTTCAAGGCATACCCGGATGTCGAGACCAATCTCGTCATTGTCGGCTTCCCGGACGTGACGCGCGCCATTGCCTTCGCGCGGCTGAAACCCTGGGAGGAGCGGTCCATCAAGCAGCAGGCCATGGTGGCCGACATCAACCGCAACCTGTCGCAGATTCCCGGCATCCGGATGTTCGCCACCAATCCGCCCTCGCTCGGGCAGGGCGGTGCCAACAGCAAGCCGGTCGAGTTTGTGCTGCGTTCGTCCGAGGCCTACGCGCAGATCAAGGAGTATGTCGACGCCGTGCTGGCGGAGATCGCGGGCTCGCCCGTGCTGACCAATGTCGAGTCGAACCTCATCCTCGACAAGCCGCAGATCAAGGTCTCGATCGACCGGCAGCGCGCCGCCGATCTCGGTGTCGGTGTCGACGTCATCGGCCGGACCATGGAGACGCTGCTCGGTGGCCGTCAGGTCACCCGCTTCAACATGAACGGCGAACAATACGATGTCGTCATCCAGGTCGGGGGCGAGGATCGCAACACGCCGCAGGCCCTGCAGTCGATCTATCTGATGGGACGCAGCGGCGCGATCGTGCAGCTCTCCAGCGTCGTGCAGATCGAGGAGACCGTCGCGCCGAAGGAGTTGATCCGCTTCAACCAGCTCCGTTCGGCAACGATCACCGCCGTTCCCGCGCCGGGCTATTCGCTGGGCGATGCGCTGGCGGTTCTCGAACAGGCTTCCGCCAGGGTACTGCCGAAGACGGTGCAGATCGACTATTCCGGCCAGAGCCGCGAGTTCAAGCAGTCGGGCGCGTCGATCGCGATCGTCTTCCTGCTAGCGCTCGGCTTCATCTATCTGGTGCTCGCGGCGCAGTTCGAGAGCTTCATCGACCCCGTCGTGATCATGGTCTCGGTGCCGCTTTCGCTGACGGGCGCGCTGGCCGCCTTGTATTTCACCGGCGGCACGATGAACGTCTACAGCCAGATCGGGCTCATTACGCTCGTCGGCCTGATCACCAAGCACGGCATCCTGATCCTGGAATTCACCAACCAGCTCCGGGAGGAAGGCAAGGAGATGATCGACGCGCTGGTCGAGGCGGCAGAACTGCGTCTGCGGCCGATCCTGATGACCACGGGCGCCATGGTGCTCGGCGCCGTGCCGTTGGCGCTCGCGCATGGCGCCGGCGCCGAGAGCCGCTCGCAGATCGGCTGGGTCATCGTCGGCGGCATGAGCTTCGGCACCTTGCTCACGCTCTATGTGGTGCCGGTCGCCTATTCCTATCTCGCGAGCACGAAGCGCTCGGTGCACGGCCATGTGGTGCATGAGGCGCCTGCCGCGCATCCGCATCCGGCGGAGTAGGGTGGGGCGCCGGTTCTGCCGTCATGCCCGCCTTTGTGGCGAAGCATCCCCGCCTTGAACACAGGCCTCGCTCAGCGAAGACGTGGATAGTCGGGACAAGCCCGACCATGACGGCGGGTGACGGGCCACGATTTATTGCAGCCTGACGGACACGCTCTCGCTGGCACCCGTTCCGTCGATCACCGAAATCCGCATGAAGCCCTTGCCCGGGGGCTGCCAGACTGCCTCGCGCCGCCGCGTCGGGCTCAGCACGGGCGCGCCGTCGACCAGCCAGGTATAAGGCGGCGCGCCACCCGCGACCTTGAGGTTGAGCTGCGTCTGACCGTCGGCGGCGGAGGCCGCGAGGTCGATCTTCGCGCCTTCGGGCGGGAAGGCGAGCCGGAGCGCCGGTGTCGTCATCGCTGCGACGGTCTTCGGCACGTCCTGGCGCAGATGGCGCAGCGGCGGTGGCAGATGCGCGCTGGTCGCGACGATGCTGTCGGGCGGCTGCGGGAAGGGGCGCGGATCGAGGCCGAGCCGGGCGAAGGCGTCGAACAGGATCGGTGCCGCCACGCTGCGTCCGACCAGGCCGGGCACGGCGCCGTTGTCGGCCCGCCCGACCCAGACGCCGATCGTGTGCTTGCGGTCGAAGCCGACTGCCCAGGCATCGCGGTAGCCATAGGAGGTGCCCGTCTTGTAGGCGATCCGGCCGGGCATGGCGTTGAGCGGCGGCGGGGCGCCGAGCAGCGTGTCGGCGACGTACCAGGCCGCGACGGGTTCGACGAGGCGAGGCAACGAGGCAGCGCTGCGCCGCGCTTCCGTCCTGACCCTCAGCTCCGGTACCTCGCCGCCGCGCGCCAGCCCGACATAGAGCCGGGTCAGATCCTGCAGCGTGATGCCAAGGCCGCCGAGCCCGACCGCAAGGCCGGGCGGGCCGCCCTCCTTGGGCATCGCCACCGAAACGCCGGCATCGCGCAGGCGCGACAGGAAACGTTGCGGGCCGAGCGCCGAGAGCAGTTCGACGGCAGGCACGTTGAGCGAGAGCTGAAGCGCCTTGCGAGCCGAGACCATGCCCTGGAATGTCATGTCGAAATTCGTGGGGATGTAGATGCCGTAGCGCGCCGGCCGGTCCTCCAGCATCGTCTCGGGGTGGGCGATGCCGTTGTCGAAGGCGAGCGCATAGATGAAAGGCTTCAGCGCCGAGCCCGGCGAGCGCAGCGCCCGCGTCAGGTCGAGCGAGCCGGCGCGCTCGGTGGCGAAGTAATCGACGCCTCCGACGGACGCCCTGACCTCGCCGGTCTCGTTGTCGACCGCGAGGATGGCGATCGAGAGCTGAGGCGCAAGACCGAGGCTGCGCTCGCGGGCGAGGCTTTCGAGACCGGCCTGGAGACGCGCGTCGAGGCTCAACCGGTGGCTGCGGGCGGCCGGCGCTTCCGCGACGACCTGCTCGGCGACATGGGGTGCGAGATGGGGGAAGGGCCTCCGCGCCGTCGGCAGCGGCTCCTCACGCGCTGCTGCGACCTCGGAAGCCGTGGCGAGACCGGCCTGCTCGACGCGGGCGAGCACACGTTCGCGGGCCTTGCGGGCTGCCCCGGCGAAACGGTCCGGCCGGCGCGTCTCGGGCGATTGCGGCAGGGCGACGAGGAGCGCCGCCTCCGCGGTCGAGAGCCGTTTCGGTTCCTTGCCGAAATAAGCGAAGCTCGCGGCACGGACGCCTTCGAGATTGCCGCCGAAGGGGGCGAGGGTGAGATAGAGATCGAGGATCTGCGGCTTGGTCAGGCGGCGTTCCAGCTCGATGGCGCGCACTGCCTGCCGAAGCTTGGCCGCGACATTGCGTTCCTCGCGCGGCTCCAGCAGCCTTGCGACCTGCATGGTCAGCGTCGAGCCGCCGGAGACGACGCGGCCGTTCAGCAGCATCTGGCCGGCAGCACGGGCGAGGCCGAGCGCGTCGATGCCGGAATGGCTGTCGAAGCGCTTGTCCTCAAAGGCCTTGAGCATGGCGAGATAGCGCGGATCGACATCGTCGACGCCGACCTGGAGCTTCCAGCGGCCGTCCGCCGTGAGGAAGGGCCGCAGCAACCGGCCCTCGCGGTCGAGGACCACAGTCGAACGATCGGTGGCGACGGCGAGATCGAGAGGGGGGAGGGTTGCGGCGTAATGGAACAGGCCGGCTGTGGCGACCGCGAGGAGCAGGACGCAGGACGCGGCGGCGATCTTCAGCTTCGGGAAGCTACGCACGAGCCCTTCTCCCTTCGGGGGAGAAGGTGGCAGCGCGAAGCGCTGACGGATGAGGGATGGGAGGCGGAAACTCCGGGAGGTATCGCCTTCCCTCACCCCAGCCCTCTCCCCCGAGGGGAGAGGGGGCTCCGTCGCGTTTGTCTCGTCGACCCGAGCGCCCATGACTACCGCGCCGACGCGATATCCACCGTGCCGAAGGCCGTCCGTCCGAAGCGGTCGGGCCGGTACATGTCCTCGATCACGGCGGCGGGAGCGACATAGCGGCCGGGCGAGACGGCGCGCGCGATATAGGCGACCGTGTAGGACAGCTTCTGGCTGGAACCGCCCGAGCGTTCGAAGGCGGCGACATAGCGATCGTCGCGCGCTTCCGTATGCACCGGGTAGACCTCCTGCTTCAGCCAGTCGAGACCTGCGACGGAGGCACCTTCGGTGAGGTTCGCGTTCTCGATCTCGAGCCCGGCGGGTACGGGGTCGACCAGCAGCAGCCGGCCGTAGCGGCTGGTTGGCTCCGTCACGGTCAGGGCCACGACATAGCGCTCGTTCTGGCGCAGCCGGGCGGGGTCGGCCCGCTCGCCTTTCATCGTGTAGAGCACACGCTCCAGCCCGAAGCCCTGGTTGAGCGCCGGCTCGCTCCCGGTCGGGATGCCCGAGACTGTGATGACGGCCTGGGCGGTCGCGGCGCCGGGATTGGCGACGGTCAGGGGCTTGCTCTCCAGGGCCTCGGCCGAAATCGTGCGATAGAGCGCGCCCTTGCGCTCGGCGCCGTCGACGGTCAGCGTCATGCCCTCGGCGTCCTTCGCCATGGCCTGCGCCGCCAGCACCATCCACATCTGCTCTTGCGTCGAGGTGTAGCGCGCGCTGTTGCGCGCGCCGTCGAGCACGGCTGCCGCGCGGCTGATGTCGGCTCGCTCGCCGGACGATTCCGCGATCAGGGCCAGGACGGCGGCACCGTCGCGCAGGCGCGAGCCGTAATCGGGCCGCGACAGGCTGTCGTCGCCGCGCTCCTGCAGGCCGGCGAGCGCGCTGGTGAAGGCGGCGCGGCCGCGGCCACGATCGCCCAATGCCGAGAGCGCCGCGCCGATCTGGGCCCGGGCCAGCGGCGTCGCAAAGTCGGCGAGCTTGTTGTCTGCAAGGTAGCGCAGATCGCCCATCACGGGCCGGCCGTTGCGAGCCAGCACATAGAGCGCATAGGCGATGCCGGCGGCCTCCTCCTTGACGATGTCGCCGGTGTTGACGACCTGGTTGCGCAGGCGGTCGAGCGCGAGGTTGAAGGCCGTCTGCGGCACCGCGAACTGGCGCTCGCGGGCCCGTGTCAGGAAGTCGGCCGTGAAGGCGTCGAGCCAGAGATCGTCGCCGCCGACACCCCAGAGCCCGAAGGAGCCGTTGGCGCCCTGGCGCGCCAGCACGCGCTCGATCGCGTTCTGGACACGCTCGTCGGCATTGGCGTCGAGCGCCAGATGCTCGAGCGAGGCGAGCCGGTTGACGTGGAGCAGCGGCAAGGCGCGGCTGACCGTCTGCTCGGTGCAGCCATAGGGGTAGCGGTCGAGCGCCTTGAGCAAGGCGGGTACGTCGAGCGAGGCGAGCGGCGAGACCGAGACGGAGACCTGGCCGGAATTCGGTACGAGATCGGCCATCAGATCGGAGGAAACCGTGATCGCGCCGCCATTGCCGGGGATCGGGCGCACGATCCGGCGCGCGATCGTATTCGCCGAGGGCTGCACGCGGACCGCGAGGTTCTGCACCGTGCCGACGCCGCCCGGTCCGGTAATGCGGACATCGAACTCGGCGCGGCCGAGCCCGGCGGCGGTGACAGGGATCGTCATCTGCGCCTTGGCGCCGGCGGCGAGTTGGATCGTGCGTCGCGTCGCGTCTGCGGCGACGAGCACCGGCCCGCGCACGTCGAGATCGACGACGTAGGGACCGGCCGGGCCCTCGACATTGTCGATCTGGAGGTGGAAGCGCGACTGGTCGCCGATGGCGAGGAAGCGCGGCAGCGTCGCCTGCGCGACGACCTGATCGCGCACGATCACCTCCGTACTGGCCTGCCCGGTGCGGCCGGCCGACCAGGCGACGGCCATGACGCGCAGCGAGCCGTTGAAGGCCGGCAGTTCGAAATCGACCCTGGCGATGCCGTCGGGACCGACCTTGACCACGCCGGAATAGCGCGCGACCGGCTCCTGCGTCGGCTTCTCGCCTTCGAGCGCAGGCGCTGCATCGCCGCCGGTGCGGATCGCGCCGCGTGTGCCCTGCATGCCGTCGATCAGATAGCCGTAGAGGTCGCGCAGTTCATGGCCGATCTGGCGCTGGCCGAAGAAGTGCTTGCTCGGGTCGGGGCTCTCGAAGCGGGTGAGGTTGAGGATGCCGACATCGACCGCTGCGACCGTGACGAAAGCCTCCTCGCCGGCACGCGCGCCGGTGACCTTGACCGGCAGGGACAGCGTCGAGAGCGGACGCACCAGATTGGGCGCGCCGAGATCGAGCGCCAGCGTCCGGCTTTCCTTGCCGATCTGGAACCAGGACAGGCCGATGGCGCGGCCGGGCAGGCGCTGGGCGGCCGTGTCCATCGGGCGATGGGCGAGCACGACCAGATAGGCACCGGCGCCCCATTCGGCCTTGACCGGGATGCGCGTGGTGGTGCCGCCGGGCGCAATGTCGATGGTGCGGAGCTCAGTGACGCGGTCGCTGATCACGGCGAGCGTCGCCTTGCCGGCGAAGCGGGGCGCCAGGCGGACCTGCAGGCTCTCGCCATCGGCGTAAGCCGCCTTGTCGAGCGCGACATCGAGCACGTCCGGCGTATCGGCGGTCTTGTCAGCTTCGTAGCCGACGCTGAAGGAGACCGAGGTCTCGGTGGAATCGGGGCCGTCGGCAGCAACGTCGAGACGGTAATTGCCCCATTGGACGGGCGCGGCGATGCGGGCGTCACTGCCTTCGGCGACAGCGATCTCGCCATCGGCGACGCGGCGGGTCGATTTCACACCCTCGAAGTTCCAGCGGCCATCCTGGAAGAACCACTGATAGTTGCGGGTGACCTTGGACAGGGTCCACTTCACCCCGGGTCGCGTCAGACGTCGTCCGTCACCATTGGCCATGATGACGTCGAAGGTCGCGGTCTGGCCATTGCCGAGCTCCCCCTCCTTGAACGCCTTCCTGACGCCGATGGCCGCACCCTTGGGCACGATCGGCAGGGTGAGCGAGCGGGCGATGGCGCGCCCGCCGGGTTCGCCGACGCGGATGGTGAACTCAGCCTCGAGCGGGCGGTTGGTTTCCGGCTGCGCGACCGGATTGGTCACCGTGACCTTGCCGGTGGCATCGGTCGTGGTGCTCTCCTCGAATTCGGACTGGACCGCCTCGAAGGCCTCGTCGGTCAGGCCGACCTGATAGCCGGCGAAGCCCGGAATGGCCGATTGGCCGGCCGCGCGGATCGTCATCGATCCGGTGACGTCGAGCGCCGAACCCGGCGCGCCGTAGAGATAGCGCGCGGTGACGTCGATTTCGGCCGGCTCGCCGGCCTGGAGTACCGGCGCCTTCGACGCCAGCGTCAGTTCGAGGCGCTCAGGCACATAATCCTCGACGAGGAAGGAGACCTCGCCGATCGCCGGGCCCTTGGGGTCGGCATAGGCCTGGACCCGCCAGGTGCCGGTCGCGGCGCCCGAGATCAGCGGGATCGAATGAGCTCGCCCGCCCGCGCCCTGATCCTCGACCTGACGGCGGCGGTACTCGACGCCATCCGGCCGCTTGACGACGAGGGTCAGCGGCAGGCCGGAAACGGCGGCGCCGCGCGCATCGCGCAGCAGGCTGGTCAGGTAGACGGTCTCGCCCGAGCGGTAGACGCCGCGCTCGGTGTAGAGATAGGCGTCGAGCCCGGCGGGCGCGACGCGACCCTTGACGCCGCGATCGGAGAGATCGAAGGCCGTCTGCTTGAGGTCGAGGAAGCCGTAATCCTCACCCAGCCCGGCCGTGACGAGGCCTGGCGCATTGCCGCCCTGACCCTTGGCGAGACCGGCGTCGAAGCGGGCATAACCGTTGGCATCGGAGCGCACGGTCGCCAGCACCTCGTTGTTGCGGGCGAGCAGGCGCAGTTCGGCATTGGCGACGGGGGCGGCGTCGGCGAGCGAGCGCACCAGCACATGCACGCCGTCGGGGCCGGAGAACGAGGTCAGGCCGAGATCGGAGACGACGAACCACTGGGTCGCGCGCGTCGTGCCGTCGTCATAGTCGCCATCGCCATCGGAGGACGATGCAGTCGCCTTGCCGCCGCTCGGCTTGGCAAACATTACATAGACGCCGGGCTTGAGCGTCCCCACGGCCTCGACCACCGGGAAGGCCGTGATGACGTCCTTGTTCAGCTCGGATTTCACCTCCATCGAGCCGGTCCAGACGCTCTGGCCCTTGTCGCTCTCGATCTGCTTGGACTGATAGGAGCCGAGCTGGCCGAGGAAGTCGTCGGAATGGACCGAATTGATCAGGTTGCGGTCGCCGATGCGCATGACCTCGAGGTCAAGCCGGTCGGCGTTGACCGAGACCACAGGCACGCCCTGCTGGCCGGTGCGCGGCAGGACGTAGTTCTTGCCTGTGAAGCGCACGGACGGCGTGCGGTCACGGACATAGACCTCGTAGTCGGCGGATTTCAGCAGCTTCTCGTCGGGGATCGCCGAGGGCACGCCCTGACGGATGACGAAGGCGTAGCGCTCGCCATGGCGCAGGCCGTCGACGCAGATCTGCTTGTCTTCGGCGCTGACGGCGAAATCACCCGATCCTTGCGTGTTCCTGCCGCCGGAAATCGCGACGTATGGTGCGAAATCGACACGGCCACGTGCGAGGGGTTCGGAGAACTCGAAGCAGGCGCGGGGCGAGGCCGCGTCGGCATCGACCTTGTTCCCGGTCAGGCGGAAGCCGCGCTGCGCGCGCAGGCCCTCATAGGCGGTACGCAGCAAAGCGTTGTCGGTGAGGTCGAGGCTGAGGCGATAGGTCGTCAGCGCCGGACGCCAGAGTTCGTTCTTCTCGAACAGGCGGGCGAGAACGCCGAGCGAGGCGGCCTCGTCATTGCGGTTGGTCGAGCGTTGATAGGCGAGATAGGCCGCGCTGATGGCGCGTTCGCGCAGCTCCCAGCGCTCGCGATAGTCGCGCGGCTCGATCGCGCTGGCGGCGCGCGCCATCAGGCGCCAGCCGGCAGCGTTGGCGGGCTCGGCGACGACGGCTGCGTTGGCCTGGGGCAGGGCGGCGCGGGCATCGCCACGCGCGAGCGCCGCCTCGCCTGCGCGCACGGCGTCCGCGGCGGAGCGGGGGCCGGTCGAGACCTCGCGCTTCAGCCGCTCTTCCAGCCGCTGCCCGTCGGCTGCGAGATCGTTGCGGACATAGGCCTTCTGGGCCAGGGCGGGATGGGCGGCAAGGGAGAGGCCGAGGAGGAGCGCAAGACGGGCGAGCAAGGTCATCGTCGTTCCTCTGGGTCGGGTCCGTCCGACGGCGTCGGCGGACAAGGCATCAGCCCCATCACGCCCACCGCGGCGTGAGACCGGACCGGCAGGCTATCACCGCGTCGCAGGCGTTCAAGTCATGCGAATGAAGGTCGCCCAGCAGCCGGTATCGTGGATCGTATCGCCGCGCCACCTTCTGGCACACCGCGGTTGCGGCGTGTGCCGTTCTGGCGCTCAATGCGGCCGCTCCACCCGCCCTCAAGGACGAGACCCATGCTGCGCGCCTGCCTGCATCACCCGCGAACCGAGCAGGTCCGAGCCGCCGCGCTGGCGCTTGTCTTGCTGAGCGCGCCGCCTGCCGGCGCGCAAGCTCCGGCGCCGGCGCCCAATCCGCAGCTCGCCGCCGCGCAGGCGAGCTTCGAGAGCCTTCCGGAGGCCGAGCGCAAGGCGATTCAGACCGACCTGATCTGGACCGGCCATTTCAACGGCGCGGCCAGCGGTTCCTACGGCCCGCTGACCTTCCGCGCCATCAACGCGCTGAAGGCGCCCGCGCGCGGCGCGCCTGACGGGATGCTGAACCCGGCCGAACGGCGCACCCTGGCGCAGGGGGCCCAGGCGGCGCGCGACGCGGCCGGCTTCCGCCTGATCGCCGACGACAGGACCGGTGTGCGCATCGGCATCCCGGCGACCGTCCTGCCGAAACGGGACGCCTCGCCGGCCGGCAGCCGCTGGCAGAGCGGCGACGGCAAGATCACGCTGGATACCTCGGTCACGCCGCAAGGCGAGACGCTGGAGGCGGTCTATGAGAAGGCGACGGCGCCGACCCCGAACAATCCGGGCCGCAAGATCACCTACAAGCTGCTGCGCCCGGACTTCTTCGTCGTCACCGGCGAGACGCCGACCGGCAAATTCTATCGCCGGCTGGCAGCCGGGCCGTCAGGCCTGCGCGGTTTCTCGATCGGCTACGACAAGGCGCTGTCGGGCACGGTCGACAAGCTGGTGATCGCGATTGCCTCGAGCTTCGAGCCCTTCCCGACCGGGCCGCTGCCGGCGGCGTCGGCCATCGCCTCCGCGCCCCCGACTGCCGCTGCGACGGGGCCTGCGGCCGTGACGGTGCCGGTGCGCGTCACGGAACGCTACGGCGTCGCGCTTGCCGTTGCCGATCGCGTCGCGGTGACGGCGGCTTCCGCCGTCGAGGGGTGCAGGTCAGTGCGTCTCAGCGGTCGTGCAGCCAAGCTGCGCGGATCGCCGGAAGGCGGGCTCGTCCTGCTCGAGGTCGACGGTGGGCAGGCCTTCGCTGCGGCTGCCTTGCGGGCGGAGGTGCCGGCCGAGCGCGAGAGCCTCGTGCTGGTCGCCTTCGGCGAGGACAGTGGCAAGCGCGCCGCCGTTGCCCTGCCCGGACAGGGCGTCCGGATCGGTGCCAATGTCGCGGTGTTTGCGCCGTTGCAGCCGGGGCAGGCCGGCGCGCCGGCATTCGATCGCCAGGGGCGGCCGGTGGGGCTCGTCACCGCCAACCCGTCCGACAAGATCCTGATCGCAGGTGTCGCGCCGCAGCGCGCCTACGCGGTTGCCGACAGTGCGGCGTTGCAGGGCCTGATGGGGCGGGCCGGGCTGACGTCCGCAGTCGCGGCCGCCGGTCCCGACCTCAGCACGGGGGCTGTGGTGGAGAAGGTGGCGAAGTCGGTTCTGCCGGTCATCTGCGGATTGTAGAAATCGCCCAAAGACCAGTTGTCTCAGCCGCGACAATCGGCTCAGATACGTTGACCTACGCAAGAGAGCCCCGTCTAGGACGAGGAGCACTCGGACACTAAATCGATTTAAGGAGAGGTAACAGAGATGACCGACATCATTAGCAGGCGTGGCGTTCTCAAGGGCGCCGCTGCAGCGGGAGCGGCAGGGCTCGTTGCAAGCCCTGCAATCGGCCAGGCAAAGTGGCCTGCGCGGCCGGTCCAGATGATCTGCCCCTGGGGCGCGGGCGGTGGCACCGACGCGGTGGTGCGTATCGTGGCGGCATTGCTCGAAAAAAGCCTCGGCCAGCCATTCAATGTCGTGAACCGCACCGGCGGCTCCGGTGTGGTGGGCCATTCAGCGATCGCGACCGGCGCGCCGGACGGCTACACGCTCGGCATCATCACCTCCGAAATCGCGATGATGCATCACCAGGGGCTCACGCAACTCACTCCGTCCAACTATACGCCGTTGGCGCTGATGAACTCGGATCCGTCAGGCGTGCAGGTCAAGGCGGACGCCCCCTACAAGACGATCAAGGACCTCGCCGATGCCATCAAGGCCGCGCCGGCCGGCAAGATGAAGGCCTCGGGCACCGGGCAGGGTGGAATCTGGCATCTTGCGCTGATTGGCTGGATGCTTGGCATGAAGTTGCAGCCGGACCATGTCGCCTGGGCTCCCTCGAACGGCGCCGCACCCGCCATGCAGGACTTGGCTGCTGGAGGAATCGACTTCGTCACATGTTCCGTGCCCGAAGCGCGCGCCATGCTCGACGCTGGTCGCGCCCGTTCGCTGGCGATCATGGCGGGTGAGCGGAATCCGCAGTTCAAGGACGTGCCGACGATGAAGGAGACGCTCGGCATCGACTTCCAGGTCGGCTCGTGGCGCGGTATCGCCGGCCCGGAGAAGCTGCCGGAGAACGTCGTCAAAATCATGAACGCCGAACTCAAGACCATCTATAATTCCAAGGAATACAAGGAGTTCATGGATGCGCGCGGGTTCACCATGATCTACGCGGACGGCCCCGGCTTTGGCCAGTATATGGCCGACAGCGACAAGCAGATGGGTGTTGCGCTGGCGGCTGGCGGTCTCGCCAAGAAGCCGGCGTAAGGGCGCCCCGGGCGGCGGCCGCGAGCGCCACCGCCCCGCATTGGCTCAGCACGCCTTCGGGCGTGCTCGTTCACCTATTCAGAAAGTTCGCACGATGCGCTTCAACGATGCCGTCGTCGGCGTCGCGTTCCTGCTGCTCGCCGGCGCCATGATCGCGATGACCTTCACCTTCCCCCCTTTCCCCGGCCAGAAATACGGACCGAGCCTGTTTCCGCGCATCCTCGGGGCCGGGATCATCCTCTGCTCCCTGCTGCTGATTCTGCGCGAGCGGCGCGGCGAGCGCCGCCCCTGGCTCGTGCTCGACGACTGGACGGGACAGCCGCGAAGGCTGGCCTCCTTTGCGCTGATGCTGGCCGCCATGGTGTTCTATCTGCTGGCGTCGGAGCCGCTCGGTTTCATCCCGACCGCGTTCCTGATCCAGCTGGGCCTGTTCCTGTGGTTCGGGGTTCGTCCGGTCACCGCCCTCATCGTCGCCATCTGCATGACGATCGCGGTGCAATACTTCTTCGGCAATCTGATGCGCGTGCCGCTTCCGCGCGGCATTCTCGACAGCGTGCTCTGAGGAGGCCCGGATGACCGCAATTACCGCCGCATTCGGCCTCGTCTTCGACCCTTACGTCCTGTCCGTCATCATGGGCTCGGCCATCTTCGGCATGTTCGTGGGAGCCATGCCGGGCCTCACCGCGACGATGGCGACGGCGCTGCTGGTGCCGGTGACGTTCTTCATGCCGCCCGTACCGGCGCTCGGCGCGATCGTCACGGCAACCGCGATGGCGATCTTTGCCGGCGATATTCCAGCGGCGATGCTGCGCATGCCGGGCACGCCCGCCTCGGCCGCTTATGCCGACGAGAGCTACGAGATGACCAAGAAGGGTCAACTCGACCTGTGCATGGGCGTCAACCTCGTCTTCTCCGTGCTGGGCGGCATCTTCGGCGTCATCATCCTGATCGTCCTGGCGCCGGCTCTGGCCGAGGTCGCGATCAACTTCTCGTCCTTCGAATATTTCTGGCTCGCCTGTCTCGGCCTGACCTGCGCCGTCTTCATCGGCACGGGCGATCCGCTGAAGGGGCTGCTGTCGCTTTTCATCGGCCTGGCCATCGGCTGCATTGGCATCGACCCGGCGGCCGGCCAGCCGCGCTTCACCTTCGGCAATGTCGACCTGCTCTCCGGCATCAACTTCATCCCGACGCTGATCGGCATGTTCGCCGTCTCGGAACTGCTGCGCGGAGCCGTGACGATGGACAAGGCCGGCTTTATGGTGAAGCAGACCGTCGGCAACATGTTCGCCGGGGTCGGGGCGGTCTGGCGCAAATACTGGTACAATTTCCTGCGCGGCTCGGTGATCGGCACGGTGATCGGCGCGCTGCCTGGCGCTGGTGCCGACATCGCGGCGTGGGTCTCCTATGCGGTCTCGAAGAAGCTCTCGAAGGAGCCGGAGAAATTCGGCACCGGCCATATCGAGGGCATCGTCGATTCGACATCGGCCAACAATTCGGCTCTGGGCGGTGCCTGGATTCCGGCGCTGGTCTTCGGCATTCCCGGCGATTCGATCACGGCCATCGTGATCGGGGTGCTCTATATGAAGGGCATGAATCCGGGCCCGAGCGTCTTCCTGCAGACGCCAGAACTGATCTATGCGGTCTTCATCATCTTCATCATCGCCAATCTGCTGATGTTCCCGCTCGGCTGGGCGGCGATCAAGTCGGCCAAGCAGATCCTGCGGGTGCCGCGCAACATCCTGCTGCCGATCATCCTGATCTTCTGCATGGTCGGTTCCTTCGCCATGACGAACTCGCTCTATGGCGTTGTGCTGATGGTGGTGATGGGGCTGTTCGGCTGGCTGCTGGAAGAGCATGGCATCCCGGTCGCGCCGCTGATCCTCGGGCTCGTGCTCGGCGAGATGCTGGAGCAGAACTTCATGAGTTCGATGATCAAGGCGGACGGGGCGTTCCTGGCCTTTCTGTCGCGGCCGATCGCAGGCGTGCTGGGCGTCTGCACGCTGGGGCTGTGGGCTTACATGGCCTGGCGGGCCGTGCAGTCGCGCGGTTCGGGCGCGGCGGTGGATGCCGGCATCAAGACCTGACGATCATGTGCAGCGGCGCCGTCGGCGTCGCTGCAGGCCTCACTTCTTCAGGAAGGCCGCAAAGGCGGCCTGAGCCTCTTCGGAGCGCAGGCGCTCGCCGAAATGCCGGCCTTCGGTCGCGATCGTCTCGGCGACGCTGGCAGCCTGACCCCGCTTCAGCAGCAGCTTGGTCAACGCAACCGATTGCGGCGGCAGGGCTGCCAGCGCCTTCGCCTTGGCGAGCGCAGCGTCGAGCGCCGCGCCTTCCGCGACCACGGCATTGAGCAGGCCGGCGTCGAGCGCCGTTTCGGGCCCGAAGGCCTCGCCCAGCATCAGCAGTTCGGCGGCGCGCTTGGAGCCTGCGACTAGCGGCAGGAGATGGCTCGAGGCGCCTTCGGGCGAGAGGCCGAGCGCCACGAAGGGCATGCGGAAAGTCGCTCCGGTGCCGGCAAAAGCGAGATCGCAATGCAGCAGCATCGTCGTGCCGATGCCGACAGCGAAGCCCTCGACGGCGGCGACGACCGGCTTGGTCGCGGTCGAGATCGTGGTCAGGAAATCCATGGCGATGCGGGCGCCATCGCCGGCCGAAGCGGCGAAATCGCGGATGTCGTTGCCACTGGTGAAGCAGTTGCCGGCGCCGGTGATCAGGATGGCGCGAATCTGCGGATCGGCCTCGGCTGTGGCGAAGGCCTCGATCAGCCCGAGATAACTCGCACGGTTGAGCGCATTCTTGCGCTCCGGCCGGTTCATCGTGATCCTGGTGACGCCGGGCGCGACGGTGTCGGTCAGAACGACGGCGGTCATCGGCGGTTCCTCGTCCCTGCGGCCTCGACGGATGGTCCGGAACGGCTTCGTCGCGGTGCCGGCCCGAGGCTCGTCATTGTCTTCAGGGGAGGCTTGGCATGGCCGTTCGGCGGGGGTCAAGCGGCGGCTCGCGGGGGATCGCATCGCCTGCGAACGCGTGTCCCGGGAATGCCCCGGCTTGACAAAAGCCGACCGGCAGACTTCCTCCTTCGCCCTCGTTGCGCCGGGTCGACGGCGCTTGCAGAGCAGGGATATGCACCGATGGAGACCGTTCGGCTTGCCCGTCATGGCGCAATCGCGATCGCCACGATCGACAATCCGCCGGTCAACGCGCTCGGCCAGGCCCTGCGTTCCGACCTCGCTCGCGCCATCGCCGATGCGGGTTCCGATCCGGCCGTCTCGGCCATCGTGATCGCCGCCGCCGGGCGCGCTTTCATCGCCGGCGCCGATATCAGCGAGTTCGGCAAGTCGATGGTGCCACCGTTCCTGCCGGACGTGCTCGATGCCATCGAGACCTGCACGAAGCCGGTCATCGCGGCGATCCAGGGTGCAGCGCTGGGCGGCGGGCTTGAGGTCGCGCTGGCCTGCCATGGCCGCGTGGCCTCGGTTGCGGCGATGCTCGGCCTGCCCGAGATCAAGCTCGGCCTGATTCCGGGTGCGGGCGGCACGCAGCGCCTGCCGCGTCTGATCGGTGCCTCAAAAGCGTTCCCGATGATGCTGTCGGGCGAGCCGGTTTCCGCCGGCAAGGGGCTGGAATGGGGCTTGGTCGACGAGGTGACGGGCGGCGATGTCGTGGCGGCGGCCATGGCGCTGGCACAGGTGCTTGCTGCGAAGGGCGTGCCGGAAGCCGCTCGCGAGCAGAGCGACCGCCTGACCCCGGCTGATCGCGAGAGCTTCGAGGCGCTGGCCGCTGACGCCACCAAGAAATTCGGCGACATGCCCAATGCGATGGCGCTGGTCGAGGCGGTGCGCGCCGTCTTCACGCTGCCTTTCAGCGAGGGGCTGGCGACCGAGCGGGCGCTGTTCCTGAAACTGGTGGCCGATCCCCGGTCGGGGGCTCTGCGCCATGTCTTCTTCGCCGAGCGCGAGATCGCCCGCGTGCCGGGCATCGGCAACGAGGTGAAGCCGCGCCCGATCGCCAGCGCCGCCGTGATCGGGGCCGGCACGATGGGCGGCGGCATCGCGATGTGCTTCGCCAATGCCGGCATCAAGGTGAGCCTGATCGAGCGGGAGCAGGCGCCGATCGACAACGGCATGAACCGCGTCGCGGCGATCTACGAGATGTCGGTGACGCGCGGCTCGCTGACGCCGGCCAAGCGTGACGAGCGCCTGGCACTGATCAAACCGGCCGTCGGGCTCGCCGCGGCGGCCGAGGCCGACATCGTGATCGAGGCCGCCTTTGAGGAGATGAGCGTCAAGCAGCAGATATTCCGCGAACTCGATGCCATCGCCAAGCCGGGTGCGATCCTTGCCAGCAACACCTCCTATCTCGACATCCCCAGCATCGCCGCCGCGACGAAGCGGCCGCAGGACGTGCTGGGAATGCATTTCTTCAGCCCAGCCAATGTCATGAAGCTGCTCGAGGTGGTGCGGCCGGAGGGCGTGGCGGACGATGCCGTGGTGACGGCGATGGCGCTCGGGCGCAGGCTCGGCAAGGTGCCGGTCGTGGTCGGCAACGGCTTCGGCTTCGTCGGCAACCGCATGCTGGAGGCTCGCACCCGCGCCACCGAGCGCCTGCTCGTCGCAGGCGCGCTGCCACATGAGGTCGATGCGGCGCTGACGGATTTCGGCTTCAAGATGGGCCCCTGCGCGATGGCCGATCTGGCGGGCAACGATATCGGCTGGCGGTCGCGCAAGGCGCGCGGCAAGACCGCCGCCGTGGCGGACGCGATCTGCGAAGCCGGCTGGTTCGGCCAGAAGACCGGCCGCGGCTACTTCCTCTATCCCGAGGGTGCCCGGACCGGGCAGCGCGATCCGGAGGTCGAGGCCCTGATCGCGCGGATCTCGCAAGAGCAGGGCGTGACGCGGCGCAGCTTCACGACCGAGGAGATCCTGTCGCGCCTGCTCGACCCGATGGTCAATGAGGGGGCCCGCATCCTCGACGAGGGCATCGCGTCCCGTCCGGGCGATATCGATGTGATCTGGCTCAACGGCTATAACTGGCCGGCCTGGCGCGGCGGGCCGATGTACTGGGCCGATACGGTCGGGCTCGACGTCATCGTGCGCCGGCTGGAGGCGCAGCTTGCCGAGACGGGCGACAGGACGCTCGAACCTGCCCCACTGCTGAAGAGTCTCGCAGCGGAGGGGAAGGGCTTTGCCGGGCTCAAGAGCAAGGCCGTCTGATCGCGTTGCCCGGCATGACGACGAAGACAAGAACAGACATCAAATCTGACAAAGGGATGAAGCGTCCATGACCGAAGCCGTCATCGTTTCCACTGCCCGCACGCCGATCGGCAAGGCCTATCGCGGCGCTTTCAACCAGGTCCGTGGCGCCGACATGGCGGCGCATGCGATCCGGCATGCGCTGGCGCGCGCCAGCCTCGAGCCGGAGGCGGTCGAGGAGGTGGTGATGGGTTGCGGCTATCCCGAAGCCGCGACCGGCGGCAATGTCGCGCGCCATGCGGCGCTGGTGGCGGGACTGCCGGTGCAGTCGGCCGGTGTCACGGTCAGCCGCTTCTGCGCCTCGGGGCTCGAGGCGATCGCGCATGCGGCACGCCGCGTCGTGATGGACGGCGTGCCGGTCGCCGTCGGCGGCGGGGTCGAGTCGATCAGCCTGGTGCAGCCCGTGGTCCGGCGCGACCTCACCCTGAACGACTGGCTTTTGGCGAACAAGCCGACGATCTACACCGCGATGATCGAGACGGCCGACATCGTCGCCGAGCATTATGGCATTTCGCGCGAGGCGCAGGATGCCTTCTCGCTGCAGAGCCAGCAGCGCACGGCCGCAGCCCAGCAGCGCGGGCTGTTCGACGACGAGATCGTGCCGATGAGCGCCGTGATGGCCGTCACCGACAAGGCGACGGGCCAGGTCAGCCAGCAGCCGGTGACGCTGTCGAGGGACGAGGGCAACCGCCCGGATACCACGCTGGAAGGCCTGCTCAAGCTCAAGCCCGTGCGCGGCGAGGACAAGTTCGTCACCGCCGGCAATGCGAGCCAGCTTTCCGACGGGGCAGCGGCCAGCGTCGTGATGTCGGCGGCGGAGGCGAAGAAGCGCGGGCTTGCTCCGCTCGGCATCTTCCGCGGCTTCGCCTCGGCCGGTTGCGAGCCCGACGAGATGGGCATCGGTCCCGTCTTCGCCGTGCCGCGGCTGCTGGAGCGCAACGGGCTCAAGGTCTCCGACATCGACCTCTGGGAGCTGAACGAGGCCTTCGCCTCGCAGTCGATCTATTGCCGCGACACGCTCGGGATCGATCCCGACAAGGTCAACGTCAATGGCGGCGCGATCTCGATCGGCCATCCCTTCGGGATGAGCGGGGCCCGGCTCGTCGGCCATGCACTGCTCGAAGGCCGCCGCCGCAAGGCGCGCTATGCGGTCGTCACGATGTGTGTCGCCGGCGGGATGGGCTGCGCCGGACTGTTCGAGATCAACCAGGGCTGATCGCTGACGCGTTCCGGTGTGGCATTGTCATTGCTGCCTCGCGCAACCTAGCTTTGCTGCGGTGCCGAAGGCTGACCCGGGAGGCTGCTTGTGAGCTCTGGACTGTTCGCGCTGCTCGACGATATCGCCGGTATCGCCAAGGTCGCGGCGTCCTCGGTGGACGATGTCGTGGCGCAGGCCACGAAGGCCGGGACCAAGGCCGCCGGTATCGTCATCGACGATGCGGCAGTGACGCCGCGCTATGCCGTCGGCTTCGCGGCCTCGCGCGAACTGCCGATCATCTGGCGGATCGCGCTCGGCTCGCTGAAGAACAAGCTGTTCTTCCTGCTGCCGGGTGCGCTCATTCTCGCGCTTGTCGCGCCCTGGCTGATCACGCCGCTGCTGATGGCGGGCGGGGTCTATCTCTGCTTCGAGGGGGCGGAAAAGATCCTCGAACTCGTCATGCCCCATGCGACGGCGACGCCGGCCGAGACGGGGACGGCCGCGCAGGACGCCGGGCAGCTCGAAGAGCAGAAGGTGTCGGGAGCGATCAAGACGGATTTCATCCTGTCCGCCGAGATCATGGCGATCACGCTGTCGACGGTCTCGACCGCGTCCTTCTGGATGCAGGCTCTGGTGCTGGCCGTGGTCGGCATCGGCATCACCGTGCTGGTCTATGGCGTCGTTGCGCTGATCGTGAAGGCGGATGATGCCGGGTTCGCGCTGGCGCGGCAGCGCTTCGCGCCGGTGCGCCTGCTGGGCCGGGCGCTCGTGATCGGCATGCCGCATTTCCTGACGGCGCTCGGCGCTGTCGGCACGGCGGCAATGCTCTGGGTCGGCGGCGGCATCATCATCCACGGGCTGGAAGAATTCGGGCTCACCGCGATCGGCCATGCCAGTCACGGGATCGCCGTGGCTGCGGGCCGGGCTCTGCCGTGGCTGGGCGGCGCGATCGAATGGCTCGCTGGGGCGGTGTTCTCGGCCGTGTTCGGGCTGGTCGTCGGCGGAATCGCGATCGTCGCGATGCACTTTGCCGGCGAGCCGCTGCTGAAGAGCCTGCGCGGCCGCTGAAGCCGCTCAGTCGAGCCAGGTCGTAAAGCCTTCGACGGGCTCGCGCTCGGGCACGAGGCGGTTCTGCGGCGCATCGGGATCGGCATGGCCGATGGCGATGCCGCAGACCACGACCTCGCTCTCGGGGATGGCGAGCTCGCGCCGTACAACCGGATGGAAGCGCGCGAAGATCGCCTGCGGGCAGGATTGCAGCCCATGCCCCTGCGCCGCGATCAGCAGGTTCTGGACGAACATGCCGAGATCGAGCCAGGAGCCGATCTCGAGGTCACGGTCCACCGTCAGCATCAGCGCGACCGGCGCGCCGAAGAAACGCAGATTGGCGGCGCTCTGGCGCTTCATGCCGGCAACATCGCCCCTGGTCACGCCGAGCAGGCCGTAGAGGTCCCAGCCGACCTTGCGGCGGCGCGCGAGATAAGGCTCGCGGAAGGTCTCGGGATAGTAACGGTATTCCTCCTCGGCCGGGACGTCCGGCGAATCGAGCGCGGCGACCAGCGCCGTCTCCAGCCGCGCACGCGCCTGCGGACCGATGACACGGAGCTTCCAGGGCTGCATGTTGGTGCCGCTCGGCGCCTGCGCCGCGACTTCGATCAGCCGGCGGACGAGTGTCGGATCGACCGGGTCGGGCAGAAAAGCGCGGATTGCGCGGCGGCTCGTGATGGCGTGTTCGACGGCTTCGGCGGCGTTTGTCATTCAGGCTCCCGGAAGGCGACGTCTACAGTCCATTATTGCGAGGAGTGTCATCCCGCCTTGCGCGCGCCCAAGAATGCGGCGTGTTCCTCGACCAGCCCGCCCGCCAGCGCCTTGGCGATCAGGGCACGGGTGTTGGCAAGGCCGTAGATCGCGGCGAAGGAGCCGAAGCGGGGGCCCTGATCCTCGCCGAACAGGACCTGGTAGATCGCCTTCCACCAGTCGCCCGAGACACCCGGCCGCTCGGGTGTCGCGTTCTTGGCGGTCAGGTTCTGGTAACGCGGGATGGCGCGCGCCACGTCCAGCGCGGTGTCCTGCACCATCTCTGCGGTCGCATCCGCCGGCAGGGCGGCGATGGCTGCGTCGAGCGCCGTGAAGGCCGTGCGCTCCGTGTCGTCGGCAAGGCGGTAGGTCTTTGCCGGCTTCACGAAATCGCGGAAATAGGCGATCGCGTAGCCGACCAGCGCATCGAGGCGCGGATGGGTCGCTGGCGAGATGCCCGGCCCGTAGCGCTGGAGGAAGCCCCAGAGCACGGCCTTGTCCTCGGAATTCGCCACGGCGACGAGGTTCATCAGCAAGCCGAAGGTGATCTGCGCGCGCGACGCGTTCTCGCCTTCGCCGGTCGCGATGATCTCCGGCTGCGGCGGCTCGCCATGGTGGAGATGCCAGACCGGGTTGCCGAGGCGGTTCTTCCAGTCCTGCCGCTCATAGCCGCCAAGGAACTGCAGATATTCGTCGACTGCGCGCGGAATGACGTCGAAATGCAGCTTCTTGGCCTCGCGCGGGCGCTGGAACATGTAGAGTGCCAGGCTCTCCTGCGGGCCGTATTCGAGCCAGTCCTCGATGGTCAGGCCGTTGCCCTTCGACTTCGAGATCTTCTGGCCCTGCTCGTCGAGGAAAAGCTCGTAGTTGAAGCCTTCCGGCGGCGTGCCGTCGAGGGCGCGCGCGATCTGCGAGGAGACCTTGACCGAGTCGATCAGATCCTTGCCGGCCATCTCGTAGTCGACGCCGAGCGCGACCCAGCGCATCGCCCAGTCGGGCTTCCACTGCAGCTTGACGTGGCCGCCGGTCACGGGCGTTACGAAGCGCTCGCCCGTCGCCGGGTCGGCCCAGGCGATAGTGCCGGCCGCGACATCGACCTCGTCGATCGGCACCTGCATGACGACGCGCGTCGCCGGATGGATCGGCAGGAAGGGCGAATAGGTCGCGGCGCGCTCCTCGCGCAAAGTCGCCAGCATGATCTTCATGACCGCGTCGTAGCGCGCCAGCATCTTCAGCAGCGTCGCGTCGAATTCGCCGGCCCGGTAGCTGTCGGTCGAGGACTTGAACTCGTAGTCGAAGCCGAAGCGGTCGAGGAAGGCCCGCAGCCGGGCATTGTTGTGCCGGCCGAACGAGTCATGCGTGCCGAAGGGGTCGGGCACCTCGGTCAGTGGCTTGCCGAGATTGGCCGCGAGCAACTCCTTGTTGGGAACGTTGTCGGGAACCTTGCGCAGCCCGTCCAGATCGTCCGAGAAGGCGATCAGCCGGGTCGGGATGGTGTTGCCGGTCAGAACCCGGAAAGCGTGGCGGACCATCGAGGTGCGCGCGACCTCGCCGAAAGTTCCGATATGTGGCAGGCCGGAGGGGCCGTAGCCGGTCTCGAAGATGACCTCCTTCTTGCCCGCTTTCTCGATCCGCGCGACGAGCTTGCGAGCTTCCTCGAACGGCCAGGCGGCCGAACGCTGGGCGGCGTCCACAAGGGCGGGGTCGAAAACGGGCATGTCGGCTGGTGTCCTCTCCAGATCCTGCAAAAAAGCGAGGCACGGGCTTTCGCAGATTGCAAAGGGGGGCGTCAATGCGTCCGAACGGAGGCGCGTCATGCTCGGGCTCGACCCGAGCATCTCCTGCAAGCGATTGTCGGGTCTGCGCTGCGCTTCGCCCGAGAATGACGGAGAGGCGTAACGGCGGTTGCCGAAGAGGCCGGCGGGTATAGGTTGCATGTGACCTATGCCTGAGAGGATACCGCCTTGGATCGCGACCTGCACGAAACCCTGACCGCCTGGCGCCGGCATCTGCATGCCCATCCGGAACTTGGCCGTCACGAGACGGTGACGAGTATCTTCGTGCAGGACAAGCTGACCGAACTCGGGGTTCCCTTCACCGCGGGCGTTGGTGGCCATGGCGTGGTGGCGACGCTAAAGCGCGGGGGCTCGGAGCGCTCGGTCGGCCTGCGCGCCGATATGGACGCGCTGCCAATCGCGGAGGCCAGCGACCTGCCCTACAAATCGGGCACGCCGAACGTGATGCATGCCTGTGGCCATGACGGGCACACGACTGCGCTGCTGGGGGCTGCGGCGCTGCTTTCCCGCGACGAGGGCTGGAGCGGCACGGTCCAGTTCGTCTTCCAGCCGGCGGAAGAGGGGGCTGGCGGTGCGCAGGCGATGCTTGCCGACGGGGTGCTCGACCGCTTCCCGATGGAGCGCATCTTCGCCCTGCACAACTGGCCGGGGCTGGAAGCCGGCACGATCGCGGTGCATCGCGGCCCGGTGATGTCCGAGCCCGGCCGCTTCAAGATCACGCTCACCGGCACGGCCGGCCATGCGGCCCTGCCGGAGACGACGCGCGATCCGATCGTCGCCATGGCGCATCTCATCGTCGCGCTGCAGACGATCGTCTCCCGCAATGTCGATCCGATGGAATCAGCGGTGGTCTCGATCGGCCAGGTGCATGGTGGGCTCGCCTCGAACCAGATTCCGACCAACGTCTTCATCGAGGGCACGTTCCGCACCTTCGTGCCGGCGGTGCGCGAGCGGCTGCTGGCGCGGCTCGGGACCATCGCCCGCAACATCGCCGCGACCTTCGAGATGACGGCAGAGGTCGAGACGATGCACGGCGTCGCCACCGTCAACACCGCGCCGGAGGAGGAACTGGCCGCCGCCGCTGGCAAGGCGGCCGGGCTGAGCGTCCGGCGCGACCTGAAGGCGAGCACGACCGGAGAGGATTTCGCCTATTTTCTCGAGCGCCTTCCGGGTTGCTACATCTGGATCGGCAACGGGCCGGTCAAGGATGGCGGCGAGCTCCACAATGACCGCTACGATTTCAACGATGCGATCCTGCCGGCTGCGTCGGGATGGCTCACCTCCGTCGCCAAGACCTCGCTTAGGGCGAATGCCCCGGCAGAGTGACGGCAACGAGCTATCGTCCGCGTCATGCTCGGCACGAGGACGAGCATGACGCGGGAGGCAGAATGATCGCCTCTCTCAGAACGGGCTCACCGGGAAGAAGCGTAGATAGAGCCTGGCATAGGTTCCGTCATCCCAGAGCGATTGCAGCGCGTAGTCGAGGGCGCGCTTGAGCGGAATTTCCTCCTTGCGGACGAGGAAGCCGACGCCCTCGCCGAAATAGCGGCTTTCGAGGAAAGGGCCGCCGGTGAAGGCGAGCTCGCCGCCAGCCGAACCGGCCAGCAGCAGCGCGAGCGCGACGCCGTCGGCAAAGACGAACTCGGCATCGCCGCTGCGCAGGGCCGTGACCGCGCCGGCGAGCGTGCCGGTCTCGCGGCGCTGGACGAAGGGCAGCAGCCGTTCGAGGAAGGCCTGATGCGCCGAGCCGCCGACGACGGCGACGCGCTTGCCCTGCAGGCTGCGGGTGTCGAGTTCGGCCTGGGCATTGCCGCGCGTGGTCGCGAGCCGCGCCGTGCTGCGGAAATAGAGATGGCTCGCGGCAAAGCGCTCGCGGATTTGCGGGGAGAGGTTCACCGCCGCGGCCAGCACGTCGCCACGGCCCTCGGCGAGCGAATCCAGCAGCGTGTCGAAGCGGCGGGCCTGCACCGTGCAGGTCCAGCCGAGCTTCTCGCAGGCGGCGCGGGCCAGCTCGACCGAGAAGCCGGTGAGGATGCCGTCGGGGCCGGCAAAATGCAGCGGCGGGTAATCGTCGTCGGTCAGGAAGCGGACGACGCGCGGCGGGCCGGGCTCCGGCCGGTCGAGCCGGATGCGCGGGTCCCAGAAATTCGGCACGGTGACGCGCGATTGCGCCAGCGCGGCGCCGGGGACCAGGCACAGGCCAAGACAGCAAGCGAGGGCGAGGACGGCGAACCGCTTCATGGCCGCATCTGGCGGTAGAGGCAGGTCGGGATCAAGAGGTTTCGCGGGGAACCCCTCTCCCGGGAGAGGGGCAGGGGTGAGGGGTCGGCCATTTGACGTTTGGCCGCTACCTCACCGCTTCCTCGCTTCGAGGTGGAGATAACTGGTTCCAGGGCCTACACCTCACCCTGCCATCTCCTTACAGGAGAGGGTTCCCCGCGCTCTGCGTTTCCCAGCTGCGTCCTAATTCAGCGAAGCCGCGGTCGCCTTGGCACCCTTCTCGAACAGCGCCGCCAGATGCCGCTCGACCGGCCTGGTGAAGCGTTCCTCGCGGGGCAGGTCGCTGCCGAAGATCGCCTCGATGCCGAGCAGGGCTTGGCTCAGGGCCGCAGCGTTGCGGCCGGCAGCCTTCGCCCTCGTCGCGAACTCCGCTGCCAGCGGATCGCGGAGATCGATCGCCGCGCCGGTCTCGTCGGTCCCGCTGACATAGCGCATCCAGGCAGCGACGCCGAGCGCGAGATGGTCGATTGGAGCGCCGGCCTTGAGCCGCTCGCGAATGGTGCCGAGCAGGCGCTGCGGCAGCTTTTGTGAGCCATCCATGGCGATCTGCCAGGTGCGATGGCGGATGGCGGGGTTGCGGAAGCGGGTCAGCAGCGCCTCGGCATAGTCCGCCAGCACGACGCCCTGCGGAGCCGGAACGGTCGGGATGATCTCGGCCCAGAGCCCTTGGAGGAAGCGGGCGAGGACGGCATTGCCGCTGGCCTCGGCAACGGTTTCGTGGCCGGCGAGATAACCGAGATAGGCGAGGCTGGAATGGGCGCCGTTGAGCATCCGCAGCTTCATGAACTCGAAAGGCGCGACCTCGGTGACCATCTGCGCGCCGACGCGATCCCAGGCCGGGCGGCCCGCCGCGAAGACGTCCTGGATCGCCCATTGCCGGAAGGGCTCGCCGATGACGGGGGCGGCGTCCTCGACGCCGATGAGCCGGGAGACTTCGGCGATGTCGGCCTCGGTCGTCGCCGGCACGATGCGGTCGACCATCGTTGCGGGGAAGGCGCCGTTGGCGTCGATCCACTGGCTGAGCGCGTCATCGCTCAGCGCCGCGAAATCGCGGACGAGGCCGCGCAGCACGCCGCCATTATGGGGGAGGTTGTCGCAGCTCAGCGCCGTGAACGGCCCAAGCCCCGCCGTGCGACGTGCCTTCAACCCGGCGACGATGATGCCGACGGCCGAGCGCGGCGCCAGCGGGTTGGCGAGGTCGTGGACGATGTCGGGATGGTCGGCCTTCAGCCGGCCGGTGGCGGGGTCGTGGCAGTAGCCCTTCTCCGTCACGGTCAGCGACACGATGCGCGTTTCCGGAGCGGCCAGGCGCGCGATCAGTGCGGCCGGATTTTCCGGCGCCACGAGGACCTCACCGACGCAGCCGATGATGCGCAGTTCCGGGCCGGCCGGCGCGCGCTTCAGCAGGGTGTAGAGTCCGTCCTGCGGCTTCAGCCGGTCGCGCTGGTCGGGGCGCTGCAGGCTTGCGCCGGTGACGCCCCAGGCGCCGAAGTCCAGCTCCAGCGCATCCTCGGTGTACTCGCAGAGATGGGCGCGGGCGAAGGCGCCCAAGCCCAGATGGACGATGCCCGGCGCCAGTGTCGCGCGGTCATAGGCGGGGCGGCGAACCGCCGCGGGCAGGGAGGACAGCGTCCTCGTCGTCAGTCTCGTCAACGGAATGCGCCCGGTAGCCAGAGGGAGAAGGCGGGAACGTAGGTGACGAGCAGCAGGACCGCAACGCTGGCGCCGTAGAACGGCCAGATCGTCCGCATGCTCTCGCTGATCGAGACCTTGCCGATGGCGCAGGCGACGAACTGGACCGAGCCGACCGGCGGCGTGTTCAGGCCGATGCCGGCGTTGAGGATCAGGATCACGCCGAAATGCACGGGATCGACGCCTATGGCCTTGACCACGGGCAGGAAGATCGGTGTGCAGATGATGATCATCGGCGCCATGTCCATGAAGGTGCCGAGTACCAGCAGGATGACGTTGATGAGCAGCAGGATCATCAGCGGATTGCTCGAGATCGACTGCATCAGTTCGATCGTCGCCTTGGGGACCTCGAGGAAGGCCATCAGCCAACCGAAGGAGCTCGCCGCGCCAATGACGAGCAGCACCATCGCGGTGGTGCGGACGGCGCCGAGCGTGGCATGGGTGAAGCCCTTCAGGTCGAGCCCGCGATAGACGAAGATCGTGACCAGCAACGCGTAGATCACGGCGACGCAAGAGGATTCAGTCGCGGTGAAGACGCCCGAGCGGACGCCGCCGAATATGATGCCGATCAGCAGGATGCCGGGCAGCGCCGCGACGAAGAAGCGCGCGACGGCGAGGAAGCCGGGGAACACGTCCGCCGGATAGCCGCGCCGGACTGCGACGGCCCAGGCGGCGATCATCAGCGCCAGGCACAGCATCAGGCCGGGCACGACGCCGGCGGTGAAGAGGTCGGCGATCGAGATCGTGCCGCCCGCCGCCAGCGAGTAGATGATCATGTTGTGCGAAGGCGGGATCAGCAGCGCGATGATCGCGGCATTGGCGGTGACGTTGACGGCGTAATCGGCGGCATAGCCGCGCTTGACCATCTGCGGGATCATGATGCCGCCGACGGCCGATGCGTCCGCCACGGCCGAGCCGGAGATGCCGCCGAAGAGCGTGCAGGTGATGACGTTGACCTGTCCCAGGCCGCCGCGCAGATGCCCGACGAGCGAGGCGGCGAACTGGATGAGGCGGTCGGCGATGCCGCCGCGGATCATCAGGTCGCCCGAATAGATGAAGAACGGGATCGCCAGCATGGCGAAAGCGTTCATGCCGGTCGACATCTGCTGGAAGACGACGACCGGCGGAATGCCGATATAGAGCACGGTCGCCATCGAGGAGAGGCCGAGGCAGAACGCGACCGGCACGCCCATCAGCAGGAGCAGGGCGAAGGAGGTGAAGAGGATCGTGATGGCCATCGATCAGGCCTCCCCGCCGAGGCCGTTGGCGTTTAGTGGCATGGGCGCGAGCTCCTCGCCCGTGAAGAACAGCAGCAGCTTCTCGATCGAGAACAACGCGATCAGGCTGCCGCCCGCGATGATCGGGACATAGTCCCAGCCCTTGGAGATGCCGATCATCGGCAGCCGGTCGCTCCAGACCTTGGCTGCGAGCTCGGTGCCGTACCAGACCATCGCGAAGGCGAAGAGCGTGACCAGCGCCTCGTTGGCGATGATGAGCGCGGCTTTCCATCGACCGCGCGTGTAGTGCAGCCCGACATCGAAGCCCATATGGTCGAGCTCGCGGACGCCGACAGAACCGCCGAGCAGGATGAACCAGAGCATGAGGAACAGTGAGACCGGCTCGCCCCAGGTCGGGGTGGCGTTCAGGATGTAGCGTCCGAAGACCGTCCAGGCGACGATCGCCGTCATCGCGATCAGGCCCAGCCCGGCCGCCAGCAGGGCGATCAGGCTGAGGCGCGCATTGATGCGCGTGAGCATCCGGGCAAAACCGGTCATGGACATGTCCTGGCGTTCGGGCTGGAAACGAAAACGGGCGGCGGGGAAGGCCGCCGCCCGGGATCAGATAAAGCGGATTACTTGACCGCCTGGATCTTGGCGACGAGGTCCTTGAGGGCCGCATCCGTGACGAACTTGTCGTAGACCGGCTTCATCGCGTCGATGAAGGGCTGCTTCTCGACCTTGTTGATCACGGCGCCGCCGGCCTTGACCTTGGCTTCGGAGGTCTTCTCGCGGGCGTCCCAGAGCTCGCGCATCTTGGCGACGGATTCCTTGGCCGCCACCTTCATGATCTCCTGGTCTTCCTTGGAGAGCTTGTCGAAGCTGCGCTTGGACATGACCAGCACTTCCGGCGACAGCGAATGCTCGGTCTCCGAGTAGAATTTCGAGACTTCGTAGTGCTTGGTCGACTCGTAGGACGGCCAGTTGTTCTCGGCGCCGTCGATCACGCCGGTCTGCAGGGCCGAATAGACCTCGCCGAAGGCCATCGGGGTGGCGTTGGCGCCGAGCGCCGAGACGAGCGCCACGAACATGTCCGACTGCTGCACGCGGATCTTCATGCCCTTCATGTCGGCGGGCGTGGTGATCGGGCGCTTGGAGTTGTAAAAGGAGCGCGAGCCGGAATCGTAGAAGGCGAGGCCGATCAGGTCGTGCTTCTCGAACTCCTTCAGGATGCCGTCGCCGATCGGGCCGTCCATGACCTTCCGCATGTGATCGACGGAGCGGAAGATGAAGGGCAGCGAGGGCACGTTGGTCGCCGGGATCAGGTTGTTGAACGGCGCCATGTTGATGCGGTTCAGGTCGATCACGCCGAAGCGGGTCTGCTCGATCGTGTCCTTTTCGTTGCCGAGCTGTGCCGAGTGGAAGACGTTGATCTTGATGCGGCCCTTGGTGCGCTCCTCCAGCAGCTTGCTGATGTGGCGAACTGCCTCGACCGTCGGATAGTCGGTCGGGTGGATGTCGGTCGAGCGCAGGGTGGTCTGGGCGCTGGCGCCGGTGGTGGCGGCTGCGAAGATGGCTGCGCTCGCGAGCGCGCTGAACATGCGTTTGGTGAGCATGGTGGTTGTCCTCTCCCGTTTTATGATGGCGCCGGGTTTTTCCGGTCGTTCTTGTCCCGTGATGGGAGCCTTGCCGGCGGTGGCCGGCAGGGCGGTCTCGTCTAGAGAAATTCGCTGCGCATCGGCGTGAAGGAATCGATAAGCTGCCCCGCCTCGACCGCGGTGACGCCGTGGACGAGGTCGGCGGGCACGAAGAAGGTGTCGCCGGTGACGAGCCGCTCGGTCCTGCCATCGATCGTGACGTCGAAGACGCCACTCTCGACATAGGACGCCTGGCGGTGCGGATGCTGGTGCGGCTTGCCGATGGCGCCTGCCTCGAAGACCACGCGCACGACCATCAGGTCACGGCCATAGGCCATGATCTTGCGCTTGACGCCGGGCTCGGTGGGCTCCCAGGCGATGTCGGCCTCGTGCTGGAAGAAGGTATCGAGATGATCGGTCATCGGGCGAGCCAGCCTCCGTCGACGGGGATGACGGCGCCGTTCACGTAGGCTGCGGCGTCGCTTGCGAGGAACACGGCGGCACCGCCGATATCCGACGGTCTGCCCCAGCGTCCGGCCGGGATGCGCGCGAGGATCGCGTCGTTGCGGTCCGGATCGGCGCGCAAGGCCTGCGTGTTGTTGCTCTCGATGTAGCCCGGCGCGATCGCGTTGACGTTGATGCCCTTCGCCGCCCATTCACAGGCCAGGAGCTTCGTCAGACCGGCGAGCCCGCTCTTGCTTGCCGTGTAGGAGGCGACGCGGATGCCGCCCTGGAAGGCGAGCAGCGAAGCGATGTTGACGATGCGGCCGGTGCGGCCAGCGTCCACCGCCGATTTCGCGAAGGCCTGGGCCAGGAAGAACGTCGCCTTGAGGTTGACGTTCATGACCTCGTCCCAATCGCTTTCGCTGAAATCGAGGGCGTCGGCACGGCGGATGATGCCGGCGTTGTTGATCAGGATGTCGAGCGGGCCGGCGAGGTCGTTAGCCTGGTCGATCACGCGAGGCGCGATGCCCTGTTGCTGGAGGTCGACCTTGAGCGCGTGGCCGGCGCCGCCGGCTTCAGTGATCAACGCCTGCGTCTCGCCCATGTCGGAGCGCCCGGCCGCGATGACGGTTGCTCCGGCCTCAGCCAGCGCCAGCGCGATGCCCTGGCCGATGCCGGTATTGGCGCCCGTCACCAGCGCCGTGCGCCCGGTCAGGCCGAAGGGCGAGGCCGCCGCCATCAGCGCAGCGTATCCACGGGGGCGGCGTCCATGTCGGTGAACTCGACATTGTCGCCGGCCATGGCCCAGACGAAGGCATAGTTCGAGGTGCCGCAGCCGCAATGGATCGACCAGTTCGGCGCGATCACGGCCTGCTCGTTGGCGACGAGGAGGTGGCGGGTCTGGGTGGGCTCGCCCATGAAGTGGAAGACGCGGTGGGCCGGATCGAGGTTGAAGTAGAGATAGGCCTCCATCCGCCGCGTATGGGTGTGGCAGGGCATCGAGTTCCAGACCGAGCCCGGCTCCAACGCCGTCATGCCCATGACGAGCTGGTTGGTGCCGGTCGTGTTCGGCATGACATATTGCCGGATGGTGCGCTTGTTCGAGGTCTCGGCGGAGCCGAGATGCAGCGTATTGGCGTCCGACTGGCGGATGAGCTGGTGCGGCGCCTCGCGATGGGCCGGGGCGCTGGTCAGGTAGAATTTCGCCGGATTGGCGGCATCCGCGCTGGCGAAGAAGACCTCCTTCGCGCCGAGCCCGACATAAAGCGCGTCCAGGCTCGGCAGATCGAAGACCTTGCCGTCGACGGTGACGCTGCCGGCTCCGCCGATATTGATGACGCCGAGTTCGCGGCGCGCCAGGAAAAACGGCGTGCCGGTGGGCGCGAAGGGGGCGAGCGCCAGCGGCGTGGCCGTCGGCGTCGCGCCGCCGACGATCATGCGGTCGTAATGGCTGTAGGTCAGCGAGATCTCGCCCGGCACGAAGACGCGCTCGATCAGGAAATCCTCGCGCAGCGTTTCCGTGTCGTAGCCCTTCACGTCGCGCGGATGGGCGGCTTGGCGTTCGTCGATCATCTTGGTCCCGGTCACAGGCGATAGGCCTCCTTGGCCAGTCGATAGGCGAGGTCGTGGGCAACCTCCGCGGCCTCGTCCTCGTCAAGCCGGTGCTCGGCGACGAGTTTGGCCAGGTAGGTGCAGTCGCAGCGGCGGGCGACGTCATGGCGCGCGGGGATCGACAGATAGGCGCGGGTGTCGTCGTTGAAGCCGACGGTGTTGTAGAAGCCGGCGGTCTCGGTTGTCAGTTCGCGGAAGCGCAGCATGGCTTCCGGCGCGTCGAGGAACCACCAGCCCGGTCCGAGCTTCAGCGCCGGGTAGTGGCCGGCGAGCGGAGCGAGCTCGCGCGAATAGCTGGTCTCGTCGAGGGTGAAGGCGATGACGGTCAGGTTCGGCTCGTTGCCGACCGCATCGAGCAGCGGCTTGAGCGCGGTGACATAATCCGTCTGGCGCGGGATGTCGGCGCCCATGTCGCGTCCGAAATGCTCGAACAGTGAGGCGTTGTGGTTGCGCGAGGAGCCGGGATGAATCTGCAGGACGAGCCCGTCATCCAGGCTCATCTTCGCCATCTCGGTCAGCATCTGGCCGCGGAAGAGATCGGCCTCGTCGGCCGAGACCGGGCCGGCGACGACCTTGGCGAACAGCGCCTTCGCATCCGCCTTCGAGAGGTTCGCTGTGCGGGCAGTGGCGTGGCCATGGTCGGAGGAGGTAGCGCCGCGCTGGCGGAAATAGTCGCGGCGCTGGCGGTGGGCGGCGAGATAGCCGCTCCAGCTCGCGACATCCTCACCCGTCAGCGCGCCGAACTGCTCGATATTGGCGGCGAAGCCCTCGAATTCAGGGTCGACAACGCTGTCGGGACGATAGGCGGTGACGACCTTGCCGCCCCAACCCGACGCCTTGATCATGTCGTGCCATTTCAGGTCGTCGAGCGCGCCTTCGGTGGTCGAGATCGCCTCGATCCTGAAGCGCTCGAACAGGGCGCGCGGGCGCAGCTCCGGCTCGTCCAGCTTCTCGGCGATGCGGTCGTAGATCCTGTCGGCATTCTCGGGCGAGAGCCGCTCGTTGATGCCGAAGACCGACGAGAGCGCGTGCTCGAACCAGAGCCGGGTCGGCGTGCCCCGAAACAGATACCAATGCTTGGCGAAGAGGCGCCAGACGGCGCGCGGATCGGTCTCGATCGCCCCGCCGTCCTTGCGGGGGATGCCGAGCTGTTCGAGCCGCACGCCCTGCGAATAGAGCATGCGGAAAATGTAATGATCGGGCTTGACCAGCAGCGTCGCGGGATCGGGAAAGGGCTGGTCCTCGGCAAACCAGCGCGGATCGGTGTGGCCATGCGGCGAGATGATCGGCAGGTCGCGAATCGTGGCGTAGAGCCGGCGGGCAATACCGCGCGTCACGGGGTCGGCGGGGAAGAGTCGATCATCGTGAAGCAGCGTCATGCGGAACTCCCGGCAGCCTTCGGGCGGACCATAGGCGCCGCCGCGAGTTGGGGTCAATATACTAATATACTAGTATGTCAAAGAGGCCCGTGCTATCCGCAAAAGGGAGCAGGCGTCGCGACGTCTGGTCCCGACACGCGGCCTCTGGACGCGCGGGAGGAGCGAAGGCAGGACGATGTCGCAGATCACGATCCCACCGGCGGCCGACGAGGACAGCCCCAGACGCGAGCGCCGTCGCCAGCCGCTGGCCAGCGTGCCGTCCGGCCGCTCGACTGCCGCCTCGGTGGTGCAGGACGAGCTTCGCCGCGCGATCCTGGCGATGGAGATCGTGCCCGGCGCGGCGTTGGTCGAGAAGGAGTTGACCGGCCGCTTCGGCACCAGCCGAACGCCGGTGCGCGAGGCCCTGATCCGGCTGAAGGAGGAAGGTCTCGTCGAGATCTTCCCGCAAGCCGGGACCTTCGTGGCGCGGATTCCGACCGAGGCGATCCCCGAGGCCGTCTTCATCCGGCAGGCGCTGGAATGCGCGACCGTCGAGCTCGTGGCGCGGATCGGCACGGAGCAGGCCATCGCGAAGCTGGATGCGACGATCGCGCGCCAGCACGAGGCGCTGGAGGCCGGCGATCAGGAGGGGTTTCACCTTGCCGACGAGGCCTTCCACGAAACGCTGGCGACGCTCGCCGGCTATCCCGGCATCTGGAAGATCGCGCATGCCGCCAAGAGCCAGATCGATCGCTGCCGGCGCATGACCCTGCCGGTGCCCGGGCGCATGGCGATGGTGATCCGCGAGCATCTGTCGATCGTCGACGCGATCCGCCGGCATGACGGGCCGGGAGCGGAGAGTGCGATGCGCATGCATCTCGGCACGCTGCTGCCCGACCTGCTGCGGCTGCAGGAGCAAAATCCCGACTACTTCGTCTGAGCGTGATTCCTGCGCCGGGCTCGTCGCAAGCCGTTTTCGGCGCGCGGCTTGCTTTGGCAGGCGTCGCTATGCCCGATAGGGATGGCGCAGCCGCCGAGAGGACCATGTCGATGCCCGATCCCGCCGATCTCAGCGCCGTCGAACTGCTCGACGCCTATCGCGCCAGAGCGCTCTCGCCGGTCGAGGTCACGGAGGCGGTGATTGCCCGCATCGAGGCCTGGGAGCCGCGGCTCAAGGCGCTCTATGCCTATCAACCCGAGGCGGCGCGTGCGGCGGCGAAGGCCTCCGAAATGCGCTGGATGACGGGCGAGGCGCTGCCGCTTGATGGCGTGCCCGGCACGATCAAGGAGAACATCGCGACGAAGGGCACGCCGATGCCGGTCGGCACGGCGGCGCGCGATCTCGTGCCGATGCCGGAGGATGCGCCGGTCGCGGCGCGGCTGCGGGAGGCTGGCCTCGTCATGCTCGCCAAGACGACGATGCCGGATTACGGCATGCTCTCTTCAGGGCTGTCGAGCTTTCACGAGCTGGCGCGCAACCCCTGGGACCTGTCGAAGAATCCGGGTGGCTCGTCGGCGGGCGCGGGCGCGGCTGGAGCTGCCGGCTACGGCCCGCTCCATATCGGCACCGATATCGGCGGCTCGATCCGCCTGCCGGCGGGCTGGTGCGGGCTCGTCGGCCTGAAGCCCAGCTTCGGCCGCGTGCCGATCGATCCGAGCTATTACGGCCGTGTTGCCGGGCCGATGACCCGCACAGTCGCGGATGCCGCGTTGATGATGCGCGAGATCTCGAAGCCCGATGCGCGCGACGGCATGAGCCTGCCGCTGCAGGAGATCGACTGGCTGTCGCTCGACATGGATTTGACGGGGTTGCAGCTCGGCCTCCAGCTCGATCCCGGCATCGGCATCCCTGTCGAGCCGGAGACGCAGGCTGCGATCGAGGCGGCGGCCAGGGCCTTCGCGGCGGCCGGCGCGATTGTCGAGGAGGCGCCGGCCTTCCTGACGCGGGAGATGCTGGACGGGCTCGACGATTTCTGGAGCCAGCGCGCCTGGGCTGATATCGGTGCGCTGCCCGCGGAGCGGCAGGCCAGGGTGCTGCCCTACATCTTCGAATGGGCGCGGCGCGGCGAGGCTCTATCCGGCGAACGTGTCTATCGCGGCATGAGCCAGATGCTGGCGATCAAGGATGCGGCGCTGAAGCAGAGCGCGCCGTTCGACTTCGTGCTCTCGCCGGTCGCGCCGGTGCCGAGCTATGCGGCGGAGCTGGCCTCGCCGATCCATGACCCGCACCAGCCCTTCGAGCACATTGTCTTCACGCTGCCGGCCAACATGTCGGACCAGCCCTCGGTTGCAGTTCCGGCCGGGATGACCGCTGCCGGCCTGCCGATCGGTCTGCAGATCACCGGCCGGCGCTTCGACGATCTCGGCGTGCTGCGGATGGCGCGGGCGTGGGAGCAGTTGCGCCAGCCACTGCCGGATTTCCCGCGCCCGGCCTGAGCTTCCAAGCGGCTTGTCGAGGATCGATTGGCCGGTCGAGGGTGACGGCGTGTTTTCCGGGCGCGTCAGCGGCTGATGCTTGTCGCGAAGAGTGTCGCCGCGGATATTGCCAAGCTCAAAACAGCGCCGTCGGCGCCAGTTGGGCGACGAACATCAGGGCCAGGGCGGCCAGGCCCAGCGCTCCACCCGTCCAGGCGAGCAGGCTGATGCCGGTGATGATCGCCGCCGAGGAGATCACGATCGCGATCTGCAAGAGGCCGGAGACGATGTCGTATTTGTCGTCGCGGGCGCTGGAGATGTCGCGCTGCGCTTCGGCGGCCTTGGCGCGCACGATCAGCTCCTTGCGGCCTTCATTGGTCTCAGGTTCGGATTCATAGCGGGCGATCGTGGCCTTCCAGCCCTCGATGCGCTTCTGCAGGCGCTCCCGGACAATGGGGTCGGTGGCTCCGGCGAGATCGACCTCCATCGCCTCGGCTGCCGTGCGCAGCGTGGTGCCGCGAATGGTCTTGGCCTGGAAGAAGGCCCAGAGATTGGAGGCCTCGACATTCTTGGCCAGAGCGTCCTGCTCCGCGTTCTTGCCGCCGATCTCGGAGAAGGCGAGCATCAGCGCAAGGATCGCGATCAGCAGCGCGATGCGCTTGTTGCCACCTTGCGGGGTTTCGATCTCGGTCGACATGAATCAGGCAGGCTCCGGTCGCTGGGCTCTGCGCTGTACGTCATTCCGCTGCGGCATCAAATGGCTTTGTTGTCCGGAAAGCTGACGCCGCGCCGGCGCGCGGATGGGCGGCGTCATAGGCCGCCATCAGCCTCGCCGAATCGATGCGGGTGTAGATCTGCGTCGTCGAGAGCGAGGCGTGGCCGAGCAGTTCCTGGATCGCGCGGAGATCGCCGCCGCGACCGAGCAGATGCGTGGCGAAGGAATGGCGCAGCGAGTGCGGCGTCGCCGATGAAGGCAGGCCGAGCGCGCCGCGCAGCCCCTCGACTGCGAGCTGGATGATGCGCGGAGAAAGCGGACCGCCCTTGGCGCCGAGAAAGAGCGGGCCGTCCGGCGGCAGGCGCCAGGGGCAGAGCGACAGATACTCGGCAATTGCCGTGACGACGACGGGCAGCACCGGGACCATGCGGGTCTTGTTGCCCTTGCCGATGACGGTGAGCGTGTCGCCGGGGCTGGCCGGGACCTGGGCGCGGGTGAGCGAGAGCGCTTCGGAGATGCGCAGGCCGCAGCCATAGAGCAGGGCCAGCACGGCGGCGTCGCGGGCGAGAATCCATTGCTCGTGCGCCTCGCCGGCGCGGGTGTCTGCCTGGGTCACGGCCCTGGCGGCGCCGGCTTCGAGCGGGCGCGGCAGGGATTTGCCGATGCGCGGGCCCCGCGTCGCAGCAAAAGCTGCGGCCTTCAGCTTGCCGGTGCGCTCGCCGAAACGGGCGAGCGAGCGCAGTGCAGCGAGCTGGCGCATCAGGGTGCGGTTGCCGACGCCGTCGCGGCGGCGCCGGCCGAGAAAGGCGCGCAGATCCGCGGGCTTGAGAGTGGCGATGTCGGATAGCGAGGGGGCGCCGCCGAGATGCTCGGTCAGGAAGACGGCGAACTGGCGCAGATCGCGGCCATAGGCTTCGAGCGTCTTCGGCGAGAGCCGGCGCTCATGGGCGAGATGGCCGAGCCAGTCGCGGGTCAGGGTGTCGAAATCGGTCACGGATGCATGCGTCCTCAGCCGTCATGGTCGGGCTTGTCCCGACCATCCACGTCTTTGCTGGTCGAGACCTGTGTTCAAGACGTGGATGCTCGCCACAAGGGCGAGCATGACGGGTCTGCCTTAACACCGTGCGAATCAATGTCGGCTGCCGGCCATGCGTCGCTACGCCCTGGGACAGGCGAAGGGCATGAAGGTGCTGGCCATGCCCTGGTTCATGCCCATGATGACCATGACATTGGCGAGGTTCAGCTCCTCGGCGCTGCGCGGGCAGACCTCGCCCTTGATGCTGCAGCCGGAGACGAGGAAGGCCTCGTGGGCGTCGAGAAAGGGCTGGCCGAGCCCCTTGCGCCCGAACTTCGTCAGCGCCTCGGCATAGGCCCTGGTGTAGCGCTCGCATTTGATCGCCGGCCAGTTCTCCGGCGGCTTTGGCTGGGCGAGGCCTTGCGTTGCGGGACCGAGGATGAGGCCGGCCGCGAAAGCAAGCCGGACCAGATGGGGACAGGTTCTCGTCATGGCTCGCTCGTCAACTCGGCTGGTGGATGATTGCGCGACGGTGCCCTCACCGACAGGGTCGCAGAAATCAGGCGATCGGGGCAATGCCAAGGCAGGCGGTTGTCGCTCCCGGCGCGAGGGGCTAGGCAGGCGCCATGAGCGGCGATGCGGAGCAGACGGCGGAAGGCGGCACGGTCGATGTGCTGATCCCGCTCGGGCTCGACCAGGCCTACAGCTATGCCGTGCCGCCCGGGCTGGTGCTGGCGCCGGGCGACGTCGTGCAGGTGCCGCTGGGGCCGCGCGAGACGGTCGGCGTCGTCTGGGAAATGGGCTCCGGGCGCGGCGGCAATCTCAAGAAGGTCACGGCCAGGCTCGACATGCCGCCGCTCGATGGCGCGCTGATGAAGCTGGTCGACTGGGTGGCCTGGTACACGCTGGCGCCGAAGGGCTCGGTGCTGGCGCTGGCTTTGCGTCGCCCGCCCGACGACACGCCGGAGCGGCCCAGGCTGGGCATCCGTCTCGTCGGCGCCCCTCCCGCCCGGATGACGCCGGCGCGCGCGCGGGCCATCGCTGCGGCTGCGGGCGGCCTGCTTACAGCTAAGAGCGCGCTGGCGGAAGCGGCTTCGGTCAGCGCGGCGGTGATCGATTCCCTCGTCGATGCCGGCACCTTCACGGTCGAGCCCCTGCCGCGCGATGCGGTCGCGGCGATGCCCGACCCGGACCATGCCAGGCCGGCATTGTCCGAAGATCAGGCGGCGGCGGCGGATGCGCTGGTCGCCTCGGTCAAGGCCGAGAGCTATGGCGTGACGCTGCTCGAAGGCGTCACCGGCTCGGGCAAGACGGAGGTCTATTTCGAGGCGGTGGCGGAGGCCATCAGGCTCGGCCGTCAGAGCCTGATCCTGATGCCCGAGATCGCGCTGACGGCGCAGTTCATCGACCGTTTCGAGGCGCGCTTCGGCGTCAGGCCGGGCTTATGGCATTCGGCGGTGACCGGACGCCGGCGCGAGCGGCTGCAGGCGGCGATCGCCAACGGTGAGGCGAAGGTGGTCGCAGGCGCGCGCTCGGCGCTCTTCCTGCCTTACAGGGATCTCGGGCTGATCGTCGTCGATGAAGAGCATGAGGCCGCCTACAAGCAGGAGGATGGCGTCGCCTATCATGCCCGCGACATGGCGGTGGTGCGCGGGCGCATCGAGAACGCGCCCGTGATCCTGACCTCGGCGACGCCCTCGCTGGAGACGCGGGTCAATGCCGAGCGCGGCCGCTATGTCCATCTCAAGCTTCCGGAGCGTTTCGGCGGTCGCAGCCTGCCGACGCTCGGCCTCGTCGATCTGCGCCAGGACAAGCCGCCGCGCGGACGCTGGATTTCCGACGCGCTGGCCAAGGCGATGGCGGTCAATCTGGAGGCCGGCGAGCAGACTTTGCTGTTCCTGAACCGGCGGGGCTATGCGCCGCTGACCTTGTGTCGCGACTGCGGGCATCGCTTCCAATGCCCGAACTGCTCGGCCTGGCTGGTCGACCATCGTTTTCGGCGGGCGCTGGTCTGCCATCATTGCGGCCATGTCGAGCGCCGGCCGAACGAGTGTCCGCAATGTCATGCCGCTGACAGCCTGACGGCCTGTGGGCCGGGCGTCGAGCGATTGGCCGAGGAGGTGGCGACCTTGTTCCCGCAGGCGCGGGGCATCGTTTTGTCGAGTGACTTTCCCGGCGGCACCGAGCGGCTGAAGCAGGAGCTGATGGCGGTCGCATCCGGCGAGTTCGATATCGTCATCGGCACGCAGCTCGTCGCCAAGGGCCACAACTTTCCGGGCATGACGCTGGTCGGGGTGGTCGATGCCGATCTCGGCCTGACCTCGGGCGATCCGCGTGCGGCCGAGCGCACCTTCCAGGTGCTGAGGCAGGTGACGGGCCGGGCCGGGCGGGGCGAAAGGCCGGGCCGGGCCCTGCTGCAGACGCATGACCCGTCGCATCCCGTGCTGAAGGCTCTGGTCTCCGGCGACCCGGAGCGGTTTTATGCCGCAGAGGCGGCGTCGCGGGAGGCGGCCGGCCTGCCGCCCTTCGGCCGGCTCGCGGGCCTGATCATCTCCGCCAACAGCCAGGCCGAGGCGGAAGGTCATGCGCGGACGCTGGCACGCTGTGCGCAAGCACCGGACGGCGTCAGCGTGCTCGGGCCGGCGGAAGCGCCGCTCGCCGTGCTGCGCGGGCGCCATCGCATGCGCCTGATCGTGAAAACGGAGCGCGAGGTGAATCTTCAGGATTACCTGCGCGCATGGTTGAAGCGCGGCGGCAAACCCAAGGGCTCGGTCAGGGTCGCAGTCGATGTCGATCCGCAGAGCTTCCTGTGAACATGTCAGCCTCCCTTTGAACGACTGAAAGGACGGGCAAAACCCGGCCTTCGATCGCCATCAACGGATTGCGCGCCCCAGAACCACATGCTAGTGCACCGCCACATTTAGGTCGCGAAGCCGTCTTGCTGGTTTCTCGCCCGTGATACATCGCAGCGCCAGGACATCGCACTCCACCCTTGCTGAGAGGGTCGCCGGGAGCAGTCCTTTGAAACGAGAGACGTGACGCGTGGCTGAAGGCGGATCGCAGGGATCATTGGTTTCGGGCGTAGCCGGTCGCTACGCCACGGCCCTTTTCGAGTTGGCCGAAGAGGCCAACGCCATTGACGCCGTCTCCGCCGATCTCGACAGCTTTTCGGCAATGCTCGCCGAGAGCGAAGATCTGCGCCGCCTGGTCGGCAGCCCGGCCTTCTCGGCCGAAGAGCAGACCGGCGCGATCAAGGCGGTTCTCGCTTCCGCCAAGATTTCCGGCATCGCCGCCAACTTCATCGGTCTCGTCGCCAGCAAGCGCCGCCTTTTCGCGCTGCCGGGCATGATCGCCGGCTACAAGGCTCTCGTCGCCGAAGCCAAGGGCATCGTCAGCGCCGAGGTCACGCTCGCCGAGGCGCCCGCGCCCAAGAGGGTCGAGGAAATCCGCGCTGCGCTCGCCGCCGTCGCGGGCAAGGCTGTCGATGTCGCGATCAAGATCGATCCGGCGCTGATCGGCGGGCTCGTCGTCAAGATGGGCTCCCGCATGGTCGACGCCTCGCTGAAAACCAAGCTCAATTCAATTCGTCTTGCCATGAAAGAGGTCGGCTGATGGAAATCCGCCCCGCTGAAATCTCCGCGATCCTGAAGGCCCAGATTTCGAATTTTGGGTCCGAAGCCTCCGTCACCGAGGTCGGCCAGGTTCTCTCCGTCGGCGACGGCATCGCCCGCGTCTACGGCCTCGACAAGGTCCAGGCCGGTGAGATGGTCGAGTTCGAGAGCGGCGTGCGCGGCATGGCGCTCAACCTCGAAAGCGACAATGTCGGCGTCGTGATCTTCGGTTCCGACCGCGAGATCAAGGAAGGCCAGACCGTCAAGCGCACCGGCGCGATCGTCGACGTTCCGGTCGGCAACGAGCTGCTCGGCCGCGTCGTCGACGCGCTCGGCAACCCGATCGACGGCAAGGGGCCGATCAAGGCGACCCAGCGCTCGCGCGTCGACGTCAAGGCGCCCGGCATCATTCCGCGCAAGTCGGTGCATGAGCCGATGGCGACCGGCCTCAAGGCGATCGATGCCCTGATCCCGATTGGCCGCGGCCAGCGCGAGCTGATCATCGGCGACCGCCAGACCGGCAAGACCGCCGTGGCGCTCGACACGATCCTGAACCAGAAGGCCAATAACGAGGGCACGGACGAGAGCCAGAAGCTCTACTGCGTCTATGTCGCCATCGGCCAGAAGCGTTCGACCGTCGCCCAGTTCGTGAAGGTGCTCGAGGAGCGCGGCGCGCTGGAATACTCGATCGTCGTCGCCGCGACCGCCTCGGACGCCGCCCCGATGCAGTTCCTGGCGCCCTTCGCCGGCTGCGCCATGGGCGAGTATTTCCGCGACAACGGCATGCATGCCGTCATCATCTATGACGACCTCTCCAAGCAGGCCGTCGCCTACCGCCAGATGTCGCTCTTGCTGCGCCGCCCGCCGGGCCGCGAGGCCTATCCCGGCGATGTGTTCTATCTCCACTCCCGCCTGCTCGAGCGCGCCGCCAAGATGGGCGACGAGGCCGGCAACGGGTCGCTGACGGCGCTGCCGGTCATCGAGACGCAGGCGAACGACGTCTCGGCCTACATCCCGACCAACGTGATCTCGATCACCGACGGCCAGATCTTCCTCGAGACCGACCTGTTCTACCAGGGCATCCGCCCGGCCGTGAACGTCGGCCTCTCGGTTTCGCGCGTCGGCTCGGCCGCGCAGACCAAGGCGACCAAGAAGGTCGCCGGCAAGATCAAGGGCGAGCTTGCCCAGTATCGTGAAATGGCCGCCTTCGCCCAGTTCGGCTCGGACCTCGATGCGGTGACGCAGCGCCTGCTCAACCGCGGCGCCCGCCTGACCGAGCTGCTGAAGCAGGCGCAGTTCTCGCCGCTGAAGATGGAAGAGCAGACGGTCGTGATCTATGCCGGCGTCAACGGCTATCTCGACCCGCTGCCGGTCAACAAGGTCCGCGCCTTCGAGGACGGCCTGCTGGCGCTGGTGCGCGGCAAACATGTCGATATGCTCAACGAGATCGGCAAGACCAAGGATCTTTCGGACGCGAACGCCGCGAAGCTGAAAGAGATCGTGACCGACTACGCCAAGTCGTTCGCCTGATCGTCATTGCGAGCGCAGCGGGGCAATCCAGCCTCGCCGCGCACCTGCTCTGGATTGCTTCGTCGCCGCGCTTCCCGCAGGTGACGGGTAGGAGATCAAGACCGGATGCCGTCCCTTAAGGACCTACGAAACCGCATCGCTTCCGTGAAGGCGACGCAGAAGATCACCAAGGCCATGCAGATGGTCGCGGCTGCCAAGCTGCGCCGGGCGCAGGCGGCGGCGGAAGCCGCGCGTCCCTATGCCGAGCGCATGGAGACGGTGCTGGCCAATCTCGCTTCCGGCGTCACCGGTTCGAGCGCGCCCCGCCTGATCGGCGGCACGGGCTCCGACAAGGTGCATCTGCTCGTCGTCTGCACTGCCGAGCGCGGCCTGTGCGGCGCCTTCAACTCCTCGATCGCGCGCCTGGCGCGCGACAAGGCGAATGCGCTCAAGGCCGAAGGCAAGACGGTCAAGATCATCTGCGTCGGCAAGAAGGGTTACGACATCCTGCGCCGGCAGTTCGAGAAGGACATCATCGAGCTGATCGACCTGCGCGCCTTCAAGCAGGTCGGCTTCGCCAATGCGGAGGGCATCGCGCAGAACATCCTGACGCGCTTCGCCGCCGGCGAGTTCGACGTCGCGACCTTGTTCTTCTCGAAATTCAAGTCGGTGATCTCGCAGATCCCGACCGCGCAGCGCATCATCCCGGCCGAGATTCCGGCCGGTACCAAGGTGACCGACGCCGTCTATGACTACGAGCCGGACGAGAGCGAGATTCTGGAGACGCTGCTGCCGCGCAACCTCACGGTGCAGGTGCTGCGCGCGATCCTCGAGAACGCCGCTTCCGAGCAGGGCGCGCGCATGTCGGCGATGGACTCCGCCACGCGCAACGCCGGCGAGATGATCAAGAAGCAGACGCAGCTCTACAACCGCTCGCGCCAGGCGATGATCACCAAGGAACTGATCGAGATCATCTCCGGCGCGGAAGCGCTCTAAACGCCTAGCAATTAGGCCGGCATGCCGGCCACCCGACACGCTGTACCCGAGGTTCGAAACCATGGCCAAAGCCGCTACCAAGAAGACCGCCGCCGCCGAGAAGCCCGCCAACACCGGCACCGGCCGCATCGTGCAGGTCATCGGCGCCGTCGTCGACGTGCAGTTCGACGGCGTGCTGCCCGAGATCCTGAACGCGCTCGAGACCGACAATCTGGGCAACCGCCTGGTGCTCGAAGTCGCCCAGCATCTCGGCGAGAACACCGTCCGCACGATCGCGATGGACTCCTCCGAAGGCCTGGTTCGCGGCCAGTCGGTCACCGACACCGGCTCCCCGATCATGGTTCCGGTCGGCGACGAGTGCCTTGGCCGCATCATGAACGTCATCGGCGAGCCCGTCGACGAGGCTGGCCCGATCCTGACCACCAGCCGTCGCGGCATCCACCAGCCGGCTCCATCCTATGCCGACCAGGCGACGGACGCGCAGATCCTCGTCACCGGCATCAAGGTCGTCGACCTGCTGGCGCCTTACGCCAAGGGCGGCAAGATCGGCCTGTTCGGCGGCGCCGGCGTCGGCAAGACCGTGCTGATCATGGAGCTGATCAACAACGTCGCGAAGGCCCATGGCGGCTACTCGGTGTTCGCCGGCGTCGGCGAGCGCACCCGCGAAGGCAACGACCTCTATCACGAGATGATCGAGTCGGGCGTGAACAAGAAGGGCGGCGGCGAAGGCTCCAAATGCGCTCTCGTCTACGGCCAGATGAACGAGCCCCCGGGCGCCCGCATGCGCGTTGCGCTCTCGGGCCTGACCGTTGCGGAAGACTTCCGCGACAAGGGCCAGGACGTGCTGTTCTTCGTCGACAACATCTTCCGCTTCACGCAGGCCGGCTCCGAAGTGTCGGCGCTGCTCGGCCGCATCCCGTCGGCGGTGGGTTACCAGCCGACGCTGGCGACGGACATGGGCAACCTGCAGGAGCGCATCACCACCACCAACAAGGGCTCGATCACCTCGGTGCAGGCGATCTACGTCCCCGCCGACGATCTGACCGACCCGGCGCCCGCGGCTTCGTTTGCTCATCTTGACGCCACGACCGTCCTGTCGCGTTCGATCGCTGAAAAGGGCATCTACCCGGCCGTCGACCCGCTCGACTCGACCTCGCGCATGCTTTCGGCCGCGATCGTCGGCGAGGAGCACTACACCATCGCCCGCCAGGTCCAGCAGATCCTCCAGCGCTACAAGGCGCTGCAGGACATCATCGCGATCCTGGGCATGGACGAGCTCTCGGAAGAGGACAAGATCTCGGTCGCCCGCGCCCGCAAGATCGAGCGCTTCCTGTCGCAGCCCTTCTTCGTCGCCGAAATCTTCACCGGCTCGCCGGGCAAGCTCGTCGCGCTCGAAGACACGATCAAGGGCTTCAAGGGCCTGGTCGAGGGCAAGTACGACCACCTGCCGGAGGCGGCGTTCTACATGGTCGGCTCGATCGACGAAGCCATCGAGAAGGCCCAGCGCCTGGCGGCCGAAGCCGCCTGATGACCCGTCATTCCCGGGCTTGACCCGGGAATCTCTGGACGAGAACAAACTGGTTTCCGAGATGGTCGGGTCGAGCCCGACCATGACGAGCCGGGGAGAAAGCACCGATGGCCACCTTCAAGTTCGAACTCGTCTCGCCCGAGCGCATCCTGTTCTCGGGGGATGTCGTCAGCGTCATCGTTCCCTCCTGCGAGGGTGAGATGACCGTGCTGGCCGGCCATGCGCCGCTGGTCGCGACGCTGAAGGCGGGCATCGTCTTCGTCCAGACGACCGACAACAACGGCAAGGAATTCTTCGTCAATGGCGGTCTCGTCGAGATCAATGCCGCCTCGACGACGATCCTGGCCGAGCAGGGCCGTTTCCTCGAGGATGTCGACGTCGCCGTGCTCGATCAGGAAATCCTGACGGCCGAGACCAAGCTCACCGGCTCACATGATGAGGACGAGCAGAAGCGCCTGCATGATACGCTGGTGCAACTGCGCGAGTTCAAGCACGTCTTCGAGACCCGCAAGGCGGCGTAAGTTTCCCTTCTCCCCACCAAGATCGTGCTTGTCCGATCTTGGAAGATGTAATGTTCATGTCGGATATATCCGACATGGGTCGGAGAAGGTGTCTGCATCACAGACGGATGAGAGAAGGGTCGCGATAGCGGCCCTTTTTGTTTGTGGACAGAGATCTTTCCCTCATCCGTCAGCGCTTCGTACTGCCACCTTCTCTCCTATGGGGAGAAGGCATCACGTCGCGTATGCCGTCGTGGCGAAGACTGAGAAGGCCGAGACGACCTTCTGATAGACCGGCCGCTTGAACGGCACGACGCGCTCGGGCATCGCGGCCAGTGGCAACCAGGCCCATTCCGAGAATTCGGCCGGCTCGTCGCCATTGGGGCGGGTGATGTCGAATTCCGACTCGGGGCCGGTGAAGCGGAAGGCGACCCAGCGCTGGCGTTGGCCGCGAAAGGCGCAGAGCCGGTGCGGCGGCCCTGCATAGGCGGGGAAGTCGTAAGTCCACCAGTCCGGCGTGGCCGCGAGGAAGGCGGCGCTGGTGATGCCGGTTTCCTCGGCGAGTTCGCGGCGCGCCGCCGCGACGATGTCCTCTTCGGCATCGATGCCGCCCTGCGGCATCTGCCAGTCGAACCCCGGCAGAACGATCTCGGGCCCGGCGCTGTGCGAATGCCCGGCGAAGACGAACCCATCCTGGTTGAACAGGGCGATGCCGACATTGGGGCGGTAGGGGAGTGACATGACTTTGTTTCGCAGGGTTGGCGAGCGCGCGGCTCGCCGAGCATTCTCCGTCAAGCTCGCTGTTGTGGCGAGCATCCGCGTCTTGAAAACGGACTGCAATCAGCGAAGACGGAGATGGCCGGGACAAGCCCGACCAAGACGTGGAGAGAGGTCGCTATACGAGTTTACTCCCCCATCGCGATCAGGCTGGCATTGCCGCCGGCGGCGGCTGTGTTGATCGTGACTGTCTGCTCGGTCGCAAAGCGCATCAGGTAGTTCGGGCCGCCTGCCTTTGGGCCGGTGCCCGAGAGGCCGTGGCCGCCGAAGGGCTGCTGGCCTACGACCGCGCCGATGATGTTGCGGTTGACGTAGATATTGCCGGTCGAGAGCTGGCTCGTGACCTGCTCGACGGTCGTCTCGATGCGCGAATGCACCCCCAGCGTCAGTCCGTAGCCGGTTGCCTCAATGTCGTTAATGACTTTGTCGAGTTCACCCGCCTTCCAGCGCACGACATGCAGGATCGGGCCGAAATGCTCGCTGGTCAGCTCGGCGACGCCGCCGAGCGCGACGACATGCGGCGCGACGAAGGTGCCGCCCAGTGCCGGTGCCTTGCCAGCCCAGCTGAGGCGGCCGAGCTTGCGCATCGCCTCGACATGGGCGTCGAGACGATGCTTCGCGGCAGAGTCGATGACGGGGCCGATATGGGTGTCGATGGTGCGCGGATCGCCGAGCTTCAATTCGCGCGCGGCGCCGGTGATCATCTCGATCATCTTGTCGGCGACATCCTCCTGCACGACGAGCAGGCGCAGCGCCGAGCAGCGCTGGCCGGCGGAACGGAAGGCCGACATCACGACGTCGTCCGCAACCTGTTCGGCCAGCGCCGTCGCGTCGACGATCATGGCGTTGAGGCCGCCGGTCTCGGCGATCAACGGGACGATGGGGCCGTCCTTGGCGGCAAGCGCGCGGTTGATCGCGCGCGCCGTCGCGGTCGAGCCGGTGAAGGCGACGCCGGCGACCTCCTTGTGGCCGACGAGGGCCGCTCCCACCGCGCCGTCTCCGGGAACGAGATGCAAGGCGCTTGTGGGAATACCGGCCTCATGCAGCAGGCGGATGGTCTCGGATGCGATCAACGGAGTCTGCGGGGCCGGCTTGGCGACGACGCTGTTGCCGGTGACGAGGGCGGCCGCGATCTGGCCCGCGAAGATCGCAAGCGGGAAGTTCCAGGGCGCGATGCAGAGGAACGGTCCGCGCCCGCGCAAGACGAGGCGGTTGTCCTCGCCGGTCGGGCCGGGCAGCGCGGTCGCGCTGGCGAACTTGGCCTCGGCCCCGGCGGCGTAGTATCGACAGAAATCGACCGCCTCGCGAACCTCGGAGAGAGCGTCGTCCAGTGTCTTGCCGGCCTCGGCCTGTAGCAAAGCGAGCAGCAGGCCGCGCCGTGCTTCCATCAGATCCGCCGCCTTGCGGAGCGCTGCGGCGCGGGCGCGGGCGGGCGTCGCGTTCCAGCCGGCAAAGCCGGCCTTCGCGGCCAGCATCGCGCGTCCCGCCAGCGTGGTGTCGCCCTCGCGGACACGGCCGATGACCTTGTTGTCGATCGGCGAGCGCACATCGCGGGCGGTTCCGCCAGTCGACTTGCCGTCGATGATCGGGCTGGCCTCGGGGAAGGGCTTGGCCGTTGCGGTCGCGATCTCGGCCAGAAGCCCGTCGAGGCTTTCGGCATGGCCGAGCTCGACGCCGGCCGAGTTCTTGCGGGAGGGGCCGAAGAGATCGGCCGGCAGCGGGATACGGCGGTGGCGCGCGGCACCGGCATTGCCGATGATATCGGCCGGGGGCACCAGAAGCTGCGCGACGGGCACGTCGGGATCACCCGAGACGCTGACGAAGGAGGAGTTGGCGCCGTTCTCGAGCAGGCGACGCACGAGATAGGCGAGCAGATCCTGATGGCCGCCGACCGGCGCATAAGTGCGGCAGGCAAAGCCGTCCTGCCCCGCCAGCAGCTTCTCGTAAAGCGCCTCGCCCATGCCGTGCAGGCGCTGGAACTCGAAGCCTTCGGATCCACCGGCCATTTCCGCCACGGTCGCGACGGTCTGGGCGTTGTGCGTGGCGAACTGCGGGATGATGCGCGGTCGCAGTGCCAGAAGCTGCGCGGCGCAGGCCTCGTAGTTCAGGTCCGTCATCGCCTTGCGGGTGAAGACCGGGTAGTCCGCGAGGCCGCGTTCCTGGGCGCGCTTCAGCTCGGTGTCCCAGTAGGCGCCCTTGACGAGGCGGACCATCATGCGCCGGCCATGACCCTCGGCGAGCGCTCCAATATGGGCGATCACCGCCGAGGCGCGCTTCTGATAGGCTTGGATCGCCAGCCCGAAACCGTCCCAATCCGCCAGCGAGGGATCGGCCACGACGGCGTCGATGATGTCGAGCGAGAGTTCGAGCCGGTCGGCTTCCTCGGCATCGATGGTGAAGTTGAGGTCGTAGCTCTTGGCCTGCTGTGCCAGCTTGACCACCTTCGGTGTCAGCTCGGCCAGCACGCGCTCATGATTGGTCGCGTCGTAGCGCGGATGCAGCGCCGAGAGCTTGACCGAGATGCCGGGGCGCTCCGGCAACGGTTCGTTACCGGCCGAGCGACCGATGGCGTCGATCGCGGCGGTGTAAGAAGCGAAATAGCGGTCGGCATCGGCCTGGGTTCGTGCGCCTTCGCCGAGCATGTCGAAGGAGTAGCGATAGAGCTTGCCGCTTTTCGAGCCGGCGCGCTTCAGCGCTTCCTGGATCGTCTGGCCGAGCACGAAATGGTTGCCCATGACGCGCATCGCCTGGCGCGTCGCAGTGCGCACGGTCGGCACGCCGAGCCGCTTGGCAAGGCCGCCGATAATGCTGCTCGGCGTTTCGCCGGGCTGGATGACGCGGGCGGTGATGCCGAGTGCCCAGGCCGAGGCCGAGACCAGGAAGGCGTCGGATTTGGATTCGTGATGGGCGAAGTCGCCCTGGCCGAGCTTGTCCTCGATCAGCCGGTCGGCGGTGGCGGCGTCGGGCACCCGCAGCAGGGCTTCCGCCAGCACCATCAAAGCAAGGCCCTCGCGGGTCGAGAGCGAGTATTCCCGCAGCAACTCCTCGATGCCGCCAAGGCCGACCTTGCGGGTCCGGATCGCCTCGATCAGCCCGGTTGCGCGCGCATCGATCCGCGCCTTTGCCGCAGGCTCGCGCCGCGCGCCTGCGAGCAGCCGCGTCGCGATCGCGCCGTCATCCTCGGCGAAGATCGCGCGGAAAGCCGGGAGCGTGGGGGCAGGCGCGACCATGGAAGCGGGCTCCAAAAAAGTGGGCGACGGGATGATATGAAGCATCAAGCCTTCGATGCCGCAGATCAATTGGCATAATTTGCCTTAATGCCGCATATTGTAACGCTTGGGGCCACTCAAACAGAGATTGATCCGGTGCTAGACCGAACCGACCGCCGCATCCTGTCCCTGCTGCAATCCGATGGCCGCATCGCCGGTGTCGAACTTGCCGAGAAAGTGGGTCTCTCGCCGACCGCGACCGGCGAACGGCTGAAGCGCCTGACGCGCGAGGGCTACGTCACGGGCTATCGCGCGACACTCGATCCGCTCAAGCTCGGCCTCAACCTGCTCGTCTTTGTGGAGGTCTATCTCGACAAGACGACGCCCGATGCATTCGAGCGCTTTGCCGCGGCCGTGAAGCGCGCGCCCGAGGTGCTCGAGTGCCATATGGTGGCGGGCGGTTTCGATTATCTGGTCAAGACCCGTGTCGCTGACATGAACGCCTATCGCCGCTTCCTCGGGGAGGTTCTGCTGGCGCTGCCGGCGGTGCGCGAGACCCGCACCTATGCCGTGATGGAGGAGGTCAAGACCGATGGGGCGCTGCCGCTCTGAGCACCGCGGCGGCAAGAGGCGATCTGCTACCTTTTTGTGCATTCGCTGTTTTCCGACCGCGCTTTCGGCTTGACCTGTCGCAATGTTCCGCCAGTCTGAAAAACAGAGCCGCCCGGCATGGTGCTTGCTGGGCTGCGTGCCATTTTCGAGGCCATTCCCTCCCCATCCGTCCGGAGCCAGAGATGTCCAGCGTGTTGCCCGCCCATGTTGCGTCCTTGTCCCGGCGCGCGGCCCTGAGCGTCGCGGCGGTGTCCGTGCTCGCGGCGGCCTGCCTGTCGGGCGCGCAGCCGGCACAGGCCCAGACGCCGGTGCGCTTCACGCTCGACTGGCGCTTCGAGGGGCCCGCCGCGCTGTTCCTGATGGCGATCGAGAAGGGCTATTTCAAAGCTGAGGGGCTGGACGTCACCATCGACACCGGAAACGGTTCGCGCGAGGCGATCCCGCGTGTCGCCTCGGGCACCTATGATGTCGGCTTCGGCGACGTGAATTCGCTGATCCGCTTTCGCGACGAGAATCCGACGGTCGACCTCAAGGCCGTGATGATGGTCTATGACAAGCCGCCCTTCTCGATCGTCGGGCGCAAGAGCCGCGGCGTCACGGCCGATGTGAAGAGCCTGGAAGGCAAGAAGTTCGGCGCGCCTGCGGCGGACGCTGCCTTTGCACAGTGGCCGATCTTCAAGACGGTCAACAAGCTCGACGACAGCAAGATCCGGCTGGAGAATGTCGGTTTTCCCGTGCGCGAGCCGATGCTGGCTTCGGGCGAGGTCGATGCCGTGTTCGGTTTCGCCAACTCCTCGTACATCAACCTGAAGTCTCGGGGCGTGCCTGTCGACGACATCGTGGTCATGCTGATGTCGGATTACGGCGTCGAGCTCTACGGCAATGTCGTGATGGTCTCGCCGAAATTCGCGGCCGAGAAGCCCGAAGCCGTACGCGGCCTGCTGCGGGCCATCACCAAGAGCGTCAAGGACACCGTCGCCAACCCGGAGCTGGGCGCGCAGCTCGTGATCAAGCGCAACGACGTGGCCAAGGTCGAGGTCGAGCTGGAGCGGCTCAAGATGACGCTCGAGCAGAACGTGATGACGCCCTGGGTCAAGGCCAACGGCTTCGGCGGCATCGACAAGGAGCGCTGGGCCAAGGCGCTCGACCAGATCGCCCTGACCTTCACCTTCAAGGACAAGGCCAAGGCGGGCGACGCCTTCACTGATGTCTTCCTGCCGGCCTCGGCGGAGCGCGTGTTCTGAGGCTGCCATTGCCGAGACAAGCGCTTCCAGGGACCGCTCGTTGACCGCCTTCGTCGAACTTCACGATGTCACCCATGTCTATGGCGGCGGCGAGGGGGCGCCGGCCGTAGCGGGACTGTCGCTGAAGGTGCGCGAGGGCGAGTTCGCCGCGATCGTCGGCCCGTCCGGCTGCGGCAAGTCGACGATGATGAAGCTCGCGACGGGCCTGCAGCGGCCGAAGTCCGGTATGGTGATCGTCGACGGGCGCGAGGTCTCCGAGCCGATCAAGATCACCGGCATGGCTTTCCAGAACCCGGTGATGCTGCCCTGGCGGACGACGCTGCAGAACCTGCTGCTGCCGCTGGAGATCGTTCAGCCACATCGCTCGCGCCTGCGCGCCAACAAGGCGGAGTATGTCGCCCGGGCCGAGATGCTGCTGGAGACGGTCGGGCTGAAGGGCATGGGGAGCAAGTTCCCCTGGCAGCTTTCGGGCGGGATGCAGCAGCGGGCCTCGCTCTGCCGTTCGCTGATCCACGAGCCCAAGCTGCTGATGCTGGACGAGCCGTTCGGCGCGCTCGATGCCTTCACGCGCGAGGAACTCTGGTGCGTCATCCGCGATCTGCATGCACAGCGCGGCGTCACCGTGATCCTGGTGACGCATGATCTGCGCGAGGCGGTGTTCCTGGCCGACCGGGTGTTCTGCATGTCGGCACGTCCCGGCCGGATCATCGCCGAGCGCGAGATCGGTTTTGCCCGCTCGCGCGATCTCGACCTCACCTATACCCCGGAGTTCGCAGGCATCGTCCATGAGCTGCGCGGCCATATCCGCGAGGCGAGGGCGGTGGCATGAATCGCTCGACCTGGCTCAAGCTCGCGCCCTATCTGTTCACGCTTGGCTTCTTCGCGATCTGGGAGATCGCCTGCCGGGTCTTCGCGATTTCCGGCTTCATCCTGCCGCCGCCCTCGGCGATCTGGGCTGCGCTCGTCCAGTACCAGAAGCCGCTCTACACCAACGCCTTCCATACGCTCTGGATGACGTCGCTGGGCTTCGGGCTGTCGATCGTGTTCGGGCTGGCGCTCGGCCTGCTCGTCGGCTCGTCGAAGCTGATCTATGCGGGGCTGAACCCGCTGCTGGTCGGGTTCAACTCGATCCCCAAGGTCGCGGTGGTGCCGATCCTGGTGATCTGGTTCGGCGTCGGCTGGCTTCCGCCGGTGTTGACCGCCTTCGTGATCTCGTTCTTCCCGATCGTGGTCAATGTCGCGACGGGCTTAGCCACGATCGAGCCGGAGACCGAGGACGTGCTGAAGGCGCTTGGTGCCAGCCGCCTCGACATCATGACCAAGGTCGGGATTCCGCGCTCGCTGCCCTATCTGTTCGGGGCTCTGAAGGTTTCGATCACGCTGGCCTATGTCGGCTCGGTGATCGGCGAGCAGAACGCCTCCAATCTCGGGCTCGGCAACCTGATCACGCGCGCCTCGGCCGATTTCAATGTGCCACTGATCTTCGCGGCGCTGCTTGTGCTCGCCGTGCTCGGCGTCTTCCTGGTCGCGATCGTCGACATCGTCGAAAACCGCATGACCGGCTGGGCCAAGCGCTCGCAGATGGGGAACGCTTGAGCTCTCGGTCTGAAAACTGCCAATCCGGCAGGCTCAGACCATCCCGGTGCTCTTGAGCTGCTGATAGGCCTTCAGGATTTCCTGCAGCGTGCCCTCGCGCGAGCGGTCGCCGCCATTGGCATCGGGGTGGAAGCGCTTCACCAGTTCCTTGTAGCGGGCCTTGATTGCCACCGAATCGGCGTTCTCGTCGAGGCCGAGTGCCTCGAGCGCCTTGCGGGCGACGACGCCGACGCGCGGCTCCGGCTGGGCCGCCTGCTGCGCTCGCCTGGCGCCGAAGATGTTGAAGGCGTCCTCGACGTCGGGCTGCTCGGTGCCGCCGGCGACGCGGCCGCGCTGTGCCATGCGGGCCGCCTTGGAATTGACGCCGAGCTTCCAGGTTGGCCGATGGCCGATCGCGGCGTCCTTGGCGTACTCGGCCAGCGCCTCGTCGTTCATTCCCTGGAAATAATTGTAGGTCGCGTTGTAGGCCTTCACATGGTCCATGCAGAACAGGAAGAACTGGCCTTCGCGGCCGCGTCCCTTGGGCGCGCGAAATTCGCCGGGCCTTTTGCAGCCCGGGTGGTCGCAAGACGGCGCACCGGTATCCTGGACCTCTTCCGCCTCGGAAGGGCCGATCCTGATGCGGTCGAACAGGCGCGAGTTGAAGTTCATCGTCGAATGGTTATGAGACTCAGGACGGGAACCGGCAAGTGCGATGCAACACGCATGCACCTGCGCGGCAGGTACGGGCCGCGTAAACACGGCCTGATGGACGGATCATTCAAAACGGTGTCGCGATCATGACCGCAATGGCTGAACGGATCACCAACAAGCTGAAACAGGCGTTGACGCCGCAGCGCCTGGACGTAATCGACGAGTCGCACCAGCATCACGGCCATGGCGGCTGGCGCGAGGGCGGCGAAACCCATTTCAGGGTCGATATCGTGTCGGAGGCCTTTTCCGGCAAGAGCCGGCTGGAGCGCCATCGCCTCGTCAACGCTGCTCTGTCTCAGGAACTGGCGGACCGGGTGCACGCGCTGGCAATCGTCGCGCGCGCCCCGGGCGAGGTTTGAGCCGCGCTACGGCGTGATCAGCTCGACCAACGGGAAGTAGGCGCGATAGCGCCGTGGATCGCGCGTCAGAAGCGGGAGCCGTGCGACCGCGGCATGAGCGCCGATGAAGAAATCCGGCAGCACGCCGGTTCGAAGACCTCCCGAAGCGCGGTATCGCCGGAATGCCTTTCCCGCGTCGAACAGAGCCTGGCGCGGCATTGGATTGAGCGCCGCATCGAAATCGACCAGCATGGCGTCGAGACGCCTGATATCGTCAAACCGGATCGAGAGTTCGGCATAGATCACGTCATTGATCAGCACGCGGCCAGTGCTCATGGCGGCAGCAAGCTGGCGGGCCGACCATTCGCCCCATTCCCTGTCGTCCGTGATCAGATCGAGAAAGATGTTTGTGTCGACGAGCATCGCCATTACGGCTCGCCGCGGGTCATTGTCATGATCTCGTCGGTGGTCGGCCCAGGGCCGGCTGAACCGCGCCATTTCTGAAATGGGTTTTCATCCGTCCCGTCGACCTTCAGCAGGACGACCTTGCCGTCCGCCTCCATCCTGAAATCGACGGCGCTGCCGGGCTTGATGCCGAGGCGGTCGCGGACGGGCTTGGGGATGGTGACCTGCCCCTTGCTGGTGACTGTCGTCGCCATGATGTTCTCCGTATTACCGATCTCCGCGAAGGTAATACCCGGGGCGCTCCGCTGCAAGCTGGCCGGCTCCCGTTATGCTTTCGGCCGCTCCGGCGTAAAGGCATAGATCGCAGCCGAGGCCAGCAGCAGCCCGGCGAAGATCCAGTGCAGATGGGCGAAGGTGGTCGCGGCGTCGAGGCCTGCGGCGCGCTGGCCCGCGATGAACCAGCCCGAGCCCGACTGCGCCAGCGCGGCGCCGGCGATGAAGAGGAAGTTCACCGCCGTCATGCCGCGGCCGAGCAGATGGGTGGGGAAGAAAAGGCGCGCATGCGCCATCAGGATTGCGTAGGTGAAGCCGATCGCGCCGATCAAGGCGAAGAGCAGGGTCGCGGCGACGGATGAGGATGCGCCGCTCGCAGCGAGCAGGGCGAAGGTCGCTGCGGTACCGACCGTGCCCCAGAGCACCAGCGGCTTGACCCGACCCGCCCATTTCTCGAGCCCCCCATAGATGAAGGCCCCTGCGACCATGGTGAGCGCCATGGCGGTTGCGGCATTGCCGGCGGCGACGGCATCGAAGCCGTGGACATCGGCCATGAAGGGCGCGACCCAAAGTCCGCGCGCCGTTGCCAGGATGGCGTAGCCGGTGAGCGTGATCGGTGCGAGCAGCCAGAGCGGGCGCAGCTTCAGGATGCTGGCGAGGCCGGCGATCAGTCCCTCGGCCTTGCCGGAGGCACTTTCGGCTCGCGCCGGGTCGCGGATCAAAAGTCCGGCCAGGGCCGTCGCGACCAGAAAGCAGCCCGCCATGACCAGCATCGAAGGCCGCCAGCCGAAGCGCGCGGCTGCGATGGCGAGCGGCGCGGCCCCGACCAGATTGCCGAGCGAGCCGAGGCCGATGAAGACCGAGGTCAGGAAGGCGAAGCGTGCGGGCTCCGCCGTCCGGGCGAAGAGGAAGAGGCTCGCCATGAAGATCGGCGAGCAGCCGATGCCGATCAGCGCCATCGCCAGCGTGCCGCTGAAGGCGCCGGTCGCATGGGCGAAGAGGAAGGCGCCGAGCGTGCCGATCGCCATCGCGGCGGTGACTGTGCGGCGGGGGCCGAGGCGGTCGAGCGCCCAGCCGATCGGGAATTGCGACAGCGCGAATGTCGAGAACCACGCCGCGCCGAGCAGCCCCAATTCGCGCGGGCCGATCGCCAAATCCGTCATCACCGGACCGGCGATCACGCTGAGGAACGAGCGATAAAAGATCGACAGGAAATACGCCGGTAGCAGCGCGAAGAAAACGGTCACCGGCAGATCAGTCGATTCGCGGGGGAGCTGATCGGCCGATCACCTGATCCGCTCGAGCACCGAGACATAATTCGCAACCGCAGAACCGCCCATGTTGAAGATGCCGCCGAGGCGGGCATCCTTGAGCTGCATGCCCTCGGGGGCCTCGCCGACGAGCTGCATGGCGCTGAGGACATGCATCGAGACGCCGGTCGCGCCGATCGGGTGGCCCTTGGCCTTGAGGCCGCCGGAGACGTTGACCGGAAGCTTGCCATCCTTCTGCGTCCAGCCTTCCTTGATGGCGCGGGCGCCGTCGCCTTCCTTCGTCAGACCCATCGCCTCGTATTCGATCAGTTCGGCGATGGTGAAGCAGTCATGCGTTTCGACGAAGGAGAGATCGTCCAGCGAGACACCGGCGGCGCTGAGCGCCTTCTGCCAGGCGAGCGCGCCGCCCTCGAACTTCAGGATGTCGCGCTTCGACAGCGGTAGGAAGTCCTGGACATGCGACATGCCACGGAAGCCGACCGCACGGCGCATGCCGAGCGCGGTTTCCTCATCGGCCAGTACGATCGCGGCGGCGCCGTCGGAGACGAGCGAGCAGTCGGTGCGCTTCAGCGGGCCGGCGACATAGGGGTTCTTCTCGCTTTCCTCGCGGCAGAAGGCGTAGCCGAGGTCCTTGCGCATCTGCGCGTAAGGGTTGTCGACGCCGTTCTTGTGGTTCTTGGCCGCGATCATGGCGAGTGCGTCCGACTGGTCGCCATGACGCTGGAAATAGGAGGCGGCGATCCCGCCGAAGACGCCGGCAAAGCCGCCCTGGGTGTTGCCCTCCTCAGCAAGGTAGGACGCCTTGAGCAGGTTCTTGCCGATCTCGGGGCCAGGCGTGGTCGTCATCTGCTCGACGCCGACGACGAGGACGATCTTCGCGGCGCCGGCCTTGATGGCGCGGACGCCCTGATGCACCGCGGCCGAGCCGGTGGCGCAGGCGTTCTCGACGCGGGTCGCCGGCTTGAAGCGCAGGGCAGGATCGGCCTGGAGCACCAGCGAGGCAGTGAAGTCCTGGGCGGAGAAGCCCGCGTTGAAATGGCCGAGCACGATCTCGTCGACCTGATCGGCGGTGATGCCGGCATCGATCAGCGCATCCGTCGTGACCCTGACGACCAGGCTCTCGATGGTCTCGGCATCCTGCTTGCCGAACGGCGTATGGGCCCAACCGACGATCGCAGCGCTCATGGCGTTCTCTCCAGCATCCGATTTTGATGATATCCGGCTTGGGCCCCTAATTGCGCTTGCGGACGGCGCCCTGCAAGCAGGCAGTCATGCATTCCGGCCGTGCATGGAAAGAGGGACCATGATGCGGACCGGGCCGGTCACAACGCAGTCAGCAGCAGCAGGCCGACGCCCGCGACGATCATCGCCATGCCGAGCACCTCGCGCCGGCTGGTGCCTTCCGCGAAGATGCGGCGCGAGGCGATCTGGGCCAGCGGCACCTCGATGAGAGCAAGCGTGCGGACATTGGCGGCGCTGGTCAGCGAAAAGCCGATGAACCAGAACTGCGAGGCTGCGGCACCGAGGAAGCCGGCCGAAAGCGATTTGCGCCAGTTGCGCAGGCTCGATACCAGGGCCGGCCGGTTGGCGACCAGCATGTAAAGCGTCAGGACCAGGGTCTGCAGGAACAGGCCCAGCGCCAGGATCGTCGTCGCGCGGATGAAGAAGCCGCCCTCGGGCAGCATCTGGATCGCGCCGCGATAGCCGATCGCCGACAATGCGAAGAAGGCGCCGGCGCCGACGCCGAGCACGGCAGGCCGCAAGCCGGCGCGGGTGAGCTTCTCGCCCGGCTTCCATGAGACCAGGACGACGCCGGCCGTGGCGATGACGATCGCCACGAATTTGGCGAGGGTGAGCGCATCGCCCAGCAGCAGTGCGCCGAAGATCGCGACCTGCACGGGCTCGGTCTTGGTGTAGGCGGTGGTGACCGCGAAGGAGCGCTCGCGCATCGCCGCGAGCATCAGGGCCGTCGCCGCGATCTGGGTCAGCGCACCGCCGATCGTGTAGGCGAAGGCGCCGGAACCGATCTCCGGCGGGAGCCGACCGGCCACCAGGCAGACGATGACGAGGAAGATCAGAGCGAAGGGCAGGCCGAACAGGAAGCGCACCTGCGTCGCGCCGACGACACCGATGATCTCGGTCAGGGAACGCTGGGTGAGGTTTCGTGCCGTCTGCAGCAACGAGGCCGCGATGGTCGCGGGAATCCAGAGGAGGGCGAGGCTCACGCGGCGGATCCGGTCGGTCGAGGGCGGTATCGGGCTTGTGAACCCTTGCCCGCGACTAGGCAAATCGCTCCGCTGGGGGTAGGTATGCGTCCATGGGCGGGCTGCAATCGCCGGCCGTCTCGAAAATGCCGCACGCGTCGCGTTGAACCCCTGCGCCTTCAACCCTCGTCAAGACAGGTTCAAGACCGCCCGATGATTGCTTCCCGTCTCTCTATCGCTGCCGTCCTCGGGCTCGCTCTGGTCGGCCCGGCCTCGGCCGGCACCAGCCTCGTGATCGACGCCGCCAGCGGCGCTGTGCTCTCCAGCGAGAACGCCGGCCAGCCCTGGCATCCAGCCTCGACGACCAAGATGATGACCGCCTATCTGGCGCTGAAAGCGGTGCGGGAAGGGCGGCTCGGCCTCGAGACCGCGATCCCGGCGTCGAAGCGGGCGGCGAGCCAGCCCCGCGTCAAGGTCTACATCAAGGCCGGGCAGGAGATCACGCTCGACAACGCGCTGCGCATCATGATGGTGAAGTCGGCGAACGACATCGCCTATGTCATCGCCGAGGGCGTGGGCGGCGATGTCGAGAGCTTCGTCGGCATGATGAATGCCGAAGCCGCGCGGCTCGGCATGCGCGACAGCCATTTCGTCAATCCCAATGGCTGGCACCATCCCGACCAGCAGGTCAGTGCCCGCGACCTCGCCATCCTCGCCATGGCGCTGATGCGTGAATTCCCGGATTATTCGGATTACTGGAACACGGCCGCCGTCCAGCTCGGCAAGCAGGTGCTGAACAACACCAACGGGCTGGTCGGTCGTTATTCCGGCATCGGCGGCATGAAGACCGGCTTCGTCTGCGCCTCAGGCTTCAATGTGGTCGCGACCGCGACGCGCGGCGGCCGGACGCTGATCGCGGTCGTGCTCGGCGCGCTGTCGGGCACGGAGCGCACGATCAAGGCGGCGCAATTGCTGGATGACGGCTTCTCGAAATGGGGCGGTGCCGGCTACACCGTCGCGTCGCTGCCCTCGCAGGGCGGGCGCGCCTTCAGCGTCTGCGACGATGTCCGTCGCAAGGGTGGCGGTGTGGCGCTGGCCGACGATGCCGACACTTCCGGGCCGATTGCGGCGCAGGCGCCGAATGTCGGCGGCAATGCCGAGGATGGCGGCCGCTTCGGGACCGCCTCCGCGCCGTCCTATTCCAGCACATCGGTGCTGAGCCGCTCGCCTTCGGGCCGCGTCTCGCTCGGCCCGCGCGCTGAGACGATGCCGGTTCCGGTCGCCTTCGGCCGCACGCCGGGTTCGGCCTCCGCGCCGCTGGCGGCCAATGCCACGGGCAGCGCCGACAGCCGCGTCGCACGCGGCGCCGCACCCGTGATCGCGCCGTCGGCTCCCGTTGCGGCCGGCCTGTTCGGCAGCCAGACCGGCGGGCTCTTCGCTGATCGTGGGCGCACGGCGTCCAGCAATGGCGGTATTCCGGGCGCAACCACAGCCTTTGCCCCGACCGAGCCCGAGACGGAACAGCCCTCGGGGCCGAACGGTCCCTTGCGTCTCCAGGGTGCGATCCAGCCGGGTGCCGCCGCCCCCGCGAGCCTGCGTGCCGGCGCTGCCGCCGGGATCAAGCCGGCAGCCCGTGCTCCGGCCAAGCCGCTGCTGGTGAAGCCCTCGCCCAAGGCCGATCCGGCCAAGGCGCAGGCCAAGCCGGCGCAAAGCAAGCCCGCGCAGGCGGCAGCGAAGCCGCAGCCCGTCAAGACGAAGGCCAAGACCAAGCCCAACGACGACGCCTGAGCGTGACCTCTTGACCGCCGACGCGGGCCTCGCCGCCAGGCGGCAGGGCATGATGCTGGCGCTCGCTGCGGCGGGCGCCTATGGCACCAACATTGTCAGCGCGCAGATGGCCGGCCAGGCAGGGCTGAACGGCCCCCTGCTCGTGTTCTACCGTGTCTTCATCATGCTCGCGCTGGTCGCTGCCGCAGTGGCGATCTGGCGGACGTCGCTTGCCGTGCCGCGGGCCGAACGGCGGGCGCTCCTGCTGTTCGGGACCACCAGCGCGCTGGTCGGCTCCGCCTATCTGTCATCGGTCGCCTTCCTGCCCGTGACGGTCGCGGCCGTGGTGTTCTTCACCTATCCGGTGCTGATCGTCCTGGCCGAGCCCTTCGTCACCCGCACGCGCTTCCGGCCCGAGAGGCTGGCTGCGGCCTGCGCCGCCTTCATCGGTGTGGCGATGGTGGTCGGGCCCGACCTGCACGGGCTCGATCCGCGCGGGCTGGCGCTCGCCATCCTCGCCAGCCTTGCGGCCGCAACGCAGTTCTTCGCCGCCGCCGGCCTGCCAGGCACGCCGCTCGCGGCGCGGCTGTTCTGGTCGCATCTGCTGATCTTGCCGGTGACGGCGGGAATCCTCGCCATCACCGGCGGCTTCCTGCCACCTGCTGCCTTCGCGTTGGCTCCGGTCGCCGCTGCGGTGACGATCGGCGGCTATCTTCTCGGCTTCCTGCTCCAGGTGATCGCCCTGACGCGCATTTCGCCTGGCGCGGCCGGCCTCGCTTTTTGCGCAGAGCCCGTCTGCGCCGTGCTGATCGCCGCCATCGTGCTCGGCGAGAGGCTCGGGCCGCTGCAATATGCCGGCTGTGCCCTTGTCGTGGCGACGCTGGCGATTAATGTAACAATAGAACAAATGAGGCGCTCGCCCGCGCCTGCCTGAAGCCGCCTGCCCGAAGCAAAGCGTGACCGCCATGACCAGCCCCGCCGTTCGACCCGTGCCTCTGCCGCTGACCCTGCTGACCGGGTTCCTCGGGGCCGGCAAGACGACGCTGCTCAACTGCCTGCTGAAGGATCCGGCGCTGGCGCAGACGGTGGTGATCGTCAACGAGTTCGGCGAGGTCGGTCTCGACCATGTCCTGATCGAGGGACTCGAGGACGGCATGATCCTGCTGGATTCGGGCTGCTTGTGCTGCACGATCCGCGAGGATCTGATGCTCACGCTCGAAGACCTGCTGCGGCGCCGCGACAATGGCCGGATCAGCCCGTTCAGCCGCGTCGTGATCGAGACCACGGGCCTCGCCGACCCGGCGCCGATCCTCAACCTGCTGATCAATCACCCTTATCTGGCGATGCGCTTCCGGCTCGACGGCGTGGTGACGCTGGTCGATGCAGTCAACGCCATGGCGACCCTCGATGGGCATGAGGAGGCGCGCAAGCAGGTCGTGGCGGCGGACCGCCTCGTCCTGACCAAGGCCGACCTCGTGCCGAGCCTGGGCGACCTCGCACCATTGCGACTGCGGCTCGCGCATCTCAATCCGGGCGTTGCTCTACTCGGGCCCGATGCGGCGGCGCCGTCGCTGTTCGGTGCGGGCCTCTATGATCTGGCGCAGCGCCCGGCCGAAATCGGCCAGTGGCTGGCGCGCGAGACCCTGCCGGCCGGCGGGCAGGATCATGGCCACCACCACGGTCACGGGCATGATCACGGGCATGAGGCGCACGGACACGGAGATCACCACCATGACGTGAACCGCCACGACGCCAGCATCCGCGCCTTCGCGCTCACGGCGGACGCGCCGGTCCAGCAGTCGACGGTCGAGCTGTTCTGGACGATGCTGCGCTCGGTCCATGGGCCGAAGCTGCTGCGCCTCAAGGGGCTGGTGAAGGTCGCCGAGCATCCCGAGCGGCCGCTGCTGCTGCATGCCGTGCAGCAGATCCTGCATCCGCCGGTCGTCCTCGATGCCTGGCCCGATGCCGACCGGCGCTCGCGCCTCGTGCTGATCGTCAAGGATATCGAGGAGGCCGTCGTCCAGAGGCTCTGGGATGCCTTTCTCGGTCAGGCGCGGAGCGGTGCCGGCGCGCAGGCCGCGACGGGCTGAGCCTATACCGTTCCGCAGCCCGCGGGCGACGCACGTCCCGCAGACATTGCGGCGTTGGCCGATCAGGCTTCGGCGCGCAGCAGCCGCCTGATGATCTTGCCGGTGGTCGTCATCGGCAACTCCTCGCGGAAGGCGATCTCGCGCGGATACTCATGCGCCGAGAGCCGCCGGCGCACGAAGTCCTGAAGCTCGGCGGCGAGCGTCGGCGTGCCGGCACGGCCGGGTTTGAGCACGACGAAGGCCTTGACGATCTCGGTGCGCAGCGCGTCCGGCTTGCCGATGACGGCTGCGAGCGATACCGCCTCGTGCCGCAGCAGGCAGTCCTCGATTTCGGTCGGTCCGATACGGTAGCCAGACGAGGTGATGACGTCGTCGTCGCGGCCCACGAAACGGACATAGCCGTCCTTGTCCTGCACGGCCTGATCGCCGGTCTTCATCCAGTCCCCGACGAATTTGTCGGCGGTCGCCTGCGGATTATTCCAGTAGCCGAGCAACATCACCGGGTCGGGACGGCGCACCGCGATCTGGCCTTCCTCGTCGGACGCGCAGACCGAGCCGTCCGGACGGATGATCGCGACTTCGTGGCCGGGCACCGCCTTGCCGATGGCGCCCGGCCGGCTGACGCCGATCTCGGCGCAGGAGGCGAGCACGAGGTTGCACTCGGTCTGGCCATAGGCCTCGTTGATGGTGAGGCCCAGCGCCTCTCGCCCCCAGGCCAGCGTCTCGGCGCCAAGCGCCTCTCCGGCGGCGGCCACGGTGCGCAGGGCGAAGGGAAAGCGCTCGCGCGGCCGCTCGACACTGCGCAGCATCCTGAGCGCGGTCGGCGGAACGAAGGCGTTGCGAATCCGGAGCTCGGCCATCAGGCGGAAGGCCTCTTCCGGCTCGAAGCGCATCACTGGCCGCGCCACGACCGCGACGCCTAAATGCAGGGCCGGCAGCAGCATGTTGAGCAGTCCGCCGGCCCAGGCCCAGTCGGCTGGCGTCCAGGCGAGATCGCCGGGCCGCGGCATGAATTCATGCGGCATCTGCACGCCCGGCAGATGGCCGGGCAGGACGCGGTGACCGTGGAGCGCACCCTTGGGGTTTGCGGTCGTGCCGGAGGTGTAGATCATCAGCGCCGGATCGTCCGGGCCGGTGTCGACAGCGACGAAGTCCTGGCTGGCCGCGGCCAGCAGCGCCTCCCAGCCGAGCGCATCGCGCTCGGCGCCGTCGATCGAGATCAGGAGCGCGAGCTCCGGCAGGGGCTCGGTGATCTGCCGGAGCTTGGCAAGGCCGGCCGCGTCGGTGACGAGCACCTTCGCGCCGGAATCGCCCAGGCGGTAGGCCAATGCATCGACGCCGAACAGGGAGGCCAGTGGAACGGCGATGGCGCCCAGCTTGTAGGCGGCCAGATGGGCGGTCAGCACGCAGCGACCTTGCTGCAGCAGGATCGCGACGCGGTCGCCCTGCACGACGCCGCGCGCCCGCAGCGCGTTCGCCAGCCGGTTAGACGCCTCCCGCAACGCACCGAAGCTGACCGGGGTTGCCTGCCAGTCACGCGCGACCTCGATGATCGCGGTGCGGTGCGGGTCGATGGCGGCCCAGCGGTCGCAGACATCGACGGCGATGTTGTAGCGCTGCGGAATCTGCCAGCTGAAGGCGGCGCGCAGCGCGGCATGGTCGCGGAAATCGGGAAGGATCAAGCGGGGTATCCGGGAGAAAGGGCCGGCAAAATAGGCAGGAGGGGGGCGCCTGTCACCATGACGCAAGGCCAACCGGTCTCGCTACGCGCGCAACGGCATGCCAGGCTGTCGCAATTGCAGGTCGGAGATCGCGGACCAGACGGATGCAGGATGTCGCCTCTTTCCTCGCCATGCTGGCTATTCCCGGCGTCATGATCGTGCTGGCGCTGCGCCGTGCGTGGCGATCACGAGATGGTTCGCCGAGCAGTGATTCCGGCGACGGCAGCTGGTTTGGCGGCGATGGTGGCGACAGCGATGGCGGCGGTGGAGATGGCGGTGGCGGCGGGGATTGAGCCGGACGAGGTCAGGGCAGGCCTCTGACCGCGAGCCCCGCGACGTCGGCGATGATCCCGTCCAGCTCGAAGTTCTTCGGCGTGTAGACGGCGGCGACGCCCATGTTGCGCAGCGCGTTCTCGTCGTCGGGCGGGATGATGCCGCCGACGACGACGGGCACGTCCATGCCGGCGACGCGCAGGCGGGCAGTGACGTCGCGCACCAGCGGCAGATGTGAGCCGGACAGGATCGACAAGCCGATGATGTCGGCTTTCGTCTCCTGTGCCTGCGCCACGATCTCCTCCGGTGTCTGGCGGATGCCGCCATAGCTGACCGCCATCCCGGCGTCGCGGGCGCGCACAGCGATCTGCTCGGCGCCGTTGGAGTGGCCGTCGAGGCCGGGCTTTCCGACGAGAAAGCGCGGCGCGCGGCCGAGCTTTTCGGTGGCGCGGGCGACGGCGGCCTTGACCGTGGCGAGGCCGGCATTGTCGCCGAGCTTGCCGGTGTCGACGCCGGTGGGGGCGCGGTATTCGCCGAAGATCTCGCGCAGCGTTTGCGCCCATTCGCCGGTGGTGACGCCGGCCTTGGCGCAGGCGATCGAGGCCGGCATGACGTTGCGGGCTTCCTTCGCGGCCGAGGCCAGTTCGGCGAGGGCGGCCTCCGAGGCCTTTGCGTCACGGGCCGAGCGCCAGGCCTTGAGGCGGCCGATAGCCTCCAGTTCGACGGAGTCCGGCACGGTGACGACATTGCCTTCGCCGGCCGAGAGCGGGGAGGGCTCGCTGTTGGTGAATTTGTTGACGCCGATGACGATCTGCTCGCCGCGCTCGATCGCCTCGATCCGGCGGGCGCCGTTCTCGACCAGAGCCTGCTTCATGTATCCGGTCTCGATGGCCGCGAGAGCGCCGCCCATGTCGTCGATCTTCGCGAGTTCATCGAGCGCGGCGGCCTTGAGATCGGCGACCCTGGCGTCGATCACGGTCGAGCCGTCGAAGATGTCGCCGAATTCGAGTAGGTCGGTCTCATAGGCCAGCACCTGCTGCATGCGCAGCGACCATTGCTGGTCGAAGGGGCGTGGCAGGCCGAGCGCCTCGTTCCAGGCCGGAAGCTGCACGGCGCGGGCGCGGGCCTTCTTCGAAAGCGTCACCGCCAGCATCTCGATCAGGATGCGATAGACGTTGTTTTCGGGCTGCGGCTCGGTCAGCCCCAGCGAATTGACCTGAACGCCATAGCGGAAACGGCGCATCGCCTCGTCGGCGACGCCATACCTGCCTAATGTGATTTCGTCCCACAGTTCGACGAATGCCCGCATCTTGCAGAGCTCGGTGACGAAGCGCATGCCGGCATTGACGAAGAAGGAGATGCGGCCGACGACATCGGGGAACTCTTCCGCAGAGACCTCCGGCCGGGCCCGGATCGAATCCAGCAAGGCGATCGCGGTCGCAAGGGCAAAGGACAGCTCCTGCACCGGCGAGGCGCCGGCTTCCTGCAGATGGTAGGAGCAGACATTGGTCGGGTTCCATTTCGGCAGCTCGCGAGCCGTGAACACGACGATGTCGGTGGTCAGCTGCATCGACGGGCGCGGCGGGAAGACATAGGTGCCGCGCGAGAGGTATTCCTTGACGAGATCGTTCTGCGTCGTGCCCTGCAGCGCTTTGCGGTCGGCGCCCTGCTCGTCGGCCACCGCGATGTAGAGCGACAGCAGCCAGGCGGCTGTCGCATTGATCGTCATCGAGGTGTTCATCTGCGCGAGCGGGATGTCGGCGAACAGCGCCCGCATGTCGCCGAGATGGCTGATGGGCACGCCGACCTTGCCGACCTCGCCGCGCGACAGGACATGGTCGGGATCGTAGCCGGTCTGTGTCGGCAGGTCGAAGGCGACGGAGAGGCCGGTCTGGCCCTTCGCGAGGTTGTTACGATAGAGCTTGTTGGATTCCGAGGCGTCGGAATGGCCAGCATAGGTGCGGAAGATCCAGGGCTTGTCGCGCGGGATTGGCTTGTCGCGGGGCGCGGACTTGCTGCCGGCGGGGTCGATCGCGTTCATGCCGTTCCACCCTCTTTTCAGAGCAATCGCAATGTTGCACTGCGGCGAGAATAACGCCAGAGGGGCGGCGAAGTCGCTTGCGACCTTCGGATGAGCGCCAGATCGGGCTCAGCCGCGCCAAGGCACGCCGAAGCTCAGCGTCATCGGCAGTTCCGTGGTGGCTCCTGGCGCAAGCAGAATCACCCCAATCCGCCGGTCGAGGGGTTCGTCCGGGTCTGAGGGCGAGGGCAGGCCGTGCCAGGGCTCGATGCAGATGAAGGGGCCGTTCGGCTTGGTCCAGATACCGAGATGGGGCATGTCGGGAAAATCGACCGCGACGCCCGGCAGGTCGTCCGCGCCATACCAGGCATGGCCGCCGGCACCTTCCGCGATGATCAGCGCATCCTGGACGAAGAGGGCGTGGTCGAGCGTCAGTACGCCGTCGATGAAGACCGAAGGGTGGCTCTCCGGCGCGCGCTGGCCGTCAGCGCCGAGGCGCAGATGGCCGGGGCTCGCGCCATTGCCGAGGCGGATGCGATGCGGCAGGCCGTCCACGCCCGGCAGCGGCCAGAGGAAGGCCGGGTGATAGCCGAAGCAGAAGGGCATCGGCGTGGTGCCGGTATTGGCGATGCGGGCCGTCAGCGTCAGCGCCACGCCGTCGACCCGGTAGGTCATGTCGAGCGCGAAGGCGAAGGGATAGGCTTGCCGGGTCTCGGCGTTGTCGGTGAGCCGCAGCGTGCAACTCGTGTTGTCCTGCGCGGTGACCTGGAACAGGCTGGTGCGCGCGACGCCGTGGCTCTTGATCGGGTAGCGCAGGCCGTCGATCAGAACCTTGCCGTTCGGATGCTTGCCGATGACCGGGAAGAGCAGCGGCGAGCGGCCGGCCCAGATCGCGGGGGCGCCGTTCCAGAGCCAGTCGCGGCCTTTCGCATCGGTGACGGATTGCAGTTCGGCGCCGAGCGGCGCGATTTCGATCGTCAGCCTATCATTGGCGAGCCTGATCATCGCGCTCAGTTTCCCGCGCCCGGCAGGCGCGGCAGCGGCATGAATGCGACGCCTTCCTCATGCAGCATGCGGGCGTCCTCGGAAGTCGCTTCACCATAGATCGGGCGGCTGTCGCTCTCGCCATGGTGGATCTTCAGCGCCTCGTCGGCGAAGCGGGGCCCGACATGTTCGGCGGTTTCGGCGACGTGCTTGTGCAGCGCCGTCAGCATCTGGCGCAGCGCGATCTCGGGCTCGCCCATCAGCGCGGCGGGTGCCGCCGATGCGGGTGCGGCCGGCACAGCTGCGGGCGATGCCTCCTGTTCGACCTCGATGGCGCGCGCGCCCCGGTCGGTACGGGCGACGTTCGGCGCCATGATCGCCCGATCCACCCGTTTGCTGTCGCACAGCGGGCAAGTGACGAGGCCGCGGCGCAACTGGTCCTCGAAGCTCGCCGAGCCGGCGAACCAGCTCTCGAATTCATGGGCGCTGTCGCAGACCAAAGCGTAACGGATCATGTCAACTCAACCATGCGGCACGTGTCGGCCGCGAGCCCTCCGCAGGAGAGATAGGCGGCGGCTCGCGCTTCACAAGCGCACGATCGATGGAGCAGTGGCTCACGCGGCGAGCAGCTTGTCGAGTTCGCCGCGGGCATCGAGCGCATGGATGTCGTCCGAGCCGCCGACATGCTTCTCGCCGATGAAGATCTGCGGCACCGAGGTCCGGCCGCCGGCCCGCGCGGTCATCGCCTGGCGCAACTCCGGCTTGCCGTCGACGTCGATCTCGTCATAGGCGACGCCCTTCTTCGTCAGCAGCGACTTCGCCGCCTTGCAATAGGGGCACCAGGCGGTGGTGTAGATCGTGACGGCAGGCATCGCGGGACCCATCATGTTGCGCTGCGTGCAATGTAGTGTCTCGTCACGCATCCGTCACGACCCGTCCGACACCACCCTCGCGAAGGTGAGAATATCGACCGCACTGGCGCCGGCCCGCAGCACAGCGCGGGCGGCGGCGTTGGCGGTCGAGCCGGTGGTCAGGACGTCGTCGATCAGCAGAACGCGGCGGCCCTCTATCCGGGGCCTCGCGCCCGGCGGCACCTTGAAGGCCCCCTGCAAATTGTCGGTGCGCTGGGCCCGCGTCAGCCCGACCTGCTGGCGTGTGCGCTTGACGCGGGCGAGCGCGAGCGGCGCGAGAGGGAGGCTGGCCTGCCGTGCCACGACCTGCGCCAGTGCGGCGGCCTGGTTGAAGCGCCGGGTCCACAGCCGCGTGCGATGCAACGGCACCGGCACCACCAGGTCGGCATCGGGCAGCAGCTCGCGGCCGGCCTGCGCCATCATGCGCCCCAGCGTCAAGGCGAGGTCGGTGCGGTCGCCGTATTTCAGGCGGTGGACGAGTTCGCGCGCCGTGCCGTCGAAGCGGCAGACGGCGCGGGCCCGCGCGAAAACCGGCGGGTCGGCGATCGCGGCCGGCGAGAGCAGCCCGTCGCCGAGATCGACAGCGAAGGGCGTTCCCAGTCGCTCGCAATAGGGCCGCTCGATGAAGCCGATGCCGCCCCAGCAGGCCGGACAGAGCGCCTGTGCCTCGCCTGTCGCGGCCTGGCAGGCGATGCAGGAGGGCGGATAGACGATGCCGATGGCGCCGCGCAGGCCGGTGCGCAACAGCGCCGCGCCCTGCCGGAGGGCACGTCCTGGCAGGAGGCCGGAGAAGCTTTGCCTCCTCGTCGCCAGCTCCGGGAGATCGTTCATCTCGAGATAGGCCGCGCCCGAGATCGAATGGTCATGTTCGCGGGAGCCGGGCTCGGCCACCCTGTCATCCCGCACTGCAGCACCTATGTAGTGGTTGGACGATCCCGGGCCCCGCAGCACACCGCGCTGTGCCGGTCGCGGTTGCCGTCCCGCTCACCATCCGGTCTGGCGTTTCCAAGGATACTCCCATGAGCCACTCAGATCCGTCCGTCCCGGCGCTGTTCACGCCGTTCCGCATCGGCGATATCGCCATCAGGAACCGCATCGTCATGGCGCCGCTGACGCGCAACCGCGCCACCCATGGCAATGATGCGCCCAACGCGCTCAATGTCGAGTATTATCGCCAGCGCGCGAGCGCCGGCCTGATCATCACCGAGGGGACGCAGGTCTCGCAGCAGGGCCAGGGCTATGTCTGGACGCCCGGCATGTACACGCCCGAGCAGATCGCCGGCTGGAAGGCCATCACCGATGCCGTCCATGCCGAGGGCGGCAAGATCGTCGCCCAGCTCTGGCATGTCGGCCGCGTCAGCCATGTCTCACTGCAGCCGGGCGGGCAGGCGCCGGTCGCGCCCTCGGCGCGCGTCGCCAACACCAAGACCTATATCGCGAGCGGCTTCGCGGCCGTCTCGCCGCCGCGCGCGCTGACCCTCGACGAGATCCCCGCGATCATCGGCGAATTCGTCTCGGCAGCCGAGAACGCGAAGGCGGCCGGTTTCGACGGGATCGAGCTGCACGGCGCCCATGGCTACTTGATCGACCAGTTCCTGCGCGACGATTCCAACACGCGCAGCGATGCCTATGGCGGCTCGATCGAGAACCGTGTCCGGTTTGCGCTCGAAGTCGTCGACGCTGTCTCGAAGGTGTTTTCGAAGGGGCGCGTCGGCATCCGGATCTCGCCGGTGAGCCCCGCCAACGATGCCCGCGATTCAGACCCGCAGGCGCTGTTCATGCATCTGGTCACGAAGCTGAGCGAGGCCAGCATCGCCTTCATCCATGTCGTTGAGGGCGCGACCCGCGAGGCCCGCGACTACCTGCCCTTCGACTACGGCGCACTGCGCAAGACCTTCAAAGGCGCCTATATCGCCAATAACGGCTTCACCCGCGAGCTGGCGATCGAGACGATCGAGAACGGCTCCGCCGATGCGATCGCGTTCGGGCGCCTGTTCATCGCCAATCCCGACCTGGTCGAGCGGTTGCGCCGGAACGCGCCGCTGAACACGCCGGTGGTCGAGACCTTCTATGGCGGCGACGCCACGGGCTATACCGACTATCCGGCACTAGCCGAACAGGCGGCCTGAAGTCGTGGCCGGCTTGCCCGTCGCGCAAGCCGGCCACGATCGCGCAGCGGGTGCGGCATTGCCGTTCCCGCTGCGAATTTCGGCGTTGCCACGGAAAAACAGTTGCGGGCCGGCCGAAGCCCGATTAAACAGCAGCCCTTGCCGCGCTGCTCCCATCGTCTAGCGGTTAGGACGTCGCCCTCTCACGGCGAAAACTGGGGTTCGATTCCCCATGGGAGCGCCATCGGCGCCTTCGAACGGTAACACCGTTTGGAAATCCACATCATCAGGGTTCTGGAAGTCGACGCCTGGCTCAGCGCTCGGTGTTGCCCGCGGATCGTTCGAGGTCCGAGACGCGGTAGCGCCGGCCGGTCCATTGCCGGATCAGGTGCCGAACCAGACCGGCTATGATCACGACCAGCGGCAAGGCGTAGATGGCGGCGTCGCTGAAGGCCAGCCATAGCGCCAGTGCCGAGGTGCCCAGAAGGGCGAGGACGGGCATGAACATCACCATCCCGAAGAGGTAAGGGCGTTGGCGCAGTCCTCAAGGGGCGGACCGATCAGGTGGTTACCGCGGTCCTGCCGCCGGCCCGGGCATTTGAGGGGCGGGTTGCTGCAGTCTGTCCTCGCTCCGGCCGGCGCGGCGCTGTCGGCGTCCGGCCCGCTGCCTAGCCGGGAACCTTGAGATGGTGCAGGCGCAGCGGCTGGCGCAGCCGATAGCCGCCCTTCACGTATTCGGCGAGAATGTAGAAACGCTTCATCACCTTCTCGCGCTCCTCCAACGCCTTGTCCTTGCGCGAGGGATCGACCGCGACCACGCGGTCGATGAAATCGGTGACGGTCGGATACATCTCGACGCGGTCGTATTCAGTGCATTCGGCCAGATGCAGGGGCCCATCACGCAGCGCTGCGGCGATGGCCTCCTGCGCCGCCCGCCGGATCTGCGTCTCGTCCTCGATCGGTCGCATCGACTCGAAGAAAGTCCCCTCGGGCAGCGGCTCGATCACGATGACGTCGCCGCCGGGCGCGACGATGCGCGCCGCCTCGGCGAGCGCGGCCGCCATGCCCTGCAGCGGGACATGATGCAGGCTGTTGACGAAGATCGCCGCATGCATGGCCGCATCGACGAAGGGCAGGCTTTCGGCGCCCGCCTGACGCAGGATGGCGGTCGGCGCGATCTTGCGCGCTTCGGCCAGCGCCGCGGGGTCGGGGTCTATGCCCGCGACCTTCGCTCCGAGTTCGGCCAGCGCGTTGAGCAGGGCGCCGCGCCCGCAGCCGATCTCGAGGATGCGGCGTTCCTCGAGAGGGGTGAGGATCGTCCTGATGACCCTCAGCGTGTCGTTGGCGGGGCGTGCGGGCATGACAGACGCAGCCTAACGCATGACCGCCGGGGCGAGGCAAGCCTTCGCCCCGCAACCCTGTTCACAACTGCGACGCAGACTACCTCCAACCGAGGCGACCCGACCCGTCAGGCGAGCAGAGCGGCGAGCTTTGTCAGGTCGACATTAGCGCCGCAGACCAGCACGCCGAGACGTTCGCCCGGCGCGGGCTTATAGGCGCCGCAGAGCAGGGCGCCGAGCGCTGCCGCGCCACCGGGCTCTACCGCCAGCCTGAAATCGCGCCAGAGCGTGACCTGGGCCTGCGTGATCGCCGTGTCCGGCACGAGCGCGACCCGGTCCACCGTGTCCTTGCAGACTTCGTAGACCAGCGGGCCGACATTGCGGGCGCCGAGCGAATCGGCGGCGACAGAGGCAACCGTGACATCAATCGGCGCCTTTGCCTCCAGCGCCGCCTGCAGGGCGCGGGAACCCTCCGGCTCGACGCCGACGACCTTCACCTTGGTCCCGGCGAACCAGGCGGCGATGCCCGAGATCAGGCCGCCGCCGCCGACCGCCACCAGCACGGTGTCGAGATCGGGCTCCTGCCCAGCCCATTCGCGGCCGAGCGTGCCCTGGCCGGCGATGGTTTCCTTCGCGGCAAAAGGGTGGATCTTGAGCGCGCCGGTCTCGGCAACAAAGCGGTCGCAGGCTGCCTGCGCGTCGTCGTATTGTGCACCGCCGATCACGACCTCGGCGCCGAAACGCCGGATCGCCTCGATCTTGGCGGCAGGCGAAATCTCGGGGACGAAGATCGTCGCCTTCACGCCCCGGGCCCGGGCGGCGAACGCCACGGCGGCGCCGTGATTGCCGCCGGAGGCGGCCGCCACGCCGGCCGCTGGCACCTCAAGCGAGAGCAGGTTGTTGAAGGCGCCGCGCGTCTTGAAGGAGCCGGCATGCTGCAGGCATTCGAGCTTGAGCGAGATGTCGCCAGCGGAGTCGAAGGCGCCCGTGCCGAGTCGCATGACGGGAGTGATGCGCGCATGTCCGGCGATGCGTTGCGCTGCGGCCTCGATCATCAGGCGGGGAACGGGACTATCGGTCATGGCGGTGTCCTGATGATCGAAGTTTTGCGCTGGCGGATGATCGGGCCGATAGGTCCAGATCGCGATGGGAAGCCCGTGGCTATCGCGTCGCGGCGGATCGGGGAAGGGCTTTCCGCGCCCGGCGAGGATGTGCCGGGCGACGACCAGCGCCGCCAGTGCATCAAGGGCGTCATCGGCCGCGGCTCCCCTCGGGGGACGTGCCCGGATGGTTTCGGAAGGGATGCCGGCTGCGACGAGGAGCGCCTGTCGCTCGGCCATGCCGGCGGGGTTGATTTTCCCCCTGATCTTCTTGGGATGGGACAGGGGTGCGCCGCGCATGGTCGCGAAGGCCAACTCCGGATGAACCTCGTAGACGCGATCGCACAGGGGCGGCTCGGCTCTCAGCAGGGCGTCGATCTCGCGAATGCGCGGGAAGAGATGAAAGCCCTGCTGCGAGACCTTGCGCGGCGGCTGCGACGTTGCCAGCGCCAGCCGGCAGGCTTCGCTATAGTCGTCGGCCTCGACGGCGGTGCGGGCGGGGATGGAGAAGACGGAGGATCGACGCTGGCCGAGCAGGGCGCGCACCAGTTGCTCGGGCCCGCGCCCGGAGCCGCCGATCCGGTCGGGCAGGCCGATTGGCATGTCGACCGCGATCAGGGCCGGTGCCAGGTCGGTGTCGATCAAGTCGGCGAGCCGTGGCACGACGCGCAGGGTCGGCTGGGCTGCCTCGGCGAGATCGAGGATCGCCGCGATCCAGCCCGCCTTGCAGCCGTCGATGCCCGCGATCCAGACCATTTGCCTGCCTCCGTCGTCCGCGTTCCGCAGAACTGCCGTTGCATCCACGTCACGTCTAGTGTGCAGTGCAATGAAGCCGTCCCATCGGGGCGCCAGGAGAGACCCATGCCGACGATCCGCCCGCGCCGCAGTGTGCTCTACATGCCCGGCTCGAATGCCCGCGCCCTCGAAAAGGCCCGCGACATTCCCGCCGACGCCCTGATCCTCGATCTCGAGGATGCGGTGGCGCCCGAGGCGAAAGCGTCGGCGCGCGGGCAGGTCTGTGCGGCGGTGAAGGCCGGCGGCTATGGCCGGCGCGAACTCGTCGTCCGCACCAACGGGGTCGATACGCCTTGGTTCAAGGACGATCTCGCCGCCGCGGCCGAGGCCAATCCCGATGCGATCCTGATCCCCAAGGTCTCGGCGCCCGAGACGCTGCAGCAGATCGGCGCCCAGCTCAACGGCCTCTGGGCGCAGCCCGGCTTGCGGGTCTGGGCGATGATCGAGACGCCGCTCGCCATCCTCGATGTCGAGAAGATCGCGCATGCGGCGCGCGATCCGCGCGTGCGGCTGTCCTGTTTCGTGATGGGCACGAACGATCTCGCCAAGGAGACGCGCGCCCGCTTCGTGCCGGGCCGTGCGCCGATGCTGCCTTGGCTGACCAGCGCCATCCTGGCGGCGCGCGCCTATGGCATCGACATCCTCGACGGCGTCTATAACGACATGAAGAACGAGGATGGGTTTCTGGCCGAATGCGAGCAGGGCCGCGATCTCGGCTTCGACGGCAAGACGCTGATCCATCCAAACCAGGTCGCGCTGGCCAACTCCGTCTTCGCACCGGACGCGGCGGAACTCGACCAGGCGAGATCGATCATCGCCGCTTTCGCCGAGCCGGAGAACCAGGGCAAGGGTGCGATCCAGCTCGGTGGACGCATGGTCGAGCTGCTGCATGCCGAGATGGCGAAGCGGGTGGTGGCGCTGAGCGAGGCGATCGCAGGCTGAAGCGTTTTCGAGCGAAGCCTAGGGAAACTCGCCTTCCACGACCTGGACCGTCATCACGACGCGGGAGATGAAAGGCTGGTTGGTGTCGCCGGCGCGACCGTGCATCTCATAGATCACGGTCCCGGTTCCGGTGCGAAGCGGCGAAAACCGCAGCGAATAGCGGCCCGTCCGCAGTTCGCCGAGATCGAAGCCCTTCATGACGACGACCTTCCGGAACATGTCGCGACCCGTCCGATAGGCCAGACGGCACCAGCGCTTGCTCTCGGTGATGTCGACCCGGCGCATCTTGGCTGCCACGGTCTCCGTGCAGCCGCGACAGAGATGGGTGGCGCCGAAGCGGCAACTCGCCGCTTCGGCGCTCTGGGCGGCCATTGTTGCAAGCGACACCGCCAGCATGATCTTGCGTGTGAACACGGTGGCCCCCCGACCGATCGAAGCCAGAGCTTCGACGCCGCGGGAGACCGATGTCAACTGAGGCCGCGTGGCGGCGGCTGCCGCTCTGGTCGGCTCAGCCCTTCTTCGCGGCCTTGGCGCGGTCCATCGCCTCGACGATCAGCTGCTTGGCCTTGGCCGCATCGCCCCAGCCGGCCAGTTTGACCCATTTGCCGGGCTCGAGATCCTTGTAGTGCTCGAAGAAGTGCTGGATCTGGTCGAGCGTGATCTTCGGCAGGTCGGTGTAGTTGTGGACGTTCTCGTAGCGCTTGGTCAGCTTGGGGACCGGCACCGCGATGATCTTCTCGTCGCCGCCGCCCTCGTCCTCCATCATCATCACGCCGATCGGCCGGACCGCGATATAGGAGCCCGGAATCAGCGGGCGCGTATTGGCGACCAGCACGTCGCAAGGGTCGCCATCCTCCGACAGGGTGTGCGGAATGAAGCCGTAGTTCCCCGGATAACGCATCGGCGTGTAGAGAAAGCGATCGACGAAGAGCGTACCGGCTTCCTTGTCCATCTCATATTTGATCGGCTCGCCACCAATCGCCACCTCGATGACGACATTGACTTCTTCGGGGGGATTCTTGCCGATGGAGATGGCGTCGAGGCGCATGTCTTGGAACCTGTGAGGATGGGAAACGGGCGTCTTATGCGGGTTCGCGCGGCAAACGCCAAGCCCGACCTTCGCACCAAGGTAAACCCCGCCGATTTGCGCGATGTCTCCGGCGCTGATATCGGGCGCTGCATGAGATGTCATGCGAGCTGCGCCAGCAGCGGGACGTGCGAGGCCCCCCCGTGCTGAACCGCCTGCGCCCCGACGAGGATCGCTATGCCCGGCGCATGGCCCGCATCGCGCGCTGGGACCGGCCGATCGAGAGCCGTGGCCAGCGCCTGCGCGCCTGGGCCAACATGCTGCTGGTCGACCACGGCATCTTCCGGCTTGCCTATCTGAACGCGCACAAGGTGACGCCGCGGCTCTGGCGGGCGGCGCAGCCGGCGCCGGGCCAGATCGCCTGGTTCGCCGGCCAGGGCGTGAAGACCATCGTCAATCTGCGCGGCGGGCGGGAGCACGGCTCCTGGCCGTTGCAGCGCGAGGCCTGCGAGCGGCATGGCATCGAACTGGTCGATTTCGTGCTGCGCTCGCGCGGGGCGCCCGAGCGCGAGACCATCCTCGCCGCCAGGGACTTCTTCGCGACGCTGAAGGAGCCGGCTCTGGTCCATTGCAAGTCGGGCGCCGACAGGGCCGGCTTCTTTGCGGCGCTCTATCTGCTGATCCATGAGAACCGCCCGCTGGACGAGGCGGCGCGGCAATTGTCGCTGCGCTATGGTCATTTCCGCTTCGCCAAGACCGGCATTCTCGACGCGTTCTTCGATGCCTACCGAGTCGAGGGCGAGGCCAAGGGCATCGCCTTTCTCGACTGGGCTCGGGACATCTACGATCCGGTGCGGCTTGAGAAAAGCTTCAGGCCGGGCTTCTTCTCGTCGCTGCTGGCCGACGGCCTGATCCGCCGCGAGTAGCGGAGCGGTCAGCGCGCCGCAGGGCTTTCGGGAACGAGGTCTTCCGCTCTGGCCAGGGGCACCTCACGTTCGACCCAGACGAACAGGACATGTGTCGCCGCACGCGCGATCGAGATCAATCCGACCACATAGAGCAGCTCGATCGACAATGCGCCGAACGACAGGATTGCGGCGACGAGGGCGAGCAAGGCCATCGCATTGACCGCGAGCTGCCATGCCGTCTTGATGGAGAGCGCGACGACGTCGTGAAGAGGGTTGAACAGGGCGACGCCACCATAGAACAGCGTCATCACGACAACGACGTCGCCGATGCCTGACCACTTGCTTTTGTCGAAGACCGTGTCGACCAGATGCGCGGCAATGGCGATCGATCCGAAAAGGCCGATCGCGCCGACAACGAGCCCTAGCGTCGCGATGCGCATCCAGAAATGCCGCCGCGGCCCCTTCTGGGCGCGCAGACGGTTGAGCAGCAGCGGGCCGGACATCATTCCAAACATCTGCGTCGGCACATCCAGCAGGCGCATCGCAAGGGCGACATGGGCAGCCAGCAGCGGATTGTGGGCGTAAGGCAGGGCGAGCAGCGGCGCGACGGTGAAGCCGAAGGAGAGCAGGGTCGAGGGCAGCAGGATGCGCGGAGCGTCGCGCCAGTGCTTCGCTGCCCAGATAAGGCTGCGCCGCGACCAGAGATGCGGTCGGACCAGTGCGAGCAGGCTGTCACGGCGTCGCCGCGCGACATAGGCAACGGCGATCATATGGCCGAGCGCATCGGCCAGAAACAGGGCCAGGGCCTTGGGACCGAACAGCGCGATCAGCAGGAGCATCAGTATGGGCTGGACCAGCGCCTGCACGACATTGCCGTTGCCGATCGTCCCCAAGTCACCCTCCGCCGCGGCTTCCGCCCAGAGCAGGCGCAGGGCTGCGCGTGCGCAGAGCGAGACGAGGAAGATCAGGGCCACGGCAGGTGCGATGTGCCCCATTCCCGCAAGGGTCGCGAGAATCAGGGCGACGATGGCGAGGAAGACGATGGCGCAGGCCGTCGCGAGCCGAAACGCCAGGCCGAGGTGGTCGCGGTCGTCGTTGCGGAAGAAAACGACCTCGAGTCGCATCAGCGCCGGGATCGAGAGGAATGACGCCGCCGCGCTGAACACCGCGAAGGCTGCGAAAACATGCGGCGGGCAGAAGACGGCCGCGACAAGCAGTCCCCAGACCGAAATCAGCCGCGCCTGAACGAAGCGCAGGCCCAGCATCGCGGCCGAGCCGAAGCCCTGGCGCAATGCCGGGACGCGTCGCGCGACGAAACGTCGGCCCTGCGCGAAGGCGAGGGCCGGGCGGCTGGACGGAAAGCCCGCCCGCTCCAGGGTAACGTGCGCGACCATGTCGACATCCATGTCTGGATCATCGGGCGGGCTGTCACCCTGCGAGACCCCAGTGCCGCCGGACGACGAGGTCTCGACAGTTGGGCTCACGATGGCTCGGCCTTGGAGATGCGAGGCTGCGCCAGCATGGTTAATAGGTGGTGAAGATGCGGCATGATTAACCGTTGATGGGGCTGCGCCCGGAAGGGCGCGAGGAAAGACCCCACAAATCGGGCCGCTCGATGGCCGTCAGACAAATTTCGTCTTGAGGGCCTCGAAGTGCTCTAGCTGATCCGGCAGCAGCGCGCGACTGGCGTCTCGTCGCACGAAGACCTTGAACATCACATCGCCGGTCCCATTGAAGAACTGCACCGAGCAGGCGCGGCGCCCCTGGCCCGAAGCGCGATCGACGATGTAAACCGCCTTGCAGTTCTCGGCCTTGATATGGCCCCCGATGGGGCTGTCGCCATGGATATTGTAGTAGCCATGGCCGAAGGAGCCGACCGGCAGCGTGCCGACGCATTCCAGAACGACATCGGGCGTGTGCATCAGGAACAGGACCTCGCCCCAGGTCGCGAGGTCCTGCCACACGGCCTCGAAGCGCTCGGCCGCGACGAAGAGCCGCTGCTCGGCGGGAAGCTGTTCGAGTGCGGTCCGGGTCGAGACGCCGGCCTCGCGGGCGATGGCCTCGATCAGGCCGTCGGGCTTGGCTGCGAGCAAGTCCCGGACGCGCTGGATCGCGTCCTGTGCCGGCGCGGCCGGCAGGTCTGCTTCAAGGATGGACATGGGCCGGCCTTACTCGGCCGCCTGGAGCGGGCGGCGCGGATTGATCTCGCTCAGGACCGTCTCGAAGCCCTCGAATTCGGGATGGCCAAGGAAGAGCGGCTTCTCGCGCTTCTGTCCGGCATTGCGGTGCGAATCCCGGAACTGTTCCGACGTCGTCCAGGCGGTGAAGTCATCCTTCGAGGCCCAGGTGGTGTGGGAGGAGTAGAGCGTGTGATCCTCCTTCTCCGGCCCCTTGAGCAGGTGAAAGGCGAGGAAGCCCGGCATTTCGTCGAGGCGGGTCTTGCGCGACGACCAGACGGTCTCGAACGCGGCCTCCTCACCCTTCGCGACCTTGAAGCGGTTCATGGCGATGAACATCGGAATCGTCCTGTTCTGTCTTGATGCCTGGAGGCGGAGTCGCGACCGGACGCCGGCGCGCGGGAATTCGGGCGCCGGGCGCCATGTCGCATTGCGGCATCGCCCTTGACCGCTTCTAGTAAAGCTGAATATCAACGTCAATAACGCTGACGTAGTTCTTAGTTTTGAATAATTAAAAACTGAGAACTACTTGTTGGACCGACAAATACAGTGCCGGCTTCGCAGCCCTTCGCCGTCGTGCGAAGCGGCGCCGCCGGCCATCAGGAGATCCAGCCATGGTCGCCCGTAGTGCCCACCCGGCAGACTGGCATCGGCAGCCCGACAGGCGCGAACTTTCCGCTGCGATCGGCCTGACTCTGCTCGCGGTCGGCAGCCTGCTTCTGCCGGCCGGATTCGCCAGCCCCGCGCTGGGCCAGATGCCGGACCGCATCGTCTCGGTTGGCGGCGTGATCACCGAGGTGATCTATGCGCTCGGTCTGCAGGATCGCGTCGTCGGCGTGGACTCGACCAGCCAGTTTCCGGCCGACGCGCTGCGCGACAAGGCCAATGTCGGCTATGTCCGGGCCTTGTCGGCGGAAGGCGTGCTGTCGCTGAAGCCGTCGCTCGTGATGGTCATCGACGGGGCGGGACCGCCCGGCGCGGTCTCGCTGCTGAACGAATCGGGCGTGCGGATCGCTCGCATCCCGGACGATACCAGTGCCGCGGGCGTTGCGGCCAAGATCGAGGCGATCGGCGGGGTGCTCGGTGCGGCCGAGCCGGCCGGCCGTCTGGCGGCACAGACGCGGGCGCGCTTCGAGGAGCTCGCGACGCTGAAGCAGGCCATTGCGCAGAAGCGGCGGGTGCTGTTCGTGCTGTCGCTGCAGAACGGCCGTGTCCTGGTCGGAGGGCGCAACAGCTCGGCCGATGCGATCATCGCGCATGCCGGGGGCATCAATGTCGCCGACGGCATCGAGGGCTACAAGACCATGACGGACGAGGCGATCATGGCCGGCGCGCCTGACATGATCCTGATGATGCGCAACAGCAGCAGCCACAACACCACGCCCGACGAACTCTTCGCCATGCCCGCCTTCGCCGAGACGCCGGCCGCGAAGCAGAAGCGGCTCACCACCATGGACGGGCTCTATCTGCTCGGCTTCGGCCCGCGCACGCCGCTTGCCGCGCGCGACCTGATGGCGGCGATCTACCCTGAAGCGGCGATCCCGCCGTTGAAGACCGCGAACGCGCCGTGACGCTCGCCTTGCCACCCGTGCCGAGCCTCCCGGTCGGTCTCGCAGCGCTGATCGCAGGACGGCGCCGGTTTGCCGGTTTCGCCGTCGCCGGCCTGGCTCTGGGGTGCCTGGTGCTGACGCTGGTCGCGATCGGCCAGGGCGCGATCGCGATTCCGCCAGGCCGCGTTGCCGAGATCCTGTGGGCGCGGCTGACCGGCGATACTGGGCTGCTGGAGGGGCGCGACGTTCTCGTCGTGCTCAACATCCGCCTGCCGCGCGTGCTGCTCGGGCTGCTCGTCGGTGCTGGTCTCGCGGTCTCGGGGGCTCTGATGCAGGGGCTCTTCCGCAATCCGCTGGCCGATCCCGGGCTCGTCGGCGTCTCGGCCGGTGCGGGGCTCGCGGCGGCTGCGACCATTGTGCTTGGCGACCGCTTCCTGACCGGCACGCTGATGAAGCTACCCTTCGCGGTGCTGCCCTTCGGTGCCTTCTGCGGCGGGCTCATTTCAACGCTGGTGCTCTATCTGATCGCGACGCGCGAGGGCCGCACCTCGGTCGCGACCATGCTTCTCGCCGGTGTCGCGCTGGGGGCGCTCGCGGGAGCGATGACGGGGCTGCTCGCCTTCATCTCGGACGACCGGCAATTGCGCGACCTGACCTTCTGGTCGATGGGCAGCCTGGGCGGCGCGAGCTGGACCAAGCTGACGGCCATCGCGCCGATCGTGATCCCGCTGCTGCTCGCCATGCCGCTGCTGGCGCGCGGCCTGAACGGGCTGATGCTGGGCGAGGCGGAAGCCTATCACCTCGGCATCCCTGTCCAGCGCATCAAGGCTCTGGCGATCCTGTTGGTGGCGCTCGCCGTTGGCGCGAGCGTCGCCTCGGCCGGTCTGGTCGGCTTCGTCGGTATCGTGGTGCCGCATCTGATCCGTCTCGCGGTGGGGCCCGATCATCGCCTGCTGTTGCCGCTCTCGGCTCTGGGCGGCGCGATCCTGCTCGTCGGCGCCGACATCGTCGCAAGGTTGATCGTGGCGCCGGCCGAACTGCCGATCGGCATCGTCACGGCCGCGATCGGCGCACCCTTCTTCCTGTGGCTGCTGCTGCGCCGCTCGGGGCCGCTCGATGTCTGAACCCGGCTGCAACGACGCGATCGTCTCGGCTCGGGGGCTGAGCTTCCACGCCGACGGGCGGGCACTGGTGAACGACGCCACGCTCGACCTGACGCCCGGCTCGACGACGATCCTGATCGGCCCGAACGGCGCGGGAAAATCGACGCTGCTGAAGCTCATGACCGGCGAGGCGAAGGCGTCGCGTGGGCATGTCGCCGTCGACGGCGAGAACCTGCATGCGATCCCGGCCTGGCGGCTTGCTTGCCAGCGCGCGGTGATGGCGCAGCATGCGCGGCTGGTATTCCCCTTCAGCGTCTACGAGGTGGCGAGCCTTGGTGTCGACGGCATCGGCCGGGCGCTGCCGCGCCAGCGCCGCGAAGCACTGGTCGGCGAATGCCTGGCGGCGGCGGGCGTGCTCGATCTCGCCGGCCGGCGCTACCAGACGCTTTCCGGTGGGGAGCAGCAACGTGTGCAGTTTGCCCGCGTACTCTGTCAGATCGAGGCCGGACGCAGCGTTGCCGCGCGGCAGGCGCTCTTCCTCGACGAGCCGATCGCCAGCCTCGACCTCTGCCACCAGCTCGCGCTGCTCGACATGGCCCGGGCCATCGCGGCCCGCGGCGTCGCGGTGCTGGTCGTGTTGCATGATCTCAATCTCGCGGTGACCTATGCCGACCATCTCGTGGTGATGGATCAGGGCGCGATCATCGCTCAGGGCGCCCCGGCGAAGACGCTGGACGACGCGTTGCTGCGCCAGGTCTTCAAGGTCGATCTCTCGCTCAGCCGGGCGCCGGCGCCGGGCCTGCCCTTCCTGCTGCCGCAGCAGCATCGGATCAGCCCGGCGGCCTGACCATGCTGCGCTGATTCAGGCGTGATTCACGGGCGATTCATCCTGAATCACGGCTTCACCATATCGCTCAACCGCCGATTCAGGGGATCGGCGCGACATCTCCCGCCTGTTCTCCGTGCGGGAGGTTCGCCCATGACCAGACGCCACGCTTCGATCGACATCCTGCTCGCGGCGGCCCTCGCGCTGCCGCTCTCGGCTCTGGCCGCCGGTCAGGCGGCGGCCCGCGAGGTCGTTCAGCTACGCGATGCACGTTATCATCCCGGCACCATCGTGATCCGCACGGGCGAGCGCCGGCTCTATCTCGTCACCAGCGGCGGCGAAGCGATCCGCTACACCATCGCGGTCGGGAAGGCCGGCAAGCAGTGGCGCGGCGTCAAATATGTCGAGGAGATGCAGGTCGATCCGGCCTGGAGCCCGCCAGCTTCGGTGAAGCGCGACAATCCAAGGCTGCCGGACGTCATCCCTGGCGGCTCGCCGCGGAACCCGATGGGCGCGCGCGTGATCGGGCTCGGGCCCGGTGGCGAATACGCCATCCACGGCACCAACATGCCCGGAACGATCGGGACCGCGGCTTCCTATGGCTGCTTCCGCATGCACAATCAGGATGTCGCGGATCTCTATGCCCGCGTTCGCATGGGCACGCCGGTGGTGGTCCTTCCCTGACGGGCGATTGCCGGTCGCCGGATTTCCTTCAGCCTAAAGCGGCACGCCGGAGGGCAGGGGCTTGCCGGCGAAGAAGGCCTCGAGATTGCGCAGCAACAGCGCCTGCTGAGCAGCCTGGGCGCTTTCGGTCGTGGCGGCGATGTGAGGTGTCAGGATCGCGTTGTCGAGTGCCTTGAGGCGGTCGGGAACATTCGGTTCGTTCTCGAAGACATCAAGGCCGGCGCCCGCGATAGTCCCGGCTGCAAGCGCGTCGCACAATGCGTCCTCGTCGACGGCGATGCCGCGTGAGATGTTGATGAGATGGCCGCCCGGCCCCAGCGCCTGCAGCACCTGCGCATTCACGGCATGGCGGGTTTCGACGCTGGCACGGACCGCGACCATCAGCACATCCGCCCATGCGGCGAGGTTGAGCAGGCTGTCCTGGTAGAGATAGGGCAGTTCCGGACGCTTCGAGCGGTTGTGATAGCCGATCTCCATGCCGAAGGCGGTCGCCATCGTTGCGATCCGGGCACCGATGGCGCCGAGCCCGTAAATGCCGAGCCGGCGGCCGGCGAGGCCCGGAACGAAGGGCAGGCGCTCGATCGCATTCCCGCCCCAGCGGCCGGCCCGAATGTAGCGATCGCCTTTCCCGATCTGGCGAACGCTCGCGATCGTCAGGCCGATGGCGAATTCGGCGACGGCGTCGGCATTGGCGTCGGCGGCATTGCTGAGCAGGATGCCGCGCGCCCTGGCATGGGCCTGGTCGACGCCTTCGACGCCGGTGCCATAGCAGGCGACGAGGCCGAGCTTCGGCAGCGCGTCCATCAGCGCGGCGTCGGTGCGCCAGCCGCCGACGGTCAGCAGCACGCGGGCTTCGCCGGTTCCCGGAGGCAACGCAGCATCCGGCGAGCGTTCCATGGGCCCCAGCAGTTCATAGTCATGGCGCAGTCGTGCGACGAGCGCGGCAGGCATCTTGGGGGCCATCAGGATGGTCGGCTTCATCGGTCGGTCTGCTCCATGTCGGATGCTGCATCGCAGCATCTTGGAGCGCGCGGCTCAAGATGCGCTGTCGAGGGGGCGGCATATGCCCCGCGCATCGCGGATGAAGTTCCGCTAGGGCCGGAAAAAGCGACCAAGCGGTCGCTCGCCCCTCGCGTGCGACAAAAAAGCGCGTTAACGTTTGGGCGCGACAGAAACAGACCGGACGCGGCGCTGTCCGGCTCAACAGGGGCTACAGATGGATCATCTTGCCGACGTCAAGAAATTCGCCAAGAAGCCGCTCAACGAAGCGGCCTTTGCGGGTATGTCGAAGTCCTATGCTCTTGTCATGAGCAAGCCCGACACCCGCTATGTGGCATGCTCCGATCCGGCCGAGCTGGACCGCGTCCGCGAGAATTTCCTGAAGAAGAAGCTCGGTCTGAAGACCGCCGATCTCGATGCTTCGGTGAAGGCGACCTGCGAGCATATGAAGGCGGACAAGACCAAGTCACGTCTGACCTTCTATTATCTTCTGGCCGAGCATTACGGGAAGCTGGATTTGTTTGTAAAGAAGTGACAATGGGCCGTCGGCAATAGGCAGTGGGCAATCGACATGAACGCTTGTTTCCACTGCCCACTGCCTAGCGATACAGATCCGCCCGCGTCAGCGGCAGGCCGGAGGCGCCCTTGCGGCGCTTCGAGACCAGGGTCTGATTGACCAGTGCGCCGCCACGCTCGAAGGCGAGCGAGCACCCGGCGAGATAGAGCAACCACATCCGCGTGCGCTCGGGACCGATCTCGGCCTCTGCCTCGGCCCGGCGCGCGTTGAGCCGCTCCCACCATAGCCGCGTCGTGCGCTGGTAGTGCTCGCGCCAGCCCTCGACGTCGTGGACCTCGAAGCCGTGGCGCTCGAGATTGGTGATCGACATGCCAAGATGGTCGAGTTCGCCGCCGGGGAAGATGTAGCGCACCAGCGCGCGGTACTCGGCCGGCATCCGGTTGAAGGCCTTGTCGGTCTTCTTGGCGCGGCGCGAGATGGTGTGGTGCAGATAGAGGCCACGCGGCCGCAGAAGCCGGTTCACGGCGCGGAAATAATCCGGGTGGTTGCGGATGCCGACCTGCTCGAACATGCCGATCGACGAGATCTTGTCGAACTGACCTTCCATCTGGGTGTAGTCTTGCAGATGCAGGGTCACCCGGTCGCCGAGGCCGAGGCGGTCGACCTTTTCCTGCGCGAGCTTGAGCTGTTCTTCTGCCAGCGTCACGCCATGCGCCTCGACGCCAAAATGCTGGGCGGCGTGGCAGACCAGCGCCCCCCAGCCGCAGCCGATGTCGAGGAAGCGGTCGCCGGGCTTGAGGCGCAGCTTGCGACAGATCATGTCGAGCTTGTCACGCTGGGCGCGGCCGATATCGCCGTGGTCCTCGGTGAAATAGGCACAGGTGTAGACCATCTCCTCGTCGAGGAAGAGCCGGTAGAAGGCGTTCGAGACGTCGTAGTGATAGGCGACATTGGCCTTGTTGGTCGCGGGCGCTCCGTCGCGGGCGATCTGGTCGCCCTTGCGATGCTCGACGGCGCTGTGGGCGGTGCCCGGCGCGAAGATGAAACGGCGCAGCACCTCGAAGACAGCGCTCTTGGGAATGGTGCGGGCGAGCCGTCCGACCTTGCCCTCGGGCCGTGCCGTCGCGAGATCGAAGATCGACCCGTTGAGCAGGGCGATGCGGTCGCTGATATGCAGGTTCAGCAGCGTATCGAGCTTCGGCTTGCGGATGAGCGCCGCGACCGCGCCGGAATCGCGGATGGCGATGGCCAGCCCGTCATCCGGCCAGCCGGCCGGGACAAGGCTGCCGTCCCAGAGCTGGAAGCCGAGCTTCAATCCCAGCTTCTCATGCGCCTGCGTGAGGAGCCGCCGCAGCGCGGCGAGGCGTTTCTGGTCGCTGTCCATGCTCTAACCACCGATACCTGTCCGGATGTGTTTGGCGGGGCGATGGCCGAATGGCAACCTGGCAAAGAGCGGAGCGGCGCTTGCCTTTTCGAAGAGGCCGCGCTGGTTTACCGTCATTCGTCAGCGAAACGATCGGGATGGGTGACATGGCGCGGCCGGCAGATGCACGCAAGGACCAGGAGCTTGTCAGCATCCTGACCGCCAATGCACGGACATCCCTGGCGGAAATCGCCAAAATGCTCGGCGTCTCGCGGGCGACGGTGCAGGGACGACTGGCCAGACTCGAGCGTGAAGGCGTCATCGCTGGCTATACGACGATTATTGGGAAGGATCACGGGCAGGAGGCGTCGCTGGCTGCCGTCATCATGATCGAGCTCGAAGTCAAGCAGCAGGGCAATGTCGTCGCCTTGCTGCGGAAACGCCCGGAGATCATCCAATGCTATACGCTGAGCGGGCATTTTGATCTGTTCGTGAAGATCCGATGCACGACTTCGACGCATCTCGACGAGATCATCGACTGGATCGCCGAGATGGAGGGTGTCCGGCGCACCACATCCTCGATCCTGCTCGCTCGCAAGTTCGAGCGGTGACCGGAATTCGGGCAGTCGCCGCCCCCGACGCAGGCATCGCGCATCATTCCTGAGCGATTTTGATAGTTTAGCTCCATAAACGCGCATTTCCCATCGAAACATCTTTATATTCCGCTTACGATCGTCGATCTGAAACTTTATGTCGCCGCGCGGCTCCGGGATAACCGAAAGGAACCGAGGAGCTTCTGGAATGAACGGCGCGTCTGCCCTTGTGAACATGCTCTCTGATTATGGCGTCGAGGTCATTTTCGGGGTGCCGGGTGACACCAACGTCGCGTTGTACGAGGCGCTGAGGAAAGCGGAGAACGGCCCGCGTCATGTCATGTGCCGCGACGAACGCTCGGCGGTGTTCATGGCCGATTGCTATGCCAGGCTGTCGGGCAAGCCTGGCGTCGCGGAGGTTCCGAGCGGAGCGGGCGCGCTGTACGGCCTGCCGGGCGTCGCCGAGGCCAACAAGTCGTCCGTCCCGCTGATCCTGCTCGTCAACGACATCCCGCAGCCCGGCATCGGGCGCGGCACGCTGACGGAGCTGGCGGTCGACGACCTGTTTCGGCCGATCGCGAAGCGCACTGAGACATTGCGCCATATCGCCAAATTGCCGGAGCTGGTGCGGCGCGGCTTCCGCGAGGCGACGGCGGGACGCCCCGGCGCGGTCGTGCTGACGCTGCCGGAAGACATTCTCTACCAGACGCTGCCCGAGAGCGGGGTCTCGCTGCATGTCGAGGCGCAGTGCCGGCGCGCGCCATCCTCCCGGACCCGCCCGCCCGAGACCGCGCTGGCGCAGGCTCTCGACGGGATTCTGGCGGCCGGTCGTCCGCTCATCGTCGCTGGTGGCGGCGCCAACCGCTCGGGAGCGGCGGCCGTGCTGACGGCTTTCGCCGAGCGCCTGCAGATCCCGGTGGTGACGACCATCACCGGACAGGGCGTGATCCGCGACGACCACAAGCTCGGCATCGGCATCATTGGGGACAACGGCTTCCACCCGCATGCGATCTGGGCGCTGGGGCGGGCCGATCTGGTGATCTATGTCGGCTGCCGCATGGGCTCGGTGGCGACGATGAACTGGCAGTGGCCGGTTCCGAGCGGCGGCACCCGGATCGTCCAGATCGATCTCGACCCCGAGACGATCGGCAACACCTACCAAATAGACGAGCCGCTGGTCGGCGACGCGCAAGCGGTGATCGAGGCGCTGCTCGCTGGCGTGCCGGCGGATTTCGCCCCGGCCTCGGAGGAGTGGATCGGCGAGATCAACGAGCGCCGGGCCGAATTCTGGGATGCGATGACGCCCTGCCTGCAGGACGACACCGTGCCGCTGCGGCCGGAGCGGGTGATCGAGGCGCTGAACCGGCATCTGCCTACGCCCTGTCATGTCGTCTCCGATGCCGGTACGGCGACGCCCTATGCGACGCGCTTCCTGCGGCTGCGCGACCCCGAGTCGAAGCTCGTGATTCCGCGTTTCTTCGGCGGGCTGGGCTATGCCATTCCCGCCGTCGTCGGGGCATATTTCGCGGCGCCGCATCTGCGCCCGGTCGCATTGTTCGGCGACGGCTCGCTGGGCATGTCGGCGGGTGAACTGGAGACGCTGGCGCGGCTGCAGATTCCGGCCGTGCTGATCCATTTCAACAATGCCTGCTTCGGCTGGATCAAGGCGCTGCAGCGGGTCACCGAGCGGGTTCATGCCAGCGAGGCCGGCGCGCGCCATGATGCCAGCACGAACGACCCGAGCTTCGCTGTCGATTTCGGCGCCTATGACATGAGCAAGCTCGCGGCGGTCTACGGCATCCGGAGTCATCGCGTCGAGACGCCGGCGCAGCTCGAGACGGCACTGGCCGACGCGTTCTCGCTGAACGAGCCGATCTTCCTCGACATCGCGGTCGAGTCCATCGCCGACAGGCTGCCCCCGGTGTTCTCCTGGCTGAAAAAGGCCGGGGTCGATCCCGAGGCGGTCGGTGTCCAGGCGGCCATCTAGATGCAGACTTCAGGAGACGGGACGATGAAGACCGAACGCAAGCGGATCGCGGTGCTGGGTGCCGGGCAGATCGGTGCGATCATCGCCGGCATGCTCGCGGAGCAGGGGCACGACGTCACGCTGGCGGATGCGTCGCCGGCGCAGCTCGCCCAGGCAATCGGGGGGCGTTTTGCGACCGAGACCGTGGACGCCGCCGATCTCGACCGGCTGCGTGCCTTCCTCGCCGACCGCGACATCGTCGTCAGCGCTTGCCCTTACTTCCTCAACAAGGGCATCGCCCGCGTCGCCGTCGAGACGGGCACGCACTATTTCGATCTGACGGAGGATGTGGCGACGACCGCCTATATCAAGGAGATCGGCGCGGGAGCGGGCGTCGCGCTGGTGCCGCAATGCGGGCTGGCGCCGGGCTTCATCTGCATCCTCGGCGCCGACATGGCCGCGCGCTTCGACAGCGTGAAGACGATCAAGATGCGGGTGGGGGCGCTGCCGCTCTACCCGACCAATGCGCTGCGCTACAATGTCACTTGGTCGGTCGACGGGCTGATCAACGAATACTGCAACCCCTGCGAGATCGTGTTCGACGGCCAGCCGATCCTGGTGCCGGCGCTGGAGGGGCTCGAGAGCGTCATGATCGACGGCGTCGCCTATGAGGCCTTCAACACCTCGGGCGGACTCGGCACCCTGACCGAGACGCTGGCCGGCAAGGTCCGCGACATGAGCTACAAGACGCTGCGCTATCCCGGCCATGCCGAGATCATGAAGCTCTTGCTGCGCGGCCTCGAACTTGCCGACGACAAGGAGACGATGCGGCGCATCCTCAGCCATTCTGCGCCCTTCACCCGCAAGGACGTGGTCATCGTCTTCGTCACCGGCATCGGCGAGAAGGCCGGGCGCCTGGAGGAGGACAGCGTCGTGCTGCGCTATGACGGCACCCCGGCGATGAGCGCGATCCAGCTCACCACTGCTGCCGGCTGCGTCGCGATGGTCGAGCTCTTCCTTGCCGGCAAACTGCCCCAGAGCGGCTTTGTGCGGCAGGAAGATGCTTCGCTGAACGACTTTCTCGCCACCCGGGCGGGCTCCCGCCTGGCGCTGGAATCGCGCGGTGCCGACCAGGCGAAGACGGTTTATCTTCAGGACAGACGAAATGCCGCTTGATTGCCAAGGGCTTCCAATCGAGTAAGGCAGGCGAGGCCGCAGGCGCGCCGCAAACGACCGAAGCACCGAGAAGGGGATCACCATGATTTCGCGCAGGAACATCGCCACCGCCATCGGTGCCACGGCCGCAGGCCTTGCCGCTTCCGGTCTCGTCTCGTCGGCCCAGGCCCAGACGGCCCCGGCCGCGGAGACGACCTTCGATCGCATTCGTCGCACCAAGAAGCTGCGGATCGGCGCGGTCGCCGGCGCCGCGCCCTATTACAACAAGGACATCGCCAGCGGTCAGTGGGGCGGCTTCTACATCGATCTCTCCAAGGCGCTGGCGGAGGAACTCGAGGTCGAACTCGAGATCATCGAGACGACCTGGGGCAACTCGGTGCTCGACCTGCAGGCCGGCAAGACCGACATCTTTTTCGGCCTGAACCCGACCCCGAAGCGCGCCTTGGTGATCGATTTCTCGGTGCCGGTGTTCAACAACGCCTTCACGATGATCGCCAAGAAGGGCCTCGGCAAGAAGACCTGGGACGAGTTCAACAATCCGGCCGTGAAGATCACCGTCGATGCCGGCTCGTCGCAGGACCAGGTCGCGACGCGGCTGTGCCCGAAGGCGCAGATCTCGCGCTTCAAGGCGGTGGACGAGGCGGCAACTGCGGTCATGACCGGCCGTGCCGACGCGCAGTGCATCGTGATGATGCTCTCGCTGACCATGCTCAAGAAGAACCCGCAGCTCGGTGAGCTCGTCGTCCCGACCCCGGTCTTCGCCACGACCTCGAATGCCGGCTTCCGCCGCGAGGCCGACAAGACCTGGCGCGACTACGTCAACACCTGGCTCGAATTCAACCGTGGGCTCGGCCTGATCCGCAGCGTCATCATCAAGAACATGGAAGCGGTCGGCATCACCGAGGCCGACATGCCGGCCGGCGTCACGCTCTGAGGGACGGCAGTCGCTCCGTCGTGAGGGCGGACGTGGCATCGCGTTTTCGCGCGAATCTCGTCGTCACCCCGGGCGGCCGTAGGTCGACCCGGGATCCATTGCAGAGCCGATCCTTGTCATGGACTTGGCCCTCCGATGGATCCCGGATCCCCGCTCCGCTGCGTCCGGGATGACGGAGCGGTTCCTGAGCAAATGCGATGTCCCTCTATCAGCTCTTTCAGCTGACGGCTGCGTCGCCTCCAGGCATCTTGTGGACCCCGCCTCATGTACCAATGGGATTTCAACTTCCTCTGGAGCTATCGCTGGCTTTTCCTGCACGGGCTCGGCGTCACGGTCGGTTTCACCGTCGCGATCGTCGCACTGGGGTTGGTGATCGGCCTCTCGGGGGCGCTGGCGAAGCTCTCCTCCTTCGCACCGCTGCGCTGGCTGGCGCATGCCTATATCGAGATCTTCCGTTGCACGCCGGTGCTGGTGCAGCTGGTCTGGTTCTACTACGCCCTGCCGATCCTGAGCGGCATCGAGATATCGGCCATCACGGCTTCGATCCTGGCGCTCTCGCTCTATGGCGGCTCGTTCTACGCCGAGATCATCAGGGGCGGCATCGTCTCGATCGATCCAGGCCAGCCGGAAGCCGCCGCTGCGCTCGGCATGACGCCGTTCCAGTCGATGCGACGCATCATCCTGCCGCAGGCGCTCAAGCGCATGGTGCCGCCGCTGATGAACCAGTCGATCATCCAGTTCAAGAACACCTCGCTGGTCTCCGTTCTGGCGGTGCCGGACCTGCTCTACCAGGGCCAGATCGCGGCGCATGACAGCTACCGGCCGCTGGAGGTCTACAGCGCCGTGGCAGTCGCCTATTTCCTGCTTCTCTACCCGCTGACGATCATCGTCCGGCAGGGTGAGAAGAGGCTCTCCACGAGCGATTGAGGCGGGCGATGAACGATCAGGCGAAAATCGACATCGTGGCGCTGCGCAAGCAGTTCGGCGACCTCGTGGTCCTCAAGGACATCAATCTCCGCGTCGACCAGGGGCAGGTCGTCGCGCTGATCGGCCCGTCGGGCTCCGGCAAGTCGACGCTGCTGCGCTGCATCAACCTGCTGGTGACGCCCAATGGCGGGCAGGTGCGCGTCGGTGCCGACAGCTTCGCCTTCGGGCCGGGCACCAAGCTGCCGGGGACAGGGGAGCTCGCCCGCTTCCGGGCCGGCACCGGCATGGTGTTCCAGCACTTCAACCTGTTTCCGCATATGACGGCGCTGGGCAACGTCATGGAGGCGCCGGTCACGGTGCGCGGCAAGAGCAAGCCGCAGGCGCGCGAGCATGCGCTCGCCCTGCTGGCCAAGGTCGGACTCGCCGACAAGGTGGACGAGTATCCGAGCCGGCTTTCCGGCGGGCAGAAGCAGCGCGTCGCCATCGCACGCGCGCTCGCCATGGAGCCCGACGTGATGCTGTTCGACGAGGCGACCTCGGCGCTCGACCCCGAGCTCGTCGGCGAGGTCCTGAGCGTCATGCAGAAGCTCGCCGCGGAGGGCATGACGATGGTGATCGTCACCCACGAGATCGCCTTCGCGCGCGAGGTCGCCGACCGGGTGATCTTCATGCGCGACGGCGTCGTGGTCGAGGAAGGGCCAGCCCGCCAGGTCATCGACGCGCCGCGCGAGCCGGCGACGCAGGCGTTTCTCAGCCATTTCCATCGTGGCGGGGCGGCCCAGACCGACGGCGCCTGAACCGCCGGTCGCAGCGACATCGCGCGGCCGGATTTCCTTCGTCCCTTCATCGGCTCGCCAGTCCTCGGCGGCTGCGCCTTCGAGCCCGTCTCCGGAACCATGACCATGAAACTCAAGGGCGGCTTCACGAATTACGGCCAGCAGGTCGGCGTGCTGATGCTGGATACGCGTTTTCCCCGCCCGCCGGGTGACATCGGCAATGCGACCTCCTTCGACTTCCCGGTCCGCTACAAGACCGTCAAGGGCGCGGTCCAGAGCAAGATCATGGGCGACCACCCCGAAGGCGACCTGATCGGTCCCTTCATCGAAGCGGCGCGTGAGCTCGAAGCCGAAGGCGTCAGGGCGATCACCACGAGTTGCGGTTTCCTGGCGCCGTTCCAGAAGCAGCTCGCCGCGGCGGTGAACATCCCGGTTTTCGTCTCGGCCCTGATCCAGGCGCCGCTGATCCATGCCATGCTCGGGCCCGACAAGATCATAGGCGTCTTCACCGAGCGCGGGCACCACCTCAACGACGACCATTTCAAGGGCGTCGGCTGGTCGGTGAAGGACATCCCCACCTACATTCAGGGGATGAAACCGGATGCGGTCTTCCCCGCGACCTATATCGGCGGTCGGCTCGAGCTCGACACCGACGTGCTCAAAGAAGAGATGCTGGAGATGACCCGCGAGTTCATGCGGAACTGCCCCAACCCCGGTGCGATCCTGTTCGAGTGCACGAATATGTGCCCGTTCAGCTCCTTCGTCGCGGCGGAATCGGGGCTGCCCGTCTTCGACATCAATACGCTGATCAACACCGTGTTCAGCGCCAATAATCCGAGGCGGTATCTCTAAAGGGGCTGCGGCGATGTCTGCTTGCGAACGCGTCTATCTCGTCACGGGTGCGGCGAGCGGCATCGGCCGCGCCACCGCGCTGCATCTCGCCGGCCCGGCCGTCGGCCTCGTGCTGCACACCGGCTCCAACCAGGCCGGCCTCGATGCCGTCGCGGCGATCGCCCGGGCCGCTGGTGCCACCGTCGCGACCGCCCTCGGCGACATCGCCGCGAAGGAGACGGTGGAACAGGCGATCGCTCTCGCCGGCAGGCAGTTCGGCCGGCTCGACGGCGTCGTCGCAGTCGCCGGCCATGCCCGCAAAGGCGGCATCATGAATCTGCCGGAAGCCGAGCTGCGCCTGGCCATCGATGAATCTGCCATCGCCCTGATGCGCATGGCGCGGGCGGCCCGCGCGCTCCTGAAGGCGAGCGGCAGCGGCCGCATCGTCGCGACCTCGTCCTTCGTCGCGCATGCGCTGCGCACCGACATGCAGCCCTTCGCGGCGACGGCGGCGAGCCGCTCGGCGCTCGAAACCACAGTCAGGCTGATGGCTCATGAACTCGCAGCCGATGCCATCACCGTGAATGCCGTCGCGCCCGGGTTGATCCGCAAGGATGACAGCAAGGGCAGCAAGCTCTCGCCGGAAGCCATCGCCCGCATGGAGGCGATCATTCCGCTCGGGCGCCGCGGATTGCCGGAAGAGGTCGCGGCGGTGATCGGGTTCATCGCCTCGTCGGCGGCGTCCTACGTCACCGGCCAGATCATCCACGTCAATGGGGGGCTCGTATGAGCCTGCAGGTCATGAACATGGCAGCGGTCGAGCGCATCCGGCTCTTCTTCATCGAGAGCCCGATCAAGATGGCGCGGCTCCAGGGCGTCGGCAACGTCAAGGGCACGGTCAAGCGCGTGCTGGTCGAGCTGACCGCGAGCGACGGCATCGTCGGCTGGGGCGAGGCCGCGCCCTGGGAGGTTTTCACGGGCACGGCAGAAGCGGCGCTCGCGGCCATCGACGTCTATCTCCGGCCAGTCCTGCTCGGGCGCCCGATCCGGCGCATCCGCGAGACGATGGCGCTGCTCGACAGGGCGCTGGTCGGCCATGCCGAGGCCAAGGTCGCCATCGAGATGGCGCTGTTCGACATCCTCGGCAAGCAGTCGGGCCTGTCGGTGGCGGACCTGCTCGGCGGCAGGGTGCGCGACCTGATCCCGCTTTCCTTCTCGATCGCGGATCCGGATTTCGCCGCTGACCTGGAGCGGATGCGGGTCATGGTTCCGGCGGGGAACGTGATCTACAAGGTCAAGACCGGGGTGAAGCCGCATGCGGAGGACCTCGCCCATCTCGAAGCCATGCGCTCGGAATTCGGTGACGCGATCGATCTGCGGCTCGACTACAATCAGGCCCTGCAGCCGTTCGGAGCGATCAAGATCCTGCGCGACGTCGACCAGTTCAAGCCGACCTTCATCGAACAGCCCGTGCCGCGCAACAATCTCGACGCGATGGCCTCCTTCGTGGCGGCGCTCGATACGCCGATCCTCGCCGATGAGAGCTGCTTCGACGCGCGCGACCTGATGGAGATCGTGCGCCTGAAGGCGGCCAACGCCATCTCGGTCAAGCTGATGAAGGCCGGCGGCCTGCTGAAGGCTCAAGGTATCATGGCCATCGCCGACACGGCCGGGCTACCCGGTTATGGCGGCACTCTTTGGGAGGGCGGCATCGGGCTCGCCGCCGGGACCCAGCTCATCGCCGCGACGCCTGGCATCTCGCTCGGCTGCGAGTTCTACATGCCCCATCATGTCCTGACCGAGGACGTGCTGGAGGAGAAGATCGCCAATCGCGACGGCCATGTCGTCGTGCCGGACGGGCCCGGTCTCGGCATTCGCGTCAGCGAGGCGTCGATCCGCGCCAATGCGCGCGTGCTCGCCGAACGCTGAGCCGACTGTCGGTCTGCAGCGCTCGCAGCGCGGGCGCTCTTCACGCCTCGTGCACGCCGGCCGGAACTGTCTCGATACGGCCGGCCCGCTGAGCTTCGGCTCACTCATGTCGTTTTGCCAGCCGTCCTGGCTGTCGCTCCCATGCGATTTTCCATGCTGCGGCCTGCCTGCCGAGAGGGCGGGATCGTCCCGCGTCGTCGCCACGAGACCCACGTGATTGACAGCCTTCGTCGGCGCCTTCCTTATGGGCAGGTGGCGCGCCTCCGATCCTGTGGATTGATCCAGATCAAGATTGCGGGCATATCTGCGCCGTGCTGATATATGAAGCATATTGGGGCCGTGCTTGGGTTTTGGGGTCGCTGGTGCCGTCAAATCGGGGTGTCGAAGTGCTTGACTGAGGGTGGCGCGATCCTTGCGTCGAACTGCAAGGCCCGGCCATTCCTGGTCGTGCTGGCGATATATGAGATCGCTGTCCGGGTCTTTGGACGTCTTGTCCGCGGGGGCAGGTGAAGCCGCAAGAGATCAAGACGGAGGCGGATGAGTTTGGGGCAGGGGGATGGGAGCCGCGGCGGGCGAAGCAGCGCTGCGCGAGGAGCTTCCTTGCCGCGGCGACGGCGACGCCCCGGGGCGCCCCGCCGAAGCGTCATTTCACCGGAAATCGCGCGCTGCCAGACGGGCAGATCGGCCGACGCGCAGATGTCGACAGGGCCGCAACAGAGGGAAGGCTAACATCATGACCGGATTCAAGACCACCGCCGCTGCGCTCGCCATGGCTGCGGGCATCTCGCTCGGCGCGCAGGGTGCGCTCGCCCAGAACAAGATGGAACTCAACATGGCGACGCCTTGGGCGGGCGGCCACTGGCTCGACATCGGCGCCAAGAAATACGCCGAGAATGTCGAGAAGATGACCGAGGGGCGGATCAAGATCAACGTCTTCCCGGCCGGCGCGCTCGGCCCCGCGCTCAAGGTCACGGAGACCGTGCAGAAGGGCGTCGCCGATATGGGCCATAGCTGGCCGGGCTATGACTGGGCGGTCGACCGCACCGGCGCGATCTTCTCGGGCTGGTCGGCGGGACCGAACCCCGAAGAGATGATGATGTGGCTCTACAATGGCGGCGGTGCCGATTTGTGGAAGCAGTGGCGCAAGGAGAAGTTCGACGTCGTCGCCTTCCCCTGCGGCGTGCTGGAGACCGAGTTCTTCATGCATTCGCACAAGCCGATCCGCACCGTCGAGGACATGAGGGGACTGAAACTCAGGACCTCGTCGTCCTGGGCCGAGATCGCGCCGATGCTCGGTGCCTCGACCGTCGTGCTGCCGGGCTCGGAAGTGTTCAGCGCGCTGGAGCGCAAGGTCGTGGACGCGATCGAATGGGGCGGCCCCGGCAGCAACCTGTCGGAGGGTTTCCACAAGGTCGCCAAATACATCATCATGCCGGGCCTGCATGCGCCGTCCGGCGCGCATGACTGCGTCTTCAATAATGCGGTCTGGGCCAAGATCGGCGACAAGGACAAGCAACTCCTGGAGCTCGCCGGCCGCCTGACCGTCCTCGACACCTATCTCGGCTACGCCAAGAGCGATCTCGACGCGTACAAGACGATCAAGGCGACGCCGGGCATCGAGATGATCCAGGTCGAGCCGAGCCTGACGGCGGCGGTCGTCAAGGCCTCGAACGAATGGGCTGAGAAGCAGTCCGCTTCGAACGCCTGGTTCAAGAAGGTCTACGACAACCAGAAGGCCTTCATGGCGACCGTCAAGCCGATGGCCGAGTTCCGCTTCGCCATCGGATCGCGCTGATCCCTCCCCGCACCGGCGGCGCCAGAGATGGCGTTGCCGGTGTGCTTCCCGGCTTGAGGTTGTTCATGCCCATCGTTCATTTCATCGGCAGGCTGTCGCTGTGGTCGGGCCGGCTCGGTGCGGTCGTGGTCCTTCCGCTCGTGCTTGCCATGGTTTTCGAGGTCGTCAGTCGCTACGCCTTTTCGGCGCCGACGGCCTGGGCCTTCGAACTCAGCTACATGATGATGGGCACGATCTTCCTGCTCGGCTTGTCCTATGCGGTGCTGGTCAACCAGCACGTCAATGTCGACTTTCTCCACCAGGTTCTGCCGCGGCGCGGTGTCGCGATCATCGACGCCATCGGCTACATCCTGATGGCAGGCATGCTGTTCTGGCTGACCAATACGCTCATCGCCAATATCGCCAGCGTCTATCGCACCGGCGAGGGCACCGGCCTCTCGGCCTGGAACCCGCCGATCTGGCCCTATCGCTGCATCTACGCGCTCGGCTTTGGGCTGTTTGCCCTGCAATGCCTCGCCAAGGCCATCGAGAACCTGCTGGTCGTGTTCGGCCGTGAGACCGAAGGATCGGCCCGATGACCTCGCAGACCGTCCTTTGGATGTTCCCGGCCCTGCTGGGTCTGATCTTCCTCGGCTTCCCAGTCGCGTTCTCGATGATGCTGGCGGCACTCGGCTTCGGCCTGCTGCGCTTTGGCGGCACGCTCGTGCACCAGTTCGCCCAGCGCATCGACGATCTTTCGACCAACTACGTGCTCGGCGCGATCCCGCTGTTCATCTTCATGGGCTCGATCCTCGAACGCGCCGGCATCGCCGAGAAGCTGTTCGACGCGCTCTATATGTGGACACGCCGGCTGCCCGGTGGGCTTGCGGTCGCGGCGCTCCTGATGTGCACGATCTTCGCCGCGGCCAGTGGCGTCGTCGGTGCGACCGAGACCCTGGTCGGCATGCTCGCCATCCCGGCGATGATCAAGCGCAAGTACAACAACTCGCTGATCGCCGGCACGATCTGCGGCGGTGGCTCGCTCGGCACCATCATCCCGCCCTCGGTGCCGGTCGTCGTGCTGGCTCCGATCGCGACCTTGTCGATCGGCGACCTGCTGGCCGGCATCCTGATCCCCGGCCTGACGATGTCGGGTCTGTTCATCCTCTACATCCTGATCGCCTGCGCGCTCAAACCGTCGCTGGCGCCGCCGGAGACCGAGCCCGATCCGCGCAGCCTGGGCGAGAAGATCAAGTTCACGGCCATCGCGCTGATCCCGCCCGCCTTCCTGATCTTCACCGTGCTCGGCACGCTGTTCATGGGTTTGGCGACACCGACGGAGGCTGCGGCCTGCGGCTCGCTCGGCGTGCTCCTGCTTGCGATCGTCTATGGTCGCATGTCGTGGCGCCTGCTCTACCAGGCCTCGATCCAGACGGTCTCGCTGACGGCGATGATCCTCGCCATCATCCTTGCGGGCGGCATGTTCTCGGGGGTGTTCTTTGCGTCCGGCGGTATGGCGGCGACCAAGGGCATCCTCGACGCCTTCGGCCTGTCGCCCTGGTCGGTGATCGCGATCATCCTCTTCGTTGCCTTTATCCTCGGCTTCCTGATCGATTCGATTTCGATCATCCTGATCATCGTGCCGATCGCCATTCCGCTGGTGAAGAGCTTCGGGATTGACCCGATCTGGTTCTCGGTTGTGCTGCTGGTGATGCTGCAGACCGCGTATTTAACGCCGCCGATGGCCCCCTCGATCTTCTATCTGAAGGCGATCGCACCACCGACGATGCGGCTGCAGGACATGTATTGGGGCGTGATTCCCTTCATCTGCTGCCAGCTTCTGGTGCTCGCCCTGCTGCTTTTCTTCCCGGCAATGGCGACCTGGATGCCGAAGGTGATGTATGGCGGCTGAGCCGGGTCTGTCCCGCGGCGCCCTGCGCTGCGGGCGCCCCGTCCGGGCTGTTGCGCGCATGGTGCCAGCGGACCGGGCAGTCCATGTTCGGCCGCTGCGGGCCACCATGGTAACCCGCCGCAAAAGAAGCTCATCCGGCTCTTCGGAAGGCCGGATGGCGGAAGGTCTCTGACCTGACCGCAGCAAGGGAGACCAGCAATGATCTATGAAGAGCGCGACTATCGCATCAAAGCCGGCAAGCTCGGCGAATTCGTCAAGATCTATGGCGAGTACGGGCTGCCGCTCCAGAAGGAGCATCTCGGCACCTTCATCGCCTATTTCACCACCGAGATCGGCGAACTGAACCATGTCGTCGCGCTGTGGAGCTACAACAGCCTCGACGAGCGTGCCGCCATGCGAAAGGCGATGCTGGCCGATCCGCGCTGGCAGGACTACCTCAAGCGTGTCGACGGAATGCTCGAGATCCAGGACACGCGCATCCTGACGCCTGTCTCCTACTCGCCGCTGCAATGAGCGCCGTATCCGTCTCCGGAGCGTCCGGCGCCTTCACCGTCACGACGAAGGATGGTGCGGTCCTGCATGCCTTCTCCGAGGGCGAGGGGCCGGTTCTGTTGCTCGTCAGCGGTCTCGGCGGCACCGCCGGATTCTGGAAAAGCAATGCGACGACACTGGCGCGGTCCTTCCGCGTCATCCGCTTCGACCAACGCGGCATCGCGGCCAGCACGCGCGGCACGGCGCCCTGCACCATCGACCAGCTCGCGCTGGACTGCCTGAGCGTGCTCGATGGGGCGGGCGTCGCGCGGGCCGTGCTGCTTGGCCACTCGACCGGGGGGTGCATTGGCCAGGCCCTGGCGCGGATCGCGCCGGAGCGGCTCGACGGGCTGATCCTGAGCGCGACCTGGCTCAAGCCGAGCCGCTATATGGGCGCTCTGTTTGGCGCGCGACGCTCGATCCTCGACGAGAACCCGCAGGCCTATGCCGCGACGGCCGTGCTGATCTCCTACCCGCCGGTCTGGCTGGAGGCGAACTGGAACGTCTACGAGGCGGCGCTGGCCGCCGCTCCGGCCTCGGCGGAGGCGCGTCAGGTCGTGCGCGAGCGCATCGACGCGCTGCTCTCCTTCGACGGCTCTGCGGATGTCGCTTCGCTCGCGGTGCCGACGCTGGTGCTGGGGGCGCGCGACGACATGATCGTGCCGTCCTTCCTTCAGGAAGATCTGGCGGCGGCCCTGCCCGGAGCCCGCAAGATCCTGCTCGACAGCGGCGGGCATTTCTTCCCGGTGTCGCGGCCTGATGCCTTCACGGCCAAGGTCGTGGAATGGGTCGGAGAACTCAGGTGAGCGCCCGCCGTGTCGCCCTGATCGGGTTCGGTGCGATCGCGGGCGATATTGCGACGGCGCTGCTCGCGGCGCGGGAGCCGGGCTATGCGCTTGGCGCGCTGCTGCGTCCCGGCTCTGCTTCGCGGGCGCGCGTGCCCGAGGCTGTCGCGGTGCTGTCGGGGCTCGACGAGGTCGCGGCCTTCGCGCCTGATCTGGTGATAGAGGCCGCCGGCCACGAGGCCGTGCGCGACAGCGTGCCGGGCTGTCTCGGGCTCGGCCTGCCCGTGCTGATCTCGTCGATCGGCGCGCTGCATGACGAGGCGTTCTTCGCGGAGCTCGTCGGCACGGCGCGTAAGGGAGGCGGGCGGCTGCTGCTGGCTTCTGGCGCACTCGGCGGGCTCGATTACGTCCGTGCCGTGCGCCATGCAAAGCAGCTCGCACTGCGCTACGAATCGCGCAAGCCGCCGGCGGCCTGGAGCGCGGAGCTGGCGCGTCTCGGACATGATCCGGAGACGCTGGCGCAGCCGGTGACACTGTTCTCGGGCACGGCGCGCGAGGCGGCTGCGCTCTATCCGCAGAACCTCAACGTTGCGGCTGCGCTGGCACTGGCTGGCCCCGGCTTCGAGGCGACGGGCGTCGATGTCGTCTGCGACCCGGCGGCGGCCGGCAATATGCATATCGTGACTGCGACGAGCGAGTTCGGCACGATGACGCTCGAAATCGCCAACCGCCCTTCTCCGACCAACCCCAAATCATCCTGGATCGTGGCGCAGGCCCTACTGGCCGCCATCGATCAATATTTCTCACCCGTGGTGATGCTGTGAGCGCACGCCGCTCGCCTCGTCGCGGACACATCCGATGGAAGGCAATGCGATGGAAGGCAATGCCATGAGACTCGACGGCAAGATTGCGATCATCACCGGGGGCGGCTCCGGCATCGGCCATGAGGCGTGCAAGCTGTTCGCGCGCGAAGGTGCGACGGTCGTCGTGGCCGATCGCGACCTCGCCGCGGCCGAGCGGGTCGCGGCCGAGGTGACGGGCAAGGGCGGCAAGGCGACGGCGCATCGCGTCGACGTCAGCAAGGAGGCCGAGATCGTGGCGATGATCGCCAAGACCGTCGCCGACCACCGCCGGCTCGACATTCTCGTCAACAATGCCGGCTACGGCATCGCCGGCACCGTCGTCTCGACCTCGGAGGCCGACTGGAATGCGCTGATGGCGGTCAACGTCAACGGCGTCTTCCTGGGCTGCAAGCATGCGATCCCGGTCATGACGAAGCAGGGTGGCGGCGCGATCGTCAACACCGCCTCGGCGGCGGCGAATATCGGCATCCATGAGCGCGCGGCCTATGTCGCCTCGAAGGGTGCGGTCGCGGCGCTGACGCGCGCGATGGCGATCGACCATGTCGATGCCGGCATCCGGATCAATGCGGTTGCGCCGGGCACGATCGAATCGCCCTATTTCACCAAGATCCTGAGCGGACCCGACGGCGCCGAACTGCGCCGCGGGCTCGAGGAGCGCCAGGCGATGGAGCGTCTCGGCCAGCCGGTCGAGATTGCGCAGGCTATGCTCTGGCTCGCCAGCGACGACGCATCCTTCTGCACCGGCTCCGTGATGGTCGTCGATGGTGGCTGGACCGCGCGCGGTGATCGCAAACCCAAGAACGATCGCACATCAGAGAACAAGGCCTGACAACATGTATGGACTCAACGGGCGCAAGGCGATCGTCACCGGAGCGGCGCACGGCATCGGCCGGGCCATCGCGGCACGGCTGCTTGCGGAAGGCTGCGAGGTCGGCATCTTCGATCTCGACCTCGCGGCGGCGCAGGCGACAGCCGACGTGCTTGGCAAGGATGGCGGCAAGGTCGTCGTCGCGGCCGGAGACGTCTCGTCGAGAGACGATGTGGCGGCCGGCATCGGCCTGCTGAAGGCTGCGCTCGGGCCGATCGACATCCTCGTGAACAATGCCGGCATCTGCAAGGTCGGCAAGCTGCTGGAGACGAGCGAGGCGGAGTGGAAGGCGACCTTCGGCATCAATGTCGACGGGCTGTTCCATGTCACCCGCCAGGTCGCACCGGGCATGGTCGAGCGCCGCAGCGGCACGATCGTGAACATCGCCTCCTGGATGGGCAAATCGGGCGTCGCGGCCTATGGCGCCTATTGCGCCTCGAAATTCGCGGTGGTTTCGCTGACACAGTCGCTGGCGCTGGAGATCGGCGAATACGGCATCCGCGTCAACGCGATCGCGCCCGGTCTCATCGTCGACACCAAAATGCGCGACGAATCGGAGGTCCAGCGCGCCGCCGAGGGGCTTCCGACCGCCAGCGACCGGGCCAAGTCGATCCCGCTGCGCCGCGCCGGCCTGCCGTCCGATATCGCCAAGACGGTAGCCTTCCTGGCTTCCGACGAGGCAGACTATATCACCGGCGAAACCATCAGCGTGACCGGCGGCATCTGGAACGATTGATCGCTCGCGAAGCACAGGAGAAGACCATGCCCCGCTTCAAGGACTTCCGCCCGGCTGGCGTGATCCCGGCGACGCTGCTCGCGCTCAATCATGACATGTCGATCGACGAGCGCCAGACGCGCAAGCATCTGCGCGATTGCGCGCTGGTCGAGGGTGTCAGCGCGGTGACCGTCAACGGCCATGCCTCCGAAGTGCATGCCTGCTCCTTCGAGGAGCAGAAGCAGATTCTCGCCGCGTCGCTGGTCGAGGTCGGCGACAGCGTGCCGCTGATCAACGGCATCTATGCCGACGGCTCGATCGAGGCGGCACGGCTCGCCGCGATGGCTGCGAAGGAGGGGGCCTCGGCGCTGCTCGTCTTCCCGCCCAACAGCATGGCGATGGGCGGTCAGCTTCGCCCGGAGATGGCGATCGCGCATTACCGGCACATCGCGGACGCCACCGACCTGCCGATCATCGCCTTCCAGTATCCGATGGGCAGCGGGCTGGGCTATCCGTTCGAGACGCTGCTCGAACTCTTCGACAAGGTGCCGACGATCGCCGCGATCAAGGACTGGTCGAACGATCCGATGCTGCATGAGAAGCATATCCGCACCTTCCAGACGCTGCCGCGCCCGGTGAACGTGCTCACCACGCATTCCTCCTGGCTGATGGCCTCACTGACGCTGGGCTGCAACGGCCTGCTCTCCGGCTCGGGCAGCGTCATCGCCGATCTGCAGGTGGCGTTGTGGCGGGCCGTGCAGGCCGGCGATCTCAAGGCAGCGCAGGCCGTCAACGACCGCATCGTGCCGCTGTCGCAGGCGTTCTACGCGCCGCCTTTCCTCGACATGCACAACCGCATGAAGGAGGCATTGGTGCTGCTTGGCCGGCTCGACAAGTCGGTGGTCCGCCCGCCGCTGATGAAGCTGCCGGAGGCTGAGATCGAACGTATCCGGCAGACGCTCGACAGGGCCGGCATCGCGCGCGAGGGCGCGCTGGCGCTCGCCGCCTGAGGCCGTTCCTGGCAAGGGCGCCGCCTCGCGGCGCCCTTGCCAGGAACTTTACTTGGCGCCGGCGCTGACGAAGTTGCGCAGCTCCGGCGTCTGCGGATTGCCGAAGAGCTCCTGCGAAGGCCCGCTCTCCCAGATCTTGCCCTGATGCATGAAGACGGTCGTGCTCGCGACGTTGCGGGCAAAGGCCATCTCATGCGTCACCAGCAGCATGGTCATGCCGTCCCTGGCGAGCTTCTCCATGACCAGCAGCACCTCGCCGGTCAGTTCGGGATCGAGCGCCGAGGTCACCTCGTCGAACAGCATGACCTTGGGCCGCATCGCGAGCGAGCGGGCGATGGCGACGCGCTGCTGCTGGCCGCCAGACAGGTTGTCGGGATAGCTGTCGAACTTCTCGGACAGGCCGACCTGCGCCAGCACTTCGCGGGCCAGCGTCTGGGCCTGCGCCTGCGGAACGTTCTGGGTGATCTTCGGCGAGAGCATGATGTTCTGGCCGACCGTCAGATGCGGAAACAGATTGTAGCTCTGGAAGACGATGCCGACATCCTTGCGCAGTTCGCGCAGCTTCTTGGGATCCTGATCGACGACATGGCCGGCGACCTCGATGTGGCCGGCATTGATCGCCTCGAGGCCGTTGATGCAGCGCAGGAGCGTGCTCTTGCCCGAGCCGGAGCGGCCGATCAGCGCGACGACCTGGCCGGGCTCTACGCTGAGCGAGACGCCCTTCAGGACTTCCAGCTCGCCGAAGCGCTTGTAGACGTCGTCAATGAGAACGGCTGGCATTCATCACCTTTTCAAGATGGCGGCTGAGCCGGGACAGCGGGAAACAGATCGCGAAATAGATCGCGGCCACCAGCGTGAAAATCTGGAAGGCCTGATAGGTCGCATTGTTGACCAGCATGCCGGCGCGCATCAGGTCGACGAAGCCGACGACCTGGACGATGGAGGTGTTTTTCACGAGCTGCACGAGGAAGCCGACGGTCGGCGGCAGCGAGATCCGCAGGGCCTGCGGCAGAATGACGTAGCGGTACTGCTGGGGCGTGGTCAGCGCCAGCGAGGCCGAGGCCTCCCATTGCTGGCGCGGCACGGATTCGATCGAGCCACGCCAGATCTCGGCGAGATAGGCGGAGGCGTAGATCGCCAGCGAGGCCGAGGCCGCAAGAAATGGCGGCAACTCGATGCCGGCGGCAGAAAGTCCATAATAGCTCATGAACAGCACCATGAGCACCGGGATCGACTGCACCACCAGGATGTAGCCAGCCGCGAAACGGCGCAGCAGTTTGATCCGCGACAGTCGCATGATCGCGAAGACGCCGCCAATGATGCTGCCAATGACGAAGGCGATGGCGGTGAGCGCCAGCGTCCAGCTTGCCGCGCGCAGGATGAAATAGGCCTCGGGCCAACCGAAGGTCTGCATCAGGCGGCTTCCCCATGTGCATCGGAGAGACGGGCAAGGCCCGACACCTGCGGGAAGATCTTCCGGCCGAGCCAGTTCAGCGCCAGCTTTAGCGACAGCGCCAGAACGAGGTAGACTCCGGTGACGACGATATAGGTTTCGAAGCTGCGGAACGTGTCTGCCTCGATGATCGCGGCCGTGCCGGAAAGTTCCTGCACCGAGACGAAGGAACAGATGCTGGAGGCGAGCATCATCAGCACGAATTGGCTCGACAGCGCCGGCCAGACGCGGGCGAAAGCCGGCTGCAGGATGACGTACTGGAAGACCTGCCGCCTGCTCAGCGCCAGCGCCAGACCGGCCTCGATTTGCGATTTATGGATCGAATCGACGCCGGCGCGGATGATCTCGGTGGCGTAGGCGGCGAGATTGAGCGTCATCGCCAGCAGCGAAGCTTCGATACCGTTCATGCGGATGCCGAGCTGAGGCAGGCCGAAGAAGATCATGAAGAGCTGGACCAGAAAGGGCGTGTTGCGCATCAGCTCGACATAGGCGTCGACGACATAGCCGGCCCAGCTGCCCGCAAGGCTGCGCAGAGCGCTCATCAGCGTCGCGAGGACGAGACCGAGCCCGATCGCGACGAAGGACAGGACGATCGTGAGCCCCACTCCGTTGAGGATCATCGGCCATCTGGAAATGACGTCTTGGAAGAGCAACGGCTCGCTCCTTGGGCCTTCGAGATCGAGGAATGCCGGCGCGCTGGAGCACGCGCCGGCTCGTCTGGCGTCCGCTGGCCGGAGCCGGGATCAGAAGGTCGGAAGCGGAGGCAGCGGGCTGCCGACCCACTTCTGCGAGATCGCGTCGAGTTCGCCGTTCTGCTTGACGTAGTAGATGAAGTTATTGAGCCACTGGCGCAGCTCATAGGCGTCCTTGCGCATGGTCATCGAGTTCGGCTGGACACCGAAGACGAATTTCAGCTCGGTCTCGGTTTCGCCGCGCGCCTTCATGGCCGCGTTGGCCTGAGCGTCGGGACCCGCGATGGCCTCGACCTGGCCGGAGAACAGCGCCTGCATCACGGTGGCGTCGTCCTCGAAGCGCAGGATGGTAAGGTTGAGTTCCTTCTCGCGGCTGGTGAACTCGCGCTCGACGCTGGAGCCGCGGTTGACACCGACCTTCTTGCCCTTGAGATCGGCCCAGGTTTTGATCGCGACGTTTTTCTTGGCGTAGATGCCGGTCTGGAAGGCGCTGTAGGGGATGGAGAACATCACCGCCTTGGCGCGCTCGGGGGTCGGGGCCAGCGTGGCAACGAGGAAGTCGACCTTGTTGGCTTCCAGTGCCGGGATGCGGGCCGGCGGGGTGAGCTGGACCATCTCGACCTTGACGCCGAGATACTTGCCGATCAGCGCGATGACGTCGGCATCGTAGCCGATCGCATTGCCCTGCGAATCGACCGATCCGTAGGGCGGCGCGCCGATCAGGACGCCGATCTTCACCGAGCCGCGCTTGATGATGTCGGTGACGCTCTGGGCAGAGGCCTGGCCGGCGGCCAGCATGCCGGCGCCGAACGCGAGCAGCGTGCCGGCGATCTTGAGATGCTTCGTCAGGTTCATGGTGCCGTTTCCTCGGTTTGGGATCTGGTGATGTGTTGTTGCTCCGGCTTCGTTTGGCCGGTTTGCTGGCGATCAGGCGATAGAGCGTCCCTCTCGCACCACGTTGATGAGGGCGGTGCCGGAGAAGCACCGCTTGATGTTGTCCGCCATGGTCTGCTGACGGCGGCGGATGGTGCCGCTGGTCCAGCCTGACATGTGCGGTGTCATTAAAACGTTTGAAAGCTCATGGAAAGCCAGCTTCGACGGCAAAATAGTGGGCTCCGCCGGGTTTGGGTACTGATACCATGTGTCAATGATCGCACCGCCGATACGGCGCGCCTGAAGCGCCTCGAACAGCGCTGCCTCGTCGATGGTGGGGCCGCGGCCGACATTGACGATCACCGCATCGGGCTTCATCGCCGCCAGCTCAGCCGCGCCGACGATGCCGGTGGTGTCTCCGGTCAGCGGCACCGAGACGACGACCACGTCGACCGAACCGCAGAACGCCACCATCTGGTCGAGGGTGAAGGCGCGGTCGACGAGATCCGAGGTCGCGACCGGGCTGCGGTTGGCGACATGCACCTGCATCTCGAAAGCCTTGGCGCGGCGCGCGATCGCCTTGCCGATATGGCCGAAGCCGAGCAGGCCGATGGTCTTGCCTGCGATCTCGCCATGGACGCGGTCGGGCGAGCCGGCCCAATAGGCCCAGTCGCCGCGGCGCAGCTTCTGGTCGGCATCGGCGAGCGGGATGTCGCGGGCGAGCAGCGCGCTCATCACATATTCGGCGATCGCCTGCTCGTGGCCGAAGCAATTGCAGACGCTCGCTTGCGCGGGCAGCAAGGCGAGGTCGACCGCGTCATAGCCGGCGCCCGGCACATGGAAGAGCTTCAGCCCCTTCGGCACGGGCAGGCCGGCGTCGAACTTCACGCCGATGATCGCCTCGGCCTCGGCATAGGCCTGGCTCTCGGCCGGGGCCGAAAGCACATCCGGCAGGATGCGGACCTGCGCGCCGCTGCCGGCGAGTTCGGCGAAGCCGTTGCTGAAGGAGGCGGCGTTGTCGCCGTGAAAGATGATGCGCATGGCGGGCAGCTTCTCGTTCGTCATGTGTCTGGGCGAGGCTTGTTTCAGCGGGCTTGATTCAGGGGCTCAGCAGCGGTTCGACGCTGCAATCGAGCAGGGACGGATCGATGCGGGTCTCCATCTCGTCGAACATGCCGTCGACGAAGGCGATCAGCGCGTCCGACGCCGCGACGCCGCGCTCGGCATTGCGCGTCGCGACAGCGTTCAGGACGGAGAGGTGATGGTCGATGGTGCCGTCAAGGCTGGGCATCTGCGCCATATGGGTATGATAGATGAAGCCGATGCGCCGGAAGATGGTGTGGAGCGGTCGCAGCGTGTGCTCGAGGAAGGGCTCGCCGGCGGCGGCCAGAACCATCTGGTCGATCCGGCGGTCGAGCGCGTTGAATTCGGCGAGTGACAGCCCGTCGCGCCGCTCGCGCAGCAGGCGCTCCATGTGCAGCATTTGGTTGCGGTGCGAGGGGCCGGCCCGCTCGGCCGCGAGCCTGATGACGAAGCGCTCGATGTCGCGGCGCAGCTGCAGCAGCACGCGCTCGCGGGCAAGGTCGATCGGCGCAATCTGGAGGCCGTGGCGCGGCCGGATCACGATCAGCGTGTCGGCGGCGAGGCGGTTGACGGCGTGGTGGACCGGCGTGCGGCCGAAGCCGGTGAGGTCCTGCAGATCCTGCATGGCAAGAAAGCGCCCGGGCGCGAGTTCGCAGCGGACCAGCAATTCCTCAATGCGCTGATAGGCCAGATCGAACAGGTTGACGCGGTTGCGGCGCTGCGGCGCGCCTTCATCCGCCTCGACCAGTTTCGGCCGGCTTGCGCCCTGGGCCATGTCGTTCCTCCGTGGCGGAGCTCGTTGAGCGGCTCCAGCGTTCTCGGAGACACTAAACATATTGTGATATTTTACAAGTGCCCTTATGGTCACCTCGTTCTGTCGGACCCGGCCGTGCCGTGGCCCCCGGCTGATCGGCATCAACCACAGCGCTCCACGGCCTGTCCGGCCGCCGAAGAGCGCGCGCCGCCAGGGAGGCAGGCCATGAAGATTACCACAATCGAAACGCTACGGACCGAAGAGTTCGCCAATGTGCTGTGGGTTCGTGTCCACACCGATGCCGGCATCATCGGGCTTGGTGAGACCTTCTATGGCGCGGGCGCCGTCGAGGCGCATCTGCACGACACGCTGGCGATGCGGCTGCTCGGCAAGAACCCGCTCCACATCGAGGCGCTGCATCGCGAGATGACCAACCTGCCGATGGCGCAGGCATCGACCGGCGTCGAATCCCGCGCGACCTCCGCCGTCGACATCGCGCTCTGGGATGTCTTCGGCAAGGTCTGCGGCCAGCCCGTGCACCAGATGCTGGGCGGCCTGTGCCGCGACAAGCAGCGGATCTACAACACCTGCGCCGGCTACAATTATGTCCGCTCGCACAACATCAAGCCGGTCTCGACCTGGAATCTCGGTGAGACCGAAGGCCCCTACGAGGATCTCGACGGCTTCATGAACCGCGCCGACGCGGTCGCCGAGAGCCTGCTGGAGAGCGGCATCACGGCGATGAAGATCTGGCCGTTCGACCCGCCGGCGATCGAGAACCAGGGCATGTTCATCACGCCAGAGCAGATGCGCAAGGCCTGCGAGCCCTTTGAAAAGATCCGCAAGGCGGTTGGCGACAAGATGGAAATCATGGTCGAGTTCCACTCGCTCTGGAACCTGCCGACCGCGATCAAGATCGCCCGCGTGCTCGAGCAGTACAGCCCGACCTGGTACGAAGACCCGATCCGGATGAACTCGCCGCAGGCGCTGGGGGAGTTCGCGCGCTCGACGACGGTTTCGGTCTGCGCCAGCGAAACGCTGGGCTCGCGCTTCCCCTACAAAGACATGCTCGACCGCGACGCGATGCACATCGTCATGGCCGATCTCTGCTGGACCGGCGGTCTGACCGAAGGGCGCAAGATCGCGGCGATGGCCGACACCTATCACCGCCCCTTCGCGCCGCATGACTGCATCGGCCCGGTCGGCTTCATCGCGGCGATCCACGCCTCGTTCAGCCAGCCCAACACGCTGATCCAGGAATCGGTGCGCGCCTTCTACACCGGCTGGTACAACGAACTCGTCACGACGATGCCGGTGATCAAGGACGGCTATGTCCTGCCGATGGAAGGGCCGGGGCTCGGGGTCGAACTTCTGCCCGCCGTGTTCGAACGCTCGGACCTGACCGTCCGCCGCTCCAGCCTTTGAGGTTCAGATGACCAATCCCCTCTTCGATCTCTCGGGCAAGATCGCGCTCGTCACCGGCTCCTCGCGGGGCCTGGGCCGTGCCATGGCGGAAGGGCTGGCCGTCGCCGGTGCCCGCATCCTGATCAACGGCACGGACCCGGTGCGGGTGGCCGAGACCGTGTCGCAGTTCCACGAGGCCGGCCATGCCGCCGAGCCGGCCGCCTTCGACGTGACGGCCGAGGCCGAGATCGTCGCGGCCTTCGAGACCTTCGATGCGGCCGGGATCGCTGTGGACATCCTCGTCAACAATGCCGGCATCCAGTTCCGCAAGCCGATGGTCGAACTCGCGACGGCCGATTGGCAGCGGGTGATCGACACGAACCTGACCTCGGCCTTCATGATCGGGCGCGAGGCGGCCAAGCGCATGATCGCGCGCGGCTCCGGCAAGGTCATCAATATCGGCTCGCTGACCAGCGAGCTCGCGCGGGCGACGGTGGCGCCCTACACGGTCGCCAAGGGCGGCATCAAGATGCTGACCCGCGCGATGGCGGCGGAGTGGGCCGAGCACGGCATTCAGGCGAACGCGATCGGGCCGGGCTACATGATCACCGACATGAACCAGGCGCTGATCGACAATCCGACCTTCGACGCCTGGGTGAAGGGTCGCACGCCGGCCCGGCGCTGGGGCAAGCCGGCGGAACTCGTCGGGGCCGCGGTTTTCCTGGCCTCGGCGGCCTCCGACTATGTCAACGGCCAGATCATCTATGTCGATGGCGGGATGTCTTCCGTCCTCTGATCGGCATCAGGCGATGCAGGTTGCGCGCTCAGTCGCGGGTGCCTCCCGCCTGCGCCAGGCGGCGCTTCGGGGGAGCGGCCGATATCGCCGTTGCCGCCCGCCCGCCCTGCCGGTCGGATTCGCCGCTGGCGTCGAGCCGCGTCGATGGCGGGCCGTGCGCGGTCGAAGGGTCGACCCTGAAGACCGCGATCAGGCGATCGAGCGTCTGGACCTGGCCGGACAACGACACGGCGGATGCCGCGCTTTCCTCGGCCAGAGCCGAGTTCTTCTGTGTCGCGGCGTCCATCAGCGCCAGGGTGTGACTCATCTCGTCGATGCCGTTCGCCTGCTCCGACGAGCCCGTCGAGATGCCGGAGATCGAGGAGGCGACCTGCTGCGTCGCGGCGACGATCCGCTCCAGCGCGGAGCCGGCCGAGCGGACCAGGGTGACACCGCGCGCGACTTCGCCGTTCGCGGCGCTGATCAGCGCATTGATGCCCTTGGAAGCCTCGCTGGAGCGTTGCGCCAGGGTGCGGACCTCGGACGCCACGACGGCAAATCCCCGGCCCGCGTCACCGGCGCGGGCGGCCTCGACGGCGGCGTTGAGCGCCAGCAGGTTGGTCTGGAACGCGATGGCGTCGATGAGGGTGGTGATATCGGCGATCTTCTTCGATGCCTCGTCGATCCCGGTCATGGCCTCGACCGCCTGCCGGACGATCGAGCCGCCCTCCTCAGCCACGCGCATGGCCTCGTGGGCGCCCTGTTCCACGCTTCGCGACGATTGCGCATTGGTCTTGACCGAGGCTGCCAATTGCTCGGTCGTCGCTGCGCTCTCCTCCAGCGAGGCCGCCTGCTCCTCGGCGCGCAGCGCCAGGTTGCGCGAGGCCTGCGAGACCTCGTTGACGCTCGACCGGATATCCTGCGTCGTCGACAGGACGGTTCTCAACGTGTCCTGCAAGGTGGCAGCCGCCGCGTTGAAGTCGTCGCGGAGCTGGCCGTACTCGACCGGCAGGTCGTCGGGCATGCGGAAGGTCAGGTCGCCCCGGGCCAATGCTGCCATGGCCTTGCCCACCGAGCTGACGACCGTCTCGCGCTCCCGCGTCAGGACCTCCTGCTCGGCCTTTAGCCGGGCGGCCTCCGCCGCCTCGAGATAGACCGATATCGCGAAATCCATGTCGAGCAGGGTCGCTTTCGCGATGGCGCTCACCTCCGCGCTCACGATCTCCGCGCTCGTGCCGGTCGCGGCGCCGCCGTGTCCGGAGCGCAGGCCGGGGAACAGGCTTCCGAACCGCGTCGCGGCGTCCGCCCTGCCGCGGGGATGCGGCCACCGCGCCGCGATGATCTTGCCGATCAGGGATTCCAGCACCAGGGCATAGCCGCCGATGTACCAGCGCGGCTCGAGGCCGATGCGCGCATGAACCTGTCCGACGACCGTGACGGCCCGGACATACTCGTCGTCGAAGCGGGCGCTCGAAATCATATCCCAATGAGCGATCTGCTTGCTCTTCGCGCCGGAAATCTGGCTTTCCGCCGGGAAGAATCCTTTCGTCTGGGGAAACGCCCGAACCTGATCGTAGAACGCGTCGAGCGCCTCGGGCAGCGCCTGCATGATGATCGGCTTCACGGCCTGGATGTTGGCGAGATCCGGTTCATGCAATGATGAAATCAAGACGTTGAGACAAATCATTAGACGAAGACATGCGAATACCTCCAATTTAACTGGTCGATGGTTGGATTTTATTCCAGTCCGGCGTATTCAGACGGTGTCACTCGAGGCAACAAATCTCAGTATGGGCTACGGGTTTTACCTCGGTGTATGGAAAATTCTGTCGTATTCTTCAGGATACTCCCACGCGTGCGAGGAATTTCTCCGCCTCCGAGGTCAGTTTCTCGATCTGACGCGCGAGGTCGGTCGTGGCGGACAGGGCGCGCGCGGATGCCGCGCTCGAATCCGAGGCGAGCCGCGTGACGCCGACGATGTTGTTCGCCACCTCGGCGGATCGCTGCCAGGCCTGCTGCACATTGCGAGCGGTCTGCTGGGTCGCGTCTTCCTGGCGTTCGATCGCGCCGGCGACGACCGAGCCGATATCGTTCATCTCCCGAATGGTCTGCCTGATCGTGCCGACCGCGGCTGCGACATATCGGGTGAAGTCGCGAATGGTCCCGATCTGGGAATCGATCTCGGCGGTTGCTTTCTCCGTCTGGACCGCGAGCTGCTTCACCTCGGCTGCGACGACCGAAAAGCCGCGGCCCGTCTCGCCGGCACGGGCGGCTTCAATGCTGGCGTTGAGGGCAAGGAGCTTGGTCTTGTCGGCGATCGCGCGGATGACGTCGACAATCCCGTCGATTCGATCCACCGATCCGCTCAATCCGCCGACCTGCGAGGTGATCTGCTCCGCCTCGCTCACGGCTCTCGTGGCGATCGTGCCCGACGTCGCGATCTGGTGGCCGATTTCATTGAGGGACGCGGCCAGTTGATCCGTGGCGGAAGCGATGGTCTCGATGTTCCGCGTCGCCTCCATGGACGCGTCCGAGGCAGCATCGGCCTCGTGCATCGTCTCGCTCGACGAGGCTGCGAGCAAGCCGGTCGACGATTGCAGATCGTTCGCCGCCGAAGAGACGGAGCGGACGACCGTGGCGACCACCTGCTCGAAATTTGCCGCCAGCCGGTCGAGCGTTTCACGCCGATTCCTGCGCGCCGCCTCGAGATAGACCGAAATGGCGAGGTCCATGTCCAGGAGGGCGGCGCGGTTGAGAGCGGTCGCCATCTTCCATTTCCGGCTCTCTCGGCCGACGCGCCAGCGACTGTCGATCACGCGGACGCGGTTGATCAATCGCGTGATAATGAAGCTGTAGGCGCCGATATAGGAGCGCGGCTCCAGGCCGAGCCGGTAATGGACCTCGCCGATGCGGCGGACCGATGCGGCGTAGCGGCCGTCGAATGCGCCATCGGTGATGAGATCCCAATGCGCGATCTGCATCTCCCGGGCGTGCGCGATCACCTCCGCGCTCCGGAATAATTGAGCCGCATCCGGGAATGTCTGGATGTGGCTGTAGAAGCCGTCGAGGATATCGGGCAGCTCGGGCCGTCACGATCGGCCGAATCTCCCGCAGGAGCGCCCGCGTCTCGTCGTCGATGCCGGCGAAGCGAAGATGTTCGGCGATGTCGTCGCCATTCGCCGCGGTTCCTGGTGGAGAAACCGCGTGCGACGCCTCGCCGGCGCGGTCAAGTGTTCCCGTTTCAGCTTCGCCCGCCGCTTTGGGTCCAAGCAGACTCATGGGATACATGCTCCTGGCGCCCGGTCGACGCGCGTGGATGCGCGCTCTAATGTGATCGTGTTCGGACTTATTACGTACCGTAACGTACATAACTTAAGGTTAACAATTAGCAAACATGTTCAAGGGCAACGACATCAGAATGCTTCGGAGACATGCTTGAAACAGGAACTGAAGGGGGACTTCGAGATTCGGAACCAGGTGTTGCTCTCGGTGCGTCCGGAAGCACAGGCCTTTCTGAAGACACGGCTGATCACACGGCGCCTGTCGCTCGGCCAGACGCTCTACGATGACAGCGAGCCTTTCACCCATGCGATCTTCCCGCATGAAGGCGTCATTTCCCTGAAAGCCGAGATGAGCGACGGGAGAAGCGTCGAGAAGGCTTCGATCGGCCATGAGGGCTTCATCGGTATCGCGCTGATCGTGGGGGGCGGAGGAGCGATCAGCCGATCCGCAGTCATGGTGCCCGGCTACGCATCCTGGCTTTCCATCGAGGATCTCGACGAAGCCATCGCGAGCTTTCCCTGCGTGCGGGACGCGATGCTGCGCTATGCCAAATGCCTGATCATCCAGTTGCTCGAATCGGTCGCCTGCAACAGCCTGCACAGCGCGGAAGAGCGCATCTCGCGCTGGCTCCTGCACGCTCATGACCGTGTCGTCGGCGATTCCTTCCAGCTCACCCAGGCGGCCATGTCCCAGGTGCTCGGATTCCGCCGGGCGACGGTCAACATGGTATGCTCCAAATTGATGGAGATCGGGGCGATCGAGTATTCGCGCGGCGATCTGACGGTGCTCGATCGGGAGCTGATCCATCAGCACTCATGCGAATGCTATGGCCGCATCCAGAAAACCTTCGAGCTGAACATGGCGCCCTTCATACGGACCGAAAAGCCGAACTGAGGAAGCGCCGGTATTGACTGGAGCACTGGGTGCAGCGCTGGACATGGCCGATGCGGCTGGTCCTTGCCCGGCTTGCGCAGATCGGCGGCCTTTGCGTCGGCCGGCGAATGCGGCACGCCCCCCCGCCGCCGACAGCCAGGGATGCCCTCATGGCTGCTCCAGCCGCCGCAGGGGCAAAAACGTAAAAAAGCGCCGGGAAACCCGACGCTTGCGTGCCTCGCTGGCGATGTGATGTCCTGGAGCGGGAGAAGGGATTCGAACCCTCGACCCCAACCTTGGCAAGCGATTTCGCGTATCGTCGTGGTATTGAAACAGCGTTCGAGGCTGTCTTCTTGTAACGCGCCAGTACAAAGGTAAGCATTCGGTGTCTTTTGTCAAAAATGCACCCACGCAACGGTTATGGAATGCTATCCGAGGATGCGACTGGAACCGCTGAGTAACCGAGACCCTGTAGCCAAACCACGGGAAATTGTAACGCGCTTCCCGAGGTGTTTTTTTCCTCCGATTGGTTTTCGACTGGAGGATTGTCACATGGACCCGAAGAAGCTCGACAAGCTCATGACGTTTACCGAGGTCTCGGAGGAGTTGGGCGTACCAGCATTTAAATTCTACCGAGCCGCTAAACGTGGCCCAATTCCGACCTACTCGATTTTCAATTCGCGCAAGTATGTCTGTCAACGGCGGTCGGTTTCCAGGCCAGCGTGGCGGAGCAAAACCAGGCCAGCGATGGCGCCGGAGGACGATAAGCCAAGGGCCCCGATCGGGGCCCTTGGCTTATCGTCGCGTTCGTTTCTGATCAGCTTTCGGTGATCTCGCCGGTGTTTGGATCGATGTGCTCGACGGTGGCCTGGTTTTGCTCCGCCGCGGCGATAGCGCGGCGTCGGCCGGCGGATTGTTTGAGCCGGTAGCTGTCGCCGTTCATGGCCAGGATGCTGACGTGGTGGGTGAGCCGGTCGAGCAGTGCGCCGGTGAGACGCTCCGATCCCAGGACCGAGGTCCAGTCCTCGAAGGGCAGGTTCGAGGTGACGATGGTCGAGCCGCGCTCGTAGCGTTGCGAGAAGGTCTCGAACAAGAGCTCGGCTCCGGTCGGCGACAACGGCACGTAGCCAAGTTCGTCGACGATGAGCAGCTTGACCGCCTGCAGATCGCGCTGAAGCTTGAGCAGGCGGCGCTCGTCGCGGGCCTCCAGCAACTGGTTGACCAGAGAAGCCGCCGTCGTGAACGTGACGGAGAAGCCTTTCTGGCAAGCCGCCAGGCCAAGTGCGAGCGCGACATGGGTCTTGCCGGTGCCGCTATTGCCGAGCGCGATGATGTTCTCCCGGCGCAGGAGATAACCGCAGCGTGCCAGCTCCAGGACGAGCATCTTGTTGAGGTCGGGGATGGCGGCGAAGTCGAAGGTGTCGAAGCTCTTCACCGCCGGGAAGCGCGCCGCCCGGATGCGCCGCTCGACCGTGCGGCGCTCGCGGTCGATCAGTTCGAGCTCGATCAGGCGCAGCAGATAGCGCGGATGATCGACGCCATCGCGCGCGCATTCGCGGGCGACCTTGTCGTACTCGCGCAGCACCGTCGGCAGCTTCAGCTGCTTGAGATGATGCGCCAGCAGGACCTGCGGCGTGCCGCTGGTCGTTCCCGCCGGCATCGCGTCGCTGGTGTTACTGGTCATGCCGCTTCCTCCGGCAGGAGCACGGCATAGTCGGCGGCCGCGGTTGTCCTGACCGTCGTCCTCGGCAGATGGGGATAGGCCGACAGGTCGAGACGGGCGGGCCTGCGCTCGATCCGCGCCAGCGCGATCAGCTTGACCGCGTCGAAGCCGATGGCACCGAGGCGGATCGCCTCGGTCACCGCGAAGGTCACCATATCTCGCGGCATCGCCTCCATCAGCCGCAGCACCTGGATGAACTCGCGCTTGCCACGGTTGCCCATGCGCGCCTCCAGCAGATGGCGCAGGTGCTGGAAGGCCTCGGGCAGATCCCAGCCCTGGAGCGCCGCCGCCTGGTCGAGCGCATTGGGCTTGGTCTCGATCAGGGCGAGATAATGCAGTGGGTTGGAGACGAACACGCCTTCGCCATAGCAGCGCGGGTGACGGGCAATCTCGGCGCCACCGCACAGGATCACGACCGCATCGACGAAGCCCTTCACCACGACATCCTGAAAGCCGTAAGCTGTGGGCACGGAGTAATCGTTTGAGCGGTAGCGCACCAATGCGGTCGAGGAGACCCGCGCGCTGCGCTTCTCGCACGGCTCCAGCGGCACGGCCGGCAGGTCGCGCAACGCCGCCAGATCGGCGACAAGCCGTTCTCCGATCGTCCCGGCATGCCGCCCGGCTCGTTCCCCCTGCCGGAGACGGCAACGCTCAGCCAGCCTGGCGTTCAGCGCCTCAAAGCTTGCCACCACCGGGATCGGCGTCATGAAGTTGGAGCGGGCGTACTTCACCAGGCCCTCGACCTTGCCCTTGTCGTTGCCCTTGCCTGGACGGCCGAAGCGATCCCGGAACAGATAATGGCTGACCAGCTCGGTGAAGGCGCGGGTTCGCTCGCGCTTGCCGTCGCCGCAGATCTTCGCCACCGCGATGCGCGTGTTGTCGTACAGGATCGACAGCGGCACCCCTTCGAAGAAGCCGAAGGCCGAGACATGGCCGTCCAGGAACGCTTCCGTCGTCTCGCGGGGATAGGCCTTCACGAAGCAGGCGTCCGACTGCGGCAGGTCCATGCAGAAGAAATGGATCTTCTGCCGAACCCCGCCAATCACCGCGATCGCCTCGCCGAAATCCACCTGGGCGTGTCCCGGCGGATGCGCCAGCGGCACGAAGGTCTCGCGCCCACGCGCCCGGCCGATCCGCACGTAATCCTTCACCACCGTGTAGCCGCCAGCGAAACCATGCTCGTCGCGCAGGCGCTCGAAGATCCGCTTGGCCGTATGGCGCTGCTTCACCGGCGCGCTCCGGTCAGCCTCCAGGATTGCGTCGATCACCGGCAGCAACGGACCCAACTTCGGCTTCCCGGCAGGCTTCGTTCGCGTGTACCCCGGCGGCAGCGAGAACCGGCACATCTTCGCAATCGTCTCGCGGCTCAGACCAAAAACACGCGCCGCCTCCCGGCGGCTCTTCCCCTGATTGAACACGAACTGCCGAACCGCCGCGTAGACCTCCACCGCGAACATCCCCGCCAACCCCAAAAGGGATCAGCCTATCCAAATGGATGGCTTTTACGCCGCCCGCGCCAGCACAAACGACGGCGCTTCATTGGATGGTTTTGTCACCGCCCTGCACAAGGGCCAACGCAAGTTTCGATGGGGCCCCATCAGACACCGGCTATAACTCCGGATATTCATCTACGCGGTGTTCCGCTGCTGCCTCTATCGCCGCTGCGTGCCGGCTGCGATCAACGCCAGCCCCTCGCCAATGTCGTCCATCCGGCGCGACGCTTCCATGCTCATCGCGACCGGCAGCATGGTGCGCATGCATTCAGCGTGCTGAGGCGACGCCTCGCCATAACCAGCCTTGAAACAGACCACCTTCTTCCGCGCCTCCGCCGCCTGCTGCACTGTTTGGCAGCCGCCGAGCAGGAGGCCCGCCATTAACATTCCCACCGTCTTGATCGCCATCATGCGTTACTCCAGCAAAAAGCAGGAACCGAAACACGGCGAAAATCAGCGCACGATCATGCAGTGGCGGGCTCGATCAAGCTGGCGTGCAAGAGGTTTGGATCGATCGTGTCGAGCACCGCCGCGCTGGTTGGCGCTTGGCGGCGTTCTGGGCATTGCTGACTTCATGCTCGGTCGGGCTTCAGCGGACCTGAGATGGATGGCTGACTGCCCGCTTTGTGGAGGTTTAGACGGGTTTTCATGAATACGCGTGCGGTCAGAAGTTTTAAATTATATTAAACGTCTGCAAATCTGATATTATATAAATAAACCTTTTAAGAATCTAAATAGTTCTATTCAATAATATATTTGCTGTCGATAAAATCTATAATTGTGATATAAATAAATTTGATAACTAATTCACTAATCAAAACTCTCGATCTCGTCGGCTTCATCATCGTATAGTAATTTGCTCAGAATTACATATCGGTCGATTGTCGATGTCGTTACATCTCGGCTGCATCGCTCGCGCAATCGCGTAGTCTCTGCGCGTACTGTCGATTGCATTTCAGGAGTATGAATCGCATATTCCTCGCTCCATGTGAGCATACGCTGCAAAGTGAGATCCCAGATTAGGCACGATCGCTGTATGCGTGTCAGTGGCTGATGAGCCTTTGCATTCGGGGCCGTAGGCGTTAATCCCAGGGCAAACGATACCAATATCAACACTGCATATTTCATTATAAATCCGCTTTCACATTTTACTTGTGGACGTTTGGTGAAATATTACCGCATTATAATCTTTGCAATTAATTCTAATGAATATATATTGCAACGAAACGCACGAGATCGCTCTGTCTACTGGTTCCGGTCTTGGCAAAAATATTCTGTAGATGAGTTCGAGCGGTAGCGGGAGTTATGCCCAGTCTCTTGGCAGTAATAACAGTATCGAATCCGTCAACAATTATTCTCAGTACGCGGGATTCAGTTGCAGTCAAGCAAAATTCTTGGCATATTCCAGAAATATTTCGGTCGATTATCGTTTGTGGATCGTCTATTATAAGTAAAGCAAGGTCGATCCCCAGCTCACCCAAATGTACCGCGTCAACGACGACCTTCCGCCCGCTCATCATCGCCAGCGGCAACCGGGCACCTTCGTTGGCGATTCCGTTACGACATCGCCTGAGCCAGCCCAGCAATCGAATTTTGAATATCTTGTCATTTGTTGCGAAGTTATTAAACAAACCCCCTTCTTCGCGCGCCAGCGCCAGTCCAGATTTATTACTATAGCGTATTGATAGATTCTTGTCGATTATGAGTGTCGCTCTGTTGTTATAGAAGTAATTTCTGGGAATTTCTAGACGTTTTTGTATGTTTTTTGTCGGCTTTATTTCTTTAGTTATCAAAGACACAGAATTCATCCTGAAAATATTTCTAGGTGATTACGTACACTAAAGGGCGGTTGAATAATAAATCTAATGCAATTGATTATATGAAATAAAATTGTCTCTCAAGCATACAATCGTGTTATAATATAGTTATTGAAATTTCTCTTTAAGATTTGACAGATGAATCCTCGTTTACATAATCAATATTTCAACTCGTCGGTTTTTCTCTCGCCCATAAGGATGGTCGGCGCCGTCCGCTCTCTTATTGGCGTGGATCGGTTTCATTTCTCCCATACCGGAAGTCACAATATCATTTGCTTTTGCGACGCCGTTCATAACCAGCCATTTGGCAACCGCGTCTGCGCGGTGTTTTGACAAAGCAAGATTATAGGCTCGCGTCCCGACGCTGTCGGTGTGGCCAGTAACATAAATCTTTTGTTTTGGTCCTTTCTTTAATTTAATGAAATCACCAGCTTCTTCAAGAATCCAGTGAGCAACTTGCTTGATGTTGTATTTATCAAAGTCGAAAACGGCGTCGGTCGGCACTCTGTAGGCGTCCATGCTGCCAAGTTTTATTTTCGTTGAGGGCTCCACGCTCTGAATGACAGGTGCGGGGATTTCGATCGTTACATCACCAGGCTCTGCTGGCTTACCGTCCGAGAAAAGAATTTCCGTGCTGCCAAACTGTGACCCGACGCCCGGAAGCGAAAAGCCGCCTCCGCTCAGATCGCAAGAGGCGATAATTTGGCTGCTCATTGCCGAGGTCTTGTGCAGCGCGACTCTCGTAAGGGAGTAAACAACCATATTGAGTTCGTGAACCGACATCCAAATGCCATTCAGGTCGTGAAAACTGACCGCATCGCGCGTTTTAAATGAGCAGTAGGGCGTGGATCCGTACGACCCTGAAAACGGAATTGCCTTGAATCCCTTGCCAACCCCCGCGCTCATTAAGGTCATACGATGCGCCCGCCCGGTCGAGCGGTTCACGAGGTCGAAAAGAGCGACGCTGACGCCAGCTGAACCGACGCCGAATCCCGACGATCCGAGACCCGCGATCGCCCATAGAACGGACTTCTGCGCATCGATAGGCAAGGGTTTGCGCTTGATTGGCGGGGGCATCTGTCGTTCCTAGCTTGAGATCCGAAGCCATTGTTCAAGGCCGAGGCATAACTGGCGTCCGGGCAGGGTGCTCAGGGCTCAGCGCGGACCGGCAGACGGTCCTGTCTTCGGCTAAAGGTGGCCCCACATGTAATCTCCCCCTGCGTTGCGGGCGCCGCCTCGCGCAGGTGTTTTGCAGCGGATAATTGCAACGCCCTCTTGTGACGGTCCGGGCCGTTCGTCATTGTGGCGCTCCCCACGATCCGCCGAGAAGGGGCCGCCATCGGTATCGCGACGGCCCATCGGCGAGGGATTGATACGAAGGTCCCGACAGGCGTTCTGTGCGGTGGATCACATAAGCTGCGGCAACGGCCTTCTTGGTCCAATTCCGGAGGGACCAATGATTGATGTCCCGTCTCGCCTTGTCATGATCCTGTCGGCGAACCCATTTTTTTCGGGCTTCGAGCCGGACGCCCTCGAGAAAATCGCCGCAATCTGCAAGCATCGGGGCCTGGTCTCGCGGGAGACCCTGTTTCAAAAGGGGGACCCCGGTGACGGGCTCTATGCCATTCGGCGGGGCCTGATCCGAATCGGAACGGCGGATGAACTCGGCCAGCAGATGACGATGAATGTCCTGGGTGGTGGCGATGTCTTTGGTGAGATCACACTGATCGATGGTCAATCCCGAACGGCTGACGCCGTAGCGATGGAAGATACCGAGCTGTTTTTCCTGCCGCGGCGCGATTTTTTGGGGCTGCTCGATCGCGAGCCCCCGATCGCGCTGCAACTGATCGGTCTTCTCTGCGCCCGGCTGCGCGATGTTATCGGCCGCCTCGAGGAAACAACATTCCTGCCTTCCGCAATCCGGCTTGCGCGACGCATCTTGGTGCTCGCTACCGACTACGGCACTGAAGTGCGTGTGTCCCAAGAGGAACTGGCATCTCTCACAGGCGTGACGCGTGAAACGGTCAATCGTCACCTCCAAGCCTGGAAGCGAAGCGGAGTCATTTCCTTGGCGCGAGGACGATTGGTAATTCAGAAGATCGATGAACTTCGGCTCCTGGCGAACGTTGATCCGATCTGAGAAACGAGCACGATACATCATTGCAGTGCCGAAAACTGAGCGGCCTTTAGCAAAAGGTATCGGACTGCATTACGATAGCTGCTTCAAGGAAATTTCGTTGTTGACAGCCGAGAACACCTGAATTGGCTGATCGAAACCCTTCAGGATCCGCATATCCTGTTCGACGAGAGGCACTTGTCCTTCGACCGCGTGGGCAACGACCATGTCGGTGAGGATTTCGGTATCGCGCGCACTCGCGCATAGGCGCGATGCGAGGTTCACGACATTGCCGATCGCGGTGTAATCGAGCCGACCTTCTTTACCGATGCGCCCGACGATGGCAGGCCCCATCGCCAGCCCCACGGAGAAGCCGAGCCGGTGCCCGAGCGCACTCCGATCGCGCAACAGGGATTGCACGCTCAGCTGCATCTCATGCGCCATATGGATGGCGCGCAAAGCGGGGTCAGAGCATGCAACCGGAGCGTTCAGCAAAACCATCATTCCGTCGCCTGAGAAATTCGTTAGCGTTGCCCCGTGTTCTATTACCACCTTGTCCAGAGCGTCGTAGTAATCGCTAAGGACGCTCATGACTGTTTCAGGTTGTGCGCGCGCCGAGAAGGCAGTGAACCCTCTCAGATCGCCAAAAACCACCACGACCTCCATACAACGTCCGTCAAGCACACTAGCATCGCCTGACTGGTCGACGAGTTCGGCCACCTGTGGCGCAAGAAACCGCTTGAGCCGGCCAATGCGTTCTGAGCGTTCCTGCGATACTGCCAAATCGCCGGCCATCTCGTTGAAGCGCGTCGCGAGTCGCTCGAATTCGTCGCCGGTGGCGAGGCTAATCCGGTAGTCGAATTGTCCCGCGCCGATGCGAGCGACGCCGTCTTCCAGAAGCCGGATCGGGCCCATCATGCGCTGTGTCAGCCAGTAGGCGAGCGCTGCGGCAAAAGCTGCACCTCCCACAAGTAATGCGGCTGTGCGCCAAAGTGCCGCATAGATCGGCCTAAACGCCTCCGCGGCGGGCTGCTTCACGACGACGCTCCAGTCGACGCCGGGAATCTGTGCCATCGCAGCGAGGACGGTTTGTCCGGTCGTATCTCGTCCTGCGACGGCCTGACCGTTTCGCGCAAGGATATCTGCCCGCAGGCCCTGGAGCGGTAGTGTTACTGCTTTGTCCGCGCGCAGAACAAGGCTGATGTCAGGGTGAGCGACAAGGCGTCCTGGCTGATCGAGCACAAACGCCTCGCCCGTTCGTCCAACTTTGATCGCAGAGATGACGTCCCAAATCAGTTTGAGATTGACCTCGGCGATGACAATGCCGACCGCTGCGCGGTTGCCTGTCACCGCGATCGTCATAAAGGGTTCAGAGCCGGCATGGAACGTGACGGGACCGTACCCAGCGCTGCCAGGGCGGAGGCCTGTGAGTGCGGCATTGAGAGAGTTTTCGGCGCCGCCCTCGATACGGTTCAGGCCGATCCGCGATACAAAAAGGCGCTCCCGCCCGCTGGCGTCAACGAAAGCGAGGCTGACGACGGCAGGTACCTGGCGCAAAAGCCGGAACGCGTCGAGCCTGCGCCTGTCATCGGCGCCGTCGGACCATGGCAGCTGCACGGTCCACGCGAGTTGATCGCGTATCCCATCGATGAAGTCCTGGATTTTCGCAGCGGCGGATCGGGCTTCCGCATTCAGCAGGTCGTTCAGCCGTGCCCTCTGGTCGCGATGGCCAAACCAGGCCTCGCTACCGCTGGCAACGAGAAGCGGTAAAACGACGGCTGCAAACAGCGCAAGAAAGTACTTGGCGAAGAGCGAACTTCGTGGGGCAAGTGGCGAATGCGTCACCGTATCAGCTCATGCGCCGGATATCGGCAAGGTTATTCGATTACGACGTCGGCGCTGGACAAAAGCGAGGCTGGAACGGCTATGCCCAGCGCGTTGGCCGCTTTGAGATTGACGAATAACTCCAACTTCGTCACGCGCTGGACCGGTAGATCAGAAGGTCTCTCACCGGTTATGACGCGGCCTGCATAAATCCCTGTGTGACGATGCGACTGCTGAAAGTCGCCACCATAGCTCATCAACCCGCCGGCGATGGGGAAGTCTTGCGCCTGAGTAATTGCGGGCACCCCGTGGCGGATCGCAAGCGCGGCAAGCCGCTGGCTGCGATAAGCGAAGTAGGGATCGGACGTAAAAACAAGCCCGCCCATCCGCATCTGGGACACGGCAACGAACATCGAATCGATTTCCGGTTCGCTACTGGCGTTCAAGACATGAAGTTGCAAACCTAGATCACTTGCGGCCGTTCGGAGGTTTCTCAATTGCGAGCTTGAAGTTGGGCTCGTCGGATTGACGGCCACGGCGAAGGTCTTGGTGGTCGGGATGAATTCACTGAGGAATTCCAGCCGTTTGTGCGAGACCTCCACGCTGAGGCTGGTGACACCGGTGAGGTTGCCCCCCGGCCGAGATAGGCTTTCGACCAAGCCGAGGGCGATGGGGTCCCCCCCCATTTCGAAAACGATCGGTATCGTACTGGTCGCGGATCGTGCAGCGAGCGCAACCTCCGCACCGCCCGGCGCTACGATGACCGCGACCTGGCGGCTCGCGATATACTTCGCCAGGGCCGGCAAGCGGTCGTATTTGCCTTCCGCCCATTGAAAATCGATTGCGACGTTATGGCCTTGGGTGAAGCCCGATTCCTTGAGACCTTGCAGGAAGGCACTAATGCGACTGGTATAAGGCTCGGGCGACTCTGAACCGAGATAGCCAATGACCGGCATGGCACGTTGCTGCGCGCGGGCCGAGATGGTCGACGCCGCAGCCACGCCGACAAAGGCAATGATGTCGCGCTTTGTCACGCGACCACTCGGCCCAAACACGCATGGCATCAAACGCAAGGCCGTCCCCCGACCGATGTTGGCTGTGAGGCAGCAATATCCGAACTGCCCCCAAGCTCCACCATATTATAATCGGATGGCACATACCGAGAAAAGGTTTCCCTGTTGAGAGGGGCCCGGTGCCGTTGCGCTGATAGTCCGAACTGCGGTTCAGGAGTCGCTATTGCGGTTCAACGCCCCGAAAGCGGCGGCCGCGATCTGCGACCGTGTGAGGCCAATATCCTTCAGTATCCGGTCGTCCAAACGTGACAACTCGCTGGCCGCGCGGCGCGAGCGAATATTGCGCACGATATCGCGCAGACGCTTCAACGCCGCTCCGATCAGCTTCGCCGTCGGAGGACGCCGAGGCTCTTCACTGTGAGAGGCGACGAATGGGCCATGAACCTCGTAGAGGAACTGCTCCCGGAAGATCTGCCCGACCGCCAGGCGCCCAACCAATCGGTCAAGTACGGTCTTGCGGCGAGGGCGGATTGTGTCCGTCAGGTCATCGATGTCGTAAAGGAAGTCGCTTTTCAGGGCATACATGTCGAGCTCCGTCGCTGTGTTCGCCGTCCCTTTTGGACGGTGCGCGGCGTTGTCGGAGTTTGTGGGCACCGGGTCTGTGACGCGTCACACACATCAATTCTTGCGTTCAGACACGACCGTTCGGCATAGTGCGCCGCATGCCCGAGCACATTTTGGTCGCGACAGTCTCGACCTGAGCTCTCGATCTCCTCCGGCGTGAGCTAGCTAACGCTTCTTGATGTCCGCAAGCGATTGTTCGCGCAATGATTGACCTGTTCCGTCGATCTTGCTCAGCTCCGTCGGTCAACCCGGACTGAAAATACATGGCCTTCGCCGTCTTCATCCATCGTCAGGATTCGATCTACGACGACAGTCCAGCCGAGCGGTATCAGTTCCCGCGTCAGTATCTCGGTCGGGTCCAGGCCTGCGTCGGTGACTGGATTATCTATTATGAGCCGCGCAAGGTCGCAGGGACGCGCGGGTATTTTGCTGTGGCCAAGGTCCAGCAGGTCATTCCTGATCCGGTCGCGCCGGACATGTTTGTCGCCGTCATCGAGCCTGGCAGCTATCTTGATTTTGCCAACCCGGTACCATTCACCGATGCGCAAGGCGTGATTGAGCGCGGTGTCCTGAATGAAGACGGACGCATCTCTGGTCGCGCACAGGCAGCTGTCCGACCCCTCTTGCCGGCGGACTTCGATCGGATCACCAGCTTTGGTTTGGACGATCGCATTCTCATGCTGCCTCGTCTCGATGAGCTAACGGCATCGGCCGGATTTGCGGAGGAGCAGGCTCCGTTCATCTACGAGCAGGTTCGCGATCGCGCCACGTTCCTTACGTCCCGGGTCGTTCGCGACCGCGTGTTCCGCCAAGTCATTCTGCGTGCGTACGATGAGCGCTGTGCGATCACAGGTCTCAAGCTGATCAACGGTGGCGGGCGGGCAGAGGTCGATGCGGCGCACATTCGGCCCGTCGAGGCCGATGGGCCCGACATCGTCAATAACGGCATCGCACTGTCGGGCACGGCGCACTGGATGTTCGACCGCGGTTTGATCGGCCTGTCAGACGACCTCGACATCCTGGTCTCGCGACATGCGAACGACCCGGACCAGATACACAGTTTCATCAGCAAGACAGGTCGAGCACTACCGCCGTTGCGAGCGCATGATCGCCCACATCCGCATTTCCTGCGCTGGCATCGCGAAAATTGCTTCAAACAGTGAGTACGGCGGGCGGCGTTCGAGAGGGCGCGCATCCCTCCGAAGGCGAGCTTGTAACCACGCTGTAACCGCGGACTCTCTGAGCCTTGAGAAATGGCTTCGATAGCAGCTGGCCCAAAACGCAAAAAGCGCCGGGAAACCCAACGCTTGCGTGCCTCGCTGGCGATGTGATGTCCTGGAGCGGGAGAAGGGATTCGAACCCTCGACCCCAACCTTGGCAAGGTTGTGCTCTACCCCTGAGCTACTCCCGCATCAGGACATGGCCGCGTCGTTTCCGCCGCGGAGGCCGGCTTATTGCCCCAAAGCCGCGCGCAGTGCAAGCGCCTTGTTGCGGAAGTTTCATCTTTTGCGGAATGTGCCTCTGCTCTGCGTATTTGGACCCCGTCGGGTTCGTCACGGCGCTTGTGGCGTCGTTTCCGGAGCGTTACGCATCGTGCCGCTCCCTCCCGATGTCCGAGCCGACGCCGACCCATGCCGCAGAGCCGCCCGACCACCGCCCCGCTGACGCCCGAGGAGCTCTGCGACCATCTGACGGAGCACGGCATCGCCTTTGAGCGCGTCGACCATGAGCCCGTCTTCACGGTCGCCGAATCGCAGGCGCTGCGCGGCACCCTGTCCGGGCTGCATTCCAAGAACCTGTTCGTGAAGGACAAGAAGGGCCGGCTCTTCCTGGTCTCCGCGCGGGAAAATGCCCGCATCGATCTGAAGCGGCTGCACGAGACGCTTGGCGCCAGCGGGCGGCTGTCCTTCTGTTCGGCCGAGGCGCTGATGGAAAAGCTCGGCGTCACGCCGGGCTCGGTCACCGCCTTCGCTGTGATCAACGACCGCGCGGGAGCGGTGACGATGGTGCTCGACCGCAACCTCACCACCGGCGAGGCGATGAACTTCCACCCGCTGATCAACACGGCGACGCTGCGGATCGGCCGCGACGACATGCTGGCCTTTCTGCGCGGCACCGGCCACGACCCGCTGATCGTCGATTTGCCGGTTCCCGATGATGGACATAACGGCTGATCCTCCCCATCTATGGTTCGGTCGCGGCGGCGGCCCGACCCAATCATTCCTGACGTGAGCGCGACGAAGGACGACCGATGCTGGTCAATGGCGATGCGGCCGAACAACCCGGCCTGATCAAGGACACGACGACGCAGGGCTTCCGGCAGGATGTCGTCGCCGAGTCGATGAACCAGCCCGTGCTGGTCGATTTCTGGGCGCCCTGGTGCGGGCCCTGCAAGCAGCTCACCCCCGTGATCGAGAAGGTGGTCAAGGAGGCGCGCGGCAAGGTCCGGCTCGTCAAGATGAACATCGACGATTTTCCGGAGATACCGGGCCAACTCGGCATCCAGTCGATTCCGGCCGTGATCGCCTTCAAGCAGGGCCAGCCGATCGACGGCTTCATGGGCGCGCAGCCGGAAAGCCAGGTCAAGGCCTTCATCGAGAAGCTGGTCGGCCCGATGGGGCCGGGCGCGACGGGAGAACTCATCGCCGCGGCGCAGGCCGCCACCGAGGCGGGCGATGCCGCCGGGGCGAGCGAGCTCTATGCCGGCGTGCTCGAGCTGGAGCCCGAGAACGTCCTGGCGATCGCCGGCCTCGCGCGCCTGCATCTCGACATGGGCGACATCGAGGGCGCCTCCGGCATCCTCGGCATGGTGCCCGAGGCCAAGGCCGCGGATCCGGCCATCACGGCCGTGCGCGCTGCGATCGAACTGGCCGAGCAGGCGGCTGCGCTCGGCGACACCGCCGAACTGGAAGCGAAGGTCGCCGCCGATCCGAAGGACCATCAGGCCCGCTTCGATCTGGCGCTGGCGCTGAATGCGCGCGACCGGCGCGAGGAGGCGGTCGACCATCTGATCGCCATCATCAAGGCCGATCGCTCATGGAACGAGGACGGTGCCCGCAAGCAATTGCTGCAGCTCTTCGAAGCCTGGGGCCCGATGGACGAGCACAGCATGGCCGGCCGTCGCAAGCTCTCCACCCTGTTGTTTTCATAAGCTTGGGGAGCCGCGCTCGATGGGCATGAACGCCGTCTACAACGGAGCCGAGGATTGCCCGCCGGTGATCGCGGTCTTCCCGCTGGGCGGCGGGCTTCTGCTGCCGCGCGGGCAGATGCCGCTCAATGTCTTCGAGCCGCGCTATATCGCGATGATCGATGACGCGATCCGGACGCATCGTGTCATCGGCATCATCCAGCCCGAGCCCGAGAGTGGCCGCCAGTCGGCCACGCCGCCGCTGCTTCAGGTCGGCTGTCTCGGCCGCATTACGCAGTTCGCCGAGACCGGCGACGACCGTTACATCCTGACCCTGACGGGGATTGCTCGCTTTCGCGTCGTCGAGGAACTCGCGGTGACGACGCCCTACCGGCAGTGCCGCGTCTCCTACGACACATTCACCGCCGATTTCGAGGCCCGGGCGGGCGAGGACGAGGTCGACCGCAACGCGCTGCTCAAGGCGCTGCGGGCCTTCGCCAAGGCAAGCGACCTCAAGATCGACTGGAAGGGCGTCAACGAGGCGCCGAACGAGGCGCTGGTCAATGCGCTCTCGATGATGTGCCCCTTCGGGCCTCGCGAGAAGCAGGCGTTGCTGGAGGCGCCAAGCCTCAAGGAGCGTGCCGAGGTGCTGGCGGCGATCACGGAGATCGAACTGGCCCGTGGCGGCGGCGACCCCGAGACGACGCTGCAGTGAGCCAGCCTCTCGCGATGGCGGTGAGGCCACCCGGCGGCTACCCGCCACGGCGCGCGCTGACGGCCTGGTTGTTCTTCGACTGGGCGGCGCAGCCCTTCTTCACGCTGATCACGACCTTCGTCTTCGCGCCGTTCTTCGCCGCGGCGCTGGCCTCCGACCCGGCGCAGGGGCAGGCGCTGTGGGGATATGCGACCGGCTTCGCCGGCCTGTGCATCGCGCTGCTCTCACCGCTGCTCGGCGGCATCGCCGACCGAACCGGACCGCGCAAGCCGTGGATCGCTGTGTTCGGGGCGCTGCTGGTGCTGGGCTCTGGCGCGCTCTGGTTCGCGGTACCGGGTTCGCCCTGGGCTGTGCCGATCGCGCTTTGCGGCTTCGTCATCGCCACCATCGGTGCCGAATTCGCGACCACCTTCAACAATGCGATGATGACGCGGCTGGTGCCGCCGGAACGGCTGGGCTGGCTTTCCGGCACGGGCTGGGCCGTCGGCTATCTCGGCGGGCTGGTGTCGCTTGGCATCACGCTGGCTCTGCTGGCCGCCGATCCGCTTACGGGCAAGACGCTGGCGGGGCTGACGCCGATCCTCGGGCTCGATGCCGCCGCCCGCGAGGGTGACCGTTTCTCGGGGCCGCTGACGGCGCTCTGGTTCGTGGTGTTCGTGACGCCGATGTTTCTGCTCACGCCGGATTCGGAGCGGACCGGGATGCGCCTTGGCGAAGCCGCGCGCGGCGGTCTTGGCCGGCTGAAGGCAACTCTTGCCGAACTGCCGCGACTGCCCTCGCTGGGGCGCTTCCTGCTCGCCAACATGATCTACCAGGATGCGCTGGTGGCGCTGTTCGCCTTCGGCGGGATTTATGCGGCCGGCGTCTTCGGCTGGCAGACGATCGAGATCGGCATCTTCGGCATCATGCTCACCATCGCGGGCACGCTCGGCGCCTGGCTCGGCGGCAAGGTCGACGATGCGATCGGCGGCAAGGCGGTGGTGCTGGGCGCGATCGCCTGCCTGCTGCTGGCCTGTCTCGGCATCCTGTCGCTGGCGCCGGACCGGGTTTTCTTCGTAATCGCCGCGTCGCCGGCCACGCCCGGCGACGGGCTCTTCGCCTCGCTGCCGGAGAAGGTCTATCTCGGCCTCGGCCTGCTGATCGGCCTCGTCGCCGGGCCGCTGCAGGCGTCGTCACGCAGCCTGATGGCGCGGCTGGCGCCCGAGGGTCGGGTCGGCGAGTTCTTCGGGCTGTTTGCGCTGTCGGGGAAGGTGACGTCGTTCATGGGGCCGACGCTGGTCGCGCTGGCGACGACGGCCTTCGCCAGCCAGCGTGCGGGGCTCGCTGTGCTGGTGGTATTCTTCCTGACTGGTGGGGCGCTGTTGGCGGGCGTGCGCGTGCAGAAGGCACCAGCCTGAACCGTCATGCTCGGGCTTGTCCCGAGCATCCATGTCTTGAACACCACGCTGGATCAGCGAAGACGTGGATGGTCGCCACAAGGGCGACCATGACGATGGTGGTGGCTGTCCTCAGCGAACCAGAATGTTCCGGAACTGCCAGGGATCGCTCGTGTCGATGTCCTCCGGGAACAGACCCGGGCGGCCGTCGAGCGGTGTCCAGTCGGTGTAGTAGCCCTTCACGGGCCCGAGATAGGGCATCTGGATCTCGAGGCAACGGTCGAGATCCATCTCTTCGACCTCGACGATGCCGGCGGTGGGGTTTTCCAGCGCCCAGACCATGCCGGCGAGGATGGCGGAGGTGACCTGCAATCCCGTCGCGGTCTGGTAGGGAGCGAGCTGACGTGCCTCCTCGGTCGAAAGCTGCGAGCCGAACCAGTAGGCGCCCTTGTCGTGCCCATAGAGCAGCACGCCGAGTTCGTCGATGCCGTCGATGACCTCGTTTTCCTCGAGGATGTGGTGCTCCTCCTGCGGACGGCCGGCATTGCCGAACATCTCGTGCAGCGAGAGCACGGCGTCGTTCGCGGGGTGATAGGCGTAATGGCAGGTCGGCCGGAAGACGGCCTTGCCGCTATCGTCGCGGACGGTGAAGTAGTCGGCGATCGAGATCGACTCATTATGCGTCACCAGGAAGCCGTATTGCGGCCCCGGCGTCGGGCACCAGCTCCGAACCTTCGTCTCGGCGCCGGGCTGCATCAGGTAGATCGCCGCCTGCGAGCCGGTTTCGTGGCCATGGGCATTGGGCGGCATCCACTTCTCATGCGTGCCCCAGCCGAGCTCGGCGGGCTGCACGCCTTCGGAGATGAAGCCCTCGACCGACCAGGTGTTGACGAAGACGCCCGGCGGCTTGGCGTTGCGCGAGCGCTGCGTGTCGCGCTCGGCGATATGGATGCCCTTGACGCCGACTTGGCTCATCAGCGCGGCCCATTCCTCGCGGGTTTTCGGTGTGGGCACATTCAGGCGCATGTCGGCCGCGACGTTGAGCAGCGCCTTCTTGGCGAGCCAGGAGGCCATGCCGGGATTGGCGCCGCAGCATGAGACGGCAGTCGTCGAGCCCGGCACGCGGGCGCGTTTGGCGGCGAGCGTCATCTCGCGCAACGCGTAGTTCGAGCGCTCGGCCGGGCCCTTGGTCTTGTCGAAATAGAAGCCGAGCCAGGGCTCGTTGACCGTGTCGATATAGAGGGCTCCAAGGCTGGAGCAGAATTCCATCAGGTCGCGCGAGCCGGTGTCGCAGGACAGGTTGACGCAAAAGCCCTGGCCGCCGCCTGCGGTCAGCAGGGGTTCGAGCATGGTCTTGTAGTTCTCTGGCGTCACGGCTTCCTGGATGAAGCGGATACCGCGTTCGTCCAGCAGCGCGCGGTTGTCATCGTCGGGGGCGATCACGACGAACCGGCTCTTGTCATATGTGAAATGCCGCTCGATCAGCGGCAGCGTCCCGCGGCCGATCGAACCGAAGCCAATCATGACGATCGGGCCGGTGATCTCTCCGTATACGGGCCAGTTACTCATTCTCGGGTTGTCTCCTTCTGGGGGGCGCTGTTCATAAGATCGGCCGCGCGGAGCCACCCCGGCTCGTATGGGCGAAGTGCTGCCGCGTCAATCACATGGCAGCATCGCGGTGGCTAATGCCCACCCGGATAGTCGGCATCGAGCACGAAGGGATAGGGGCCCGGAAAGCGCTCGACATAAGCGGTGTGGGTGACGAAGCCGGCGGTCTTCCGGAACGAATGCAGCAGATAGGCCGGCGGTTCCATGTGGAATGTCGCATTGCTCGTCTCCGAGAGATCGAGCGTGACCTGATGCGTCACGCTGGGCGCGATCTGCGCGATGGTGCCGGCAAAGCGCGTCACGATCGGCCGATGGTGATGCCCGCAGAGAATGCGCTCGATGTTGGGGTGGCGGGCAACGATCGCGGCGAATTCGGCGGCGCCGTCGAGCAGGCGGATCGCGTCCATATGGGCGATGCCGCAGTCGAAGGGCGGGTGATGCATGAAGATCGCGACGGGCTTTCCGTCGGCCTCCGCGAGAGCCTTGTCGAGGAAGGCGAGTCGCGTTGCGCAGAGTGCGCCGGCGCTCTTGCCCGGTAGCAGCGTATCGAGACCGATCAGCCGCATCGGCCCGAGATCGGCGACGAACTGGACGAAGCCGCCGTCCAGAATCTGACGGGGATCCAGCGTCAGCCCTGCGGTCAGTGTCTCGCGGCGGTCGTGATTGCCCGGAACCAGCAGGACCGGCATGCCGAGCGGCGCGAGCATGGCCTGCAGCAGCGCATATTCCTCGGGAAGCCCGCAATCGGTGAGATCGCCGGTGATCACCAGCGCATCGGGGCGAGGGTTGAGCCTGGCCACGACATCGAGCGCGCGTTCGCTCAGCGCATTGGTTTCCGAGACGCGATAGGCGGGCTTGCCGCGCGGGCGGATATGCAGGTCGGTGATCTGGGCGATGAGCATCGTCGTTCTCTTGAGGTAAGGCCTCATCGTCATGGTCGGGCTTGTCCCGGCCATCCACGTCTTCGCTCGTCGAGCGCGGTGTTCAAGACGTGGATGCTCGCCACAAGGGCGAGCATGACGGTGGCGTGCAGCTAGGGCGGCGTTCAGTTCGTCGGCAGCTTCAGCGCGGTCTGCTCGACATAAGGACGCATGATCTCGTCGGCCTGCTTCTGGGCGGCGACGAGCGCCTCCTTCGGCGTCTTCTTGGCGGAGAGCACGGCGGCAAGCTCGTCCTCGATCGCCTTGCGGACCGGCACGGTCCTGTAGGTGGCGAACCACGGCTTGGCGAAGGCGAGCTGGCTGACCGCGATGCCGGCGTCCGGGTTCTTCTCGATGAACGCCTTCATTTCGGCTGTGTCGTAGGCGGCCTTGTTGGGGGCGAAATAGCCGGTGGCGCGGCTCCACCAGCCGGACTTCTCAGGGCTCGTCATCCAGTTGATCAGCGTCCAGGCGGCCTTGCGGCGCTCGCCCTCGACGCCGGTCGGGATGACCAGCGAGGCGCCGCCGATCGGAACCTCGTTCTTCACGTTCTTCGGGACGAAGGCGACCTTGTAGGGGAACTTGGCGTTGGTGCGGATATGGGTCAGCGAACCCGTCGAGAGCAGCATCATCGAGGCCTGGCCGGAGAGGAAGGCCGAGGAGACCGCGCCGCCGGCCTGCACGCCGGCCGGATGGACCTTGTGCTTGCTGACGAGGTCGGACCAGAAGGTCAGGGCGCCGAGCATCGAGGGGGTGTCGTAGTAGACCTCTCCGCCGTAATCGACATTGAACCATTGGCCGCCATTGGAATGGGTCAGGGCCTGCAGGATCCAGCCGCCGTAATCATAGTTGGAGGGCATCATCATGCCCCAGCGGGTGACGCGGTCGCCGTCGCGCCTGGTCAGCTTCTTCGCGGTGGTGACCAGCTCCTCCCAATTGGCGGGTAGCTTGTCGGGATCGAGGCCGGCTTCCTTGAGATGGTCGGTGTTGACGTAGAGCAGCGGCGTCGAGTTGTGGAAGGGCACGCCATAGACCTGACGGTCGAGCACGGCGTTGCCGTGCAGCGCGTCGAAGAACTGGCCCATGAACTGGTCGTTGGTCTTGCCATCAGCCTTGATCAGGGCGTCCATCGGCTGGATCTCGCCCTCGATCTTGAGGTCGAGCAGGAAGTTGGCGGACATGATCACGGCAGCCGGCGGCTTGCCGGCCTTCATCGCGGCGCGGGTCTTGATCAGGGTCTCGTCATAGGAGCCGGTATAGACCGGCGTCGCCTTGATCGAGGGGTTCTTCTCGTTGAACTCCTTGAGCAGGGTTGCCATGTCGCGGGCGAGCTGGCCGTCGACGGGCACGGGGAAGAACAGCTCGATCTCGGTCTGGCCTTGGGCGAAGGCGGGCGAGAGCGCGAAGCTTGCAGCCAGCGCGGCGCCGGCCAGCAGAGTGCGGCGGGTGGTCGTCATCATGGTTTCCCTTACTTGATGCCGGAGGAGACGAAAGAGTTGACGAAGGCACGCTGGAACAAGGCAAAGGCGAGCAGCAGCGGCGCGCTGACCAGCAGGGTTCCCGCCGCGATCACGCCCCAGGCCTGCGCGCCCTCGGCGCCGCGGGTGAAGGAGGCGAGGCCGACGGTGAGCGGGCGCAGATCGGGCGAGTTGATCACCATCAGCGGCCAGAGGAATTCGTTCCAATGGGCGGTGACCGAGACGATCGAGAAGGCGACGAGCGAAGGCCTCGCCAGCGGCAGGTAGATGAAGCCGATGCGCTGAAAGACGCCCGCGCCATCGATCAGTGCCGCATCTTCCAGTTCGCGCGGGATCGCCCGGAAGGCCTGGCGCATCAGGAAGGTGCCGAAGGCAGAGACGAAATAGGGCGCCATCACGCCGAGCAACGTGTCGTAGAGGCCGAGCCTGGCGATCGTGGTCAGATTTGGGACGATCAGCACGACCGGCGCCAGCATCAGCTGCAGCAGGAAGAGGTAGAAGCAGAGCGTCCGGCCGGGGAATTCCAGCCGCGCGAAGGCATACCCGGCGAGCGTGATCGTGACGACCTGCACGGCGAGGATGCCGAGGCTGATGATCGTCGTGTTCAGGCCGTAGCGCGGGAAATCGGCGGAAGCCCATGCCTCGCGGAAATTGGCCAGCGTGGGAATGTAGGACGGCACCAGCGAAGCCATGCCGGCGCCGATGCTTTCTGGATTGAAGGCCGCGACCAGCATCCAGAGGAAGGGCACCATCCAGAGCGCAGCGACGAGCAGCGTCGCGGCATAGCCGAGTTTCGGCGAGACCTCGCCGGTCGCGACGCCGGTGCTGGCTTGGCTCATGCTGGCCGGGCTCATGGCTCCTTCTCCCCGAAGGAGCGTTCCAGCGTGCGCAGCGAGGAGGCGGTGACGACGAGCAGCAGCGCCAGCATCACCAGCGTGCCGGCGGCAGCGCGGCCGGCGTCGTAGTTCTCGACCGCCTGCTGGTAGACATAGAACAGCAGCAGGTTGGTGGAGTCGGAGGGGCCGCCCTTGGTCAGCACGAAGACGTGGTCGACCTGCGTCACGACATTGAGCAGGCCGATGACCAGCACGAAGCCGATGGTCGGCTTGAGGTAGGGCAGAGTGACATAGCGCAGGCGCTGCCAGGGGCCGGCACCGTCGAGGATCGCGGCCTCATAGGCATCGGCCGGCACGGCCTGCAGCCCCGCCAGGAAGAACAGCATGTAGTAGCCGGCGTTCTTCCAGATCGTCAGCGCCATGATCGACCAAAGCGCGATGTCGGGATCGCCGAGCCAGTTCGGGCCGGAGATGGCGAGCTTGGCCAGATGATAGTCGATCAGCCCGACATTGGGCAGGAACAGGAACAGGAAGATCGAGGCGGCCGCGACCAGCGGGATCAGCACGGGCAGGAAGAACAGCGCCCGGAACAGCGCGTTGACGCGAGTCGTCTTCACCAGCGCCATGGCGAAGCCCAGCGCCAGCACGAGGCTCGGGATCACCGTGCCGAGCGCATAGACGAGATTGTTGACGAGCGCCTTGCGGAAGGCCGCATCGGCCAAGAGTTTCTGGAAGTTGTCGAGCCCGACATAGGCCTGCGGTCCGCCGACGCGGATCTGGCCATGCATCGACTGCCACAGGACCTGAGCCACCGGCCAATAGGTGAAGAGCGCGAGGAAGAGGAGCGAGGGCGCAAGCAAGGCGAAGGCCAGCACGCTGGCCTGGCGCGGACGCCAGCGCGGCGCGCTCCACGCGCTCGTCCTGCCAGCCGTGAAAACCGCCTGCGCCATGCACCCCACCCTTGGCGGGGGTCATGCCGGGGCTCGGCGACGAAGCGGTTACGGATCGATGACGGATGCGTGACGGACCCGGCGAAAGGCCGGATCCGCCAGAGTTATCCTCAGGCCGCGCGGCGCGCCGGCACTGCGGCCTCGTTCGGATGGCCGGTGGCGAGGAGCGTGCCGGCTGCTCCGGCGAGCGCCCCGTCGCGCAGTTCGAGGCCGAGGAAGCGCTCGCGCTCGACCGGGCCCGGCATGGCGAGATCGCGGGTCAGGCCGCCGCTGAAACCAAAGCGCTGATAATAGGCGGCGTCGCCGACGAGCAGCACGGCGCCATGGCCACGGCAGGCCGCACGCCAGATTGCCTCGCGCATCATTGCCCGGCCAAGACCTTCGCCCTGCAGCTCCGGCGCGATCGCGAGCGGGCCGAGCAGGAGAGCTGCCTTGCCGCCGGCCTCGACATGCCAGAGCCGCACCGTCGCGACAACGACGCCATCGCGCTCGGCGGTCAAAGCAAGCCCTTCAGCCGGCAAACGACCTTCGCGGAGCCGCTCACTCGACTTGGCCGTGCGGCGCTCGCCGAGGCAACGGTCGAGCAGCGCCTCGCGGGCGGGAACATCGGCAGCGATCTCGTCGCGAATCGTGATCATGACGCACCTCCGGCCGGAGCGCCTGCAAGACAACCGAGGTTGCGCAGACCTTCCCGGCGCCGCGCGAACGCGGCCACAAGAAACAGGAATGTGTGGAAGAGGGTCCGGCGGGAGCCACGTCCGTTGCGCTCCTTCCTGGAGGCGCGGACGCTCCGCCCGAAACCGTGGGCGGCCTGCCGATCATGGCAGGGCGCTTCGCCGGACCCGATTGGCGACAGGAGCGGCGCTGGCCGCTCCGTTCCAACGTCAGATGACGTACTGCCTCAAAGGCGGGAAGCCGTTGAAGGCGACGGCCGAATAGGTCGTCGTATAGGCGCCGGTGCCCTCGATCAGCACGCGGTCGCCGATCTCCAGGCTGAACGGCAGCATGTACGGGGTCTTCTCGTACATGACGTCGACCGAATCGCAGGTCGGGCCGGCGAGCACGCAGGGCACCGTCGCATCGCCGTCGCGGGCGGTGCGGATCGGGTAGCGGATCGCCTCGTCCATGGTCTCGGCGAGACCGTTGAACTTGCCGATGTCGAGATAGACCCAGCGGACGTTGTCGTCCTCGGCCTTCTTCGAGATCAGCACGACCTCGGCCTCGATCAGACCGGCTTCGCCGACCATGCCGCGGCCTGGCTCGATGATGGTCTCGGGCAGGCGGTTGCCGAAATGCTTCGACAGCGCCTGGAAGATCGCATCGCCATAGGCCGGAACGCCCGGGATCGGACGCAGGTAGCGCGCCGGGAAGCCGCCGCCGAGATTGACCATCGAGAGCGACAGCCCACGGGTGGCGCACTCCTTGAACACCGTCGAGGCCGAGGCCAAGGCGGAATCCCAGGCGTTCACGTTCGACTGCTGCGAGCCGACATGGAACGAGATGCCATAGGCGGTCAGGCCGAGACGATGGCCGTGCTCGAGCACGTCCGCGGCCATTTCGGGCACGCAGCCGAACTTGCGCGACAGCGGCCAGTCGGCGCCGGCACCGTCGCAGAGGATGCGGCAGAAGATGCGCGCGTCCTTGACGCCGGTCTTGTCGGCGGAACGCGCGATCTTCTCGACCTCGGCCGTGCAGTCGACGGCGAAGAGGCGCACGCCGAGCTCCATGGCGCGGGCGACGTCGCGCTCCTTCTTGATGGTGTTGCCGAAGGAGATGCGATCGGCGGTGGCACCGGCCGCGAGGGCGAGCTCGATCTCGACGACCGAGGCGCAATCGAAGCAGGAGCCGAGCTTAGCCAGCAAAGCGAGCACTTCCGGCGCAGGATTGGCCTTCACGGCGTAGAACACGCGCGTGTCGGGAAGGGCCCGCGAAAAGGCATGATAGTTCTCGCGCACGACATCGAGGTCGATGACGACGCAGGGACCGTCCTCGCGGCGGGTACGAAGGAACTCACGGATGCGCTCGGTCATGAGACGCGTCTCCCTCCGGCGCAAGCGGCGCCGATGCGACATGAAGCCGGCTGACGCGTCAGCGATTCAAGGCGCGATGGAGACGCCGAGAACAGCCGAACGTGACGTCCGGACTCTGAGTAACCGTCGCTTGGGGAGACCCCGCACGCCCGGCAATGAAGGACAAGCCTCTTCGGTGCTGGTCTTTGGAGGACCAGCGAGACCAAAAAAAGCCCGTTCCGTCGTTGCTTTAAGCTGCGTCCCCCGTGGAGATTCGGGGTTCGCCGGTTTCGCCTCCGGCTGCCAGTCGCTGTTCGGAGAGCAGCTCCCTTGGGGGGAACCGGGAGGCGTGATTTGAGGGGATATCCATCCCCCTCCATCCGTCCTCCAACTCCTGGCGGCTGTCCGGCCTCTTGTCCGGATGCCCACCGACTGACACGCGGCCACAGGCACGTGCGAATTGGGTGAACGCGATATACGGATGATGGGCCCCGCGTTCAAGTTTTTTCTGACGGCCGGGTGCGGATTTTTTGACGAACCCTGTCCGACCGGGCCGGCCGCGTGAGGGCCGCCGCCGTGCCGCTTATGTCCGGCATCCTGCTTCCGCGCCTCGCCGAACCCGATCCGGCTGCCGAGCGGGGCCGGCACTTCGGGTGTGCGTCCTCCCGCTCTTCTTCCTGGAGGCCCGGCCTGGAGCAGACGCAGCGCTTGTCGATCAGCCCGGCGCGCGCGGTATCGATGCGCTTCATGCGGACGTTCCGGCGGCGGAGGAAACGATCGGGGCTCCGCGGCGCTGGCTGCCGGTCCCACCAAACGATCGGGATCAGAGACGTTGCTTCAGGATGCATTCGCCGGACTGTTGCGGGCGCGAGCGGCTGGCTGCGTCCGGCCAGGAACCGCCTCCAGACAGCGGTGCTGGCGCCTGCCAACGAGGTCTTGCTGCGGAGATGCCGTGCGGATCGCGGGTTTCGGCCCTAGACCGGCCCCAATTCCTCGCCTAAGTCACTGGCAGACAAGCCTTTGACGGACTGCCTTCGGGCGACGCGAGAAGACCACGGACCCGCCATGACCATCACAGATCGCCGCCGTGTCCTGGCGGGGCTTTCAGCCGCCCTCAGCCTCTCGACGGCTCCGTCCGTCCTGCTGGCGCAACAGCCCGAGACGCGGCCCGAACCCGCGCCCGAGCCGCCGCAGCCGCGCTTCGGCTTCGAGGAGGTCGTCCGCCGTGCCCGCGAGATCGCCGCCGTGCCCTATGATCCCGGCCCGAACCTGCCCGAGCCGCTGTCGCGGCTCGACTTCGATTCCTGGCGCGATATCCGTTTTCGCTCCGAGCGGGCACTGCTGGCCCAGAACGGCGCGCCGTTCCGGATGCAGATGTTCCATCCGGGCTTCCTGTTCACGCGTCCGGTCGTGGTCAATGTCGTGCGCGACGGCGTGCCGACGCCGGTGCCCTATGCTGCGAACCTGTTCGACTATGGCCGGGTCAAGTTCGAGAAGCCGCTCCCGGTCAATCTCGGCTTCGCCGGCTTCCGGCTGCACTATCCGCTCAACGATCCGCGCATCTATGACGAGCTGATCTCCTTCATCGGCGCGAGCTATTTCCGCGTGCTCGGTCGCGACCAGCGCTACGGCCTGTCGGCGCGCGGGCTCGCGATCGGGGCCGGCGTGCCGGGCGGCGAGGAATTCCCGATGTTCCGGGAGTTCTGGGTCGAGGCACCGGCGGCCAATGCCGAGCGCGTCACGGTCTATGCCCTGCTCGATTCGGCCTCGGTGACGGGGGCCTATCGCTTCCACATCTATCCGGATGTCGATGCGGTGGTGGATGTCGGGGCGACGCTGTTCCCGCGCAAGACGATCGAGAAGCTCGGCCTGGCGCCGTTGACCTCGATGTTCTTCACCGGCGAGAACGATAGGCGCTTCCATGACGATTTCCGCACCGAGCTGCATGATTCAGATGGGCTGATGATCCATTCGGGCACCGGCGAATGGATCTGGCGGCCGCTGCGCAACCCGCGCCTGCCGGCGGTGTCCTCCTTCGTCGAGCGCAATGTCCGCGGCTTCGGGCTGATGCAGCGCGACCGTGTCTTCGAGCACTATCAGGATCTCGACCTGACCTATGAACTGCGACCGTCCTACTGGATCGAGCCGCAGGGCGACTGGGGCGAGGGCTCGGTCGAGCTGATCGAGATTCCGACCACCGACGAGACCAACGACAACATCGTCGCGCTCTGGGCACCGAAGACGCCGCTGGAGCCCGGGCGCGAATTCTCGTTCGGCTACAAGCTGACGGCGATGATGGATTCGAGCGACCTGCATCCGGGCGGGCGCATCATCAACACCTATCAGGCGCGGCCGAAGGCGCTGGGCTCAGGCGAGCCGGTGCCTGCGGGGGCGCGGCGCTTCATCGTCGATTTCGCAGGGGGCGACCTCGACTATCATCTGCGCCAGCCGGAGAAGGTCGAGATCGTGCCGTCGATCGCCTATGGCCGGATTGACCGCGCCTTCATCGTGCCGAACCCGAAGACGCAAGGCTTCCGCGCCTTCATCGACATCGTCGTCGAGCCTGGCCAGCTCGCCGAGATGCGCGCCTTCCTCAAGAGCGGCGACAAGACCCTGACGGAGACCTGGAGCTATCCCTGGCGGGCGGAAGCCTGAGCCCGGATATGGCTGCGCATGTTACGACGCCGTGCATCCCTTGAAAGCATCTCGGAACGTCTCGGCTTGACCGGGATTGTATCCGGCGAGCCTTGGAGGAGAGCCATGGACCAGGTCATCGACAATCCCGAACAGAGCCGGTTCGAGCTCGCCCTTCCCGCGGGGACGGCGATCATCGCCTATCGGGTCGAGGGGGAGCGCATCGTCTTGATCCATACCGAGGTGCCGCAGGCGCTGTCGGGGCAGGGTGTCGGCTCAAGGCTCGCCAAGGGCGCCTTCGAGCTGATCCGGACGAGCGGGCGCAAGGTGGTGGCGCGTTGCGAGTTCATCCGCGGCTGGCTCGTCAAGCATCCGGAATATAACGACATCATCGACGGCTGACGATCGCGAAGGAGATATGATGGGCCTGCTCGTCGACGGTCAGTGGCGCGATCAATGGTACGACACCGCCAGGAGCGGCGGACGTTTCCAGCGCCAGGACAGTGCTTTCCGCAACTGGGTGACGCCGTCCGGCGAGCCGGGCCCGAGCGGCAAGGGCGGTTTCGCGGCCGAGGCCGGGCGCTATCATCTCTATGTTTCGCTCGCCTGCCCCTGGGCGCATCGCACGCTGATCTTTCGCGCGCTGAAGGGCCTCGAGGCGATGATCGACGTCTCGGTCGTCCATTGGCTGATGCTCGACCGGGGCTGGACCTTCACGGAGGGCGAGGGTGTCGTGCCCGATCCGGTCGGCGGGGCGGCATATCTGCACGAGGTCTATACGCGGGCCGATCCGCATTACACCGGCCGCGTGACGGTGCCGGTGCTGTGGGACAAGGCGACCGGCAGCATCGTCAGCAACGAATCCTCCGAGATCATCCGGATGTTCAATGCGGCGTTCGACGGTGTCGGCGCGAAGCCCGGCGATTTCTACCCTGCGGCTCTGCGCACGGACATCGATGCGCTGAACGAGCGCATCTACGGAAGCGTCAACAACGGTGTCTACAAGGCCGGCTTCGCGACGACGCAGGCAGCCTATGAGGAGGCGGTCACCCCGCTTTTCGAGACGCTGGACTGGCTGGAGGAACGGCTGGAGACCCGGCGCTTCCTCACCGGGGACACCATCACCGAGGCCGACTGGCGGCTCTTCACCACCTTGATCCGGTTCGATGCGGTCTATGTCGGCCACTTCAAGTGCAACATCCGTCGCATCGCGGACTATCCCCGCCTGGTCGCCTATCTGCGGGCGCTGCTGGCCATCGAGGGCGTCGCGGCGACCGTCGATCTCGGGCACATCAAGCGGCATTATTACGAGAGCCACCGCACCATCAATCCGAGCGGCATCGTGCCTGCAGGGCCGGATCTTGCCGGGTTGCTCGGCGGCTGAATGAAGAACGTCATTCTCGGGCGGAGCGTAGCGCAGACCCGAGAATCTCCTGCAAGAGATGCTCGAGGCAAGTCCGAGCATGACGTCATCTACGCCTTTTTCCGCCGCGCGGCGGGGCGTTTCTTGCGGCCGTAGAGTTCGAGCCGGTGGCGGACGAGTTCGTAGCCGAGCTCAGCGGCGATGCGGCGCTGCAATTCCTCGATCGCGTCCGATGAGAACTCGATCACCTGACCGCTCTCGATATCGATCAGATGGTCGTGATGCTCCTGGTCGGCATGCTCGTAACGCGAGACACCATCCTCGAAGGCATGGCGTTCGATCGCGCCTTGCGTCTCCAGCACCTTCATGGTGCGATAGACCGTGGAGAGCGAGAGCGTCGGATCATGCGCGAAGGCGCGGGTGAAGATCCCCTTGGCGTCGGGATGGTCGTCGGCTTCCGCCAGCACGCGCAGGATCAGCCGGCGCTGCTGCGTCATCCGCAACCCGGCACCCCTGAGCTGGCCCTCGAAATCGGCCACGCGGCGTTCGACTCCCGTCATGACGCCGGCATAGCAACTCTGCGTCGCATGCGCAAAAATCCTTATTGCAAATCACTCGCAACTGCATTGACAGATGCAAGTGCGTTGCAATAGCGTGATGGCATGGTTGGACATCCGACAGGAGACGGCATGCGTTCGCGTCGATCTTTCATGGCTCTGGGGGCCGTCGTGCTGCTGGGCGGCGGATTTGCACTCGGCTCCGGGGCCGTGCAGGCACAGGAGAAGAAGCTGCGCGTCGTCACGACATTCACGGTGATCCAAGATATCGCGCAGAATGTCGCGGGAGACGCTGCCGTGGTCGAATCGATCACCAAGCCCGGCGCTGAAATCCATGATTACCAGCCGACGCCGCTCGACGTGGTGAAGGCGCAGTCGGCCGATCTGGTGCTCTGGAACGGCATGAACCTCGAACGCTGGTTCGAGCGCTTCTTCGAGAATGTGAAGAGCGTGAAGAGCACGGTCGTGACCGAGGGCATCGAGCCGATGGGGATCAAGGAGGGCCCCTATGAGGGCAAGCCCAACCCGCATGCCTGGATGTCGACCAAGAACGCGTTGATCTATGTCGAAAACATCCGCAAGGCGATGGCTGAGGCCGATCCGGCCAAGGCGGAGATCTATGCCCGCAATGCGCAGGCGTATTCCGACAGGATCAAGGCGGTCGATGCGCCCCTGCGCGCGCGGCTCGACAAGGTGCCGGCCGACAAGCGCTGGCTGGTTTCGAGCGAAGGCGCGTTCAGCTATCTCGCCCGCGACTATGGCTGGCGCGAGGCCTATCTCTGGCCGATCAATGCCGACCAGCAGGGCACGCCGCAGCAGGTGCGGCGGCTGATCGACCTCGTCCGCAAGAACAAGATCCCGGCCCTGTTCAGCGAAAGCACGATCTCGGACAAGGCGGCCAAACAGGTCGCGCGCGAGACCGGCGCCCGCTATGGCGGCGTGCTCTATGTCGATTCGCTCTCGGCCGGGGACGGGCCGGTGCCGACCTATCTGAAGCTGCTCGAAGTCACCGTCGACACCATCGCCAAGGGTTTCGGCCAGTGAATGCTCCTGCGACCGGCCTTCCCGACGTGACGCCCTCGATTGCGGTCGAGAGCGTCACGGTGCGCTACGGCAACGGCGTGACGGCGGTGAACGATGCCTCCTTCGCGCTTGGCGCCGGCACGATCTGCGCGCTCGTCGGCATCAACGGCTCCGGCAAGTCGACACTGTTCAAGACGCTGATGGGCTTTCTGAAGCCGGCGCGGGGTTCGGTCTCGATCGCCGGCCTGCCGGTGCGCCAGGCCCTGAAGCGCGGGCTCGTCGCCTATGTGCCGCAGGCCGAGGAGGTCGACTGGACCTTTCCGGTCCTGGTCGAGGACGTCGTGATGATGGGCCGCTATGGCCATATGGGCTTCCTGCGCATCGCGGGCCAGGCGGATCGCGCTGCCGTCGACCAGGCGCTGGGCCGCGTCAACATGCTGGAGTTCCGCAAGCGCCAGATCGGCGAATTGTCGGGCGGGCAGCGCAAGCGTGTCTTCCTGGCGCGGGCGCTGGCGCAGGGCGGGCAGGTCATCCTGCTCGACGAGCCCTTCACCGGCGTCGACGTCAAGACCGAGGACGCGATCGTCGCGCTGATGCGCGAGCTCAGGGCCGAGGGGCGGCTGATGCTGGTCTCGACGCATAATCTCGGTTCGATCCCTGATTTCTGCGACCAGGTCGTGATCATCAACCGCACCGTGCTGGCGGCGGGGCCGACCGCAACCACCTTCACCCATGACAATCTGCAGCGCGCCTTCGGTGGTGCGCTCCGGCATTTCCGCCTGGGCGGCGCCGATCTGCACGACGACGCGGATGAGCGCCGCGTCACCGTCATCACCGATGACGAGCGCCCGCTCGTGCTCTACGGCAAGCACGACAGCGAGACGCTGGCCGGCAGCAAGGCGAATGGCGGGGCGGTGGATAGCGGGAAACCGGATCGCGCGAAGGACCCCGCGCCATGATGGAATTGCTGCTGGAACCGTTCGGCTATCAATACATGGTCCGGGCGATCTGGGTCTCGGCGCTGGTCGGCGGGGTCTGCGCCTTCCTGTCCTGCTTCCTGATGCTGAAGGGCTGGTCGCTGATGGGCGATGCGCTGGCGCATGCGATCGTGCCCGGCGTCGCGCTGGCCTATCTGCTCAAGGTGCCCTATGCGGCCGGCGCCTTCTTCTCCGGGCTTTTGGCGGCGCTCGCCATGGCGCTGGTCAGGGTGCGCACGCAGCTGCGCGAGGACGCGGTCATCGGCATCGTCTTCACCACCTTCTTCGCAACCGGGCTGCTGATCGTCTCGATCAACCCGACCTCGGTCAACGTCCAGTCGATCGTGCTCGGCAATATCCTCGGCATCTCCGACGAGGACGTCGTCCAGGTCGCGATCATCGCCGCGGTCTCGCTCGTCGTGCTGGTGGCGCGCTGGCGCGACCTGATGCTGGTCTTCTTCGACGAGAACCAGGCGCGGGCCGTCGGCCTCTCGCCGACCTGCATGAAAGCCCTGTTCTTCGCCCTGCTCAGCGCCTGTACGGTCGCGGCATTGCAGACGGTCGGGGCCGTGCTGGTGATTGCCATGGTGATCACGCCCGGTGCCACCGCCTATCTGCTCAGCGACCGTTTCGGCCGGCTGATCTGGATCGCGGTATTGCTCGGGGTCATCACCAGCGCGGCCGGCGCCTATGCCAGCTATTTCCTCGACGGCTCGACCGGCGGGCTGATCGTGGTGTTCCAGACCATCCTGTTCCTGCTCGCCTTCGTCTTCGCGCCCAAGCATGGCCGGTTGGCGGCCGCGCGCGCGGCACGGGCCGTGTCGGAGACGGCCCCATGAGCCTCGTCGAAACCTGGCTCATTGCCCCGCTGGCGCATGAATTCATGCAGCGCGGGCTGGTCGTTGCCGTGCTGGTCGGCATCGTCTGCGCGGTCCTGTCCTGCTTCCTGATCCTCAAGGGCTGGTCGCTGATGGGGGACGCCGTCTCGCATGCGGTGCTGCCGGGCATCGTGCTGGCGCAGGTCGCGGGGCTGCCGCTGGCGGCCGGCGCCTTCGTCGCGGGCCTCGGCTGCGCGCTCGGCATCGGCTACCTCAAGGAGAACAGCCGGGTGAAGGAGGACACGGTGATGGGCATCGTCTTCTCCGGCATGTTCGCGCTCGGCCTCGTCATGTTCGTCAAGGTCGACAGCGACCAGCATCTGCTGCACGTCCTGTTCGGCAACATGCTCGGCGTGCGCTGGGAGGACATCGCCGAGACGGCGGCGATCGCGGTACCGACGATCGCGATCATGCTGGCGAAGCGGCGCGACTTCCTGCTGCTCGCCTTCGACCCGGCCCATGCGCGGGCGATCGGGCTGCCGGTGCGTTTGCTGAACTTTGGCCTGCTGATGCTGCTGGCTTTGACCATCGTGGCGGCACTGAAGGCGGTGGGCATTATCCTCGTCGTCGCCATGTTGATCGCGCCCGGCGCCATCGGTTTCCTGACGACGCGGCGTTTTGATGCGATGCTCGCGGTCGCGGTTGGCGTGGCGACGCTGTCGAGCGTGCTGGGCACGATCCTGAGCTTCCATCTCGACGGGGCGACCGGGCCCTGCATCGTCGTGGTCCAGGCGGTGTTCTTCCTTGCGGCGCTGGGGTTCAACCTGCGCCGTTCCGCCCGGCGGGCGGCGGCTGCCTGATCAGGCAGCCTCCAGGTCGGCCCCGTCGCTGTTCGTATCGTCCTGCGCTCGCGTGACGGTGACAGTCTGCGCCAGGCACTGGCAGTTGAACTGGCTGGTGAGGAAGGCGATGTCGGCGGCGTCACGGCCGCTGGCGATCCGGACCATGCCCTCGATGGGGGCCAGCCGCGTCGGATCGACGAGCCACCAGCGCCCATCGAGATAGACCTCGAAGATGGCGTGGAAATCCGGCGGGTCGAGATCGAGCGCATAGGCGCTGACGGCCCGCGCCGGGATGTTGAGCGCCCGCGTCAGCGCGATGCCGAGATGGCTGAAGTCACGGCAGACGCCGGCGCGGTCGATGAAGGTCTGCTCGGCCGTGGTCTGGGCGTGGCTGACGCCGTGGACATAGTCGAGATGCTCATGGAGCCAGTCGAGGACGGCGAGAATGCGCGCTCCGCCGCCCTCGATCGCGCGGAATTCACGCTGGGCAAAGCGCATGAACTCGTCCGAGGGCGAGAACCGGCTCGGCAGCAGATAGGGCAGCACGTCCTGCGGCAGCTCCGACCAGTCGTGCTGGCGCGCCTGCGGCCCGAGCGGGACGCGCTCGCCATTGTCGACGAGCGCCCGGTAGCTGATCTCGACCTGGCCCGAGAGAGCGGTCCGGAAACGGCGCTCGCCGGTGACGGGGTCCTGGTCGCGGACGAGGACGGCGTCGGGCGAGATCACCAGGCTTTCCGAGATGATCGTCTGATCGGCCGAGCGCGCCGCCTCGATCGCGGCGATGACCTGCGTCGCGCTGTCGAAGCCATAGGTCAGCGTCGCCGACAGGTTGAGTTTCATGGTCGCCCCCGGGTGCATCGCAACATGGAAGTCCGGGCAACGCCATTGCGGTGCGGAAGTTCCGGCTGCGAGCTATGCCGCCTGTGCGGCGATCCCGATCTCCGGCGCGATACCGGCGAGGATGTCGAACGACCGTTTCCGCGCCTCATGGTCGAAGATCGGCGCGGTCGCCATGATCTCGTCGGCTTGTGTCGCGGCGATGAACGCGCCCAGATTGCGCTTCAGCGTCTCCGGCGAGCCGATGAAGGCGTAGCGCAGCATCGAGGAGACATGGGCCTTCTCGGCCGGCGACCAGTAGGTCTCGATGTCGTCGAGCGGCGGCTGCAGCTTGCCGCGCGCACCGCGCACCATGCCGACGAAGCGCTGCTGCAGCGAGGTCGCGAGATGGCGCGCCTCGGCGTCGGTCTCGGCTGCGATGACGTTGATGCCGGGCATGGCATAGGGCCTGTCGAGCTGCTCCGAGGGCTTGAAGCGCTCGCGATAGACCGACAGCGCCTGCATCAGCGCATCGGGCGCGAAATGCGAGGCGAAGGCATAGGGCAGCCCGAGTTCGGCGGCGAGCTGCGCGCCGAACAGGCTGGAGCCGAGAATCCAGAGCGGCACGTTCAGCCCGGCGCCGGGCACGGCCTGGATCGCCTGGTTCGGCCCGGCCGGAGCGAAGAAGGCCTGCACCTCGAGGACATCCTGCGGGAAGGAATCCGCCGACATCGGGTTGCGCCTGAGTGCGCGCATGGTGAGCTGGTCGGTTCCCGGCGCGCGACCGAGGCCGAGATCGATGCGGCCGGGGAACAGGGCTTCGAGCGTGCCGAACTGCTCGGCGATGACCAGCGGGGCGTGGTTCGGCAGCATGATCCCGCCGGCGCCGATCCGCATCGTCTTCGTCGCGGCGGCGAGCTGGCCGATCACCACGGCGGTCGCGGCGCTGGCGATGCCAGTCATGTTGTGATGCTCGGCCACCCAATAGCGCTTGTAGCCGAGAGCCTCGGCGTGGCGGGCGAGATCGATCGAGGCGCGGAGCGCATCGCCCGGCTCCTGTCCTTCACGGACGGGGACGAGGTCGAGAACGGAGATGGCGACCATGGGGGCCTCTGCTTGGGCCCGTTGGCGGAGCCGGTGGAGTCTGCCTCTAGATGGGGAGGCGGGCGCCGCCGGTCCAGAGGCGGCGCCGGCCCGTCATGGCGCGTCTGCGCCGGCGTTCTGGCCGGGCGGCGAGGAGGCTGGTCGTTCGCCGGCCAGCGCGGCGCAGAGCGTCGGTGCGATCCGGCGATAGGCGCGCTCGTAATCGGCGAGATGCAGGCCATCGATCAGGGCATCGTCGTCAGCAAAGGTGCCGGCGACACGGCAGGAGGCGTTGCTAAGGCAGGAGGTTTCGGCTGCTGACCCGATGCCGGCGATGGCTTCCGCCGAGAAGTCGACGACCTGCCGGGTGTCCATGCGCGGCAGGCCGGTCACGATGACGAGGTCCGTCCTGTGCGACAGCCGCTTCAAAAGCGAGCGGAAGGTGTGGCGGAAGCGGGCTGAGGCCTCGGGCGGATCGCGGAAACGCTTGCGATTGGCGTCATTGGTGCCGACCGTCAGGATGATCGCGCGGGGAGGGCGCGGCAAGGCGAGCTCGGCCAGGATGTCGTCGGTGTCGCGCGTGGTCGCGCCATGGATGCCGGCATTGACCAGCGGCAGGCCGCAGAGTTCGCGGGCGCGCCAGCGTGCGACATGGGAATCGCCCGCCGCCAGCAAATAGTCGCCCTCGACCCGTCGAAGGTCGGTCGTGATCTGCGCGAGGCGCTGGTCGCGATAAGAGGATGGCGGAGCCGAGACGCGGCCGATCGCGAAGCCAGCCAGCGAGCCGAAGATCAGGGCGAGCGGAAGGATCACGATGATCGTCGCCAGCAGGCGAGGCGCGAAGACGGCTGTGGCTGGCGGCGGGGCGAGCGGGGGCGCGGGGAACCGTCCCGTCATGGCCGGCCTCCAGGAACGGCCGCCGGGCAAGCGGTCCTGGCGGAGGAGGGCGGCAGCGGCCGGCCGGTGACGGGATCGCGATAGCCGCCATGCCGGCAGATCGCGCCGTCGCGCGGTGTGAGGCCGTCCTGCCTCAGCAAAGCGGGGAGGGCCCAGAGCCAGAGACCGACCGCGCCGAGCAGGGCGATGCCGGCGCAGACCCGCATGAGTGTGCAGCGAAGGCGCGATGCGGCCGGGGCCGCAGGGAGGGAAAGCTCGATCATGACGACAACGAGGCGCGGCGGTCCGGCTGGTTCTGTGGCCGTCTCTTTTCCGGATGACGTCTGGCGGCGCGCTTCTGGTATCGTTGCTTTTCCGCACCCGGTGCGGGAAACGATTGGAAACATTTCCGGCCACGACCTTGCCGCGGGTCGTGGCTAGAGCATGCTCCAACGATGTGATGGAGCGCAAATTCCGTCCGTTCGGCCGGTTGCGGTCGAAGGGGCGGGCGCCAGAGCCAGCCGATGACAAGAACCCCGCATATCCTCATCGTCGAGGACGATCGCGAGATCGCGACGCTGGTGTCGCGCTTCCTGCGCAACAATGATTTTCGCGTCAGAGCGGTCGCGAACGGGCGCGAGATGGATGTCGCACTCCGGGACGGACGCTTCGACCTGATCGTGCTCGACCTGATGCTGCCGGGCGAGGATGGGCTGAGCCTGTGCCGCAGGCTGCGCAATGACGGCGCGATGCCGATCATCATGCTCACCGCCAAGGGCGAGGAGATCGACCGCATCCTCGGGCTGGAGATGGGAGCCGACGACTATCTGGTGAAGCCCTTCAACCCGCGCGAGCTGCTCGCGCGCATCCGCGCCGTGCTGCGGCGGGCCGGCGGCACGCCTGCGCCGGAGGTCGGCGAAAGCTCGATGCTCGCCTTCGCCGGCTGGCAGCTCGACAAGGCCGTGCGCCGGCTCCTCAACCCGGCCGGGGAACGCGTCGCACTGACCGGGGCCGAGCTCGATCTCCTGCTCGCCTTCTGCGAGCGTCCGCGCCGCGTCCTGTCGCGGGACCAGCTCCTCGACCTGACGCAGGGCCGGGCAGCGGCGCCGTTCGAGCGCTCGATCGACGTGCTCGTCAGCCGCCTGCGCCAGAAGATGGAGCGCAATCCGCGCGAGCCCGAGCTGATCCAGACCATCCGCTCCGGCGGCTACATGTTCTCGCCGGAGATTCAGTCCTCGCCGGAGAATCCGGGCGGATGAAACGGCTCCTGCTGCGCCTGCTGCCCGCGCGGGCCGCCGCGCAGATCACGGTCATCGCCATCGGCTCGCTGGTGCTTGCCAATCTGGTGACGATCGCGGCGCTGGTGGTGCTGCTGCCGCCGGAACTCAAGCGCATTCCGAACCTGCCCTATGTGACACAGCTCGTTTCGATCGGTCAGATGGTCGTGGCTGCGCCGACACCGGAAGCCAAGGCCGCGATCATCGAGACGGCGCTGGTGGCACATCCGAAGTTGGCGCCTCTGCCTGCCGGTGCCAGGGCGACCACGGGCAGGCTGCCTCCGCCGGATGAACAGATGCTCGACAGCGTCACGGAGATGCTGGGCGGCGCGGCCGAGGTGCTGGTGCTCGACAAGCCCGAGGGCCAGCGCGGACCGGCACCCGTCGGTCTGCGCTTCCGCGACGGGACCGGCCTGGTGATGTCGCCCGATCCGATGATGCGGCCACCGCGTGCCTCCGCCTTCATCGGCTATCTCGTGGTGATGCTTGCCTTGCTGGCTTTTCTCGTCGGGCTGCTGTCGCTCTGGGCGGCGCGCGCGGTGGCCTCGCCGCTGTCGCGCCTGGCTGCGGCGGTCGACCGCTTCGACCCCGACCGCGACGACATCGCCGCCGCCGAACAGGGGCCGAGCGAGGTCAAGCGGCTCGCCCGCGCCTTCGGGGGGATGGCTGCACGCATCCGGCGGCTGGTCGACGACCGCACCCGGATGCTGGCAGCCGTCAGCCATGACCTGCGCACGCCGATCACCCGGCTGCGGCTGCGGGCCGACGAGATCGCCGACGACAAGCAGCGCCGTGCGATCCTCGCCGATCTCGCCCTGATGGAGCGGATGGTCGGTGGAGCCCTGTCCTATCTGCGCGAGGGGCGTGCGTCGGGCAGCATGGCGGCGACCGACATTCCGGCGCTGCTCCAGACGATCTGCGACGATTTCGCCGATCTCGGCCACATCGTCGTCTTCGAGGGACCGATGCGGGCCTCGGCGCTGTGCGATTCCGACCAGATGACGCGCGCCGTCACCAACCTCGTCGATAATGCGATCAAGTTCGGCGGCAAGGTCGTGGTCAGGCTCGACGACAGCGAGCCGGATGCGGTCATCGTCCTCGTCGAGGATGATGGGCCGGGTATCGCGCCAGACGAGCGCGAGAAGGTGTTCGAGCCGTTCTACCGCAGCGATCTGGCGCGGACACTGAAGCAGGGCAGCGGCTTCGGGCTGGGGCTGGCGATCGTGCGCGCCATCGCCGAGGCGCATCGCGGCGAGCTGACCCTGGCCGAGCGGCAAGGGGGCGGCCTGTCGGCGCGGATCGCCTGGCCGCGCCGTCTCTAACGGAACGCGACCGACGCTCACGCGTTGCTTTCGCAGGGCCAAGCCAATGGGCTGGGCCATTCGCAAGGGGGTCGCCATGACGACGAGCACAAATCCAGCCAAGGAAAGCCTGCGCAAGGAACAGCAGCAACAGCGTCAGGCCAGCCGCAGGCAAGGCAAGGACGCCGAGCTGACCCGGGCGCTGGAGGATACCTTCCCGGCGAGCGACCCGGTCGCGGCCGAAGCGCCGATCAAATCGGGCTCCAGTCGCAAGCGCCATTGAGGAACGCGTTTGGGCGAACGCCGGTGTGGTCTGGCGTCAGGCGCGCTGGTAGAGCAGTCGCGCCCTGATCGTGCCTTCGAGCGCGGCGATTTCGCGCAGGATATCGCGGGCATCGGCGCCGATGCTGTCCGCTTCCATCACGACATAGCCGACCTCGCCGTCGGTCTGGTAGTTCTGCGCGGCGATGTTGACGTCGCGGTTGGCGAAGACGTCGTTCAGGCGCCGCAGCATGCCCGGCACATTGCGCTGGACATGGATGAAGCGCGTGCCGACGGCGCGCGGGGCGAGCTGCACCTGCGGGAAATTGACCGCGCCGACCGTCGATCCGACATCGGAATAGTCGATCAGCTTGCGCGCGACCTCGGCACCGATGCGCTCCTGCGCCTCTTCGGTCGAGCCGCCGATATGCGGGGTCAGGATGACGTTCTGGAGCCCCTGCAGCGGCGAGACGAAACGGTCGGCGTTGGAGGCCGGCTCGACCGGGAAGACATCGACGGCCGCTCCGGCGAGATGTCCGCTGCGCAGCGCCGCGGCCAGCGCATTGAGATCGACCACCGTGCCGCGCGAATTGTTGATCAGATAGGCGCCGGACTTCATCTTCGCGATCTGTTCGGCGCCGATCATGCCGGCCGTCTGCGGCGTCTCGGGCACATGCAGCGAGACGATATCGGCAAAGCCGAGCAGATCGTCGAGGCTCGGCACCGAATCGGTGTTGCCGTGGCGCAGGCGGTCGGTCTGGTCGAAATAGACGACGCGCATGCCCATCGCCTCGGCCAGCGTCGAGAGCTGGCTGCCGATATTGCCGTAGCCGACGATGCCGAGGATCTTGCCGCGGACCTCGAAGGCGCCGTTGGCGGATTTGTCCCAGCCGCCGTCATGGGCGGAGCGCGAGCGGTCCGGAATCCGGCGCAGCAGCATGACGATTTCGCCGATCGTCAGTTCGGCGACGCTGCGGGTGTTGGAGAAGGGGGCGTTGAAGATGGGCACGCCGCGATTGCGCGCGGCCTGCAGATCGACCTGGTTCGTCCCGACCGAGAAGCAGCCGACCGCAAAAAGCCGGCTGGCCTGGGCGAAGATCTCTTCGGTCAATTGCGTGCGCGAGCGGATGCCGAGCACATGCACGCCCTCGATGGCCTTGAGCAGGGCGTCGCGGTCGAGCGCCTTGGGCAGGCGCGTCATGTTGGTGTAGCCGGCATTCAGCAGCAGATCTGCGGCGGAATCGTTGATGCCTTCCAGCAGCAGGACCTTGATGCGGTCCTTGGACAGGGACAGGCGTTCGCGGGGCATGGTCATCGGGGAACGATCGGTCTTGGCGCAAAGGGGGACTGGCGCAAGGAAGAACAGGCGCAAGTGAAGTCTTGGCGCAAGTGAGTCTCGGGGGCGGAGCGCCCGCTATAGACCCGCTGCGGCGCGACACAACCTGATTTTGCGATCTGCCGCCGGCAAGGCAGTCACGCCTTCTCGACCACAAGTGTCGCACCCTCGACGCGCACGACGCGAATCTCGCTGCCGGCCAGCAATTCGGGGCCGGTGACGCGCCAGGATGAATCGCCGACGCGGATGCGGCCCTCGCCGCCGGCCATCGTGGCTTCGAGCCGGAAGACCTTGCCGATGAGCTGGCGGCCACGGTCGTTGAGGCCGGTGGCGGCATCGGGCTCCTCGCCCTTGCGGCGCGTCAGCAGGCGCCCGACCACCACGCTGACGAGGCTGAAGCCGGCGAAGACCAGTGCCGCCGCCTCCCAACCGATATTGACGAGTCCGACGACCGCGCCCGTCAGCAGCGCCGCAAGCCCGAGCCAGAGCAGGAAGATGCCCGGCGCGAAGACCTCGCCGCCGATCAGGACGAGGCCGAGGATGACCCAGCCCCAGGCCCCCAGCCACAGGATCGAGGACGCCATCGCTCGCTCCTCAGGCGCTGCGGCCGGCGGGAGGCACGGAGCCGCCGCGCCGGGTTTCGGCCGCGTCGTCGCCGAAGACGGCGCGGGTGAGCTGCGCGATGCCGCCGACCGTGCCGGCGAGCGCGGCGGCCTCGATCGGCACGATCACGACCTTGCTGTTGGGGGCGGTGGCAATGGCTTTCAGCGCGTCGGTGTAGCGCTCTGCGACCAGGAAGTTCGCGGCCTGGATGTCGCCCTTGCCGATTGCCTCCGAGATCATGGCGGTCGCGGCAGCCTCGGCCTGGGCCGAGCGCTCGCGCGCCTCGGCATCGCGGAAAGCGGCTTCCTTGCGGCCTTCGGCGGCAAGGATCTGCGCCTGCTTCATGCCCTCGGCCTTGAGAATTTCGGCCTGGCGCATGCCGTCGGCCTCGAGCACGGCGGCGCGCTTCTCGCGCTCGGCCTTCATCTGGCGGTTCATCGCGCCGACGATGTCGGCCGGCGGCAGGATGTCGCGGATCTCGATGCGGGTGACCTTGACGCCCCAAGGCGAGGCGGCGGCGTCCATGACGCGCAGCAACCGCTCGTTGATCTCGTCGCGATGCGAGAGGAGCTGGTCGAGGTCCATCGAGCCGACGACGGTGCGGATATTGGTCATGGTCAGCGTGATCAGCGCGTCGTCGAGCGCGGAAACCTCGTAGCGGGCCTTGGCGGCGTCGAGGATCTGGTAGAAGGCGGCGGCGTCGATGCGGACGCCGGCATTGTCCTTGGTGATGGCCTCCTGCGAGGGAATGTCGAGCACCTGCTCCATGACATTCACCTTGTGGCCGATGCGATCGATATAGGGCACGATCAGGTTGAGGCCGGCGCTGAGCGTGCGCGAGTAACGGCCGAAACGCTCTACCGTATAATTATAGCCCTGCGGCACCGTCTTCACCAGGAAGGCGATGGTGATGACGACGAGCAGGACGAGCACGATGACGAAGATGCTGAAACCCGGCAAGGTGTCCATCCAACGCTTCCCCTGATCCGATCCGGCCGCTGCGGTGTTCCGCGAAGCCAATGCAACCTGACGATTGCGACAGCCCAATGCAAGTTTGGCGGCGCGCGTCCGGCCGACCGAGACCGATCAATCCGATGCATGCGCGTGATTTTGGCCGTTTCCGCTAACGCAACGGCAGTGGTGGCAGAAAGTGCTATTTCACCTGTCGTTTCCCGGTTGATTGCGGTTCACACCACCTGCGTATTTCGTGCATGATCGGCGTCTTGCTGGAGTGCCGACCATGTCCGATCCGCGCCTGCCATTCCTGGCCGAGCTCGAAAAGAAAATCCTCTGGCTCGCCTCGTGGACGATCCACAACGCCAACCATCTGCGCGAGAGCGCCGATGGCATGAAGGTGGGCGGGCACCAGGCCTCCTCGGCCTCGCTCTGCACGATCATGACGGCGCTCTATATGGCGGCGCTCCGGCCGCAGGACCGCGTCGCGGTGAAGCCGCACGCTTCGCCGATCTTCCACGCCATCAACTACCTGATGGGCCTGCAGACGCGCGAAAAGCTCGAGAATTTCCGCGCCTACAAGGGCGCGCAGAGCTATCCGTCGCGGACCAAGGACATCGACGATGTCGATTTCTCGACCGGCTCGGTCGGCCTGGGCGTGGCGCAGACCTTGTTCTCGTCGCTGACGCAGGATTACGTGAAGGCGCATGGCTGGGCGAAGGACCGGCCCGAAGGCCGCATGGTCTCGCTGATCGGCGATGCCGAGCTCGACGAGGGCAACATCTTCGAGGCGCTGATGGAGGGCTGGAAGCACGGCCTGCGCAACACCTGGTGGGTGATCGACTACAACCGCCAATCGCTCGATGCCGTTATCCGCGAGGGGCTCTACGACCGCTTCGAGACGATGTTCCGCAATTTCGGCTGGGATGTCGTCACGCTGAAATACGGCTCGATCCAGCAGGCGGCCTTCAAGGAAAAGGGCGGCGAGCGGTTGAAGGCCTGGATCGATTCCTGCCCGAACCAGCTCTATTCCGCACTGACCTTCCAGGGCGGCGCGGCCTGGCGCAAGCGCCTGATGGACGATCTCGGCGATCAGGGCCCGGTGACGAAACTGATCGAGAGTCGCACCGACGCGGAACTCTCGAAGCTGATGTGCAATCTCGGCGGGCACGACCTGCCCTCGATCCTCGAAGCTTTCGAGGCGGTCGACCATGACCGGCCGGTCTGCTTCCTCGCTTATACCGTGAAGGGCTTCGGCCTGCCGCTCGCCGGCCACAAGGACAATCATGCCGGGCTGATGACCAAGGAGCAGATGGAGGGCTTCAAGGCCGCCAATGCCGTCCGCCCGGGCCATGAATGGGATCTGTTCGAAGGGCTCGGCCTGCCCGAGAGCGAGGTTCGGACCTTTCTCGACACGGTGCCGTTCTTCGCGCAAGGCCGCCGCCGGCTGAGCGCTCCGGTGCTGCCGGTCCCGGCGAAGCTGGAGGCCGGCATCCAGCCGGTGATGTCGACGCAGATGGGCTTCGGCAAGATTCTGGACGAGCTCGCGAAGCGTGGCGGGCCGCTCGCCGACCGCATCGTCACGACGGCGCCGGACGTCACGGTCTCGACCAATCTCGGCCCCTGGGTGAACCGGCGCGGCCTCTTCGCCAAGGCCTCGATGGCCGACACCTTCAAGGACGAGCGCATCCCGTCGATGCAGAAATGGGAGTTCTCTCCCAAGGGCCAACATGTCGAGCTCGGCATCGCCGAGATGAACCTGTTCATCAACCTCTCGGCGCTCGGCCTCTCACACGCGACCTTCGGCGAGCGGCTGATCCCGATCGGCACGCTCTACGATCCGTTCATCTCGCGCGGGCTCGATGCGCTGAACTATGCCTGCTATCAGGACGCCCGCTTCATGGTGGTGGCGACGCCGTCAGGCGTGACGCTGGCGCCGGAGGGCGGCGCGCATCAGTCGATCGCCACCCCTCTGATCGGCATGAGCCAGGACGGCTTGTGTGCCTTCGAGCCGGCTTTCGTCGACGAGTTGGCCGTGATGATGCGCTGGTCCTTCGAATATTTGCAAAAGGATGGCGAGGGTGACCCCGACGAGCGCACCTGGCTGCGCGACGAGACCGGCGGTTCGGTCTATCTGCGTCTCTCGACGCTGCAGCTCGAACAGCCGCAACGGGTGATGACGCCCGAACTCGAAGGCGAGATCATCGATGGCGCCTACTGGCTGCGCAAGCCCGGGCCGAACGCCTCCGTGGTCATCGCCTATACCGGCGCGGTCGCGGCCGAGGCGATCAAGGCTGTGGGATTGCTGGGCGAGGACCGGCGCGATGTCGGCCTGCTCGCCATCACGTCGGCCGACCGGCTCAATGCCGGCTGGCAGGCGGCCGAGCGGGCGCGCCAGCGCGGCAACCACCGCGCGACCAGCCATGTCGAGCGTTTGCTCGGCGACCTCTCGCGCGATTGCGGCATCGTTTCGGTGCTGGACGGGCATCCGGCGACGCTGGCCTGGCTCGGCAGCGTGCATGGCCACAAACAGAAGGCGCTCGGCGTCGAGCATTTTGGCCAGACCGGCACGGTCGCGGATCTCTATCGGCATTTCGGCATCGACGCGAACGCGATCGTCCATGCCGCGCAGGCGGCTGCTCCGGGGCGGCCGGTGCGCTATCTGAAGGCGCTGCCGTAAGCGCCAAACGTCATTCCCGGGCGCCGCCCGGGAATCTTATGACAAAGCCATGCTGGTTTTCGAGATGGCCGGGTCGAACCCGACCATGACGCCGTCCGCTCAGAAGCGCGGCGTCTCGAAGGTGTTGGCGAACGGATTTGCGCCGGCGCCGATGCGGCCGGGCAGGGTCTCCTCGCCATAGAAGCTGCCGGTGTTGGAATAGGCCGGGGCCGAGGCGAAATGCTGGCTGGCATAGCGGTTCATCGAGCCGACAGGGACGACGTTGCCGAGGTCGAAATAGCTGCGCTTCTGGACGGTGATGCGCAGCGGGCCGCGGCGGCTCTGCGCCTCCGCGATCGTGGCCAGAACGGTCGACGCCGCGATGGAGATGGCAAAAACGGCGGCAAGACGCTTGAGCGAAGCCATGGCGACGAGATCTCCGGAACAGCGGCAACCCGCTTGATGTGGGGACGAAAACTTCACGGTGAAGAGTAGACTACCGTAGTTAACGATTTTGTCAGCGCGACCAAAGCGACAAGCGCTTCGGAAGGCCCTCGCGCCCCGGCAAAGTGACGCGATCAGCGCTTCGGCTGCGGCTGCGGCTTCGCGGGGCTGGCCGCTGCGCTCTTGGTGCGCAGCGCCGGCGTTGAGCCGTCGGCGTCGAGCCAGGAGACCTTGCGGCCGGAGGCGGAGAGGCGCGGGGGTGCACAGCCGGGCTGCCGGCTCAGCTCCGTGCGGGCGAAGGCGGTGCGCAGGGTGCGATCGTCGCCGGCATTGAGCAGGTCGATGCGGTCGATCAGGCAGACCAGTTGCTGCCGGTCGGCGGGCTTGCCGTCGCCGCCGCACCACCAGCCGGCCAGCGAGAGCGGCAGGGCGCCGCTATCCATCCGGAACGCGATGCAGGGCCTGCTGGCCTCGCCGTCGTTCAGCGTCGCGTCGGCGGTCTCGACCGGGCCGAAGCGCGTCTGGATCGCCGTCGGCGTGCCACTGCGCTGCACCGACATCGCGCGCGAGGCGGCCTCGCGCACCAATGCGATGATGAAGGGCTGGGAGAGATCGCCGCGGCCATGCTCCACGGTCAGGCGCAGCAGCAGATGCGGCTTCGGCTCGGCGAAGCCGCCGAAACCCAGAATGTCCTCGCGCTGCGAGCCGTCCGCGCTGCGGCGCGCCTCAAGGGTAGCGGAGGAGCGGTCGAGCTCGGGCGATTCCAGACCGAACATCGGAATCGGTCTGGTGATGGCGATCCAGTTCTCCCGGCCGCTGAGGTTCTGCCGCGGCTCCTGCCAGACGTTGCGGACAGGACGGGTTTCCGGCGCCGCCGGCAGGGTCAGGCTGGCGATCGTCGCCTCGCTCTTGGACGACAGGGCGGTGACGAGCGTGGCGGTCAGCCCGATGCCGGTCGCGGCGGCGATGCTGCGCCAGACCAGCCCGCTGGTGAGGCGCAGGCTTGGCACGCGCAGCAGGACGCGCAGATGCCGCAGGCCGGCAAGACTGCGCCACAGGCCGGCGAGGCCGCGCCAAAGATAGCCGAAGCCGGTCTCGATGCCATCGGCAAGGTGGATCAGGGCGGCGGCAAGGTCGATCGTCGCGAGGCGCGGCCATATGCCGGCCAACCGGTCGCCGAGCGGCCAACGGCCGTTCAACCAGCCACCGTCCAGCCCTGGCCGGAGATGCGGAATGACTGGCCAGGAGAGCCTGAGCCGGTCGCGCAGAAGCGATGCGATATGACCTGACAAGACGCCGAACCCGCGTTTCCGCGTTGCTCCCCAGCAGCGCGGTCGTCCTCACCGGCGCCGAGGGTGAGGGCAGGCGGGTCAGCGGGCGGTTACCGCGGCGGGGGAATCGCCGCTTAGCGTGAACGGGCGGTCAACAGGCAGGGTTAATGCGAGCCGGAGCTGGTCCGGGGCCGACAGGCCCGGTCACGGCCAGATTGACTTTTGACCGTCTACGGTGTTCTCACATCGTCGTGGCATGCGGGGCGAGCGCCCTGGATGGCACTGCGAAGCTTCAGCCTTGCGGAATTGGCCCTGTGACTGTCCGTCTTACGACGAAACGCACGACCAAACCGGCGACCGGGACCACCGGGACGCCACGCTGAATTTCGCCTCGGTTCCGGGACCCTCCCCCCCGGCGGGGGCATGATGCCGAACCCGCCTCGATCCCGAGACGGACGGCGCCCAGGGGGAGACCAAAACCGGTTTCATCCAAAAGGATCATCACCATGAGCTTCAAGGTCGCGATCGTCGGCGCTACCGGCAATGTGGGCCACGAGATGCTGGACATCCTGGCCGAGCGCGCCTTCCCGGTCAGCGAGGTCGTGGCGCTCGCCTCCTCGCGGTCGATCGGCACCGAGGTTTCGTTCGGCGACCGGACGCTGAAGGTCAAGGCGCTGGAGCATTACGACTTCTCCGACACGGACATCTGCCTGATGTCGGCTGGTGGCGAAGTCTCGAAGGAATGGTCGCCCAAGATCGGCGCGCAGGGCTGCGTCGTGATCGACAACTCCTCGGCCTGGCGCATGCATCCGGATGTTCCGCTGATCGTGCCGGAGGTGAACGCCGCCGCCGCGGCCGGCTTCACCAAGATGAACATCATCGCCAACCCGAACTGCTCGACTGCGCAGCTCGTCGTCGCGCTGAAGCCGCTGCACGACCGCTACGTCATCAAGCGCGTCGTGGTCTCGACCTACCAATCGGTCTCTGGCGCCGGCAAGGAGGCGATGGACGAGCTCTTCAACCAGACGCGCTCGATCTTCGCCGCAGGCGAGATGGTCACCAAGAAGTTCCCCAAGCGCATCGCCTTCAACCTTATTCCGCAGATCGACGTCTTCATGGAGGACGGCTTCACCAAGGAAGAGTGGAAGATGATGGCGGAGACCAAGAAGATCCTCGACAAGAGCATCAAGCTGACCGCGACTTGCGTGCGCGTGCCGGTCTTCATCAGCCATTCCGAAAGCGTCAACATCGAGTGCGAGAAGCCGGTGACGGCCGACGAGGCACGCGAGGTCCTGCGCGCGGCGCCCGGCATCCTCGTCATCGACAAGCACGAGCCCGGTGGCTACATCACCCCGCACGAGGCGGCCGGCGAGGACGCGACCTATATCTCGCGCATCCGCGAGGACAATACGGTCGAGAACGGCCTCGCCTTCTGGTGCGTCTCCGACAACCTCCGCAAGGGCGCGGCGCTGAACGCGGTGCAGATCGCCGAAGTGCTGGTCAATCGCAAGCTGATCCAGCCGCGGCAGAAGGCGGCCTGAGGCGGCCCGCTCCGGCATCCCTTGAACGAGGCGGGCTTTGCGGCCCGCCTTTTTCGTTTCCGGAGGCGAGTGTCACGATGGCGTGAGCCGCGGCGGTGAGGCCCGGCCTGCGGTGCGTTGCTGCATGCAGGTCGTTCGATCTTTGCGCAACCGTCGCCGAGCAAATCGACTAGTGTCGCGGCTCCCTTGCGACACGACGTTGACTTGCCAAACGCTCCCCATCCCGAACCGCCGCCGCTGCCCAGGGCCGAGCCGACGCCGCCCATGCGTCATGATGCGCCGTTTCGCGGCATCGCGCTCGTCCTGCTCGCGAGCATCTTCCTGACCTCGGCCGACATGGTCTCGAAGCTCCTGACGCTCGAGATCCCGCCGCTGCAGGTGGCATGGCTGCGCTATGGCACCTTCAGCGTGATCATGCTGGCGATCGTCTGGCGCCGCGGCGGCATCGAACGGCTCCGGACGCAGCGGCCGATGCTGCAGTTCCTGCGCGGCATCGGCGTGCTGGCCTCCTCGATCTTCTTTGTGACGGCGCTGCGCTATATGCCGCTCGCGGATGCGACGGCGACCGGCTTCGTCGCCCCGCTTTTCGTCACCGCGCTGTCGATCCCGATTCTCGGGGAGACGATCGGCTGGCGGCGCTGGACGGCGACGCTGATCGGCTTCGTCGGGGTCGTCATAGTGGTGCGGCCCGGTGGGGCAGGCTTCCACATCGCTTCGCTGCTGGCGGTGATTTCCGCGTTCGCCTGGGCTTTCGCGATGATCATGACGCGGATGATGAGCAGGACGGAGAGCCCGCTCGCGACGCTGACCTATTCGGCGACGATCGGGTTCGGCCTGACCAGCCTAGCGATGCCGTTCCTGTGGGGACCGGTGACGCCGGTGATTCTGCTGATGGGAATCTTCGTCGGCGCCTCGTCGACTGTTGGGCACTGGCTGATCGTCCTGGCCTATCGCCACGCCGACGCTTCGCTGCTCGCGCCCTTCTCCTACATACAGCTGCTCTGGGCTTCGCTCTTCGGCTTCCTGATCTTCACCGTGCTGCCGGATGTCTGGACGCTGGTCGGCGCCGTCATCATCGCTGGCTCGGGCCTTTATACCGCGCATCGCGAACGGATCCGGGCGAAGTTTCCGGGCTGAGCCACGGATCTCCCGTTCCGTCGCGCCGGCTTTTCTCAAAAGCACGCCCCACGCCCCGGACGGATGACTTATCGTCTCGGCGTGCCGTAGCGCGCGAGGAACATCTCGACCGCGGAGGCGACGACGCGCGCAATCTCCGCCTGCGACGGCGGCTCGCGATGGGCGTTGAACAGGCGCGGCCGCAGCATCGTCGACTGGCAGAGATCGATGAACTGCACGGCGGCGAGATAGGTGTCGTCGATCGACAGCAGGCCTCGCTCGACTTTGTCGGCGAGGAACTGCGACAGGCGATGGGCGCCCTGCTTGGGGCCTCGCTCGTAGAACTCGCGGCCAAGATCCGGCATCCGCTCGGCGACGCCGATCACGATGCGATGCGCGCTGACCGCGAAATCGCCGCAGAGGAGTTGCACGAGCCCCTCGCCGAAGCTGGCGAGGGCATGGCCGAGATCGGGATCGTCGCTCAAGGCTGCATAGACGCCCTGCTTCTGCATCTCGCGCTCGCGCTCGATCAAGGCGACGAAGAGATGCTCCTTGTCGGCGAAATAGACATAGAGCGTGCCCTTCGAGACTCCGGCCGCCGCCGCGATCTCGTTCATGCTTGCCGCGTCGAAGCCCTGCGCTGTGAAGACAGCATGCGCGCCGTCGAGAATCTGGCGGCGTTTGTCGGGGTCCATGCCCGCGACGCGGCGATTGCGCGCGGCGGGTTTAACGATCAGCTTAGCAGTTTGGTTCATTGTCTCATCCGGCAGCCAGACGGCGTGCTTGAAAAAAGAATCGAACCAAACGGTTCGATGCGGCTTGATATGCGCGAAGCGCCGCGCTATTTCAAGTTCAATCGAACCGACTGGTTCGAATTGTTTTGATCAGGACCAGGCCATGGTTGCCGATATCATTACCCGCCTGCGCAGCGACCGACTCCAACTCGTCGATCCGGCGCTCGAGACCACGCAGCCGCCGGCAGAGTTGCGGCGCAGCGCGGAGGAAGCGCCCACGCGAACCACGACACCGGCTGCCCCGTTGCCGAAGGCCATGACGCTGCGACGCGCCGGGTTGATGCTGCTCGGCACGGCGGCAGTGGGTGCCGGCCTCTGGTTCGGCGGTGGCTGGTGGCTCAATGGTCGCTTCATCGTCTCGACCGACGATGCCTATGTCGGCGCCGAGATGGCGACGATCTCGGCCAAGCTCGCGGCCAATATCGCGTCCGTCTCCGTGACCCAGAACCAGGAGGTCAAGGCCGGCCAGCCGCTAGTCGCGCTCGACGACGGCGATTGGCGCCTGGCGCTGGAGAGCGCCCGTGCCAAGAGCGCGACGGCCACCGCGACGCTCGCGCGCATCGACAGCCAGATCGAGGCCGGCCGCGCCAGCCTGCTGCAGGCGCTGGCGCAGCAGACCTCGGCCCAGGCGGGGGTCACGCGCACCGTCGCGGATTTCGCGCGCGCCAGCAGCCTCGCGGCCAAGTCCTTCGGCTCGCAGGCGACACTCGACGCAGCGACGGCCGCGCGCGATCAGGCGAGGGCCTCGTTAGGCAGCGCCCAGGCCGGCGTCTCGGCGGCCCAGGCGAATATCGAGGTGCTGAAGGCGCAGCGCATCGAGGGCGCGCGGCAGGTGGACGAACTCAGGGTGGCGGAACAGAAGGCCGAGCGCGATCTGAGCTTCACCAAGGTCAACGCGCCGATCGACGGGCTCGTCGCCAACACCAATGTCCAGATCGGCGATCTCGTCAGCGCCGGCAAGCGGCTGATGTCGATCGTCCCGCTAGACCAGGTTTATGTCGACGCCAATTTCAAGGAGACGCAGGTCGGCCCGCTGAAGATCGGCGACCGCGCGACGATCACCGTCGATGCGCTGCCAGGCCAGGTCTTCCAGGGCAAGGTCAGCGGCATCGCCGGTGGCACCGGCTCTGTCTTCACGCTGTTGCCGCCGGACAACGCGACCGGCAACTTCACCAAGATCGTCCAGCGCGTGCCGGTGCGCATTGCGCTGGCGCCGGAAGCGGCCGGGCGCCATGTGCTGCGGCCGGGCATGTCGGTGGTGGTGAAGATCGATCCGCGGCCCGCGAGCGAGCGCTGACAGAAAGATCCCTTCACCCCAGCCCTCATCCTTCGAGACGCATTCCTTGCGGAGGCGCTCCTCGGTTGAGGGCTGGGTTACTCATGACCGAGGCAATGGGAGGCCATCATGGCCACCGCGACCCTAACCAGCGCAGCCGGCGTCCCGCCGGCCGAGGATGCCATCCCGTTGCGCCGGATCTTCGCCTTCGTGGCGATGATCTTCGGCATGTTCATGGCGATCCTCGATATCCAGATCGTCTCGGCCTCGCTGGCCGAGATCCAGGCGGGGCTGTCGGCGTCCGCGGACGAGATCGCCTGGGTGCAGACGGCCTATCTGATCGCGGAAGTGATCATGATTCCGCTATCGGGCTATCTCAGCCGGGCGTTGTCGACGCGCGTGTTCTTCACCATTGCGGCTGCGGGCTTCACCATCGCCAGCGTGCTGTGTGCTACATCGTCCTCGATCAACGAGATGATCCTGTGGCGCGCCGTGCAGGGCTTCATCGGCGGCGGCATGATTCCCGGTGTCTTCGCCGCTGCCTTCACGATCTTTCCGGCCTCGAAGCGCCCGATCGTCTCGCCGCTGATCGGGCTCGTGGCGACGCTCGCGCCGACCATCGGCCCGACGGTCGGCGGCTATCTCAGCAGCGCCTTCTCCTGGCACTGGCTCTTCCTCGTCAATGTCGTGCCCGGCATCTGCGTCTCGATCGCCGCCTGGACACTGATCGATTTCGACAAGCCGCAGAAGGGGCTGCTGAAGCGCTTCGACTGGCTCGGCCTGCTCGGCATGGCCGGTTTCCTCGGCAGCCTCGAATATGTGCTGGAGGAGGGGACGCGGCTCGACTGGTTCGAGAGCCCCGAGATCGTGTTCTTCACGGTCCTGATGCTGGCTGGAGCGGTGCTGTTCTTCTGGCGCGCGCTGACCCGGGACGATCCGCTGGTCGATCTCTACGCCTTCACCAACCGCAACTTCGCCTTCGGCTCGCTGTTCTCATTCTGCATGGGCATCGGACTCTACGGGCTGACCTATCTCTACCCGGTCTATCTCGGGCGCATCCGAGGCTATGACGCGCTGCAGATCGGCGAGACCATGTTCGTCACGGGGCTCTTCATGTTCCTGACGGCGCCGATTGCCGGCAAGCTCTCGCAGAAGATCGACCCGCGCGTGCAGATGATGATCGGCTTCGCCGGCTTCGCACTGGGGACGTATATCGCGAGCGGCATCACCTCCGACTGGGATTTCCACGAGTTGCTGATCCCCCAGATCCTGCGCGGCGTCTCGCTGATGCTGTGCATGGTGCCGATCAACAATCTCGCGCTCGGCACGCTGCCGCCGGCGCAGCTCAAGAACGCGTCGGGCCTCTACAACCTCACGCGGAATCTGGGCGGCGCGGTCGGGCTGGCCGTGATCAACACGATGCTCAACAGCCGCACTGACCTGCACATCACCCGGCTGCACGAGAGCGTCGCCGCCGGCCGGCAGGTGGCGGAGGAGGCCATCGCCCAGACGATGCAGCGCTTCCTCGACTATGGCGATGCCGCCGAACAGATGGCGCTCGCCCTGATCAACCAGCGCGCCCACAAGCAGGCGCTGATCATGGCCTTCGGCGATGTCTTCCTCGCCCTGACCTTCATCTTCGGCAGCCTCGTGCTGCTGGCGCTGTTCATGCGCAAGCCTCCGGCCGCGGCGCCGGGCGGCGGCGGAGGACACTGAGCAGCCGGTCGTCATCGCGAGCGCGGCGCGGCCATTCAGACGGAGACGCGATCCCGCTAGGGATGGCTTCGCTGCGCTCGCGACGACACCGTGCCGCACCCGCGAAGATTGACACGGGAACGTCTTTGCGACAAATATAACAATGATATCAGTAGTTTAGATGATTTCTAAACTACGACCGGTCAGCCGGCATAGTGGAAGGCGTTTTCGATGAGCGTTTCGTCCCTGAAGGATCAGGACCAGCAGCGGGTCATGGCGGATCATATTCCGTGGCCGCAGAAAAGCCCTGCCTCCTGCCCGATCAGCGCCGTGAAAGCACGGCTGCGCACTGCCGGCCTGCGGCCGACGCGGCAGCGCATGGCGCTGGGCTGGCTGCTCTTCGCCAAGGGCGACCGGCATGTCAGCGCCGAGATGCTTTATGAAGAGGCGCTGCGCGCCCGCGAGCCGCTTTCGCTGGCCACCGTCTACAACACGCTGCGCCAGTTCTCGGAAGCCGGCCTGCTGCGCCAGGTCTCGGTTTCGGGTCCGAAGACCTTCTTCGACACCAATGTCTCCGAGCATCATCATTTCTACAATGAGGACGACGAGACGGTCGTCGACATCCCGGGGTCGACCATCCAGGTGGCCGGCCTGCCCGACGCGCCGGACGGCATGATGATCTCCTCGGTCGAGGTCATCGTGCGCCTGCGCCGCGCCGATGGCCAGGAGATCGAGAGCCGCACGATCGAGAGCCGCATGCCGGTGGGCCATCACGCGTGATCGTCTGCTCATGATCGTCTGTTCCTGCAACGTCCTGTCCTGCCGGCAGATCAAGGGCACCATCGCCCCTGATGGGTCCGGGCCGCGTACGGCCGGCGAGGCCTATGATTGCCTGGGTTGCAGCCCGGATTGCGGGCGCTGCGCGCGCGAGGTTCGCGCCATCCTGGCCGAGGCACGCGCCGCCTGCGCGACGCAGTGCGGCTCATGCGCTGCGCGCGACATCGAATGCTCGGTTCATATCTCTGTCGGGCAGATGATGGACGGCCTTGTCATGGACAATGACCGCGCCGCTGCCTGAGAGCGCACGGATATCCACATAGGTCCGGCTTTTTCGCTTCCCTTCCGGAGACACTCGTCCTACATTAGTATCATTCTAATGTGAATTGGGGAGTGAAGCCATGAAGGGTGACAAGAAGGTCATCGAGTATCTCAACAAGGGGCTTCGCTCGGAGCTCACGGCCATCAACCAGTACTGGCTGCATTACCGCATGCTGGACAACTGGGGCCTGAAGGAGATGGCCAAGACCTGGAAGAAGGAATCGATCGAGGAGATGGTCCATGCCGACCGCTTCGTCGACCGCATCCTCTTCCTCGAAGGCTTCCCGAACCTGCAGACGCTCGACGCCCTGCGCATCGGCGAGAACGTCAAGGAGGTCATCGAATGCGACCTCAAGGCGGAGATCGAGGCGCGCGCACTCTATCAGGAGGCGGCTGGCTACGCCCGCGAGGTCGGCGATTATCCGTCCGAGCAGCTCTTCAAGGACCTGATGGCGGATGAGGAAGGGCATATCGACTTCCTCGAGACGCAGCTCGAACTGATCGCGCGCATCGGCCTCGAACTCTACACCCAGAAGCATGTGGGCTCGCTCGACGAGGGCCATTGAGCCCCAACCTCGCGCGATCAGAAGAGCCGGCCCCGTCACGTGGGAGCCGGCTTTTTCGTTTCTGTCCGGCTCGCCAGCGCATTGTGTTCGTGCCAGAAACCGCGCGCGCGGAATAATCGGGGGATGGCATGGCGGCGAGCGTGATCACGTTGAGCGGGGCTCCGGGGCATCGCTTCAACAAGCCCTTGCAGGGTTCGATCCGCCTGCTGACGGGGCTCGGCGTCGAGGGGGACGCTCATTGCGGCGAGACGGTGAAACATCGCTCGCGCGTCGCGGTCGATCCGACGCAACCGAATCTGCGTCAGGTCCATCTGCTGCACGCCGAGCTGCTCGACGAGCTGAACGCTGCCGGTTTCGACGTCGCGCCAGGGCAGATGGGAGAGAACGTGCTGACGCGCGGGCTCGATCTGCTGGCGCTGCCGGTCGGCGCGCGGTTGCGGCTGGGAGCTGATGCGCTGGTCGAGATCACCGGGCTGCGCAATCCTTGCGCCCAGATCGAGGCGTTCCGCCCGGGTTTGCTCGCCGCTGTGCTCGGGCGCGATGCACAGGGGCGGATTGTCCGGAAGGCGGGCATCATGGGCATCGTTCTGGAAGCCGGCGAGATTTGCCCGAAAGACGCCATCGACGTCACGCTGCCGGCGCTGCCGCACCGGGCGCTGGAGCGGGTCTGAGCAGCAAGAAAAAACCCGCCGGTTGAGCCGGCGGGCCTGATCTCTATCGCGCCACGACTTCAGATGAAGCTGACGTTCGCCGCTTCCGGGCCCTTCTTGCCGGCGCGGATCGAGAAGCGCACGCGCTGCCCGTCCATCGGCGGCTGCAGGCCGCTGCGGCCGAGAGAGGAGACGTGCAGGAACACGTCCGGCCCGCCCTGGTCGGGCGCGATGAAGCCGAAGCCGCGCTCCGAGTTGAAGAACTTCACGGCGCCGTCGAAGGGGCCTTCCATCGGGCCGCTGTCGCGGTTGCCGAAGCCGCCACGATCGCCGCGGTCGGCATACCCGCCGCCGCCACCGCCGTATCCACCACCGCCACCATAGCTGCCGCGATCGCCACGGTCGGAATAACCGCCGCCGCCATAGCCACCGCGATCGCCGCGGTCGGCATAGCCGCCACCGCCGAAATCATCGCGGGGCGCGCGGGGAGCGCGGGGCGCGGCCGGCGTCGCAGTCGAGGCGTCGATCTCGTGGACAGCGACGACCTGCAGGCCGCGGCGGCCCTCGCCGAGATCGGCGATAATGGTCGCGCCCGGCTGGAGATCCTGCTGATCGAGCGGGCCGATCGCGGAGATGTGGAGAAAGACATCGCCCGAGCCATCGGCCGGCGATGCGAAACCGAACCCCTTCTCGGGGTCGAACCATTTGACCTTGGCTTCGATATTTTCGTGCGTGACGAAGGGCTGAGCGGCAGGAGGTTTGCGACGATCGAACATGGAGCTTCAAGGATGAGTGACCGGGAGTGCGCAATCTAGCGCAAGCAAAGCGTGCCGTCATGGGGGGCGGAACGGTAAATTATCGGCAGCCGAAGACACCGCGCCGGGGCTGCCCAAGCGGCGCGAAGGCACTTCGGCGGATCGTTAGCCTAGCCCGGGCGATCGGCCCGCGCGAGCACCGCCCGCAGCAGGACGTCGAGGCCGGGTTCGAGGTCGTCGCGCGTGCAGAGCTCGCCGTTGTTGTGGGTGATGCCACCCTTGCAGGGCGTGAAGATCATCGTCGTCGGCGCATGCCGGGCGATGAAATAGGCGTCGTGGCCGGCCTGGCTGAGGATGTCCATGTGCCGGTAGTCGCGGGCGGTCGCGATGGCGCGGACCTGTTCGATCAGCTCGGGGGCGAAGATGCGTCCGCCCCAGGTCCAGACGTCGAGGATCTCGACGCCGCAATCGGCCTTGGCTGCGGCCTCGAAGGCGGCGCGGCGCATCGCCTCGGCCATGACGGCGGAGGTCGTCGGATCGGGGTGGCGGACATCGCCGACGGCCTGCGACCAGTCGGACAGGATGCCGGGCTTGTTGGGCCAGGCAACGAGGCGGGCGGCGGTCGCCTTGCCGCCGGTGCCGGCATGGGTCCAGCCGAGGTCGTCGACCGCGACGAGGAAACGCGCGCCGGCGATCAGCGCATTCTTGCGGCGCTCCATCGGCCATGGCCCGGTATGGGCAGTCTCGCCCTTGAATTCGATCAGCATGCCGGTGGAGGGGAAGCCGCCGGTGACGACGCCGACCTGCATGCCTTCGCGGTCGAGGATCGGCCCCTGCTCGATATGCAGCTCGAAATAGGCGTCGAAGGCGTGGGGCTTGTCCTCCATCTCGCCGAGATAGCCGATGCGGGCGAGTTCCTCGCCGATCGACTTGCCGTCCCCGTCGCGGCGTCCCTGCGCCCAGTCGAGCGCATAGGCGCCGGTGAAGGCGCCGGAGCCGACCATCGGCGGCGAGAAGCGCGCGCCTTCCTCATTGGTCCAGTTGACCACCTCGAGCGGCCGGCGGGTGCGGTGGCCCAGCGTGTCGAGCGCGCGGCAGACCTCGAGCCCGCCGAGGACGCCGAGGATGCCGTCGAAGCGGCCGCCGTTGAACTGGGTGTCGAGATGGCTGCCCATCACCACCGGCGGCAGGCTGTTATCCGTGCCGGCGCGCCTGGCGAAGATATTGCCCATGCCGTCGACCCGGACGGCGAGCCCGGCCTCGCGGCACCAGGCGACGAACTGATCGCGGACCTCCCGGTCGGCGTCGGAGGCCGCGAGGCGCGACAGTCCGCCCGGCCGGCCGGGGCCGATCTCAGCCGAGCGCTCGATCGTCGCCCAGAAGCGATCCATGTCGATGCGGGCCTTGTCGCCCGCGGATTGGACTGGCTGTTCCATCGCTCTCGTCTTCGGTGCGCAAGAAGGGCCGAACCGCCGCTGCCGCCCAGGGCGTCGCCGCGATCGCCGATGGGGCGACTATCCGGCCCGTGCGGGGACGGGGGCAAATAGATATTGGCGATGCCTGACATTGTCGTAGCCGAAGGAGCGGCCGTTGCCGCGCGACACACCGGCCGGCACAGTGGCGCCATTCGGACAGGCGGGCCATGGCAACCAGCGAAACGGACATCGTCATTCTCGGGGCCGGCCATAACGGGCTCGTCTGCGCCTTCCATCTGGCGCGCGCCGGCCTGAAGGTCACCGTGCTGGAGCGGCGAGGCATCGTCGGCGGCGCGGCGGTGACGGAGGAATTCCATCCGGGCTTCCGGAATTCGACGGCGAGCTACACCGTCAGCCTGCTCAGGCCGGAGATCATCCGGGAGATGGAGCTCGCGCGTCATGGTCTGCGCATCGTCGAACGCCGGCTGGCGAATTTCCTGCCGCTGCCGGACGGGCAATATCTGGCGGCCGGTCCGGGACGCACGGCGACCGAGGTGGCGAAGTTCTCGCCCCGCGATGCCGGACGGCTCGCCGCCTATGAGGAGCGGCTCGAGACCGTCGCCGCCGTGCTGCGCGACCTCGTGCTGCGCGCGCCGCCCAATGTCACTGAGGCCGGCTGGCTCGCGGTATTGCCGGAACTGGTCGAAGCCGGGCGGTTGGGCCGGCGCCTCGGCCGGCTCGCCACGACCGCCCGGCGCGACGTCATGGACCTTTTCACCAAATCGGCCGGCGACTGGCTCGACGGCTGGTTCGAGAGCGACCCGATCAAGGCGCTGCTCGGCTTCGATTCCGTCGTCGGCAACTATGCCAGCCCGTATACACCGGGCTCGGCCTATGTGCTGCTGCATCATGTCTTCGGCGAGGTGAACGGCCGGAAGGGGGCCTGGGGCCACGCCATCGGCGGCATGGGCGCGATCACCCAGGCGATGGCGAAGGCCTGCGCCGAGGTCGGCGTCACGATTCGCCTCGACGCTGCCGTCGCCGAGGTACTGACCGTGCAGGGCAGGGCGGCCGGCGCGGTGACGGAGGCCGGCGACGTCGTCCGGGCGCGGGCCGTCGTCTCGAACCTGCATCCGCGCCTGCTCTTCTCCAAGGTCGATCCCGCGGCGCTGCCGCCGGATTTCGCTGAGCGCATCGGCCGCTACACCTCGGGTTCGGGCACGTTCCGGATGAACCTCGCGCTGTCGGAGCTGCCGCGCTTTTCCAGCCTGCCCGAACCGGGCGACCATCTCACCGCCGGCATCATCATCGCGCCCAGCCTCGGCTACATGGATCGCGCCCATGCGCAGGCGCGGCTCGATGGCTGGTCGCGCGAGCCGATCGTCGAGATGCTGATTCCGTCGACGCTGGACGACACCCTCGCCCCGCCCGGCCGCCATGTCGCGAGCCTGTTCTGCCAGCATGTCGCGCCGGTGCTGCCGAACGGCCTCGCATGGGAGGACTGCCGCGAGACCGTCGCCGATCTGATGATCGAGACGGTCGACCGCCACGCGCCCGGCTTCAAGGCATCCGTCATCGGGCGGCTCGCGCTCGGGCCTGCCGATCTCGAGACGCGCTTCGGGCTCGTCGGCGGCGACATCTTTCATGGCCGGCTCACGCTCGACCAGCTCTTCTCGGCGCGACCGGTGCTCGGCCATGGCGACTACCGCATGCCGGTCCCGGGGCTCTATCTCTGCGGCTCGGGCGCCCACCCCGGAGGGGGCGTCACCGGAGCGCCGGGCCGCAACGCCGCCATGGCCGTGCTGGCCGATCGCCACCGCCGGCGCTTCTAGTTGCGTCGGGTCCGCTCCGCCCCAAGCAAAAAGGCCACCCGAGGGGTGGCCTTTTGTCCCTGTATTTCAAGGGCTTGTATGGTGGGCGCGACAGGGATCGAACCTGTGACCCCTACGATGTCAACGTAGTGCTCTCCCGCTGAGCTACGCGCCCGTCTGCCGCGTCGGGGTATCGTCGCGGCGGCCGGAACAGGGTTTCGCCGTTGCCGGCTGACCATGTTGCGAGGTGTGCGGCTATAGCCGCTCGTTTCGTGGCTTGCAAGGCGCTTTGTGGAGAAAGCACCCGCCCGGCACAGGAGCCGGGCGAAACCCTCAGGCCGCGAGCAGCTTTTCGACCTCGTTCACCAACTCGCGCAAGTGGAAAGGCTTGGAAAGCACCTTCGCATCCTTGGGCGTCTGCGAATCGGGGTTCAGCGCCACAGCGGCGAAGCCGGTGATGAACATCACCTTGATGTCGGGGTCGAGCTCGGTGGCGCGGCGCGCCAGCTCGATACCGTCCATCTCCGGCATGACGATGTCGGTCAGCAGCAGTTCGAAGGGCTCTTCGCGCAGGCGGTTGTAAGCCGAAAGCCCGTTGTCGAAGGAGGCCACGTCGTAGCCCGCATTCTGCAGGGCCTTGACCAGGAAACGGCGCATGTCGTTGTCGTCTTCGGCAAGAAGTATCTTGGTCATGGGCCTGATGTGTCCGTCCCGTAAGGCCTGTCTTCAAGGTTCGAGGCTGCCGGCCTGGCGACCCTCTTCCCAATTCTCGTTCCCGGCGCGAGCGCCGTTTCCGGCGCCAGCGCCGGCAGGGTTATCGACCCATCCCCGTGCGTGGAACCCTACGTTTCTATAAGGCACCACTATGGTAAACAACGGGTGAATCCCTCGCCGATGCCCGTTGCGCGCCCATGGCGCTTCAACCCCGCCGCTTTGTGTGCTTGTGTTCAGGGAGATGAGCGCCCTGTCCGCCCCCTTTCCGCCCGGTCCCGAGGATGTCGTCGCCGAGATCGAGCGGCCGTTCACGCTGCACCAGCCGGCGCTCCATATCGTGCCGGTGGTCGTCGACGTGCCCCATGCCGGCCGGCGTTACCCGCGCGCCTTCGTCGAACGGGCGAGGTTGCCGCTGCGCTCGCTGCGCCGCTCGGAGGATGCCTATGTCGACCGGCTCTTCGCGCGCAGCGTCGCGCTGGGGGCGCCGCTGCTCGTCGCCGAATTCCCGCGCGCCTATCTCGACGTCAACCGCGAGCCCTATGAGCTCGATCCGCGCATGTTCGACGGCAGGCTGCCGCCCTTCGCCAATACGCGCTCGATGCGGGTCGCAGGCGGGCTGGGGACGATTCCGCGCATCGTCGGCGACGCGCAGGAGATCTATTTCGGGCGGATTCCGGTGGAGGAGGCGCTCGCACGCATCGACGGGCTGTATAGGCCCTATCATGCCGGCCTGCGCGATCTGGTGCAGCGCACGCAGCGCTCCTTCGGCACCTGCATCCTGGTCGACGCGCATTCGATGCCGTCGAGCGGGCTCGACCGCGACGGGCTGGCCAAGCCCGACATCATCCTGGGCGACCGTTTCGGAACCAGCGCGGCGGGTTACGTCACCGACATCGCCGAGGCGGCGTTCGCGAAGCTCGGCCTCACCGTCACGCGCAACCGGCCCTATGCCGGCGGCTTCATCACCGAGCATTACGGCGCGCCGAGCACCGGCGTGCACACGCTGCAGATCGAGATCAACCGCGCGCTCTACATGAACGAGGCGACGCTGATGCCCCATGCCGGCTTTTCCGCGCTGGAACAGGCGATTTCCTCGGCGATGGCGGATTGTTTCGCGCGCTGGAGCGGCTGGCTCGACGAGTTCAGGCAGGCGGCGGAATAGGCGCCTCGCGCGACCGTTGCCGCCGCAACCCAGAAAAAAGGGCCGCACACTTGCGTGGCGGCCCAAGTCTAGGGAGGAAACGCCCAAGGAGGGCAACGAAGGCTTGAAGTGATCGCCCCTTCGCAGTGCACAATATGACAGTGCAGTGCGAAAAAGCAAGTGGCCTGACCAAAATTCCGGACGAGCGAGCGGCGTATGGGGCATGCGCCCAGCGCAGGACAGAATATGATGCAGGCCGATCGCCTTGCCTTTCGCGGGCCGGCCGCCCATCAGGGTCATGACGAGAGAGCGGCGGCGCGACAGACCGTTGCGCAAGGATGCGGGGGCTTTGATGAGCGCGGTCGATTTCGGGGCTTTCGTCGCGGAGCTGGCGACGCAGTCCGGCCAGGCAATCCTGCCGTTCTTCCGGGCGCATCACGCGATGGAGGACAAGTCGGCGGGAGGCGTGTTCGACCCCGTCACCGAGGCCGACCGTGCCGGTGAGACCATCATGCGCCATCTGATCAAGCGCAGCTTCCCCGCCCATGGCGTACTTGGCGAGGAGTTCGGCAACGAGAACACGGACGCAGAATACGTCTGGGTGCTCGATCCGATCGACGGCACCCGCGCCTTCATCTCCGGCATTCCGGTCTGGGGTACGCTGATCGGGCTCGCGCGCGACGGCACGCCCGTCTACGGCATGATGCACCAGCCCTTCACCGGCGAGCGCTATTCCGGCGACGGGCGCGAGGCGCGTTATGAAGGGCCGGGCGGTGCGCGGACGCTGCGGACCCGCCAGGTCGCCGGCCTATCCAGCGCGACGCTGATGACGACATCGCCCGGGCTGTTCCGGAACGACGAGGCGCTGGCCTATCAACGGGTCGAGAGCCAGGTCCGTCTCGCCCGGTATGGCTGCGACTGCTACGCCTATTGCATGCTGGCCTCGGGCCATGTCGATCTCGTCATCGAGAGCGGGCTCAAGCCCTACGATATCGTGGCGCTGATCCCGATCATCGAGGGCGCCGGCGGCATCGTCACCTCATGGGACGGCGGCAGCGCCGCCGGGGGCGGGCGCATCCTCGCCGCCGCCAGCAAGCCGTTGCACGAGGCCGCGCTCGCTTTGCTCGCCGGCTGAAACGGCAGGCACCGTGTCGGCAACCCCGGCGTCGATCGCGCCATCCTCGCCGGGGATGAAGGCGTCGAAGGCCCCCCAGAACTGCGCCCGGATGTCGTCGCTCTCCATCAGGATCTCGTGGCGCGATGTCGGCAGGATCAGCGCCTGCCCGGTTTTCAGGCGGGCGGCGAAGCGCTCGATCGCGGGCGTCGAGACTACGCGATCGCGGCCGGCGGCGATGACCAGCGTCGGCACCCGCACCTCGCGCGCCACCTGCGGCGCATTGAGCCGCGCCATCAACTGAAAGGCCGTGCGGACCCAGGCGATGGTCGGATCGCCGATGCTGAGCTCGCGGGCGGAGGCGGAGAGCGCGCTGTTGCGGGCATAGCGGGCGGGGTCGCTGGTCAGGCGGTTGCCGTCGAAGGGCTTGGTCGCGATCGCGGTGTCGCCGCCGCCGGGGATGAAGGCCCGTCCGAGGCCGAGCCAGAACAGCAGGCTGGCCAACCGGCTCGCCGCCTTCGGATTCTCGGTGATGGTCAGGTCCAGCATCGGCGCCAGGGCCACCAGGCGCGAGACCGGCAAGGCGCCATGGCGGGCGGCGTCGAGGCAGAGCGCGGCGCCCATCGAATGGGCCAGCACGAAATAGGGGCCGGGCAGCTTCTCGCGCATCTGCACCAAGGCGAGCGCGAGATCGGCCTCGTAGTGGCGCAGCCAGCCGACATGGCCCTTGCGTCCCCGCGCGACGACGCGCTGCGAGCCGCCCTGGCCACGCCAGTCGAAGGCGAGGACATGGAAGCCGCGCCGCCGCAGCTCGGCGATCGTCTCGCTGTAGCGCTCGATGAATTCGGCGCGGCCCTGGACCAGGACGACGCTGCCGCGCACGGGCCGGACCGTCGGCCGCCAGCTCGCAAAGCGCAGTTGCGCGCGATCGCGCGTCGCCGCGAACCAGACCTTGCCGTGGCCCGGCACCGGATAGTCGGGGTGAGCGAAGAGCTCAGCTTCTGTCATGCCGGGCCTTCCTGTCGGCGGGCCGGCCGCCTCGCCGCCCGTGCGAATCGAGGCCGCTGCCGCCGGGTGAGCGACAATCCTTATGCCTGCCGCAGCGGGCTCTTGAAAAGCCGAAAACACCTTCCCAATTCAGTGTGGCGCAGGCCGGAACCGGCTGCGCAGCACCGAACCGGGCCCGCGCTCATGACGAGGCGGGCTGGACCAAACGTCGCTTCCTCTGGAGGACATCATGCGTCATTTCGATCTTTCCCCGCTCTATCGCTCGACCGTCGGCTTCGACCGCCTGTTCTCGCTGCTCGACCAGGCCGGCAGCACCGAGGCTGCGCCGAGTTACCCCCCTTACAACATCGAACGTACCGCTGAGAACGCCTACCGCATCACCATCGCGGTCGCGGGCTTCGGCGAGGGTGACCTTGCCATCGAGAGCAAGGAGAACGCGCTTACCGTTCGCGGCGAGAAGCAGGCCAACGACAATGGCGAGAAGCGCGAGATCTTGCATCAGGGTATCGCCGCACGCGCCTTCGAGCGTCGCTTCCAGCTCGCCGACTATGTTCAGGTGACCGGCGCCAGCCTCGAGAACGGGCTGCTCCACATCGATCTCGTGCGCGAGATTCCGGAGGCCAAGAAGCCGCGCCAGATCGTGATCGGTGGCAGCAAGGCCAAGGTGCTCGAAGCCAAGGTCGAGACCGCGAAGGCGGCGTAACGCGCCATCCTGACCGCAAAGAGAGGGCGCTTCCGGGAAACCGGAAGCGCCCTTTTTCGTGCCTGCCGCAATGCCTGCGCCAAGACCCTTCAATCCAGCGGTGTCACCGGAACGGCCGGGGTTTCGGGCCTGGGCGTCGAGGGCGTGGCGTCCTGCGTCTGGACCGGCGGGAGCTGAGACGGGATGCCGGGCTGTTCGCTGCGGGCGAGCGGCGGCTCGCGCTCGCCGGTTTCCGTGCCACGCACATCGCTCGGATTGACGAGCCGGGGCTTCTCGGCGCCCGTCGCGGGGGCGCTCGGGCCGGGCGTCGGCGCGGCCGGCGTCGCGGGAGACGGCAGGACCTCGGTCGGCGGTGCGCTGGCAGAGGCCGGAGGCTTCTCGGCTGGCGGGGCCGGTTGGGCGTGCGGCGGAGCGGCTGGCGAGGGTGGTGTCGCCGTGGCCGGTGCGCTGGCTGAAGCGGGCGGCTTGTCGGCGGCAGGTGCGGGTTCGATGCGTGGCGGGGCCGCCGGTGACGGTGGAATCACGGTCGCCGGCGCAGTGGCCTGGCCCGGGGGCTTCAGCGAGGGCGGCCGCTCCGGCGGGCGCGGCACGGGGCGTGGCTGCGGCGGCCTGGCCTCGTCGCGCGGATCGACGCGGGCGACGCGCGGGGCGCCGCGTGCCGGACCCTGCAGGACGATTTCGTCGAGCACCTCGCCGCTATAGGAGTCGAGGATCAGCCGAACCCGCGCGCCGGTCCGGGTCCGGCCATCGACGACATAGGTGGAGCCGCTGCGGACGGTGCGATCGACCTGATCGAGCCCGAAATCGCGGGCCGCAATGCGACCGATGGCGCGCGCCGGGATCTGCGCGGGCGGGCGCGGCGCGGCATAGCGATAGCCGTAGCGCTGTTCGAGATAGGGGGCATCTTCTTCGTAGAGATAATACTGCGCCGATGCGGCGCCGGCGGTGCCGGTCAATGCACCGGCGACGGCCAGGCCCATCAGCACGGTGCGCCCCGGCGCGGTCGAACGAATTACCATAGGTCATCCCTTCCAAGGACCGAAATTCAGGATTTCAGTCTTCGTTAGGGATTGCGGCCAGCTTGGGGCTGGAATCGGGAGGGAATTCAGCCTTCCTCGCTGCCGATGATCGCGATCAGCCGTTCGACCTGCGCTTCCGGCGTGGCGAAGGACATTACGAAGCGGCCGACGATTTCGCCGTCCGCGAGCGTCTCGCCCGCGGGCAGAGCCCGATCGGACCATGTCAGGAAGCCGACGCCGGCTGCCTGCAGCCGGGCCTGCAACGCCACCGACAAGATCGGAAACACTTCATTGGCCTGGCAGGGCCAGGCCAGACGCGCCTCGCCGCTCCTGTCGATCGCCGTCGCCAGCTTCATGGCCATGGCGTTGGCGTGACGCGCGAGGGCGAGCCAGTGCCCGTCCGCCAACAGCCCCTCGAACTGCGCGCCGATGAGGCGGCCTTTCGACAGGGTCTGTCCGGCGCGCTTGCGGCGCCATTTCATCTCGGCGGCTGCTGCGGGATCGAAGAAGATCACGGCTTCGGCCGCCCAGGCGCCGTTCTTGGTGCCGCCGAAGGAGAGCACGTCGATCCCGGCTTTCCAGGTCATCTCCGCCGGGCTGCAGCCGAGCGTCACCAGCGCATTGGCGAAGCGTGCGCCGTCCATGTGCAGGGTGAGGCGGCGCGCGGCGGCGGCCTGCTTGAGGGCGCGGATTTCGTCGAGGCTGTAGATCGTGCCGCACTCGGTCGCCTGGGTGATCGAGAGGGCCTGCGGCTGGACCTGGTGCAGCGCGCCTTCGCGGAAGCGCGTCAGGGTCTGCGTGACCAGATCAGGCGAGAGCTTGTTGCCGGCGCCGGGCAGGCCGATCAGCTTGGCGCCGTCGCTGAAGAATTCCGGCGCGCCGCATTCGTCGTCGGCGACATGGCTTTCCTCATGCGTCAGCACGGCGCCCCAGGGCCGCGTGATGCTGGCGAGCGCCAGCGCATTCGCCGCCGTACCTGATGTCACCAGGAAGACCGCGACCTCATGCTCGAAGATCTCGGCGAAGCGCCGCTCGGCACCTTGCGTCCAGGTGTCGGTGCCATAGGCGGAGGCTGCGCCGTCATTGGCGGCGGCGATGGCTGCCATGACGTTGGGGCTGGCGCCGGCGGTGTTGTCGCTGATGAAGTTCATGCCGTTTGCGATAGAGGCGTGCTGCCTGCCTGCCAAGCGCGTGCGGGCGGGGCGGCTCTGCACGGCATGCCGGGCTGCCGGAGGCGGAGACCTGCAGGGCCCTCACAGAACAAGAACCGTGCGGGGCGACTCCGGCTTCCGTACCGGATATGTCTCGTCTTTTCGCCCTATCGCAATAAAATGTCGTCTTGGCGTAAAATCGGCTCTTGTGCAGATATTAGAATTCTGGCAAGTTCGTCTCGATAGGACAGTGTTGCTGTCCCATTTTTCACTGCGACGATCGCGACCCGCAAGGGTGGCGGTCACGCCAGCGCAACGGAGCGGATCGATGACGAAGGGCACGGCAAAACACGCCAAAGCCATCCGTACGCGCGCCGCCCGCAAAGCGGCGGCCTGACAGGCGCGACAGGGCGAGAGCCCGAGCGCCTGCGGAGGACGCGGGCGCCCGAGAACAGCGCAAGCAAACCTCCGACAGAACGAACGGTCCGGCCATGTTGGCCCCATCCTTGCTGCCGGCTCTCAGGGGCCTGAGCGGCAGCGATGCGGCCCGGCACGGCGGAAGGATTATATGGACTCAAAGGTGCCTCCCGACGGAAGCTGTCGGGGCATTGGCAAGCGGGGTTTGACGATGAGCGAAACCAGCCAGTCGAGCGTTGCCATTCTGGGCGGCGCCAAGCCTTTCGAGCGCTTCCCGGAGGTGCGCGATCCGGCCATGCCGATGCGCCAGGGTCTTTACGATCCGTCGATGGAGAAGGATTCCTGCGGCGTCGGCTTCGTCGCGGACATGAAGAACCGCAAGAGCCACGCGATCGTCGCGCAGGGCCTGCAGATCCTGCACAATATCGACCATCGCGGCGCGGTCGGAGCCGATCCCAAGCTCGGCGACGGCTGCGGCATCCTCACCCAGATCCCGCATCGCTTCTTCAGCGAGGAATGCGGCAGGCTCGGCATCGCGCTGCCCGAGGTCGGCCATTACGCCATTGGCCAGTTCTTCATGCCGCAGGATAAGGCGGATCGCGCGATCTGCGAGGAGATCGTGGCGCAAGCCGTGGCCGAGGAGGGGCTGATCTTCCTGGGCTGGCGCGACGTGCCGGTAGACAACAGCGATCTCGGCCAGGCCGTTCTCGAAACCGAGCCGGTCCATCGCCAGCTCTTCGTCGGCCGCCCGGCGGAAATCGCCGACGAGGAAGACTTCGAGCGCAAGGTCTATGTCCTGCGCAAGTCCGTCTCCAACAAGGTCTATCAGCGGCAGGACCGGGCGACAGCGACCTATTACCCGGTCTCGATGTCGGCGCGCACCATCGTCTACAAGGGCATGGTGCTGGTCACGCAGCTCGGGACCTATTTCAGGGACCTGCTCGATCCGCGCTTCGAAAGCGCGCTGGCGCTCGTCCATCAGCGCTTCGCCACCAACACCTTCCCGTCATGGCGGCTGGCCCACCCTTACCGGATGGTCGCCCATAACGGCGAGATCAACACGCTGCGCGGCAACGTGAACTGGATGGCGGCGCGGCAGGCCTCGGTCGATTCGGAGCTGTTCGGGGCCGACATCTCGAAGCTCTGGCCGATCTCCTATGAGGGCCAGTCCGACACCGCCTGCTTCGATAATGCGCTCGAATTCCTGGTGCAGGGCGGCTATTCGCTGGCCCATGCCATGATGATGCTCGTGCCGGAGGCGTGGAACGGCAACCCGCTGATGAACGAGGAGCGGCGCGCCTTCTACGAATATCACGCCGCACTGATGGAGCCGTGGGACGGGCCGGCCGCCATCGCCTTCACCGACGGCAAGCAGATCGGCGCGACGCTCGACCGCAACGGTCTCCGGCCGGCGCGCTATCTCGTCACAGATGACGGGCTCGTCGTGCTCGCCTCGGAATTCGGCGTGCTGCCGATCCCGGAGGAGAAGATCGTCGAGAAGTGGCGCCTGCAGCCCGGCAAGATGCTGCTCATCGACCTCGAGCAGGGCCGCATCATCGGCGACGACGAGATCAAGACGACCTTGTGCCTGGCCAACCCCTACAAGGACTGGCTCAAGCGCACCCAGATCGTGCTGGAGGATTTGCCGCCGGTCGAGGCGCGGGCGCAGCGCACCGATGTCGCTTTGCTCGATCGCCAGCAGGCCTTCGGCTACACGCAGGAGGATACGCGCCTCCTGATGGCGCCGATGGCCGTGACGGGGCAGGAAGCGGTCGGCTCGATGGGGACGGACACGCCGATCTCGGCGCTCTCGTCGAAGTCGAAGCTGCTCTACACCTATTTCAAGCAGAACTTCGCCCAGGTCACCAATCCGCCGATCGATCCGATCCGCGAGGAGCTGGTGATGAGCCTGCTCTCCTTCATCGGGCCGCGGCCAAACATCCTCGACCTGGAGGGCACCTCGCGCCGCAAGCGGCTGGAGGTGCGCCAGCCGATCCTGACCAATGACGATCTCGAGAAGATCCGCTGCATCGGCCATTACGAGGACCGCTTCGACACCAAGACGATCGACTTCACCTATCCGGCGCGCGATGGCGCGGCCGGCATGGCGGCGGCGGTGGAGCGGCTCTGCGAGCGCTCGGAGGCGGCCGTCCATGGCGGTTACAACATCATCATCCTGTCCGACCGTCTGGTCGGGCCGGACCGGATCGCGATCCCGGCGCTGCTGGCGACGGCCGCCGTGCATCATCACCTGATCCGCAAGGGCCTGCGCACCTCGGTCGGTCTCGTCGTCGAGACCGGCGAGCCGCGCGAGATTCATCATTTCTGCTGCCTCGCCGGCTATGGCGCGGAGGCGATCAACCCCTATCTCGCCTTCGACACGCTGCTCGATCTGCACGAGCAGGGTGCCTTCCCGACCGAGGTCGACGCCTATGAGGTGGTGAAGCGCTACATCAAGTCGGTCGGCAAGGGCGTGCTCAAGGTCATGTCCAAGATGGGCATCTCGACCTACCAGTCCTATTGCGGCGCCCAGATCTTCGACGCCGTGGGCTTGAGGAGCGATTTCGTCGAGCGTTATTTCTTCGGCACCGCGACCGCGATCGAGGGCGTCGGTCTCGACGAGGTTGCCGAGGAGAGCGTCAGCCGCCATCGCGACGCCTTCGGCGACGCGCCGGTCTACCGCAACAGCCTCGATATCGGCGGCGAATACGCCTATCGCATCCGCGGCGAGGACCATGTCTGGACTCCCGACGTGGTCGCCTCGCTGCAGCACGCGGTCAGGCTGAACGCGCAGGACCGCTACGAGGACTTTGCCCGTCAGGTCAACGATGAGGCGCATCGGCTGACGACGATCCGCGGCCTGTTCAAGCTCAGGCTCGCCGGAGAGAACGGCCGCCAGCCCGTGCCGCTGGAGAGTGTCGAGCCCGCGAGCGACATCGTGAAGCGCTTCTCGACCGGGGCTATGTCCTTCGGTTCGATCTCGCGCGAGGCGCATGAGACGATGGCGATCGCCATGAACACGATCGGCGGCAAGTCCAACACCGGCGAGGGCGGCGAGGAGGCGATCCGCTTCAAGCCGATGGCGGATGGCCGCTCGAAGCGCTCGGCGATCAAGCAGGTCGCATCCGGCCGCTTCGGCGTGACGGCGGAGTATCTCGTCAATTCTGACGTGATGCAGATCAAGGTCGCCCAGGGTGCCAAGCCCGGCGAGGGCGGCCAGCTACCCGGCCACAAGGTCGACGCCAAGATCGCCAAGGTCAGGCATTCGACGCCGGGCGTCGGCCTGATCTCGCCGCCGCCGCATCACGACATCTATTCGATCGAGGATCTCGCGCAGCTGATCTTCGACCTGAAGAACGTCAACCCTGCGGCCGATGTCTCGGTCAAGCTCGTCTCCGAGATCGGAGTCGGCACGGTGGCGGCCGGCGTCGCCAAGTCGCGCGCCGACCACATCACGATCTCGGGCTTCGAGGGCGGCACGGGCGCGAGCCCGCTGACCTCGCTGAAGCACGCCGGTTCGCCCTGGGAGATCGGCCTCGCCGAGACCCAGCAAACGCTGGTTTTGAACAAGCTGCGCGGGCGCATCGCGCTTCAGGTCGATGGTGGCCTGCGCACGGGCCGTGACGTGGTGATCGGCGCGCTGCTGGGAGCTGACGAGTTCGGCTTCTCGACCGCGCCGCTGATCGCGGCCGGCTGCATCATGATGCGCAAGTGCCATCTCAACACCTGCCCGGTCGGAGTCGCGACGCAGGATCCGGTGCTGCGCAAGCGCTTCAAGGGCTTGCCCGAGCATGTGATCAACTACTTCTTCTTCGTGGCCGAGGACATCCGCAAGATCATGGCCGAGATGGGCTTCACCCATCTCGACGAGATCGTTGGCCGCTCGGACCTGCTCGACAAGCGCGAGGCGATCGACCACTGGAAGGCCAAGGGGCTCGATTTCACGCGGCTGTTCCACAAGGTCGACATGCCGGGCGTCGCGATCCGCCATGTCGAATTGCAGAAGCACCCGATCGACGATGTGCTCGACCGCAGGCTGATCGAAGGCGCGAAGGATGCGATCGAGACGGCCACGCCGGTCGTGCTCGAGCATGCGATCTGCAATGTCGACCGCAGCGCCGGCGCGATGCTGTCGGGCGTCGTCGCCAAGAAATATGGCCATGCCGGCCTGCCCGAGGACACCATCACGGTGAAGCTCAAGGGCACGTCCGGCCAGAGCTTCGCCGCCTTCCTGGCGGCGGGCGTCACCATCGAACTGACCGGGCAGGCCAACGACTATGTCGGCAAGGGCCTGTCGGGCGGCAAGCTGATCGTGAAGCCCGATCCGGCCTCGAAGGCGGTGCCGGAGCGCTCGATCATCGTCGGCAACACGGTGCTCTACGGTGCGATCGCCGGCGAGGCGTATTTCCGCGGCGTTGCCGGCGAGCGCTTCGCCGTGCGCAACTCGGGCGCCATCGCGGTGGTCGAGGGCACCGGCGACCATGGCTGCGAGTACATGACCGGCGGCGTCGTCGCGGTGATCGGGCCGACGGGGCGCAACTTCGCGGCCGGCATGTCGGGCGGCATCGCCTATGTGCTGGACGAGGACAAGAGCTTCGCGGCGCGCTGCAACCTCTCCATGGTCGATCTCGAGCCGGTCGAGGAGGAGGAGGAGCTGATGGAGCGCCTCCACCATCACGGCGGCGATCTGGAGCACAAGGGCCGGATCGATATGGCCAATATGTCGGGCCATGACGAGGAGCGCCTGATGCAGATGCTGACGAACCATGTCGACTACACGGGTTCGGAGACGGCGCGCCGCATCCTGGAGAACTGGGCCGATTACCGCACCAAATTCGTCAAGGTGATGCCGGTGGAATACCGCCGGGCGCTGCGCGAGATGGAACAGGCGCGCACGCTCCAGGCGGCGGAGTAACCGGGACGGCGAGCCGGGCGGACATAGGCGTTCGCCCGGGCCACATGGATCAAGACAGGCTCCCATCGGCAAGGGATGCCTGGGCTCAAGCCCCGGGCAGCACGACGAGAGAAACGAAAAGTATGGGCAAGGTCACGGGTTTCCTCGAATACGACCGGCAGGAGCAGAAGTATCAGCTCGCCGGCGACCGCATCCGCCATTTCCGGGAGTTCACGCTTCCGCTGGAGGAGCGCGACGTCAAGAAGCAGGCGGCGCGCTGCATGGATTGCGGCATCCCGTTCTGCCATGGGCCGACCGGCTGCCCGGTGCACAACCAGATCCCCGACTGGAACGAGCTGGTCTTTTCCGGCGGCTGGGAAGATGCGCTGCGCAACCTCCATTCGACCAACAACTTCCCGGAGTTCACCGGCCGCATCTGCCCGGCGCCCTGCGAGGAAGCCTGCACGCTGAATCTCGAGAACATGCCGGTGACGATCAAGACGATCGAGCAGGCGATTGCCGACAAGGGCTGGCAGGAGGGCTGGATCGTCGCCGAGCCCGCCGCCATCCGCACGGGCAAGCGCATCGCGGTGGTCGGCTCCGGCCCGGCCGGGATGGCTGCGGCGCAGCAGCTCGCCCGCGTCGGCCATGAGGTTCATCTCTATGAGCGCGAGGCGCGGGCCGGCGGCCTGCTGCGCTACGGCATCCCCGACTTCAAGATGGAGAAGCGCCATATCGACCGGCGCGTCGCGCAGATGGAAGCGGAGGGCGTCACCTTCCACTACAACGTCCATGTCGGCGTCACCGTGCCCTTCGCGACGCTGACGGCCGAGCATGACGCCGTGCTGATGAGCGGCGGCGCGGAAACGCCGCGCGATCCTGGCCTGCCGGACACCAATCTCCAGGGCGTGCACTACGCGATGCCCTACCTGACCCAGCAGAACAAGCGCAGCAATGGCGAGGATCTGTCGAAGGTCACGCCGATCCTGGCCGGGGGCAAGCATGTCGTCGTCGTCGGCGGCGGCGACACGGCGTCGGACTGCGTCGGCACCGCCTTCCGCCAGGGCGCGCTCTCGGTGACGCAGCTCGACATCCGGCCGATGGCGCCGGAGATCGAGGACAAGCTGACGGTCTGGCCCTACTGGCCGACGAAGTTCCGTACCTCCTCCTCGCAGGCGGAAGGCGCCGAGCGCGAATTCCAGGCCGCAACGCTGGGGCTGGAGGGTCGCAACGGCCGCCTGACCGGTGTGAAGTGCATCCGCGTCGACGAGAAGCGCAAGCCGATCCCGGGCAGCGAGTTCACGCTCCCGGCCGATCTCTGCTTCCTCGCCATCGGGTTCGCCGGTTCGGTGATCGAGGGCATGATCGCGCAGTCGGGCGCGGCGGTCGACAAGCGGGCGAACGTCATCGCCAATGAGCGCGACTACCGCACCAGCGCCGAGAACGTCTTCGTCGCGGGCGACATGCGCCGCGGCCAGTCGCTCGTCGTCTGGGCGATCCGCGAGGGCCGTCAGGCCGCGCATGCGATCGACAAGCACCTGATGGGCGAGACCATCCTGCCGGTGTGAGCTTCTTCCCTCTCCCCTCGGGGGAGAGGGTGGCTCGGCGTAGCCGAGACGGGTGAGGGAAGTCCTGTACGGCCCTGCAATCCTTCCCTCATCCGACCGCTCCGCGGCCACCTTCTCCCCCGCGGGGGAAAGGAATCATCGCGGCCAGCGGTAATCGTCGATCCGGCCGGGCTTGGGCTCGGGCAGGACGCCTTCGCCGAAGATGCGGTCGAGCTGGCTTGCGATCTCGCCGCGGCCGCGGGCCTCGGGGATCGAGACCAGCAGCGCCTGTTCGCCCTGGCCGGCACTGCCGGTGAGCGGCAGGATCGGCCCCGCCAGCGGCTTGGCCTGGAGCGCGGCCGGCAGGCTGATCGTGGGCAGGCCGCTGACCATCTGGTCGATCAGGCGTTCGATGCCGCCGGGTTGCAGCTCGGGGTTGGTCGGTGCGCCGGTGTCGGGTGAGACCGGCAGTGCGATGACGTTGCCCTGCGCGCCGGGTTCGAACATGCGGCGGACCAGGACATCGACGAAATGGGCTGCCTTGCGGGCTCCCGCCGCAGTGAAGTGGATGCCGTCACCAAGGCGCAGCCGCATGGTCTGGCCGGAGACGTCAGGGCCCATCGCGGCATAGCGGTTCTCGGAATCGACGAAGGCGCCCCAGAGATCGACATATTGCCCGCCAGCGCGCTCGACCTGCTGGCGGTACTGCTCGTTGAAGGTGACGAAATCGGCCGAGAGTCGGGGATTCTGCACGGGCGGCGCACCGACCCAGATCAGCGGGATGCGCCTGGCGGCGAAGACCTGCGTCACGGCACTGATACGGTCGCGGTAGAGTTCGAGCCAGCGTGGGCTCAACGGTTCATGGACCGTGTCGCCCTCGCGCAGCGCCTGCCTGTCGTTCAGCCCGATCATCATGACGCCGAGGCTGATCTTCTGGTCGCTTGCCAGCAGATCGGCCGCGACCTTGGGCCAGTCGTGGAAGTCGCTGCGGACGAGGCCGGAATCGGGCTTCGCCTTCTGCAGCACGGCGACGTCCGGCCGGTCCTCCAATGCCTCCTCGAGCCCGTCGGCGAGGAGATGAGCGAGCGAATCGCCCATGACCAGGATGTGATGGGCGATGTCGACCTTGGGGATGACGGGATCGTCCCTGACCACGACAGGAGCAGCCGGACGGCGGCGCACGACCGGCGCGACACGCTGGCGCTGCGGCTGGGCGGCCGGCTGCTGCGGCTGCTGCCAGAACAGCTGGAACAGGCTGCGCTGCTGCGGGGCGCGCTGCTGGGGCGCCTGCGCGAGCGAGGACGGCCCGCCGGTCAGGAGGAGCAGGCCGGCCGCCGTCAGAAGCATGAGGAGGGAGCGCAAACGCATCGGGCTCTCGATCCCGCGCCGGAGTCCGGCATGCCGACCATATAGTGCAAAACGGCCCGAACGTCAGCGCCCGGCGCGCATCTTCGCGAGCAAGGCGGGTGTCGGCCAGCCATCGGCGATCTCGCCGTTGCGGAGCTGGTATTGCCGCACCGCCTCGCGCGTGCCAGTGCCGATGCGGCCGTCGGCGTCATGGTTGTAGAGGCCCTGTGCCTTCAGCCGGCGCTGGACGTCCTGCATGCCCGCCTTGTCGAGGCGCGGTGCCTGGATCGGCCAGTCGGCCTGGATCGCGGGGCGGCCCATGATCCGGTCGCCGAGATGGCCGACGGCCAGCGCATAGGCGTCGGAGGAGTTGTATTTCTTGATGACGTCGAAATTCTCGGTCAGCAGCATCACCGGGCCGCGATGGCCGGCGGGGTAGAACAGCCTTGCCTCTCCCGAGGAGGGCAGGCTGCGGCCGTCAGCGCGGCGGACACCGGCCGAGGCGAAGGCGGAGAAGCTCGCCTTGTGGAACTTGTGGTCGAAGCCTTCGGGCAAGGTCACTTCGAGACCCCAGGGCAGGCCCTGCACCCAGCCATAGCCCTTGAGGTAATTGGCTGTGGAGGCGAGCGCGTCGGCGGTCGAGCTCCAGATGTCTGCATGACCGTCGCCGGTGAAGTCGACAGCGTATTTCTTGTAGCTCGACGGCATGAACTGGGTGTGGCCCATGGCACCGGCCCAGGAGCCGCGCAGCTCGCGGCGCTCGACATGGCCTTCCTCGATCAGTTCGAGGGCGGTCAGCAATTCGTCGCGGAAGAAGTCGCCGCGATAGTGCAGATGGGCGAGCGTCGCGAGCGAGCGGATCGTATCCTTGTCGCCCTTGAACGAGCCGTAATTGGTCTCCATCCCCCAGACGCCGAGCACGATCTCGCGCGGCACGCCGTAGCGCGCCTCGACCTGCGCCAGAATGGCGGCATTGTCCGAAGCCGCGTCACGCCCGCGCGGGATGCGCGTGCCGCCGACGGCGCTGTTGAGATAGCCCCAGATCGGCGCGGTGAACTCGGACTGCTTGCGTGTCAGCGCGGCGATCTGGGGATCCGGCGTCACGCCGCGCAGCGCGGCGTCGAAGGTCGCGCGAGATACCCCGCGCGCCTGGGCCAGCGGCCAGAGCCGCTGCAGGAATGCGTCGAAGGAGGCATTGGCAGGTGTCGCGACATTGGCAGGGCGCGCGATGGGGGCCGGCTTGGCTTCCCTGGCGCGGGCGGCCGAACTGCTGATCGAGCCCGTGGTCTGCGCCAGCGCCGGCGCGAGGCTGATCAGGGCCGTGGCGGCGATGACGGACAGGCGCATGGGACACTCTGACAAGGCTGGAGAGAGGTCGCACCAGAGCGCCTGAACAAGATTAACCAAAGGTTAAGCGCGGCGGCAATGCCGACGACGCACCGGGCGCGCGAGCTGTCCGATTTGACAAAGCGGAGCGCTTGGCCGAGCCTTGCGGCCATGGACAGCCATCTCCGTTTCTGCCGCGGTCTGCACCGCTCGGGCAATCTCATCGCGGGCCACTAGCCCCGCGCCCGTCGCATCGCGCGCTCCGGGCTCGGGGCAGGCGCTTCGCGCTTTCGGCCGCTCAGCCTTTGTTACCCCCTAATCTCTTCGGACAGTCGCGCGACGCAGCGGTCGATGGACCCTGCCGCCGGCTGCCGTCTGCTTTTCAGGATATGTCATGACCCAGTCTTCGAAGCGCATGTCGCGCCCGGCCATCGTGCTCACGGCCGAGGATCACCTTCTGCTGAGCCGCACCGTCTCGGGTGCCGGCGACGGGCTGGCCGATCTCGCGGCCGAACTCGCCCGCGAACTCGACCGCGCCCGGATCCTGCCGGAGGGGCGCAGTTCGGCGGATCACGTCCGCATCGGGAGCCGCGTGAGCTTCCGGGACGAGGCGACCGGCAAGGCTTCCACGATCACGCTGGTCCGGCCGGAGGAGGCCGATGTCGATGCCGGCCGGATCTCGGTGATGACGCCGATCGGCGTGGCGCTGATCGGCATGGCGGCCCAGAAGTCGATCAACTGGGCGACACGCTCGGGCGAAATCCGCCGCCTGACGGTGACGGAGGTCACCGATCCGGCCAATCTCGTGCTGGCGGACTGAGGCGAGACCGCGATCAGACGGCGTTGCGCGTCCTGAGCTTGTCCTCCCAGTCGAGGGCCTGCTGGACGATCTGTTCGAGGTCGTCATGCTGGGGCTGCCAGGCGAGTTCGGCGCGGATGCGGTCTGCCCTGGCGACGAGGGCGGCCGGGTCTCCGGCGCGGCGACCGGAATAGACCACCGGGAAGTCGACGCCGGAGACCTTCTTCACCATGGCGACGACCTCGTTGACGGAATAGCCGCGGCCATAGCCGCAGTTCAGGGTCAGGCTGGCGCCGTCGGCGCGGAGATGGTCGAGGGCGGCCAGATGGGCGCGGGCGAGGTCGGTGACGTGGATGTAGTCGCGGATGCCGGTGCCGTCGGGCGTCGGATAGTCGGTGCCGAAGACCTCCAGCGCGGCGCGCTGGCCGAGCGCGGCCTGGCCGGCGACCTTGATCAGATGGGTGGCGTGGGGCGAGGACTGGCCGGAGCGGCCCTTGGGATCGGCGCCGGCGACGTTGAAGTAGCGCAGCACGACGAAGTTCAGGCCATGGGCGCGGGCGACGTCGGAGAGCATCCACTCGCTCATCAGCTTGGAGCGGCCATAGGGGTTGATCGGCTCGAGCGCGATCTCCTCCGGCACCGGGCTGACCGCGGGCTCGCCATAGACCGCCGCGGTCGAGGAGAAGATGATGCGCTTGACGCCGCCGCGCACGGCGCTCTCCAGCAGGCTGCGGGTCTTGACCGTGTTGTTGAGATAATAGCCGAGCGGGTCGGCAACCGATTCCGGAACCACGATCCGGGCGGCGAAATGCGCGATCTCGGTGATGGCGTGCTCGGCGATGATGCGTTCGACCAGCGCCTGGTCGCCGATGTCGCCCTGGATCAGAACCGCCTCCTTCGGAACAGCCCACCAGAACCCGGTCGAAAGATTGTCCAGAACCACCACGCTCTCGCCACGGTCCAGAAGTTCAAGCACCATGTGGCTGCCGATGTAACCCGCGCCACCCGAAACAAGTACAGCCATGGTCGAATATCCACTCCCGTCACCTGGAACTGCCGTTACGCAAAATGCGTTGACGGGTTCTCAAGGTCGTCCTGCTATTAGTACGTCGTGACCGGCTCCAGACAAGCCGCGAGCCGGCCGCTTTTCCACCCGCTCCGCCACAGGCATGCAAGGCCGAGGCGCCAATTGGACCTTCCATGACGAAACGTATCCGCAAGGCCGTCTTCCCCGTCGCCGGTCTCGGCACCCGCTTCCTGCCCGCGACCAAAGCGATTCCGAAGGAGATGCTGACCATCGTCGACCGCCCGGTCGTCCAGCATGTCGTCGATGAGGCGCGCGCCGCCGGGATCGAGCATTTCGTCTTCATCACCGGGCGCAACAAGACCGTGATCGAGGACCATTTCGACCTCGCCTACGAGCTCGACGACACGCTGCGCAAGCGCAACAAGACCAGGGAGCTCGAAGCGCTCCTGGCCGATCTGCCGGCCGCTGGTGCGACCAGCTTCACACGCCAGCAGGCTCCGCTCGGGCTTGGCCATGCGGTTTGGTGCGCGCGCGACATCATCGGCGACGACGAGCCCTTCGCGCTGCTGCTGCCCGACATGCTGCACCACACTCATGGCAGGGGCTGCCTCGCCGAGATGATGGACGCCTACAACAAGCATGGCGGCAACCATATCGCGGTCGCGCCGGTGCCTGAGGACCAGACACATCAATACGGCATCGTCGGCGTCGAGAACCGCGACGCCAAGGTCTCGAAGGTGACCAAGATGGTCGAGAAGCCGGCCAAGGGCACGGCGCCTTCGAACCTGCACATCACCGGCCGCTACATCCTGCAGCCGACGATCTTCAACCTGCTCGCCAACCAGGAGCCCGGCGCCGGCGGCGAGATCCAGCTGACGGATTCGATGATCGCGCTGTCGCGGCTCGAGCCGTTCCATGCCGTGCGCTTCGATGGCGACATCTACGACACCGGCTCAAAGATCGGCTTCCTGACAGCGAACATCGCCTATGCGCTCGATCGCAGCGATCTCGGTCCGCAGATTCGCCAGGAGATCGAGCGGCTGCTGGAACGCTGATGGGCTGCGCCGTGCGGGAGCCGCGCGGGTGAGCGAGGGCAGCATCGTCTTCGACCGCGCGCTCGGCCGACAGCGCCTGACGCGGGCGCTGGCGGCCGGCTATCCGGATTTCCTGCTCGAACGCGCGACGCAGGATCTGGATGAGCGGCTGTCGGCGGTGCTGCGGCAGTTCGGGGTGGCGGCCGATCTCGGCACGCCGCTGCCGCTGGCGGCGCCCGTGCTGCGCGCCAGGGCCGGCACCGCGCTGCGCATGGCCGAGACGGCGGGCGCGGCGGCCGATCTCGTCGGCGATCTCGAACGCCTGCCGCTGGGACCGGAAAGCCTCGACCTCGCAGCCTCGCTGCTCGCCTTGCAAGGCGTCAACGACCTGCCGGGCGCACTGATCCAGATCCGCCGGGCCTTGCGGCCAGACGGGCTCTTCATCGGCTGCCTGCTCGGCGGCCGAACGTTGCAGGAACTGAGGCAGGTTCTGCTCGAGGCGGAGGCCGAGACCGCGGGCGGCGCCAGTCCGCGCATCGCGCCCTTCGCCGATCTGCGCGACCTCGGCAGCCTCCTGCAGCGAGCGGGCTTCGCGCTGCCGGTCGTCGACAGCGAGGTCGTGATCGTGCGCTATCGCGACCTGTTCGGATTGCTGCGCGATCTGCGCGCTATGGGCTGGGGCAATGCGCTCACTGCCCGCCGCAGAGCCGGCATGAGGCGCGACACGCTGATGCGGGCGGCGGCGCTTTATGTCGAGCGCTTCGCCGACGCGGACGGGCGGCTGCGGGCGACTTTCGAGATCGTCTGGCTCTCGGGCTGGGCGCCGCATGAAAGCCAGCAGAAGCCGCTGAGGCCGGGCTCGGCCAAGGCCAGGCTGGCGGATGCGCTCGGCGTGGCGGAGCATGGCACGGGCGACAAGGCGGGCGGTTAGCGGGGGGACGGGTTGGTCTGCAACCCTGATCTTGATGGTCGAAACAGGGGACGGTTCGTGAGTGAGCGCAAGGAGCGGCTGGGCCGCGATGCCTTCGGCCTGTTCCGCACGGTGCCGACACGCTGGGCCGACAACGACGTCTACGGCCACGTCAACAATGTCGTCTATTATGCTTGGTTCGACACGGTGGTGAATGCTTGGCTGGTCGAACGCGGCTTTCTCGACATCGCGGGAAGCGCGATCGTCGGCCTCGTCGTCGAGACGACCTGCAGCTATTTCGAGAGCCTCGCCTTTCCCGAGCCCGTCGAGGTCGGGCTCGGTGTCGAGCGGCTGGGCAACAGCTCGGTGACCTACCGGATCGGCGTCTTCCGCGCGGGCGGCGAACGGGCGGCCGCACAGGGCCGCTTCACCCATGTCTATGTCGACCGCGCCACGCAGCGACCCGTGCCGATTCCAGCCGAGCTGCGCGCGGCGCTTCAGGCCCTCACATCGTCAGGCGGATCTGGCTGATCTCGCGGGCGATCTGCTGGAAGATCGGTGCGAGCTGCGAGGCGTTGGAGACCTCGTAATACATGCCGGTCTCGCTGGCGCAGCCGCGCAGCAGGTTGCGGTTACCGTCGATCACGCGGATCGAAAAGATGCGGATTCCCGCTACCTTGGCGTTGCTGCAGGCGGCCTCGGTGCGAGCGTCCATGGTGCTCTGGTTGTCGCTGAAGCGGTTCTGGGTGTTGTCGCCGTCGGTGAGCAGGATCATGTATTTCGTCAGGCGTGGCGTGTTGGCAGGGGCGGCTTCCGGGAGCGGCGCGATCGGGGTCAGGCTGGCCGTGCCCCAGGCGGCACCGATGGCGACGTTGGTGTTGCCGACAGGCGTCATGGCGTTGATCGTGCTCGTCAGCGCGGTCCAGTCGCTGGTCAGCGGGCGGATCGGCGTCAAAGTCGACTGGGCGCAGAAGTCGGCCGGGTAGAGCGTGGCGTTCTGGCCCGTCACCGCGCCGGCGTCGCTGACGTCATAGGGTTTGTCACGGTCGCTGATGCAGCCTTCCCAGGTCGCCTTGGTGATCGTCTTCTTGTTCGAGCCGGTGCCCTTGGTCAGGTCGTAGCGCAGCCAGGGCGCGTCCTTGTAGGTCGTCGGCAGGCGCACCTGCGTTGCGAAGGGCACGATCGAGATCCTGATCTGGTCGGTCGCGGTCGATGCGTCCTTCATGATCTTGAGGAGGTCGAGCGAGGCCTTCTTCAGCTCGGTCAGCTTGTCGGACGATGCCATCGAGCCGGTGTTGTCGAGCACGAGCGCGAGTTCGACCGTGTTGGTGCCCCAGGCGGACTGCGCGGTGGAGGAGACAGGGATCGTGTCGACGCCGATGACCTTGGTCAGACTGGTCTCGACCGCGGTGGTGGCGGTGACATTGACGGTGCGCGCCGTCCGGTTGATCGCGACCGTGTAGGTGCCGAGCTTGGCGTCGGAGTTGCCGGCGAGATTGGCGCGGATCAGCGATTCGGCCCGAACCTTGAGTTGCGCGTCCGTCAGCTTGGTGGCGTCGCGGGCGACCATCAGCGCGGCCGAATCGACCGCGGCGTTGAGGGTCGAGCGGGCCGAGCTGGCGCGGGCATAATCGACGCAGGCGCCGGCGATGCCGATCATCGGAACGGCGAGGAAGCCGAACATGATCGCGACATTGCCGGAGGTGTCCTTCCTGAAACGGGACAAAAGCGACATGGACTGTTCCTCCCTGGCACGGTCCGCCCCGTGCCGTGGAAAACAGCGCAGATCGCGTGCCAGCAGGGCGGCGTAGCACCGGAATGCGTTGTCTCGGGCGGTCAGGCGCGCTATGCCCCGCCCATCGAAGACGCGCGGCGATCGAAGATCTGCCGCGCCGCCAGAACGCCAGGGACCGTCGCCTGTGATTCCCAACGACATCAAGATCACGCCGCAGCTCGTGGCCGAGCATGGCCTGAAGCCGGACGAGTATCAGCGCTTCCTGCATCTGATCGGGCGCGAGCCCTCGATCACGGAACTCGGCATCGTCTCGGCGATGTGGAACGAGCACTGCTCTTACAAATCCTCGAAGATCCATCTCAAGACCCTGCCGACCAAGGCGCCCTGGGTGATCCAGGGGCCGGGCGAGAATGCCGGTGTGATCGACATCGGCGACGGTCTGGCGATCGTCTTCAAGATGGAGAGCCACAACCACCCGTCCTTCATCGAGCCCTATCAGGGCGCGACGACGGGCGTCGGCGGCATCCTGCGCGATGTCTTCACCATGGGTGCGCGGCCGATCGCGGTGCTGGATGCGCTGCGCTTCGGCTCGCCGGACCATCCGCGCACGCGCCATCTGGTCTCGGGCGTCGTCGCCGGCGTCGGCGGCTACGGCAATTCCTTCGGCGTGCCCAATGTGGGCGGCCTGACTGGGTTCCACAGCCGCTATGACGGCAACAACTTGGTCAACGCCATGGCGGTCGGCATCGCCCGCGCCGACGAGATCTTCTACGCCAAGGCCTCGGGCGTGGGGAAGGCGATCGTCTATCTCGGCTCCAAGACCGGCCGCGACGGCATCCATGGCGCGACCATGGCGTCGGCCGCCTTCGGCGAGGGCGCCGAGGAGAAGCGCCCGACCGTGCAGGTCGGCGACCCCTTCGCCGAGAAGCTGCTGCTCGAAGCCTGCCTCGAGATCATGGCGGCGGGCCATGTCGATGCGATCCAGGACATGGGCGCGGCCGGCCTGACCTGCTCGGCCGTCGAGATGGGCGCCAAGGGCGATCTCGGCGTCGAACTCAATCTCGATGCCGTGCCCTGCCGCGAGGACGGCATGAGCGCCTATGAGATGATGCTGTCGGAAAGCCAGGAGCGCATGCTCATGGTGATCAAGCCCGGCCACGAGGAGCCGGCCGAGGCAATTTTCAAGAAGTGGGGGCTGGATTTCGCCGTCGTCGGCCATACCACCGACAATCTGCGCTTCGTCGTGAAGCACCAGGGCGAGACCATGGCCGATCTGCCGATCAAGGAACTCGGCGACGAGGCGCCCGAATATGACCGGCCCTGGATCGAGACGCCGCCGCAGCAGCGGATCGCGCCGGAGAGCGTCGAAGCGCCTCTGACCAACACGCAGGCACTGTTGAAGCTGATCGGCTCGCCCGATCTATGCTCGAAGCGCTGGGTCTGGGAGCAGTACGATACCCTGATCCTCGGCAATTCCGTCGTGACGCCGGGCGGCGATGCCGGGCTGATCCGGATCGAGGACGGGCCGAAGGGGCTCGCCATGACCGCCGACGTCAACCCGCGCTATTGCGAGGCAGACCCGTTCGAGGGCGGCAAGCAGGCGGTCGCCGAGGCCTGGCGCAACCTGACGGCGACAGGCGCGATGCCGCTCGCCGTGACCGACAACCTGAACTTCGGCAATCCGGAGCGGCCCGAAGTGATGGGCCAGCTCGTCGGCTGCATCCGCGGCATCGGCGAGGCCTGCCGGGCGCTCGATTTCCCCGTCGTCTCGGGCAATGTCTCGCTCTACAACGAGACCAATGGCGTTTCGATCCTGCCGACCCCGACCATTGGCGGCGTCGGCCTGCTGGCCGACGTGACGAAGCATGCGACGATTGCCTTCAAGGCCGAGGGCGAGACGATCATCCTGATCGGCGAAACGCAGGGCTGGCTCGGCCAGTCGGCCTATCTCGCGACGGTCTGCGGCCGCGAGGCGGGTGCGCCGCCGCCGGTGGATCTTTCGGTCGAGCGCCGCAACGGCGATTTCGTCCGCGGCCTGATTACGGCGCAGCGGGTCAGCGCCTGCCACGATCTGTCGGATGGCGGGCTTGCGGTGGCGCTGGCCGAGATGGCGATGGCGGGCGGTGTCGGCGCGGTGGTCGAGCGGCTGCCGGCCGGGCCGGTCCATGCCGTGCTCTTCGGCGAGGACCAGGCGCGTTATCTCGTGACCGTGCCGAAGGCGGCGGCCGAGGCCGTCCTCTCCGAAGCAAAGGCTGCCGGCGTGCCGGCCCTGACGCTCGGCGATACGGCGGCCGGAGCGCTCACCCTGCCTGGCGAGGCCGCGATCCCGCTGGCGGATTTGCGCCAGGCGCATGAAGCCTGGTTGCCCGCCTATATGGCCGGCAAGGCCGCCTGAGGAGAGATGCCATGGCGATGGATGCGCACGACATCGAGGCGATGATCAAGGCGGCGTTGCCGGACGCGGTCGTCGAGATCAAGGACCTCGCCGGTGACGGCGACCATTATGCGGCGACGGTCACCTCGGCGGCTTTCGCGGGCAAGAGCCGGGTGCAGCAGCACCAGATGGTCTATGCCGCGCTGAAAGGGAATATGGGGGGCGTGCTGCACGCCCTTGCGCTGACGACCGGGGTTCCCCAAGATTAGGGCATCATATCCACGGAGGCTGTAATGCCTGCCGACACGCTTTATGAGGACGACATCGTCACCTGGGCCGAACAGCAGGCGCAGGCGATCCGCGATCTCGTGCGCTCACGGCCCGAATTGTCGAACACGATCGACTGGGAGAACATCGCCGAGGAGATCGAGACCTTGGGACGCAGCGAGTGGAAAGCCGTGGCGTCGAAACTTCGGGTGGCGCTGGAGCATATGCTGAAAGCCTATTGCGACCCCAATGCCTTGTCATGCCGGGTCTGGGAAGGCGAGACGAACCGCGCCCTCGTCGAGGCGCGCGAAGATTTTCGGCCATCGATGCGTCAGTATCTCGATATGCAGGCGATCTGGTCCAGTGCTTTCAGGTTTGCGACGGATTCGCTGCGGCCCTATGGAGTCCGGATTCCGCCCGGCCTTCCGAAAGAAAGTCCCTTCGGGCTCGACGAGCTTCTCAACGACAGGTTCGCGTATCAAAACGGCTTGGAAACGTTGGACCGGCTGTTTCCATCCAACCACTGACATTCAAAGGACAGCCTCAATGACCGACGTCAACGCCCGTATCGAGTCCGAAGTGAAGTCCGCCGACGTGGTGCTCTTCATGAAGGGCACGCCGCAATTCCCGATGTGCGGTTTCTCCGGCCAGGTCGTGCAAATCCTCAGCTACATCGGCGCGCCCTTCAAGGGCGTCAACGTGCTGGAGGACCAGGAGATCCGTGAGGGCATCAAGGCCTATTCCAACTGGCCGACGATCCCGCAGCTCTACGTCAAGGGCGAGTTCGTCGGCGGCTGCGACATCACCCGCGAGATGTTCCAGGCCGGCGAATTGCAGGCGCTCTTCGAGGAGAAGGGCATCACCGTGAAGCAGGCGAGTTGAGCTTCGCGCCCGCGCGGCGGGCTCACGCGGCCGCGCATTCCGGATGAGGTTTCAAGACCCGCTCTTTCGAGGGCGGGTTTTTTGCGAGCTTGCCTGCGGGCCGGACCGGGCGGAGGACGAGTTCGCCGCCGCAGTTCGGGCAGGCGCCCTTGAAGCGGGTGTCCGCGCAATCGGCGCAGAAGGTGCATTCGAAGGAACAGATCAGCGCGTCGCGTGCCTCGGGCGGCAGATCGCGGTCGCAGCATTCGCAGTTCGGGCGCAGTTGCAGCATGGCGGCTTCCTCAATGTCGGCCAAGCATGCCGCTGCGGTGGCGGCTTTGCCAATGCAAGCTGCTGATGATCGCCATCACTTCACCAGCAGCCAGTCATCGACCACGAGGGCGTCGAGTCCGCTCGTATAGAACATCAGGATCGCGTCCTCGGCCGTGTGCAGGATCGGCTTGCCCATGATGTTGAAGGAGGTGTTCAGGATCACCGGCACGCCGGTCAGGGCGTGAAAGGCGCAGATCAGCGCGTGATAGCGCGGGTTGCGCTCGGGCGTGACGCTCTGCAGGCGCCCCGTGCCGTCCTCGTGGACCACGGCCGGAACGTGATGGCGCACCGCCTCCTTCCAGACCAGGGTGCGCTCCATATAGGGCGCGTCCTGGTAGGCCTCGAACCAGGCCGGCCCATGCTCGGCCAGGATCGACGGCGCGAAGGGGCGAAAGGCCTCGCGATACTTGACCTTGGCGTTGAGGATGTCCTTGGCGTCGGCCGGGCGCGGATCGGCGAGGATCGAGCGATTGCCCAGCGCGCGGGGGCCGAATTCGGCGCGGCCCTGCACCCAGCCGATCAGCTTGCCCTCGGTCAGCAGCTTCGCCGTGACGGGGGCGATCTCGCCGGGCGCAAGCCGGCGCAGGCGCGGTTCCCAGGCCTGCATCCGTTCGAGCGCTTCGGTCGAGACGCCCGAGCCGAGATAGGGCGAGAGCGGTCCCTTGGGGGCACGCCAGTCCGGGTTGGCCTCGGCATGAGCGAGCCAGGCGGCGCCGATCGCATTGCCGTCATCGGCCGGGGCCGAGGGCACGAAAACCTCCCCGAAGCCGTGGCGGCCGGCAATTTTGCCATTGAAGGATGAGTTCAGCGCGCAGCCGCCGGCGAGGACGAGATTGGCGGACGGTACCCGCGCAGCGGTCTCGGAGAGCAAGGCCTCCATCATCTCGGCGAAGACGTCCTGCCCGCAGCGGGCAAGGTCGGCCCAGCCCTGGTCGAGCGCCTCGGCCGGGCGCAGGCGCAGGATCTCGGCCGAGACCTCGCGCACGACATCCGTCGTGGCGAAGGAGAGCTTGTGGCCCTCGATGCGGTAGAGCCGTCGCAGCAGCGCCATCAGGCGCTCGTCGCGGCGGCCATAGGGCGCCAGCCCCATGATCTTCCATTCCTCGCCCTTGGCCTGGTCGAAGCCGGCGAGGTCGGTGACGAGGCCGAAATAGAAGCCGATCGATTCGCGGCCGCGATGGCGCTTCACTTCGCGGATGCGGCGGCCTTCCAATGCGTAGATCGCAGAGGCGCCGGTCTCGCCCATGCCGTCGACGACGAGGCAGGCCGCATCCGTGAAGGGCGAGGACCAGCAGGCATAGGCCGCGTGGCTGAGATGGTGGCCGTAGCGCTTCAACCCCATGACGTTGGCCCGACCGAAGGCGCGGTCGAGGCCGAGCAGCGTGCCGATGCCGGCGCGCTGCTGGCCCTGATGCAAGGAAGCGATCAGCGCGCGTTCGGTGCGCTCGGGCACCAGCGAGCGGTTCAGTTCGGGCGAGAGCTTGAGCAGGGCATCGAGCGAAAAAGAGCCGGTGCGGCTCATCTGGTCGAGGAAGCCGGTGAAATCCTCGCCCCAGCTCGTCGCGATCCGGACCTCGGCCTCTCGGGGGACAAAGCGCTTCAGCAGTGCTTCCATCCGGGGCGCTGGGTCCGGTTCGCAGTTGGGCGCGCGCTTGTATTGCAGGTGCCGCTCCGTCGCCTCGGCGAAGAGCACGCCGCCATCGGGGCCGATGATCGCGACAGCAGGGTCGTGAAAGGTGGTGGCAAGGCCTATCGTATACGTCATGGCGGGCACCGTAGGGGTAGAGACCTTGCCGAGGCAACATGCCCCGCAGGGCTCCAGGGCAAACGCGCCGGCGCTGCGGATGTTGCGGGCGTGGACAATTTCGATGGCTCGCGCCGTCACCCCGAAAGCTGGTCGCGGCGCAATTCCTCCAGGATCGAGAGCCTTCCAAGTGCCTGTTTGAGGTCCGCCACATGCGCCTTGCCGAGGAGCGCGGGCGCGACGCGGTTCGACGGGGCGAGGCCCGCGGCGATATCGGCGAGCTGCTGGCGCAGGATGCAGTCGAGGATCAGCGCATGGTCCCGGTCGATCGTGGCGAGGTCCTGCGTCGCCCCGCTTCCAAGGCCCGCCACCGCTTCCAGCCGCGCCTGCGTCGGACGGTGAGGCACGCCGTGGTGCAGGGCGAGAAGCCGCGCCGTGGTGACGATATCCTTCAGGCCCGTCCGCTTGAGGTCGATGCGGCCGTCCTCGTCGGTGCGAAGCCCGCCAAAGAGACCGAGCCCGGCAGCGGGCGGGCCGGCATTCTCGGCGAGCAGTTTCAGAAAGGCGGTCTGGCCGCGCGCGGCTGCCCAGGCATCGCGCCAGAGCCGTTCGGCCATGGCCCGGTCGCCATGCACGGCCTGGAAATCGAAGACGATGTCGACGCTGAGGAGGTCTTTCGGGTTCGAGCGGCCGAGCCATTGGGCAATGCGGCTGCGCCAGGTTGCGACCGAGCCGCGGAAGTCCGGCTCCGAGGCCATGACGCCGCCCTTGCACAGCGGCACGCCGATTTCGTCGAGGATCGCGGCCATGCGGCTGCCGAGGCGCGCGAACCACCTGTCCTCCTCGCCACCCGGTTCCCCGTCCGCGAAGACCAGCGCATTGTCCTGGTCCATGGCGAGCAGGCTCTCGCCCCGCCCGGCCGAGCCGAGGACCAGCACGACATAGGCGCAGGGCGGGGGGGCGGCGCCGTCGGCCCTCAGTTCTGCCTCGGCGAGGATCGCCGCCCGGCGTGTGAGGGCGCCGACCTCGCGGGCGATGACCGCCGCGATCATCCGGGCCGGCACATCCTCCGCCAGCAGGGCGCGCGCCATCAGCGGCAGCCTGGCCCAGATCTGGCCGAGGGCTGGGATGTCCGGAGCGGTGTCGATATCGTCGCCGAGAGCGACGGCCGTGCTCGCGCGCAATTGCAGTAGCTTGAGCGGCGTGACGACCCCGACGACGTGGTCGTGCTCGTCCGTCACCGCGAGGTGGCGGATGTTGCGCGAACTCATCCGCCCGATGGCGCGGTAGAGGAAGGCATCGGCTGGAACGGCGACGACGGGGCGCGAGGCGAAGCGCACCGCCGACATGGCCAGCGCCCCGGCACCATGGCGCGCCATGGCCCGGAGCACGTCGCGTTCGGTCAGGATCGCCGTTCCGCCGGGGCTGGCATCGGCGTGCCCGAGAAAGACCGAGCTGAGGCGCTCACCCGCCATGACGGTCAGGACCTCGGAGATCGGGGTCGCGTCGGGGAGGATGACGGGGTTGGCGCGCATCACGTCGCGCACGCGGTGGCGATAGGGATAGCTGTCGAGCTTCGGCAGCGGGTCGCCCTCATGTGCCGGCGCCTGCAGCTCCCAGGCGGGCGGCACCGCCCCGGCCATGGCGTCGGCGATGCGGCGGCTGGCGGAGATGGCCTCGCCGACGGTGCGGATGCCCCTGTCGCGCAGGCGCGGCGCGAGCGCGAGGAAGACGAGCCCCGCGGCCATCGCGTCACCGAGGGCGCGATGCCGCTGCTGCGGAGCGATCTCGAGCCAGGCCCCAAGCGCCTCGAGCGAATAGGAGGGAAGGCCGGGCTCCGCCAACTGGGCGAGCAGGCGGACATCGAGGGCGATGGGCCTGACGAAGCGCTGGCCCAGCCGCTCGGCCTCGCGGGCCAGCATGGCGATGTCGAATCCGACGGTATGGCCGATCAGGATGCGGCCTTCGATGAAGGCCATGAGCCCGGGATGCAACACCTCGAAGGAGGGCGCTCCGGCGAGGGCCGTGCCGTCGATGCCGTGGACAGCCCAGGCGCTGGCCGGAATCTCGGCATCGCAGGCGATCAGGCTCTGGAAGGCGTTGTGCCGGTCGAGGCGGCCGCCGTCGAGATGGATCGCCGCGATCTCGATCATCCGTGCGCGCCGGATGTCGAGGCCGGTGGTCTCGGCGTCGAGCGCGACGCCGCGGATCGCGAAAAGCGGCGTGGCCTGCAGCAGCTTCGGCATGCGGTTGTCCCCGCCCTTTGCGAAGCAACCTAATGGCAGGCCCGAGGGCTGGCCAGAGACCTTTCGGCGAAGAGCCGGGCCGGCATGTTGCCGTTACGGGCGCTTCAGCGCTGCCCCGATCAGCGCCTTGGCGTCGTCGCTCGCCCAGTCGGCCGGGCCCTGGAGGATCGCGAGTTCGCAGCCCTCAGTATCGATGATCAGGCTGACCGGCATGCCCTCGACCTTGCGGGCGGCGCGCAGGTCCTGGAAGACCTTGGCCTGCGGGTCGGCGTAATAGGGCAGGGCAGCGATCTTGCGATCGGCCAGCCAGGCCTTCGGCTTGTCGAGGTTGCGGGTGTCGATGTTGATGGCGACCACCGCGAAGCCGGGGCCACCGAGCGCCGCCTGCAGCGCGTCGAGTGCCGGCATCTCCTTGAGGCAGGGCGGGCACCATGTCGCCCAGAGATTGACCAGCAGCGTGCGACCCTTGAAGGCCGACAGCGAGGTCGGCGTCCCGTCGGGGCCGTGGAAGGCGAGGTCCGGCGTCGGCATCGGCGTGGTATTGACCTGCACGGCGGCGACCTCACCGCGTGCGAGCGGCGCCATCCGTGCCGCTGTCGTGCGGGCAGCACTGCAAGAACCGGAATTGCCGGCATTGCCCGCGACGGAGTAGAAGGCCGCGACGCCGGCGACAGCGACGAGGGCAAGCGCTCCGAAGGCGGCGAAGATTTTCGATCGTGACGTCATCGCGCGTCCTCAAAGCAGGAAAGACCGTCGTGAGCAATCGCATGTGGGGTGGACGTTTCGCCACGGGTCCCGACGCCATCATGGAGGAGATCAACGCCTCCATCGATTTCGACCAGCGCCTTTGGCGACAGGACATCCGCGGCTCGCTCGCCCATGCAGCGATGCTGGGCGAGACCGGCATCCTGACGAAGCAGGATGTGGCCGCGATCAGCGCCGGGCTCAAGCAGGTCGAGGCCGATATCGAGGCCGGCAGCTTCACGTTCTCGCGCGCGCTCGAGGACGTCCACATGAACGTCGAGAGCAGCCTGAAGGATCGGATCGGCGCTGCCGCCGGGCGTCTCCACACCGGCCGCTCGCGCAACGACCAGGTCGCGACGGACATGAAGCTGTGGGTGCGCGACACGCTCGACCAGCTCGACGAGCAGATGGCCGACCTCCAGCTCGCGCTGGCCGAAAAGGCGGAGGCCCATGCCGGCTCGGTGATGCCGGGCTTCACCCATCTCCAGTCGGCGCAGCCCGTCACCTTCGGCCATCATCTGCTGGCCTATGTCGAGATGCTCGGTCGCGACCGCGGACGTGTCCGCGACGCGCGCGCCCGGCTGAACGAAAGCCCGCTCGGGGCGGCTGCGCTCGCCGGCACCTCCTTCCCGATCGACCGCGAGATGACGGCGAAGGCGCTGGGCTTCGATCGCCCGACCGCGAACTCGCTCGATTCGGTCTCGGATCGCGATTTCGTGCTGGAGACGCTGGCGGCGGCTTCCATCTGCGCGATGCATCTGTCGCGGCTGGCCGAGGAGATCGTGCTCTGGGCGACGCCGCAATTCGGCTTCGTGCGCCTCTCGGACGCCTTCTCGACCGGGTCCTCGATCATGCCGCAGAAGCGCAATCCGGACGCGGCGGAACTGGTGCGCGGCAAGGCGGGGCGCGTCTTCGGGACGCTGCAGTCGATGCTGACGATGATGAAGGGCCTGCCGCTGACCTATTCCAAGGACATGCAGGAGGACAAGGAAGGCACGTTCGACGCGCTGCAGACGCTGTCGCTGTGCCTTGCAGCCATGGCGGGCATGGTGCGCGACATGCAGCCCGACCTGAAGGTGATGAAGAAGGCCGCCGGCATGGGCTACGCGACGGCGACCGACCTCGCCGACTGGCTGGTGCGCGTGCTGAAGATGCCGTTCCGCGACGCCCATCACGCCACCGCCCGGCTGGTCGGTCTCGCCTCTGACAGGAAGATCGGGCTGGAGAAGCTGTCGCTGGCCGAGATGCAGGCGGTCGAGCCGCAGATCACGGAGGCCGTCTTCGCCGTGCTCGGCGTCGAGCAGTCGGTGAAGAGCCGCGTCAGCTATGGCGGGACCGCGCCGGCGAATGTCCGCCGCCAGGCGAAGCGCTGGCTGAAGAAGCTTGCGAAGGGCTGAGGATCGTCATGCCCGGGCTCGACCCGGGCATCTCCTGAAAGAGATTCTCGGGCTCGCGCTGCGCGTTGCCCGAGAATGACGGCCGCCAAAGCCTCGCATCTGCCGTCATCCTTCGCTACACTCTCCGCCACGCTTCGCCCAAGGGTTCGCTTACGTGCTGCACTCCCGCCTGAAACTCGGCCGCGCCGTCCTCGTCGCGGGCCTGCTTGCACTCGCGCTCGGGGCCTGTGGCCGCAAGGGTCCCCTCGAGGCACCGCCGAATGCCACAGGTGCCATCGACCTGCCGGATTCGCAGATCGGTGCGTCCGAGAAGGAGGCGGATTCGCTGACGCAGAGCTCGATTCTCGCCAAGCCGGTCAAGCCCAATCGTGCGATCGTCGTGCCGGAAAAGCCTTTCGTGCTCGACGCGATCCTCTAAGAGCATCCGATGCATCATTTCAGTTATCGCGACGGCTCCCTCTTCGCGGAGGACGTCGATCTGCGCCGGATCGCGGCGGAGGTCGGCACGCCGGTCTATGTCTATTCCTCGGCGACGATCGAGCGGCACTACAGGCTGTTTGCGGCAGCGGTGAAAGGGGCTGCGCCCAAGGGGCAGGCGCATGTCTTTTACGCCATGAAGGCCAACGGCAATCTCGGCGTGCTGAAGACGCTGGCTTCGCTCGGCGCGGGCGCCGACACCGTTTCGGAGGGCGAGGTGCGCAAGGCGCTCGCCGCCGGCTTCCCGCCGGAGCGGATCGTCTTTTCCGGCGTCGGCAAAAGCGAGCACGAGTTGCGCTTCGCAGTCGAGGCCGGCATCTATCAGGTCAATATCGAATCCGAGGGCGAACTCGACCTGCTGTCGCGGGTCGCGGCGTCGCTGGGCAAGCGCCAGGAGGCGGTGTTCCGCGTCAATCCCGATATCGGCGCCGGGGGCCACGCCAAGATCACCACGGGTTCGTCCGAGAACAAGTTCGGGGTCTCCTTCGAGGAAGTCGGGCGGCTCTACAGCCGCGCGGCGAATATGCCGGGCGTCCGGATGATGGGGCTCGCCGTGCATATCGGCAGCCAGATTCGCGAAACGGAGTCCTACGAGGCCGCCTATACCAAGATGGCGGCGCTGGTCGGGGCGCTGCGCGGCGAAGGCCATCGCGTCGACCGGCTCGACCTCGGCGGCGGCCTCGGTATCCCCTACGACATCCCCAAGGATTTCGATCACGGCCCGAGCCTGATCGAGGCTTATGCGGCGATGGTCGGGCGCGTCACCAAGGGGCTCGATGTCGAGCTGGGCTTCGAGCCGGGACGCCTGATCGTCGGCAATGCCGGCATCCTGCTGACGCGGGTGCTGCATCTCAATCCGCGCCCGACCAAGCAGTTCCTCGTCGTCGACGCGGCGATGAACGATCTCGTGCGGCCGGCGATGTACGAGGCCTATCACGAGATCTGGCCGGTGTCGGAGCCGGAAGCCGGGGCAGCCGAGGTGGCCTATGACGTGGTCGGGCCGATCTGCGAATCGGGCGATACCTTCACCGTGGGCCGTGTCCTGCCCGCGCTGCGGCCAGACGACCTGATCGTTTTCATGACCGCCGGGGCCTATGGCGCCAGCATGTCCTCGACCTACAACCAGCGCCTGCTGGTGGCGGAAGTGCTGGTGAAGGGCGCGGAATATGCGGTGACGCGGCCGCGCCAGAGCTATGAGGAGCTGCTCGGCACGGATCGTGCACCGCCCTGGCTGGCCTGAATTCGCGTTCACGAAACGTCGAGCAGGCCGCATGTGACCGGCTTCGCTCTGGCCTTGCCACATTCCCGTGCTAGCGTCGGGACGCGGCAGATGTCCAGGCGGAGATTTCCCAGCGGCATTGGGGGCGGCTCGGAGCGACGGCATGAATGAGGCGCAGCGCCGCAAGGCGCCGGATCGGATCGAAGGCGTGCGGCAGCGGCTGGCTCGCCTCGCCATGGCGTCGCGGGTCTCGCTGGGCTGGGAGCGCCTCTGGCCCCGTCTCTGGCTCCCCGTCGCGGTTCTGCTGAGTTTCCTCGCCGTTTCGTGGTTCGGCCTCTGGACGCATCTGCCCTGGCAGGGGCGCGCGATCGGGCTCGTGCTGTTCCTGGCGGCGCTCGCCGCGAGCCTCTGGCATGTCGTGATGATGACCCTGCCGACGCATCGCGATGCGCTGGCACGGCTCGACCAGTCGCTCGAGGGTGGGCATCGCCCGGCCTCCGCGCTGGAGGACAGTCTCGCGGTCGGCGCCAAGGACCCCGTCTCGCAGGCGCTCTGGGCCTTGCATGTCGAGCGTCAGAGCGCGCGCATTGCCGGCCTCCGCGTCGCTGCGCCGCAGCCGCGCATGGCGGGGCGGGACCGTTACGCGCTGCGCGCCGTGCCGCTGCTGGCTGCCGTCACCGCCGTCTTCGTCGCTGGCCATGAGGCCGTGCCGCGGTTGCGCGCCGCCTTCGACTGGCGCGGGCCGTCGCTGCCGGCGCCCGCGGTCCGGGTCGACGCCTGGATCGATCCGCCGTCCTATACGCGGCTGCCGCCGATATTGATCGACTTCGCCCGTCTGGCGAGCCCGCAGATCAACGCGCCCGAGAAGTCGACGATCGTCGTCCGTATCGCCGGCAAGACCGCGATGGATGTCGCGACGACAGGGCGGCTCGATGTGTTGCCTCCCGCCGAGGCCAAAACGGCGGACGGCAAGCCGACAGCGGTTGCCAAGCCGGCGGCCGGCGACGTCCCGGCCGTGCTGGAGAAGCGCTATACGCTCGTCGGCAATGGTACGCTGCGGCTGACCGGGGGCGGCGCGCCGGGCACGATGCTGTCGATCACCGCGATCGCCGACCAGCCGCCGCAGGCCAGTTTCATCGAGCCGCCCAAGCCTGTCACCGGCGCGCAGCCCGGCGGACTCTCGATTTCCTATCGCGCCAAGGACGATTACGGCCTCGCTTCGGTGGAGGCGGTCGTCGAGCGCAGCGGGCCGCCCTCGACCGGGCGTTCGCTGGTCGAGGCTCCGAAACAGAACCTCAGCGTGCCGTCCTCGCCGGACGGCGAGGAGGAGATGAAGAGCACCGTCGATTTCTCGGCCCATCCCTGGGCCGGTGCCCGGGTCAGGATGACGCTGGTGGCGCGCGACGAGGCCGGTCAGGAGGGCCGCAGCGAGGCCGTCGAGGTCGTCCTGCCGCAGCGGACCTTCGCCAAGCCGCTGCCCAAGGCCCTTGTCGAGCAGCGCCGCAAGCTCGTCATGGATGTCGATGACCGGCGCAAGGTGCAGCTTGCCATGGACGCGCTGCTGATCGAGCCCGACCTCTTCATGAAGGAGACCGGCGTCTATCTCGGCATGCGCATGATCAACGAGCGGCTGCGCCGGGCTTCCAGCGACGACCAGCTGCGCGAGGTCGCCGAGCTGATGTGGGCGCTGGCGCTCCAGCTCGAGGATGGCGACCTGTCCGATGCCGAACGGGCCCTGCGGGCGGCGCAGGAGAATTTGCAGCAGGCGCTGGAGCGCGGTGCGTCCGAGGAGGAGATCAAGAAGCTCACCGAGGAGATGCGCCGGGCACTCGACCAGTTCATGCGCCAGCTTGCCGAGCAGATGCAGCGACAGCAGCAGAACGCCGACCCCAACCAGATGTCGCAGCTGCCGGAGAACTTCCGATCGGTGACGCCACGCGACCTGCAGAACATGCTCAACCGCATCGAGGAGCTGTCGAAGCGCGGTGACATGGCCGAGGCGCAGCGCCTGATGGAAGAGCTCAACCAGATGCTCAACAATCTCCAGATGGCGCGCCCCGGCCAGCAGGACCCGCGCCAGCGCGAGATGAACCAGGCGCTGTCCGATCTCGACCGGATGACGCGCGAGCAGCAGGGGCTGCGCGACGAGACCTTCCAGCAGGAGCAGCAGCGCCAGAACCGGACGCAGCGCGGCCAGCGCCCCGGCCAGCAGCAGGCCCGCCCGGGCCAGCAAGGCCAGCGTCAGCAGGGGCAGCGCGGCCAGCAGGGCCAGCGCGGTCAGCAGCCGGGCCAGCAGCCCGGCGACCAGGGCGAGGACGGCGAGGAGGGCGAAGGCCAGCAGGGCCAGAACGGCCAAGGCGGGCAGGGCGGACAGAGCCTGGCGCAGCGCCAGCAGCAGTTGCGCGAGCGGCTGCAGGATCTGCAGCGGCGGATGCGCGGCATGGGCGCGCCGCAGCAGGGCGAACTCGGCGAAGCCGAGGACGCGATGGGCGAGGCCGGCGAGCAGCTCGGCCAGGGCCAGGGCGAAGGCGCGCTCGACGCCCAGGGCCGCGCGCTTGAGGCCTTGCGCAAGGGCGGACAGAACCTCGCCCAGCAGATGCAGGGCCAGCCCGGCGAGGGCGGCGAGCCCGGCGAGGGTGCCTTCGGCGAACCCGACGGGCAGCCGGCGGGACGGCCCTCGGCGCAGCAGCGCGGCCGCGAAGACCCTCTCGGCCGGCCGCAGCGCCAGCGCGACTGGGCCGATGGCCGCGTGCGCGTGCCGGGTGCCGACGAGAGCGCCACGCAGCGCGCGCGCCGCATCCTCGAAGAGTTGCGCCGCCGGCTCGGCGACCCGTCGCGCCCGATGGAAGAGCTCGATTATCTGGAGCGGCTGCTCCGGCGGAACTGAGCGGCGCTATGTATCCGGAAAGGCGCGGGGAACCCTCTCCCATAGGGAGAGGGCAGGGTGAGGGGTCGGCCGTTGGACGGTTTGCCGTGACCGTCGCCGCTGTTTTGTTACTATTCCTGCACCTAACTGGTCGAGGGGCCGACCCCTCACCCCTGCCCCTCTCCCTACGGGAGAGGGGTTCCCCGCGCTCTTATGTCGAGGGTGAGCGCTTTTCGTAGCTCGCCACCAACGCGCCGGCCATGATCAGCACACAGGAAATGGCCAGCAGCCAGCTCGGCTGGGCATAGCCCGCCAGCACCAGCACGATCGTCGAGAGGACCGGCGCGGCATAGGAGGCGACGCCCAGCAGCGCGACGTCGCCCTGCTTCATGCCGATGTCCCAGACCACGAAGGCGAGCCCGATCGAGCCCAGCCCCAAGCCCAGCACGCCTGCCCATTCGATCGCGCTCAGCTCCCACAGCGTCGTCTCGAAGGCGAGGTGGCAGGCGAAGGCGGGAATCGCGCAGCCGAGCATGGTGATGCAGAGGCTTTCCGAGGGTACCGTGGCGAAGCGGCGAGAGACCACGGAATAGCTCGCCCAGACGAAGGCGCCGAGTGCCGCCAGCAGATGGCCGGGCGCCAGCCCTGACCCTGAGCCGAGTCCGCCCGATACCAGCAGTGCGGTCGCGGCGAGGCCGATCAGCGCGCCGATCAGATGCCGAAGCTTCAGCCTGCCGCCCGGCAGCAGGGCGGCGAAGAGCACGATCAGCAGCGGCCAGAGATAATGGATCAGATTGGCTTCGGCGGCTGGCGCGGTCTTCACCGCAGCATAATAGAGCGCGGTGTCGCCGAAGGGGCCATAGAGCCCCAGCATGAAGGAGGCCGGCGTCGGCCGGATGCGCGCGAGCTGGCCGCGCGTAGCCGTGATGGCGAGGATCAGCAGACCGCCGATGACGAAGGTCATGCCGACGAGCTGGAAGGGCGGCACGCGGCCGCTCATCGCGGTGAACAGCGCCAGCGTCGACCAGAGCAGGATGGCGAGAGCGCCGATGCAGGTGGCGGTGCGGGAGGTCATGGAACGGGTTGTGGCGGGGCGAAAGCGCAGGAAGTGGGTGGCCTCGATAGCAGGCCTCGCGCCGATTGCAGCGGGCTTTTTGATGTCCGGGCCGGTTTTGTCGCATCGCAGCACGGCTTTCACGCCATGGATGCCATGATCTGGACGCCGTGCCGCGGCATTGACCGCGATGGAGCGAAGGATCAAGCGTCCCGGCCATGACAACGCTATCGCTGCCGGCCACCGAGCGCCGCCCCCTGATCCCGATCCTGGTCGCACTCAGCGTCGCGCATCTGCTGAACGACCTGCTTCAGTCGATGATCCCGGCGCTCTATCCGCTGATCAAGGAGACCTACCGGCTCGATTTCGTCCAGATCGGCCTGATCACGCTGGCCTTCCAGGTGACGTCGTCGCTGCTGCAGCCGCTGCTCGGCTATCTCACCGACAAGCGGCCCTGGCCCTATGCGATGGTCGCCGGCATGGGCGCGACGCTGGTCGGGCTGCTGACACTCGCCTATGCCGCGAGCTATGGGATGGTGCTGCTGGCTGCGGCGCTGGTCGGGCTCGGCTCGGCGGTGTTCCATCCTGAGGCGACGCGGATGGCGCGCCATGCCGCCGCCGGCCGTCAGGGGCTGGCGCAGGGGCTGTTCCAGGTCGGTGGCCATGCCGGCTACGCGATCGGCCCGCTGCTGGCGGCGGCGATTGTGGTGCCGCGCGGGCAGGCGAGCCTGGCCTGGTTCTCGATCGTCGTGCTGGTCGCGATGATGCTGATGTCCTGGACTGCTTCGCGCTACAGCGCCTTTCGGCGCAGCCAGGCGAAGGGGCATGGCGACGACGTCGCTACGCACGGCCTGTCGCGCGGACGCGTACTGTTTGCGATGACGATCCTGATCCTGCTGCTGGTCTCGAAGAACGGCTACAACGCCGCTTTCACCTCGTATTACACCTTCTACCTGATGACGCGGTTCGAGATCACCGTGCAGCTCTCGCAGATCATGCTGTTCCTCTATCTCGCGGTCAGCACCTTCGGCGTCATCATCGGCGGCATGGTCGGCGACCGGATCGGCCGCGACCGGGTGATCTGGCTTTCCATCGTAGGGTCTTTGCCATTCGCACTTCTGCTGCCCCATGCCGACCTGTTCTGGACCGGCGTGCTCAGCGTGATCATCAGCTTCGTCATGGCGAGCGCCTTCTCGGCGATCCTGATCTACGCGATCGACCTCGTGCCGCATCGCGTCGGTCTCGTCGGCGGGCTGTTCTACGGGCTCTCCTTCGGGCTCGCCGGCGTCGCGGCGGCGGTGCTCGGCGCTCTGGCCGACCGCATCGGCATCGTCGAGGTGTTCGCGATCACCGCCTGGCTGCCGGCGCTGGGGCTGCTGACCTTCCTGCTGCCGAAGGCGGCACGGCGGAGCTGAAAGCGGCCCCGCTCCATCGACGGACGCACTCAGCCCATATTTTGCACCTAGCGATCCTGCTTGATCTGGCCGTCACCCGGCGGCCGCTTGCGCAGGAGGCACGCCGTGCTGGTCCAGATCGGGACGCTCATCGCCGCAACCAGCCTGGTGCAGCTCGCCAACGGCTTCTTCAACACCTTCCTGTCGCTGCGACTGACCACCGAGAATTTCGGACCGACGGCGACGGGCATCGTTCTCAGCGCCTACTTCGTCGGCTTCACCATCGGGGCCGTCGGCTGCGGCAACGTGATCCAGCGCATCGGCCATATCCGCGCCTATGCGGCCTTTGCCGGGCTCGTCGTCGTCGGCGTCGCGCTGATGCCGCTCTTCGTCTCGCCCGCCGCCTGGATCGCCTGCCGCATGGCGATGGGCGTCGGCTGCGTCGGCCTGTTCATCACGACCGAGAGCTGGCTCAACGCCAAGGCCGAGCCCAGCCAGCGCGGCCGCGTCTTCTCGACCTATATGGTCGGCACCTTCCTGGCGCTGGCAGTCGGGCAGCTCGTCATCGCCAGGCTCGCCATCGAATCGGCCGCGGCGTTCCATGTCGTCGGCGCGCTCTTCGCGCTGGCGCTGGTGATGGTCTGCACGACGCGCGCCGAGGCGCCGAGCCTCGTCTCCGACGCCGGCGCGCTGCGCTATGGCGAGCTGACGCGGCATGCGCCGGTGGCGGTCGCCGGCTGCGTCGTCAGCGGCGTCATCAGCAGTGCATTCTATGCGCTGGTTCCGGCCTGGATGCTGAGCAACGGCATCCAGCAAGGGACGATCGCGCTGTTCATGTTGGTCGCGGTGCTCGGCGGGCTGGCGCTGCAGGTGCCGGTCGGGCGCCTGTCGGACCGGAACGATCGCCGGCTGGTGCTGGCGGGGCTCGCGGTCGGTTTCGCCGCGGCCGCCGTGCTGCTGGTGCTGCTGCCGGCGCGGTTGGCCGCGGTCCTGCCGGTCGCGGCCCTGCTCGGCGGCTTCATGTCGACGCTCTATCCGGTCTGCGTCGCGCATGCCTTCGACCGGATGCCGTCCGACCGCGTGGTCGCCGTCGCCGGCAGGCTGATCCTGGTCAGCGGCTTCGGCTCGGCGCTGGGGCCGATTCTCGGCGCGGCCATCATGGCGCGCTTCGACATCAACGGCCTGCTCTATTTCATGGCGCTGATGACGCTGCTGCTGGCGGCCATCGCCGGCCTGCGAATCCGGGTGCGGCAGGCGGCGGAGCGGGTCGAGCGCCCCTTCGACATCATTGACCCGATGACGGCGCCGATCTCGCAGGAGCCGGAGGCGACCGCGGAGGACGGAACCCCGCGGCCGGCAGTCGCGTGACGATCAGGCCATGTACTGGCCGCCATTGACCGCGAAGGTTGCCCCCGTTGCGAACGCCCCCTGCTCAGAGGCGAGGAAAACCACCATCGCGGCGATCTCCTCAGGCTTGCCGAGGCGTCCCACCGGGATGCCGGCGACGACGCGCTTGAGCGCCTCTTCCGGCATGGCCGCGACCATGTCGGTGCCGATATAACCCGGCGTGATCGCGTTGACCGTGATACCCTTGTTGGCGTTCTCCTGAGCCAGCGCCTTGACGAAACCGATGTCGCCGGCCTTGGCGGCGGAGTAGTTGACCTGGCCCATCTGGCCCTTCTGGCCGTTGATCGAGGAGATCACGATGATGCGGCCGAAGGTGCGGGCGCGCATGCCCTCGATCACCGGCCGCGTCATGTTGAACAGCGAATCGAGATTGGTGCGGATGACGTCCGACCAATGCTCCTTGGTCATCTTGTGGAAGAAGCCGTCGCGGGTGATGCCGGCATTGTTGACGAGAATGTCGATCGGCCCGAGTTCGGCCTCGACCTTGGCGATCCCGGCTGCGCAGGCGTCGTAATCGCCGACATCCCATTTGAACACCGGAATGCCGGTTTCGGCCTGGAACTTGGCAGCGGCCTCGTCATTGCCGGCATAGCTGGCCGCAACCTTGTGGCCGGCCTCCTGCAGGGCCCGGCTGATTGCCGCCCCGATGCCGCGCGTTCCCCCCGTGACCAGTGCCACCTTCGTCATGTTTCGTCCCTCCTCATGGCGGCGTTAGCGCCGCGCTTTGGCACCGGACCGAAAAATGGAGTGCACTTTTCGGAGAAATCCGATGCGATTGCAAAGTGATAGATCGCCGTTGCCGCGTCCGGACGGCCGCGTGGCAATCTATTGTTCCGACAGCTTCAGATCGGGCGTGTAGGGCCCGTCGATGTCCTTGATGATGGCCTGGCCGCAGATGACGCGGCCCGCGGCCGCGTCGAAGGCAAGGGTCGGGTGGCCGTACAAAACCCAGCCCTGGCTCAGGGCCGCCGAGACCCGATGGCAGAAGGAGGCGTCATCGGGGCCGGTCAAATAGCGGTAGAGCGTCGTCTGACGCGCCATGCCGGTCTCAGCGCTCCAGCGCCATGGCGACACCCATGCCGCCGCCGATGCAGAGCGTGGCGAGGCCCTTCTTGGCGTCGCGCTTGCCCATTTCGTGCAGCAGCGTCACCAGAACGCGCGCGCCGGACGCGCCGATCGGATGGCCGATCGCGATCGCGCCGCCATTGACGTTGACGATGCCGGGGTTCCAGCCGAGGTCCTTGTTGACCGCCAGCGCCTGCGCGGCGAAGGCCTCGTTGGCCTCGACGAGGTCGAGATCGGCAATCTTCCAGCCGGCCTTCTCCAGCGCCTTGCGCGTCGCGGGAATGGGCCCCGAGCCCATGATCGCCGGGTCGACGCCGGCGGTGGCCCAGGAGGCGATGCGGGCGAGCGGCGTCAGGCCACGCTTCGCGGCCTCCTTGGCGGTCATCACGACCAGCGCCGCGGCGCCGTCATTGATGCCCGAGGCGTTGCCGGCCGTCACCGTGCCGTCCTTCGAGAAGGCCGGGCGCAGCTTGGCCATGGCCTCGACCGTCGCGCCATGGCGGGGATATTCGTCAGTGTCGACGACGATGTCGCCCTTGCGGGTCGAGACGGTGAAGGGGACGATCTCGTCCTTGAAGCGCCCGGCCTTCTGGGCGGCCTCGGCCTTGTTCTGCGAACCGACGGCGAAAGCGTCCTGCTCCTCGCGGCTGATCTGCCATTTGGTCGCGACGTTCTCAGCGGTCGTGCCCATGTGGTAGCCGTGGAAGGCATCCCAGAGGCCATCCTTGATCATCGTGTCGATGAACTTCAGGTCACCCATCTTGGTGCCGTTGCGCAGATGCGCAGCATGCTGCGACATCGACATCGATTCCTGGCCGCCGGCGACGATGATGTCGGCATCGCCATTGGCGATCTGCTGCAGACCGATGGCGACGGTGCGCAGGCCGGAGCCGCAGAGCTGGTTCAGGCCCCAGGCGGTCGCCTCCTGGGGGATGCCGGCCGCCATCGCGGCCTGGCGGGCGGGGTTCTGGCCGTGACCGGCGGTCAGGATCTGGCCCATGATGACCTCGTCGACCTCGCCGGCCTCGACCTTGGCGCGGACCAGCGCCTCCTTGATCGCGGCGGCGCCCAGTTCATGGGCGGGGGTGTTGGCGAAGGCGCCGTTGAAGGCGCCGACCGCCGTGCGCGCCGCGCTGACGATCACGATATCCGTATCGGCCATGGGGGAAATCCTCGCTGTTGCCGCGACGGCCGGATCCGCGCCGGACGTCTTGTTCGAGGGGCACCTTCGAAGCCCGTCGCCCCGCCGTCAAGTGAGCCGAAAGAGATGGCTGCGTCGCCGGGGGCAAGGAGAGCAAATTTGAGTTGCCGCAAAGACGGGCAATCGCCGTCATGCTTTAGTCTCGTTTTTGCGCTGCGCGCTCAAAAAACTTGCGACGGGCTGCCGAGCGGCTACCATCGCTGTCGGGAAGACCGTCAGCCCGGCCGTCGCGCGATCTTCGCGGGAGGGTACGGGCCAACGTGATGCAGGATTCTGATGGCCAGCGACAAAGAACCGACCGTCATCAAGAAGTACGCCAATCGCCGTCTCTACCACACGGGCACGAGTTCCTATGTGACACTGGAGGATCTGGCCGGCCTCGTCCGCGGCGGCGAGGATTTCGTTGTCTACGACGCGAAGTCGGGTGAAGACATCACCCGCTCGGTGCTGGCGCAGATCATCTTCGACGAGGAGGCCAAGGACGGGCAGAACCTGCTGCCGATCGCCTTCCTGCGCCAGCTCATCCGCTTCTATGGCGACAGCATGCAGGCCCTGGTGCCGCGCTATCTCGAATTCTCGATGGACAACCTGACCAAGGACCAGGGTCAGTTCCGCGAGCAGATGGCGAAGACCTTCGCGGGCAGCGCCTTCGGCGGCGGGGCACTGGATGCGATCCAGGCGCAGACGCGGGCCAACATGACGATGTTCACCGATGCCTTCCGGATGTTCAACCCCTTCGCCGCGGCGGCTGCCGCGAAGGCGCAGGAGGAGAACGCGGCCGGTGGCGCGGCCAAGGGCGACGATCTCGGCGATCTCAAGCGCGAGCTGAGCGAGATGCGCGACCGGCTGGACAAGCTGTCGAAGGCGAAGTGAGGGCGGCGGCCAGCTTCTAGCCGGCGGCGACGACTCTGGCCTTCGCGCCCGTCGCCGGCCACAGCTCCGCCTTCCCCAGCAGGTGCCCCTGGAGATAGGTGACGCCCCAATCGGCGAGCATCGTCGCCTGGAGTTCGTCATCGACCCATTCGGCGACGGTCTCGACGTCGAGATGGCGCGCGAGGTCGATCAGGGTGCGCACATAGAAGCGGTCGTCGGTCGAGCGACGCAGGTTCTGCGTGAAGGTGCCGTCGATCTTCAGCACGTCGATCGGGAAGGCGCGCAGGTGCCGCAGCGAGGTGTGGCCCGCGCCGAAATCGTCGATCGCGATGCGCGCGCCGCGACTCTTGATCTGCCCGAGCAGCTTGGCGACCCGGGCGGGATTGTCGATCGTCGCAGTCTCGGTGACCTCCACGATCAGGCGCTCGGCGATGCCGCGCGCCGCGCTGGTGCAGGCGAGGAAAGCGTCCAGCCATTCCGGATCGGCGAGCGAGCGTGGCGAGACATTGATCGAGAGCGTCATTGCGGGCTGGCTGGCCAGCAGCTCGACCGCGAGTTCGAGCACGCGATGGTCGAAGAGCCGCACGAGACCGCGCCGCTCGAGCATCGGAATCAGCTCAGCCGTCGCGAAGAAAGCCCCTTCCTTGCCGAGCCCGACCCGCAGCAGAGCCTCATGGAAGCGGACCTCGCGCGACTTGGCCGCGACGATCGGCTGCAGCGCGAGCTCGATGCGTCTCTCGTTGAGTGCGGCCAGAGCGCGGACATCGAAGCCGGTGTGGCTGTCGAGCGGCTCGCGGCTCTCCTGCCGGCGGGCGATCACGGCGGCGTCGGCGGAGCCGGCCTTGGCGCCGGACAGCGCATTCTCGGCGGCTGAAAGCAGCGTGCCGGCATGGCTCGAAAGATCGGGCGCGACAGCGGCGCCGACGCGCAGCCGCACCAGGGCGATGCCGCGCGCGGTCTCGATCGCGGCCTGTGCCACCGCCTTGCTGAAGCGGCGTGCCGCGGCCTCGACCTGGCTATGCGGGCAGCCGGTCAGCAGGATGGCGAAGCGGTTGCCGGAGTAACGCACGAGATGGTCGCGCCGGCGGGTCACCGAGCGCAGCCTGTCCTGCACCACGCCGATGATCTCGTCGGTCGCCTCGTGGCCGAAATCATCGTTCAGCCTGGCGAGTTCGTCGATCGCCGCGACCAGCACGACGATGGGGCGCTCGGCCGGGAGATGCTCGGAGAGCGCGGAGGCGATGCGTTCGAGCAGGGCGGACCGATCGCCCAGTTCCCCGGTCTGCGCGACGAGTTCGTCCGGTCGCACCGGGCGCTCCAGCCTGAGCATGCCGCGCGCGCAGGCCGGGCGCCCATCGGTGCCGGCGAACCAGCGGCCGGCATCCTCGACCCACATCCGGCGGCCGGCGAGATCGGCGGCGTAGCGCGTGCGATAGATCACGCCCTCGCCCTGGTCGTGGCCGCTTGAGGAGAACACGGCATCGTAGCGGCTGCGGCCGCTGCCCGGCTCGACCAGCCCGGCAAAGCCGAGCCCGCGGGCGAGCGCACCCTGGGGAATCGGCCCCAGCACGTCGCCGGCATTCGGGCCCCAGGTGAGGGCATCGCTCTGGATGTCCCAGCTGTAGACGACCTCGCCGATCGAGGAGAGCAGGTTGCGCGGATCCACGCGGCCGTCGTCACGAGAATTGAAGATCGACGGCACGGGCATCGCGAGGCGGCCTCGATGGAACAGGACGCCCGGCGGCGGGAACCGTGCCGGACCGTCCGGTCGGGACGGATGGAAAATGTTCCGAAACGATGCAATGAGCACGCTTAATGCACCGTTAAGTCTGGCCGGCCGATTGCAACTTTGCCTTCCGACGCTGAGTCTCGCGTCTCGGAGTGGCACATGTCGGATTCGGCATCTCGGGAGCAGGTCGGCGAGCGCGCGGCGGCGGGTTCTGCAATCCTGCTGCTGCAACTGGCGGCGAGCCAGGCCGAGATCGGCCCCTTCGCCCGCCGCGAACGCGAGACGCCGCAGGCGGCGGCGAGGCTCTATCGCGCCGCCGCGACGCGGGTGCGCATCGGCGGGTTGATGCGCGCCTGAGCGTGCGGAGAACCGTCCCGGGTCAGGCCGGTGCTGGGTTTCGCGCAACACGACGTTCAGCTCAAAGAAAAAGCCGGCCTCGCGGCCGGCTTGTTTCATTCGCGTCCGACGCAAGGGCCCCCTCAGGACCCGGGGCGAATCACGCTTCGGTCTTGGCCTTCAGCACCTGGCGACCGCGATACATGCCCGACTTCAGGTCGACATGGTGCGGGCGGCGCAGTTCGCCGGAGTTCTTGTCTTCGATATAGGTGGGCTGCTTCAGCGCGTCGGCCGAGCGGCGCATGCCACGCTTCGACGGCGACGTTTTTCTCTTCGGAACGGCCATGATACTCTCCATCGTGCCGCCGCTCGGAAGCGCTGCCATCAAGGCCACGCCACCGCCACGACGACGGATCAATCTCGTGAGGCGTTGCCCATACACGCTGCGGCGATGGATGGCTAGAGCATTGCGCGAAAAAGTGGGAGCCGGTTTTTCGCAGGAGCAACGCTCTGAGGTGATTCACTGCTGAATCGCGTTCGACGCATCATCCGGTCGAATAGGCTAGCCCGGCACGGCGCAATCGCCCAGCGACCCCAACTGCCCGACGCGGCGCTGGACCCGGCCTGCGGCGGCCTGCAGGCCCCGGCTCGGCCTCGCCGGGTTGCGGAGGATCGGGTTGGGCAACGCGCCGGCGAGCCGCGCTGCCTCGGCGGCGGTCAGGCGCGAGGCCGGCTTGCCGAAATAGCGCTGGGCCGCGGCTTCCGCGCCGAACAGGCCGTCGCCCCATTCGGCGACGTTGAGATAGACCTCCATGATCCGCTGCTTCGGCCAGGCGAGGTCGATCGCCATCGCGAGCGGAATCTCCAGCGCCTTGCGAGCATAAGAGCGTCCGGGCCAGAGGAAGACGTTCTTGGCGGTCTGCATGGTCAGGGTCGAGGCGCCGCGCGAGGGGCCGTCCTCGTCCTCCAGCACCGCATTGAGCTCGATCCAATCGACGCCGCGATGGCTGCAGAAGCGCTGGTCCTCGGCGGCGATCACAGCCCGCGCAAGGGCCGGCGAGATCGCGGTGAGCGGCACCCATTGGCGCTCGACGGGCTGGAGCGTCAGCCAGCGGCCGAGCATCAGCGTCGAGGGCACGGGCACGATACGGTAGAGGACGAGGCCGAGAATCAGCGCCGCGAGCAGCGCCAGCGCAGCAAGCACGATCCAGCGCAGGGCGCGGGCCAACAGGCCCCGCCGCGTGGTCGCCCGCTCTGTCGCCATTGCTGTCATCCCCCCAAGGCTTGACGGTTCGGTCCTGCTCCGGCAAGTCCCGGCCGCTCCGGCCCTGTTCCTCTCCGGAATCGGCCGCCGGTCAGCGAACGCGAGGCCCCCGCATGAGTTCCGCCCCGTCTTGCGATGGTGATGCCCGCCATGGCGATGATGACCTCGCTTCGCGGCTGGCGCAAACCGCCACCGAGATCGAGACCCTGCTGGATGGGCTGCTCGTCGGCGAGGTGCGCGAGGGCGAGATCGTCCGTCCGGCCCGGCTGCTCGCCGCCATGCGCCATGGCGCGCTCGGCGGCGGCAAGAGGCTTCGGCCCTTCCTGACCGTCGAGACGGCCCGGCTGTTCGGCATAGCGGCCGGTCAGGCGCTGCGAGCGGGCGCCGCGGTCGAACTCGTCCATTGCTATTCGCTGGTGCATGACGACCTGCCGGCGATGGACGACGACGACACCCGCCGGGGCCGACCGACCGTGCACAGGGCCTATGACGAGGCGACCGCGATGCTGGCCGGCGACACGCTGCTGACGCTTGCCTTCGAGGTCCTGGCCGACCCTGCGACCCATCCCACCGGCGAGGTCCGCGCCGCCATGGTGCTGGCGCTCGCCCGCGCCTCGGGGCTCGGCGGCATGGCCGGCGGCCAGATGCTCGACCTCGCGGCGGAGGGACGCTTCGACGATGGTGCTGCCGCAACGCTTTCCGATGCCGAGATTCGCCGTCTGCAAGCGATGAAGACCGGCGCGCTGCTGGCGGCGAGTGTCGAGATCGGCGCGCTGCTCGGCGGAGCCTCGGTCGCCCAGCGTGGGGCGCTGGCGGCTTACGGGCGGGCGCTCGGCGCCGCCTTCCAGGTCGCCGACGACATTCTCGACGTCGAGGCGAGCCCGGAGCAGCTCGGCAAGGCCACCGCCAAGGATCAGGACAGGGGCAAGGCGACGCTGGTGCAGGCGCTGGGGCTCTCGGAGGCCAAGCGCGAGCGGGATCGTCTCAGTTCCGAGGCTGTCGCGGCGCTGGAGGGGTTCGGCGCCGAGGCCGACGTATTGCGCGCGGCGGCGCGGTTTGCGGCCGAGCGGAGGAGCTGAGCTGAGGGGCGTGGTTCCGAGGTTCGTACTCGGCCTCAGCGCCATCGTCCGAAGGCATCCGCCAGCGTCTGGCTGCCGGGCACGCCCTTCTCGAAGGTGATGATGCCGCGGCGGCCCGAGGCGAAGCGGACGGGCACGTCGATCCAGCTCCGGTTCAGGATCAGGTCGAGATTGCGCTCGACCTCGACCGGCACGTTCGAGAGGGCTGCGACGAAGAGGTTCTCGCCCAGCGCCGAATTGATCGCCGAGAGCGGCGCGCCGCGCTCGCCCTCCTCGGTCTTGAACTGCGGCACGCCGACCTCGCGCACCGACTCCGTCGCCGGGTCGCCGGTCGAGGTGAAGCGCATGCCGATGATGTGCGAGGCCGGGAAGGCGGTGTCGGTGTTGCGCCGGATCGTGAAGTCGAGCGCGAGCCCGATCTCCGTGATCTCGACGGTGGCGCGCACGATCGTCTCGACCGGGCGGCCCTGACCGACGCTTTCGCTGTCGAGCCGCCAGAAGACGCGGCCGTTCACGGCCCGCGGCGCCTGCGGGCTGTCGGGGATCTCGGTGTAGAGGATGGCGCGTTGCGCGACCGCGATCTCCTGCGAGGGAGCCGTCGACGCCGCGTTGCCCGGGCGTGTGCCTCCGGCGGGAGCGGTGGCCTCGCCGACGCGGTCGTTGATCTTGCCGGCATTGTCGGCCTGGGCCGGCTGGGCCGGGGTCTCGACGCGCGGACGCGTCGCCGTCTCCGGCGGCTTGACCTTGTTGACGTAGTAGGCCGCGACGGCGATGGCCGCGACGGCGACCGCGACGCCTGTCGCGACGACCGCCGTGCGCAGATGTCCGGGCCTGACCCGCTTCTCGCGAGGTGGCGCGACTCGCGGGCGCATCGCCTGCGGCTCGGCAGGCTCGGGCAGCGCTTCGTCTAAGCGCCCGTCATCGGGCGGCGCATCGCCCTGAGCCTGCGGAGCGGCCGGGGCACGGGGCTGGGCCTGCACAGGCTCGCCTGCGGCGGCCGCCTCCGTTTCCGGCTCCAGCGGGCGCAGGAGCGGCTCCATCTCCGGCTGGTGGGGGGCGTCGTCGTAATCCGCCTCGATCCGGGCCACGGCTTCGTCGAGCGCAAGACGCTCGCGCATGATCTCGGCCTCGCCGAGTGGCGGGTCGAGACTGCGAAGCTGCGTCACGAGGGCGGTCCGGGCACGGTCGTAGATGGCGTTGCGCGCCGCTGGCGATGTGTCGGGCAGCCCGGCGACCGCTCGTGCCAGGATGGGATAGAAGTCGGCCATTGGCCTCACTTGTCGCTGTTGAATGCCTGCGTCAACCCTTGACGGGCCAGACGTGTTTCAAAGGCCGGGCAACTTTCGAAGGGCAGGCTGACGTTCGAAGGCGGGTCAACCTTCGACGGCAGCTCAGCTTTCGAACGGATTATGGACGAGAATCGTGTCGTCGCGCTCGGGGCTGGTGGAGAGCACCGCCACGGTCGCGCCGATCAGTTCCTCGATGCGGCGGACATATTTGATCGCCTGCGCGGGGAGATCCGCCCAGGAGCGGGCGCCCGCGGTCGAGCCTTCCCAGCCTTCGATTGTCTCGTAGACCGGCTCGACCCGGGCCTGGTCGCTCTGACCGGCCGGCAGATGCTCGAGGATCTCGCCATCGAGCCTGTATCCCGTGCAGACCTTGATCTCCTCGAAGCCGTCGAGGATGTCGAGCTTGGTCAGGGCGATGCCGTCGATGCCCGAGGTCTTGACGGTCTGGCGCACGAGGCAGGCGTCAAACCAGCCGCAGCGGCGCTTGCGCCCGGTGACGACGCCGAACTCCTTGCCCTTCTGGCCGATCAATTCGCCGATCTCGTCGAACAGTTCGGTCGGGAAGGGGCCTTCTCCGACGCGGGTCGTATAGGCCTTGGCGATGCCGAGCACATAGCCAACGGCCGAGGGGCCGAGGCCGGAGCCCGTCGCGGCCTGGCCGGCGACGATGTTGGACGAGGTCACATAGGGGTAGGTGCCGTGGTCGACGTCCAGCAGCGCGCCCTGCGCGCCCTCGAACAGGATGCGCTTGCCGGCGCGACGCTCGGCGTCGAGCAGCGCCCAGACCGTGTCGGCATAGGGCAGGACCTGCGGCGCGATCTCCTTGAGCTGGCCGAGAAGCTCGCCACCGTTCACTTCGGAGATGCCGAGGCCGCGGCGCAAGGCGTTGTGATGCGCCAGCAGCCGCTCGATCTTGGCTTCGAGGATCGCGGGATCCTTCAGGTCGATGACGCGGATGGCGCGGCGGCCGACCTTGTCCTCATAGGCCGGGCCGATGCCGCGCTTGGTCGTGCCGATCTTCAGGCCGGCATTGGAGGTCTCGCGGAAGTGGTCGAGTTCGCGATGCAGGGGCAGGATCAGCGTCGCATTGTCGGCGACGCGCAGGTTCTCGGGGCTGATCGCGACGCCCTGCGCCCGCAGCCGGGCGATCTCCTCGACGAGGTGCCAGGGGTCGACGACGACGCCGTTGCCGATGACCGAGAGCTTGCCGCCGCGCACGATGCCTGAGGGCAAAAGCGAGAGCTTGTAAACGTTGCCGTCGATGACGAGCGTATGGCCGGCATTATGCCCGCCCTGGAAACGGACGACGACGTCCGCCTGGCTCGACAGCCAGTCGACGATCTTGCCCTTGCCCTCGTCGCCCCACTGGGCGCCGACCACCACCACATTTGCCATGGTTCAGGTGTTCCTGCTTGTCTTGCTCGTGTCGTTTCGGGCAAGCGCCGCACATGAAAAACCCCGGCGCAAGACCGGGGTTCCGAGGCAGGTTCTTGCAGGTCCTCATGAGCCAAGAGCGCGCGAAGGTCAAGCTTTGCGCGCATGGAAGCCGGGCGCGCCAGCGTGTAGAAGAGGCGGCGGCGGCCATGAAGGCGCCTCGCTGGCAGGCTTCATGCTTGCCTCGCGCGGCCGGGCCCGCAGCCCGAATCACGGATGTGCGCGGTGCGCGCGAAGGGGACAGACGATGACGACGACGGACTTCGACACCTGGCTCGAACGCCACCATGCCGCGTTCACCGCGATCCGTCGCGACATCCATGCCCATCCCGAACTCGGGCTCGAAGAACACCGCACGGCGGCGCTCGTCGCGCAGAACCTGCGCGAATGGGGCGTCGAGGTCACCGAGAATGTCGGCGGGACCGGCGTCGTCGGCGTGATCCGCGGCAAGCGTCCGGGCCAACGGGCGATCGGCCTGCGCGCCGACATGGACTGCCTGGCGCTGGAGGAGATGACGGGGCTGCCCCACGCCTCGCAGCACCCGGGCAAGATGCACGCCTGCGGCCATGACGGCCACACCACCATGCTGCTCGGCGCCGCACGCTACCTCGCCGAGCATCCCGATTTCGCCGGCACGGCGATCATGATCTTCCAGCCGGCGGAGGAGGGGCGCGGCGGCGCCAACGCCATGCTGGCCGACGGTCTGTTCGAGCGCTTCCCCTGCGATGCGATCTATGGCCTGCACAACACGCCGGGCCTGGCCGCGTCGCATTTCGGCACCACGGTCGGGCCATTTTTGGCCTCGGCCGATAGCTGGGAGGTCACCTTCCGCGGCGTCGGCGGCCATGGCGGCTCGCAGCCGCATCTCTCGACCGACATCACCTATGCGCAGGCGCAGTTCGTGCTCGGCCTGCAGGGCATCGTCGGGCGCAACGTGCCGCCGCTCGACACGGCGGTGATCAGCGTCGGCTACATCCATGGCGGCTCGACCGAGGCCTCCAACGTGATCCCCTCCGAGCTGGTGCTCGGCGGCACGGCGCGGACCTATTCGGCCGAAATCCGCGACACCATCGAACGCCGCATCGCCGAGCTGGCGGCCGCGACCGCCCTGGCCTGGGGCTGCAAGGCGGAAGCGCATTACCATCGCGGCACCAGCCCGCTGATCAACAAGGCCGAGCAGGTCGAGGTCGCGGTCGCCGCGGCGTCGGCGTCCGTCGGCGCCGCCCATGTCGATGCCAAGCTTCGGCCCGGCACCGGCGGCGAGGATTTCGCCGAGATGATGCTGATCAAGCCCGGCGCCTTCATGCGGATCGGCAACGGCGTCGAGGCGGACGGCTCGTTCAAGGGGCTGCACACGCCGCTCTACGACTTCAACGACGCGATCATCCCGGACGGCATCCGCTACTGGGTCAATGTCGTCTCCGAAGAGCTGGGTATGCAGCCGCAGGCGGTCGCGGCGTAACGCCTCATTCGCAAACGCATCCGTCATCCCAGGCCAAGCCCGGGATGACGCGGTCCGGCGACGGAGCGGCGCAGTGTTCTGCAGGGCTGACCCTCATTCCTGCCCGTTGCGCCGTCCCGCCCTTGCCCTGTAAGCGGCTGGTTCCCGAACCCCGCCGGTCACGCTCATGCAATCGCTTTCGATCTCGACCCTGACGATCTGCGGCATCGAGGAGCTGCCGGCGCACAGCATCCGCCGCGTCACCCATGTGCTCTCGGTGCTCGACCCCGACCTGCCGGAGATCGACACCTTCGGCACCTATGGCGAGCATCACCGCGTGACGCTGCGTTTCCACGACATCATCGATCCAGCCGCGGGCAAGATCCATCCGGAGCCGCGTCATGTCGAACAGATTTTGCAGTTCGGCGAGAGCCTGCGCGACGGGCTGGCCGAGCGTGTCGAGGGCCATCTCCTGGTCCACTGCCATATGGGCATCTCGCGCTCGACGGCGGCGATGCTGACCCTGATGGCGCAGAACGATGCGGTGGCGGACGAGGACGAGTTGTTCGAGCGCTTGCGCGGCGTGCGCCCGCAGGCCTGGCCGAATTCGGTGATGATCGGCTTCGCCGATGCGCAGCTCGGGCGCGGCGGGCGGCTGGTCGAGGCGCTGCGTCGCCACTACGGCCGGCAGCTCGCGCTGCAGCCGCAGTTCACCGACTGGATGGCGCGGCTGGGGCGCGGGCGCGAACTCGCGATGGCGGTGTGAGGCGTCGCGATTTGCCGAGCGCTTGAACCTTCACGCGCGTCGTCCCGGACAAGCCGCGAAGCGGCGCCGATCCTGGACCCGTTCCAGAGCACGGATCGGAAAGGCTCCGGAATGGGTCCCGGGTCTCCCTGCGGTCGCCCGGTACGACGGCCTTGCTTCCATGAGCACAAAGCCTGCTCGGATTGCGCTCCCGCTCAGTTCACCGGCCGGGGCAGCGGCAGGGGACCGGGCGCCGGCTGCGGGGCGAAGGTGACCTCGCGGTCGCCCGGCCATTTGATGCGGTAGGCGACCTTGATCTCCTTCTCCGTGCCGGGCGCGAGATCGAAGGTCCAGGCCGAAACGCCGCGCTTGTCGCCGACCTGCTTTTCGGTCGGCGGCGTGGTCTGGGCGGCGATCGTCTCGACCGTGATCGCTGTGCTTTCCGAGAAGGGGATGCGCTCGCTGACCGTCACCTTGACCGGCTGCGCGTGCAGGCTCTTCACCACGGTCCTGAACTCGCGCAGGTCGGTGCGAGTCTGGCCGAGCCAGGTCGGCTCGTTCTCGCGGCGGCGGACTGGCGCGCGCGTGACCTTGAGCTTGTCGTCGGCGCCGAAGCCGAGCTCGACCTTGTCGCCGGGCGCCACCAGCCCAAGCCGGCCGCGCCCGATATAGCTGCCATCGCGATGCAGTGCGACCGTGCCCGGCAGCAGGGCCGCCGCCTCCTCATGCGTGAAGGCGGCTTCGAGATAGGCGGTCTCCTCGAGCTCCGGCGTGACGCGGGCGGTCAGCGTCGGCTCGACCCTGCCCTGGCTCAGCAGCACCGTCTTGGACGAGCCGTCCTGCGGGATGCTGACGCGGCCGGGCACCTGGAAGCTCGCCTGATAGGCGCCTGCCTCGACCTGCGCGGTCTGCATCTGGGCGGCCTGAGCCTGGGGCTGGCCGCCGCCGGGGGCCGCCTTCTGGGTCTGCTCGGCCATGGCGTCGGCCTCCGCCCTGGCGCGCGCTGCGGCCATCGGGGCGGGGGCGGCGGCCGAACGCCGGGTCTCGTAAAGCACGGGTGGCTCGAAGAACATCACCTGCATCGGTGCCAGCTCCGGGGCGCGGGTGCCGCCGGCCGAGCGCGTGGTCGAGAGGGTGAGCGCGACGTCGCCCCAGTCCTCGCCGGTGCGCTGGCGCAATTCGGCACGCCGGACGAGGTCGATCGAGGGCTTGGCCGTGCCGCTGCCGGTGGTCAGCCGGGCCTCGTATTGCGGCGTCCAACCGGCACCGCCGACGCGGTAGGTCACCGCAAATTCGGCCGCGACGGGGGCGGCGGCCTCGACCGCGATGGCGATGTCGCGCTTCGGCGCGCCGGGCTTGCCGGCCTGCGGCCTGGCCCGCTCCAGCGCCGCGATTTCAGCATCGACGTCGCTGCTGCGGGCCCGGGCGCCGCGCAATTCGTCATGGACCTTGACCAGCGAGACGCCGATGGCGTCGAACACGGCCGGCCAGTCGGCGACCGGCAGCGCCTTGCCGTCAGGGCCGAGCTTGTCGGGGCCGACCTGCGCAAAGCGCTCGATGGTGGCGCGCTTGGCCTCGATCGCGCTGACGCGGCCGGCCAGCGCCTCCTTTTCCTCGCGCAACGCCTTGAGCTTGCCCTCGATCACCGTGTCGAGCACGGGGCGGGCCTCGCCGGGCGTCAGGCGGACATCGACGGCGCCGACAGAAAAGGCGCCGCTGCCCGAGCCATCCGAAAAGCCCTTGCCCTCGACGCGGATCGAAGCGGGATCGATCGTCGCCGGCAGGCCGCGCAGCACGATCTGGGAGGCGCCCTGCAGCAGCTCCGCCTTGCCGAGCCGCGTCACGACGGCGCCGTCCGGATAGACGGTGACGCGGTCGATCCGCGAGGACAGCTCAGTCTCTGCCGCGACGGCGAGGCCGGGTGCGAGAACCAGAGCGGCGGCAAGTCGGGTCATCATGCTGTGCTATCCCCTCAGACGATCACGAGGCCGTGATAGGCGGGTTCGAATTCGGCGCGGCCAAGGCGGAATTGGGCCGGACTGCGGACAGCCTTGCGCGGGGGGCGCCTCGCGGCATCCTGCATTCGGGGGAGACAGGGTCCGAGCGGCCGGTCTTCGGACCTGCCGAAGCGAAAAACCCTGCCCGAAGGGGGCAGGGCTTCGTGTCCGATGCCGTCCGGGATATGCCCGGGAAGGTCAGAATTCCTCCCAGCCGGCGTCGCTGGCGCGGGCGTTGACGACCTTGCGGGCTGGAGCGCTTTGCTGGACGAAGGCAGCCTCGGCTATCTGGCGCAGCCGGGCCGGTTCGGAGGCCGGAGCCGCGGCGCGGACCGGGGCCGGCTGGCGATAGGCGACGATCGTTCCCGCGCCATCGTGCCCCGTCCTGAAGGCTGCGACGAGGTCGTTGAGCTGGGCGATCCGGCCCGTCAGCGAACCGGCGGATGCGGCGCTCTGTTCGGCCAGGGCTGCGTTCGCCTGCGTCATTTCGTCGAGATGGGCGACGGCCTGGCTCATCTCGTCGATGCCGCTGGCCTGTTCGCCGGAGGCCGCCGAAATCTCGGCGATCGTCGCCGCGACCTTTTCCGATGCGGCGAGAATCTGGCTGAGCTGTTCGCCGGCCTGGCGGACCAGCTTCACACCTTCGCCGACCTCGCTGTTCGAGGACGAGATCAGCGCCGAGATGTCCTTGGCGGCCTCGCTCGAGCGCTGGGCAAGCGTGCGGACCTCCGAGGCGACGACGGCGAAGCCCTTGCCGGCATCGCCGGCCCGGGCTGCCTCGACGGCGGCGTTCAGCGCCAGCAGATTGGTCTGGAAGGCGATGTCGTCGATCACCCGGATGATGTCGGAGATCTTGGTCGACGCGGTTTCGATGCGCGCCATCGCATCGACCGCCTGGCCCGCAATCACACCGCCGCTCTGGGCCGCCTGCATCGCCTCGTCGGCGACCGAGGCCGCCTGGCGCGACGCCTGCGCCGTCGCCTTGACCGAAGCCGCGAGCTGCTCGGTCGTGGCCGCCGTCTCTTCGAGGCTCGAAGCCTGTTCCTCGGTGCGCTTCGACAGGTCGTCGGCGCCCATATTGATCTCGCGTGCGGCCAGCCCGACATCGGCGGTCGTCGTCTGGATCGTCTTCACCGTCGAGGACAGGCGTTCGACGGTCTCGTTGATGGCGTTCTTGAGGTCGGCGAAGCGGCCGTGATAGGCCCTGTCGACACGATGCGTCAGGTCACCCGCCGCGATCGCCTGCAGCGCGCTCGAGAAGTCGCCGGTGGCGCCGTCGACGACGGCGTTGATCTCGTTGATGCCGCCGACGAGCTTCTGCATCTGCTCGTCGGCCTGGTCGATCTGGAGGCGGGCCGAGAAGTCGCCGGCCGCAGCCGCTGCCACGACCTCGCCGACATCGGAGACCACAGCCTCCATCGACTGCGCCCGCGCCAGACGCGCCGCGGCTGCCGCCTGTTCCTGCTGCTGCAGCAACGCGACCTGCTCGCTGCTGTCGCGCAGCACCGAGACCGCCTGCGCCATCGCGCCGATCTCGTCCTTGCGGTCGAGATGCGGCACCGAGACCTTGAGGTCGCCATGCGTCAGCGCCGCCATCACGGCGCTGAGATCGAGGATCGGCTGCGTCAGCGAGCGCTGCGCGAAGAAGATGGCGATCAGGAGCGAACCGAGCAGTGTCACGCCCAGCACGATCGGCAGCGCGATCTGCGCCATCCGGGTGAAGTTCGCGGCATCCTGCGCGAGCGCGTCACCGGTCGCCTCGTTGCTCTTGGCGAAGGCCAGCAGCAGGTCGTTCAGCGCCTTCCGGTTGAGCCGGTTGGCGTCGTTGTTGCCCTGGGCATTGGCGGCTGCCGGAGATACCTCGCGACCGAGGCGCACCGTTTCGGAGCGGAAGGTGATGAAGTCGGCGATGGCCTTCTCGATCTCGCGGGTCCGGCCGCGTTCCGCCTCGGGAGCGATCCGGGTCAGTTCGGCGGCCAGCGCGCGCAATTGCGGGAAGCGTGCCTCCACGCCCTTCGCGAAGGGCTCGGCATCTGCCGCCGCCTTCGACATGTAGATGCCGCGGGCGTCCATCACGACGCCGAGGACATGACCGTTGATCCGGTCGGTGGCGAGTGCGAGATCGGCCTGGACGGAGGAGCGTTTGCTGAGATCGCCGGAGCGCGACAGGGCCCACATGCCGAGGCCCGAGGAGAACAGGGCGCCGAGCGAGATGATCGCCAGGATCGCGATGATTTTGATGCGGATCGATTTCAAGATTTCTTGCCTTTGACTGCGGCGCGAAGCGGGCGTCGTTCTGAAGGGAGACGGGCAGGCATCGGCGGTGCCGCAGCGGAGGGCGAAGGTTCGATGCCTTCGTTATGGTCTGCGGTAGACCCCACTTCCGGAGATTTTGCTTAAAATTGAATTAAGCCGAATAATGATTTGCTGACCGAATAGGCATTTGCAGAGACATGCATACGAGCGTGCGGGATCGACCGCGTGGGACGTCCGGGCGACGGGACTGCCTCTTGGTCAGAATCGGCCTGGGAAATCCGATGCGGCGCGCCGGGCGTGAATTGGCTGCCGCGTCCGGTTTGCTTTGCGCCGGTCAGGCTAGCCGACGTCGTGCGACGGGGTTCCGTCGGCAGCGGCGAGTCAGGCACATCCTCGTCGCCGCGCGGTTTTCGGAAGATGCGCCCGGCGTGCTTCGGGCCGTTCTCAGACCCGGCCGCGAATGCTCGCGTGCGGCTGGACCCGGTGGGTCAGGAAGTTGCGCAGTTCGGTGACGCGGCGCTGTTCGTCCAGCACCTCGGCATCGAGACCATGCGCCCAGGCGAGATCATGCCGCGCCGGTTCGGCGTCGAGCGCGCGCAGATCGGCGAGCCAGCCATGGGCGGCGGCCTCGTCGGCGCGAAAGCCTTCCTCGATCAGGATCGGGACCATCCGCCCGAGGATGGAGGCGACCTGGCGCAGCGGGAATTCGGGATGGTACTGGACACCCCAGAAGACGCCGCCGTCATGGCGGATTTCTGCGGCCTGAACCTGGCTGCAGGCGTTCGAGGCCAGGATCGTGGTGTCGCTGGGCGGCAGGGCGACGGTGTCGAGATGGATCGCGGGCGCGTCGAAGGCGGTCGGCCGGCCGGCCAGAAGCGGGTGGGCGCGGCCTGCCGCGTTGACGGTGATCTTGCGCGCGAAGCCAATCTCGCGGCCGTTGGGATTGCGCGTGACGCTGCCGCCGGCCGCGACCGCGCCCATCTGGATGCCCCAGCAGGAGCCGAAGCAGGGCGTGCCGCTGGCATAGATCGCGCGCATCAGCTCGATCTGCCGGGTCACTGCCGGTTCGATCTGGTAGATGTGCAGGGCCGAGCCGGTCAGGAAGATGCCGTCATAGGATTGCAGCCCGGCGCCGTCCGGGAGGTTTGCGCCCTCGTCGGCGGGCAGGCAGATGTCGGCGACCGCGCCCGGCACGATCACGGAGACCTCGTTCGCATAGGCCTGCGCCGGTTGCGTGCCGTAGCCGGTGGCATGGCTCTCGCGCTGCTCGCGGGTGTTGCCGTCCACGAAGAGAAGGCGGAGCGGGCGGGCTGAGACGTCGATCATGGGGATTGGCCGGGAGGTGTGTTCTGCACAGGGATGCGCCGGGCGCCGGGCAACCTTGCGCCTCATCCCACATGACGGGAACCGCGCGCAAGGCTATTGCAGGCATCCCCGTTCCGGAGAGGCGCGCGCTCTTGCCCCCGACCCAGACCCTGCCGCAGCGAGTCTGGGCCAACGCCTATCTCCTGCTGACACTGACGATGCTGATGTGGGCCGGCAACGCCATCGCCAGCAGGCTGTCGGTCGGCAACATCTCGCCGATGACGATGACGACGCTGCGCTGGGGCTGCGTCTGCCTGGTGCTGCCGCTGCTGCTGCGCCGTGAACTCGCCGAGCATGCCCCGGTGCTGCGCCAGCGCTGGCGCTTCATCGCGCTGATGGGCATCTGCGGCTTCACGATGTTCAACCTGCTCCTGTATCTCGCAGGCTATTCGACCACCGCCATCAATATCGGCATTCTCCAGGGCTCGATCCCGATCTTCGTGCTGATCGGCGCCTTCCTGGTCTATCGCACGCCGATCGCCCCTCTCCAGGCGCTGGGCGTGGCCGTCACCATGCTCGGCATCGCCGTCACCGCCAGCCGCGGCGACATCCATATTCTCGCTGGCCTCCGTTTCGCGATCGGCGACATCTACATGATCGTCGCGTCGATGCTTTATGCCGGATACACGGTCGCGATCCGCAACCGCCCACCGATGCCGGCGCTGGTCTTCTTCGCGGCTGCGGGCTTTGCGGCGTTCGTCGGTTCCCTGCCGCTGCTCGCGATCGAGATCGCGACCGGCCATACCTACTGGCCGACCGTCACGGGCTGGCTCATTTTGATCTTCGTGGTGCTCGGCCCCTCGATGATCGCGCAGCTCACCTTCCTGCGTGCGGTCGAACTGATCGGCCCCGGCCGGGCCGGGGTCTTCGCCAATCTCGTGCCGGTGTTCGCGCCGATCATGGCCGTGTTCATCCTCGGCGAACAGCTCGCGCTGTATCACGGGCTGGCGCTGGCGCTCGTGCTGGGCGGCATCTTCATTGCCGAGCGGCTGGGGCGGCGCTGAGTTCGAGGCTTCTCGACGGATTCGGGGGCACGCCCGGGATGACGCTGCGTTTCCGAGGCCCGGCCCGGGAGCGTCTAGCGCAAGGCAGCGACAGCCAATTTCGCCACGGCGGCGTGGGCGGCTTCGCGAGTCCTGGCATCCGCCGTCGAGCCCGCGAGATAGACGGCAATGGCAAAGACGCGGCCGTTCGGCAGGTTGACGAGGCCGATGTCATTGGTGGCGTGGTTGATGCCGTCCATGGTCAGGCCCAGCCCGGTCTTGTGGGCGAAGCGGGCGCCTTCGGGCAGGCCGGCGCGGATGCGGTCCGCGCCGCTTTTCGTTTCCGTGACGATCCTGTCGATCAGGGCATTATGGGCGGGCCCGCGCAGCCAGTTGCCCCTGGCCTGCGCCTCGACAAAGAGCACGCTGGCCTCGGGCGTCGCACTGTCGCGGCGGTCCTTAAGTGCAGTCTGCAGGGCGGCCTTGCGCTTTGCCGGATCGAGCGCGGCGAGCTTCGCCCGGTAGGCCGGCTCGTCGATCACATCGTTCCAGCCGAAGCCCGGCAGGCCGAAGACCTCGGGTTGGAACTGCCGCTCGTAGCGGTCGACCGTGATGCCCTGGATGCCGCCCGCAGCCAGCATCGCACGGACGACGCGCGGCCCGCCGATCTCGCGCATCAGGATGTCGGCGGCGGTGTTGTCGCTCTCTCCGGCGGCGAGCGCGATCAGCTCGCGCAGCGGATAGGCGTTGCTCTCGCCTTCGAAGGCCTTGGCGAGGGGGCTGTGATAGAGCGAGAACTCGCTGCGCCTGATCGTGATCTTCTCGTCGAGCTTGAAACGGCCGGCTTCGACCGCCTGCAACACGGCAATCGCCAGCGGCCATTTGAAGACGCTCTGCATCGGGAAGGACTCGGTGCCGCGATGCGACCAGGTCCTGCTGTCCTTCAGGTCGAGCAGGGCGACGCCGAGCCGCCCTTTCGACTGCCGCTCGATCGCGACGATCTCCCTGTCCAGCTTCGCCTTGTCCCAGTCGGCGCGGGCGGGGTTCGTCGACACGGCCTGTGAGGCAGCAAGGCAGGCGAGGGCGATAGCGGCGAAGCGAAGCATGGGCATCTCCTGTGAGCGGCGCGCACGGGAGAGGGTGATTGCGGCGTGGGTGGGGCGAGTCAGAAAGCCTTGGGAAGGCCGGCGTCCTTCATGATCTTGTTGGCCGTGTGCCGAGACTTGATCTTGGAATCGACCGGAACGGCCACGCGCGTCTAGGGATGGCGCCAGATTTCATGGTCGCCCTTGCCTGAGCGGATACGCTCATAACCGGCCGCGGCGAGCCTTTCTCGAACAGCAGATGTAAAGTTGTTCACGTGCGCCCCTTACGGAGTTTCATGAACAGGAATACCTCCTGATTCGCATTCAACTACAACCAAGAAATTCACTTCATGTGAAAGTTCATACTCAAATATGCCAATAAGCATATTTGAGTATGAACTTTCACAGGCGAGTATGAAGTTTGGCACGTGAAGGCGCATCTTCATCGCATGCATCAACTCTTATGCAGCGGTCCGCACCCGTTCATGCGCGTGAGCGATGATGTCGACCTCGATCTCGTCCGGGCGGTCCACCGCATCTTGCAGAAGATCAGGAATGATGTCGCGGATACGCTGGCGCAAGCCCTCCAGCGTCTCGCTTTCGGTCGCGAGGCTGGGAATATCCGATTCTTCGACATACCAGACGCCGGCTTCGTCATCCCATGCCGCTCTGACGATCGCGTGCCGCTTCATGCCTGCTACCTGACCTCGTGAACCGTCATGATGATGCGTGATGGCATGGCCGGCTCCAAGCGATTTTTCCGCATGCGGGCTCATCTCGCTTTCGCGCTGGTCTCTAAGCCTCGATCAGCGCGGCGGCAGCTCGCAAGAGCCGAAGGCCAGCTCGTCGCTGCACATCTCCAGCTCGATCGGGCAGTCGCAGTCGAGCTCGAGGAAATCCGGCACGAGCTGCTTCAGTCGCTCGCGCAGGGCGTCCAGCGTCTCGGCTTCGGTGACGATGCCGCTCTCGTCGGTGGCGACGGCGTACCAGACGCCGGCCTCCTCGTCGCGACGGACCTCGAATTTCAGTGGCGCCATGGCCGTGTCCTTGCGGGAGGCGACCATGGCGCGCAGGCCTGCGAAGCGCATGGGGGTCTAAAACCTCAGCCGCCGCGCCCGCTTGACCATCGGGATCTCGTGGATCTTGGCCAGCAGCTCGTCCGAGATCGCCTCGTCGACGGCGACATAGCAGATCGCGTCGCCGCCGGGCTTGTCGCGGCCGAGCGAGAAGGTCGCGACATTGACGCCGGCGGCGCCCAGCAGCGAGCCGAACTGGCCGATGAAGCCCGGCTTGTCGGCGTTGCGGACATAAAGCATGTGCGGTGCGAATTCGGCATCGACCTGGATGTCGCGGATCTCGACGATGCGCGGCTTGCCGTCCTGGAAGACGGTGCCTGCGGCATGGCGCGGCATGTCCTCGGCCTCGACGACGATGCGGATGACGCTTTCGAGATTGCCGGCGACCTCGCGCGTCATCTCCTCGACGACGATGCCCTTCTCCTTGGCGACCATGGCGGCGTTGACCATGTTGATCTCGGGCAGGAAGGGCCGCAGCACGCCGGTGATCGCGGCGGCCGAGATCGCCTTCAGGTTGAGGCTCGCGACCGCGCCCTCATACTCGATGCGGATGCCCTTGACCGGCGCCTCGGTGAGCTGGCCGAGGAAGGAGCCGAGCTTTTCGGCGAGCGCCACGAAGGGCTTGATGCGCGGGGCTTCCTCGGCTGAGATCGAGGGGAAGTTCACCGCGTTGGTGATCGCGCCCTTGAGCAGATAGTCCGACATCTGCTCGGCGACCTGCAGGGCGACATTCTCCTGCGCCTCGTTGGTGGCGGCGCCGAGATGAGGCGTGCAGACGACGTTCTCCAGCCCGAACAGCGGGTTCGATTCCGCTGGCTCGACCGAGAACACGTCGAAGGCCGCACCCGCGACATGGCCGGACTTGATCAGGTCGGCCAGCGCCTGCTCGTCGACGAGCCCGCCGCGGGCGCAGTTGATGATGCGCACGCCCTTCTTGGTCTTGGCGAGGTTCTCGGCCGAGAGGATGTTCTTGGTCATCGCCGTCATCGGGACGTGCAGCGTGATGAAGTCGGCGCGCTTGAGCAGCTCTTCCAGCTCGACCTTCTCGACGCCGAGTGCGACCGCGCGCTCGGGCGAGAGATAGGGGTCATAGGCGATGACGCGCATCTTCAAGCCGATGCCGCGCTCGGCGACGATCGCGCCGATATTGCCGCAGCCGATCAGCCCGAGCGTCTTGGCGGTGATCTCCACGCCCATGAAGCGGTTCTTCTCCCACTTTCCGGCCTGGGTCGAGACGTCGGCGGAGGGGATCTGGCGGGCGAGCGCGAACATCATCGCGATGGCGTGCTCGGCGGTGGTGATCGAATTGCCGAAGGGCGTGTTCATCACGATGATGCCGCGCGCCGTGGCGGCGGGAATCTCGACATTGTCGACGCCGATGCCGGCGCGGCCGATGACCTTGAGGTTCTTGGCCGCTTCCAGCAGCTTGGCCGTCGCCTTGGTGGCCGAGCGGATGGCGAGGCCGTCATAGTCGCCGATGATCGCGGCGAGCTTGTCCTTGTCCTTGCCGAGATTGGGATCGAAGGTCACGTCGATGCCGCGATCCTTGAAGATCTGCACGGCGGCGGGGGAAAGGGCGTCCGAGATCAGGACCTTGGGGGCTGTCATGAGGATGGCTCCGGCTGGCGCGGCGCTGAGGCGCTCTGCGCGTGCGTGAATTCAGGAAACGGGGAAACGCGCGGGTCGTCCCGGGCGACCGAAGGGAGACCCGGGACCCATTCCGGAACGGTTCAGGAATGGGTCCCGGATCGGCGCGGCTTTCAGCCGCTTGTCCGGGACGACGTCGCGTTTGTGGGAAGCAGGCGCCTTACGCCGCCTTCTTGCTCAACCCCGCCTTGGCCTCGGCGAAGGCGTACTCGATCCAGGGCAGCAGCGCCTTGAGGTCGCGCGACTGCACCGTCGCGCCGCACCAGATGCGCAGGCCGGGAGGAGCGTCGCGGTAATGGCCGAGGTCGAAGCCGGCGCCGGCCTTCTCGATGATGCCGACGACCTGCTTGGCGAAGGCCGCCTGCGCGTCCGCCGGCAGCGCCGTCACGGCCGGGTCGGAGAACTTCAGGCAAACGCTCGTGTTCGAGCGCGTCTTCGGCTTCACGGCGAGGAAGTCGATCCAGTCGTTCTCGCGCACGAATTTGGCGATGACGCGGAAATTGCCGTCGGCCCGCTTCACCAGCCCGTCGAGCCCGCCGACCTTCTTCGCCCAGGCCAGCGCATCGAGATAATCCTCGACCGCGAGCATGGAGGGCGTGTTGATGGTCTCGCCCTGGAAGATGCCCTCGATCAGCTTGCCGCCCGAGGTCATGCGGAAGATCTTCGGCAGCGGCCAGGACGGCTTGTAGGTCACCAGACGCTCGACCGCGCGGGGCGAGAGAATGATCATGCCATGGGCTGCCTCGCCGCCGAGCACCTTCTGCCAGGAGAAGGTGGTGACATCGAGCTTTTGCCAGTCGAGGCGCTGCGCGAAGGCGGCCGAGGTCGCGTCGCAGATGGTCAGCCCCTCGCGGTCGTCGGCGATCCAGCTCGCATCGACGACGCGCACGCCTGAGGTCGTGCCGTTCCAGGTGAAGACGACGTCGCGGGTCTTGGTGTCGAGCTTCTTCAGGTTCGGCAATTCGCCATAGGGCGCGTCAAGCGTGCGGACATCGGCGAGCTTGAGCTGCTTGACGACATCGGTGACCCAGCCGGCGCCGAAGCTCTCCCAGCTGACCATGTCGACGCCGCGGGCGCCCAACAAGGACCACAGCGCCATCTCGACGGCGCCGGTGTCGGAGGCCGGCACGATGCCGATGCGGTAATCGGCCGGCACCTGCAGCACCTCGCGGGTCAGGTCGATGGCAGCTTTTAGCTTGTCCTTGCCGACCTTGGCGCGGTGCGAGCGGCCGAGTGCTGCGTCACTGAGAGCCTTGAGGGACCAGCCGGGGCGCTTGGCGCAGGGGCCGGACGAGAAATGCGGCACGCGCGGACGCGTGGCCGGAACGGTATTCGCCATCGATGTCTCCATCCTTACAGATGGGCGCGCCACGGTGGGGTGGCGTGTCCCGAGGCGGGGGTTAGGACGGAGGGGTGGGGGGAGTCAAGGGATGGGGGAGTTTAGCTCTTTGTACGCAGTATTGATATGTAGGAGCGCTGGTGTCCTCGCTCTTCCCAAGTTGCTCGAATTTTTCCTTCGAGCCTCGGTATATCAGTTTTTAGGCTGCTCTGCCATAAATTCGGGCTATACTCGAATACTCTGAGCATATTGTCGACGTCAAAAATCCGACCGGTGTCTGATGATTTGATTATAGCTACCGGCTTTTCTTGCGACATTCGAATTCCAAGTTCGAACAGCACATTAGGATTATGATCTGTGAGGTCGGCGATCACCATATCCGAATCAATGAGCTCATTTATGATCGTGGACTGAATAACGTCGCTACCATCTTTATTGGCAGTCGCGACGTCAAAGCCGGCCGCTTCGGCCGCGGGTTTGATTAAACTTTCAAAAACCTCGTCGAAAAAGCCGCGCGACCTAGGCCGTAAACCCATAAGCGCGTCCAGCCGATTCCAGCGGCGGCGATTTTGTGATTCAAGCTCCGAAAGAGGAGCTTGGCGATGGGACGCTACGAACTCAGCGATTTTGAATGGACGGCGATCGAGCCGCATCTTCCCAACAAGCCGCGCGGCGTGCCGCGGGTCGATGATCGGCGCGTCCTGAACGGTATCTTCTGGGTGCTTCGCTCGGGCGCGCCCTGGGCGGATGTGCCAGCGCGCTATGGCCCACCGACGACGATCTACAATCGCTTCAACCGCTGGCGCAAAGCCGGCGTCTGGGATCGGCTGATGGACGCGATCACAAAGGCTTACGACGGCGACGTCCAGATGATCGACACCTCGGTCGTGCGGGTCCACCAGCAGGGTGCAACCGGAAAAAGGGGGGTCGAGATCGTTGTCTCGGTCGCTCGCGCGGCGGGCTCACCACCAAAATCCATGCCCTCGTCGACGCGCAAGGGCGCCCGATCCAGCTCAAGCTGACGGCAGGGCAAGCCAGCGACATCGCCAGTGCCGCCGACCTGATCGGCCATCTCGCTCCCGGCGCGATGCTGATGGCCGACAAGGGCTACGACGCCAACGCCTTGCGCGCGCTCGTCGGCGAACGTGGAGCCTGGGCCAACATTCCGCCCAAGAGCAATCGGAAGGACCCGATCTGCTTCAGCCGCCACCTCTACAGGGACAGGAACCTGATCGAGCGCTTCTTCAACAAGATCAAACAGTTCCGCCGCGTCGCCACACGCTACGACAAGCTCGCGGAGAACTTCCTCGCAACCCTCAAGCTCGCATGCGTAAGGATCTGGCTACGCGGTAATGAGTCCACGGCCTAGCCGGATTTCTTTCTGTGAAAGGCATAATAACAAAGCATTTTTTGCCGTCTGTGTTGTGCTCCGCCGCGATTGTCCTGACCGCCGGTATGCTTGGTGTAGGAAACCGGCGTTCTATAGTGCCTTCCAACGCACTCGATGCGCCCCAATTCGGTCCGATTTGTACGAAATCGCAATTCTCTAAGAAAATCTCTCTGAACACTCCGTGAAATTCTTTTGGCAGAGAAAATTCAGATACTAGTGTATTCGAAAGGAATTCAATTTCCGGAAGTCTATTTCCTTTATAGTACTCAAGTACTTTTGAGAATAATTCGACATTCAGAAATGCTCTGCGACGTGCATTTGTTACGGCGTCGGGGCTTGGTGCGTAGACAATGTCTCTGCCGATCTTCTCGATCGAGATCGCTGATGCGCCCCTGGTGCCGCTTGTCAATCCATATAAATTAGATGCTCTGTAGAGAGTGTCGATCGAGCTTGATTTTTCGCCTATGCCGAGAGCTTTCGCAACTTGTGTTGGCGCCCAAGGGTTTCCGGCATTCTTCTCTTTTATCGCATTTGCTATGCTCAGTGCCTTTTCTAATGAAACAGTTGGAAAAGGTCGCGGAGTAGGATGTTTTCGTATTTTTGGTGAGGCAGGCGTGGTGGCTTGAATATTCGCGTGTGCGCCAGTCGCCTTTTCTTGCCTCTTTTGATCAGCTTGATCTGACATTGATGTTCCCCACCGTTTCCGTTTGAGCGTGCATGGTTTGTTCGCCTTTGTCCAGTATCGGCACGGCGTCCTCATTATCCTCTTCAATGCCGTGCAGAGTCTGGCGGGCGCTGGAAGAACCCCTCTCCTGTAAGGAGAGGGGCAGGGGTGAGGTGTCGGCCCCTGGACCAGCGGGGCGCAAACCTCACCGCTGCTCACGCGAGCCTTATGCGGATAACGGCCGACACCTCTCCCTGCCCTCTCCTTACAGGAGAGGGTTCTGCGGCGTGGTTTCGAGCGCTTCCGGATGCGAGGGGAGAGGCGTCGCGGTTGCGGCGAAGGGCGCGGGGAACCCCTCTCCTGTAAGGAGAGGGGCAGGGGAGAGGTGTCGGCCCCTTGACCAGCGGGGCGCGAACCTCACCGCTGCCGACCACAGCCTCTTGCGGAAAACGGCTGACACCTCACCCCTGCCCTCTCCTTACAGGAGAGGGTTCTGCGGCGTGGTTCCGAGCGCTTCCGGATGCGAGGGAAGAAGCATCTCGGCTGTGACGAAGGGCGCGGGGAACCCCTCTCCTGTAAGGAGAGGGGCAGGGGTGCGGTGTCGGCCCCTGGACCAGCGGGGCGCAAACCTCACCGCTGCCGACACGCGAGCCTCATGCGGGGAACGGCCGACACCTCTCCCTGCCCTCTCCTTACAGGAGAGGGTTCTATCGCGAGGTTCCCGCCGCTTCGCGGATGCGGGCGATGACGGCGTCGCGGTCGTTGAGCACAAGATCGTTGCGGAAGCGGATCACCATGAAGCCATGGCGCTCGATCTCCTGCGTGCGCGCCGCGTCGTAGTCTTGCTCGGCCTCATGCTGCCTGCCGTCGAGTTCGATGACGAGTTTGTGCTGGAAGCAGAGGAAATCGACGGTGTAGCTGAGCAGCGGCGCTTGTCGCTGGAACTTCAGCCCGTCGAGACGATGGGCGCGCAGGAGGCTCCAGAGGATGTCTTCCGACTTTGTCGATTGCTTGCGGAGTTTTCGGGCGAAGTCCTGTCGCTCGGTTGCCATCGCGCCTCACTCGTTCAAGGGCCGACACCTCTCCCTTGCCCCTCTCCTTACAGGAGAAGGGTTCCCCGCGCTTCATCGTCGAAGGGATAGGGGATCATTCTTATCCCCGCCTCCCAAATCCTCCCCATAATCGGCCCCACCTCATCCCCGAGGGGCAGCCATCCGGAGGTGTGCCGTTGGTGGGGATGGGGGCGGCGCCTGCGGGTGGAGTCACGATCCACTCCCGGGAGGCTTCGGGAACCGCCCTGGGGACACTACGGTCCCTGTGCGAGGAGCTCGCTGGAACGGTCGGCGGCATCAGGCCTTCGCCCCATGCCGGAGTAGACGCGACGAGGCGATGAGCCGAACTGGCGTCGGAACGGCTCGCGGCGCCGGCTCGCCATCGACCCGCTAAGCGCGGCCCGGAGTCGTCAAATCGCCGATGAGCGGAGCGCCACGGGGCGTGCGGAGGGTGGCTCAATCCCTCCGCGCCGCGACCTGGCTCAATGGAAGCGGCCCGATACCCCCGCGCCTCGCGGCGCTCCGCTGCCCCTCATCATCACCCGACGCGGAGACGCGGGCGGGGGTTTGTCATGCGCGGGAAACGCGACGGAGAACCCCTCCCCACAAGGGGGGTTGTGTTGCGGTTCGCGCGCCCTCTGGAGGAGAGTCGCGCACCGGCTGGACGCCGGACAGGCAAGGGCTTGATCCAGCACAATGGCGCTCGTTGGCGGACTTGTTTAGAAAGGTTCCAAGGCGACGCGACCCGAAAGCTCTTCACCATGGCTCTCAAGCCCTATTGGCTGCGGTTCCACCGCTGGATCACGCTCGTCTTCGCCCTGCCGCTGATCGCATTGATCCTGAGCGGGCTCGTGCTCTCGGTCGAGCCGCTGGCGCAGCGCACGCGGCCGGCCGCGCCTGTGACCGAGGCTTCGGTGCTGGCGGCGCTGGCGCGGTTCGATCCCGAAGGCAAGGCGACCGGCCTGTCGATCCGGACCTATGACCAGCTCATGACGCTGAACGGGGCCGGGCCCGACGGTGCGGTCGATGTCAGCCTGCGGACCGGCGCGGAGATCGACGAGCCGGGCTGGGCCGACTGGTTCGGCACCGCCCGCCAGCTCCATGAGCGGCTGCTGCTCGATCTCGGCTGGCTGGTCAGCGCCTCGACCATCGCCATGCTGGTGCTGGCGGCGCTCGGTGTGCTGATGGGCTGGCCGCGCCTGCGCAACACGCTGGGCGGCTGGCACAGCGTCGGTGCCTGGCTGTTCCTGCCGCTGATCGTGCTCTCGCCGCTGACCGGGCTCGCCATCGCCTTCGGCATCAGCTTCATTCCGGCGCCGGGCGCGGCGCGGGCGCCGCGGATTCCGCTGGTCGAGGCCGTGCCGCTCGTCGCCCGCACGCATGATCTCGCCGGGCTGACCTCGATGCGGGTGCGCGGCGGCCGGCTTTTGGCGCGCGTCTATGTCGGCGACCGGCTGGCCAGTTTCGTCGTGGCGCAGGAGGGGTTGCAGGAGGCGCCGACGAACTGGCCGCGGGCGCTGCACGAGGGCAACTGGCACGCGCTCTGGGGCAGCGGGCTCAATCTGGCGCTTTCCGTGGTGCTGGCCGGGCTCTGGGGCACCGGGCTGGTGATCTGGGCGAAGCGCCGCTTCCGCAAGCGCAATCCGCGCCGCCGCGCGATGGCGGTGCCGGCGGAATGACGGGCGGCAGCCGTGCGGCGCACGCACTTGCCGCGCAGGCGGCACTGCCGTAACCCGGAGATCCCGCGCCGCAGCATCGATCCTTCCGCTCGCATGATCTTCCCGCCCGCATGACCGCCTCGATCACAGAACGCTACGCCGCCCTGGTCGAGGCCGGCGCCATCGAGCGCGATCCGGCTCAGATCGCCGTGGTGAGGCGGCTCGAGGTCCTGGCGGAGGCGCTGGCGCAGCGGCGGCTGGCGCGCAAGAGCAGCGCGCTGGGCTGGCTCTTCGGCAAGAAGGCCGATCCGAAGGACCCGCCCAAGGGGCTCTATGTCTGGGGCTCGGTCGGCCGCGGGAAGACCATGCTGATGGATCTGTTCTACGAGTCCGTCGCGGAGCCGAAGCGGCGGCGGGTGCATTTCCACGAATTCCTGGCCGATGTGCATGGCCGCATCCATGCCTATCGCCAGCGCCTCAAGGCCGGCGAGGTCAAGGAGCCAGACCCGATCGGCCCGGTCGCGGCGGAACTGGCGGCGGAGGCTGGCCTGCTCTGCTTCGACGAGTTCACGGTGACCGATATCGCCGATGCGATGATTCTCGGGCGGCTGTTCACGGCGCTGTTTGCCGCCGGCGTCATCGTGGTCGCGACCTCGAATGTCGAGCCGTCGCGGCTCTATGAGGGCGGGCTGAACCGCTCGCTGTTTCTCCCCTTCGTCGCGCTGCTGAGCGAGAAGGTCGAGGTGGTGAAGCTCGAGGCGCGGACCGATTTCCGGCTGGAGAAGCTCGGCGGCGCGCCGGTCTATCGGGTTCCGGCCGATGCCGCCGCGCAGGCCGCGCTCGACGACGCCTTCCGCAAGCTCACGGGCACCGCGCAGGGGCATGAGGTGGTGCTGGAGGTCAAGGGTCACGATCTCGTCGTGCCGCGGGCGGCAGGCGGCGTGGCGCGGGCGAGCTTCGCCGATCTCTGCTCGAAGGCCTATGGCGCGGCCGACTACATCGCGCTGGCGCAGCGCTTCCATACGCTGGTGCTGGACGACATCCCGGTGCTGGCGGACGAGCGCCGCAACGAGACCAAGCGCTTCATCATCCTGATCGATACGCTCTACGAACATCATGTGAAGCTGGTCGCCTCGGCGGAAGCCGAGCCGCACGAGCTGTACCGGGCGAAATCCGGCCGCGAGGCGTTCGAGTTCGACCGCACCGTGTCGCGGCTGATCGAGATGCGCTCGGACGACTATCTCGGCCTGCCGCATGGCCGCATCGACTCGGCCGCGAGCGGCGACAGCGGCGGGCTGGTGGAGACCTGAGCACCATGCCGATGCGCGAGCCGAGCGAGACCCGTATCCTGACGGTCGCCAGCGAGCATCTGCGCCAATACGGGCTGAAGCGCTTCACGGTGGTCGCGGTCGCCGAAGAAGCGGGCATGACCCATGCCAATGTCTACCGCTATTTCCCCTCCCGCGCGGCGCTGGTCGATGCGGTGGTGGATGTCTGGCTGAAGGCGACGGAGCGGCGCCTCGCCGATATCGCCGACGGCCCCGACCCCGCCGACGACAAGCTGGAGCGGTTGATCCTGGCCCTGGCCAAGGCCAATCGCGACCTGCTGACCGAGGAGCCGCATCTGTTTTCGGCCCTGTCCCAGGCGGTGGCGAAACGCCACGCGATCAGCCGGCGCAACCGGGCCCGGGTGCGCGCCCTGTTCGAGCGCGTCGTCGACGAAGGCATCGCGTCGGGCACCTTCGAGCCGCGCGACCGCGACCGGGCGATCGCCTTCATCATCGACGCGACGCACCGCTTCATCCATCCTGCGGCGCTGGAGCTGGATGCCGACGTGCCACAGGCCTCGATCGACATTCGGCTGTCGACGCTGATCCGGGTGATCCTGCGGGTGCTGGGCAGCGGCATCGTCTGATAATTTCTGTAACGAATTACATCTTCTGTAAATTGTAACTGCGCACTTCCCGTGCAATTGTGGAGCCCAGACGAGGGCGGTGCCAACCAAGCTCTTGAAAACGTTTGCGGAGAGGCCAGTTGAGCGAAGAGGGTTTCGCTTGCGCGGGCGTTTCCGGCAAAGTCGGGCAAGGGTTGCGGCAAAAGGGCCTCTTGGGCCAAAGGAACCCACGGTTTCGCCGGTTCTCCGGCATTTCGCAGCGTCAGGACAAAGGACTAGGCAATGGCCCGTAAGAAGATCGCCCTCATCGGGGCCGGCCAGATCGGCGGCACGCTGGCCCACCTCGCCGGTTTGAAGGAACTCGGCGACATCGTCCTGTTCGATATCGCCGACGGCATACCGCAGGGCAAGGGCCTCGACATCGCCGAGTCCGCCCCGGTCGACGGCTTCGACGCCGGTTACAAGGGCACGTCTTCCTATGAGGACATCAAGGGCGCCGACGTGATCATCGTCACCGCCGGCGTGCCCCGGAAGCCCGGCATGAGCCGCGACGATCTGATCGGCATCAACCTGAAGGTGATGAAGGCGGTCGGCGAGGGCATCAAGACCTACGCCCCCAAGGCCTTCGTGATCTGCATCACCAACCCGCTCGACGCGATGGTCTGGGCGCTGCAGAAGTTCTCGGGCCTCAAGCCCAACATGATCTGCGGCATGGCCGGCGTGCTCGACTCGGCCCGCTTCCGCCACTTCCTCGCCGACGAGTTCAAGGTTTCGGTCAAGGACGTCTCGGCCTTCGTGCTCGGTGGCCATGGCGACGATATGGTGCCGCTGGTGCGCTACTCCGGCGTCGCCGGCATCCCGCTGCCGGACCTCGTCAAGATGAAGTGGACGACGCAGGAGCGCATCGACGCCATCGTCGACCGGACCCGCAAGGGCGGTGGCGAGATCGTCAACCTGCTCAAGACCGGCTCGGCCTTCTATGCGCCTGCCGCTTCCGCCATCGCGATGGCGGAGAGCTATCTCAAGGATCAGAAGCGCGTGCTGCCGGCGGCCGCCGCGCTCAAGGGCCAGTACGGCGTCAGGGACATGTTCCTCGGCGTGCCGGTGGTGATCGGCGCCAAGGGCGTCGAGCGCGTCGTCAAGATCCGCCTCAACGGCGCCGAGAAGGAGATGCTGGCGAAGTCGGTCGCATCCGTGCAGGGCCTGATCGAAGCCTGCAAGGCCATCGATTCGTCACTGGCGTGATCTAGAACGGGTGGCATGAGGGCGCGCGACCAGCGCGCCCGTCATCCCCGCCCGGCATTCGCCAGACCCAATTCGTTCCAGGGAAACCGAGCACATGAACATCCACGAATACCAGGGCAAGGCCGTCCTCAAGGAGTTCGGCGCGCCCGTCTCCGCCGGCTTCCCGGCTCTGACGGTGGCGGAGGCGGTCGAGGCCGCCAAGAAGCTGCCCGGGCCGCTCTATGTCGTGAAGTCGCAGATCCATGCGGGCGGTCGCGGCAAGGGCAAGTTCAAGGAGCTCGGACCCGACGCCAAGGGCGGCGTGCGCCTGGCCAAGTCGGTCGAAGAGGTCGAAGCCCACGCCAAGGAGATGCTCGGCAACACGCTGGTGACGGCGCAGACCGGCGAAGCCGGCAAGCAGGTCAACCGACTCTATATCGAGGACGGCTCGGACATCGAGAAGGAGTTCTACCTCTCGGCGCTGGTCGACCGCACGACCTCGCGCGTTGCCTTCGTCGTCTCGACCGAAGGCGGCATGGACATCGAAGCCGTCGCCCATGACACGCCCGAGAAGATCGAGACCTTCTCGGTCGATCCGGCGACCGGCATCATGCCGCATCATGGCCGCTCGATGGCCCGCATCCTGGGCCTGACCGGCGACCAGGCCAAGCAGGCCGGCGCCGTGCTCAGCCAGATCTATACGGCGTTCGTGTCCAAGGACATGGACATGCTGGAGATCAACCCGCTGATCGTGACGACGCAGGGCCAGATCAAGTGCCTCGACGCGAAGATCTCGTTCGATTCCAACTCGCTCTACCGTCATCCCGAGATCGTCGCGCTCCGCGACACCACGGAAGAGGACGAGAAGGAGATCGAGGCTTCGAAATATGACCTCGCCTATATCGCGCTCGACGGCACGATCGGCTGCATGGTCAACGGCGCCGGCCTCGCCATGGCGACGCTCGACATCATCCAGCTCTACGGCGAAAGCCCGGCGAACTTCCTCGATGTCGGCGGCGGCGCCAGCGAAGAGAAGGTCACGGCGGCGTTCAAGATCATCACCGCCGATCCGAAGGTGAAGGGCATCCTGGTCAACATCTTCGGCGGCATCATGAAGTGCGACGTCATCGCGCGCGGCGTCATCGCCGCGGTGAAGGCTGTCGGCCTTCAGGTCCCGCTGGTGGTGCGCCTCGAGGGCACCAACGTCCAGGAAGGCAAGGACATCATCTCGTCCTCCGGTCTCAACGTCATTCCCGCCGACGACCTCGACGATGCCGCGCAGAAGATCGTGGCCGCGATCAAGAAGGCTTGAGGAGAAACCATGTCCATCCTGATCGACAAGAACACCAAGGTCATCTGCCAGGGTTTCACCGGCAAGAACGGCACCTTCCACTCCGAGCAGGCGATCGCCTATGGCACGCAGATGGTCGGCGGCACATCGCCCGGCAAGGGCGGTTCGCTTCATCTCGGCCTGCCCGTCTTCGACAGCGTGTTCGAGGCGAAGGCGAAGACCGGCGCCACGGCGTCCGTCGTCTATGTGCCGCCTCCGGGCGCGGCGGACGCGATTTGCGAGGCGATCGACGCCGAGATTCCGCTGATCATCTGCATCACCGAGGGCATTCCGGTGCTCGACATGGTCAAGGTCAAGCGTTCGCTCTCGGGCTCCAAGTCGCGCCTGATCGGGCCAAACTGCCCGGGCGTCGTGACCGCGGGCGAGAGCAAGATCGGCATCATGCCGGCCAACATCTTCAAGCCGGGCTCGGTCGGCATCGTCTCGCGCTCCGGCACGCTGACCTATGAGGCGGTGTTCCAGACCACGCGCGAAGGCCTCGGCCAGACCACCGCCGTCGGCATCGGCGGCGATCCGGTCAAGGGCACCGAGTTCATCGACATGCTGGAGATGTTCCTGGCCGACGACGCGACCAAGTCGATCGTGATGATCGGCGAGATCGGCGGGTCGGCCGAGGAAGATGCGGCCCAGTTCATCAAGGACGAGGCCAAGCGCGGTCGCAAGAAGCCGATGGTCGGCTTCATCGCCGGTCGCACGGCGCCTCCGGGCCGCCGCATGGGCCATGCGGGCGCGATCATCTCGGGCGGCAAGGGCGGCGCCGAGGACAAGATCGCGGCCATGGAAGCGGCCGGCATCCGGGTCTCGCCCTCGCCGGCGCGCCTTGGAAAGACCTTGGTCGAGGTGTTGAAGGGCTGAGGCAAGGCAGGGGCGTCATGGTCGGGTGTGACCCGGCCATTTTGCCCCGCCGGACCTCCTAAAAGATGCTCGGCCTTGGGCCGAGCATGACGGCAAGACGAAGCGGCAGGTAGGAAGGCAGGACGACATCATGGCTCGCCAGGACATCAACGAGGCTCTCGCGCAGACGGGTTTCCTCTATGGCGGCAACGCGGCCTATATCGAGGATCTCTATGCCCGCTACCAGGCCGATCCCAAGTCGGTCGACGAGCAGTGGCAGGGCTTCTTCGCCGGGCTGAAGGATGAGGGCTCGGCCATCATCCAGAACGCCAAGGGCGCTTCCTGGAAGAAGCCCAACTGGCCCATCGTCGCCAACGGCGATCTGGTCTCCGCCCTGGACGGCAACTGGGCCGTGGTCGAGAAGGTCGTCTCCGACAAGCTCAAGGGCAAGGCCCAGGCCGCCGGCGCGACGATCTCGGCCTCCGACGTGCAGCAGGCGACGCGCGATTCCGTGCGCGCGATCATGCTGATCCGGGCCTACCGCATGCGCGGCCATCTCCATGCCAAGCTCGATCCGCTCGGCATCGAGCAGGTCAAGGACCCTGAAGAGCTGTCACCGGCCGCCTTTGGCTTCACCGAGGCCGACCTCGACCGCAAGGTCTTCATCGACAACGTGCTCGGCATGGAGTTCGCCACCATCCGCGAGATGGTTGCGGTGCTCCAGCGGACCTATTGCAGCACGGTCGGCATCGAATTCATGCACATCTCCGACCCCGAGCAGAAGGCCTGGCTGCAGGGCCGGATCGAGGGGCCCGACAAGGAGATCGCCTTCACCAAGGAAGGCAAGAAGGCGATTCTGAACAAGCTCGTCGAGGCCGAGGGCTTCGAGAAGTTCATCGATCTGAAGTACACCGGCACCAAGCGCTTCGGTCTCGATGGCGGCGAGGCGCTGATCCCGGCGCTGGAGCAGATCATCAAGCGCGGCGGCGCGCTGGGCGTGCGCGACATCGTCTTCGGCATGGCGCATCGCGGCCGCCTCAACGTGCTGACGCAGGTGCTGGGCAAGCCGCATCGCGCGCTGTTCCACGAGTTCAAGGGCGGTTCTTTCGCGCCCGACGACGTCGAAGGCTCGGGCGACGTGAAGTACCATCTCGGTGCCTCGTCGGACCGCGAGTTCGACGGCAACAACGTCCACGTCTCGCTGACCGCCAACCCGTCGCATCTTGAGATCGTCGATCCCGTCGTGCTCGGCAAGGTCCGCGCCAAGCAGGACCAGTTCGGCGACATCGTCGAGCGTTCCAAGGTGCTGCCGCTGCTGCTGCATGGCGATGCGGCCTTCGCCGGCCAGGGCGTCGTGGCCGAGTGCCTCGGCCTGTCCGGGCTGAAGGGCCACCGCACCGGCGGCTCGATCCATTTCATCATCAACAACCAGATCGGCTTCACGACCTATCCGCGCTATTCGCGCTCGTCGCCCTATCCGTCCGATGTGGCGAAGATGGTCGAGGCCCCGGTCTTCCATGTGAACGGTGACGATCCGGAAGCGGTGGTCTTCGCCGCCAAGGTCGCGATCGAGTTCCGGCAGAAGTTCCACAAGCCGGTCGTGGTCGACATGTTCTGCTATCGCCGCTTCGGCCATAACGAGGGCGACGAGCCGGGCTTCACCCAGCCGCTGATGTATCGCAAGATTCGCGCTCACAAGACGACTCTGGAGCTGTATTCGGCCAAGCTCGAGGCCGAGGGCGTGATCAAGCCTGGTGAGGTCGACGAAGTTCGTGCGGCCTGGAAGGCGAAGCTCGAGGTCGAGTTCGAGGCCGGCCAGGCGTTCAAGCCGAACAAGGCCGACTGGCTCGACGGCCGCTGGGCCGGCATGAAGGCGATCCGCGCCGACGAGGACGACCCGCGCCGCGGCGCGACCGGGGTCGATGCCGCCGTGCTGAAGGAGATCACCGAGAAGATCACCTCGGTTCCGCCGGGATTCAACGTCCACAAGACGATCCAGCGCTTCCTCGACAACCGCCGCAAGGCGGTCGAGACCGGCAAGGGCATCGACTGGGCGACCGCGGAGTCGCTGGCTTTCGGCTCGCTTTTGCTCGACGGCAATCCGGTGCGCCTCTCGGGGCAGGATTGCGAGCGTGGCACCTTCTCGCAGCGCCACTCGGTGCTGATCGATCAGGAGACGGAAGCCCGCCACACCTCGCTGAACCATATCCGCGACGACCAGTCCCGCTACGAGGTCATCAACTCGATGCTCTCGGAGGAGGCGGTGCTCGGCTTCGAGTATGGCTACACCCTGTCGGAGCCGAACGCACTGACCTGCTGGGAAGCGCAGTTCGGCGACTTCGCCAACGGCGCTCAGGTCGTGTTCGACCAGTTCATCTCGTCGGGCGAGCGCAAGTGGCTGCGCATGTCGGGCCTCGTCTGCCTGCTGCCGCATGGCTATGAAGGCCAGGGGCCGGAGCATTCCTCGGCCCGGCTGGAGCGCTTCCTGCAGATGTGCGCCGAGGACAACATGCAGGTGGCGAACTGCTCGACGCCGGCGAGCTACTTCCACATCCTGCGCCGCCAGCTCAAGCGCGACTTCCGCAAGCCGCTGATCCTGATGACGCCGAAGTCGCTGCTGCGCCACAAGCGCTGCGTCTCCGACCTCAGCGAACTGGCCGAGGGCTCAACCTTCCACCGCGTGCTGCATGACGACGCCGAGCGCGGCAACTCGACGACCAAGCTGGTCAGGGATTCGAAGATCCGCCGCGTCGTGCTCTGCTCGGGCAAGGTCTATTTCGACCTGCTGGAGGAGCGCGAGAAGCGCGGCATCGACGACGTCTACCTGATGCGCGTCGAGCAGCTCTATCCGTTCCCGCTGAAGTCGCTGGCGCAGGAGCTGTCGCGCTTCAAGGGCGCCGATGTGGTCTGGTGCCAGGAGGAGCCGAAGAACATGGGCTCCTGGACCTTCGTCGAGCCCTATCTCGAATGGGTGCTGGGCCATGCCGGCTCGAAGCCGAAGCGTCCGCGCTATGTCGGCCGCCCGGCCTCGGCCGCGACCGCGACCGGCCTGATGTCGAAGCATCTCGCCCAGCTCAACGCCTTCCTGGACGAGGCCTTCGCGGGCTGATCTCCGGGCATCCGAACGCCAGACTAAGACACGAAACAGAGGCCTGACATGGCGACCGAAATCCGCGTACCCACCCTCGGCGAATCCGTCTCCGAGGCGACCATCGGCAAGTGGTTCAAGAAGCCGGGCGACGCCGTGAAGGCCGACGAGCCTTTGGTCGAGCTCGAGACCGACAAGGTGACGCTCGAGGTCAATGCACCGGCGGCCGGCGTGCTTGGCGAGATCGTCGCCAAGGAAGGCGATACGGTCGGGGTCAGCGCATTGCTGGGGATGATCTCGGCCGGCGACGGCAAGGCTGCCGCTCCGGCTGCCAAGGCCGAGGAGAAGAAGGCGGATACGGCTGTGGCCCAGGCCGCTGGCAAAGCCGGCGAGGCGACCGCCGCCGCCGCCGAAAAGAAGACTGGCGAGGTCGCCGGCGACACCCAGATCAAGCCCGCGACCAAGGCCGCCGATTCCGGCCCGGCCGTCTCGCGCCTGGCGGCCGAGAGCGGGGTCGATCCCTCGACCGCCAATGCCTCGGGCAAGGATGGTCGCGTCACCAAGGGCGACATGCTGGCTGCGATCGCGACCGGCCCGGCCGTGGCCGCCTCGGCGCCGGCCGCTCCCGTGCAGGTCCGCGCACCGTCGGTTGCCGACGACGCCTCGCGCGAAGAGCGCGTCCGCATGACCAAGCTGCGCCAGACCATCGCGCGCCGCCTCAAGGAAGCCCAGTCCACCGCGGCGATGCTGACCACCTTCAACGAGGTGGACATGTCGGCGGTGATGGCCCTGCGCAACCAGTACAAGGACGTGTTCGAGAAGAAGCACGGCGTGAAGCTCGGCTTCATGGGCTTCTTCGTGAAGGCCTGCGTCCAGGCGCTGAAGGACGTGCCTTCGGTCAATGCCGAGATCGACGGCACCGACATCATCTACAAGAACTATTATCACATCGCGGTGGCGGTCGGGACCGACAAGGGCTTGGTCGTGCCGGTGGTGCGCGATGCCGATGCGCTCTCGATCGCTGGCGTCGAGAAAGAGATCGGCGCGCTCGGCAAGAAGGCCCGCGACGGCGCCCTCAAGATCGAGGACATGCAGGGCGGCACCTTCACGATCTCGAATGGCGGTGTCTACGGCTCGCTGATGTCGACGCCGATCCTGAACGCGCCGCAGTCGGCGATCCTCGGCATGCACAAGATCCAGGAGCGCCCGATGGTCGTCGGCGGCCAGATCGTGATCCGCCCGATGATGTATCTCGCGGTCAGCTACGACCACCGCATCATCGACGGCAAGGAGGCGGTGACCTTCCTCGTCCGCATCAAGGAGGCGCTGGAGGACCCGGCGCGACTCGTCCTGGATCTCTGATCGCGTCTGACGCGATCGGCTTTGCCGTCATGCCCGGGCCTGCCCCTGGCATCCACGACTTTCCTTCCTTCCGGCCGTCGAAGACGTGGATGGTCGCGACATGCCCGACCGTGACGGGCGCTGAGAGGCTTTAGTGATGTCCTACGATCTCGTCGTCATCGGAACCGGCCCCGGCGGCTATGTCTGCGCCATCCGCGCCGCCCAGCTCGGCCTCAAGGTCGCCGTCGTCGAGAAGCGCAAGACCCATGGCGGCACCTGCCTGAATGTCGGCTGCATCCCGTCCAAGGCACTGCTGCATGCCTCCGAGATGTTCGAGGAGGCATCGCATACCTTCCCGAGCCTCGGCGTCGTGGTCGGCAAGCCCAAGCTCGATCTGAAGCAGATGCTGGTCCACAAGCAGGAGACGGTCGACGCCAACGTCAACGGCGTCGCCTTCCTGCTGAAAAAGAACAAGATCGAGGCTTTCACGGGCATTGCCAGCATTCCGTCTGCCGGCAAGGTCGTGGTCACGGCCGCGGACGGCAAGACGCAGGAACTCGAGACGAAGAGCATCGTCATCGCCACCGGCTCCGAGGCCACCGGCCTGCCGGGCGTGGAGATCGACGAGAAGACCGTCGTGACCTCGACCGGCGCGCTGGAGCTGACCGCCGTGCCGAAGGAACTGGTCGTCGTCGGCGCCGGCGTGATCGGGCTCGAGATCGGCTCGGTCTGGAGCCGGCTTGGCGCCAAGGTCACGGTCGTCGAATATCTCGACCGCATTCTGCCGGGTATGGACGAGGAGATCGCCAAGCAGTTCAACCGCATCCTGCAGAAGCAGGGCTTCGAGTTCATCCTCGGCTCGAAGGTGACCAAGGTCGAGACCGGCAAGAAGGGCGCGACCGTCACGGTCGAGCCGGCCGCAGGCGGCGAGGCGAAGACGCTCTCGGCCGATATCGTGTTGGTCGCGATCGGCCGCCGGCCGAACACGGATGGGCTCGGGCTCGATGCGGCCGGTGTCGCGACCGAGCGCGGACGCGTCGTCATCGACGATCACTTCAAGACCAATGTCGCCGGCATCTACGCCATCGGCGACGTGGTGCGCGGGCCGATGCTGGCGCACAAGGCCGAAGACGAGGGCGTCGCCGTGGCCGAGATCATCGCCGGCAAGGCCGGCCATGTGAACTACGGCGCAATTCCGGGCATCGTCTACACGGCGCCGGAAGTCGCAGCGATCGGCAAGACCGAGGAAGACCTCAAGGCCGCGGGCGTCGCCTACAAGGTCGGCAAGTTCCCGTTCACGGCGAATGGCCGCGCCCGTGCCATCCGCCACACCGACGGTTTCGTGAAGGTCCTGGCGGATGCCGCGACCGACCGCGTGCTCGGCTGCCACATCATTGGCCCCCATGCCGGCGATCTCATCGCTGAAGTCACGGTTCTGATGGAGTTCGGCGGTTCGTCGGAGGACCTCGCCCGCACCTGCCACGCCCACCCGACGCTGTCGGAAGCGGTCAAGGAAGCGGCGATGGCGGTGGAGAAGCGCCAGATCCATATGTGATCGGGCTGCGACGTCATTCTCGGGCTATGCGAAGCATCGACCCGAGAAACTCTTCCGGGAAAAGCGCCTTCCCGTCCTGAGATGGTCGGGTCAAGCCCGACCATGACGGATTAGCTGCCGCGCCGCGCCTTGAACGCAGTCAGCGTGTTGCGCAGCAGGCAGGCGATGGTCATCGGGCCGACGCCGCCCGGCACCGGCGTGATCGCGCCCGCGACCGTGACGGCCTCTGCGAAATCGACGTCGCCTGCAAGCTTGCCGTCCGGCATGCGGTTGATGCCGACATCGATGACGGTGGCGCCCGGCTTGATCCAGTCGGCCTTGACGAAAGCGGGGCGGCCGACGGCCGCGACGACGATGTCGGCGCGGCGCACCACGGCCGGAAGGTCGCGCGTGCGGGAATGGGTGATAGTCACGGTGCAATCGGCCTGGAGCAGCAGTTGCGCCATGGGCCGGCCGACGAGTTCGGAGCGGCCGATCACCACTGCCTCCAGGCCTGACAGCGAGGGCAGGACCCGCTTCAGCAGCAGCATCGAGCCGAGCGGCGTGCAGGGGACGAGCAGATTCTCTCCGCTTGCCTTGCCGCCGGCGAGGCGCCCGGCATTGATCGGGTGCAGGCCATCGACATCCTTGGCCGGGTCGATGGCGTCGATGATGGCGTCGGTGTCGAGATGCTTCGGCAAGGGCAACTGCACCAGGATGCCGTCGACCGCGTCGTCCGCATTGAGTTCGGCGAGCTTCGCCAGCAGGTCAGCCTGGCTGGTGTCCGCCGGCAGGCGATGGGCGACCGAGTTCATGCCGGTCTCGGCGGCGAGCTTTTCCTTGGAAGCGACATAGACGCGGCTCGCCGGATCGTCGCCGACGAGGACGACGTGCAGGCCGGGCACGAGGCCGCGCGCGGCCTTGATGGCGGCGACCTCGGATGCGATCCCGGCGCGCAGTTCGGCGGCGATGGCCTTTCCATCGATCAGGGTGGCCTGCGACATGGGGCGTCTCCATCGGCGGGGAGCCGCCCTCATGCGCGATCGGCGGGCGCACGACAAGTCCGGATGCGACGCCTGCTGTCGCAGCTGCGTCGCCCGCTTGCCCGCATCCGTGGCGGCCGGTATCGATCGTGCATGAGGCTGCGTGCATAAGCCTGCCGCTGGAGACACCGACCCCGTGACGACCGGTTTCGCAGCGATGCCTTCCTCGGCCAGCTATCGCCTGACCCGTGCCCGCGCTCCGCTGTGCCTCGTCGATGCGGGAGGCCTCGCGGCCGACCGTGACGGACTCGCATTGATCGATATCGCGGTGGAGGCGGGGCGGATCGCCTCGATCCTGCCTGCCGGTACGGGGACGCTGGCTGACGGGCCGGCACTCGATCTCGATGGCGGCATCGTGCTGCCGCGCCTCGTCGATGCCCATGTCCATCTCGACAAGGGCCATATCTGGCCGCGCCGGCGCAATCCGGACGGAAGCTTCATGGGCGCGCTGAACAGCGTCATGGCCGACCGCGAGGCGAACTGGTCGGCCACCGACGTGCGGGCCCGGATGGATTTCGGCCTGCGCTGTGCCTTCGCCCATGGCACGGCGGCGGTCCGGACCCATATCGATTCGCTCGGCAAGCAGATCGGCATCTCCTGGCCCGTGCTGGCGGAGCTCAGGGCGGAATGGGCGGGGCGCATCGCGATCCAGGCCTCGCCGCTGTTCGGCATCCAGTTCGCGCTCGACCAAAGCCATGTCCGCGACGTCGTGGCTGCGGTGAAAACCCATGGCGACGGGCTCTTCGGCTGCGTCAGTTACATGATCCCGGAACTCGACGCAGCGCTCGATATCGTTTTCAGCACCGCGATCGAGAACGGCTTCGATCTCGATTTCCATGTCGACGAGACCAATGATCCGCAGGCGCGCTCGCTGGAGAACATCGCCGATGCCGCGATCCGGCATCGCTTCACGGGCAGGATACTGGCGGGGCATTGCTGCTCGCTCGCCGTGCAGGAGCCCGAGGCCGAGGCGCGCATCATCGCCAAGGTCAGGGAGGCCGGGATCGCGGTGGTCTCGCTGCCGATGTGCAACATGTATCTGCAGGACCGTGCGCCCGGCCGCACGCCGCGTTGGCGCGGCGTCACCGCGCTGCACGAGCTGAAGGCGGCAGGCGTGCCGGTGATGATCGCGTCTGACAACACGCGTGATCCGTTCTACGCTTATGGCGATCTCGACCTGATCGAGGTGCTGCGCGAGGGCACGCGCATCCTCCAGCTCGACCATACCGGGAACGACTGGGCCAATGCGGTGGCGCGCACGCCCTCCGCGATCATGGGGCAGGAAGGCAGGGGCGTGCTCTCGCCCGCCGGGCCAGCCGATCTGATCTTGACGCGCGCGCGCGACTGGACCGAGTTCTTCGCGCGCCCGCAGGCCAACCGCAGCGTCCTGGTCGACGGGCGCGCCATCGACACGACGCTGCCGGACCATCGCGAACTCGATCATCTGATGGGCGGGCGGTCGTGATGTCGACCTCGCCTGCCATCCTGCGTCGTCATGGTCGGCCTTGTGCCGGCCATCCACGCCTTCCTCCGGCGACGGCGGTGTTCAAGACGTGGATGCTCGGCACAAGGCCGACCATGACGGCAGAGGCCAGCTATCCATGACCAGCCGCTACGACATAGCTGCCCTCAAGGCCTGGCTCTCCGGCATTCGCACGGAGGAAAATCCTGCGCTGGTGAAGCAGAAGAGCCGCGACTTCTTCTGGTATTCGCCGGTGCTGAAGCGCCAGCTTGACCATGTCACCGCCGATATCGTCGTCGCGCCGACGAGCGAGGCGCAGGTGCTGGAGACGCTCGCCGCCTGCCATGCGCTCGGAATTCCCGTCACGCCGCGCGGCACCGGGACGGGCAATTACGGCCAGGCGATGCCGCTTTCGGGCGGCGTGCTGCTCGATCTGTCCGGCTTCAACAAGGTCATCGAGATCGGCCATGGCCGCTATGTCGCCGAGCCCGGCGCGGTGATGGCGCGGATCGACGAGGAGACGCGAGCCCATTCGCGGCAGGAGCTCAGGCTCCACCCCTCGACCTATCAGACCGCCTCGATCGGCGGCTTCATCGCCGGCGGCTCGGGCGGTGTCGGGTCGATCAAATGGGGTGGCCTGCGCGACTGGGGCAACATCGTCCGCCTCAAGGTCGCGACGATGGAGGCCAGCCCGCGCATCCTCGAACTCGCCGGCGAGGATTTGCACAAGGTCGCCCACGCCTACGGCACCAACGGCATCGTCACGCAGGTCGAGATGCCGCTGGCGCCGGCCTATGACTGGGTCGACGTCATCGTCGGCTTTCCCAGCCTGCGGGCGGCGGCCGAATTCGCCAATCAGCTCGGCGAGCAGGACGGTCTGGCGCTGAAGAACCTCTGCGTCGTGGCTGCGCCGGCGCCGCACGACTATTTCCTGCGCCATCGCAAATTCCTGCCGCGGGAGAGCCATCTGGTGATCGTGATGGTCGCCGATTTCGCGGTCGAGTCGCTGTTGGCTTATGCGCGCCGGTTCAGGGGAGCGGAGCTGCTGCTGCGCTCGGACAGGCTTTCAGCCGAAGATGCCAAGGGCCTGCCGCCGGCTTACGAACTCGGCTGGAACCACACGACGCTGCGGGCGCTCAGGGTCGACCCTGCTATCACCTATCTGCAGGTGCTCTACCCGTTCCCGAACCAGATCGAGCTGATCGACCGAATTCATGCCCGTTTCGGCGACGAGGTCGTCTGCCATCTCGAGTTCGTCCGTTTCGACGGCAAGGTTACCTGCTTCGGCCTGCCGCTGGTGCGCTTCACCACGGAGGAGCGGCTGGACGAGATCGTGGCGATCCATGAGGAGATGGGTGCGCCGATCTTCAACCCGCATCGCTACACGCTGGAAGAGGGCGGCATGAAGCAGACCGACGAGGCGCAGCTCGCCTTCAAGCGCGAGGCCGACCCGCAGGGGCTGCTCAACCCCGGCAAGATGATCGCCTGGGAGGACCCGTCCTATGACTGTCGGGCGGGCGGCACCTTCCTGTTCCGCAGTCTGTCGGAAGCCGGGGTCGGCTAAGCATGCGTGTCCTCGTGCTCTACGCCCACCCCAATCCCGAGAGTTTCGGCGCGGCGCTGCACGATGCGGTCGTCGCGGGCCTGCGCGCGGCCGGTCACGAGGTCGATGACTGCGACCTTTATGCGGAGGGCTTCGACGCCGTTTTGAGCCGCGAGGAGCGCGTCGGCTATCATGACCTCGACAACAACACGCGCCCGGTTGCCGGCCATGTCGCGCGGCTGCAGGCCGCGGAGGCACTGGTACTGTGTTTCCCGGTGTGGAATTTCGGCTATCCGGCGATCCTCAAGGGCTTCTTCGACCGCGTCTTCCTGCCCGGCATTTCGTTCAAGCTGGTCGATGGCAAGGTCAGGCCCAATCTCTGGAACATCCGCAAGCTAGCGGCGGTGACGACCTATGGCGGCTCGCGCTGGCGAGCTTTGTTGATGGGCGATCCGCCGCGCAAGCTGTTTGGCCGTGTGCTGCGGGCGGTCTGCCATCCGACCGTGCGACCGCGCTATCTGGCGCATTACGACATGAACCGCGCCACGCCGGAAACCCGTGCCGATTTCCTGCGGTCGGTCGCGGAAAAGATGCGCGCACTGTGACAGCGGGCCTATGATTGTCATCACGCTGTCATCTTGGCAGGCGAACAGGCAGCCGGCGAAGCGACTTCCTGATCCGCATAAGGATCGAGCCCAGGACCGAGCTAAGGACCGAGCGAGATGACCAAGGCACTCGAGAAGAGCGTGGGCCGGGCCTTGCTCGTCACGGCGCGGCTGCATCGTGCGCGGATGGGGGAAAGGCTGAATGCGCTCGGCCTCTTTCCCGGGCAGGAGCAGGCGCTGAAGGCCTTGCAGCCGGCGCCGATGACGATGGGCGAGCTTGCCACGCTGCTCCGGGTCAAGCCGCCGACGGTGTCCAAGACGATCGGGCGGCTGTCATTGCAGGGGCTGGTGACGCGCGAGGGGGGCGGCCGCGACGGCCGGCTGGTTCAGGTCGCGCTGACGGAGGTGGGCCACAAGACGGCCGCTGCGCTCGATGCCGTCTGGACGCAGGTCGAGGACGAACTGCTCGACAAGCTCGACGCGAAGGAGCGCAAGCAGCTCCGCAAGCTGTTGCGCAAGGCTGCGAAGGGGCTGTCGAAGGCGGGCGTCGAGGTCGACGACCCGGATGCGGATGGCGACGAGGTCGACAGCGACGCCTAGAGACCGTTTCGTGCGCTCTCCTGACGGGCGCATGGAGTGCATGCGTTCAACCACTGGTCAGGGGCGCTAAATCGGTTAAATCTGGTCCGGTCATTCTCTCCGCGCATGACGGGAACTGCCTTGCCCGCCGCCACGTCTCATCTCCCGGAGACACGCCGGTCGCGTCTGATCGCGATCGGCCTGATCTGCGGCGCCGTGCTGTTCTTTGCCCTGCTCGATGCCAGCGCAAAATGGCTGTCGGGCCATATCGACCCGATGCAGGCCGTTTTCGCGCGCTATGCCGGCAGCATGGCTCTCGTGTTGATGCTGCTCAACCCGTGGAGCCGCCCGGGCGTGCTGCGGACAAAGCGGCCCTGGCTCCAGGGCATCCGCTCGCTGCTGCTGCTGGGTTCGACGGCGCTGAACTTCGTCGCGCTCAAATATCTTCAGCTCGCGGAGACGGTCTCGATCATGTTCGCCGGGCCGCTTCTGGTCGCGCTCGTCGCAGGCCCGATGCTGGGCGAGTGGCCCGGGCCGCGCCGACTGGCGGCGATCGCGGTCGGCTTCCTCGGCGTGCTGGTGATCACGCGGCCGGGGCTGGGCGTCATGCATCCGGCGGCTTGGCTCAGCGTCTTCGGCTGCATCTGCTACAGCTTCTATGCGCTGGCGACCCGGCAGCTCGCCGCCTACGATCCCCCGGAGACGACGATGGTGTATTCCGGCGTCGCCGGCACCGTGGCCATGCTGCCGCTGATCCCGTTCGTCTGGTCGACGCCGGAGACGCCGCTGGTCTGGGCGGTGATGCTCGGCACCGGGCTGATCGGCGGCTTCGGGCACTGGCTGCTGATCCTGGCGCATCGTCTGGCGCCGGCGACCGTGCTCGCGCCGTTCATCTATTCGCAGATCGTCTGGATGATCCTGCTCGGCTGGTTCGTCTTCGGCCAGTTCCCGGATGGCTGGACCTTCGCCGGCGCAGCGATCGTGATCATATCGGGGCTCTACCTGCTCTATCGCGAGCGGGTCAGGAAGCTGCCGGACGCGGCGGCGCGGATCGACTAGAGCATCGGCCCCGCGCATCTCCTGAAAGAAATGCTCGGGGCAGGCCCGAGCCTGACGTATCGGCTCGCTCAGACCGTGACCTGGGTGCCGACCTCCACGACGCGGCCGGTCGGGATCTGGAAAAAGCTCGTCGCGTCCGTCGCGCTCTTGGTCAGCGAGATGTAGAAATTGTCCTGCCAGACCGGCATGCCCGATTGCGGCGAGGCCTTGATCGAGCGGCGCGACAGGAAGAACGAGGTCGACATGATGTCGAACTTGAAGCCCTGCTTGCGCAGGATCGCCAGCCCCTTCGGCACGTTCGGGCTCTCCATGTAGCCATAGACCATGTCGACGCGCCAGAAATCGTCGGTGATGCGCGAGAGGCGCACGCGCTCCTCGTCGGGGATGCGCGGCGTGTCGGCCGAGCGCACGGTCAGGATGACGTTGCGTTCGTGCAGCACCTTGTTGTGCTTGAGGTTGTGCAGCAGCGAGGCCGGCGCGGTCTCCGGGTCGCTGGTCAGGAAGACGGCCATGCCCTTGACCCGGTAGGGTGGGCTCTTGGAAAGCATGCCGACCAGTTCCAGCAGCGGCACGTCGGTCTTGCGGGTCTTGTCGAAGAGGATCTTGGTGCCGCGCACCCAGGTCCACATCAGGACGATCAGCACCGCCGCCATCATCACCGGCACATAGCCGCCGCTGAAGAGCTTCAGCATGTTGGCAGCGAAGAAGGCGATATCGATGACGAGGAAGGGGGTGATCACGGCGATCGTCGCCGTGAGCCCCCAGCGCCAGCCCTTCCAGATCACGATGAAGGCGAGCAGCGAATCGACCACCATCGCGCCGAAGACGGAGATGCCATAGGCGTGCGACAGGTTCGACGAGGAGCGGAAGGTCCAGACCAGCAGCAGCACGACGATCAGCAGGATCGCGTTGATGCGCGGGATGAAGATCTGACCGGAGGTCTGCTCCGAAGTGTGGCGGATCTCGAGGCGCGGCAGCAGGCCGAGCTGCACGGCCTGGCGGGTCAGCGAGAAGGCGCCGGTGATCACGGCCTGGCTGGCGATGATCGTCGCGATCGTCGCCATGATGACGAGCGGCAGGATGAAGCCCTGGGGCGCCAGCTTGTAGAACGGGTTGTCGATGGCTGTCGGGTCGGAGAGGATCAGCGCGCCCTGGCCGAGATAATTGAGCCAGAGGGCCGGAAAAACGAGCCAGATCCAGGCGCTGCGGATCGGGCCGCGGCCGAAATGGCCCATATCGGCATAGAGCGCCTCGGCGCCCGTCACCGCCAGGCAGACCGAGCCGAGCACGGCAAGCGATACGCCCGGATGATCGAAGAAGAAGCGCAGGCCCCAATAGGGGTTGATCGAGGCGAAGACGCCGAGATCGTCGGCGATGTGGTAGATGCCGAGGCCGGCCAGGGTCAGGAACCAGACCATCATCACGGGTCCGAAGAAATTCGCGACCTTCTCCGTGCCCCGGCTCTGGACCAGGAAAAGGGCGATCAGGATGCCGGAGGCGATCGAGACAACGTATTCGTCGAGCGCCGGCGTGACCAGCTTGATGCCCTCGACGGCGGAAAGGACCGAAATCGCCGGCGTGATCACCGCATCGCCATAAAACAGCGCCGCGCCGGCCATGCCGAGGAAAAGCACGACGCCGCCGCGCATCCGCCCGAGCGCGCGCTGCGCCAGCGCGACCAGCGTCAGCGTGCCGCCTTCGCCGTTGTTGTCGGCACTGAGCAGCAGCACGACATATTTCAGGGTCACGACGACGACGAGCGACCAAAGGATCAGCGACAGCACGCCGATGATGATGCCGCGCGGGATCGGTGTGTTCAGAAGCAGATCGACCGAGCCGCCATGGCCGCCCGAGGCGGCTCCGGTGGCGGCCAGGACGGTCTCTCGCAGCGCGTAGAGCGGACTCGTGCCGATGTCGCCATAGACGACGCCGAGCGCACCCAGAGCGAGCGTCGCGTAGCTGGCATGGCTGTGGCCCTGCCGGGAAGCGCCGCCGTGCCCGTCATCAAGGCCGAAACGCGAATCCTCCGGCTTCGGGGTCGGGGGATTCGTCTGGTCATGCCCCATAGGGGATCTCCGCGCGCGCTGCGATGCAGCGAAAGGCCGGGGCCTCTAACACAATGCCGAGAGCGCGCAAAGGCGCTGTCGTGCATTCAGTGCAAGGCAAGGAGGCTCACTCGGCCGCATCGGCGCGCCCGCCATAGCGCCGTGCCACATAGTCGTCGACCATCGTCTTGAACTCGGTGGCGATGCCCGGTCCGCGCAACGTCTTGACCTTCTTGCCGTCGACGAAGACGGGCGCCGTCGGTTCCTCGCCCGTTCCCGGCAGGGAAATCCCGATATCGGCATGCTTGGATTCGCCCGGGCCGTTGACGATGCAGCCCATCACCGCGACGTTCAGGCCCTCGACGCCGGGATAACGGGTCTTCCAGTCCTGCATCGAGCGGGCGATCCAGTCCTGGATGTCGCGGGCGAGTTCCTGGAAGACGGTCGAGGTGGTGCGGCCGCAGCCGGGGCAGGCCGCGACCTGAGGCACGAAGGCGCGGAAGCCCATGGTCTGGAGGAGCTCCTGCGCCGTCTTGACCTCGAGCGTGCGGTCGCCGCCGGGCTCGGGCGTCAGCGAGAAGCGGATCGTGTCGCCGATGCCCTCCTGCAGCAGGATGCCGAGCGCGGCCGAGGAGGCGACGATGCCCTTGGAACCCATGCCGGCCTCGGTCAGGCCGAGATGGATGGCGTAGTCGGACCGGCTGGCCAGCATGCGGTAGACTGTAATCAGGTCCTGCACGCCGGAGACCTTGGCGGAGAGGATGATCTTGTCCTTGCCGAGCCCGATCTCCTCGGCCCGGACCGCCGAGAGCAGAGCCGACTGCACCATCGCCTCGCGCATGATGGCGCGGGCGTCGAGCGGACGCGGCAAACGGGCGTTCTCGTCCATCAGCGCGGTCAGCAGCTCCTGATCGAGCGAACCCCAGTTGGCGCCGATGCGAACGGCCTTGCCATGCCTGATCGCGAGCTCGACGATCTGGCCGAACTGCCGGTCCTTCTTGTCCTTGAAGCCGACATTGCCGGGATTGATGCGGTATTTCGCCAGCGCCTCCGCGCAGGCCGGATGATCGGCCAGCAGCTTGTGGCCGATATAGTGGAAATCGCCGATCAGCGGCACGTCGATGCCGACACGATCGAGCCGCTCCCGGATTTTCGGCACGGCGGCGGCCGCCTCGTCGCGATCGACAGTGATGCGGACGAGCTCGGAGCCCTGACGGGCCAGCGCGGCCACCTGGGCGACGGTCCCGGCGATATCGGCGGTGTCGGTGTTCGTCATCGACTGGACGACGATCGGTGCGCCGCCGCCGACCGCGACGTGGCCGACCATGACCGGCACGGTCAGGTGACGCGCCAGCGGCCCCGAGCGCTCGGCGTCCAGGCACGGAAAGGCCCGCTCGTTCATCGGAAGCGCCCCGCTCTGACGCCGATCATGTCTGCGCGTTCCGGCAATGCTCGCAGTGGCCGACGATCTCGACAACCTGATGCGACGGAGAGAATTGCCGCGACTGGGCGATGGCGGCAACGGCTTTCTTCATGGCGGGCGAGGAATCCTCGTCGACGCCGCCGCAGGCCTCGCAGATCAGGAAGGCGACGACCTCGTCGGCGCCATGGCCATGCAGGCAAGCGATATAGGCGTTGCGCGAGGAGAGCCGGTGGACGAAGCCCTGCTCGACCAGGAAGTCGAGCGCGCGATAGATCGAGATCGGCGCGAGGCGGCGCCCGCCCACCGGCGAGATCCGGTCGGCGAGATCATAGGCGCCGACCGGGCGATGGTCGGCATGGAGCGCTTCAAGCGCCTTGGCGCGGATCGGCGTCAGGCGCAGGCCGCGCTCGCGGCAGATGCGCTCGGCCCGGGCCAGCGCCTCGGCCGCATGGGCTCTGTGGTCATGCGCGTGACGGCAGACGGCGTCGTCATGGTCGGCATGCACGTGATTGTCGTGCACGTGGAGATCTGGCTGCATTGTGGTCATGTTGCGTTGCAATGGGACATCGGGCAACGTGCCGCCTCGGCTCGATAGGGTCTCGGCGTTGCCCGTTCGGACCTGAACCTAAGCATTTTCTCATCGATTGTCAGGAGCCTTGAAGCCGATGTTCCTCAAAGACCGCGCGGCCGCCATCACGGGGTCGACCTCCGGCATCGGGCTCGCCTATGCGCGCGCCCTCGCCAAGGAAGGCGCCCATCTCGTCATCAACGGCATCATGCCCCCGGCCGAGGCCGAAACGCTGCGTGCCGAACTCGCAAACGAATTCGGCGTGAAGGTGCTGTTTTCGGCAGCCGACATGACGAAGCCGGACGAGATCGCGGGCTTCATCGCGCAGGCCGAGGCCGAATTCGGCGCGGTCGACATCCTCGTCAACAATGCCGGCATCCAGTTTGTGTCGCCGATCGACGAATTCCCGATCGCGAAATGGGACCAGATCATCGCGATCAACCTGTCCTCGGCCTTCCATACGACGCGTGCGGCGCTGCCGAAGATGAAGGAAAAGGGCTGGGGCCGGATCATCAACACGGCCTCGGCGCATGCCTTCGTCGCCTCGCCCTTCAAGTCAGCCTATGTCGCCGCCAAGCACGGTATCGCCGGTCTGACCAAGACGGTGGCGCTTGAGGTCGCGACCAGGGGCATCACCGTGAATGCGATCGCGCCGGGCTATGTCTGGACGCCGCTGGTCGAAAAGCAGATCCCCGACACGATGAAGGCGCGCGGCCTGACCAAGGAGCAGGTCATCAACGACGTGCTGCTGGACGCGCAGCCGACCAAGGAGTTCGTCACGGTCGAGCAGGTGGCGGCGCTGGCCGTGTTCCTCTGCACCGACGCGGCGAAGTCGATCACCGGCACGACGCTGCCGATGGATGGCGGCTGGACCGCAGCGTGACCGGGCGCAAGAAGGCCCCCGGCCACCTCGTCGGGCTCGCCGGTCCGAAGGCCGACAAATCGGTCTCGCTTGCCCTCCAGGGCGGCGGCGCGCATGGCGCCTTCACCTGGGGCGTGCTCGACGCGATCCTTGAGGATGGGCGGCTCGCCATCGAGGCGCTGTCGGGCACCAGCGCCGGCGCGATGAATGCCGTTGTGCTGGCCGAGGGCTGGATCGAGGGGGGCGCCGACGGGGCGCGCGGGAAACTCGAGGCCTTCTGGCGGGCGATCAGCGTCGACGGCAAATATGGCGGCTCGGAGCGCTCGCTGATCGACACGATGCTGGGTGCCTGGGGCGGTGCCAACGGTGTGCCGCCCGGGATGATCTGGTTCGAGATGTTCTCGAAGGTCGCGAGCCCCTACGACATCAATCCGCTCAACATCAACCCGCTGCGCGGCGTGATCGCCGACCTGATCGATTTCGACAAGGTCAGAGCCTGCACGGCTGTGAAGCTCTTCATCGCGGCGACGAATGTCCGCACCGGCAAGATCAGGCTGTTCAACGGACCGGAACTGTCGCCGGACCATCTTATGGCCTCGGCCTGCCTGCCGATGCTGTTCCAGGCGGTCGAGATCGGTGGGGAAGCCTATTGGGACGGCGGCTATATGGGCAATCCGGCGCTGTTCCCGCTGTTCTACGAGGCGGCAGGCGACGACATCCTGCTGGTCCAGATCAATCCGCTCCTGCGCAAGGACCTGCCGACGCGGGCGCGCGACATTCAGGACCGGCTGAACGAGATCACCTTCAACGCCTCGCTCCTGCGCGAGCTGCGCGCCATCGACTTCGTCAACCGGCTGGTCGATGGCGGCAAGCTGGCCAAGGACGAATACAAGCGCGTGCTGATGCACCGGATCGATGGTGGCCCACCGCTGGCGGAAATGACCTCGTCCTCGCGGCTCAATGCGGATTGGGATTTCCTGCTGAAACTGCGCGACATCGGCCGCGCGGCGGCACGGCGCTGGCTGAAGCGCAATTACGATGCGATCGGCAAGATCGGGACGCTCGACCTGAAGGCGGCGTTTTCGTAGAGACCACGTCGAAGCTCCGGTGGCAGCCATCCGGAGACAGTCTCAGACGCCGGCCATCGCCTTCCCCGCGCCACCGAACGGAAAGACCTCCGCGCCATGTCCAAGCTCATCGTCACTGCCGGCCCCTTCACCTTCGAGGGCAAGCTCGAACTGGAAGCCGCGCCAAAGACCTGTGCCGCCTTCCTTCGCCACCTCCCCTTCGAAAGCAAGATCGTGCATGTGCGCTGGAGCGGCGAGGGCGTCTGGATGCCGCTCGGCGATCTCGATTTCGGCGTCGGCTACGAGAACAACACGGCTTATCCGGCGCCGGGGCACGTCATCCTGTATCCCGGCGGCGTCAGCGAGACCGAGATCCTGCTCGCCTATGGCGGCGTGCAGTTCGCCAGCAAGGCCGGCGTGCTCTCGGGCAACCACTTCCTGACGCTGACCTCGGGGCTTGAAAATCTCTATGCGCTCGGACGCAAGACGCTCTGGGAAGGCGCGCAGGAGATCAAGTTCGAACTGGCTTGAGGTCCTTGGGCGCCAAACCACCGCGTCATCCCGGACGTAGCGAAGCGGAGCTCCGGGATCCATCGTAGACCGCCTGAGCCTTCCGATGGATCCCGGGGCAAGCCCGGGATGACGGGGTGTGGTTCCGTGCGCGAAACGAGTGGCCTCAGGCCGGCTGGGGCTCTGCCGCCGGCGGCGGCTCCTGCGCCGCGCAGAGCGCCAGCATGGCGCGGGCTATCTCGGCCTCGCCCATGATCGTCAGCGTCGCGCCGCATTTCGTCAGATGCGCGACCTCGGCATCGGAATGGGCCCGAGCGATGATCGGCAGCGCCGGATTGTCGCGGCGCGCCTGCTCGCAGACCTGCCCCGCCTCGAAGCTCTGGGGGATCGCGACGAAGAGCCGCCGCGCCCGGCCGAGACCGGCCGCGGCCAGCACGGCGGGGTCGGCGGCGTTGCCGAGGAGAAGCTCGGCTCCGTCGCGCTTCGCGGCAGCGACGGCGTCGCCCTGTTCCTCGATCACCAGCAGTTTCTCGCCTCGCGCGATCAACCCGGCGCCAAGCAGGGCGCCGACGCGGCCATAGCCGACGACGACCATGTGGTCTTCCAGGCTGGTCGGTACGATGTCGAGATCGGGCTTTGCAGCCGCTGCGGGTTTGGCGGGGTCCGGCTTCGCGCCGGCCGGGCTCGCCTCGGCGGCGAAGCGATCGACCAGCGCAAACAGAACCGGGTTGAGCAGAATCGAGAGGATCGCGCCCGCAAGGATCAGGTCGCGGCCTTGCGGAGGCAGGATCGCCAGCGAAACGCCGAGCCCGGCCAGGATGAAGGAGAACTCGCCGATCTGCGCCAGCGAGGCCGAGATCGTCAGAGCCACCGCATTGGATCGGCCGAAGGCGCGCACGATCAGCCAGGCGGCGAGCGTCTTGCCAAAGAGGATGATCGCCAGCGTCGCCAGCAGCGGGCCCGGTGCGCGCAGCAGGATCGCGGGGTCGAACAGCATGCCGACCGAGACGAAGAACAGCACCGCGAAGGCATCGCGCAGCGGCAGGGATTCCTCCGCCGCGCGTTGGCTCAGCGGCGATTCGCTCAAGATCATGCCGGCGAAGAAGGCGCCCAGCGCAAAGGAGACGCCGAACAGGCTGGCGGCGATAAAGGCGACGCCGAGCGCGACCGCCAGAACAGCGAGCCGGAAAAGCTCGCGCGAGCCGGTATGGGCGACCCAGTGCAGCACCCAGGGGATGACGCGCCGGCCGACGACGAGCATGAAGGCGATGAAGGCGACGACCTTCATCAGCGTCAGCCCGAGAACGCCCCAGAGGCCGAGATCGAACTGGCTCGACCAGGGAGCCGGAACGCCCGGGCGTGCGCCATTGATCGCATCGGCGACGGCCGGGATCATCACCAGCGCCAGAACCATGGCGAGGTCCTCGACGATCAGCCAGCCGACTGCGATCTTGCCCTTGTCGCTCTGGACCAGCCGCCGTTCCTGCAGGGCGCGCAGCAGCACCACGGTGCTCGCGACCGACAGGGCCAGGCCGAAGACGACGCCCGCGACCCAGGTCCAGCCAAGCAGAAGCCCGAGCCCCGTACCGAACAGCGTCGCGACGCCGATTTGTACGAGTGCGCCGGGAACCGCGATCGCCTTGACCGAGAGCAGATCCTTCAGGGAAAAATGCAGGCCGACGCCGAACATCAGCAGGATGACGCCGATCTCGGCCAACTCATTGGCGAGGTTCTGGTCGGCGACGAAGCCCGGCGTGAACGGGCCGACCGCGACGCCGGCGACGAGATAGCCGACCAGCGGCGAGATGCGGAATCTCTGGGCGAGAGCCCCGAAGACGAATGCAAGGCCGAGGCCCGCGACGAGGATGGCGATCAGCGGGCCGTGATGCATGGGTCTCCCAAAAGGATGCGCGACGAAAGGCGAATGGCGGGGCGTGCACGACCATGCCGGCTGAATCCGGCGATTTCAACCGCGGGGCTGTCGCACCAGGCATTTTTGCGCCGGTGCTGGAGCGCGCTGCCAGCCCCGCGCAAGCGCCGCACGGCTTCGGCCATGCGGCGCTGTCAGGCCTTGGGCTTCTCCAGCAGGATTTGCCCCTGTTTCTCGACGCCGATCTTGAGCTTCTCCGCGAAGACGGCGAGGACCCAGGGCAGCATCATTTCGACGCGGACCAGCGCCGGCTCGACGTCGAGCCGGCCGCGCACGGTGTAGCCAAGCGCCGCGACCCCGAAATGGAGGCTGTCGCCTTCCCAGCGCTCCTCGACGAGTTGCATCTTCACCATGCCGAGCCGGTCGCGAATGCGATCGACGCCCTCGCGCAAGCGCGTCACTGCACCTTCGCGGCCGAGATCGTGAGAGACGGTAATGCTGACGGGCTTGGCCATGATGCTCCTTGCGCGAGCCGGACTGCGGCAGGCCTATGAATGGTGACGGAAGCGGCGGATTTCCAGACCGGCCCGCCGGGCGCGGCCTGCGGGCACTCACCCCAAACGAAACCGGCCGGCGCGATGGGGACGCGGCCGGCCGGGTGTTGTTCGGGCTTGCTCGAGCCGGGTCAGGCGTCGCGTTCGTGCAGACGCCGCTGACCCCGCTCGGTGATGCGCCAGCGCTCGCCGGCGGCTTCGACGAGGCCGCGCCTCTTGAGGACCTGAAGCATCGACACGTCGAAGACGAAATGGCGGGTCTGCTCCTCGATGCTTTCGAGAGCGATCCATTCAGGATCCGACATCACGCATGGATGCCGGATGAGGAGGTGCTGTGCTTCCATTGAGCGTCTCCTGCGTAGGCTAGGGGATCGAGCATCGATCTCGCATGTAATCTTGGCCGTGTCGTGACTGCGGTCGGCGGATCGATGGCGGGAACGTTTCCGGTTTTTTCCTGCCTAGGCCTTCTCGCTTTTTGCGGGGCTTTCTCGTTTGTGCGCGGAACTCTCACGCCGGTGCCTCGTTCACTGACCGACAGTTCGGTCCCACAGGGCGCCGGCCGGGCAGGGCTGGCGACAGGGGCCGACGAAGAACCCCTGCTCACGACCGCGCCCGCATAATAGGAGAGTCCACAATGGCGACCATGAACAGCTTTCCGCCCGACGTTCCCAAGGATCGCGACGAGGTCCGCGACGACATCGAGGGTGCCGCCGCGACGGTGCGCGCCAAGGCGTCGCATCTGGCGGACAAGGCGACCGAGACCGTCCGCGACGGCTATTACCGTGCCAGGGACGCGATCACCGAGACCGACCCGGTCGAACTCGCGCGCGAAGGCGGTGAAGCGGTCAGAGGGGCCGTGGAGCGTCATCCGCTGGCGGCGTTCGGGCTGGGCGCGCTCAGTGTCGGCCTGATCGCATGGGCCAGCCTGCGCGGCTCGTCTTCCTCGCGCTTCGAGCGTTACGAGCCGGATTACGGGCGCTGGAGCCGCCTGCTGCAAAGCTATGGCAGCGATGCCGCGGAGAGCGGCGAGAGCGCGCTCAAGAGTGGCGAGAAATGGCTGCGCAGCAATAGCGGCGTCGCCCGTGACTATGCGCGCGACTATGCCGGCCAGGCACGCGACTACGCCGATTACGGTGGGCGGATGATCGCCAAACGCGCCGAGCGCGAGCCGATCGCCGCCCTGCTCGGTGTCGGCATCGCCGTCTATTTCATCGGTTCGCTGCTGGCGTCGTCGGCGGTGAGCGAGCCGGCGCCGGCCCGCAAGCGCACAACCAAGCGCTGACAGGGAGCAGGCCCAGGCACGCTATCCCCACGCCTGCCATTTCGCGAGTTGAAACGAAAAAGCCCTGCCGCATCGCTGCGGCAGGGCTCTTTTGTGAGGTCGACCGCTGCCTCAGGCAGCCGTCGCGCCTGATCTCACCACCAGTAGCCGCCACGGCGACCGTAATAGCCGCGGCCGTAATAGCCGCGATCGGCCGAGGCTGCGATCGCACCGCCGATAACGCCGGCGGCGACACCAGCCGCCACTGCGTTGCCGGTCTCGTTCGAAGCGCGGCGGTTCTCAACATAGTTCGCGGAGCGGCACTGCTGGTAGGCGCGGGTGCCGGGGCGGAAGCCTTGCGATTCGCAGGTGATTTCGGCGTCGGCAAGCGACTCCTGCGCAGTCTGGCAGCCGGCGAGCACGGCCGCCATAGCCCCGACAATCAGAATTGTACGCATTTCTTGTCCCTTTTTGCAGCCTCCCAACGGCTGCTCGGGACTAAAATGCAGGAGCCCTGAGAGGTCAAGCGAAACAGCGGTCGTTGGGTTAAATCCGTGTGCGAAGTTGCTGCAATACTGCGGCAATCGCGGACGGGGGAGACCTTCGGTGGCCTCCTGGAACCGACGGCCCGGGACAGGCCGGTGGCGTTAGACCGCCGCTCCCCCGGCCGTGCCGGTGATGCCTTCCGGTCAGGCCTTGCGGGCGGGCTTCTCGGTAGGCTTGCCCGAGCGCGTGAGGCTCTCGATCTCGAGCGGCGGCATGCCGGATTTCTCGGCGATGAGACGGTCCTGTTCCATGATCGCGTCTCGCGCCGGTTCGTCGCCGTCGAGGCCGCCGAGGAGGGCGGTCGGGACACGGCGGTTGGAGCGGCGCGAGCCATCGACATAGAGGACGTCGAACATCACGAATTCGGCATCGAGCGGCTTTGATTTCTTGCGGGCCATGGCAGGCTCCCTTTCGAGATGGGCAGAACCGGCGCCCGCTTGGCGTGGTCGCGAAGGCGCGTCGCGGGGATCGCGCACGGCGCAGGCGAAAAGCGGGACCGGAGGATGATGGGGGACGCCTAGACCATGGACGGTCGCTGTGCAATCCGGCCCGCCCTGTCGAAACCGCTGGCGACCCCGCACGTTCCCGACTTGCCGACGACCGACCAAGTCTCTTAGCTCGTGCGCAGAGGCCGGCCTGACGAGGTGCCGTTCTTGCAGGTGCTGTCGTGAAGCAAGCATTGTCGTGAAACGAGTGGTATCGTGAAAATCCTGATCTTCGGCGGCTCCGGCTTCGTCGGACTCAACCTCGCCGAGACCATGTTGGGGGCGGGGCATGAGGTCGTGGCCTTCGATCGCGCGCCGGTGCCCGAGAGGGCCGTCGCGGCGTTCGCCGGGTTGCCAGGCCGCTTCGAGACGCGGCTCGGCGATGTGACGGACGAGGCTGCCGTCGCCGCAACGGTGCAGCTCGGAACCGATCTCGTCGTGATGGGCGCGGCGATCACCGCCGGGCGCGAACGCGATGCGCGCGAGCCTGCGACGATCCTCGAGGTCAATCTGCTGGCGCAGGTGCCGATCCTCGCAGCCGCGCGGGCGGCCGGCGTGCGCCGGGTCGTCAATCTCAGTTCGGCCGCCGCCTATGGCGCAGCGGGCGAGCGTGTCGACGAACTCACCGAGGACACGCCGGGCGATCCGGTCGGCCTCTACGCCATCACCAAATGGGCGAGCGAGCGCATCGGTGCGCGGCTCGGCGATCTCTGGGGCCTCGATGTCGTCAGCCTGCGGCTCAGCGGCGTCTTCGGCCCCTGGGAGCGCGCGACCGGCGTGCGCGACACGCTGAGCCCTCATTGCCAGATCCTGGCGGCGGCAGCGGCCGGCGAGCCGGCGATCCTGCCGAGGCCCGGCCTGCGCGACTGGATCTATGCGCCCGATGTCGCCGCCGCGGTACTGGCGGTCGCGGAGGCACCGACGCTCGGCCACGGCGTCTACAACGTCTCGACCGGAAGTTGCTTCACCCTGCTGGACTGGGGCCGGCGGCTGGCTGCCTCCTTCCCGGGCTTCGTCTGCCGGCTGGCCGAGCCTGGCGAGGCGGCGACGATCGATTTCCACGGGCCGTCCGACCGGGCGCCGCTCTCGGTTTCGCGGATCGCGTCCGATCTGGGCTGGCGGGCGGCGACGGAGGGGCTTGATTCCGCCGACAGGCTCGCCGCTTGGTGGCAGGCACACGGGCGAAGCGGAGAGGGCGGACCATGAAGCTCGAAGGGAAGGTCGCTCTCGTCACCGGCGCCGGTTCCGGGATCGGGCAGGCGATCGCGCTGCTCTTCGCCAGCGAAGGGGCGAGGCTGGCGCTGGTCGACCGGGACGAGGCGGGCGTCGGGGAGACGGCCGCCCTGATCGTGGCGGCGGGCGGAGATGCGCTGGTGCAGAGCGGCGATGTCGGTCTGCCAGACTGCGCCGATGCGGCCGTGGGTGCCTGCGCCAGCCGTTTCGGCGGGATCGACGTGCTGGTGACGGCGGCCGGATTCTCCTGCGGCGGCACGGTGACGACGACGGCCCCCGAGGATTGGGATGCGGTATTCCGTGCCAATGTCGGCGGTACCTTCCTGTTCGCGCGGGCGGCGATCCCGCAGATGAAAGCGCGTGGCGGCGGCGCGATCGTGACCTTCGCCTCGCAGCTCGCGCTTGCCGGCGGGCGCGGCAACAGCGCCTATATCGCCGCCAAGGGCGCAATCCTGAGCCTGACGCGGACCATGGCGCTCGACTATGCAGCCGACCGCATCCGCGTGAATGCGATCGCTCCGGGCGCCATCGACACACCAATGCTGCGCCGCAGCTTCGCCCGCCATGCCGAGCCCGAACCGGTGCGGGAGGCCTCGCGCAGCCGCCACGCGATGAAGCGTTTCGGCCGGGCCGAGGAGGTCGCGCAGGCAGCCCTGTATCTCGCCAGCGATGCCTCCTCTTTCAGCACCGGCACGACCTTGGTGGTCGATGGCGGCTGGCTGGCCGCCTGAACAGGTCGGCAAGGAGAACTGTCCGGCATGAACGCTGCATCGGGCGCCGCCATGAAACATGATGGTCTTTCCGTTCTCGAAAGCCGGATCGCGGCCGATCTCGACCGTACGGCGCATCCGCGCGCGCCCTGGCTCAAGCCCGTCACAGGCCCGGACGGCACGACGGCCCATGACGTGATCATCGTCGGCGCGGGACAGTCCGGACTTGCCACGGCGTTCGGGCTGCTGCGCTCGCGGGTCGACAACATCCTCGTGCTCGACAAGGCGCCAGCCGGGCAGGAGGGGCCGTGGCGCTCCTATGCGCGGATGCACACGCTGCGCAGCCCGAAGGACTTCACCGGCCCAGACCTCGACATGCCGAGCCTGACCTACCAGTCATGGCACGAGGCGAAATTCGGTCTCGAGAGCTGGCAGGAGCTGACCCTCATCGAGAAAGGGCATTGGGCGGATTATCTCGACTGGTTCCGCCATGTCGTCGGCATCCCCGTGCGCAACGAGGCGGAGGTGGTCGATATCGCGCCGGCCGGCGGGTTGCTGGCGGTGACCATTCGCAGCGGCCGTGGAAAGCAGATTCTGCATGCCCGCAAGCTGGTGCTCGCGACCGGGCAGGAGAGCATGGGCGACTGGAGCCTGCCGGCCCCGATCGCGGCGCTGCCGCTGTCCCGGCGCGCGCATTGCGCCGAGCCGATCGATTTCGCTGCGCTGGCAGGCAAGCGCGTCGCCGTGATCGGCGCCGGCGCCTCTGCCTTCGACAATGCTGCGACCGCGCTCGAGGCAGGGGCTGCCGCGGTTGACCTGTTCTGCCGCCGGCCCGAGGCGCAGGTTGTGCAGCCCTATCGCTGGCTGACCTTTCGCGGCTTCCTGCGCCATCTCGGCGATCTCGACGATGCCTGGCGCTGGCGCTTCATGAGCGCTATCCTGGCGCTGCGCGAGGGCTTTCCGCAGGCGACCTATGACCGCTGCGCAGTCCATGACGCCTTCCGGCTGCATCTCGGCGCGCCCGTGCTGAGCGCCGTCGACGGGGCGGGCGGAGCCGAGCTGGTGGTGCCATCGGGCTCGGTCGACGTGGATTTCGTGATCTGCGCAAGCGGCATCGACATCGATCTTTCGGCGCGGCCGGAGCTCTCCCGTTTCGCCCGCAACATCGCCTCATGGGCCGACCGCTACACGCCGCCCGAGGCCGAGCGGGACGACCGGCTCGGCCGCTTCCCCTATCTCGGCGACGACTATGCGCTGGCCGAACGCGTGCCGGGCGCGACGCCCTGGATCAGCGACATCCACCTGTTCAGCATTGCCTCGACGATGAGCTTCGGCGCGTCCGGCTCCTCGATCAACGCGATGACGACGGCGGTGCCGCGCCTCGTCTCGGGGTTGACGCGCGGGCTGTTCCGCGCCGATGTCGAGCGGCTGTGGGACGAGTTCCGGGCCTATGACGAGCCGCAGGCGGTCGTGCGGCCCCCAGCCTGACGGGCGCTAGAGACGGCAAGGCATGGCACCGTGCTTGCATCCCGTTCCGTTCGGAACCAACCTGTCGATTGCGTTCAAGAAAAGGGGAAAAGCATGACCATCGTACGGATGACCTGCCTGGCGGTGGCGCTCCTGAGCTCGACAGCCCTGCCGGTTCTGGCCCAGACCCGCGCCGAGACGCTGCGCCACGTCACTGGCGCCGCGATCAACACGCTCGACCCGAACATCCCGGGCTCGACCCGCGAGGCCTTCGGCCTGTCGCTCCTGACCTATGACCGTCTGCTCTCCTTCGGCAAGAAGCAGCTCGACGGCAAATGGGTCTTCGACCTCGACAATTTCCGTGGCGAACTCGCCGAGAGCTACAAGTTCAGCCCCGACGGGCTGAAGATCACCTTTGCCCTGCGCAAGGACGCCAAGTTCCATGACGGCACGCCCGTCACGGCCGAGGACGTGAAGTGGTCGCTCGACCGTGCCGTCACCGCAAACGTGCTCGGCAAGGGCCAGCTCCTGACAGGCTCGCTGACCAGTGCCGACCAGTTCAAGGTGATCGACGCCCACACCTTCGAGGTGACGCTGCCGAAGCCCGACAAGCTCGCGCTCGCCAATCTCGCCGTCGTCTATCCGGTGATCTTCAACTCCAAGCTTGCCAAGTCGAAGGCCACGCCTGAAGACCCCTGGGCGCTGGCCTGGCTGAAGGAGAACACCGCCGGTTCCGGCGCCTATATCATCGAGAGTTTCAAGCCCGGCGAAACCACGATCCTGCGCCGCAACCCGGACTGGAACCGCGGTTCGGCCGAGAAGCTGGCGAGCTTCAAGCGCATCATCACCCAGACCATCCCCGAGGCCGCGACCCGCGCCAACCTCGTCGAGAAGGGTGATGCCGACATCGTCATCGACCTGCAGGCGACCGATGCCGCCGATCTCGAGAAGAAGGGCAAGCTCAAGGTCATCTCGACCCCGCAGTACAACTCGATCACCTTCGTCTCGTTCAACAACCAGATGGCGCCCTTCGACAAGCTCGATGTGCGCAAGGCGATCGCCTATACGCTGCCCTATGACGACATGTTCAAGGCGGCGCTTTTCGGCCGCGGCGCGCCGCTCTATGGCGCGAACTGGGCCGATGGCAAGGCGCCGACGGGGGCGATCTTCCCGATCCCGCAGCCGCTGAAAACCGACCTGGCCGAAGCCAAGAAGCTCCTGACCGCGGCCGGTTTCCCGGACGGGTTCTCGACCACCTTCTCGTTCAATGTCGGCCAGGCCAGCACGGCCGAGCCGATGGCGGCGCTGCTCAAGGAATCGCTCGCCAAGATCGGCATCAAGGTCGAGATCCAGAAGCTGCCGGACGCGCAGATGTCGACGCTGATCAACGAGAAGAAGGTGCCGTTCTTCACCGAGGGCATCGTCGCCTGGCTGCCCTCGATGGATTACTTCTATCGCAATTTCTATATCGGCCCGATCCGCTGGAACTACGCCTCGCTGAACGACGAGAAGATCACGGAATGGGCGCAGGCCGCCCGTTTTGAGCCGGACATGGCGAAATACGCCGCCTTGGGCAAGGATCTGAACACGCGGCATTTCGAATTGATGCCGCAGATCCCGCTCTGGCAGCCCTCGCAGGATGCGGTGATGGCCTCGTCGATCGACGGCTATGTCTACCAGTTCCATCGGCAGATCGACTTCCGCGACCTCAGCCGGAAGTGAGGCGGTCTGGCGGTTTTCTGTGAACCTGTCGGTCGTCCCGGGCGTAGCGAAGCGAAGACCCGGGACCCATTCCGGAGCGCTTTTCGGCTATGCTCCGGAATGGGCCCCGGATCGGTGCGGCTTCGCCTCTTGTCGGGGACGACCTTGCGGGTGTGAGTAAGCAGAGATCGGAATGTCGCAACTCTCCACCACCGCCAAACGGGCCGGCTGGCGCTTCGCTTCGTCGCTGCCGGCGCTATTTGGCGTGCTCGTCTTCACCTTCCTGCTGATGCGCGTGCTGCCGGGCGATCCGGCGGTGTTCTTCGCCTCCGGTCCCAGCGCCGGCAAGGAGGAGATCGAGATGATCCGCAAGCAGATGGGTCTCGACAAGCCCGTGCCGGAGCAACTGGTGCGCTATCTCGGGGATATCGGCTCAGGCAATCTCGGGCGTTCGCTGACGACGGGGCAGCCGGTGCTGGCCGACCTCAAGTCGCGTCTGCCGGCCTCGCTGGAACTGACCTTCTCGGCATTGCTGATTGCGCTGCTGACGGCGATTCCGCTCGGCGTCGCCGCGGCGTTGCGGCAGGGCTCATGGATCGACCATGTCGTGCGCTTCATCTGCGCGCTCGGCGTCTGCGTGCCGACCTTCGTCTCCGGCCTCCTGCTGATCTACGCGTTCTACTACCTGCTCGGGATGGCGCCCGATCCGACCGGGCGCGTCGACATCTTCACCTCGCAGCCGCCTGTGGTGACGGGTTTCCTGCTGATCGATTTCACGCTGGCCGGCGACTGGGAGGGCTGGCGCGCGGCGGCCGCCCAGCTCGTGCTGCCGGCCTTTACGATGGCGCTGTTCGTGGTGGCTCCGCTGGCGCGGATCACGCGCGCCGCGATGCTGGCCTCGCTCGGCAGCGATTTCGTACGCACGGCCCGCTCGCTCGGTCTGCCGCCGGCCAAGGTGATCGTCACCTACGCGCTGCGCAATGCGCTGCTGCCGGTCCTGACCATCGCGGGCATCGTGTTCTCGACCATGCTCGGAGCCAATGTGCTGGTCGAGAAGGTGTTCTCCTGGCCGGGTGTCGCCTCCTATGCGCTCGATGCGCTGCTGGCGTCGGACTATGCGCCGGTGCAGGGTTTCGTGCTGCTGATGGCCTCGATCTTCGTCGTGGTGAACCTGACCGTGGACGTGCTCTACGGCATCGCCGATCCACGGGTTTCGGTCGAATGAGTGCCGTAATGACTTCAGGCAAGGGCTCGTTCCCCTCCCCCTCGTGGGGAGGGGTCAGGTGTGGGGGGCGGAAAGCCGGAGCGGGCGGCTTGCCCAGCCAATGCCTCATACCGGTGCAGCGTCTCCCTCGCTGTCTCGCCAAGCGGCACGCCCCCTCTCTCCAACTCTCCCCCACAAGGGGGGAGAGGGCGCGTTGCGGCAGCGGCACTGCGGGAGCCTTGTCGTGACCTCTGCCACGCTGCGCCACACCGTCTGGATCCTGCGCGGCAACCCGGTCACGGCCGTTGCCGCCGCCGGGGCCTTCCTGCTCTGCCTGCTGGCGGTGATCGGCCCCTGGATCGTTCCGTTCGATCCGATCGCCTCGGACGTGCCCAACGCTCTGCAGCCGCCGAGCGCGAAGTATTGGGCCGGCACCGACCAGCTCGGCCGCGACGTGTTCAGCCGGCTGGTCGTGGCGGCCAGGCTCGATCTCGCCATTGCGGCCTCGGCGGTGACCTTGTCCTTTGCGCTCGGTGCGGTGGTTGGGGCGCTCTGCGGCTATACCGGCGGGCGGCTCGACCGCTATGTCGGGCGCTTCGTCGACGTGCTGATGGCGTTTCCGCTGTTCGTGCTGGCGATGGCGATGGTGGCGGCGCTCGGCAACCGCGTCGAGAACATCGTCATCGCGACCGCGATCATCAACCTGCCGTTTTATATCCGCTTCGCGCGGGCCGAGGTGAATGTCCGGCGCAATGCCGGCTGGGTCGAGGCCGCGCGTGCCAGCGGCGACAGCCATGTCTCGGTGGTGCTGCGCTTTCTCCTGCCCAATGTGCTGCCGGCGATGGCCGTGCAGGTCTCGCTCAATCTCGGCTGGGCGATCCTGAATGCGGCGGGGCTGTCCTTCATCGGGCTCGGCGTTTCTGCACCGACGCCGGAATGGGGCATCATGGTGGCGGAAGGGGCGCGCTTCATCTCGACCGGAAAATGGTGGCTGGTCGCCTTTCCGGGGCTGGCGCTGATGCTGACCGTGCTGTGCTTCAACCTGCTCGGCGATGGTCTGCGCGATATCCTCGACCCGCGCATGCGGACGTGATGCATGACGATGGCTGACGGCGGGCCGCTGCTCGCGATCGAAGATCTGCATGTGACGTTCTCGACAAGGCGCGGGCTGGTCGAGGCGGTGCGTGGCGTTTCCTTCTCCGTGGCCGCTGGCGAGACACTCGGCGTCGTCGGCGAGAGCGGGTCCGGCAAATCCGTGACGGCCTTCGCGGTGACGCGGCTGCTCGATGCGTCGGGCCGCGTCAGCCAGGGTCGCATCCGCTTCGGTGGCGAGGACATCACCAAAGCCTCGTCGAAGCAGTTGCGCCGCTTACATGGCGCGGCGATCTCGATGATCTTCCAGAACCCGCGCGGCGCGCTGAACCCGATCCGTACGGTCGGCCAGCAGATCGCCGACGCGCTCAGTGCCCATGAGCGGATCTCGGCCGGAGAGGGCCGGGCGCGGGCGCTCGACCTGCTCAAGGCCGTGCTGATCCGCGACCCCGAGAAGCGGCTCGACGCCTATCCGCACGAACTCTCGGGCGGCATGTGCCAGCGCGTCATGATCGCAATGGCGATCGCCTGCGAACCGAAGCTGCTGATCGCCGACGAGCCGACGACCGGCCTCGACGTCACCACGCAGAAGACGGTGATGGACCTGCTTGCCAGGATCACCGCCGAGCGCGACATGGCGATGATCCTGATCACGCATGATCTCGGTCTCGCCTCGCGCTACTGCCAGCGCGTCTGTGTGATGGAGCAGGGCAAGGTCGTCGAGGAGGCACAGCCGCTGGCGCTGTTCAGCGCGCCGCAGCACCCCTATACCCGCCGCCTCGTCGCGGCCTCGCCGACCGCGACCTCGAGGATTGCCGATCTCGCGCCATTCTCGGACATCTGTAGCCCTCATCCTGAGGAGGTCGCGTCAGCGGCCCTCTCGAAGGATGGTCCAGTGGTCTCGGAGCCTCCTGGAACATCCTTCGAGACGCGATCTTCGATCGCTCCTCAGGATGAGGGCTCACGGGGAACAAGGCGCCCACCCGGCACACCGCTGCTGCTCGAGGTGCAGAACCTCGTGAAGCGCTACGACCGAGGCGTCGTCGCCGTGAACGACGTCTCGTTCTCTATCAGGGCGGGCGAGAGCCTCGGCCTCGTCGGTGAATCCGGATCGGGCAAGAGCACGATCTCGCGGCTGGTCTGCCGGCTGATCGACGCCAGCGAGGGCGAGATCCTGTTCGACGGGCAGGCGATCGGTACGCAGGCGGCGCGCGATTTCCATCGCTCGGCCCTGCGCAAGGACATCCAGATCGTCTTCCAGGACCCGACCGACAGCCTTAATCCGCGCTTCAACGCCTTCGACTGCATCGCCCACCCGCTGCGGCGCCTGCTCGGGATGAAGGATGGCGCCTCGCTCTCCGCCCGTGTCAGCGAATGCGCCGAGCGCGCCGGCCTGCCGAGCGCTTTGCTGGAGCGTTTCCCGCACCAGCTCTCGGGCGGGCAGAAGGCGCGCGTCGGCATCGCGCGCGCCATCGCCTGCCGGCCGCGCCTGCTGATCCTCGACGAGCCGACGGCGGCGCTCGATGTCTCGGTGCAGGCGGTGATCCTGCAACTGCTCGACCGTCTGCGGCGGGAGGACGATCTGGCGCTACTCTTCGTCAGCCATGACCTCAACGTGGTGCGGATGATGTGCGAACGCACCGTGGTGATGCAGAACGGGCGGATCGTCGAGCAGGGCGAGAGCCTCGCACTGTTCAGCCAGCCCCAGACCGACTATGCGCGGACGTTGCTCGAGGCCGTGCTGCATCTCGGCGGGCCGACCGCGCGCTGAAATCGCTTCGCGGACTTGAAATCGCGACAAAGCGGCGGATCATGACGGCTGCTTTTGTTATCGTCACAGGACAGGCTCCCGATGTCGCACCGTTTCCTGCTGCTGCCCGCGCTGCTCGTGCCAGCCCTGATGCTCGGCGCCTGCGCGGTTCCGACTTCGCGCTCGAACATCGTCGTGCTGACCGACAACAAGGGGGTGGTCGAGCCCTGCAAGCAGATCGGCGAGATCGATGGCGCCTCCGAGATGCACGCGATCCTGGTGCTCGACAAGGCGCGCGATGCGGCCCTCGCCCGGCTCAAGATCCGGGCCGCCGATATGGGCGGGACCCATGTCCTGACCCCGGTCGCCGACATCAAGTGGAAGGGCCCCTCGACCGCGGGGACCGTCTACAAATGCGGGGCGTGACGAGCAGGTCGCTCTCTGGTCGTGAGATTTCCGGGACAAGCCGGGAATGACGCTCTGGAGCCGAGCGCTTCAGCGCTTGACCAGCTCAACCCTGCGATTGAGTGTGCGGCCGGCCTCGTCGGCATTGGAGGCGACGGGTTGGCCGAGGCCCTTGCCGAGCGGGTTCAGCCGGGCACGGTCGATGTCGTAGCGCAGCGACAATTCGGCGACGACCGCGAAGGCACGCATGTCCGAGAGCTTGAGATTGTGGCCGGCGCTGCCCTGATTGTCTGTGTGGCCGAGGACATCGAGCCGGAGGCCCGGATTCTTCTTCAGCAGGTCGGCGATGGCGGCGAGCTGGGGCTGGGATTCCGGCTTGATCTCGGCTTTGTCGACATCGAACAGGATACCGTAGACATTGCTCCTGCCGTTGTCGTTCAGCTCCCGGCCGAGCTGGTTGGCATCGGTGAGCTTGATCATGCCGGTGTCCATCTTGCCGGTCTCGATCATCCGGGCGATCACGACGCGGCCGCGGTTGGCATCGTCGGAAAAGGCCAGGCTGGCATGTACGGCGCCGGCTGGCCGCTTCAGCTTTGCATAGAGATAGCGGCCATTGCCGTTGCCGAAGAAGTTGCGGACGTAGTCGCCGAGCTGGAGCTTGGGGAGGTCGGTCCTGCCGTCGAGGGCGAGGCCCAGGAAGAGGCCCGGATAACCCTGCCTCTCGGTGAAGCAGTCGCCGGCTTCTGTCGAACAGATGAAGCCGATCTCGAAGCCCTTCGCCTTCAGGCTCGCTTCGTAATTGCGCAGCGCCTCGAGGCTCGTGCGGCCCTCCGGCAGCTTGTAGTAGAGCGTGAAGACCTTGCCCTCGACCAGCTCCCAGCCCGGGCCGCGCTGCTCCGTCTTGGTCCGCTCGGCGAAGGGGCCGGTGATGATGCGGGCCTCGTCATAGGCATCGACCTTGTAGCCGACCTGCCTGGAATCGGCATAGCGCCCGAGAAGGGGATGATCCTGTGCGAGGGCAGCGGAGGGAGCGAGCCAGGAGAGCGCGAATGCGAGCAGGAGACGGAGCGTCTTCATTGATGCCTTCCGCAAAGGCCGCGGGAGAGCTCCGATCGAAGACGAAAGGCGACCCGGACCAGCTTGCCGACGATGGCGGGCCCGCTGCGCGGTCGCATCCTTCATTTGAAGGATAAGTGGCTCAGAGCTTCGTCAGCCACGCATGCTCGGCGGCATTGTGAAACTTCCAGGTCCGCTTCGGCCCGGCCATGACATTGAGATAATAGAGATCGTAGCCGTGGCAGGTGGCGCAGGGGTGGTAGCCCTTCGGCACCAGCACGACGTCGCCATCCTCGATCGCCATCGCCTCGTCCAGGCTGCGGTCGTCGGTGTAGACGCGCTGGAAGCCGAAGCCCTGCGGCGGGTTGAGGCGGTGGTAATAGGTCTCTTCCAGATAGGATTCCCGAGGCAGGTCGTCCTGGTCATGCTTGTGCGGCGGGTAGCTCGAGGTGTTGCCGGCCGGCGTAATCACCTCGACGACGAGCAGAGAATCCGCCGGCTCGTTCTCGGGCAGGATGTTGGTGACGTGGCGGGTGTTCGTGCCCTTGCCGCGCACTTCCTGGCCGAGATCGTCGGGGCCGATGACGCGCACCGGCAGACCGCCGTTCAGGCCGGGTGCCGTGCAGACCGCCAGTTCGAGATTGGTCGTGGCGGTGACCGCCCAGTCGGAGCCCTGTGGAACATAGACCGACCAGGGCTTGCCTTCGAAGGGCGACATGCGTTCGCCGAGTTCGCCCAGAGCCTGGCCGCCGGCCGACGCATCGCCCTTGCCCGTGACGAAGACGAGGCAGGCCTCGCGATCGCCGGTCGGTGTGGAGACTGTCTCGCCGGGCTTCAGGCGGTGCAGGTCGAAGCCGACATAGCTCCAGCCGGCGCTTTGCGGCGTGACATGGCTGACATGGCCGAGTGTGCCCTGGGGCTTGACCAGAAGGTGGGACATGGTTGGCTTCCTATCCAATGCGAGCGTCATGCCCGGGCCCGGCCAGAGCATCTCCTGAACGCGATTCTCGGGTCTGCGCTTCGCTCCGCCCGAGAATGACGGGGTATTCAGCCCAGCCCCGCTTCCTTGATGAAGCGCGAGAGGTTGGTGTGGCCGAGCTTCGCGTAAGTCGCCGGCTCGGCCTTCTTCGGGTCCTGCTCGGCCTCGACGACAATCCAGCCGGAATAGCCCTTCAGCTCCTTCAGCACGCGGACATAATCGATCAGACCGTCGCCCGGCACGGTGTAGACGCCGGCGAGCACGGATTCGAGGAAGGACCAGTCCTCCTTGTTGGAGCGCCACATCACCGCCTCGCGGATGTCCTTGCAATGGACATGGTGGATGCGGGGCTTCCAGTGGCGGGCGATGCGGGCCGGGTCGCCGCCGCCCCAGGTGGCGTGGCCGGTGTCGAGCAGCAGGCCGACGGCCTCGCCGGTCACCGCCATGAAGCGGTCGATCTCGGATTCGGTCTGGACGATGGTGCCCATATGATGATGGTAGACGAGCTGGAGGCCGTATTCGGCCTTCACCGCTTGCGCGAAGTTGGTGTAGCGCGCCCCGAAATCGGCCCAAGCCTCCTTCACCAGCACCGGGCGAGCGGAAAGCGGCTTGGCGATGTCGGAATGGATCGCGTTCGAGGTCTCGGCCGCGATCAGCACGGTGCAACCCATGTCGCGCAGCAGGGTGGCATGGGCCTTCACGGCGTCCATCTCCGCGGCGACGTCGCGGACCAGCAGTTCCGTCGAATACCAGCCAGAGACGAGTGCGTGGCCATGCGCGTCAAGGATCCGCTTCAACCTGGCCGCCTCGCGCGGGAACTTGTTGCCGAGCTCCATGCCGGTAAAGCCGGCTGCGTGCGCTTCGCTCAGGCAGGTTTCGAGCGGGATGTCGCCGCCGATCTCCAGCATGTCGTCATTCGACCAGCCGATGGGGTTAGCGCCGATGCGGATCATGTCGTTGGTCTCTCGATGTCTCGTCGGATAGGTCGTCATTGCGACGGCGATTGCATCAGTCGCCGATACGCTGCCGTTGCCGGCTGGCGTCGTAGTTCGCCCGCGCCTCGCGTACCTGAGCCCGCTCGCTGACCTCGGGCACCGCCACGTCCCACCAGGTGCCGCCGGCGCCGGTCGAGATCAACGGGTCGGTGTCGATGACGAGGACCGTGGTGCGGGCGTTGGTCTTCGCCCGGCCCAGCGCGGTTTCAAGTTCGGCGATGGAGGCCGCCTTCAGCGCGATCGCGCCCAGGCTCGCGGCATGGGCGACGAAGTCGATCTCGGGCAGCGTCTCGTGACGGGCATCCTTCAGCAGGTTGTTGAAGGAGGCGCCGCCGGTCGCGTTCTGGAGGCGATTGATGCAGCCGAAGCCCCGGTTGTCGAGCAGGACGATGGTGAGCTTCAGGCCGAGCATCACCGAGGTCGCGATCTCGGAATTCAGCATCAGATACGAGCCGTCGCCGACCATGACGACGACCTCCTTGCCGGGCCGCGCCATCTTCGCGCCGAGCCCACCGGCGATCTCGTAGCCCATGCACGAGAAGCCGTATTCGCCGTGATACGAACCGGGCGGGCCGGCCTGCCAGAGCTTGTGCAATTCGCCGGGCAAACCGCCGGCGGCATGCAGCAGTATGACGTCCGAGCCGAGCGTGCGCTGGACGGCGCCGATGACCTGCGCGTCCGAGGGCAGGGCGGCGTTGCTGGCGGCGGTGACCGCGTCGGCCGCCTTGCGCCAGTGGGCCTTGCCGGCCCTGGCGTTGTCGGTCCAGCTCTCGGGGGCCTGCCAGTTGCCGAGCGCTGCGAAGAGTTCGGTCAGCCCCTCGCGGGCGTCGGCGACCAACGGCAGGGCGCGGTGCTTGCCGGCATCGAACGCCTGGACGTTGAGGCCGATGATCGCTTTCCGAGGGGCGTCGAACAGCGACCAGGAGCCGGTGGTAAAATCCTGCAGGCGCGTGCCGACGGCGAGGATCAGGTCGGCTTCCGCTGCGAGGCGGTTGGCGGCCGTGGTGCCGGTGACGCCGATCGCGGCCATGTTGAGGGGGGCGTCATCGGGCAGGGCCGACTTGCCGCCTTGCGTCTCGCAGACCGGGATGCCGGTCGCGGTCGAGAAGCGGGCGAGGTCGTCGCAGGCGCCGGAATAGAGCACGCCGCCGCCGGCGACGATCAGCGGCTTCTTCGCGCTCTTGAGGGCGGATGCTGCGGCTTGAAGTTCGGTGCGGTCCGGGCGCGGGCGACGCGGCGTCCACAGGTGCTCCTCGAAGAAGCCCTCGGGATAGTCATAGGCTTCGGCCTGCACATCCTGGCAGAGCGCGAGCGTCACCGGGCCGCATTCGGCCGGGTCGGTTAGCACCTGCATGGCGCGTGCGAGTGCCGGGATGATCTGCTCGGGGCGGGTGATGCGGTCGAAATAGCGCGAGACGGGCTTGAAGCAGTCATTCGCCGAGACGGTGCCGTCGCCGAAATCCTCGACCTGCTGGAGTACGGGGTCGGGGATGCGGCCGGCGAAGACGTCGCCCGGCAGCAGCAGCACGGGCAGGCGGTTGACATGGGCCAGCGCGGCGGCGGTGACGAGGTTGGTCGCGCCCGGGCCGATCGAGGTGGTGGCGGCCATGAAGCGGCGGCGCATATAGGCCTTGGCATAGGCGATGGCCGCATGGGCCATGGCCTGCTCGTTATGGGCGCGGAAGGTCGGCAGGCGCTCGCGCTCGTGCCAGAGCGCCTCGCCCAGGCCCGCGACGTTGCCATGGCCGAAGATCGCCCAGACGCCGCCGAAGATCGGCAGGCGTTGTCCGTCGATCTCTGTCATCTGGCGGCTGAGATAGCGCGTCAGCGCCTGCGCCATGGTGAGGCGGATGGTGGCGGTCATTTCGGGTTCCGAATCTCTGCGACATAACCGGATGTCATCCCGGGCGACCGACGGGAGACCCGGGATCCATTCCGGAACCTCACCTGCAAATGCTCCGGAATGGATCCCGGATCTCCGCTGCGCTGCGTCCGGGATGACCCGCGCGGGTATAGGACTCGCATGAAAGCTATGCCGCCTTGCGGCCGCGCGTGGCAAGCCAGAGGTCGGTCAGGGCGCCGAAGCGCCTCGCCATGTCGGCGATGGCCGCCTCGTCGTCCAGCTTGCCCGAAAGCCAGCCCTCCGCCGCCGACATGAAGATGGTGCGGCCGACAGCGAAGCCTTTGACGATGGGGGCAGAGACGGTCGCGGCGAAGCCGGCCTCCAGTTCCGCCTGCGGAGCGTCGAGGCCGAGCAGCAGCACGCCGCGGCACCACGGATCGTGCTTCGCGATGGTGCTCTCGATCGCGCTCCAGGCGGCGGGCGAGGCCTGCGGTTCGAGTTTCCACCAGTCCGGCTTGATGCCGAGCGCGTAGAGTTCCTGCATCGCACGGGCGATCGTGTCGTCAGCGAGCGGGCCGTTCCTGCCGGCGATGATCTCGATCAGCAATTCGCGGCCGACCTTGCGGGCCGCCTCGAACAGGCCGCGCAGCTTCTCCTGCTGGGCCTGCTTCAGGCCCGGCTCGTCGTCAGGGTGGTAGAAGCACAGCGCCTTGATGCAGTGGTCGACCGGCCATTCCGGCAGGAGCGAGCCGATGTCCTGACTGGTCTCGAAACGGAACGGCCGCGAACCCGGCAGTTCGACCGGACGGCCGAGCCAGGAGAAGGAGTGGCGGGCGAATTCGAACATCGCCTCGCGGCCATGCGTCTCGTCGAGCAGCATGCCGTAGCCCGGCCGGTCATTGGCGACGCGGGCGGCGGCCTTGACGGCGAGGACCTTGAAATCGCGGATGCGGGCGGGATCGGCCCCGACCTTGCGGGCGACGTCCTCCAGCTGCGAGCGATGGTCGCAGGCCAGCGCCATCAGCGAGGGGATCTCGCGGCGGCGCGTCGTCGCCCAGTGGATGTGGCTGATCGCCTCGTCCTTGCGCAGCGCCCGGTGCGGACTGCCGTTCTTCAGGAAGTATTGCAGCTCCGCGAAGGTCGGGCTCTCGGACGAGCAGAGCAGACGCGAAACCGCAAAGGCGCCGCAGGCGTTGGCCCAGGTCGCGGCGGTCTGGAGGCTCTCGCCGCCGAGCCAGCCGCGCAGGAAACCGGACATGAAGGCGTCGCCCGCGCCGAGCACGTTGTAGACCTCGATCGGGAAGCCCTTGCCGATGATGCCGGCTTCGAGATCGTCGGGGATGTCGCCGTCATAGACGACGCAGCCCATCGGGCCGCGCTTGAGGACGAGGGTGGCTGAAGACAGCGCGCGGATGGTCTTCAGCGCGGATAGAAGCTCGCTTTCGCCCGAGGCGATCAGGACCTCTTCCTCGGTGCCGACGATCAAATCGCAGCCCGGCAGGACGGTCTTCATCCGGGCCGAGACGGCGTCCGAGGCGATGTAGCGATTGTCGCCCTCGGCATGGCCGGCCAGTCCCCAGAGATTGGGGCGGTAGTCGATGTCGAGCACGACCTTGCCGCCCTGCGCGCGCATCAGGCGCATCGCCTTGCGCTGGGCGGCCTCGGTGTTGGGCTTGGCGAAATGCGTGCCGGTGACGACGACCGCGCGCGCGGTGGCGAGGAAGCCTTCGTCGACGTCGTCTTCCTCCAGCGCCATGTCGGCGCAGTTCTCGCGGTAGAACAGCAGCGGGAAGGATGTGTCGCTCTCGACCGAGAGGATGGCGAGCGCCGTCAGCCTTGTCGGGTCGGTCTTCAGCCCGTCGAGGTTGACGCCCTCGCGGCCGAGCTGCTCGCGCAGGAAGCGGCCGAACTGCTCGTTGCCGACGCGGGTCAGCAGGGCCGAGCGCAGGCCGAGGCGGGCGGTGCCGATCGCGATATTGGCCGGGCAGCCGCCGACCGATTTGGCGAAGCTGGTGACGTCCTCGAGCCGCGAGCCGATCTGCTGGCCGTAGAGATCGACCGAGGCGCGGCCGATGGTGATGACGTCGAGCGCCTGCGCTGGTCCGCTTTGCGGTCCCGCCATGTGTTTCTCCCGGGTTTCCGTGCCCTTGCCATACCCATGGCCCACCGGTTGCCCAAGGCTCCGGTGGTGCTTCGACTATGCAATGATAATTCTATGGATCAGTCAATTCGGAACGTATGTTCCTGAATGCTTTATCCCGTCCCGGGCGGGCAGGCTAGCCCCTGGGGCGGTCCTTGCCGGGTTTGCGGTCGCGCCTTGCGTCGCCGATGCCGACGCTCAGGGCCATCGACAGGGCCATCGTTGCCGAAAGAGTGCGGAACCCGCCGAAATCGGCCTCCGCGACCTCGAACCAGATCGTCGCGAACTGGACCAGCGGCGAAAACGCGCTGTCGGTAATGGCAATGACCGGGACATTGCGCTCGGAGAGCACGCGCGCCTCGTCGATCGTCTCCGAGGCATAGGGCGAGAAGCTGACCGCCAGCGCGATGTCGCGCCTGGTGGCAAAGGACAGAATCTCGGGGGTGAGACCCGCAGCCGATTCGACGAGCTGGTTGCGGACGCCGAGCTTGCCGAGGGCATAGGCCATGTAGCTGGCGACCGGATAGGAGCGGCGCCGCGCGAGAATGTAGATCGTCTCGGCGCCGGCCAGCGCCGCGATGGCGCGGTCGAGGGCGGCTTCGTCGAGCGAGCGGGCCATCAGGTCCAGCGAGGTGCCCGACGCGGTCAGGAAGCCCTCGAGAATGCGGTGATTGGCACCGTTGCCGCCGACGTCGGCGCGCAGCGCGCTCAGGCGTTCCTCATAGCTCGAATTGCGCTCGCGCAGGCGCTCGCGGAAGACGGCCTGCAGGCTGGTGAAGCCGTCGAAGCCGAGATGCTGGGCAAAGCGCACCAGCGTCGAAGGCTGGACGCCGGCCGCGACCGCGATGCTGGCGGCGGTGCCGAAGGCAATCTCGTCGGGATTGTCGAGCGCATAGGCGGCGACCTGGGCGATCCGCTTCGGCAGTGACTGGCGGCGGCCGAGGATCAGCGTCCGCAAACCGTCGAAATCGCGTGGCAGCGCGTCGACCGTCCCCATCTCCATCAAAAACGTCTCCCGGCGGCTGGAACGCGCATGCCCGTTCTGGCAGCACGGGCGAAATGGATCAAGTGTTCCAGCGATGGAATTATGGCGTCATCCCGGCCTAGGCGCAGGATGAGGGCCATGGCTCGGCCGGGCTGGCATGGCCGGGCCGGTTGTGGCACGCCGCATGCTCGTCGCGCACCGCTCGCATCGCCATGGAACCACGATCATGAAGATACTGCTGCTCAACCCCAATACCAGCGAGAGCCTGACCACGCGCCTGGTCGACGCCGCCGCGCAGGTGGTGGCGCCCGGGACCGAAATCGTGCCGGCAACGGCGCCCCGCGGCGTGCCCTATATCTCGACGCGGGCCGAAGCGCAGATCGGCGGAGCGATCGCGCTCGAAATGCTGGCCGAGCGGGCGGGGAGCTATGACGCGGCGGTGATCGCGGCCTTCGGCGATCCCGGCCTGTTTGCGGCGCGCGAACTGTTCGAGGAGCCGGTCGTCGGCATGGCCGAGGCCGCGATGCTGACCGCCTGCATGCTCGGTCGACGCTTCGCCATCGTCACCTTCGCAACCGCGCTCGGCCCCTGGTATCAGGAATGCGTCGAGATGCACGGCATGACCGCTCGCTGCGCCGGCATCCGCATGCTGGACGGGGCCTTCCGCTCGATTTCCGCGGTGCAGGAGGAGAAGGAGGACCTGCTGGTCGCGCTCGCCAACGATGCGGTCGCGAGTACGCAGGCCGATGTCGTGATCCTCGCCGGCGCGCCGCTGGCGGGGCTGGCGGCGAAAGTACGCGAGCGCATACCGGTGCCAGTGATCGATCAGGCGCAGGCGGCGGTGAAGCAGGCTGAGACGCTGGCGCTGCTGCGCCCGTTCAAGGCGCGGCAGGGCAGTTTCCAGCGGCCGGCGGGCAAGGAGAGCACGGGACTGCCGGGCCCGCTCGCCGACTGGATTGCGCGGCGAGGGTGAGCGTCGGGCAAAGTCCGGCGGGTTCTCAGCCCTCATCCTGAGGAGCGATCGTCAGATCGCGTCTCGAAGGATGTTCCAGTCTTCTCGGAGCCTCTTGGATCATCCTTCGAGACGCCGCTTCGCGGGTCCTTAGGATTAGGGCTGAGGGGAGGATCCAAAGGGTGGGAGGTTGGCGAACCTCAACCCATCGTCCCGACCGAGCAGGTTTGGCCGCCATCGACCGGCAGGCAGACGCCGGTGATGAATTTCGCCTCGTCCGAGGCGAGGAAGACTGCCGCGTTGGCGATGTCCCATGCGGTGCCCATCTTGCCCATCGGTACGAGCGCGTCGCGGGCCGCGACCATCTCCTCGGCAGAGGCGTATTGTCCCGAAATCTGCTTGTAGATCATCGGCGTGTCGATCAGCCCAGGCATGATGCAATTGGCCCGGATGCCCTGCCGCGCATATTGCATGGCGAGCGCGACCGTCGCCTGGTTCACTGCCGCCTTGGTCGCGTAATAGGCGAAATAGGGGTAGCCGACCCAGCGGATCGCGGCGATCGAGGAGATGTTGACGATCGCGCCGCCGCCACCCGCCAGCATGTGCGGGATCACGGCCTTGGAACAGCGATAGACGGGGCCGAGATTGAGATCGAGCGCCGCCTTGAACTGCTCCTCGGAGAGTTCGACCGGCCCGCCCATATGGGTCACGCCGACATTGTTGTGCAGGATGTTGATGCGGCCGAAGCGCGTCATCGTGGCGGCGACGGCGGCATCGATCGAGGCCTGCTGCGTGACGTCGGCGGTGAGCGCAATCGCGATGCCACCCTCGCCATTGATGATCGCCGCGGTCTCGTCCGCGGCGGCCTGGCTGATGTCGATGCAGGCGATGCGGGCGCCCTCGCGGGAAAAGGCGACGGCCGCCGCCTTGCCGTTGCCCCAGCCCGGCCCCGAGGAGCCGGCGCCGAAGACGATGGCGATCTTGCCCTTGAGCCGGTCGGCCATGGTGACGCTTCTTTCGTATCGCGGTGGAACCGCGCCGTCATCCCGGGCGACCGCAGGTCGCTCCGGGATGACGGCGCGGGTGTTGCGAAGGACCTCAGCTCAGCGAACCGCCGACGGCCTTTTCGAGGATGGCCCAGGCTTCGTCGCCATACTTCTTCTTCCACTCGGCGTAGAAGCCGGCCTTGCGCAGGGCGTCGCGGAAGGGGTCCGCCTTGGCCTCGTTGATGACCATGCCCTTGGAAGCGAGGTCGCCCTGCAGCCCGGCATTGAGCTTGGCGACGTCGGCGCGCTCCAGCTCGGCGGCGGCGTTGAGGTTCTTGGCGACGATGGCGCGCAGATCTTCCGGCAGGCGCTCCCAGGCACGCTTGTTGCCGAGGAACCAGAAGCCGTCCCACATGTGGTTTGTCAGCGAGAGATACTTCTGAACCTCGAAGAGCTTGGCGGTGGAGATGATCGCGAGCGGGTTCTCCTGCCCATCGACGATGCCGGTCTGCAGCGCGGTGTAGACCTCGGCGAAGTTGATGCTCGCCGGTGCCGACTGGAAGGCGGTGAACATCGATGTCCAGAGCGGCGAAACCGGCACGCGGATCTTGAAGCCCTTGAGGTTGTCAGGGGTGTTGATCGGGCCCTTCGAGCTCGTCATCTGGCGGAAGCCGTTGTCCCAGATCTTGTCCATGACGACGAGATTGGCCTTGCCGATCTGGCCGCGGACATAGGCGCCGAGCTCGCCATCCATCGCCTTCCAGACGGCGTCATAGTTGGGGAAGGCGAAGCCGATGCCCGAGACCGAGGCGTTGGGCACCAGCGTCGAGAGGATCAGCGGCGAGAGCGTGAAGAACTCGACGCCGCCGGAGCGGACCTGGCTCAGCATGTCGGTGTCGGAGCCGAGCTGGTTGTTCGGGAAAATCTGGATCGCGACGCGGCCCTTGGTCTCGGCCTTGATCTTCTCGACCGCCTCGTTGGCGCGGATGTTCATCGGGTGCGCGAGGGGTAGATTGTTGGCGTATTTATAGCTGAATTCGGGAGTCTGCGCGGAGGCGGAGCCGATATGGAAGGAGCCGATCGCGGAGGCGGCGGCTGTGCCCTGCAGCAGGGTGCGGCGTGAAATCGTCATGGTCGTTTCTCCCGGAAATATGTTGTCGTTCGTGAATCTGCCCGGTCATTGCCGGGAAGCTGGTCTTGCGGTCGATGCTGGCTTGCTGCCGGTGTCGTGTTTCTCCCTCACAGCACCCAGGTCGAGATGCTCGGCACGACCGCGATGATGACGAGGCCGGCCAGCAGCGCGATCAGGTAGGGCCAGATCGCGCCCATCGCTTCGTCCGGCGAGACGTTGCCGATCTTGCAGGCGATGTAGAAGCCGATGCCGATGGGCGGCGTCATCAGGCCTATATTCATCGCCGTGACCACCACCATCGAATAATGCACGTCGTTGATGCCGAGATTCTTGGCGATCGGGAACATCAGCGGCGCCATCAGCACGATCGCCGGCAAGCCCTCGAGCACGCAGCCGAGGATCATGAAGACGACGATCGTCACCGCCATGAAGGTGAGCCAGCCGCCGGGCAGGCCGACCATGAAATGGGCGAGGTCGCGGGCAAAGCCGGTCTGGGTCAGGGCCCAGGCCATGGCCAGCGCGGTGCCGAGGATCATCAGGATCGCGCCGGACAAGGCGGCGGTCTCGACGAACATGGCGTAGAACTTCTTCGGACTGATGCCGCCATAGAGGATCATGCCGATGACCAGCGCGTAGAGCACCGCGATGGTCGAGACCTCGGTCGCGGTGGCGACGCCGCCGCCGACCGCGCCGCGGATGATGAAGGGCAGGACCAGCGCCGGCCCCGCGATCAGGGCGGTGCGGCCGATGACGGCGAGCGAAACGCGGCGCACGCCCTTCAGATCCTCGCCCCGCGCCTTCCAGCGGGCGAGCACGGCCAGTGCCAGCAGCAGCACCATGGCGATGGCGAAGCCGGAGTTGAACAGGCCCGCGATCGAGACGCCGGCGACCGAGCCGAGCACGATCAGCACGATCGAGGGTGGCACGGTGTCGGCCATCGCGGCACCTGTGGCGAGCAGCGCGATCAGTTCCTTGGGCTGGTAGCCGCGCCGTTTCATCTCCGGGAAGAGGGCCGGCGCCACGGTTGCCATGTCGGAGACCTTCGAGCCCGAAATGCCCGAGACCAGGAAGAGCGAGCCGAGCAGCACATAGGACATGCCGGCGCGGACATGGCCGAGCATCGAGGCGAGGAAATCGACGATCGCCTTGCCCATGCCAGTGGCGTCAAGGACGCAGCCAAGCAGCACGAAGATCGGCACCGAGAGCAGGATGATGCTCGACATGCCCTCGTCCATGCGGCCGACCATCACGATCATCGGGACGCTGGTGGAGAAGGCGAGGAAGCAGAGCGTGCCCATGCCGAAGCAGAAGGCGATCGGCACGCCGGCAATGAGGCAGAGCGCGACGACGCCGAGCAGGAAGATCAGGATGTTGCCGTAGCCCAGCCCCTTGAAGTTCGGCGTCAGCAGCCAGAAGGCGATCCCGATGATGACGACCAACGCCGTGGCGAGGACGAGATCGCGCAGCGTCGAGGTCCGGACCGCATGGCGGAGCGCCAGCAGCGTCATCAGGATGATGCCGGTGGCGATGGCCGAGACGCGCCAGCTATTGGGGATGTTGAGGGCGGCGGAGGTGACGAAGCTTTCCTCGATCGCGTAGTCGATCGCCGGATAGACCATCGCCAGCAGGAAGGCCGCGACCACCAGAAGCGCGAAGGTGTTGGCGAAGCCGCGCAGGCGTTCCGGCATCATGCCGACGAAGAGCGTCAGCCGCAGATGCTCGTTGCGGTCGATGGCGATGGCCGAGCCCAGCATGGCAAGCCAGAGGAAGGAGATCGAAGCGACCTCGTCGACCCAGATCACGGGCAGCGAGAAGACGTAACGCGAGGTCACGCCGAGCAGCAGCACGCCGATGATCAGGGCAACGAGCGCGGCCGCGACGACCTCGACCGGGCGCATGATCGGGGAGCCCGGACGGACATCCTCGAGTTCCGAAACGGCTGCGGGAAGGGCGATGCTGTCGGCGATGTCGACCATGGTTCGGCTCAGCCGCGAGCGGCGGTGCAGGGCATGGCGCCCATGGCGTGGGCCAGCGGCGCGGTCGCGGGCAAGGAGCCGGCGCCCTTGCGGGTTGCCTGCATCGACATCGGTTCGTCCTCCCATGCGCGTCGATCTTGTTGGCTTGTCAGGCAGCCGTCGACGCGGTCCATACTGTGACCGAAATCACATCATGTTGGCGCGGAGATTACACGAGAGAGACTGCATTGCAATCCGGAATGGGGCGATCTAGGCTCCTACAACAAGAACAAGGTCCATATCGTGGATCGGGCTTGAGGAAGCCAAGGTGGGACAGTTCAACGAGGTGCGTGCCGGGATGTCCGGTTCGCAGAGCGTCGACCGCGCTCTGCGGCTGCTCGCGCTGATCGGCCGCGAGCCGGCCGGCGGGCTGTCGCTTGCCGAGATCGTCACGGGCAGCGGCCTCAACAAGCCGACGGCGCGCCGGCTGCTGCTGGCGCTGATCCGCGCCGGTCTCGTCGAGCAGGAGCCGCTATCGCGGCATTACTGCCTTGGCGAGGAAGCTTTCGTGCTCGGAGTCCTGGCGGCGCGTCGGCACGGGCTGCTCGAACTCGCGATGGACAGCCTGCGCCGACTCTCCGACGTCACCATGGATACGAGCTTCCTGACGATCCAGCGCGAGAACTACGCCGTCTGCCTGCATCGCGAGGAAGGCACCTATCCGGTGCGGACCCATGCGCTGCAGGCCGGTTCGCAGCATCCGCTCGGGGTCGGAGCGGGGTCGCTTGCCATGCTGGCGGCGCTGCCTGACGATGATGTGGACCGCATCGTCGCGGCCAATGCGCCGGTGCTGCTGTCGCACTATCCGGGCTTCCCGCCGGAGCTCGTCAGGGGCGATCTCGCTTTGGCACGGGAGCGTGGCTTCGCCGTCAATCCGGGCAGGCTCGTCGCCAGTTCCTGGGGTATCGGCGCGGCCTTCCTGTATCCCGACGGGCGTGTCGCCGGAGCACTCAGCCTCGCGGCGATCGACAGCCGCATGCAGCCGGCACGGCAGGAAGAGTTGGCCGGCCACCTCGCGCTGGAGGTCGCCCGGATGGAGCGCCTGCTCGGTGAGATGTTCGTCTCCGGGCGCAAGACGACGAGCCGCGTCGGCCGGCCAGCGGCCGTGCAGCCTGAGGCGAGGCGTGCGTGATGGGGGGCGGCGTTCCGGTTCGAAATTCTGCTGGCCCGATCTTCAAGGCGCGAGTCGTCCCGGGCGGAGCGAAGCGCAGATCCAGGACCCATGCCGGAACGGCTCAGGAATGGGTCCCGGGTCTCCCTCCGGTCGCCTGGGACGACGGCGCGGATGGTCTGCGGTCCAAGAAAATAATCCAATCACCCGCTCGCCATAGGAGCGCCTGACATGACTGCACCGACCTCTTCCCCTCCCTCCGGCGGCGTCGTCCCGATGACGCGCCGGGTGATGAATCTCGGCCATATCGTCGCGCAGAACGCGCGCCGGCTCGCCGGCCATCCCGCCTTCATCTGGGGGGAACTGACATTGAGCTGGGCACAGCTCGACGCGCAGGTTTCGGCGCTCGCGGCCGGTTTGCGGGCGCGCGGCATCGGCAAGGGCGATCGCATCCTGGTCCATTCCAAGAACTGCGACGCGATGTTCGTCTCGATGTTCGCGACCTTCCGGCTCGGCGCCGTCTGGGTGCCGACGAATTTCAGGCTGCTGCCGGACGAGGTCGCCTATCTCTCGACCTCTTCGGGAGCGAGGGCCTTCCTCTGCCACGGCGATTTTCCCGATCATGCGGCTGCGGTCGCAGCGTCAGGTCCCGCCCCGGAGTTCGCCTGGCGGATCGGGCCCGGCAGCTTTGGGGAAGACGAGGTCGGTGCCGTGATCGGGCGCCACATGGGCGAGCGCGTCACCGACGTCGCGGTCGAATATGACGACCCCTGCTGGTTCTTCTTCACCTCCGGCACGACCGGGCGTTCGAAGGCTGCCGTGCTGACCCATGGCCAGATGGGATTCGTCGTGACGAACCATCTTTGCGATCTCGTGCCGGGCACGAACGAGGCCGATTCCTCGCTGGTGGTGGCGCCGCTCTCGCATGGCGCCGGCGTGCACCAGCTGATGCTGGCGGCGCGCGGAGCGGCGACGATCCTGCTGCCGACGGAGCGCTTCGACATCGACGAGGCGTGGCGGCTGATCGCGCGGCATCGCGTCACCAGCCTGTTCACGGTGCCGACGATCCTGAAGATGCTGGTCGAGCATCCCGCGGTCGATGCCCACGACCATTCCAGCCTGCGCTACGTCATCTATGCCGGCGCGCCGATGTATCGCGAGGACCAGAAGCGTGCGCTCGCCAAACTCGGGTCGGTGCTCGTGCAGTATTTTGGGCTGGGCGAGGTGACCGGCAACATCACCGTGCTGCCGCCCGCGCTGCACGATCCCGATGACGGACCGAATGCGCGCGTGGGAAGCTGCGGCTTCGCGCGCACCGCCACGCAGGTGCAGATCCAGGACGATCAGGGAGACGAGGTCGAGACAGGCGTGCAGGGTGAGATCTGCGTCATCGGCCCGGCCGTGTTCGCCGGTTATTACGACAACCCGGAAGCCAATGCGAAGTCGTTCCGGAAGGGCTGGTTCCGCACCGGCGATCTCGGCCATATGGATGAGCAGGGCTTTGTCTACATCACCGGCCGCGCCTCGGACATGTACATCTCCGGCGGCTCGAACATCTATCCGCGCGAGATCGAGGAGAAGATCCTGACCCATCCGGCGATCGCGGAGGTCGCGGTGCTCGGCCTGCCCGATCCGGTCTGGGGCGAGATCGGCGTCGCGGTCTGCGTCTGCCGGAACGGGAAGACGGCGAGCGAGGCCGAGATCACCGGCTTCCTCTCGGAGAAGATCGCCCGCTACAAGATGCCCAAGCGCTTCTTCTTCTGGGAGGCGCTGCCGAAATCCGGCTATGGCAAGGTGCCCAAGCGGCTCGTCCGGGACGAGCTTGAGGCGCGGGGCGAACTCGACTGGCTCCGGCCATGATCGGGAAAAATGGTATGCGGCCTTCTGTCCGATCATGGCCGCGATCAATAGGGAGCGTCACGTCGTGAGGCGGATCGAACAGCCTGGACCGGCCGCGCCACTGCGCATCCAGTGGGTGGAGTGCCACGGCCGGCGTTTCGAGATGACGCTGCAGCCGGGGCTGACCCTGCTGGAATCGGTCCGGCGCGGCTTTGCAGCGGCCGGCTTCACCAGCGGTGTGGTGCGGGTCGGCGGTCTGGCGCTCGCACCCTTCGCCTATGTGATGCCGGCCTTGTCGCAGACGCCGGAGCATGCGGCTTTCTACAGCGAGATCTTCCGTCCCGCGGGCATTGCGCGCGTTGAGACCGGGGCGATGACCTTCGGCCTGCGCGATGGGGCGCCGTTCTTCCATTGCCATGCGCTCTGGAGCGAGGCCTCGGGCCAGCGTAGCGGCGGCCATATCCTGCCGGACGAGACGATGGTGGCCGAGGCGATCACGCTGCCGGCGGTCGGGCTCGACGGCGCGGGCTTCGTGGCCGAGCACGACCCCGAGACACATTTCAAGCTGTTCGGGCCGGTCCAGGCCGATCTGCTGGGCGCGACGCGGGAGGGTCGGTTCTTCGCGCTGCGGGTGCGGCCGAACATCGACCTCGCCGGGGCGCTGGAACAGTTCTGCCGTGAGCGCGGCGTCAGCCGCGCCACGATCCATGGCGGCGTCGGCAGCACGATCGGCGCGCGCTTCGAGGATGGCCGCTTCGTCGAGAATTTCGCGACGGAGGTCGCGATCGAGGCCGGTCATATCATCGTCGAGGCAGGGCAGGCGACATCCGAGATCGATGTGGCACTGGTGGACTATACCGACGGGATGGCGCAGGGCCGGCTCCGGCGCGGCGACAATCCGGTGCTGATGACCTTCGAGCTGGTGCTGGAGGCGGGTTAGGCTGGCGTCATTCTCGCGTGTGGCGAAGAGGAGGCCCGAGAAACTCAGGCCGCATCGTGCGCGAGAGCCTTCTTGGGCTGGAGATGCTCGAGGCAAGCCCGAGCCTGACGATCCCGTCCTTCAACGGGCCTGTTTCCGCTCGACTTCCCGATCGCGCAGGTCCTTGCGCCTGATCTTGCCGGTCGCCGTCATGGGCAGCTCGGTGACGAACTCGATCTCGCGGGGATACTGGTAGGCGGCGAGGCGCTGGCGGACGAAGGCCTGGATTTCGGCGGCGAGCGCGTCCGACGGCGCGTTGCCCGGTTTCGGCATGACGAAAGCCTTGACCACCTCCGTGCGCACCGGGTCGGGACTGCCGACGACCGCGACCATCAACACGGCGGGATGGCGGATGATGCAGTCCTCGATGTCGCCGGGGCCGATGCGGTAGGAGCCCGAGGAAATGATGTCGTCGTCGCGGCCCTGGAACCAGAAATAGCCGTCGGCGTCGCAAGCGCCGGTGTCGCCGGTGACGAGCCAGTCGCCGACGAATTTGGCTGCCGTCGCCTCGGGCTGGCGCCAGTATTCCAGCATCATCACCGGATCGGGCCTTGCGACCGCGATCAGGCCCTGTTCGCCGGCCGGCCGTTCCTCGCCTTCGGCCGAGATCACCGCGACGCGGTGGCCGGGCACGGCGCGGCCCATCGAACCCGGCACGACCGGAAACAGGCTCGCGCAATTCGAGACGATCAGGTTCGCCTCGGTCTGGCCGTAGAATTCATTGACCTCGAAACCAAAAGTTTGCCGGCTCCAGGCCAGCATATCGGCGCCGAGCGTCTCGCCACCGGTGCCGATGGAGCGCATGGCATAGTCGAAGCGCTCGCGCGGCCGCTCGACCTGCCGCATCAGCTTGAGTGCTGTCGGCGGCAGGAAGGCGTTTCGCACCTTGTGCCGTGCCATCAGGTCGAAGGCGGCTTCCGGATCGAATTTTCGGGCGCGCGAGGCGAGAACCGGGACGCCGAAATAAAGGCTCGGCAACAGCACGTCGAGCAGCCCACCGGCCCAGGCCCAGTCGGCCGGGGTCCAGAACAGGTCGCCCCGCTGAGGAAAGAACTCCTGCGGCAGTTGCACGCCCGGCAGATGGCCGAGCAAGACGCGGTGGGCGTGGAGCGCGCCCTTGGGTTTTCCGGTGGTGCCGGAGGTGTAGATGATCAAGGCGGGATCGTTGGCGCCGGTGTCGACGGGCGCGAAATCCCTGGAGGCTTTCGCCATCTCGGCATGGAGGTCGAGATGGCCTTCGCCACCGATGACGAAGATGTGCCGCAGATCGGGCAGGGCGTCACGGATCGTCTCGATCTTGGCGATGTTCTCCGCGTCGGTGATCAGGGCACTGGCGCCGCTGTGCTGGAGGCGATGTTCGAGCGCGTCCGGCCCGAACTGCGTGAACAGCGGCAGGGCGATGGCGCCCATCTTGTAGATCGCCATATGGGCCATCGCCGTTTCTGGCCGCTGCGGCAGCAGGATGCCGACGCGCTCGCCCGGCGCGACACCGTGACCGCGCAGCATGTTGGCGATGCGGCTGGAGCTGCGTTTGAGCTCGTCGAAGCTGATCGTGGCGATGCCCGTGTCCGGATCCTCGTAGATCAGCGCCGGTCTGCCGCTGCCGTCGGCATGACGGTCGCAGGCGGCGACACCGATGTTGAAGCGGCCGGGAATTCGCCAGGCGAAGTGCGCGGCGGTCTCGGCATAGGTTGCACGGCGCTCCAGCATCAGCCCTGCTCCGGCCGGCGCTTCATCAGCAGCTTGAGATGCCCGGTCTGAACCTGCTCCCCGCGCTGGTTGAAGACGTCGAGCTGGAGCGTCACCACGCCGCGGTCGGGCTTTCGCGATGGCTTCCGGTCGACTGCCGTGACAACGGCATGGACGGTGTCGCCGATTTTCACCGGGGCCGCGAAGGACCAGTGCAGGTCGAGCAGGCCCATGGTCGTGGCGTCAATCAGGTTCTGCTGCGACATCAGGCCAATCGCCATCGCCAGCGTCAGCGGGCCATGGGCGATGCGCTCGCCGAACGGGGTGTCGGCGCAGTATTCGGCATCGACATGAAGCGGGTTGAAATCGCCCGAAAGGCCGGAGAACAGGGTAATGTCGCCCTCGCCGACGGTGCGGCCACGCGTGACGATGCGCAGCTCGGGCGTGAAATCCTCGAAATAAAGGCCCATCGATGCGTCCCGTCCCTCGCGTTTTCGTTTTGACGATTAGGCGCGCGTTCGGCGGCCGCTGACAATATCGCGGGGCTGCCTTTTTTGCTCACGCCGGGCTTGCATGGATGCCGCGGCGGGACGACGCGAATGGGCTGACAGATTGCGCCGCTTCCGTCTTACACTTGGTAGAACAGCGCCTGGGAGAGCGTGATGAACGAGATCGGCAAGGTGGGAGCTGACGGCGCCACCGTCCTGCAGACCGACAAGACCGGCAGTCCGCTCGGGCTGACACGCTGGATACGCGACAACTGGCCGAAGGACATTCCGGCATGACAACCCCGATCTGGATCGAGGCGGCGATCAACGGGCCGTGGGGCAAGGAGCGCCAACCCGGCATTCCGATCGCGATTGCCGATATCGTCGCGGACGGGGTCGCTGCCGTGGAGGCCGGTGCGGCGATCGTGCATCTGCATGTCTATGACGTCGAGACCGGGCGGCAGCGCGACGACTGGGAGCTCTATGCGCGGGCGATCGAAGGCATCCGCGCGCAGGTCGACGCGATCGTCTACCCGACCATTCCGATCCTCGGCTCGGGCTATGCCGGGGATATGATCGGCTCCGGCCGCTACACCCATCTCGAGGAACTGGCGAAGCGCGGCCTCGTCGAATGGGGCGTGCTCGATCCCGGCTCCTGCAACTGGACGACCTTCGCAGGCATCCCGGATGGCGAGCCGGGCTTCATCTACCAGAACCCGGGCGAGCATATCCGCGAGGGCATGGAGGTGGCGCAGCGCCACAAGGTGCATCCGAGCTATGCGATCTACGAGCCCGGTTTCACGCGGCTCGGTGCCGCGCTGGCCAAGGCCTATCCCGGCATGCCGACGCCGATCTACCGGCTGATGTTCTCGGACGCCTTCGCCTGGGGCTTTCCGCCGCGCGACTGGGCGCTGGATGCGCATCTCGCGCTGCTGGCCGAGGACGCGCCGGATGCGCCGGTGATGATCGCGGGGCTGGGCGTCGACCTGACAGGGCTGATCCCGGCTGCCGTCGCGCGCGGCGTCCATGTTCGTGCCGGGCTCGAGGACGCGCGCTTCGGCTGTACGCAGACGAATGCGACGCTGGTGAGTGAGACGGCGCGGCTCGTCGAGGCCGCGGGTGGACGGGTCGCGAGCGTAGACGAGGTCAGGGCCAGGCTGAAGGCTGTCGGCTGAGAGCGGTCCGCCGGCGTCAGAAACGGCCGGGACGGAAGGGCTCGCCGGTGATGAAACTCGTCCCGGTCGTAAGCAGATCGGCGACGAGCCGCCCGGTGACAGGCCCGAGGGTAAAGCCATGATGGGCATGGCCAAAGGCAAACCAGAGCCCCTCATGGTGCTGGGCCCTGCCGATGACGGGCAGCATGTCCGGCAGGCAAGGCCGCGCACCACGCCAGGGCTCCGGTTCGAGCCGGCGCCCCAGCGGCATCAGTTGCCGGGCGACCCGCTCTGCGGCATCGAGCTGTCGCGTATCGGAGGGCGCATCCCGCTCGGCCAGCTCGATGCCCGTGGTCAGGCGGATGCCGCCCGTCATCGCCGTCAGCATGAAACCCGCATGGGCCTCGCAAAGCGGATGCCGGGGCAGCGCGCCCGACGCCGGCTCGTAATGCATGTGGTAGCCGCGCTTGTAGGCGAGCGGAAAGCGATAGCCGAGCCGCGTGTAGAGATCCCCCGACCAGGGCCCGAGCGCCATCACCACCTCGGGCGCCTGATGCGTCTGCCCCCCGGCCGGTAGCCGCCAGCTGACCCCGTCCTGTTGCAGCGCCAGCGCGTCACCCTTCGCCAGCCGGCCACCGCGCGCGACGAACAGCGCGGCATAGGCGCGCGTGACGGCTCCGGGGTCGCTGACCGTCACCGGATCACGCCAATGCACGCCGCCCGCGGCGGCGTCGCCGTGGAGATCCGGTTCGCGTTCCCTCAGGGCGTCGCGGTCGAGCACCTCATAGGCCAGGCCATGGCTCTCCAGCGCTGCGGCTGCGGCGGTTGCATCCCGCAGCGCCGCGGATGATCTGTAGAGGTCGATCCAGCCGTCCCCGCGCATGAACGGAGCGGTTCCGGCTGCCTCGGTGAAACGGGCATGCTCGGTCACGCAGGCTTCGATCAAGGGGAGCATGGCCTGCGCGGCGGCATCGAGCCGTCCGGCGCCCGAATGCCACCAGTAACGCGCGAGCCATGGCGCCATCCGCAGCAAGGTCGCCGGGCGGTAGCGCACGGCTGTCGCGCGGTTGCTGGCGTAGGCGAGCAGCGTCTTGAGATCGCGCGGAAAGGCATAGGGTATGACGGAGGATCGCTCGATCAGCCCGGCATTGCCATGGCTCGTCTCGGCTCCGGGCTCGCCCCGGTCGACCAGCAGCACGCTCTTGCCGCGCTCCTGGAGATGCAGCGCGATGCTCACGCCGATGATGCCTGCGCCGAGGACGATCACGTCGGCGGTCTGTGGTCTCGTCGTCATCACGTCCCGGCGGTCTGCACGCGCGGAAGCGGCGCGTTCCAAGCAGGAGCCTCAAATTTCGGCATTCTGCAAGAAAATAAAAATCATTTGACTCGGTGAAAGAAAACTTTCTTGATCAGAGCGTTCTCCGGGAGCGACGATGCCGCAGACCCTTCGCCAGAGATTGCAGGCCTGCCTCGCTATCGGCTCGAAAGCCGACAAGGCGCTGGCGAGCTACATGCTGGCGCAGATAGCGAGCCTGCCCTTCGAGACCGCCGCGAGCCTGGCCGAGAAGATCCCGGTCAGCGAGCCCACCGTCGGGCGCTTCTGCCGGACGATCGGCTACAAGAGCTTCAAGGACCTCAAGCAGAACCTCGGTCAGGACATCGGCGACAGGCCCTGGCTGATCAGCGACCGCCTGCGCGATTTCCAGCAGCGCAGTCTTGCCGGCGACGATCAGCTTGCGCGCAGCCTGCAGCTCGAGATCGCGGCGCTCGTCGCCGTCTATGAACTCGCCCAGAGCGAGGAATGGAAGCGCGTCGCCCGGCGGCTCGCGACGGCTTCGGGCGTTTATGTCGGCGGTTTCCAGACCGAACGCGGGCTCGCGCAATACCTCGCCAACCAGCTGCAATATCTGCGCGACGGCGTGCATCTGATCGATCTCGCGGCCGGGAACTTCTCGGAGCTCCTGCTCTCGGGCGGCTCTTCGCCGAGCCTCGTGATCTTTGAGGCGCGGCGCTATTCGCGCATGGCGCTGGTGCTGGCGCGGGAGGCGAAGGCGGCTGGAATCCATACGACGCTGGTGACGGATTCCTTCTGCGACTGGGGGCGCGGGCTCGTCGACGAGATGCTGGTCGTCTCGACCGAGTTCAATCTGTTCTGGGATTCGACCGCCCAGATGGCGAGCCTCAGCAGCCTGCTGGTCAATGCGGTCTTCGTCGAACTCGGACCCGAGGTCGAGCTGCGGATGAACCGCATGGCCGAGCTTTATGGCCGCTTCACCGGGCATGTCGGCGACAGCTCCGGGCCGCTCGACTGAATAAGCACGCAGATATCCAAACAAGAAAGAGGGGGTTCAAGCAGATGAAACCGACAATGAGAGGCGTTTTCCTGGCCTGCGCCTTCGGTGCCCTTGCCGCGAGCGGCGCGGTTGCCCAGGAGGCGACCTTCGTGATGACGGCGCGGCTCGTCGGAGCGCCAACCTACAACCCGATCAAGGCGACGAAGCTCAATACGGCGACGACACTGATCTATGACCGCCTCGTCGTCCAGGATGCCGACCAGAGCTTCCATGGCCAGCTCGCCACCTCGTGGGAATCGTCGCCCGATGGCATGACCTGGACCTTCAAGCTGAAGCCCGGCGTGAAATTCCACAATGGCGAGCCCTTCAACGCGAAGACGATCGAGTGGTGGGTGCCGCAGTTCAAAGGCACGGAGAACGCCTTCACCGTCGCGGCGATCGAGCGCGTCGAGGTCGTCGACGATCTGACCGTGCGCTTCCACATGAAGAATCCCGACCCGAACCTGCTCTTCAACCTCGCCAGCTCCTTCATGGCGATCCCGGAGCCGAAATCCTTCGAGGCGCTCGGCGACAAGTTCGGCGTCACGGAAGCGATCGGGACCGGGCCCTACAAGCTGCAGCAGTTCACGGTCGGCCAGCAGACCGTGCTCGTCCGCAATGACGACTATGCTGGGGCGTCTGGCCTGTCGAAGAACCAGGGGCCGGCCAAGTTCAAGAAGCTGACGTTCCGCGAGATCCCCGAGGAATCGACCGCCTATCTCGAACTGAAGACGGGCGGCGCCGATCTCATCGTCAACGTGCCGACGGATTTCCTGCCGCGGATGCAGGCCGACAAGGCGATCAAGGTCGTCACCATTCCGGGTACGGAAGTGGTCTACCTGCCGATCAATACCAGCGTCGAGCCCTTCACCGACGCGAAGGTGCGCGAGGCCACGGCTTTCGCGATCAACCAGAAGGAGATCATGGCGAGCCTCTATGGCGGGCTCGGCGCGGTGGCCGATACCTTCCTGATCTCGTCTTTGAAGGAGGCGCAGGTCGATCCGAAGTTCAAGATCGCCTTCGACGCCGAACGCTCGAAGGCGCTGTTCGAGGCGGATGGCTGGAAGCCCGGGCCGGACGGCATCCGCGTCAAGGACGGCAAGCGACTGGCGGTGAAGCTCTGGGCGCAGAACGGCACCGAATTCAAGCGGCTGGCCGAGGTCATCCAGGCCCAGCTTAAGGCGGTCGGGATGCAGGCCGACATCAGCATCATCGATGCGGGCTCGATCAATGCGCAGTATCGCAAGAAGACCGAGCATCAGCTCGCGGTGCGCTCCTATCTCTGGACCAATGCCGACATCATCGAATGGTTCTTCAGCGCCAAGCGCCTCGGCTACCCCAATGTCTCGATGCTCAACGATCCCGAGGCCGAGCGCCTGAACGACATCGCCATGAACAAGTCGAAGAGCTGGGACGAGCGCGTCGCGAACTTCAAGAAGTACCACGAATACGTGCTCTCGCAGTACGCCTTCGCGCCGATCTACCAGCCCGTCCAGAGCTTCGCGTATGGCCGGAAGATCGTGATGCCGGAGACGATCCGCGGCGTCGGGCTGTATGGGCCGTCGATGCTCGACATCGCCCCGGCCAACTGACGCGCCCGCGACCGACACGAAGGGAGGCGGCTCTTGCTGCGCTTTGCGACACAGCGCCTGCTTCTGCTCGTGCCGGTCTTCCTGGCCGTATCGCTGGTGATCTTCCTGATCATCCATCTCGTGCCCGGAGATCCGCTGGAGCATATCGTCCAGGTCGGCTCCTCGCCCGAGCAGCAGGCACAGATGATCGCCCGCTACGGGCTGGACCAACCGCTCATCGCCCAATACGGGCGCTGGCTCGGCAAGGTGCTGCAGGGCGATCTCGGCGATGCCATCGTGATGCGGCAGCCGGTGGCGCGGCTGATCGCGGAAAACCTGCCGCATAGCCTGGCGCTCGGCGGCTCGGCCCTGATCTTCTCGACCGTGATCGGCATCCTCGTCGGCGTGCTCGCCGCCTCCTTCCGCGACAGCCTGTTCGACCGGGCGGCGATGGGGCTGATCCTGCTCGGCTCGACGCTGCCGAGCTTCTGGCTCGCCCTGCTGATGATCCTGATCTTTGCCGTGCAGTTCGAGTGGTTCCCGGTGTCGGGCGCGCGGAGCTGGGATGCGCTTGTCCTGCCCGTGCTGACCATCGGCATCGGCGGCACTGCGCTGATCGCACGCGTGACACGGGCGGCGATGATCGAGATCGCGGGCCGGGACTTCGTGCGGGTCCTCCAGGCCAAGGGCCTGTCCTTCTGGCGGATCCAGTTGCCGCATGTGCTGCAGCAGGCGCTGATGCCTGTGATGACGATCCTCGGGCTGCGCATCGGCTGGATTCTGGGCGGCGCCGTCACGGTCGAGTATGTCTTCGCGCGGCCGGGACTGGGCTCGCTCCTGATCACCGCTCTGGCGCAGCGCGATTATCCGCTGGTCCAGGGCTGCCTGCTGATGCTCGCGATCGCGGTGATGCTGGGCACGCTGCTCGGCGATCTGGCCCAGGCTGCGCTCGATCCGCGCCTGCGCGAAGCGATGAACGTACGATGAGCCGGGTTTCGCTGCCGAGACGACTGGCGCGTTCGCCGCGCGGTGCGCTGTGCGCGGCCTTCCTGTTCGGGCTCGTGATCTGCGCGCTGTTTGCACCCTGGATCGCGCCTTACGACTATGCCGCGCAGCAGCTGTCGCTGGCGAATTCGCCGCCTTCGACCACGCATTGGCTTGGCACGGACGAGTTCGGGCGCGATCTGCTGTCGCGCATCATCCAGGGCGCGCGCACGTCGCTGAGCGTCAGCGTGCTCTCGATCACGCTCTCGGTTCTGTTCGGCGCGACGCTCGGGGCGGCTTCCGGCTATTTCGGTGGTATCTTCGACCGCGTCGTCACCGTGGTCGTCGACCTGACCTGGTCCTTTCCCGAGATCCTGCTGGCGCTGATCCTGATCGCGATCCTGGGCCCCGGCCTGCACTCGACTGCCATCGCCATCGGCATCGCCTATCTCGCCCAGTTCACGCGGCTGACGCGGGCGCAGGTGATGGCGCTGAAGGGGGAGATCTTCATCGACGCGGCCGTGACCGCGGGGGCGAGCCCCGCGCGCATCCTGTTCTGGCATCTCCTGCCCAATGCGATGACGCCGGTCATCGTCGCCGGGATGCTGGCGACGGGCGATGCGATCGTGTTGGAGGCGACGCTGGGCTTCTTCGGCCTCGGCGCCCAGCCGCCAGTGCCGAGCTGGGGCGCGATGATGAGTTCGGGCACCGCGCAGATCTTCATCGCGCCCTGGATCATCATCTTTCCGGGGCTCGTCATCGCCACGACCGTGGTCGCGATCAACCTGTTCGGCGATGCGCTGATCGACGCGCTCGATATCCGCCGCCCCCTGCGCGACGGCTGAACGCAGCCGCTCTCTCCCCCAAAACGCCCGAGGCCGACCATGAGCTTCACCGTCCTGACCGCCGAGTTCTCGCATGAGAGCAACACCTTCAGCCGTTGCCCGGCCGACTATGCCGCCTTTGAGGCGCGCGGCGTCACCTTGGGGGAGGAGGCGATCTCGCAGCGCGGCGAAGCGAATACGCCGCTGGCCGGTTTCCTCGACGTGGCGCGCGCGCATGGCTGGCACGTCGTCCACACGATCAGCGCCGCGGCCCAGCCTTCCGGCCCGGTGACGCGCGACGCCTATGAGCGCATCGTCGGCGTCATCCTCGACGCCGCCAAGGCGCATCGGGGCGGGATCGACGGCGTCCTGCTCGGCCTGCACGGGGCGATGGTCACGGAATTCTCGCAGGATGGCGAGGGCGAGCTGCTGGAGCGGCTGCGCGCGATCCTCGGCAAGGATGTCCCCATCGGCATCACGCTCGACCCCCATGCCAACGTCACCCGGCGGATGGCGGAATTGGCGAACATCGTCGTCGCCTACAAGACCTATCCCCATGTCGACGTGCGCGAATCCGGCGTACTTGCCGCGAGCGTCCTGCAGCGCGCGATGGGGGGCGAGATCAGGCCGGTGACGGTGCGCGCCGAGCGGCCGATGCTGGAAGAGGTCAATGGCGGGCGCACGGATATCGGCCCCATGGTCGAGCGTATCGCCAAGGCGAAGGCCTATGAGCAGGAGCCGGATGTCTTTGCCGTCAGCGTCAACGGGGCCTTCGGCAATGCCGATATCGAGGAGGTCGGGCCGACCGTGCTGGTGACCTGCCAGGGCGATCTCGCGCGGCATCGCGCCTTTGCGGACGCCCTCGTCGACGACATGTGGCAACGCCGTTTCGAGACCGTGACCGATTTCCTCTCGGTGGAGGCGGCGGTGGACGAGGCGAAAGGCTTCGTCGCGACGACCGGCCCGCTGATCATCGCCGACTATGCCGACAATCCCGGCGGAGGGGGCTATGGCGACGCCACCGGATTGCTGGGGGCGATGGTCGCAGCTGATCTGCGGGATGCCTGCTTCGGACCGATCGCAGACCCCGAGGCCGCAGCCGAACTCCACCGGGCGCAGCCGGGGCAGAGCGTGTCGGTCAGGCTCGGCGGCAAGGTCGATCCGCAGGTCGGCGGCGCGCCGCTCGCGCTGACCGGCACGCTTGTCAGCCTCAGCGACGGCGCTTATGTCGGCGACGGCCCGATGCTCGGCGGCCTGCAGGGAAGCTGGGGGCCCTGTGGCGTGCTGCGCGTCGGCGACATCGACATCCTCGTCACGACGGCGCGTGCGCAGATGATCGATCTTCAGCAGTTCCGCGCCTTCGGCATCGATCCGGCCGCGAAGCGCGTGGTCGGCCTGAAATCAATGCAGCACTTTCGCGCCGCCTTCGAGCCCATCGCCGGCAAGGTCATCGTCTGCGACAGCGGCGCGCTCTGCACGCCCGATCTGACGAAGCTGCCCTATCGGCGGGTGCGCCGGCCGATCTTTCCGCTCGATCGCGAGATGACGCTAACTTCCTGACGGGCCGTGCGATGGACCGGCTCGGCCATCGCCTCCTTCAAGCCACCGCCGCCTTCGGCGCATTCGCCTCGGCCCTGCCTTCGAGCATCGCCATGGCGGCCTGGACGCCGCCGCTGCGGTGGGGGACGCCGGCTGCCGCCAGCCCCATCTCGACGCCCGACAGCGCCCCCAGCAGTGCAAGCTCGTTGCATTCGCCGAGATGGCCGATGCGGAAGACCTTGCCGGCGACCTTGCCGAGGCCCGAGCCCAGCGAGATGTTGTATTTCTCCAGCGTGATCTTGCGGTAGCGGTCGGCATCGTGGCTCGGCGGCATCAGCACCGCGGTCAGCACCGGCGAATGCTCGGCCGGGTTCTGGCAGAGCACCTCCAGCCCCCAGGCCTCGACGGCGGTGCGGCAGGCGGCGGCCAGGCGCTGGTGCCGGGCGAAGACGGCATCAAGGCCCTCTTCCTGCAACATCGCAAGCGCTTCCTTCAGCCCGTAGAGCAGGTTCGTTGCGGGCGTGTAGGGGAAGAAGCCATTGGCGTTGATCTTCACCATCTCCTGCCAGTCCCAATAGGAGCGCGGCAGGCTGTTGGTTCTGGAGGCGGCCATCGCCTTTTCGGATATCGCGTTGAAGCTCAGGCCCGGCGGCAGCATCAGCCCCTTCTGCGAGCCGGAGACCGTGACGTCTACCTGCCATTCGTCATGGCGGTAATCGATCGAGGCGAGGGAGGAGATGGTGTCGACCATGAACAGGGCCGGATGGCCGGCGGCGTCCATCGCCTTGCGGATTGCGCCGATCCGGCTGGTCGAGCCGGTCGAGGTCTCGTTGTGGACGACCATCACAGCCTTGATCCTGCGGGCCTTGTCCTCGGACAGTCTGGCCTCGATCGCGGCCGGATCGGCACCACGGCGCCAGTCGCCCGGGATGAACTCGACTTCGATGCCGAAGCGGGTGGCGATCTGCTTCCACAAGGTCGCGAAATGGCCGGTCTCCGCCATCAGCACGGTATCGCCGGGCGAGAGCGTGTTGACGATGGCGGCTTCCCAGGCGCCGGTCCCGGAGGCCGGGTAGATCACCACTGGCTGCTTCGTCTTGAAGACGGTCTTGCAGCCTTCGAGCACATGCTTGCCGAGCGTCGCGAATTCGGCGCTGCGGTGGTCGATGATCGGCATCGCGATGGCGCGCAGGATCCGATCGGGAATCGGGCTCGGGCCCGGGATATGCAGGAAATGCCGGCCCTGCTGCGCAGTCATGGTGGTCCTCCCTCGGCCGTCCGGCGCCGTTCGTGTCGCGCCGTTGTTCGGTGCAAAATTGCATTCATTTTTGGCTTTGGCAATCTTATGATCGCGCGCATAATTGCGGCGATGGCGCTCGACAGGGCTATCTTGCTGAACTAGCGATGATTCATGACGACCACGGTTATGGACAGGCGGAGCGACGACGACGCGGGAGCGACTGCTTCTGCGCCGGGCGAATTTTCGCGCGCTTCGGTCTCCTTGCATGGCGAGCTGCTGGCGGCGCTGCGCGACTACATCGTCGAGGGCAATCTCGATGATGGCGCGCGCATCCCGGAACGGCTGCTCTGCGACCGCTTCGGTATTTCGCGCACGCCGTTGCGGGAGGCGCTCAAGGTGCTGGCCGCCGAGGGGTTGATCGAGCTCCTGCCCAATCGCGGCGCGCGAGTGCGCGTCCTCAGTGCCGACGATTTGCGCGAATTGTTCGACGTGATGGGCGGGCTTGAGGCGCTGGCGGGGCGTCTCGCCTGCGAGCGCATCAGCGACGAGGATGTCGCCGAGATCGAGCGGGTTCATCACGAGATGTACCGCTTCTATCTGCGCCGCGATATGCACGGCTATTTCCAGTGCAATCAGGACATCCATCGCATGATCGTCGAGGCCGCCGGCAATGCCGCGCTGCAGGCGACCTATGCGAGCTTCGCGGGGCGGATCCGGCGGGTGCGCTATTCGGCCAATCTCGCCACCGACCGTGACCGCTGGGGCGAGGCGATGCGCGAGCATGAGGCGATCCTCGACGCGTTGCGCCGTCGCGCCGGCAGCGAACTCAGCGATATCCTGTTCATTCACCTGCGCAACAAGCGCAAAGCTGCCCAGGCGGGCGGGGCGCGCTAGCGGCGGGTCGATCTCTCGATTGGATTCTTCGAGCTGTTGCCGATCGCGATGTTGTCGTCGATCGGTCGTCATTTCGGCTCGATGCTATTTTCAGATTGAATGCAGAATTATTTGCTTCTAGGCTCACCCCCACGACGCCGTAAGAGCGCGATCCAAGGGAGGTGACCAGCATGACGAAGCATTGGCTTGCCGTATCCGCATTCCTGTTGGCCGGTGCGACGCCGGTCTTCGCCTGGGAGCCGACCAAGGCGATCGAGATCATTGTGCCGTTCTCGGCCGGCGGCGCATCCGACCAGATGGCGCGGACGATCCAGGGCGCCATCCAGAAGCACAAACTGACCTCGCAGCCGATCATCGTCGTCAACAAGCCCGCCGCCGGCGGCGCCGAAGGCATGCTCGAAATCCAGAAATCGGCCGGCGACGCCCACAAGCTGATCACCACCTCCAGCGGCCTCTACATGACGCCGATGGCGACGAAGCTGCCGCTGAACTGGACTGATTACACGCCGATCGCGATGATGGCGCAGGATAGCTTCGTCCTGTGGGTCAACGCCAAGGCGCCCTACCAGAATGCCGGCGACCTGATGGCGGCCGCGAAGACGGCCTCGCCGCCGATGAAGATCGGTGGCACCTCGTCCAAGCGCGAGGACAATCTGATCGTCTTCGCCATGGAGAAGGCGGGCGACACCAAGTTCTCCTATATCCCGCACACCAGCGGCGGCCAGGCCTCGACCCAGCTTTCGGGCGGCCATATCGAGGCCTCGACCAACAACCCGGCCGAAGACGTCGCGAATTGGCGTGGCGGCGCGACCCGGCCGCTCTGCGTCTTTTCCGAGAAGCCGATGACCTATTCCGAGAAGGTCGCCGACGGGAAATCCTGGGCCGATATCCCGACCTGCCCGTCGCAGGGACTCAACGTGACCTATCAGATGCTGCGCGGCATGTTCATGCCCGGCAAGGTCACCAAGGAGCAGCAGGCCTTCTATGTCGACCTGTTCAAGAAGGTCTCCGAGACGCCGGAATGGAAGGACTACCTCGCGCGCGGCGCGCTGGTGCCCGACTATCGCGACGGCGAAGCCTTCCTCTCCTTCCTCAAGGACGACGAAGCCAAGCATGCCAAGCTGATGAGCGACGCCGGCTTCATGGCCAAGTGAGAAGTCTGGCCAAGTGAGGTTCTTGGTCAGGTGAAATTCCCGGCCAAGCGAGGCTTTGGCCTTGCAAGGCGCGGGGTCATCCCGGCCGGAGCGAAGCGGAGAGCCGGGATCCATTCCGGAACGGCTCAGGAATGGATCCCGGATCAGCGCCGCTGCGCGGCTTGTCCGGGATGACGATGCGGGGACGATGAATGACGTTACCCTCCGAATCCGAAACGCAGCCTGGCCTCTCCCGCCGCCCGGTCGAGCGCATCGTCGCGACGATCCTGATCGGGCTCGCGCTCGTCGTGCTCTACGATTCCTACGGGCGTGGCGCCGGCTGGGACAATGGCCCGCAGAACGGCTTCTTCCCCGCCCGCGTCGGCTGGATCTTCCTGGCCGCCTCGCTGTTCATCCTGGTGCAGTCCTTCCGCTCTCCCGTGGACGGCATCTTCGTCAGTTATGCTCAACTCGGGCAGGTCGTGCGCGTGCTCGGGCCGCTCTTCCTGTTTGTGGCGCTGATCCAGCCGCTGGGGCTCTATGTCGCCGCGGCCGTTTTCATCGTGGTGTTCATGGCCATCGTCGCGACCTCGCGCTGGTATGCGATCGGGCTGACCGCCGTGCTCGTGCCGGTGGTCTGCTTCTGGGTCTTCGAAATCCAGTTCCGCGTGCCGCTTCCCAAAGGTCCGCTCGAGGCCGCGCTCGGCTACTAAGGTCCCGCTGATGGATGATTTTTCCTCGCTGATGGCCGGTTTCCAGGTCGCGCTGTCCTGGCAGAACATCGGTTTCATGGCGATCGGCGTCGTGCTCGGCATCATCGTCGGCGTGCTGCCGGGCCTGGGCGGGCCCAACGGCGTCGCGATCCTGCTGCCGCTCACCTTCGGCATGGACCCGACCTCGGCGATCATCCTGTTGTCCTCGATCTATTGGGGGGCGCTGTTTGGCGGCGCGATCACCTCGATCCTGTTCAACATCCCCGGCGAGGCCTGGTCGGTGGCGACGACCTTCGACGGTTACCCGATGGCGGTGCAGGGTCGCGCGGCCGAGGCGCTGACGGCGGCCTTCACCGCCTCCTTCATCGGCGCGATCTCCGGCGTCATCCTGATCACCTTCGTGGCGCCGCTCGTCGCCTCCTTCGCGCTGCGTTTCGGGCCGGCGGAATTCTTCGCCGTCTTCCTTTTGACCTTCTGCTCCTTCATCGGCATGGGCCGGGATAACCGCTCGAAGATCCTGGCCTCGCTGTGCATCGGCTTCCTACTCGCGGCGGTGGGGCTCGACTCGATCTCGGGCGATCTGCGGATGACCTTCGGTTCGCTCGAGTTGATGCGCGGCTTCGACTTCCTGATCGTCGTGATTGGGCTGTTCGGCGTCAGCGAGATTCTGCTGACGGTCGAGGAGGGGCTGGTCTTCAAGGGCAAACAGGCGAAGATCGACCTCAAGGTGGTGCTGCGGACCTGGGTCGGGCTGCCACGCTACTGGGCGACGCTGCTGCGCTCGGCTGCCGTCGGGATGTGGATGGGCGTGACGCCGGGCGGCGCGATCGCGGCCTCCTTCATGGGCTATGGCCTCGCCAAGCGCTTCTCGAAGCGGGGCAAGAATTTCGGCAAGGGCGAGATCGAGGGCGTGCTGGCGCCCGAGACGGCGGCGCATGCGGCGGGCACCGCCGCCCTGCTGCCGATGCTGGCGCTCGGCATTCCGGGTTCGGCGACGGCCGCCGTGCTGCTCGGCGGTCTTCTGGTCTGGGGGCTGCAGCCGGGCCCGCTGCTCTTCATCGAGCAGAAGGAGTTCGTTTGGGGGCTGATCGCCTCGATGTATCTCGGCAATATCGCGGGGCTCGTCATCGTGCTCGCGACCGTGCCGCTGTTCGCGGCGATCATGCGGGTGCCCTTCTCCTATGTCGCGCCGGTGATCCTGATTGTCTGCGCCATCGGCGCTTACACGATCTCGAACTCGATCTTCGACATCTGGCTGATGCTGCTGTTCGGCATCGTCGGCTATGTCTTCAAGAAGCTCGACTACCCGCTCGCGCCGCTGGTGCTGGCGCTGGTGCTCGGCGATCGGGCCGAGGATGCGTTCCGGCAGGCGTTGCTCGGCTCGGCCGGCTCGCTCAACGTGTTCTGGGCGAACGGGCTTGTCGGTACGCTCGTCGTGCTGGCGATGCTGCTGCTGCTCTGGGGGCCGGTCTCCGACGTGATCGGCGCGGCGCGCGGCCGGGGGCGGGCGGATGAGAAGCCTGCGGCGGCGGAATGACGAGACGATGAACCAGCGATCATCCGCGCCGTCATCCCGGATCGGCGCCGCTTCGCTGCTTGTCCGGGATGACGACGCGGATGTGGATAGGCCTGTAAAATGAACCAAGCCGCGACGTCGCGAATTCATGCCCGCCATCTCGGTCTCGAACGCCGCCTGACACAGGCACTGGAAGGCGAGGTCCGCTTCGACGCCTTCACGCGTGGGCGCTATGCCACCGATGCCTCGATCTACCAGATCATCCCGCAGGGCGTGGTCTTCCCGAAATCCGAGGCCGACATCGCCGCAGCCCTGACGATTGCTGCCGAGCATGGCGTGCCGGTGATCGCCCGCGGCGGCGGCACCTCGCAGAACGGCCAGCCGATCGGCGATGCGCTGATCCTCGACATGAGCCGGCATTTCAATGGCATCCGGGCCTATGACCCGGTCGCGCGGACGGTGTCGGTCGCGCCCGGCCTCGTGCTGGAGGCGCTGAACGCGCAGGTTAAGAAGGACGGGCTGTTCTTTCCCGTCGAACCCTCGACGGCAAGCCGCTGTACCATCGGCGGCATGGCTGGCAACAATTCGTCGGGCGCGCGCTCGCTGCGCTACGGCAAGATGGTCGACAACGTCGTCGCGATGAAGGCGATGTTCCATGACGGCGAGGCCTTTGCGCTGGGCGAGGGAGCTGTCGGCGACAACCAGTCTGCGCGTGCGCGCGATCTGATGACGCGGATGATCGCGCTCGCCGACCGTCACCGCGATGGGATTGAGGCGATCTTCCCGAAGGTGCAGCGCCGCGTCGGCGGCTATAATCTCGACGAGCTTCTGCCGGCGCGGCCCAATCTCTCGCATCTGCTCGTCGGTTCCGAAGGCACGCTGGCTATCACCACCGAGACGACGCTGAAGCTCTCGGCCCTGCCCACCCATCGCGTGATGGGGGTCTGCCATTTCCCGAGCTTCCGAGCGGCGATGGAGACGACGAAAGCCATCGTGGCGCTCGGGCCGGTCGCTGTCGAACTGGTCGACAACAATGTGCTGGTGCTCGGCGCCGACATCCCTCTCTTCGTGCGCACGCTTGCCGACATCACGCGCGGTCAGCCGAACTGCCTGTTGCTGGTCGAGTTCGCCGGCGACGATCTCAGTGCGCTGAAGCATGACCTCCGGCGCCTCGACCAGTGCATGGCCGATCACGGCTTTCCGGATGCGGTCGTCGAGGTGGTCGAGCCGGCCCGGCAGAAGCCGGTCTGGGAGGTGCGCGAGGCCTGCCTCAACATCATGATGTCGATGAAGGGGGACGGGAAGCCGGTCTCCTTCATCGAGGATTGCGCCGTCCCGCTCGACCATCTCGCCGACTATACCGACGCGGTCACCGCGCTGTTCGCACGCCATGGCACGCGCGGGACCTGGTATGCGCATGCCTCGGTCGGCTGCCTGCATGTGCGCCCGATCCTGAACATGAAGGACGAGGCCGGAGTCAGGGCGATGCGCGGCATCGCGGAGGAAGCCTGCGAGCTGGTGCGCCGCTTCAAGGGCTCGTTCTCCGGCGAGCATGGCGACGGTATCTCGCGTTCGGAATTCGTCGAGCCGATGTTCGGTGGCGCGCTGACCCGCGCCTTCGAGGCGGTCAAGGATGGCTTCGACCCCGGCAACCGGCTGAACCCCGGCAAGGTCGTGCGGCCCTATCGCATGGACGATCGCGGCCTGATGCGCTTCGCGCCGGGCTACGCAACGCCTGTACCGGCCGAGACCGCGCTGGACTGGTCCGACTGGGGCGGCCTCGGCGGCGCGGTCGAGATGTGCAACAACAACGGCGCCTGCCGGAAGATGTCCGGCGGGACGATGTGCCCGTCCTATCGCGCCACGCAGGACGAGACGCATGTCACGCGCGGGCGGGCGAACAGCCTGAGGCTCGCGATCTCCGGCCAGCTCGGTCCGGACGCCTTCACCTCCCCGGAGATGAAGCAGACGCTCGATCTCTGCGTCTCCTGCAAGGGCTGCAAGCGCGATTGCCCGACCGGCGTCGACATGGCCCGGATGAAGATCGAATTCCTGAGCCACTACCATGCGAAGCACGGCCTGCCGCTGAAGGAGCGGCTGATCGCCTGGCTGCCGCGCTATGCGCCCTGGGCGGCGAAGCTCTCAGCCCTGATGAACCTGCGCGACCGCGTTCCGCTGCTGGCTAAGCTCAGCGAGCGCTGGCTCGGCTTCAGCACAAGGCGCTCGCTGCCGGTCTGGCGCAAGCCGTGGGCGCAGGGCGGACAGGCCGCGACGCCCGGCAACGTGGTCGGCGACGGGCGCGACATCGTGCTCTTCGGCGACACCTTCAACCGCTATTACGAGCGCGAGAATCTTGAAGCCGCCGAGCGCGTGCTGGCGGCGGGCGGCTATCGGCTGCACCGGGTCGAGCCCCGCGATGGCGGCCGGCCGCTCTGCTGCGGGCGCACCTTCCTGTCTGCCGGGCTGGTCGACGAGGCGCGCAAGGAGGCAAGGCGCACGCTCGACACGCTCGCTCCTTATGTCGCGAGAGGCGCGCGCATCGTCGGGCTGGAGCCGTCCTGCCTGCTGACCTTCCGCGACGAATTCTCCGCGATCCTGCCCAGGGCCGAGGTCGCGCCGGTCGCCGCCGCTGCCTTCCTATTGGAGGAGGTGCTGGCGGCCGATCTCAAGGCGGGTTCGACCCATCTGCTGTTCAGGGACCAGGGTGCGCGCGTCGCCCATCTGCATGGGCATTGCCACCAGAAGGCTTTCGCCGCGATGGGAGCCGTCGAAGCGACGCTGCGCGCGATTCCCGGCCTTGATGTCCGCCCGATCGAGACGAGCTGCTGCGGCATGTCGGGTGCCTTCGGTTATGGCGCCGAAACGATGGACGTGTCGCTCGCCATGGCGGAGCTATCGCTGCTGCCAGCGGTGCGCAAGGCAGGCCGCGCCGAGCTGATCGTCGCCGATGGCACGAGCTGTCGCCACCAGATCCATGACGGCACCGGGCGCGAGGCGCTGCATGTCGTGCGCGTGCTCGACATGGCGCTCGCGCATGATGCTCCCGCGCCGGAGGACATGGCGCCGGACGATCCGGCGCGGGATGATCGCGCCGGATCGTGAAGACGGCCGCGACGGACATCAAAGAGGCGGGGCAGGGCGATCAACTCCTGCAACCGACCCGATCAAGGAGGATACGAACCATGGCATTGCCACTTGCCGGCATCAGGGTGCTCGACATTTCACAGGTCATGGCCGGGCCGTTCTGCTGCATGCTGCTGGCCGATATGGGCGCGGACGTGATCAAGATCGAGCCGCCGGGAACGGGTGACTCGACTCGGCAGTCGATGGGCTTTCGGCTCAAGGGTGTCGACAGCCCGGGCTTCCTGGCGCTGAACCGCAACAAGCGCAGCATCGCGCTCGATCTGAAGACACCGGCTGACCGTGAGGTGCTCTATGCGCTGGTCAAGACGGCCGATGTCCTGATCGAGAATGCGCGTCCGGGCGTCGCCGGTCGTCTGGGGATGGACTACGAGACGCTGAAAGCGATCAATCCGCGGCTGATCTATGCCAGCATTTCCGGGTTCGGCCAGACCGGTCCGTGGTCGCAGCGTCCGGGTTTCGACCTGATCGCGCAGGCGGTTTCGGGCGTGCTCAGCTCGAACGGCCTGCCCGGCATGGAGCCGGCGAAGAACTCGATTCCGGTCGCCGATCTCGGCGCGGGACTGTTTACGGCCTATGCGGTGCTGAGCGCCGTGATCGGCCGCCAGAGTTCCGGCGAGGGCCAGTATGTCGATGCCTCGCTGTTCGAGGCGGCGCTGGCGCTTTCGGTATGGGAGACGACGGAACTCTGGGGCACGGGCAAGGCGCCGGCGCCCATCGGCTCGGCCAACCGGATGTCGGCGCCTTATCAGGCGGTCGAAGCCTCGGATGGCTGGTTCGTCATCGGTGCCGCCAATCAGGGCCTCTGGCTGAAGCTGCTCACGGTGCTCGGCCGCGAGGATCTGCAGCAGGACGAACGCTTCGCGACCAATGCCGCCCGCATCGCCAACCGCATTGCCCTGATCGAGGCGATGGCGCCGACCTTCGCCGGCGGTACCAGGCAGGAGTGGATCGACGGCCTGCTGGGCGCCGGCGTCCCGGCGGCCCCGATCCTCGACTATGCCGAGGCTGTCGTCAGCGAGCAGGCGGTGGCGCGCGAGATGGTGCAGATGGTGCCGCATCCGGTCGAGGGCGAATTCAAGGCGCTGGGCTTCCCGGTCAAGCTCAGCGGCACGCCGCAGCAGATGCGCCTGCCGCCGCCCCTGCTCGACGAGCATGGCGCCGACATCCGCAGGGAACTGGTGGAGATGGGGCTGCTGGCGCCCGAGACGGAGTCGGTCGCGTGAGCGGGCCGGGCATCATCCTCGAGAAGCGGGATCGGGTCGCGCATGTCGTGATCGACAACCCCGCCGCCCATAACGCGCTGACGAGCCAGATGTGGCTCGACCTGCGCGATGCGGCGCGTGCCATCGCCGACGATCCGTCCATCCGTGTCGCGGTGTTCCGGGGGGCGGGCGGCAAGGCCTTCGTCTCGGGGACCGACATCTCCGGCTTCGCGAAATTCACCTCGGGTGCCGACGGCGTCGCCTATGAGCGCAATGGTGATGCCTGCATGCGGGCGATCGACGAGATCCCGGTCACCACCATCGCGGTGATCGACGGCTGGGCAATCGGCGGCGGGCTCAACATTGCCTCGGCCTGCGATTTTCGTATCGCCACGCCCGATGCGCGCTTCGGCTCGCCGATCGGCCGGACCCTCGGCAACTGCCTGTCGGCGCAGAGTCTGGCGCGGATCGGCGGGGCGGTCGGTGTCCAGATCGCCAGACGCATGGTGCTGCTCGGCGAGATCGTCACGGCACCCGAACTCCTGGCCTGCGGCTTCCTGCTGCGTGTCGTGGAGCGGGAGGCGATGGATGCCGAGATCGAGGCCTTGTGCCGCCGCGCTGCGGAGAATGCCCCGCTGACGACGCGCGCCACCAAGACGATCCTGCGCGAGTTGCGGCTCGCCAGCCTGCCGGATGACGAGGCGACCATCGCGCAGGTCTATGGCAGCGAGGATTTCCGGCGTGGCGTCAGGGACTTCCTCGCCAAGACCAAGGCCGTGCCCGACTGGACGGGCTCCTGAGGCTGCTCAGGCCGGCGGCTGCAAGCCGCGTCCGGCAGGCGGCGTTGCAATCAGCCTTCGATAAAACTGACGCAATGCATGGCGAGGGGGTTTGACTGACATTTGCCGTCAGGCATACTGCATACAGAATAAAGATGGGCGGCCACCCCCAACGAGCCGCTTGCGATCAGGGAGAGAACCGAGATGGCTTGTCTGCAAGGACGAGAGCGGCTGGCTGACGCCTGCCTGACGCGCTGCTCGTCGATGGTGACCGATGGAGCTGCGGCATGAGCGGCGCCGCCCATCGCCCCCGCATCGGCTTCATCGGCATCGGCATCATGGGCGAGGCGATGGTGCGCCGGCTGCTCGATCTCGGCTTCCCGGTCACGGTCTGGAATCTGGAGCCGGAGCGGCTGGGGACCGTGGTTCCCCATGGCGCGGTTGCGGCGGCATCGCCGGCCGCCGTCGCTGCAGCGAGCGACATCGTCATGCTCTGCGTGCTGCATATGGCGGCCGTGGAGCGCTGCATCCTCGCCGATGACGGCGTGGCCGCGGCCGGTGCCGGCCCGGCCCTCGTGATCGATTTCTCGACGGCCGATCCCGAAGGCACGCGCGAGGTCGCCGCGAAGCTGAAGGCGCTCACGGGCGCAGGCTGGGTCGACGCGCCGGTCTCGGGCGGGCCGCAGCTTGCCCGCACCGGCGGCATGACCGTGATGGCCGGGGGCTTGCAGGCCGATTTCGACGCAGCGCAGCCGATCCTCGCGCAGATGTCGGGCAACCTCACCCTGATGGGTCCGGTCGGTGCCGGGCAGACCACGAAGATCATCAACCAGGCGATCGTCGGCACGGGCTATGTCGTGATGGCGGAGGCGCTGATGCTGGCCGAGGCCGCCGGCATCGACGCCGCCCGCCTGCCGCAATGCCTAGCCGGCGGGCATGCCGACAGCAGCCTGCTGCAGCGGCTCTATCCGCAGATGCAGCAGCGGGCCTTTGATCCGCCTTCGAGCTATGCGCGGCAATTGCTGAAGGATTTGAAGGCGGTGTCGGCTTTCGCCCAAGGCCTCGGGCTCGATCTCAGGGTGATCGAGCAGGGCGTGCAGCGTTACAAGGATTACGTCGCGCTCGGCCATGAGATGTCGGATTCCGCGGCCGTCGTCAGGCTTTACGAGCACGATGCCACAACGCGCGGCAAGGCGCGGTCATGAGCACCCTGCCGCCGCGCCCGAGGGCGGTGATCGATGCGCATCACCATGTCTGGGACCTTGCCAACGACCTGCCCTGGCTGAAGAAGAAGCGCGTATTCTTCCGCTATGGCGACTACTTGGCGATCTGCCGCGACTACATGCCCGCAGACTATCGCGCGGACATGGCGGGCTGGCCGGTCGTGGCGTCCGTCTATGTCGAAGCCGAATGGGCTCGGGAGAAGGCTGCCGAGGAGAGCCGCTGGGTCGCGGCGGTGTCGAAGGCCGAGGGGTTGCCCTCGGTCGTCGTCGCCTGGTGCGATTTCGCGGCGCCGGAAGCGGCTGCGCTGCTCGCCTCGCACGCCTCCGTGCCGATCGTCCGCGGCGTCCGCCACAAGCCCACCGCGGCAGGAACGCCGGACGAGGCGAAGCGTGGTGCTGCCGGCTCGATGGACGATCCCGTCTGGCGCGACGGCTATGCGCTGCTGGAGCGGCACGGCCTGTCCTACGATTTGCAGACGCCGTGGTGGCATCTCGATGCCGCGGCCGATCTGGCGAAGGATTTTCCGGCAACGCAGCTCATCATCAATCACACCGGCTTGCCGGCGGATCGCAGTCCCGAGGCGCTCGCCGCCTGGCGAAGAGCCCTGGAGAGGGCGGCGAGCGAGCCAAATGTCGCGATCAAGATTTCCGGCATCGGCCTGCCCGGCGAGCCCTGGACCGTTGCCGCCAACGGCCCTGTCATCCGCGATGCCATCGCCATCTTCGGCAAGGACCGGGCGATGTTTGCGAGCAACTTTCCGGTCGACAGCCTCGTCGGCGATTTCGACACGATCTTCTCGGGCTTCCTCGCGGCGACGGCGGCTTTCTCGGAGAGCGAGAGGGACCAGCTTTTCCACGGAAATGCGGAGCGAATCTACCGGATGTGAGCCGCCGGACAGACAAGGCTCACCATAAAAAAACAGGGAGAGAACCAATGATGGAGGAGACCATGGACAAGAGGCGGGCATTGAAGGGTGTCGCGGCGCTGTTTGCGCTGTCGATCGGTTTTGTCGCTCCGGCCGCGGCGCAGATGACGATCCGCTACGCCCATGTCGGATCGGAAGGCGATATCCAGTACTGGTATGCCGACGAGTTCGCCAAGCGCGTCGAGAAGCGTACCGATGGCCGGGTCAAGGTGCAGGTCTTCCCGAATTCGCAGCTCGGCGGCGCACAGGAAACGGTCGATGGCGTGCGCAGCGGCGCGATCCCGCTGGCGCATCACGAATTCGCCTCGCTGTCGCGGCTGATGCCGGATATCGCGTCCTTTGCGGCGCCCTTCATCTATCGCGACGGCACCCATGCGATGGCCGCGACCGACCCGGACAAATCCGAAGTCATGAAGGAGATGTCGGACAAGCTGGTCAAACAGACGAATGTCCGCATCATCGGCCGGCTCTATCGCGGCGCGCGCCAGATGACCGCGAAAATGGCGGTCTATTCCCCGGCGGATCTCAAGGACAAGCGCTTCCGTGGCGTGCCGCTGCAGCTCTGGACGTCGATGATCAAGGGCATGGGGGCGGTGCCGACGCCGGTGGAGGTAGCCGAACTGCCGACGGCGCTGATGACCGGCATGGTGATCGGCCAGGAAAACCCCCTGACCATGATCAACGCCAACAAGCTCTACGAGGTGCAGACCCACGCCATGCTGACCGGGCACATGCAGAACGTGCTGCCGGTGTTCATCAACGAGCGGACCTGGCAGTCGATCCCCGAGAAGGATCGCGCGATCGTGGCCGAGGTCGCAGCCGAGGTTGGCGAGGAGACGTTGAAGCTCGGCATGGCAGCCGAGGTGCAACTGATCGATGAGCTCAAGAAGAAGGGCATGATCTTCATCACCGAAAAGGACGGACTCAAGGTTGACGAGTTCCGCAAGTCGGTGGGCGCCCAAATCAATGCCGACTTCCCGAGCTGGGGCCCGATCACCCAGCGCATCGCCGCAGTGAAGTGAGACGACGGCCGGGGCACCTCTCTTAAAATTCAGAGACGGATTCACTGATCAGGTCGATTCAACCTGACCAGATCCGGTTCTGGGCCCCGGCCTTTCTTTTCCAGCCCGACCCTTCGCCCTGCCGACGAGGCCCGCTCTTGCAAACCTCTGATATCGTCTTCGACGCTCCCGTCGCCGTGGCTGCGGTGGACAGCCGCACCTATGCGATCGATCGCGCGGTCGAGCCGGTTCGCTGGGTCTTTCGCTGGGGCAGCCTGGCGATGCTGATCGCCATGGTGTCGCTGCCTTTCATCCAGGTGGTTTCGCGCGAGATCTTCGCCATGCCGATCATCGGCGTGGAGGAACTGGCGCGCTTCATGCTGATCTGCTCGGTCTTCCTGGCGCTGCCCTATGTCGTTTCCGCCGGTGCCAATATCCGGATGGAGGAGATCGTCGCGATGTTCCCGGCCGGCGTCGTGCGCGTCGCCAAGGTCATGGGCGCCGTCACGGCAACGGCCACCTTCGCCGCGATCGCTGTCGCGAGCTTCGTCGCGATCGGCGGCAATCTCGACAATTCGACGCCGACGCTCGGCATTCCCTACTGGGTCTTCCTCGGCGCGGCCTTCGTCAGCTTCACGATGACCACGCTCGAATGCGGGATCCAGACCGTCAAGGTCATCCAGGGCAAGCCGCTCTACATCACCTTTCCGCAGGAGCACGAGCCCGAGGAAGAGCTCGATCTGCCTGACGAAATGAAGGGTTGAGGCGCGAAACGATGTCCGTGACCATCATCCTCGCCTTCGTGGCGCTCTTCATCTTCGGTTTTCCGGTCGTGGTCGCGATCGCGGTGCCGGCTCTGCTCTACATCCTCCTGGCGGGCTTCCCGATCGAGCTGGTGGCGCAGCGCATGACCTATGCGCTGGATTCCTTCCCGCTCGTGGCGGTGCCGGTGTTCATCTTCGTCGGCAGCCTGATGAACCAGAGCGGCATCACCAGCAATATCTACCACTTCGCCCATACGCTCGGCGGCCGGGTCCCAGGCGGGCTGGCGCAGGTCAATGTCATCGGTTCGCTGGTGTTCTCCGGCACGTCGGGGGCGGCGCTGGCCGATATCGGCGGTCTCGGCCGCATCGAGATCCGGGCGATGGTGCGGGCAGGGTTCACCCGGGCCTATTCGGCAGCGATTACGGGCGCTTCTGCTGTCGTCGGGCCGATCTTTCCGCCTTCCATTCCGCTCATCATCTACGGTTCGGTGACCAGTGTCTCGATCGTGCAATTGCTGGTCGCGGGCATCATGCCGGCCCTGCTCTATGTCGCCTTCCTGATGCTGACGGTGGGCTGGCTGGCGAAGCGGCACAATCATCCGCGCTCCAAGCGCTGGCCGACCTTCCACGAACTCTGGAGCACGTTCTGGCCGGCGGCGCCCGCGCTGATGACGCCGGTCCTGCTCGTCGGCGGCATGCTGGGCGGCTATTTCACGCCGACCGAGGCCGCCTCGCTCACCGTCGCCTATATCCTGCTGATCGCCGTCGTCTTCTATGGCGGCATCAGCTGGGCCAGGCTGCGCTTTGCCCTGTTCGATACGGTGAAGACGACGTCGGCAGTTCTGGTCATCGTCTCGGCTGCGGCGCTGTTCGGCTGGATCCTGACCGTCGAACAATTGCCGCAGACCTTCACGCGCAGCCTGCTGTCGATCTCGACCGACCCGCTGATGCTGCTGCTGATCGTCAACGTGCTGCTGCTGATCGTCGGCATGTTCCTCGACAGCACCACCGCGACGCTGCTGGTCGCGCCGCTGGTCTCGGCGCCGCTGGTCCTGGCGGGCGTCGATCCAGTGCATCTCGGCATCATTTTCGTCTTCAACCTGATGATCGGCCTGCTGACGCCGCCGATGGGGCTGGCGCTGTTCCTGCTCTCAGACATTGCCAAGACCTCGATGCCGGCCGTGCTGAAGGCGGTGATGCCGTTCTACATCCCGTTGTTCGGGTCGCTGGCGATCATCACGCTGTGGCCGGAGCTGACGCTCTGGCTGCCGAAGATGCTGCGCTGAGCGGGGAAGGCGGTCCGTCGCGGAGATGACGCTTCGATAGGACGGCGCGCCGCATTGGTCTGCGGCGCGTCGCATCCTACATAGGGGAGCCTGCCCCGAGAGCGCCGAGCCCCATGTCCGAACGCGACTCCGAAGCCAATCGCTTTTCCGCCCGCGCGGCGCGCTATGCCCGCGTCGGGGCCAATGTCGGCGGGGTCGCGGCGCGGATCGCCGGCACGCGGCTGTTCGGGCTCGACGGGCGCAACGCCTCCAATGCCGAGGCGCTGGCCAAGGCGCTGGGCGGCCTGAAGGGGCCGATCATGAAGGTGGCGCAGCTCGTCGCCACCATTCCCGATGTGGTGCCACCGGAATACGCCGCCGAACTTCAGAAGCTGCAATCGCAGGCGCCGCCGATGGGGGCCGCCTTCGTCAAGCGCCGGATGATGGCGGAGCTTGGCCCGCACTGGCGCGAGCGCTTCGGCGAATTCGACCTGAAGCCGGCGGCGGCGGCCTCGCTTGGCCAGGTGCATCGCGCGACCACGCTCGAGGGCGCGGCGCTGGCCTGCAAGCTGCAATATCCCGACATGGAATCGGCGGTCGAGGCGGACATTGCGCAGCTCGACATCCTGTTCGCGCTGCACCGGCGCATGGACCCGATCATCGACACCACCGAGATCGCCAAGGAGATCGGTGCGCGGGTGCGCGAGGAGCTCGACTACCAGCGCGAGGGCAAGCATATCGCGCTCTACCGGGAGATGCTGGCGCAGACGCCAGAGGTGCGCGTGCCGGCGCTGGAGGCCTCGCTCTCGACACGGCGGCTCCTGACCATGCGCTGGCTCGAGGGCGACGGCATCCTGAGCCACAAGCAGGACGACCAACAGGTGCGCGACCGCATCTCGACGGCGATGTTCAAGGCGTGGTGGCGGCCCTTCAGCCATCACGGCGTCATCCATGGCGACCCGCATCTGGGCAACTACACCGTCTTTTCGGAGGGCGGCGCTGCGCAAGGCATCAACCTGCTCGACTATGGCTGCATCCGCATCTTTCCGCCCTCCTTCGTCGGGGGTGTGGTCGATCTCTATCGCGGCCTGCTGGGGGGCGATGAGCGCCGCGTCGTCCATGCCTATGAGACCTGGGGCTTCAAGGGCCTGACCAAGGATCTGGTCGATACGCTGAACATCTGGGCGCGCTTCATCTACGGGCCGCTGCTGGAGGACCGGACGCGCCGCATCGCCGAGGGCGTGAGCCCGGCCGAATATGGCCGCCGCCAGGCCTTCGAGGTGCATCAGGCGCTGAAGAAGCGGGGCCCTGTGAGGGTGCCGCGCGAATTCGTCTTCATGGACCGTGCTGCGATCGGGCTCGGCGGCGTTTTCCTGCATCTCGATGCGGAGCTGAACTTCCACCGCCTGTTCGAGGCCGAGATCGAAGGCTTCTCGGTCGAGACCGTGGCGGCGGACCAGGCCTCGGCGCTGGCGCGTGCCGGGCTCGTCGCGACAAGCTGAGGCCTTTCCCGTGGTTTGGAAGCCTCCGGCCTGATTCGGCGCTTGCTTCGGCGGCATCGAGCAGTCTAGATCGCGCGCTTCCTCTCCAGCGTTCCGGAAGCGCTCCCCGCCATGGCCTCCACATCTTCGCCCGTCGCCATCATCATGGGCAGCCAGTCCGATTGGGCGACGATGCGCCATGCCGCCGAGACGCTCGATGCGCTCGGGATCAGTCATGACGACCGCATCGTCTCCGCTCACCGCACGCCGCAGCGCATGGTCGAATTCGCGACCGGCGCCAAGGCCGCGGGCTTCAAGGTGGTGATCGCGGGCGCCGGCGGCGCGGCGCATCTGCCCGGCATGACCGCCTCGCTGACGCCGCTGCCGGTCTTCGGCGTGCCGGTCGAGTCCAAGGCTCTGTCGGGCCAGGACAGCCTGCTCTCGATCGTTCAGATGCCGGCCGGCATTCCCGTCGGCACGCTCGCCATCGGCCGGGCCGGGGCGGTTAACGCAGCCCTGCTCGCGGCGGCCGTGCTGGCGCTCTCCGACGAGGCGCTGGCGGAGCGTCTCGATGCCTATCGCGCCCGCCAGAGCGGCGCCATCACTGAGCGCCCCGTGAAGGACGACGCGTGAGCACGCCGGCTTTCGAGAGCGGGCGTTTCGAGGGCTTGGCGCCCGGCGCCGTGCTCGGCATCCTCGGTGGCGGCCAGCTCGCCCGGATGATCGCGCTCGCGGCGGCCGATCTCGGCATCGCCAGCCACATCTTTGCGCCGGAGACCGAGAACCCTGCCTTCGACGTCGCCACCGCCCGGACGGTCGCGGCCTATGAGGACGAGGCGGCGCTCGCGCGCTTCGCAGAGGCCGTCGACGTCGTCACCTATGAGTTCGAGAACGTGCCGGCCGCGACGGCCGCATTCCTCGCCGCCCGCAAGCCGCTGCATCCCGGCGCGCGCGCGCTCGCGGTGACGCAGGACCGGCTCAGCGAGAAGCGCTTCGTCGCCGATCTAGGGCTTGCGGTGGCGCCGTTCCGCGCGGTCGATTCGCTGGCCGATCTGGAAGCTGCGGTTGTCGCGCTCGGACGACCCAGTGTGCTGAAGACGCGCCGTTTCGGCTATGATGGCAAGGGCCAGATCAAGATTCTGCCCGGCATGGATCTGGCCGAGGCCCATGCGGCGATCGGCCGTTCGCCGGCGGTGCTGGAGGGTTTCGTGACCTTTGCCCGCGAGGTCTCCGTCGTCGCGGCGCGCGCGGCCGATGGCAGCTTCGCTGCTTTCGATCTCTGCGAGAACGAGCATCGCGATCATATTCTCGCCTTCACCCGGATTCCCGCGCAGGTCTCGGCCGCGACCGAGGCGACGGCGATCGCGGCGGCGCGCAAGATCGGAGCGGCGCTCGGCTATGTCGGCGTCTTCGCGGTCGAGATGTTCGTGGTCGGGGAGGGGGCGACCGAGAGCGTCGTCGTCAACGAGATCGCACCGCGGGTGCATAACTCCGGGCACTGGACGAGCGAGGGCGCGCAGACCTCGCAGTTCCACCAGCATGTGCGGGCCGTCTGCGGCTTTCCGTTGGGTTCGGCGCAGCGCCGCGGCCGGGTCGAGATGGAGAACCTGATCGGCGATGCGGCCCTGCGCTGGCGCGAGCTCCTGGCCGAACCTGGCGCGCATCTGCATCTCTACGGCAAGCGCGAGGCGCGCCCCGGCCGCAAGATGGGCCATGTCACGCGAGTCGTTTCCGAACAGCCCTGAGCGGGCTCAGAGCACGCGCCGCAACCGCTCGCCCCGCGCCAGCCAGAACGCCTTGAGCGGCCCGGGCACGATCCCGAGCCTCCGGTACAGCACCATGGCGAGTGCCCCGGGCTGAGCGCCGCCGCTCGCACGATAGGGCTCCATCAGCCGCTCCAGCACGACCCGCCGATGGCGCTGGCGCGCCAGCGGCCGGAGCCCGGAGGAGGGCGTCTGCATGACGAGTTGCACCACACGGTCGAGCACGGCGCCTTCGGTCGTGGGGACCAGGCGGGCGACCTCTTCGTCGAGCACGGCCTGTTTCGCCTCGGCCAGGGGCGCGCCCCTGGCATAGGCCTGTTCGACCCGCTCCCAGGCGGGATGGGCAAGGTCGCTGGCGAGCAGCATGATGCGGCGCTCGCGCTCGGATTCGCCTTGCTGCTCGGACGCGGCATTCTGCATGGATTTTCCCGGTTCCCGGCGTGGACAGCCGAAAGCTTTTCTGTTATCCGCACGATCCTTCGCGCGATCTGCATCGCAGTGTCGCCGGCCCACCTTTTTAGACCAACCCGCTAAAGACGGACAATCACGTGCAGGTTCTCGTTCGCGACAACAACGTCGACCAGGCTCTCCGCGCTCTCAAGAAGAAGCTGCAGCGCGAGGGCGTTTTCCGCGAGATGAAGCTTCGCGGCCATTACGAGAAGCCCTCCGAGAAAAAGGCCCGCGAAAAGGCCGAGGCCGTTCGCCGCGCCCGCAAGCTGCACCGCAAGAAGCTCCAGCGCGAAGGCCTGCTGCCGGCGCCGGTGAAGCCGAAGCGTCCCTGATTTTGCTCGGCTGTGGTAGCGCTCGCGCTGCCTGTCGACGATGGAAGGCCTGACCGCGCCTGGAGCCCGCTCCGGGCGCTGTTGCTTTTCCGGCAGCGTTAACCGACTCTTGGCGCGTTAACCAACTATTGGCACAAAGCGGGCGTTCTCTTCACCGGGGCGCTGTCGGTTGGGGGAGCGCGGTGATGCGGCGGCGATCCGGCAGGGAGCGGCGCGGCAGATGAGGCACGGAACCGGACCGATGGGACAAAGCATGATGGGTGTTAGGAACTGGCGGAGCAAGCGCTGGACCGGCAAAGGCTGGACTCCGAAAAGCTGGGCGGTGGCGGCGGGCATGGCCCTCGTGCTGGCAGGCTGTGACACCGTTTCCAATATGACAGGGCAGCCCGTCGCGGAACTCGACACGGCCTCGGCTGCCGATGCGAGCGTCAATATCGGCTCGCTTTCGGAGGTGGTGAGCCGCAATCCCAACGATCCCGGCGCCTACAACACCCGCGGCGCCGCCTATGCGCGCGTCGGCCGTTTCTCCGATGCGATCGCCGATTTCACCAAGGCGGTCCAGCTCGACCCCAACCTCGCCTCGGCCTATACGAATCGCGGCCTCGCGCTGCGCCAGAGCGGCCGGACCGATGCGGCGCTTTCCGATTTCAACCGCGCCACCACCGCTTCGCCGAACTATGCGCCGGCCTATATCGCCCGCGCCAACCTGCTGCGCGCCCAGGGCAACAGCCAGCAGGCACTGGGGGATTTGAACACCGCGATCCGCCTCAATCCGGAATCGGCCGAGGCCTTCCATGCGCGCGGGCTGGTCTACCAGAAGGAAGGCCAGCACCAGTATGCGGTGACCGATTTCGACTCGGTGATCGACCGCAACCCCTACAATGCCCCGCCCTACACGGCGCGCGGCCAGAGCCTGAACGCGCTCGGCAAGTACGATGCGGCGCTCGAGGACTTCACGGCCTCGCTCAATGTCGACAACCGCAATGCCGATGCCTGGGCCGGCCGCGGCTTCGCCTATGAGAAGCTCGGCAAGAAATCGGAAGCCGCCGAGAGCTACCAGCGCGCGCTGAGCCTCGACGGCAACAATGCGACAGCCCGTGCCGGACAGGCGCGCATGGGCGGCGGCGGGCTGTTCCGGAGCTGAGGACGGCGCAGGCATGATGCGCGGGTTCGACCCCGGCATCTCCGGCAAGCGATTCGCGCATCGGGCCGGCCGCCGGCCGGCCTCGGGGGCTCCCCGCGAAAAATTAACGCGGAAGAATGACGGCGCGAGCCGGCGCGCTACTCCACCGTCCGGCTCTCCGCTCCCCTGACATTGCCGGCCGCAACGTCGGCGAGGAAGCGCCGGACCTCCTGCAGGGCACCATGGGCCGGCAGATCGTCATGACGGCCCTGCGGGAAGCGCAGGAAGCGCTTGGGCGGGTTTGCGAGGCCGTAGAGCGCCTCGCCCTGCGCGAAGGGGATGACGCTGTCGCGCGCGCCATGCAGCACCAGCAGCGGCACGCGGACGCGGTCGATCACGGCTTGGGACCGGAACTGGTCCAGCATGAGCAGGAGGACCGGCACATAGGGGTAGATTGCCTGTGCCACCGATGTGGTCGAGAGGTAGGGGGCCTCCAGCACGATGGCCGCCAGCGGCGCCTCGGCCGCCAGCTTCAGCACGACGCCGGTGCCGAGCGATTCGCCATAGCCGATGAGCTGGGAGGCGCCGAAGCGCTCGGCCGCGGCGCCATACAGCGCCCGGGCGTCGAGATGCAGGCCGTCCTCGGAGGGGCTGCCGGTCGAGCCGCCATAGCCGCGATAGCTGACCGCGAAGAGGCCGGTGCCGTCCTCGGTCAGGGCCCGGAAGCGTCCAAGGCGGCCGGGCCGGCCGAGATTGCCGGCATTGCCGTGAAAATACAGCAGCACGGGTTTGCCCGCGCGGGGCGGAACCACCCAGGCCACCAGCCGCTCGCCATCGGCCGCGGTCAGAGTGACCTCCTCCGCGCCCGCGAGCCCGGCCGAGGCGATCGGTGCGCGCGCGGGATCGCGCGGAAAGACCAGGTCCCGCTGCCTGACATAGAGCACGGCGAGCAGGCCGATATAGACGCTCACGGCAATGAGGAGGCCGTGCTTCAGGAAACGCAGGATCATCGCAGCGTCATCGTGGGAAAAAGCAAAAGGGCCGGCATGAAGCCGGCCCTTTGCAGCGTTCTCATGACGCGATGCGTCGCCTCAGTGCGCCATCGCCTTGACGATGTCGTCGGTGACCTTCTTGGCGTCGCCAAACAGCATCATCGTGTTGGGCCGGAAGAACAGCTCGTTCTCGACGCCGGCATAGCCCGCCGCCATGCCGCGCTTGATGAAGAGCACGGTCTTGGCCTTCTCGACGTCGAGAATCGGCATGCCATAGATCGGCGAGGATTTGTCGGTCTTGGCGGCCGGGTTGGTGACATCGTTGGCGCCGATGACGAAGGCGACGTCGGCCTGGCCGAACTCCGAGTTGATGTCCTCGAGCTCGAAGACCTCGTCATAGGGCACGTTGGCTTCCGCCAGCAGCACGTTCATGTGGCCGGGCATGCGGCCTGCGACCGGATGGATGGCGTATTTGACCTCGACGCCTTCCTTCTTGAGCAGGTCGGCCATCTCGCGCAGCGTGTGCTGCGCCTGCGCCACCGCCATGCCGTAGCCCGGCACGATGATGACCTTGGCGGCGTTCTTCATGATGTAGGCGGCATCGTCGGCCGAGCCCTGCTTGACCGGGCGCGCCTCGACCGCGCCGCCGGGGCCAGCCGCGGCGTCGTCGCCGCCGAAGCCGCCGAGGATGACGGAGATGAAGCTCCGGTTCATCGCCTTGCACATGATGTAGGACAGGATCGCGCCGGACGAACCGACGAGCGCGCCGGTGATGATCAGCGCCATGTTGCCGAGGGTGAAGCCGATGCCGGCCGCGGCCCAACCCGAATAGGAGTTGAGCATCGAGACGACGACGGGCATGTCGGCGCCGCCGATCGGGATGATCAGCAGCACGCCCAGCGTGAACGAGACCAGCACGATCAGCCAGAAGACGACATGGCTCTCGGTCTTCAGGAAGATCAGCAGCAGCACGACCAGCGCGATGCCGAGGCCGATATTGATGCCGTGGCGCTGCGGCAGCATGATCGGCTTGCCGCTCATGCGCCCGTCGAGCTTCAGGAAGGCGATGATCGAGCCGGTGAAGGTGATCGCACCGATGGCGACGCCGAGGCCCATCTCGAACAGGCTCGCGCCCTTGATCTGGCCGACATTGCCGATGCCGAAGGCGCTCGGCGCATAGAGCGCGGCTGCCGCCACCAGAACCGCCGCCAGGCCTACCAGCGAGTGGAAGAAGGCGACGAGCTGCGGCATCTGCGTCATCTGCACGCGCTTGGCCATGAAGGCGCCGATGCCACCGCCGATGGCGATGCCGGCCACGACCAGGAGCCAGCCCGAGAAGCTGGCCGGCGGGAAGAAGACGATGGTGGTGGCAATGGCGATGCCCATGCCGACCATGCCGTAGAGATTGCCCTGTCGCGACGTCGTCGGATGCGACAGGCCGCGCAGGGCCATGATGAAGAGGACGCCGGAGACGACGTAGAGCAGGGCGGAGAGGTTCGCGGCCATCGGCGCTCAGCCCTTCTTCTTGTACATCGACAGCATCCGCTCGGTGACGAGGAAGCCGCCGAAGATGTTGACCGAGGCAAGGATCAGAGCCAGGAAACCGAAGATCTTGGCCCAGACCGGGCCGTCGCCGAGCGCGGGAGCCGCATCGACCCCGACCGCCAGCAGCGCGCCGACGACGATGACCGAGGAAATCGCGTTGGTGACCGACATCAGCGGCGTGTGCAGGGCCGGCGTCACCGACCAGACGACATAGTAGCCGACGAAGACGGCGAGTACGAAGATGGCGAGGCGGAACACCGTCGGGTCGACGCCGACCGCGGCGCCGGCGGCATGGGCCGCCTGCTCGGCATAGCGCTCGGCGAGTTCGGCTGCCTGCTTTGCCAGCGCGGCGGCGGAGCGCGCCTGTTCGAGGGCCTGTTCAGGTGTCGGATTAGCCATTGGTGACGCTCCCCTCGACGACAGGCGCAGGCGCGGGTTCCGGCTTTGCTTCCGGCTTGGCCGCGAAATTCGGATGGATCACGGCGCCGTCCCTGGTCAGGGCGGTCGCCTTGACGAGCTCGTCGTCCCAGTTCACCGCGACGGCCTTCGCGGTCTTGTCGATCAGCGTCTCGACGAAGGCGAAGAGGTTCTTAGCGTAGAGCTGCGACGAGGTCGCGGCCAGCCGGCCCGGCACGTTCAGATGCCCGACGATCTTGACGCCGTTAGGCGTGGTGACAACCTCGCCCGGCTTGGCGAGTTCGCAGTTGCCACCGCGCTCGACCGCGAGGTCGACGATGACCGAACCCGCCTTCATGCTCTCGACCATGGCGGCCGAGATCAGCTTCGGGGCGGGGCGACCGGGAATCAGCGCCGTCGTGATGACGATGTCCTGCTTGGCGATGTGGCTCGCCGTCAGCTCGGCCTGCTTGGCCTGGTATTCCTTGGACATTTCCTTGGCGTAGCCGCCGGCCGTCTGCGCCTGCTTGAACTCCTCGTCCTCGACGGCCAGGAACTTCGCGCCGAGCGATTCGACCTGTTCCTTGGTGGCGGGGCGGACGTCGGTCGCGGTCACGATCGCGCCGTTGCGGCGCGCGGTCGCGATGGCCTGCAGGCCGGCTACGCCGACACCCATGATGAAGATGCGCGCGGCCGGCACCGTGCCCGCCGCCGTCATCATCATCGGCAGGGCGCGGCCATATTCGCCGGCGCCGTCGATCACGGCGCGGTAGCCTGCGAGATTCGCCTGCGACGAGAGCACGTCCATCACCTGCGCGCGGGTGATGCGCGGCATGAATTCCATCGCGAAGGCCGCGACCTTGGCCTTTGCCAGCGCCGCGAGCTCGGGCTCGTTGCCATAGGGGTCCATGATGCCGACGACCAGCGCGCCCGCGGGCAGGCCGGCGATCTCGGCTTTCGCCGGGCGGCGCACCTTCAGGACGATGGCCGCACCGGCGAGCGCGTCCGCTGCCGACGCGGCGACGGTCGCGCCGGCGGCCTGATAATCGGCATCGCTGATGCCGGAGGCGAGGCCCGCGCCTGTCTCGACGGCGATTTCGGCCCCGAGACCGATGAACTTGCGGACGGTCTCCGGCGTCACGGCGACGCGGGTTTCCGCTCCCTGCGTTTCGGCTGGCACGGCGATGCGCATGGCAGGAAAAGGCCTTTCCGGCGTGGTGGCGGGGAACCCCGGGACAGGACGTCCTAGAGCAGGATCAGCGCGAGCATCAGCAGCGCGAAAGGAACGGCCGGGGCGCGCCAGCCGATGGACTTCGAGGCGATGCCAACGCCCGTGCCGACCAGCGTCAGCAGCGTACCGATGATCGCGATGCCCCAGGCATGCTTGGTGCCGCCGACGGCGAGCGCCGCGACGATGGCGAGACAGGCGACGGTGCCGACCTCGGCGAAATGCACGAAGCCCTGATAGGTGCGCTCATGCTCGCGATAGTCCATCTGCGGGATGTCTTCGGCGTGGTGTCCGTGGCTGGCCATGGTCTGATCCCAAGAAAAAACACTTCGCATGCCCTGTAGCGCACCTGCGGGAGGTCGGCAACGGAGCGGCGGGACAGCCCTTCCGCAAGGAGATGCGAGAGATGCGACGGTCGCGGCTCTACAGCGCCGATGGGGCCATGTAAATCGATTTAGATGGAGAAAATTCTTCTCCATTCGCGAAACGCGTGGTGCTTTTCAGGCGATGATGTCCGGCGTCAGCGCGTCCTCGATCTGGGAGATGCGGTCCTTGAGATAAAGCTTGCGCTTCTTCAGCCGCTGCACCTGGATCTGGTTGATCGCGCCGACGCGCTCGAGCGCGTCGATCGCGCTGTCGAGGTCGCGGTGCTCCTCGCGCAGGCGAGCCAGCTCCGTGGTGAAGGCCTCGACCTCGTCAGGGCTCAGCTCGAATCCCATGAAGCCATCTCATCATCGCCGCGATTGGGCGCGACTATGCTGAGACGCCGGGCGCGCCGCAAGTGCGGCGACGCACGGTGGGTGCGTGACGCGTCACATTCGTGCCGCCACGGAAAGCAGCCGGTGACGATCACAGAATCTCATGATGCGGTGCGAGATTGCCCCGCAGACGTGAAGCCGGCTCTATGTCAGACTGCCTCTGTCAACCGCTCATCAGGAGGATCCAGATGTCGCTGCAGACCCATCTCGTCGAACTCGAACGCAAGCATCGCCAGCTCGAGGAAGCCATCGCCCAGGCCGTGGCCCGCCCCTCGTCCGACGGTCTCACCGTGGTCGAGATGAAGCGGAAGAAGCTGCTGCTGAAGGAGGAGATCGAGCGCGTACGGCAGACCATGCCGGACCGAACGCTGCATTGAGCGGCAGCCGGGCGGATGCGGCCCGGTTTGAAACCATCGTCTGATGCGAGATTGGCCGGCCCCTTGCGGGGCCGGTTTTTTTCATACCTGCGACGTGGCGACGCCTCCTGCCCGACTGCAGCGGAACTTCTGCCGTGCGCCCTTGTTGGGCGTGCACAGGCAGAGGAGAGACGATGCGATCCCTTATCGACGGGCATGCGGGACGAGTTGCCGAGGCGAGCGCGGTATCGGGACAGGCGAGGCATTCGCGCCGCGACACGCTGGCGCTGCTGCTGTCCTCCTGCGCCATCGGCCTGCGCCCGGCGGCGGCCCAGTCCGCTCCGGCGGCCGGAGCGCGGCAGAATGGCTTCGGCTATGAGGATGTCGTGCGCCAGGCGCGCCAGCTCGGCGAACGCCCGTTCGATGCCGACGGTGCCGCGATTCCGGCCGAGCTGACGAAGCTGAGCTATGACAGCTATCGCGAGATCCGCTTTCGCCGCGACAAGGCGTTCTGGCGCGAGGGCGAATCGGATTTCCGGCTGCTGCCCTTCCATCTCGGCTTCCTCCACAACAAGCCGGTCCAGATCCATATCGTCAGCGACGGCACCGCGATCCCGATTCCCTTCACCACGGGGCTGTTCGAATACGGCAAGGTGCCCGTGACCAAGGGGCTGTCGCCCTCGCTCGGCTTCGCGGGCTTTGCCGTCACGACCAACCTCAACGACCCGACAGTGCAAGACGAGGTCATCTCCTTCCTTGGCGCGAGCTATTTTCGGTTGATCGGGCGCGGCCATCGCTACGGGCTGTCGGCACGCTCGCTTGCGCTGGATGTCGGCGGCGAGCAGCCCGAGGAGTTCCCCTTCATGCGGGCGCTGTGGGTTGAGGAGCCGTCGCGGGACACGGCCGAGTTGGTGATCTACGCGCTGCTCGACTCGCCTTCGGTCGCGGGCGCCTACCGTTATGTCGTCAGGCCGGGCCAGGAGACCCATGTCGATGTCACCGCGACGATCGTCCCGCGCAAAAGCATTGCGCGGCTCGGCATCGCGCCGCTGACCTCGATGTTCCAGGCCGGCGAGGGCGATCTTGCCCAGCGCACCGATTTTCGGCCCGAGATCCACGATTCCGACGGGTTGATGATGCAGACCGGCGCCGGCGAATGGATCTGGCGTCCGCTGCGCAACCCCAAGGCATTGCGGATTTCCAGCTTCGGCGACCGGAACCCGCGCGGCTTCGGCCTGATGCAGCGCGACCGCGACTTCGGTAACTACCAGGACCTCGAAGCCCATTATCACGCGCGGCCGGGCTACTGGGTCGAGCCGCAAGGGGAATGGGGCGAGGGGCGCGTCGATCTGATCGAGATTCCGACCGTCAACGAGGCTTTCGACAACATCGTTGCCTGCTGGACACCGCGGGAGCCGCTTCCCATCGGGAAGCCCGCCGCGTTCAGCTACCGCATCTCGGCCCTGTCGACGACGGGCGATCTCCACCCCTATGCCCAGACCCGGCACAGCTTCAACGGCTCGGATATCGAGGACGTCCATGCCGACGGCTTCGGCAAGAAGCGCTTCATCGTCGATTTCGGCGGTGGCGATCTCGCCTATTACCTGTCCGACCCGAGCCGTGTGGAGATCGCCGCCTCGACGACGGCCGGTACGGTGGCCGCGACGATCCTCGATGCCAATCCTGCCGCCAAGGGCTTCCGCGCCATCGTCGACGTGACGCTCCCTGACGGGCAGGCGGCAGAGCTGCGGATCTATCTTCGATCGCGAGGTCGGCCGCTGTCGGAAACCTGGACGAGCACCTGGTCGGTGCCGGCCGCTCCTGCGGTGGCACCTGCCAAGGCTGTCGACAACTGAGTCCGCTCCCAGCAGGGTGCTGACGTATGGCAGGTGCCGGGACCGGGCGCGGCCGTTGTTGCCATGAGCGGAACTTTGAGGCCGCGATCGCGGTTGAACGGCACGGACGCAACGACAAGGGAGGGATCCGTGGGTATCATCTGGACGATCATCATCGGTTTCGTGGCAGGCATCATCGCCAAATTCATCACCCCCGGCTCGAATGAGCCGGCCGGTTTCATCCTGACCACGATCCTGGGAATCGTGGGGGCGTTCGTCGCGACATATCTCGGCCAGTCGCTCGGCTGGTATGGCCCCGGGGAGGGCGCCGGGCTGATCGGTGCGGTGGTCGGCGCGGTCATCGTTCTGCTGGTCTGGGCGATGCTGAGCAACCGCAGAACCGCTGTCTGATCCGTTTCCCTTTAACCCTTTGGGAGTGATGTCGATGGCCGACAATTCAAGTTCCGGATTTCCATCGCTGACGGCCCTGCTCGGCGTGCTCGCCGTCGCGGGCTATCAGAACCGTGACAAGATCGGCGAATGGCTGCGCGGCGCGACACCGCAGGAGGGCAGCGCCAACACGGTGCCGAATCCTTCTGGCTCGGCTCCGCCCGGGCAGGGCGAAGGCGGCATCCTCGGTGGTCTGGGCGGCCTGCTGGGTGGCGGGCTGGGCGAACTCGTCGATCGGTTCAAGCAATCCGGTCAGGGCGAGAAGGCTGATTCATGGGTCCGCCAGGGTCCCAACGAGGAGGTCGCTCCGCCTGATCTCGAACGGGCGCTCGGGCCCGAGATCATCGCGGCGATCACGCGGGAGACCGGCCTCTCGCGCGAGGAGTTGCTGGCTCGCCTCTCGAACGTGCTGCCGCAAGCGGTCGACAGCTCGACGCCCGACGGCACGTTCCGGCGCGCCTGAGCCCGGGAGGCGGAACCAACCGGATGGCGCGCGGTCAGAGGCCGTGCGCCATTTTCCGCAAGCGGAACATGTGCGGCAACCGTGTCTGACCCAACGCGATCTCGAAGCCGGGCCAATCTGGTCCGGCTTTTCATTTACGTAAGGGAAACTGCCTAACGCCAAAAGGCATTGGCCTTGTCGCGTTCTGCGGTGCAAAGGCGTTCGGGGTTGTCAAGAGTTCGGTAAGATTACTATTGTGTTCAACGAAGGCCGACGCTACGTTTGCATCGTGTTAATTGTTTTTGAGAGGCGATAGGCAGTTGCCATTTCGGTCTCCGTGGATTCTCTGTTTTTGTGCATCGCAATATAATTGCGATGTGCGAGGATCTGTTGATCCGCACTCTTTCCAGTGCGTCATTCAATGTGTTCAATCTTGAGTTGGTTCCGTTTATTTCGCGCGGATATTTTAGATTTTATAATAATTCTAAACTATTTTGTTCCAGGCGGATTGAATTCCCGCGTTTTGATACAGCTTCGGCAATTAAACGGAGATGTTTGTGGTGAATTATTGGGTTTGATTTATTTGTCTGCTTCCAGATTTATGTATAAATCTATTAGTGGATATATTTTATATATAACGTACTTTAATTGTGTGCGTTCGTTTTAAATAGTGTCAGCGATTTCCGTGTGGTGGTGCTTCGTGCTGTCTATGGAGTACTGTAATGTTGGGATTGACCGGAATCGCGCTGGCACCGATGCCGGAGCAGCGACATTTTCTCGCCTATCCAAGACTTCCCGATGGCTATGACGTCCCGCCGGGGTGGAGCCCATACGGGTCCGGCGATGCCCTCGACGCGGTCGTCCTGACAGCCATCGTACCTGACCACGCGCTCAGGATTCTTCTCGACAAGATCAAGGATCCCCTCGTTCCGATCGTCAGCTTCCTGCCGGACGAGCGCCAATGCATCGACCTGGCCGGGCTGGGCGAAGGGCCCGCCTGGGCGCGGGCCCTGGAGATACAGGCACGGCTGCTGGAATTGCCGCCGTCGATACGCTATTCGACACAGCCCGAGGACATCCTGCTGGCGCGGATCTATTCGCGCAACGAAGGACTGAATCCGGTCTACGATTCCGCAAGCCGCGATCTCGTGCGCTACCCTGTCGCCGGCGCGCTTGCGAACGTATCGGAAGTGGCGACCGCCCTTTTCGAAAGAGGGCATCTGATCCGGAGCTTCTTCGACCGCATCCATTGCTGTCCACAGTGCCGCTCGGGACATCTGTCGGTGCGCGAGGAATGTCATTCCTGCGCCTCGGCAAACATTCGCGAGGAACTGGTCGTCCATCACTTCCAATGCGCGCATGAAGCTCCGGAATCGCATTTCCGGAGCGGTGGAGGCTTCGAGTGTCCGAAATGCGCGCGGACGTTGCGGCATATTGGGCTCGACTACGACAAGCCGGGCTCGATCACGCGCTGCGGCGATTGCGGGGCGATCAACGACAAGCCCAATGTCGGCTTCAAATGCATCGACTGCGGCGCGCATTCGGCGCCCGATCAGGTGCCTGCCCGGACGTGGTTCGTCTACAACATCACGGCGGCGGGAACACACAGGGTCTTGAGCGAGACGGATACCGCCTCGGCCTCGCAGGAACCCGCGGCGGACAGGTTTCAGATTCTGTTGGAGTATGCCCGGCGGGAGGCGCGCGAATTCGGCTCGCCCTGCCAGCTTTTCCGCATCGTCTTCGCCAAGCGGACAGAGATCGAGGCGCAGAACATTCGGCTCTGGGAGCAGAGCATGCTGCTGATGAGCGATGTCCTGCGCGGCGTGCTGCGCGAGGTCGATGATTTCCGTGAGGAACGCGACGGTTTCCTCGTCCTGCTACCGAGAAGCGATGAAGCGGACGCAAGGCGCGTCATGGACCAGATCACGCGCCGCGCCGCGTCGGTTTTGAAGATCGACCCCGGCCTCGACTACAGCTTCGTCGCCGAATACCCGGTACGGGGCCTTCGAGAGCTGGCCGCCTGACGATGGCCGAAATGGACACCCCGTTCGTCATCCTCGGCCAATTCGACGGGGCCGGCTGGCTCGCGATGTTCTGGTTCATGATCCTGCTGGAGATTCCGCGTTACACATTGTCGGGGATCGCGATCTTCATCTCCAGTTTCGGCAGGAAGCGGGCGCCGACCGGCCACGAGAAGCGGGCTCTGGACAGGCTGACGATCAGCATCGTGATCGCAGGCCATAACGAGGCCGACGCGATCGAGAAATGCATCCGGTCGCTCGGCGAGCAGACCCGCAGGATCGACGAGATCATCTTCATCGATGACGGCTCGACCGATGGCATGCGGGAGATCATCAACCGATATCGCCAGCTTGGGCGGATCGACATCGCGCTGTCGAACCAGGTCCGCAGCGGCAAGGCGGCATCCTGCAATCTCGGTTTCACGCTCGCGAAGGGGGACATCATCGTCAATCTCGACGCGGACTGTTCCTATGACTGCAATGCCATCGAGAAGCTGATCGAGCCTTTCACCGATCCACGGGTCGGCGCCACGACGGGAGCGCTTGGCGTGCGAAACTTCGATCAGTCGGTGGTGACGGCGTACCAGGCGATCGAGTACGTGGTCTCGATCGGGATGGGAAAGCGCGCGCTCGACATGCTGGACCTCGTCGTCTGCGCGTCGGGTGCCTTCGGCGCTTTCCGGCGCGAGGCGCTGGCGCAGGTCGGCATGCTCGACCCCGGCCCGGGCGAAGATTTCGACCTGACGCTGAGGCTGCGGCGCAGCGGCTGGAAGATCAGTTTTGCCGCTGATTCATGGTGCTTCACCGATACGCCGGCGACCTTCGCCGCGATCATCCGGCAGCGCCGCCGCTGGGACCGGGACACGATCCGCACCCGCATGCGCAAGTTCCGCAACGCGCTGAGTCCGGGCCGTCGCACGTTCCGGCTGCTGGAAACGTTCGAGCAGATCGAGTGGCTGGTGTTGAACGTGCTCGTGACGATCGTGTTTCCGATCTATGTCGCGTGGCTGTTCCTGGTCTTCGGCAGTGGGGCGATCGACATCCTCGCAGCCGTTGCGCTGGTCTACCTGCTGCTCGATGCGATCTCCTTCCTGATGGCGCTGTCGATTTGCGGTCGCTACGATTCGCGGATGGTGTTCAGTATTGCGCCGTACCTCCTGACATTCGGGCTCTACAACGGCGTCTTCATGCGGTGCGTGCGCCTTTACGCCTATTACGAAGAATGGATTCACCGCGCCTCGACGCGGGACTCGTATTCGCCGCTGCGGGTCTCGCATCAGGCCCATCGGATCAGATGATCGCATGATTACCCAACTGCGAGACCGCACCCGCGCCGACAGGTTCCTGAACGATGTCCGCGCGAACCAGAAATCACGCCGGAACTACGGGCGCTATATCTACATCGCCGCCCTGCTCGCAGTCTTCGGCTATCTCGGCAATCTCTTCTTCGGCCATCTGTTGTGGCTCAAGGCGGAAGGGCTCGTCCTGTCGGAGCATGTGATCATCGCTTCGCCCTATTCCGTCCAGGTCACGAAGATGGCGGTGCAGCCCGGGCAGATCGTGCGGCAGGGCGATGTCCTGGCCCATGTCAGCTCACCGCAGATGGTCGAGGCGATGGCGACGCTGACCTCCAAGGCGGCCGAGACGACGGCCAGGCAAGCGGAACTGGCGATCAAGCTCGAGGTCGCCAACGCCGTCCTCAAGACTGCCGACGAACGGCTGAAGGAAACCGAAGTCCAGCTTCGCAAGGTCAATACGTCGCGGGCCTCGGCGGGTTTCGTGTCCGATGCCTTCGCTGCCAATGTCCAGAAGGATCGCTATTTCGCGATGCAGGAGAAGGTGTCGCGCGAGGCGGAGCGTCGCGGCGCCATCGAGCAGCTCGCGCAACTCGATCTGTCGCTGGCGGAGGCGCGCACGGCACTCCAGCAATTGCGGCAGAGTTACAATAACGGGGTGATCGAGGCGCCCGCCGACGGCACGGTCGGACCGAAGACCACCGTGCAGGGCGACGTGCTTCGGCCCGGCGACAATCTGATGCAGCTCTATGTCGGCCGGAAATTCGCGCTGGTCTATCTGGAGACGGGTTCGCTCTACGAGGCGAAGACCGGCGATCGCGTCACGATCGCAGACGGCTTCAAGCAGACATCGGGCAGGATCGCCGAAATCCAGCCGCTCACCGTGCCTTTGCCGGCCGAGTTCCAGCGTGCCTTTCGGCCGCCCTCGCGCGGTCAGGTCGCCAAGATCGCACTCGACAGCGAGGCGATCTTCCCGATGTCGTCGAAAATCTCGGTCAGCAGCCAGTCGTGGTGGCCGCGCGGGTTGAAAATGGACCGCTCGGGAGAAAACTGATCGTCGCGGTTCGCGCTCTCACAGCGCCCTTGCCATCTCGCGCAGGCGGAACTTCTGGATCTTGCCCGTCGAGGTCTTGGGAACCTCGGTGAAGACGATCGTGCGCGGGCATTTGAAGGCGGCGAGGTGTTCCCTGCACCAGGCGATGATCTCGGCCTCGGTCGCCTCCTTGCCGGGCTTGAGCTCGATGAAGGCGCAGGGCGTTTCACCCCATTTTTCGTCCGGCTTCGCCACCACGGCCGCAGCCTGGATGGCGGGATGCTTGTAGAGCGCGTCCTCGACCTCGATCGAGGAGATGTTCTCGCCGCCCGAGATGATGATGTCCTTGGAGCGATCCTTGAGCTGGATATAGCCGTCGGGATAGCGCACGCCGAGATCGCCGGTGTGGAACCAGCCCCCGGCGAAGGCGGCTTCGGTCGATTTTGCGTTCTTGAGATAGCCCTTCATCACGACATTGCCGCGCATCATCACCTCGCCGAGCGTGGCGCCGTCGCGCGGGACGGGCCGCATCGTGTCGGGGTCGAGCACGTCCAGCCCTTCGAGGGCCGGATAGCGCACGCCCTGGCGGGCCTTCAGCGCCGCCTGCTCGGGAGCGGGAAGGGCGTTCCAGTCGCTGTTCCAGTCATTGACCACCGCGGGGCCATAGACCTCGGTCAGCCCGTAGAGATGCGTCACCTCGAAGCCGGCCTGCTTCATGCCGGCGAGAACGGCCTCGGGCGGCGGGGCGGCGGCGGTGAAGAAGGCGACCGTCTGCGGGAAGGCGCGACGCTCCTCCTCGGGAGCGTTGAGCAGGGCGGACATCACGATCGGCGCACCGCAGAGATGCGTCACGCCATGGTCGGCGAGCGCGTCGTACATTGCCTTCGCCCGGACCTGGCGCAGGCAGACATGGGTGCCGGCGACGAGCGAGATCGACCAGGGAAAGCACCAGCCATTGCAGTGGAACATCGGCAGCGTCCAGAGATAGACCGGATGCTTGGCCATGTTGCCGGTGATGATGTTCGAGGTCGCGAGCAGGTTGGCGCCGCGATGGTGGTAGACAACGCCCTTGGGGTCTCCGGTCGTGCCCGACGTGTAGTTCAGCGCGATCGCATCCCACTCGTTTGCGGGCATGTGCCAGTCGAAGTCCGGATCGCCGCCGGCGATGAAATCCTCGTATTCGACGGTGCCGAGCCGCTCGCCCTCTCCGTCATAGATCGGGTCGTCATAGTCGATGACGAGCGGCTTCGCCTTGCAGAGCGTCAGCGCTTCTTTGATCGTCTTCGAGAATTCGCGGTCGGTGATCACGACCTTCGCCTCGCCATGGTCGAGCGAGAAGGCGATGATCGCCGCATCCAGACGGGTGTTCAGCGTATTGATGACGGCGCCGGCCATCGGCACCCCGTAATGGCATTCGAGCATGGCCGGCGTGTTGGGCAGCATGGCGGCGACCGTATCGTTCTTGCCGATGCCGTGGCGGGCGAGCGCGGAGGCAAGCCGGCGCGACCGCGCATAGAACTCGGCATAGCTGCGGCGCAGCGGCCCATGGATGATCGCGGTCCGGCCGGGGAAGACGGCGGCGGCGCGTTCGAGGAAGGGCAGGGGCGTCAGCGGCTGGTGGTTCGCAGGGTTGCGGTCGAGATCGGTATCGTAGGCTGAAATCGTCATGCGGCTCTCCCCCTTGCGCGGCAGGCTTAGCCTCTGCGGGCCTTGACCGTAATCCATCCCTTTGTCCGATGGCGCGCAAGGGCAAGGCTGTATCACACCGGCAGGTGCAGCCCTCTCACGCCGTCGACGATGAGCTTGAGGCCGACGGCGAGCAGGAGCCAGTAGATGATTGTGTAAAACCGTTCGGCCGGGACGCGGCGAACCAGCCAGACCCCGGCGATGGTGGACGCGATGGCGACGGGGAACAGGGCCAGCGACGCCGTGAGATTCTGGGCCGAGAACTGGCCGAGCGCGATATAGGGGCCGAGCTTGATCAGGTTGATCAGCGCGAAGAAGATCGCACCCGTGCCGACGAAGACGCCCGGGGCCAAGCGCTGCGGCATGACGTAGATCTGGAAGGGTGGCCCGCCGGCATGGGCGATCATGCTGGTGAAGCCTGACAACGCGCCCCAGAAGGTGCCGGCGCCGTAGCGCGGCTGTGCGACGGGGCCAGACGTCTTGCCCCTGGCCAGCATGCGGCGCAGGGCGAAGCCCATCGAGATCAGCCCGACCGCGAAACCGACGGCGGCATCCGAGACCCGCGCGGCGAGCAGATAGCCGGCGAGGACGCCGAGCGTGGCGCCGGGCAGCAGCGTCGCGAGGTTTCGCCGGCTGAACTCGCGGCGATAGGACCACACCGTGACGACATCCTGCGAGATCAGCAGCGGCAGCATGATCGCCGCCGCCTGGATCGGCGGGACGAGGAGCGCCATCAGCGGCAATGAAAGCAGGCCGAGGCCGGAGAAGCCGCCCTTGGCGAGCCCCATCAGGATGACGGCCGGCACCATCACGGCGAAGAAGGTCAGGTCGAAAGTCATCTCCGGAGACGCTTCGCGCCCGCGTCATGACGACGCGGGGGCCCGCTGGAAGGCCTCCTGCTGGGCGAAAGTCTGACGGCCGGGCGCTTGCGCCTGCGGGGTCGAATGAGCACGATCCCGCGCAAAATGAGCCTCCGCCGCTGCCGGTTCCGGAGCGGGGTGTAGGCCAGAAACAGCCGAAGAGGAACGCCGCCGATGAATGCCTCGCATGCAAATGGCTACGCCTCGACCTATGCGCGCTGGCAGGCCGACCCGGAGCGCTTCTGGGGCGAGGCGGCGAAGGCGATCGACTGGATCAGGCCGCCGCAGCAGGTCTTCGACGCCGGGCAGGGCGCCTATGGGCGCTGGTTTCCGGACGCGACCTGCAACACCTGCTTCAATGCGCTCGACCGGCATGTGCAGGGCGGCCGCGGCGAGCAACCGGCCCTGATCCATGACAGTCCGGTCACGGGCACCAGGGCGGTCTACAGCTACGCGCAGATGCTGGACGAGGTCGCCGCGCTCGCCGCCGTGCTGCAGGATCTCGGCGTCGCCAAGGGCGACCGCGTCGTCATCTACATGCCGATGATCCCGGAGGCCGCCTTCGCGATGCTCGCCTGTGCGCGCATCGGGGCCGTGCATTCGGTGGTGTTCGGCGGTTTCGCGGCTAAGGAACTGGCGACGCGCATCGAGGATGCGACGCCCAAGGTGATCCTGAGCGCGACCTGCGGCATCGAGCCGAGCCGGATCGTGGAATACAAGCCGCTGCTGGACGAGGCGATCTCGCTCTCCGCGCACAAGCCGGATGCCTGCCTGATCCTGCAGCGCCCGCAGGTCGAGGCTTCGATGCATGCGGTGCGCGACAAGAACTGGCGCATGCTCGTGGCCGCCGCGAAGGCGAATGGACGCCGGGCGGACTGCGTCGAGGTCGCTGCCACCGATCCGCTCTACATCCTCTACACCTCCGGCACGACCGGCCGACCCAAGGGCGTGGTGCGCGACAATGGCGGCCATATGGTCGCGCTGAAATGGACGATGGACAATCTCTACGGCGTGAAGCCGGGCGAAGTGATGATCACGGCTTCCGATGTCGGCTGGGTCGTCGGCCACAGCTACATCGTCTATGCGCCGCTGCTGCAGGGCGCGACCTCGGTGCTCTATGAGGGCAAGCCGGTGGGCACGCCCGATGCCGGCGCATTTTGGCGGCTGATCGCCGAGCACAAGGCGGTCGTGCTCTTCACCGCGCCAACAGCGTTCCGCGCCATCCGCAAGGAAGACCCGCAGGCGAAGCTGCTCGCGGACTACAACCTGTCGCATTTCCGCGCGCTGTTCCTGGCCGGCGAGCGGGCCGACCCCGACACGCTGGTCTGGGCGCAGGACATCCTCAAGGTTCCGGTCATCGACCATTGGTGGCAGACCGAGACCGGCTCCTGCATCGTCGGCAATCCGATGGGGCTGGAACTGCTGCCGGTGAAGCCGGGCTCGCCGACCGTGCCGATGCCGGGCTACGAGGTGCACTGCGTCGACGAGGGCGGCCGAATGGTGCCGGCCGGGACGATGGGCGCGATCGTGCTCAAGCTGCCCTTGCCGCCCTGCGCGCTGCCGACGCTCTGGCAGGCCGAGGACCGCTTCGTCGAATCCTATCTCGCGGCCTTTCCGGGCTACTATAATACCTCGGATGCCGGCTTCATCGACGCGGACGGCTATGTCTTCATCATGGGCCGCACCGACGACATCATCAACGTCGCCGGGCACCGGCTCTCGACGGGCGGCATGGAGGAGGTGCTGGCCTCGCATCCGGCTGTCGCGGAATGCGCCGTGGTCGGGATCAGGGACGCGGTCAAGGGCGAGCAGCCCTGCGGCTTCGTGGTGCTGAAATCCGGCATCAGCCAGAGCCCGGATGCGATCGAGCGCGAACTGGTGGCGCTGGTGCGCGAGAAAATCGGTCCCGTCGCGGCCTTCAGGCTGGCGCTGACGGTCGGGCGGCTGCCGAAGACGCGCTCCGGCAAGATCCTGCGGGCGACGATGAAGAAGATCGCCGATGGCGAGGACTACGCCATGCCGGCGACGATCGAGGACCCGGCCGTGCTGGAGGAGATCGGCGTGGCCGTGAAGGCGAAGGGGCTGGGCTAGGCAATCTTCATTCTCGGGTGGAGCGAAGCGCAGACCCGAGAATCTCTTGCAGGAGATGCGCGGGCCGAGCCCGCGCATGATGTGTGGGAGCGTGGCCCGAAGGCTCAGCTCACTCCTCGTCCTCGTCGGCCGGGCGCTTCATCTGCTTGAGCTTGGCGAAGACGGAATCGACGTCGATCGCCGCCTCCTCCTCGCGCTTGGGCTTGCTCATGTCGGCGAAGGTCTGGCTCAAGGGAGCCGGCCCCGGTGCCGTGGTCTCCTCCGCCGGCAGCAGGGTCGAGCCCACCTCGGCGACCGCGGCCGGGCGGTCCTTGGCGGCGCGGCCGACTTCGAAGTCGAGATCGATCTGCGAGCACAGGCCGAGGCTGACCGGGTCGATCGGGGTCAGCGTCTGGGCGTTCCAGTGGGTCCGGTCGCGGATCTGGGCGATCGTCGACTTGGTCGTGCCGATCAGGCGGATGACCTGCGCGTCCTTGAGCTCGGGATGGTTGCGCAGCAGCCAGAGGATCGCGTTCGGACGATCCTGGCGCTTCGAGACCGGGGTGTAGCGCGGCCCCTTGGCGCGCTTGATCTCGGGCACCTTCACCTTGCGCTCGGCGAGCTTGAGCTGGTGCGCCGGGTTCTTGGCGGCGCGTTCGAGCTCCTCGCGGGTGAGCTGGCCCGAGGTGATCGGGTCGAGGCCCTTGATGCCGGCGGCGACTTCGCCATCGGCGATGCCGCGCACTTCCAGCGGATGCAGTTTGCAGAACTCGGCGATCTGCTCGAAGGTCAGGGACGTGTTCTCGACCAGCCAGACCGCGGTGGCCTTCGGCATCAGCGGGGGATTCGACACGGGATGTCTCCTGGATCTCGAAAGCCGGCATTCGAGGCCGGGTCAATGTCGCGGACAATAGTTCTCAGGCGCCGACCGGCCTTCCCGGCCGGCCATCCAAATCATCGACGATGAGTGGGATGGCGCGCGTTATAGGCGAGGCCGGAACTGCTGTCCAAGAAAAAGCACGCCGATGCGTGCCTGTGGCGTCTCCCGGCCATCGGCCCTAATCTGCGTGCCCTTGCGCAGATGGAGGCCAGGATGTCGCTCTTCCCCGACGATGATCGTCCGAAACCGAAATCCGTCCACGAGATCGGACAGGATCTGTCGATGCTCTCGCTGGCGGAGATCGACTTGCGCATGGAGGCGCTGAAGGCCGAGATCGAGCGTCTGGCCGAGGTCAGGGTGAAGAAGGCGGCCTCGCGCAATGCGGCCGACGCCTTCTTCCGCAAAGCCGACTGAAAAGGCGGCAGCCTCCGGGCGCGTTAAGCCATCCTTAACGATTCCAAAGTATGAATCGAGGGGTCCAGATTGTCTGGATGTGAGTGGCTCCTGCCCGCTCTGTTTGACGCCTCCCTGTTGACCTTCGAGCCGCCCCCGGGCGGCTCTTTTTTGTGGTCAGTACACGCGTTAAGGTTAACAACACCTTACCGGCGCGGCTTCGATCCATCGGCGCTATCTTTGCGACATCGGCGGCACGAGCCGTGACGCGTGCCATGCGAGCACGGTGTTGTGCCGATGGGAGACACCGCAATGAACGATCTGATGATGCGCGAGCCGGATGTCGACGATGGCGCAATCTCCTTCGCCCGCGGCTTCGTCAAATCGGATGCCTTCATGGCGCTGTTTCGCGAGGGCATGGGCCTGGTCGAGCAGACAGCGGCCTATCTCGACAGCGACGGCCGGGCGGATTCGGCGGCGCTGCCGCGCGAGGTTGCCCTGAGCTATGCGACCGAGAGCATGCGCCTGACGACACGGCTGATGCAGATCGCCTCCTGGCTTTTGGTGCAGCGGGCTGTCGCCGAAGGCGAGATGACGGTGGATCAGGCCCGCGCCGAGAACGACAAGGTCAGGATTCCCGAGCAGATCGCCTCCGCGGCCACGCTCGAGGCCGAGCGGCTGCCGGCCGGCCTGCGCGACCTGATGGACCATTCCTTCCGGCTGCAGAGCCGCATCCGCCATCTCGAAGGGCAGATGTCGGGCAAGGCGCCGGCTCGCGAAAAGGCCAATCCGGTTCAAGACCAGCTTGCCAGCCTGCAGGCCCGGCTCGGCCTGGCCCGCTGAGGGGCTCCGAGCCCCTACTGTCGAATTCGTCTCGAATTCGCTGCGGAATATTCGAAAGCCCCTGAATCAAAAAAGGCCCGGTCGGTTCGACCGGGCCTTTTTGATTCAGATCAGCGCGGACGAGGCCGTCCGCGGTCAGATCACTTCTTGCCGAGCGAGCCGATCGCGGAGAAGCGCGAGTTGAAGCGCGAGACGCGGCCGCCACGGTCCAGCATGTGCTGGGTGCCGCCGGTCCAGGCCGGGTGCGTCGTCGGGTCGATGTCGAGGTTGAGCGTGTCGCCCTCCTTGCCCATCGTCGAACGGGTGAAGTATTCCGTGCCATTGGTCATGACGACCTTGATGGTGTGGTAGTCGGGGTGGATGCCGGTCTTGGCCATGGCTAAATCCTCAAACGTCGATAAACGGGCGTGGTCGACAAGCAGGCAAGCCTGCCCGGCCCGTCGAATAATTCGTATGAGCCTGTCGTGAAGTCGCGTGCACATATCGCAGCCGGGCCGACAGCGCAAGCAGGACAGGACAAAGACGCGTGACCGAGGCCGAAAAAGACGAGACGAAACTGCGGCCCGACTTCCGCTCGCTGGCATCCTTCTGGCCCTATGCGCTGAGGCACAAGGGGCGGATCGGATTGGCGCTGCTGGCGCTGGTCGTCGCCTCTGTGGCGACGCTGGCGTTGCCGGTGGCGGTCCGCCGGGTCATCGATGTCGGCTTTTCGGGCGGCGAGCAGCATCTGGCGAACAGCTATTTCATCCTGCTGATCGGTGTCGTCGCCGTGCTGGCGCTGGCGAGTTCGGCCCGCTTCTATCTCGTGATGACGGTCGGCGAGCGCATCGTCGCCGATCTGCGCTCGGACGTCTTCGCCCATCTGACGCGGCTGGAGCCGGCCTTCTTCGATTCCAGCCGGGCCGGGGACCTGGTCTCGCGGCTGACCGCCGACACCACCCAGATCAAGGCGACCTTCGGCTCGACGGCCTCGATCGCGTTACGCAACGCGATCATGACCATCGGCGCGCTCGGTCTGATGATCGCGACCAGCCCGCAGCTCTCGGCCATCGTGATCGGGGCGATCCCGCTGATCGTGCTGCCGCTGGTCTTTTCGGGCCGCTCGGTGCGTCGGCGGGCGCGGGCGGCGCAGGATCGGCTGGCGGACGCCTCGGCCTTCGCCTCGGAGGCCGTCGGCGCGATCCGCACGATGCAATCCTTCGGTGCCTCGCGGCAGACGGCAACGCGTTTCGCCAGCGCCTCTGACGAGGCCTATGACGCCTCGCGGGCTGCCACCGCCTCGCGGGCGCTGCTGTCCGGCGTCGCAATCTTCCTCGTCAGTGCCAGTGTCGTCTGGGTGCTCTGGACCGGCGCGACCGAGGTGTTCGAGGGGCGGATGACCGGCGGGCGCCTGTCGCAGTTCGTGCTCTATGCGGTGCTGGCGGCGAGTTCGCTCGGGCAGCTCTCCGAAGTCTATGGCGAAATCTCCGCCGCCGCCGGCGCGGCCGGCCGGCTCGGCGAGATTCTCGCTCTGAAGCCTGCCATCGCGGCGCCGCCGCATCCGGCGGCGATGCCGGAGCCGTCGCGGGGAGAGCTCTCCTTCGAGAACGTCTCGTTCAGCTATCCCGGCCGCAGCGTGAGGGCGCTGTCGGAACTCAGCTTCACGGTGCGGCCGGGCGAGCGCGTTGCGCTGGTCGGGCCGTCGGGCGCCGGCAAGAGCACGGTGCTGCAACTGGCGCTGCGCTTCTACGATCCCGGTTTTGGCCGCGTCGTGGTCGATGGCGTCGCCGGGCCGCAGGCCGATCCCGAGGCATGGCGGCATCGCTTCGCGCTGGTGCCGCAGGAGCCGACCGTCTTCGGCGTCTCGGTGCGCGACAACATCGCCTATGGCCGGCCCGAGGCAACGATGGCCGAGGTCGAGGAGGCGGCGCGGCTCGCGGCTGCCGATGGTTTCATCCAGGCCCTGCCGCAGGGCTATGACACGATTGTCGGCGAGCGCGGCGTGACGCTTTCGGGGGGACAGCGCCAGCGCCTTGCGATCGCACGCGCGGTGCTGAAGGACGCGCCGATCCTGCTCCTCGACGAGGCGACGAGCGCGCTCGACTCCGAAAGCGAGCGCGCCGTGCAGGACGCGCTCGACCGTCTGATGCGGGGGCGCACCACGCTGGTGGTGGCGCACCGGCTGGCGACGATCCTTTCGGCCGACCGTATCCTCGTCATGGAGGACGGCCGCGTGGTCGAGGAGGGGACCCATGCGGAGCTCAAGGCGCGCGGTGGGCTCTATGCGCGACTGGCGGCGCTGCAGTTCGGGCTGGAGGCGGCTTGATCTTCGCGCCGACGTCATGCTCGCCCTCATGGCGAGCATCCACGTCTTGGACACCGCACTCTCCGGGGAAAGACGTGGATGGTCGGCTCAAGGCCGACCATGACGGACAGGTTCAGCCTGCTGTCCCATGCGTGCGCGGATAGGAGCTGGGTTCTGGCGGGACCCAGCCGGCGAGGAACTCCGGCTCGGTGCGGAATATTTCCACCCTGAGCGGAAAGCAGGCGGCGGCGTCGCTCGAATGGGTCGCGCTGCAATCGCCGCCGGGGCAGGCCGAGAGCGCGCCGAGCAAGTTGATCTCGGCGAAGAACTCGATGTAGTCCCCGGGCCGCACCGGGCTCGCCTTCATGAAGTACTGATGCGTATCGCTGGTGAAGCCGGTGCACATGAAGACGTTGAGCACGTCATGGACATGCATCTCCGCCTCCTTTACCGGCAGCCCCGTGGCCTTGGCCAGCGCCCGCGTCAGGTTCGAATGGCAGCAATGGTGATAGTCGCCGCCGCTGAGCAGGCGATTGGTATACGGGTCGCAGCGCGTGCCGATGACGTCGTGGATGCCGCCGCCATCCGCATCCCAGCCATACCAGCCGAGCGTGTCGTGGCTGATCGTCGCCATCGGGCGCAGGAAGGGCAGGCTGCTCCAGAGCCGGTTTCCTGTCGAGACATGGGTGGCATGGAGCTGGCGTGTCTTGCCGCTGAAGAAGCGCTCCGAGAGGTCGGCAGCGTTCCAGAGATTGAGGTCGCCGACCTGCGGGCCGTCGACGCCGACGATGCGGAAGAAATGCCCCTTGGGCACGTGGAACGCCCCGGCATCACGCGGCGCGACGAGAACCTCGTCGATCTTCGTCAGGTGCCGGCGGGCGTGCCCGAGCATGGCCATATCCGGCACCGGCAGGGCCTCGACCGGATAGCAGACGGTCAGGGGCCTGCTCCGGCGCAGGGCGGCGTCGGCGGGGTCGGCTGTCGGCATCGCTCTTATTCCCCCGTCTCTCGTCGGCTGCCGCATCACGGCCCGGCTCAGCGCGGCGGCAGGGCCGCGTAATAGGCGGCCAGCGCCGCGATCTCGTCCAGCGTCATGGTGCGGGCCATGAAGCGCATTTCCTTGTGGACGCGCTTGCCGGAGCGGAAAGCCAGCATCTGGTTGTAGAGATAGCGCTCGTTCTGGCCGGCGAGATGCGGCACCTCACTGTCGCGAGCGATGCCGTCCGGGCCATGGCAGGCGGCACAATCCTCGACCGTGGCGTGGCGGGGCTCTGCGAGGGCAGGGCCTATCGACAGGCCCATGGCCGCGACCAGACAGGCCATCCAATGCCGGAGGCTGCTGCGAGCCCTCATCCGCGGGTTGGCTGCCGCGGCCGGAGCCCTTCGTCCCGGGCGCAGGTCCCGCATCGGTCTCACCGCTCGGTGATCTTGAACTCGATGCGGCGGTTGCGGCGCCAGGCATCGTCGTTGTTGGCGACGTCGAGCGGCTGGTATTCACCGAAGCCGGTCGCGGCGATGCGGTCGCTGGGCAGGCCCTTGGTGATCAGGTACTCGACCACCGCGATGGCTCGCGCCGAGGAGAGGTGCCAGTTCGAGGGGAATTGTGGCGAGCGGATCGGGCGATTGTCGGTGTGGCCGTCGACGCGCAGGATCCACGGGATGTCAGGCGGCATCTCACGGCCGAGATCGACGAGGATCGCAGCCAGCTTGTCGAGTTCGCCGCGCCCTTCCGGCTTCAGCACGGCCTGGCCGACATCGAAGAAGACCTCCGACTGGAAGACGAAGCGGTCGCCGACGACGCGGATGTCGGGGCGCGTGCCGAGCACCTGGCGCAGACGGCCGAAGAAATCCGAGCGGTAGCGCGCCAGTTCCTGGACCCGCTGCGCCAGAGCCACGTTGAGGCGCGAGCCGAGTTCGGAGATGCGGGCCTGCGAATCCTTGTCCCTGGCTTCGGAGGCGCCGAGCGCCTCCTCGAGCGCCGCGAGCTGGCGGCGCATCGCGATGATCTGCTGGTTGACGAGATCGACGGTCGATTGGGCGCGGGCGGAGAGCTGCTTTTCGGCATCGAGCGCCTTCTGGGCCTCGCCGAGCTGGGCAGCCGTGTTGCCGGGCTGCGCATTCAGCATGTCCTGGATACGGCCGCGCTCGCCCTGCTCCCGCGTCAGCGAGGATTGCAGCAGGGTCAGGCTCTCCTGGGCCTGGCGGTTGGACGAGCGCTCCAGCGCGAGCAGGTCGGTCAATTCGGAGATCTGGCGGTTGAGCCGGTCGAGAACGGTGTCCTTGCCGGTCAGCTCCTGCGAGAGGAAGAACTGGCCGAGCACGAAGACTGACAGCAGGAAGACGATGCCGATCAGCATCGTCGACAGGGCATCGACGAAGCCCGGCCAGAAATTCACCTCGTCGCGGCGGTGGGAGCGGGAGAGGGCCATCGCGGTCAGGCTCCTGCGGAGTTCGGGACGGCGGCAGGCATCGGGAGCACGCTCATGGCTCCATCACATTGTCGGCGGTGAGACGCTCCAGCAGGCGCTTCATGTCCTTTTCGCGCGAGGCCTGCGCCTCGACCCAGTCGCGGATGAGCTGCTGCTCGGAGCGCATATGCTGGACGAGACCCTGGATACCCTCGGCCAGATTGGCGAGAGCCTGGGTCGCGGCGCGGTTGTTGGCGCCGCTTTCGGTCATCGCTGCGCCGAGCCTGTCGAGCCTGTCGGAGAGCGGGTCGCCGGTGAGGGGCTGGAGCCCCGCGAGGGGGAGGGCTCCCGCAATGGCGGTGCGTGTGCCGAGCCAGCTCTCGAGCTCGTTGCGGAAGCGGCGCTGCGCCTGGGAAACCTGCAATTCGAGAAAGCCGAGGATCAGCGAGCCGGCGATACCGAAGAGCGAGGAGGAGAACGACAGGCCCATGCCGGCGAGCGGGGCGGCAAGGCCGGCCTTGAGCTCGTCGAACAGCACGCCGGCCTCGGCGCCGGTGCGCAGGCTCTTGATGACGTTGCCGACCGAAGAGACCGTGTCGAGCAGGCCCCAGAAGGTGCCGAGCAGGCCGAGGAAGACGAGCAGCCCGCCGAGATAGCGCAGAACCTCCCGCCCGTCGTCGAGCCGGACCGCGATCGATTCGAGCACGGTCGCCGCCTGGGAAGAGGCAAGGCTGCGGCTGTCGAGTGCCGGCAGGACCGGGCCGAGCGGTGCGATCACCTGCCCGCGCCGGATTTGCGCCAGCGCAGGGGCAGCGGCGAGCCGCGTCGCGGCGCGGGCCTCGCTGTGAATGCGCCAAAGTTCGCGCAGCGCGATCAGGACGCCGACGAAAAGCGAGCCGAGGATCAGGCCGTTCAGCCCCGGATTGGTCATGAAGGCCGTGACCAGGCCACCCTGCAGGATGAAGCCGAGGAAGCCGATCAGGGCGAGAAAAAGAACTGAGCGGATGACGTAACGCAGCGGCCGCGAGAAGCGGGTCTCCTCACGGGCGGGCGCGACCGTCTCGCTTTCGGTCGCCAAATCCTCATTCGCCATGCTTCGTCTTCCGTTCGCCACCTTGCCGAGGCCGGACTGTCGCTTCCCGTGCCGCGATGATCAAGCGAGAAAGATCAGAGAGATATGACGAGTCGTCGACCCGTTGCCCGTGCGAGGCCGGGTTCACGCCGTCTTCAGCGCGGCCCGCAGGGCCTGCTCGCCGATCTCGTTGCCGCAGATGATGTCGCGCGCCATGGTCGGCTGCTTGCCGTCGAGCGTGCCGAAGGTGCCGCCGGCCTCGCGGATCATCACGGCGCCGGCCGCGAAATCCCAGGTGTTGAGATCGCGCTCCCAATAGGCATCCAGGCGCCCGGCCGCGACATAGGCGATGTCGAGCGCGGCACAGCCCATGCGCCGGACATTGGAGAAGCGCGACATCACGGTGCCGAGTTCGCGCAGGAACAGCGGATGCCCGCCCTTGCCGATATGGGGCACGCCCATGCCGATCAGCATCTCGGCCGGCTCGCGGCGGCCGGAGACGCGCATACGGCGGTTGTTGACATAGGCGCCCTTGCCCTTCTCGGCCATGAACAACTCGTCCTTGGCGGCGTCGTAGATCACGCCGGCGATGAACTGGTTGTCGCGCTCCAGCGCCACCGAGATGTTCCAGTGCGGGATGCCGCGCAGGAAGTTGTGGGTGCCGTCGAGCGGGTCGATATGCCAGCGGTTGCTTTCGTCGGTCCCGGAGACGGTGCCGGCCTCCTCCATGACGAAACCATAGCCCGGCCGCGCCTTTTCCAGCGCGGCGCGGATGATTTCCTCCGCCTTGGTATCGGCCTTGGAGACGAAGTCGCCCGGACCCTTGGCGAGGACCTGAAGGTTCTCGACCTCGCCGAAATCGCGTTTTAGCGAACGGGACGCCTTCATCACGGCGTCGGTCATCACAGTCATCAGGGGGGAGCGGATCATCGAAACCTCGTTTGCGCCGTCAGGCGCCATCCTGCGGCGCCCGATGCGGAGCGCTCGTCAGTCCATAACCATTCAACCGGTCACTTGCTCGCCTGTCAGGGCGACGTCAAGGCCGCGCCCTCGATGCGGTCGGCGGCGAGGCGGGCGGCGCGGCCCTGCTGCTCGGGCGTCAGGCGGTCGAAAAGCTGCTCCAGCGCCGGGTCGTCGAGGCCCCGCGCCCGAGCCGCCAGATGCCAGGCGGCAGCCTCGATCGAGTCCGGCGGGATGCCGCGCCCGATCTGGTAGAGCCTTGCGATCCGGTTCTGCGCGATCGGGTTGCCCCTGCCGGCGGCGCGTAGGAAAAGCTTCGCGGCGGCGGTCTCATCGCGGGCGACGCCGATGCCGTTGAACAGCATGATCGCGTATTCGATCTCGGCGGGGAGGTGGCCGGCCCTGGCGGCCTGGGCCATCCATTCCGCCGCCTGGACATCGCTCCTGGGCATGCCGCGTCCCTGCTTCGCCAGCGTGCCGAGCGCATGCAGCGCATCAGGGATTCCACCGCTGGCCGCGATTTCGAGGTGCGTCACAGCGCGGCTGTCGTCCTCGGCCTGGCCGGTGGCGAGGAGGGCGAGTGCGAGATTGTAGTTGGCGGCGGCGTTGCCGGCCTCCGCCGCCCGCCGCAGCAGGATGCCGGCGCGGACAGGATCGCGGCGGCCGCTGGCCTCGTCGAGAAGCGCGATCGCCAGTGCATAGGTCGCGTTGATGTCGCCGCGCTCGGCGGCACGCTCATACCATTCCGTCGCGACCTTCTGGTCGGGCGGCACGCCGAGACCCTGCCGGTAGATCTCGCCGACCAGCGTCATCGCGGCAGCGTCGTTGCTATCCGCCTCGATGCGCTTCAGCGCCTCGCTGAGGGCACGGCGGTAGTGGCCGGTCTGGTAGGCGCCATAGGCGGCGTCGCGCTCGGCTGCCGCGGCGGGCAGCACAGGCACGAGGCCGGCGAGCAGCAGCAGGCAGGCAAACAGCGGACGGCTTGCGAGGCCGCGGCGCAAGCGCCTCACTTCGCGGCTTTCCGTGCCGCGCGGGCAGCGATGGCCGCATTCGCTTCGGCGACGAGCGTGCGGATATCGCGGCCCTCCTCGAAGGCCCATTCGCCCAGCGCGACGAACTCCGCGCCCGTCTCGACCAGAGCCGGCACGGCGTCCGCGTCCGGTGCATAGGCGACGCAAGGGGTCTCGAAGATATCGGCCCACCAGGTGGCGCGCTCGATCACGGCCGGCAGCGGCGGTATGGAGCCGTCCGGCCGCGGCTCGCCGAACATGACGTAGTCGACGCCGGCCTCGCCGATATCCATGGCGTCGTGCCGGGCGCGCAGCCCGCCTGCCCCGATGATGCGCTCGCCTTTCAGACTCGACCGCGCCTCGGCGATCGCCTCGACGCCGCCCGTCAGATGCACGCCGTCGGCGCCACCGCGCGCAGCGACCAGAGCCGAGGCCTCGACGACGAGCGCGACATTGGCGGCCTGAACCGGGCCGGCGAGGCGCTTGACGCGTTCGATCAGGCTGCGCTCGTCGCCGGCAGCCAGACGCAACACCACGGCCGCGACATCGCCGCCGGCCTGGGCCTGCATCAGCCTGAAAGCCATCGCGTCGGCATCCGCCACAGGCGGGGTGACGAGCATCAGGCGGGTGGGTGGGTTCTGCATGGTCATGATCTTGCGCGCAAACGGCCCGCGACAGCGTCCAATGTCAAGACGCTGAGGCCGGCGACGAGGCTCCAGAAGGCCGACCCTACCCCAAACAGCGTCAGGCTGGAGGCGGCGACGGCGAAGGCGATGACGGCGGCGAAACGTTCCCGGTCGGACGACATCGCTTGGCCGAGCGCGCCGGCGAACGAGCCGGCAAGGCCGAGACCCGCCACGGTGACGATCAGCGCCTTCGGCAGGGCGAGCAACAGGGCGATCAGCAGGCCGGTGCAGCCGGCGACGGCGAGATAGGCGAAGCCGTAGATCACGCCCGCTTTCCAGCGCTGCTCCGGGTCGGGATGGGTGTCGGCTCCAGTGCAGATCGAAGCGCTGATCGCCGCCATGTTGGACATATGGGCACCGAAGGGGGCCGTGAGCAGCGAAGCAAGCCCGGTGGCGAACAGGGCCGGCGCTGTCCGCGGATGGTAGCCGGCCGCGCGCAACACCGCAAAGCCGGGCAGGTTCTGGGCAGCCATGGTGACAAGATAGAGTGGAACTCCGATGCCGAGCATGGCGGCAATATCGAAGCGCGGCGTGACGAATTCGAGGCCGGTGAGCGCAATCTGCCTCGCTGGCCAGTGGGCAAGCCCGCCCACAAAGCTGATGGCTATGCCAGCGACCAGCGCCGCGATGACGCCCAGAAACGGGTTGAGCAACCGCGCCACGAGAAAGATCGCGAGCAGCGGCAGCACAAGCAGCGGGGATATCCGCATCTCTTCGAAGACGGCGACGACAAATCGGAAGATCACGCCGGCCAGCATGGCCGATGCGATCGGCATCGGAATGCGCTCGATCAGTTGGCCGAGGGGGCGGAGGGCCGCCGTCAGCATCATCAGCACGGCAGCGACGAAGAAGGCGCCGACGGCCGAGGCCATGTCGAAGCCGCTTGCCGCAGCGATCAGCGCAGCACCGGGCGTCGACCAGGCGCAGATCATCGGCATGCGGTAGCGCCAGGACAGCCAGATGCTCGGCAAGGCGGTGCCGATGGCCAGCGCGGCGACCCAAGAGACAGTCTGTTCTGCTGTGGCGCCGAGCGCTTGTGCGGCCGAGAGGATGACGGCAACGGAGGCGGCGAAGCCGACGAAGACCGCGACCAACGCTGAAAAGACGATCGACATGCAAACCCTGCGGCGAAAGCGGCCGGATGCGGCGAGGCGGGTGCCCCTTCAACCAGAAAGTGCTCCCGGCCGGAAGAGGCGAGACGCCGGTCACTCATGCCGAGGCTGCCGATTGAAGCCTGGCCCTGTGCATCAGCGCAGGTGCCGGGCGACCTTGCTCTCCAGCCGCGCGATAAGCGCGGGCGCCATGAAATCATGGTTGTCGGGGATATCGAGGCAAATCAGTCGCCCCATTTTCATGAATCGGCCGAAGCGCTGCTGCAATTTCGTACCGTGGACACGTTCCATGACGAAGGTGATGTCGGCCCAAAGCGACCAGCTCGCCAGTCAGGGGCACGTCGGCATCCCGGTTCGTGCCTGCCGACGCGACCTCGAGGTCAGGCCGCGTCGAGAAGATCTGTTCGGCGGTGGGGCTGCGCAGGCGGTTCCGGCTGCAGACGAACAGAAGTTTCGTCATGCGGCGGACCGGAGAAGGGTGGCGCGGGCGAAGACAGGCTCCGCCCGCGCCACAGCCCGGCTCACGCCGCCTTGCCGCCGAAAGTCGGGTCGAGTTCGCCCTTCGCGTAGCGCTTGGCCATTTCGGCGGTGGTCGCGACGCGCTTGATCTTGCTGGCCTGGCCGGCGGTGTTGAATTCTTTCAGGCGCAGGGAGCAGAGCTTCGTCATCGCCTCCATGGCGGGCTTGAGATATTTGCGCGGATCGAACTCGCCGGGGTGCTCGGAGAGGATCTTCCGGATCTGGCCGGTCATCGCCATGCGGTTGTCGGTGTCGATGTTGATCTTGCGCACGCCGTGCTTGATGCCGCGCTGGATCTCCTCGACCGGCACGCCCCAAGTCTGGGGCATCTTGCCGCCATACTGGTTGATGATGTCCTGGAGGTCCTGCGGCACGCTGGACGAGCCGTGCATGACAAGATGCATGCTCGGCAGCTTCTTGTGGATCTCCTCGATGACGTTCATCGCCAGGATGGCGCCATCGGGCTTGCGGGTGAACTTGTAGGCGCCGTGCGAGGTGCCCATGGCGATGGCAAGCGCATCGACCTTGGTTTCGGCAACGAACTTCACGGCCTCTTCGGGATCGGTCAGGAGCTGGTCGTGGCTGAGCTTGCCTTCGAAGCCGTGGCCGTCCTCCTTCTCGCCCTCGCCGCTTTCAAGCGAACCCAGGACACCGAGCTCTCCTTCGACGGAGATGCCGCCGAGATGGGCCATGTCGACGACGGTCCTTGTCACGCCGACATTGTAGTCCCAGTCGCCGGGCGTCTTGCCGTCGGCCTTGAGCGAGCCGTCCATCATCACCGAAGTGAAGCCGGCCTGGATCGCGGTCATGCAGGTCGCGGCCTCGTTGCCGTGGTCGAGATGCACGCAGACGGGGATATGCGGATAGATTTCCGTGACGGCGTCCATCATGTGCTTCAGCATGATGTCGTTGGCATAGCTGCGGGCGCCACGCGAGGCCTGGATGATGACGGGGGCATCGGTCGCGTCCGCCGCCGCCATGATGGCCAGCGCCTGCTCCATGTTGTTGATGTTGAAAGCGGGCACGCCATAGTCGTTTTCGGCAGCGTGATCGAGCAACTGGCGGAGCGTAATACGGGCCACGATGGAACTCCCCTTGAGGCAATGGATATGGGGAGCGTTTAAAAGCGAACTGCGACAAAGGTAAAGCGAAAGCGGGAAAGGGCCTTAAAATCAGGCGCCGCGCGCTTCCAGCACCCGGACACGCTCCTCTATCGCGGCGAGGTCCTCGGCGAACGTGCCGGTAACGGATTTCGCCATGACAAGGAGGCCAGCCGTGTCGCGGCGCTGCTTGCGGACGAGATCTTCGAGTCCGTCGAAACGAGCATTCACGCCGGCAAAAAGCTTACGATGCTCCGCAAGGTCTGCCTGAATCGACTTCAGGATTTCGAACATCGCTGTCTGCGCGTTCTCGCTCATGATGAGAACATAGCATAAACATGCTCTGTCGCAAGGGCAGAGCACAGGGGGCGTCTCAGCCCTTCCGAAGCGCCTCGACGCCCGGCAGGGCCTTGCCTTCCATCCATTCGAGGAAGGCGCCGCCCGCGGTCGAGACATAGGTCAGGTCGTTGGCCACGCCGGCATTGTTCATCGCTGCAACGGTGTCGCCGCCGCCGGCGACCGCGACGAGATTGCCCGCTCTGACGCGCTTTGCCGCGGCCCTGGCGACGGTGACGGTCGCCGTGTCGAAGGGCGGCAGCTCGAAGGCGCCGAAAGGGCCGTTCCAGACCAGCGTCTTGATCGAGTCGAGCCTGAGCACGACCTCGGCGACGCTGAGCGGGCCGGCATCGAGAATCATCTCGTCGGCGGCGACTTCGCCGATCTGGACGACGCGGTGGCCGGGATTTGGCCTGAATTCGCGGGCGACCAGCGCATCGACAGGCAGCATGATCTCGCAGCCTGCGGCCTTGGCCTTCTCCTCGATCTCGCGGGCGGTTCCGGCAAGGTCATGCTCGCAGAGCGATTTGCCGACATTGACGCCGCGCGCCGCGAGGAAGGTGTTGGCCATGCCGCCGCCAATGACGAGGACGTCGACCTTCTTCACGAGATTGCCGAGCAGTTCGAGCTTGGTCGAGACCTTGGCGCCGCCGACGATCGCCATGACCGGGCGGGCGGGGTTGTCGAGGCCGGCGGACAGCGCCTCGAGTTCGGCCTGCATGGTGCGGCCGGCATAGGCCGGCAGCACATGGGCGAGGCCTTCCGTCGAGGCATGGGCGCGGTGGGCGGCGGAAAAAGCGTCGTTGACGAAGAGGTCGCCATTGGCGGCGAGCGCCTTGACGAACTCAGGGTCGTTCTTCTCGTCGCCGGCGTGGAAGCGGGTGTTCTCCAGCAGCAGAACCTCGCCGTTCTTCGCGGCGGCGACGGCCCTGGCGACGTCCTCGCCGATGCAGTCGGACACGAAGGTCACGGGGGCACCCAGCGCATGCGCCAGCGCCGGCACGACCTGCTTCAGGCTGTTCTTCTCGTCGGCGCCCTTGGGCCGGCCGAAATGAGCGAGCAGGACGACCTTGGCGCCCTTCGCCGACATCTCGCGGATCGTTGGCAGGATGCGGTCGATACGCGTCGTGTCGGTGACCTTGCCGTCCTCCATCGGGACGTTGAGGTCGACGCGGACAAGCGCGCGCTTGCCCGCGAGGTCGGCGTCGTCGAGCGTCCTGAAGCTCATCGCGGCAGCAAGCCCCCGAACAGCCCCGGCACGCCGAATTTCAGCACCAGGATGGTGAGGATGACGGTAAGGACGGCCGTGACGACCGCCGTAGTGAAGAGGGTGGCTGCGCGCGGCGTCGCGTCGACGCGGTCGCGAAGGCTCGCCATCTCACCGCGGATCGCGGCGAAATCCATGGTTCCGGCGGCGGCATCGACCTTGTGGGCGCTGCGCTCCAGCGAAGCCTCGGCGCGGGTCAGGACGGCTTCGTAGCGGGCGAACTTCTCCTCGATGCGCGCGGCCTTCTCCTCGATCCGGGAGAGCTGGTCGAGCTGGCGCGGCTCGGTGAGGAGCGCGGCATCGGGCGAAGCGGTGGCGCTGCCGACGACATAGGGTGTGCCGTAGGTCGGTGCGGGTGTGACGGTCGTCGGGACGGAAGCGTCGGCAGGCGACGCGACGGTCGGCTCGATCTTGGCCATGGTCGTTCCGTTCGATTCGAGAAGGGAGCGGGGCCGCGCCAGCGCGGCTCCGGCAGGTTTCGAGCGCGGAGGGCATTGCCGATGCGGAAAACAGGTTCCCGCGTTGTCGCGCAATGCCCTTGCGTCGGATCAGAGCAGCTTGCCCATGGCGACGGCGGTGTCGCTCATGCGGTTCGAGAAGCCCCACTCGTTGTCGTACCAGGCGACGACGCTGACGAACTTGTCGTCCATGACCTTGGTCTGGTCGAGCGCGAAGGTCGACGAGGCCGGGTCGTGGTTGAAGTCGATCGAGACGTTGGGCTGGTCGGTGACCGCGAGGATGCCCTTGAGCGCGCCACGCTTGCTGGCCTTGACGATGGCGTCGTTGATCTTCTCGACCGTGGTCTTGCGCTTGGCGATGAACTTGAAGTCCACCATCGAGACGTTGGGGGTCGGCACGCGCACCGAGGAGCCGTCGAGACGGCCCTTGAGCTCGGGGATGACGAGGCCGATCGCCTTGGCGGCGCCGGTCGAGGTCGGGATCATCGAGAGCGCGGCGGCGCGGCCGCGGTAGAGATCCTTGTGCATCGTGTCCAGCGTCGGCTGGTCGCCGGTATAGGCGTGGATCGTGGTCATGAAGCCCTTGTCGATGCCGACGGCGTCATGGAGCACGCGCACGACCGGCGCGAGGCAGTTGGTGGTGCAGGAGGCGTTCGAGACGACGACATGGTCGCTCGTCAGCTGACCGTCATTGACGCCGAAGACGACGGTCAGGTCGGCGCCGTCGCAGGGCGCCGAGACCAGAACGCGCTTCGCGCCCGCGGCAAGATGCGCCGAGGCCTTCTCCTTGGTGGTGAAGATGCCGGTGCATTCCAGCGCGATATCGACGCCGAGCGCCTTGTGCGGCAGATCCTTGGGGTCGCGCACGGCGGTGACCTTGATCGGGCCGCGGCCGACATCGATCGTGTCGCCGGAAACCGTCACCGTGCCGGGGAAGCGGCCATGGACGGAATCGAAGCGGAAGAGATGGGCATTGGTCTCGACCGGGCCGAGATCGTTGATCGCCACGACCTCGATGTCCTTGCGCTTCGACTCGATGATCGCACGCAGTACGTTGCGTCCGATGCGGCCGAAGCCATTGATCGCCACCTTGACCGTCATCTCAAACCTCTCCTTCAGCCCTAACCACAGCGCTTGCACGCCATTCATGCGGGCAATTCGGCCAAAGCGTGGCCGAACGCAAGTGTTTCGATGAGAAAATCATCGCCGCTGCCGGGGCTTTCTCACGCTTTAGGCGATGATCAGCCGTTATGGCGCTTGATCGCGGCCTCGGCCACCGCTTCCGGCGTGATGCCGAAATGCTTGTAGACCTCCTTGTAGGGTCCGCTCGCCCCGAAGGAGGACATGCCGACGAAGATGCCGTCATGCCCGATCACGGCATCCCAGCCGAAGCGCACGCCGGCCTCGATCGCGATCTTCACCGGAGCGGTGCCAATGACGGCGGCCTGCGTCGCCTCGTCCTGCGCCTGCAGCAGTTCAAGCGAGGGCACGGAGACGACGCGCGCCTTGATGCCCTTCTCGGCCAGCAGCTTGCGCGCGGCGACCGCGATCTCGACCTCGGAGCCCGAGGCGAAGAGCGAGACCTCGGCTTTGCCGGCCTCGGCCGGCAGAAGCTCGTAGCCGCCCTTGGCCGAGCGGTTGGTCGCGGTCGCATCGGTGCGCAGCTGCGGCAGGTTCTGGCGCGAGAGGGCGAGCACGGTCGGCCCCCCGGTGTTCTCCAAGGCGAACTGCCAGGCCTCGGCGGTCTCGATCGTGTCGGCCGGGCGGAAGACGTGCATGTTCGGCATGGCGCGCAGCGAGGCGATCTGCTCGACCGGCTGGTGCGTCGGGCCGTCCTCGCCGAGGCCGATCGAATCATGGGTCATGACGTAGACCACCGGCAGGCCCATCAGGGCGGCAAGCCGCATCGAGGGGCGGGCATAGTCGGCGAAGACGAGGAAGGTGCCGCCGCCGGTGCGGAAACCGCCATGCAGGGTGATGCCGTTCATCGCGGCGGCCATGCCGTGCTCGCGGATGCCGTAGCGGACATAGCGGCCCTTCGGGGTCTTCGGCGTGAAATCCTCGGCCGCCTTGGTGCGGGTGTTGTTGGAGGGCGTCAGGTCGGCCGACCCCATCACCAGCTCCGGCATCACCGGCGTGATGGCCTCCAATGCGAGTTCCGAAGCCTTGCGGGTCGCGACCGCCTGTGGCGCGGCGATCAGCGCTTTCTTGTGGGCAAGGATCACCTTGTCGAGCCTGGCCGGGATTCTGTGCGCCAGGCGGCGGTCGAATTCGGCGCGCTTGCGCTCGGAGAGGGCGCCGAAGCGGCCCTTCCATTCGGAGTGCGCGGCGGCGCCGGCCGCACCGAAGCCGCGCCAGGCCTTGAGGGTGTCGGCTGCGACCTCGAAGGCGCCTCCGGTGATGCCGAGCGCCTTCTTGGCGGCGGCGAGTTCCTCGGCGCCGAGCGGCTCGCCATGGGCCTTGGAGGTGCCGGCCTTCTTCGGCGCGCCGAATCCGATCACCGTCTTGCAGGCGATCATGGTCGGCTTGCTCGACTTCTGGGCGCGGCGGATCGCGGCCTCGATCGCCACGGGATCATGGCCGTCTACCCGCTCGGAACGCCAGGCGCAGGCCTTGAAGCGAGCGACCTGGTCGACCGAATCGGAGATCGTCAGCGGGCCGTCGATCGAGATGCCGTTATCGTCCCAGAGCACGATCAGCTTGTTGAGCTTGTGGTGGCCGGCGAGCGCGATCGCCTCCTGGCTGATGCCCTCCATCAGGTCGCCGTCGGAGGCCAGCACGAAGGTATGGTGGTCGACGACTTTCTTGCCGAATTCGGCGGCGAGCATGCGCTCGGCCATCGCCATGCCGACGGCAGTCGCCAGGCCCTGGCCGAGCGGACCCGTGGTGGTCTCGATCCCGGCGGTCATGAAGTTCTCGGGGTGGCCCGGCGTCTTGGAGTCGATCTGGCGGAACTTCTTGAGGTCGTCGAGCTCCATGCCGGGCACGCCGGTCAGGTAAAGCAGGGCGTAGAGCAGCATCGAGCCATGGCCGGCCGAGAGCACGAAGCGGTCGCGATCGGGCCAGCGCGGGTCGGCGGCATCGTATTTCATGACGCGGGTGAAGAGCACGGTGGCGACGTCGGCTGCGCCCATCGGCAGGCCGGGGTGGCCGGATTTCGCCTGCTCGACGCCGTCCATGGCGAGGCCGCGAATGGCGTTGGCGAGCTTGTCGTGCTGGGTGCGGTCGGTCGATGTCATGATGGTCTATGGCTCCGTCTGGCGGGAGGACGAGGCCGCGGCCAAATCCTGCGCTTGCGGCAGGCCGGGGACGGTCCGAATTCCGATGTCGCTGTATCGTTTCGAATGGTGGCCCGGATTAGGCCGCTGGCTCGGTTCGAGTCAATTCGGCCGGAGCCCGCGCCGGCTGCCGGAGCGGCGCCGCAATCGGCGTCTGCTGCAACCGCGAAAGCAGCAACCGGGCTCAAGCCCTTGGGATCGGGCGGCATCTCCGGCAGGGAGATTCACGTTTTCAGGCGACATGGGCTAGGGTCCCGAATCGTGTGAGCCGGCTTCGATCTGAAGGGGGAGCGACGGTGGCGAGCCTGATGCTGGAGAATGCCCTGACGCGGCTCGATGGCGCGCTGGCGCAACTCGAGGCCGCTGCGCGGCGGCGCGTCGACGCCGAGCGCGGGCGGGCCAATCTGGAAACGGAACTGGCACTGATGCAGGATGATCGCGCGCGGCTCGCGGCCGAGCTCGACGGGGCGACGGCGCGGCTCGGCGATGTCGAGACCGCGGCGGCCGATGTGGACCAGCGCCTCGAGCGCGCCATGAATGTCATCGGCGCCGTGATCGCGCGTGCCCAAGCCGATGCCGAGCCGCAGGATGCGGCCGGCATGGGGCCGGGCGAGCTGGAACCAGCCTATCCGGAGCCGGCGGAAGCCGGGCCCGGGCAGCGGGAGCATTGAGCGGGGACAAGCCATGCCGCAAGTCAATGTCACCATCGCCGGCAAGGCCTACCGCATGGCCTGCGGAGAGGGCGAGGAGCCGCATCTCGAAGATCTCGCCCGAATCTATGACGGCAAAATCCAGGAGATGCGCCAGGCTTTCGGCGAGATCGGCGACATGCGCCTGCACGTCATGGCCGCGCTGATGGTTGCCGACGAGGCCTCCGAATTGCAGCGGCGCGTCTCCAGACTGGAAGCCGACCTCGCTTTGCTGCAGGGCGATGCGGGCTCGGCCGACCGGCGCCTCGGCGAGGTCGAGGACAGGGCTGCCGAGGCGCTGGTCGCCGCGGCCGAGCGGATCGAGGGCATCGCGAAGAGCCTGATTCCGACGTCGGTCGGCTAAAGCACACTGGCGCTTTGCCGGCGCATTCCCTACATTGTTGAAGCTGGGCTGCCTGGTGCGTGCAGAGAATGTATTCCCGGGCCCATACGACTCCCTAGGGAGCTGTCCCTGACCGGGTCCCTGGACCCGGACACACGGCGCCCACCTACTTTGTAGGTGTCCCGGGATCGAAATCTCCACGGCCAAGGTGGCTCAGCACTGTTCCATGACGGATACCTCCTCTCCGATCAGCGCCGCCCAACGGAAATCCGCGCTGCGCGGGGCCGCGCTGGCGCATCGTGACGCGCTCGAAATCGACGACCGCCTCGAATGGGACCCGCTGATCGCAGAACGCGTGCTAGCCCTGCCAGCCTTCGGCGAGAGCGCCGGCCCGGTTTCAGCCTATTGGCCGATGGGCTCCGAGGCCGATCCACGCCCGATCGCGGAGGGCCTGCATGCGCAGGGTCTACCGCTTTGCCTGCCGGCCATCGTCGCGAAGCGGATGTTGTTCCGGCGCTGGGCGCCCTATGAGCCGATCGTGCCCGGCGGCTTCGGCACGCTCGTCCCGCAGCCCGCGCAGCCCGAGGCCGTGCCCGCCATCCTGATCGTGCCGCTCGCAGCTTTCGACCGGCGCGGTTACCGCATCGGCTACGGCAAGGGCTATTACGACGCGAAGCTCACCGAGCTGGGCGACGTGATCAGCATCGGCATCGCCTATGCCGCGCAGGAGATCGATGCGGTGCCGGACGAAGCGCATGACCGGCGCCTCGACTGGATCGTGACCGAACGCGAGACGATCCGCTGCGGTTGATTCCCGGCCGCATTCGCGCGACGGAGGGGCTTGGTTCCGTCCGGACAAGCTCACATGCGTTTTCTCTTCCTCGGTGATGTCGTCGGCCGCCCCGGGCGGATCGCGGTGCAGGACCGCCTGCCGACCTTGCGCCGTGCCTGGGCGCTGGACTGCGTCGTCATCAATGGCGAGAACGCGGCGGGTGGCTTCGGCATCACCGAGACGATCTGCGACGAACTCCTGGCGGCGGGGGCGGATGCGGTCACGCTCGGCAACCATTCCTGGGACCAGCGCGAGGCGCTCGTCTTCATCGAGCGTCAGGACAGGCTGGTGCGCCCGGCCAATTATCCGAAGGGCACGCCCGGACGCGGCGCCGCCGTGATCGAGGCCAGGAACGGCGCGCGCGTGCTCGTCGTCAATGTGATGGGCCGCATCTTCATGGATGCGCTCGACGACCCGTTCCAGGCGATCGAGCGCGAGTTGTCGGCCTGCCCGCTGGGCGAGGTCGCCGACGCCGTGATCGTCGATTTCCATGCGGAGGCGACCAGCGAGAAGCAGGCGGCAGGCCATTTCCTCGACGGCCGCGCCAGCCTCGTCGTCGGCACGCATACCCATGTGCCAACCTCCGACACGCGTATCCTGCCGGGTGGCACGGCTTACCAGTCCGATGCCGGCATGTGTGGCGACTATGATTCTATCCTCGGCATGCAGAAGGAGGAGCCGGTGCGGCGCTTCCTGCAGAAGACGCCGGGCGCACGGCTCGAACCTGCGACCGGCGAAGGCACGCTGTCGGGCGTTGCGGTCGAGATCGACGATGCCACCGGGTTGGCGAAGGCGGTCTGGCCGATCCGGATCGGGCCGCATCTGAGCGAAGCGCTGCCGACGGGCTGGCTCGGCGGCTGAGGCTGGCGAGCGGCCGCAACTACGATTTGGCACTCCTCGCGAGCAGTCCTGCCCCAAGCATCGCCAGACGGCAGACCGTTCGGACGCCCAGGGCGCCGATGTCGTTCTCCGGCACGAACTCGACGAGGTTGAAGCCGATGATCGGTGCGCGAGCCGCCACACCGTTCAGCAGTTCGACGATGTCGGCATAGCCGAGCCCGCCCGGCGCAAAACCGGTGATGCCGGGCACCACGGACGGGTCGAGGCCGTCGACATCGAGGCAGATGACGACCGGGCGGCCCTCGGGCACGCAGTTGCTGGCATGGCCGAGGCCTTTCGCCCGCAGCGTCCGCATGTCGATGATCTGCGATCCCGCTGCTTTGGCATCGGCGACATCCGAGGGGCGGGCGCTGCCCATGCCGCGCGCGCCGATCTGCACCATCGCCTTGACGCCGGCGAATTCCGACGCCCGCCGCATCGTGCTCGACAGGCCCCAGCGCTCGCCCTGGACCTCGTCGCGCCAATCGATATGCGCGTCGATCTGGACGATGGTGATGTCGGTATGCGCCGCAAAGGCGGCCAGCGCCGGGATCTGGACGCTGTCGTCGCCGCCGAGCAGCAGCGGTGCCGCTCCCCGGCTCAGCAATCTGGCGTAGGTCGTCTCGATCCGAGCGCGGTTGGCGGCGAAGTCGCTGGGGTCGAAAGCGATGTCGCCGCTATCCAGCAGCCGTGTTTCGGGCGGGAGCAGCGGGCCGCCGAGATCGAAATCGTAATGCGCGCGATTGGGCCCATGGCGTTGGCTGGCGGCGCGGATGGCTGCTGGCGCGGTGCCGCATAGGAGAGCGCCGGAACCATAGGGCGTCGCGCCGGGGATGCCGATCGCAACGACGGCTCCCTTCGCAACGGCATCGACCGCGACGATGTCGGAACCGAGGAAGGCGGAGCCGCCGGCGGGACGGTCGGGACTGTCGAGGCGCATGCGAAAACCCTGAGTGCGGCGAAGGCCCGAGATATGCGGCGGCGGTCGGCCGTCAGGCAAGCGAACTCATGATCATGGCGCTGTGCCGGCTTGCCTGTCTGCGAAAGCGACGCCTATAAGGCCGACGATCCGCCGCGTGCCCGTGATGGGGCTGCGAGCGTCATTTGACCGCTGCAAGATCAAGAGGCTGAATTCCCATGGCCGGCCATTCCCAGTTCAAGAACATCATGCACCGCAAGGGCAAGCAGGACGCGGTGCGCGCCAAGCTGTTCTCGAAGCTCGGCCGCGAAATCACCGTCGCCGCCAAGATGGGCATGCCCGATCCCAACATGAACCCGCGCCTGCGCATGGCGGTGATCGCCGCGCGCGCCGAGAACATGCCCAAGGACAATATCCAGCGCGCCATCAACAAGGCCGCCGGCGGCGAGGGCGATAATTATGACGAGGTCCGCTACGAGGGCTATGGCCCGGGCGGCGCCGCCGTCATCGTCGAGGCGCTGACCGACAACCGCAACCGCACCGCGTCTGCCGTGCGCTCCTACTTCACCAAGTCGGGTGGAGCGATGGGCGAGAGCAACTCGGTGTCGTTCATGTTCAACCGTGTCGGCGAGGTCAGCTATCCGCCCGCGGCCGGCGATGCCGACAAGGTGATGGAGGCCGCGATCGAGGCTGGTGCCGACGACGTCATCTCCGACGAGAACGGTCACACCATCCTGTGCGCTTTCGACAGTCTGAACGAGGTCTCCAAGGCGCTGGAAGTGTCACTCGGCGCGCCGGCCTCGGCCAAGCCGGTCTGGCGCCCGACGACCTCGGCGCCGCTCGACGAGGAGAAGGCGGCCTCGATGATGCGGCTGATGGAGGCGCTCGACAATGACGACGACGTCCAGAACGTCTTCGCCAATTTCGAGATCGCCGACGACATCATGGCGAAGCTCAGCGCCTGAGCGGGGCTCGCGTCATTCTCGGGCTTGACCCGAGAATCGGGTCCAGGATTGAGCCGGGAGCGCCAGCGTCGACGAGATGCCCGGGTCAAGCCCGGGCATGACGCGTGGGCCTAACGCCCGACCAATCCATCCCACAGCGGCAGGCTCACCATCGCGCTTAGGAAGATCACGGCATAGGCGATGCGACGGAAGGTGCTTTCGCTCGCCAGCTGGAAGCCATGCGTGCCGGCCCAGAGCGCGACGCCATAGCCGGCGAAGAGCGGCACGGCCATCATCATTGCGGCCATCGTCAGGATGCCCTTCTGCCAGAGGATCGCGCCGCTGATCAGCGTGGAGATGCCGAAGAAGGTCTGCAGGTTGGCGCGCGTCTTGTGCCGGTCGTTGCGCTGGGCGCCGAGCCAGAACACCGCGAGCGGCATGCCGCCGATCGAGGCCATGCCGTTGAACAGGCCCGACAGCACGCCGACGCCGAGCGAGAGCGGAATGCCCGGCCGGCCGTGATAGCGCCAGCCGGAGGCCATCAGCGCGACGGCGGTGAGGACAAGCCCGGCGAGGATCCAGCGCATCGTCTCGCGGTCGAGCCAGAGCAGCAGCCAGAGGCCGGCGGGCAAAGCGAGCGTCGCGGTCAGAAGCAGCGGCAGGACCTCGCGCCACTCGGCCTGCCTGGCGTTGCGCGCCGCGATCGGCAGGGCGAACGGCAGGTCGATGCACCAGATCAGCCCGAGAGCCGCCACGGGGCCGATCACCATCGAGGCCAGCGGCATGAACACCATCGCGAAGCCGAAGCCGGTGAAGCCGCGCACAAGGCCGCCGAGCATGGTCGCCGCCAGCAGGACGGCCAGGCCGGCGGCGGAGACGCCGGGAAACAGGGAGCCGAGGAGATCGTTCATGCCGTCCGGGGTCGCAGATGAGAAAGCAGGCGCAGTCCTTCGCACCAACAGCCAAGCGGGCGCAGGGGCAACCCCTCTCCTTGTGATGCGACCGATGCGCGGCGCTCATCGGTTGGCGGAGGATCGAAGGGGATCGTTAGGATGATGCATGGAACAAAGCGTGTCCAAGGGCTAGGCTGCGCACGACATGAACCCACCGATTCGCATTCTCGGCATCGACCCCGGCCTCCGGAAGACGGGCTGGGGTGTCGTCGTTTCGGAGGGCAGCAAGCTTGGCTTCGTCGCCTGCGGCTGCGTCGAGAGCGAGGCCGCCCTGCCGTTGTCGGAGCGGCTGCGGCAGTTGCATGAAGGATTGACGCGGATCGTCGCATCGTTCGCGCCCGACGAGGTCGCGGTCGAGGAGACCTTCGTCAATCGCGATCCTCAATCGGCGCTGAAGCTCGGCCAGGCGCGCGGGGTCGCCCTCGTCGTACCGGCGCTGGCCGGGCTCAGCGTCGCTGAATACGCCGCCAACCTCGTCAAGAAAACGGTGGTCGGTGTCGGTCATGCCGACAAGAAGCAGATTCAGATGATGATCCGCGTCCTGTTGCCCAAAGCCGAGACCAGATCGGCCGACGCGGCGGATGCTCTGGCGGTCGCGATCTGCCATGCCCAGCATCGCGGCATGCGTGCGCTGGTCGCGCAGATGCGGGCGGGGTGAGAGTGTGCCGGATGACGGGGGAAGCATGACATGATCGGCAAGCTCAAGGGCATCGTCGATTCCTATGGCGAGGATCATGTCATCCTCGACGTGCAGGGCGTCGGCTATGTGGTGCAGTGCTCGGCGCGCACGCTGCAGCGCCTGCCCAAGCCGGGCGAGGCCGCGGTGCTCTCGATCGAAACGCATGTGCGCGAGGATGCGATCCGGCTCTACGGCTTCATGTCAGACAATGAGCGGGACTGGTTCCGGCTGATGCAGATGGTCCAGGGCGTCGGTGCCAAGGTCGCGCTCGCGATCCTCTCGACGCTCGATCCCGGAGCGCTCGCGACCGCGCTCGCCACCAACGACAAGGCGGCGATCGCGCGGGCGCCCGGCGTCGGGCCGAAGCTGGCGCAACGCATCTGCGCCGAACTCAAGGACAAGGCGCCGGCCTTCGGCCATGTCGATCCGGGCGTGGCACAGCTCGCCGGCGCACTTGGCGACAAGACGCTGCCGCAGCCCGTGGCGGATGCGGTCTCGGCACTGAGCAATCTCGGCTATCCGCAGGCGCAGGCGGTGGCGGCCGTGGCGGCGGCGTCGCGCGAGGCGGGCGAGGGCGCGGGGACGGCGCAACTCATCAAGCTGGGGTTGAGGGAGCTGGCGAAGTGAGCGGCAGCAGCAGGCTGACCGTCGCTCCGGTCGAGGACAAGTCCGCTTTCCTCGCGCTGATGCTGGCGAGCTGGGGCTCGCACAGCATGATGATCGACCTCACCGTCTATGATTGCGCGGAGCTCGATCTGCTGGGCGTCGCCGGCAAGGACGGGGCTATCATGGCCTATGCGAGCTGGACGATGCGGGGGGATGTGGCGCTGCTTTGCGCGCTGCATTCGGTCGCGCCGGGGCAGGGTGCCGCGGTTCGCTTGCTCGAAGGGGTGAAGGCGGCGGCGCGGGCGCGGGGGGCCGCGCGGCTGAAGGCGATGCTGACGAACGACAATATGCCGGGCCTCGCCTTCTACCAGACATGCGGCTTCCGCTTTTCCCGGCTCCATATCGAGGCCATCGACAATTTCCGCTCGGTGGTTCCGACCATCGTGCGGACGGGTTACATGGACATCCCGATCCATGACGCGCTCGAACTGGAGATTGAGCTTTGAGCGAGGCGCGCCGCCCCGGACTGCTCTCTGCCGAGAAGCGCGAAGACGACAGCGAGACCTCGCTGCGGCCGCTTTCGCTCGTCGATTTCACCGGCCAGGCGGCGGCGCGTGCAAACCTGCAAGTGTTCATCGAGGCGGCAAAGGCACGCGGCGATGCGCTCGACCATGTGCTGTTCGTCGGCCCGCCGGGCCTGGGCAAGACGACGCTCGCCCAGATCGTGGCGCGGGAACTCGGCGTCAATTTCCGCTCGACCTCGGGGCCGGTCATCGCCAAGGCCGGCGACCTCGCGGCGCAGCTCACCAATCTCGAAGAGCGCGACGTGCTCTTCATCGACGAGATCCACCGGCTCAACCCGGCGGTCGAGGAAATCCTCTATCCGGCGATGGAGGACTACCAGCTCGACCTGATCATCGGTGAGGGGCCGGCGGCGCGCTCGGTCAAGATCGACCTGCCCAAGTTCACGCTCGTCGGAGCCACCACCCGGGCGGGCCTGCTGACGACGCCGCTGCGCGACCGTTTCGGCATCCCGATCCGTTTGCAGTTCTACACGGTCGAGGAACTGCAGAGCATCGTGGCGCGAGGCGCGCGCGTGCTCGGCGTGCCGATGTCGGATGACGGGGCCAACGAGATCGCCAAGCGCTCGCGCGGGACGCCGCGTATCGCGGGACGGCTGCTGCGGCGCGTGCGCGACTTCGCCATCGTCGACGGCGACGCGATCGTGACGCGCAGCGTTGCCGACAAGGCGCTGAAGCTTCTCGATGTCGATCCGATCGGCCTCGACCAGATGGACCGGCGCTACCTGACCACGGTGGCGATCAATTTCGGCGGCGGCCCGGTCGGGATCGAGACGATCGCGGCTTCGTTGTCGGAGCCGCGCGACGCGATCGAGGAGATCATCGAGCCCTTCCTGCTGCAGCAAGGCTTCATCCAGCGCACGCCGCGTGGCCGTATCCTGACGCCGCACGCTTTCCGGCATCTCGGCATGCCGGAACCCAGCCGCGAGGCGGCGCAATTCGGGCTGTTCGGGGACGGGGAGGAATGACGATGCAGGTTTCGAGGCGGGCGTTCGCGACGGTTCTGACCATGCTCTTGCTGTCCGGTCCCGCTCCTTCCCTCGCGGCCGAACCTGCCCCCGAGGCCCCGGTCCGCGAGGGCTACGCGATCACCATCCGCCAGCTCGCCGGTTCCGGGCCCAATCCGGTGCCGGCGCCCTGGCAGCCGCCGCATCGCGACAGGCTGATGAGCAAGGGGCTGGCGCTGCTGTTCGCGCGCGACGACCTCTATCAGAAGGAGGCCGGTGAAATCGGCAATCTCGGTGCCGATCCCTTCCTCAGCGGGCAGGATGGCGAGGTGAAGAACCTGCGCGTCACGGTCACCGGGAAGCCGGCGAACGGCAAGGCGCTCGTGACCGCGTCCTTCGTCAGCTTCAAGCAGCCGGTCAGCGTCCGCTTCCGCATGATCGACGAGGGCGGTGCCTGGAAGATCGACGACATCGTCAACCGTGTCGACGGCAAGGACTATCCGGTTCGCGAAACGCTGACGCAGCCCTATGCCTGCGGGTCCTTCATGAAGAAGCCCTGCAAGCGCTGAACGCGTGCAGGGCCTCGTCTCCTTGCCCGCGCTTCGCTTGTCAGCCTGTGCCGAAAGGCTCAGCGCGCAAATTTGGAGCGATGCATCGCAGAGCGCTGGCCGCCGTGGTCGAGCGCGCCGGACTTGGCCGTCTTGCGGGTCGTGACGGATTTCATGCCGGTATCGGCGGTACGGCTGGTCGGGCGCTGCGCCGCCTGCTGACGTTGCTTCAGCGCCAGCGCCTTGCGGGCGAGGCTGCGCTGGCTCGGCTGGTGCAGCTTCTCGGTGCGGCGGGTCTGCTCCGCCCCGACGCGCTTGAGCGCGACGGTGAGGGCGTCGGCCTTGGCCTTGGTGCCGCTGTTGTCGCTTGCTGCTTCCGTGCCCTGCGGAGCGACCTTGCCGCGGAATTCGCGGCGCTGGCGGCGAGCCCTGTCGCGGGCCTTGTCGCGACGCTCGCGCAGTGTCTTCGCGAGATCGGGCAGGTCGGCGTCCGGCACATCGCCGATCGCCCTGCTGCGGGTGCGGGCGACGAGGTCGAACTCGCTTTTGTCGAGGAGCCGTTCGAGCTGCTTGGTCGATAGCGACATGGGTTTTTCCTTTTCTTGTGGTTCTGGTCTCCCTGGAGGAACAACGCCCCTGCGCCCGGGTTCCGCGGCGCGGCGGCATCTCCCCTGCCGACTATGCCGCCCCGCATCCGCAGTTTAAAGCTCGCACCTCCCGCCGCTCGTTTTTTGCGATGTCATGACCGCCTCTCACAGCCTGCCCGTCCGGGTCTATTATGAGGACACGGATTTCTCCGGCGTCGTCTACCATGCCTCCTATCTGCGCTTCATGGAGCGCGGGCGCACCGAACTGATCCGCTCGCTCGGAATCGGGCAGCGCGAATTGTTCGATGGCGCGACGGCGCTGGGATTCGCGGTCCGCAGCATGGCGATCGATTTCCTCAGGCCCGCCGTGATGGACGACCTCCTGACCATCGAGACGCGATCGGTGGCAGCGCGGGGCGCGACCATGGATGTCGAGCAGCGCGTGCTGCGTGGCGAAGAGGTTCTGGTGACGGCAAAGGTCAAGGTCGCCTGCGTCGGCGGCGGGCGGGCGCGGCGGATTCCCGATGGCTTGCGGCTGCGTCTCGGGATCGAGGATTAGCGCTACGTCTGATTAGTCTTCAGGAAGAAGATCATGATGGTGAGGATATACATCAGCGAATTGCCGATGCTGAGGATCGTGGTCTTGAAGGCGGTCGCGGCGTCGATCTGGGCCGAGACGCCGTTGATTTTTTCCTGAAGCGCTGTCAGTTGCCGGCTGGCATCGGCGATCATGCCGCTTTCGAAGGCCTGCAGTTGCTGCACGATGTCGGGCTCGCCGTAGTCCTGCTGGACGATCTCCTCATAGGGCTGCATCCGCGCCTTCCATTCTTCCGGATAGAGCGTCCCGGCGACGCGGCGCATCGAGCCCTGGGCATTCAGGCGGAACAGCTTGTCGAGCGCGTAGCGCAGCTTCGCCTGGCTGTCCTGACCCGCCATCACCAGCAGCAGCGAGCCGCGATCGAGCTGGAAACGCTCGACGTCGCGGGTGAAGCTGTCGAGCTGGCGAGAGGTCTCTGTCATCTTGTCGCGCTGCTGCGTCAAGGCGGCAATCTCGGCATCGACGGAGCGCGACATCGCGAATGCGCCGATGGCCGTCAGTATCGCGGGGGAGGATAGGAGGATCGCGTTGAAGGTCGTGCGATTCCAGACGAAGCGCCGGAAAGACCGCATCAGCGGGTTCCAGAGGCCATGGCGGAAGGCGCGGGCTGCCCGGTCGAACAAGGCCATGACGACGTTCCATCTGCGCCCCTCGGGCGCCCGAGCCAAGCATGCCCGCGCCGTCGGGCGGCGTCGAGCGGCAAGCGCGCAGCGTGGCATAGTGTGTCGGTCGGCCTTGTGCCGAGGGCTGCCTTCTCCGGGCGGCTGTCGACGGCTGCACGCCTGCATGTTAGCGCTCGTCACATGAGCTGGAAACGCGACAAGCCGGAGCCGCCGCCACGCGGCTATCACCATGGCAACCTCAAGGAGGAGCTGGTGCGGGCGGCGCTGGGGCTGATCGGCGAGAAGGGCCCCAACGGCTTTACCTTCGCCGAGGCCGCGCGGGTCGCCGGCGTGAGCCCGGCTGCGCCCTACCGGCATTTCCGCGACCGCGACGACCTGCTGGCCGATGTCGCGACGCGCGGCTTCGTGGTGTTCGAGGCGGCGCTGGCGCGGGTCTGGGACCAGGGCCGGCCCGATCCGGAGACAGCTTTCCACCGGCTGGGGCGGGCCTATCTGGCTTTCGCGCATGACGAACCGGCCTATTATTCGGCGATGTTCGAGGCCGGCGTTCCGCTCGATGCCAGCCCGGAGCTGCGCGCCGCGGCCGACCGCGCCTTCAAGGGGCTGCGCGCCGCCTCCGAGGCGCTGATCGCCCTGCTGCCGGTGGGAAAGCGCCCGCCGGCGCTGATGATGGCGCTGCATGTCTGGTCGATGTCGCATGGCGTCGCCGCCCTGTTCGGGCGGGCGGATGGCGGACGCCGCCCGCTGCCGATGTCGGCGGCCGAGCTGCTGGAGGCCGGCATGCTGATCTATCTGCAGGGGCTCGGCATCGGGCGCGACGCCGGTTCGGCCATCCACGACTGACGCCCGCGATGATCGATGCTTGACAAAGCGCAGGGGCAGGACCATTTATGTAAATGTTATTTACATTCACGCTCTGTCATGGTGAGGGAACGATGCCGATCGTCGAGAAGCTCGATGAATATGGGAAGGGAGCCTGGATCGCCTTCGCGGTTCTCGGCTTCATCGTGTTCTGGCCTCTGGGTCTGGCGACCCTGGCCTTTCTTTTCTGGAGTGGACGCATGGGTTGCGGATTTGGCGGTTCCGACCGCTACGAGCACAGGATGAACCGGCTTCAAGGCAAGATGGAGCGCCTGCGCGAGCGCATGGGTGGCCGTGAGGGCGGCTTCGGCGGAGGCTTTGGCGGCGGTTGGCACCGCGGTCCGTCGAGCGGTAACCGCGCCTTCGACGAATACCGCGCGGAGACGCTGCGCCGCCTCGAGGACGAGCAGAAGGAGTTCCAGGACTTCCTGGGCCGCCTGCGCATGGCTCGCGACAAGGCGGAGTTCGACCAGTTCATGGCCGATCGCCGTGGCGACGGGCCGGCAGCCCAGCCGAGCGCCGGCTGAAAGCGCCCGCGAAGCCTGCCGCTTCCGGCGGCCCCGATATCTCCAGCGTCCGCCCCGGGAAACCGGGGCGGGCGTTTTCGTGGGATGTCAGGCCGGATTTCCCCCGCCCCTCACAGACAGGTCGGTCAGGCGCGCGCGATCCAGCCCCGCCAGGTGAAGGCAGCATAGAACATGGCGATGTCCGAAAACCCGGCATCGCGCAGAATGCGTTCGTCTTCGTGCGGATCCAGCAGGTTGAGATGCGCGTCGACCGCATCGCGTCCCCTGGCGGCTTGCTGTGGGTCGGCACCCGATGCAACCGCATAGGCGGCGTATCGCGCCAGCCAGTCGGTCCTCGACGAGGGGTCCTGCGGGAAGCTGCTATGTGCGGCCACGAACGGCGCGCCGGGCTTCATCCGGGCACGGATGGCTTGCGCGGTGCGAAGGCGCTCCGGTGCATCAAGGAAATGCAGCGTGAGCAGGCAGGTGGCTGCATCGAAGGGACCGGGCGGCGCATCGTCGATATAGCCGTGAACCAGTTCGACGCGCTCCATCAACGGCCCCAGCGTCCGGCGGGCCATGTCGAGCATAGGCTCGGCCGGATCGACGCCGACGAAGCTCCAGCCCGGGTGAGCCAGGGCAAGCGCGTTGAGTTCGAGGCCACCGCCGGCTCCCAGCACCAGCACGCGGGCTGCAGCGGGAGCGTTCTCAGCGAGCAAGATCGCCGTCATACGGTGCAGCGCGTCGAATCCCGGAACAAATCGCGGCGGACCATCGGCATAGCCGGCGATAGCCTCATGGTTTTTGAAGCTGTCGAGGACAGAGCGGGCGCCTTGCGTCGATTCAATCGTCATGGGCATGAACTTTCCGGTCGTCTTCTCAGGGCCAGACGCGCATGGAAATCGGTGCTCAGCGTCTGGAGCGTGATCCCGCCGAGTCTCGCGAGCAGGAACGCCTCGGCCTCGTGGAAGCTGTCGGCCAGTGCGGCATTGACGGCCTGTTCGACCAGGCAGGTGGGCTGTTCGCTCCGGTGGCCGATCGCGAGCAACGCAGGGTCGCCGAGCGCTTCATACACATCTCGCAAGCTGATCTCAGCCAGATCGCGGGCAAGGATCCAGCCGCCGCCATGGCCCTTCTCAGAGCGGACGTAACCGCGCTCGCGCAGGCCGGCCAGGATCCGCCGGATGACGACCGGGTTGGTCTGCATGGCGCGAGCCAAGACTTCGGATGTGACCGGGCCGGCAGATTCGGCCATGTGCAGCAGGACATGGAGGACGCCCGACAGGCGGCTGTCATTTTTCATGTAACTTATGTAGTTGCATGATGCGGGAAGGGCAAGCCCTCAGGGCGCTGCGGGTGGGCCAAAAGGTCGCTGCCGCCGGGGCGTATACCCGGCATTAACCTTGCTGGAGGCTTAACTCCATCGCGAGTATGCGTTTCGCAGGAAACCCCGTTTCGGCCCATCTTTCGCCGGATTCAAAGGCGATTGACGGGGACGGCATTTCCCCGGATCGCGGATCGGGCGGCGTCGCGGGGTCACCCGCGTCGCGTATGGCGGGGCGTTGGCCGGGAGACCGGCTCAAGCCGCCAGGGCAAAAGGATGACAGAATGAACCCCGCCGACGTCGCGCAGGCCGCGCCGCAGATCGACATGTCGTTCTGGACCCTGTTCTGGCACGCCCATATCGTCGTCAAGCTGGTCATGATGGGCCTGCTCGGCGCCTCGATCTGGTGCTGGTCGATCATCATCGACAAGACGCTGCTCTACCGGCGCACGCGCCGCGACATGGATGCCTTCGAGGAGGTGTTCTGGTCGGGGCGTTCGCTGGAGGAGCTTTATCGCGACCTCGCCGCCAAGCCCGCCAACGACATGGCAGCCGTTTTCGTCGCGGCGATGCGCGAATGGAAGCGCTCGTTCGAGAATGGCGGGCGCTCGGTCGCCAGCCTGTCGCAGCGCATCGACAAGGTGCTCGACGTCACGATCCAGCGCGAGACCGAGCGGCTCGAAAACAAGCTGCTGGTGCTGTCGACGATCGCGTCGGCCGCGCCCTTCATCGGCCTGTTCGGCACGGTCTGGGGCATCATGCATTCCTTCACCGCGATCGCGGTCTCCAAGAACTCCTCGCTCGCCGTGGTGGCGCCCGGCATCGCCGAGGCGCTGTTTGCCACCGCAATTGGCCTCTTCGCCGCGATTCCGGCACTGATGGCCTATAACAAGCTGCAGTCCGAGGTCGCCAGGGCGTCGAGCCGGCTGGAGGCCTTCGCCGACGAGTTCTCCGCGATCCTGTCGCGGCAGATCGACGAGCGGCTGGCGGCGTGAGGGGCTGAGCCATGGGCATGTCAGCAGCATCCGGCGCCAAGTCCGGGGGACGACGCGGCCGGCGCGGCCGCAAGCACGGCGCCATCGCCGAGATCAACATGACGCCGTTCATCGATGTCATGCTGGTGCTGCTGATCATCTTCATGGTCGCGGCGCCGCTGATCGCGACCGGGGTGCCGCTCGACCTGCCGCAGACCGGCGCCAAACCGATCAATGTCGACCAGAAGCCGATCACGATCGCGATCGACGGCAAGGGCCAGATCTTCCTGCAGGATCAGCCAACGCTGGAGCCGGACCTGGTCACCAAGCTGCAGGGGCTCGCGAAGCAGGGCTTCGACGAGCGCATCTATGTGCGCGGCGACCGCATGGTCGATTACGGGCGCGTCGCCTCGGTGATGTCGACGATCACCTCGGCTGGCTTCAAGCGGGTCGCGCTCGTCACCGAGCCGGCGACGAAGTGACGACGGCTATAGCGAGGGTTTTTCGGGCGTGAAGCTTTCGACCTCCGAACCGGGCATGGTGATGTCGGCGCTCGGCCACGCGACGTTCCTCGTCGCGGGGCTGTTGGCGTTTTCCTCGCCTGCGCCGTTGCCGGAGAACGAGGAGGCGATCGCGGTCGAGATGGTCGATGCGAGCGCGCTGAATCAGGTCACGCGCGGCGAGCGCAAGGCCGAGAAGGTCCAGGCGCAGCCGATCCAGCGCGCCGAGCGCCAGTCCGAGATCGTCGAGCGCAAGGAGGAAGGCGAGGCCAAGCAGGACGCGCCCGCGCCGCCGAGCCGCCCGGCCGAACTCAAGACCGCCGACGACAACGCATCCGCCCCGCTGCCGCCCTCGCGCGCCGCCAATCTGCCGAAGCCCGAGCAGAAGCCGCCGGAGCCGGTCAAGCAGCCGCCGCAGAAGACCGGCCCGAGCGCCGCCGAGATCGCCGAACAGAAGCGCGAGGAACTGGCGAAGCTGGCCGAGGAGGCCGAACTCGCCTCGAAGGCCAAGCAGGCCGAGGAGGCGGCCAAGGCCGCCGCCAAGGCGAAGACCGAGGCTGAGGCGAACGCGCGGGCCGAGGCCCAGGCCAAAGCCAAGGCGGAAGCCCTGGCCAAGGCCGAAGCGGCGGAAGCCGCGAAGGAGAAGGCTGAACTCGCCGCCAAGGCGAAGGCCGAAGCCGAGGCCAAGGCCAAGATCGCCGCCGCCGCCAAGGCCAAGCAGGAGGCAGAGGCCAAGGCCAAGCGCGAGGCGGAGATCGCCAAGAACTTCAATCCGAGCGACATCTCCAAGCTGCTGCAGTCGAAGGAACAGGCCCAGTCGACCGGCTCGGCCGCGCCGCAGGTCAACCGCACCGCGTCGCTCGGCACGGAGCGGGGGGCTTCGCAGAAGCTCAGCCCGTCGTTGCGCGGCCAGTTGATCGGCATCATCCAGGACCAGCTCATGAAGTGCTGGAATGTGCCGATCGCGCTCGCCAATGCGCGCGGTGCCGTGGTGCCGCAGGTCCGGATGAAGCTGAACACGGACGGCTCGCTCGTCGGCCAGCCGGGCGTGGTGAATTCCTCGTCCGATCCGCTTTTCGCGGTCGCTGCCAGCTCGGCCCTGACCGCCACCCGCCGCTGCGCGCCTTTGCGCATCCCGGCTCAATTCGCCGCCTATTATGACGACTGGCGCGATGTCGTCGTCAATTTCGACGCAAGGGACGTCCTGTGACCCTGATGGACCGCAATTCTCTCCCGCTTGTGACGGCCGCGCCGACGCGCCGTGGGATGCTCGCTCTTGCCGGAGCTTCGCTGCTCGCGCCTGTGGCCGCTCGTGCCGAACTCGTGATCGATCTGCGCGGCGGCTCGTTCCAGCCCTTGCCGATCGCGATCGCGGACTTTGCCGGCGAGGGCGGGGTGCTGGTCTCCGGCGTCGTCACCAACAACCTGAAGCGCTCGGGCTACTTCGCTCCGATCGACAAGGGCCGCCACCCCGAGAAAAACCCGCCCTTCGATGCCGCGCCCGAGTTCGGCGCCTGGAAGGCGGCCGGCGTGCAGGCGCTGGTGACCGGTCGCGTCTCGCGCGACGGTTCCGGCCGGATCAAGGCCGAGTTCCGGCTCTGGGACGTCACCACCGGGACGCAAACCGACGGGCAGCAATATTTCACCGACCCGAACAATGCCCGCCGCGTCGGGCACATCATCTCGGATGCGATCTTCACGAAGATCACCGGCGTCGGCGGCTTCTTCGACACACGTGTCGTCTTCGTCGACGAATCCGGGCCGAAGGAGAACCGCCGCAAGCGCCTCGCCATCATGGACCAGGACGGCGCCAATGTGCGCTACCTGACCGACGGCAGCGTCTCTGTGGTGACGCCGCGCTATTCGCCGGTGTCGCAGGAAGTGACCTACATGTCGCAGCGCATGGGCGAACAGCCGCGCGTGCATGTGCTCAACATCGAGACCGGCCAGCGCCAGATCGTCGGGAACTTCCCCGACATGACGTCCAGCCCGCGCTTTTCGCCCAACGGCGCCAGGATCGCGCTCAGCCTGCAGCAGGGCGGCAACGCCAATCTCTACTCCATCGATATCGGTTCGCGCACGACGATGCGGCTCACCTCGACGGGTGCGATCGACACCTCGCCGTCCTATTCGCCCGACGGCACTCAGATCGTCTTCGAGAGCGACCGGGGCGGCTCGCAGCAGCTTTATGTGATGAGCGCCGGGGGCGGCGAGGGCAAGCGCCTCTCCTTCGGCCAGGGCTCCTATTCGCAGCCGACATGGTCGCCGCGGGGAGATCTGATCGCCTTCACCAAGCGGGGTTCCGGCGGCTTTGCCATCGGAGTGATGCGGTCGGACGGCTCGGGCGAGCGCCTGCTGACCGAGGGCTTCCACAACGAGGCGCCGAACTGGGCGCCCAACGGCCAGTACATCATGTTCTTCCGCGATCCGGGCGGGCAGTCCGGCGGCAAGCTCTACATGGTCGATATCACCGGCCGTGTCGAAATTCCGGTGCCGACCCCGGCCTTCGCCTCGGACCCGACCTGGTCGCCACTCCTGACGGCGGCGCGCTGACAAATCTCGTCATTGCTTCGCTGCGCGCGCAATGATGCTGGACGTCCATTCCTGGCCGGGCATTCCAGACTGGGCTGACGGATGCAAATCGGTCACATCCGGCCAAAACCGGCTCTTCACAGGATTTGGTTAACCATACGCCGCAATGCCGCCACTTCGCCTTGTTCTGGCAAGGTCTCGTTTAGGTTGACGCTTCATTGATGCATGCAAGTGCATCGCAGCCCTGTTCATTCAACGTCGTCCGTGAAACGCGCCTCGCACAGATCGAACGCCCCGGAGTCCATCATGTTCGCAACCCTTTTCGCTGGCGGCCGCGCCGTCCGTTTCGCCGCTGCCATCGCCGCCTCGCTGGCGCTCGGCGCCTGCGCCAACAACCAGAACGCCGATGCAGGCTTCGGTGCCGGTGGTGCCGCGACGCCCGGCAGCGCACAGGACTTCGTCGTCAATGTCGGTGATCGCGTCTTCTTCGAGACCGACTCGACCGACCTGACCCCGACGGCTGTCGCGACGCTCGACAAGCAGTCGGCCTGGCTGCAGCGCTACCCGCGCTACACCTTCGTCGTCGAAGGCCATGCCGACGAGCGCGGCACCCGCGAATACAACTTCTCGCTCTCGGCGCGCCGCGCCCAGACCGTGCGCGACTATCTGTCGTCGCGCGGCATCCAGGGCAACCGCATGCGGATCGTCTCCTACGGCAAGGAGCGCCCGGTCGCGGTCTGCAACGACATCTCGTGCTGGTCGCAGAACCGCCGCGTCGTGACGGTGCTCGATGGTGCGGCTGCCGGGGGCGGCGTCTGACGCAGAACGCAATTTCGAGGCAAGGGCCGGCGCCTTCCTTTCGGGAAGGCGCCGGCCCTTTCATATTTTGGCCGTGGTCGTGACGTGTTATAGGCCGGCCTTCTCGCTCAACCCCGGTTTCCGATGATGCTCCGACAGTTTCGCCTCGATGCCAGGGTCCGTTCCGGCCTCGCCGCGCTTGCCCTCGGTGTGGCGGTATCCTGCCTCAGCCTGCCCGCGACGGCGCAGGATGCTGCCGATCTGGTCGTGCGGACCGCGCGGATGGAGAATCAGATCCGTCAGCTTTCGGGGCAGATCGAGCAGTTGCAGTTCGAGAACAAGCGCCTGAGCGAACAGCTTCGCAAATTCCAGGAAGACGTCGATTTCCGCCTGACCGAGCGCGGCGGTGGACGTTCGAGCGGGGCTGCCGCGCCGGGCAATGCCGCGCCTCCGGCGGGTGCCGCTCCCCGGCCGCAGCCCCAGCGCCGCGGCGATGCCTTCGATCCCAGCGTACAGCAGGGCGCGGCGGGTGCGCCGCGTCCGCTCAATGGCAGCATCGGCGCCATCCTGGAGGACGAGTTCGCCGAGGGCGGCGCGGGCCAGGGGCCGCTCGACCTGCAGGGCGTCGGACGCAACGTGCCGCAGGGCGGGCTGCCTCCGCAGACCGCTCCGCGCGGGCCCAGCGTGGCTGCCGCCAGCGGGCCGGCGAGCGCCAAGGACGCCTACGACCTCGCCTATGCCTCGATCCTGCGCAAGGAATACGAGCAGGCGGAGATGGGTTTCCGCCAGTTTCTGCAAAGCTATCCGCGCGACCGCCTCGCCATCGACGCGACCTATTGGCTGGGCGAGAGCTATCTGCAGCGCAAGCGTTACCGCGAAGCGGCCGAGCAATTCCTGAAGGTTAGCAGCGACGCCCCGAAATCGACCAAGGCGCCCGAAAGCCTGCTGCGCCTCGGCATCTCCCTGAATGGGCTCGGCGCCAGGGACCAGGCCTGCGCAACCTACGCCAAGGTCGGGGTCGAGTACCCGTCCGCGCCGAATTCGGTGCGGCAGGGTATCGAACGCGAGCGGCGGCGTTCAGGCTGCGCTTGAGCGCGGTCCCACAGACCTCCAGCGATCATCCGCCGCTCGGCAGCCGGGAGGCCGCCGCGCTGTTTGCCGGCCTCGCCCGCAAGGCGAGGCTGCTCGTCGCCGTTTCCGGTGGACCGGATTCGGTTGCCCTGCTGGCGCTGCTCGCCGAATGGGCACGGGAGCCGGGCCGGCCGGCGCTGCATGCCGCGACTGTCGATCACGGGCTGCGCGCGGCCTCCGCCGACGAGGCTGAGGGCGTTGCGCTCTTGTGCGGCAGGTTGGGAGTCCCCCATAGCATCCTGCTCTGGGAGGGCCGCAAGCCGGTGGCCGGCCTGCAGGAGCGGGCGCGCGCCGCCCGCTACGGCCTTCTCGCCCGGGAGGCCGAACGGATCGGCGGGGCGGTGCTGGTGAGCGCGCATACGCAGGACGATCAGGCCGAGACATTGCTGATGCGGATGGCGCATGGCTCCGGCCCCGGCGGGCTGGCCGCGATGCGCGAGCGGGCCGACAAGGGCGGGCTGATGCTGGTGCGGCCGCTGCTCGGTATGCCCAAGGCGCGGCTCGTCGCGACGGCCGGGGCGCTGGGTCTGCCCTTCGTCATCGATCCGAGCAATGGCGACCGGCGCTTCGAGCGGGTGCGCTGGCGCGCCCTGATGCCGGGACTTGCCGAGGAGGGCCTGAGCGCGGAGCGACTGGCGCTGCTGGCAAGGCGCATCGCCCGGCTCGACGAGGCCGTCGCGCTGCGGGCGCAGGCCCTGCTGCCGGTCTTGCTGTTGCCGGCCGGTCCGGCGCCGGTGTTGCGCCTGCAGTTCAAGGCGCTGCTGGCGGAGCCTGAGGAAATCGCCCTGCGCGTCGTCGCGCTCGCGCTGAAGGAGGTCGCCGGCGAGAGCGGCGCCGCGCTCCGGTTGGAGCGTCTCGAAGCCTGCGTCGAGACGTTGTGCGAGGCAGCACGGAACGGGGCGCCGGCGGCGCGAACCTTGTCCGGCTGTGTGGTAGCCCTCGGCTCCGACGGGGTGCTGACCTTGCGACGCGAAGGTCCGCGCCGGCGCGGCGTTCACCCTGCGACGTCATAGGAGAGCGCCGTTTTTCTGTTTCCCTTGGCAAGGGCCCCCGTCGCACCTAGATTAGTCGGGCAAACGCGTTTGAACTTGCAAACTCCTGGCCTCTTCCGGTTGGTCCGGCAGGCCCGATCGGACAGATGATGAATCCGAATTTCCGCAATTTCGCCCTCTGGGTGGTGATCTTCCTGCTGGTGCTGGCGCTCGTCACGCTGTTCCAGAGCCCGAGCCAGCGCGCCAGCACGAACGAGATTCCCTACAGCCAGCTCATCAACGAGTCCGAGGCCGGGCGCATCTCGAACGTCGTCGTGGCGGGGCAGGAGATTTCCGGCACCTTCTCGGATGGCCGCAGCTTCGTGACCTATGCGCCCTATGGCGATCCGCAGTTGCTGAAGACGCTGGCCCAGAAGGGCGTGCAGGTTTCGGCCCGCGCTCCGGCCGAGGGCACGCCCTGGTTCATGGCACTGCTGGTCAATTCGCTGCCTTTCGTCATCTTCATCGGCCTGTGGATCTTCATGTCCCGGCAGATGCAGAACGGTGCCGGCCGCGCGATGGGCTTCGGCAAGTCCAAGGCCAAGCTCCTGACCGAGGCGCATGGTCGCGTCACCTTCGAGGACGTCGCGGGCATCGACGAGGCCAAGGAAGACCTCCAGGAGATCGTCGAGTTCCTGCGCGACCCGCAGAAATTCCAGCGGCTGGGCGGGCGTATCCCGCGCGGCGTACTGCTGGTCGGCCCTCCGGGCACCGGCAAGACCCTGACGGCGCGTGCCGTTGCGGGCGAGGCCAACGTGCCGTTCTTCACCATCTCGGGTTCGGATTTCGTCGAAATGTTCGTCGGCGTCGGCGCCAGCCGTGTGCGCGACATGTTCGAGCAGGCCAAGAAGAACTCGCCCTGCATCATCTTCATCGACGAAATCGACGCCGTCGGTCGTCATCGCGGTGCCGGTCTCGGCGGCGGCAATGACGAGCGCGAGCAGACGCTGAACCAGCTCCTCGTCGAGATGGACGGCTTCGAGCCGAACGAGGGCGTGATCATCATCGCCGCGACCAACCGGCCGGACGTGCTCGATCCCGCGCTGCTGCGCCCGGGCCGCTTCGACCGCCAGATCGTTGTGCCGAATCCCGATGTCGCCGGGCGCGAGAAGATTCTCAAGGTCCATGTCCGCAAGGTGCCGATGGCGCCGGATGTCGATCTGCGCATCCTCGCCCGCGGCACGCCCGGCTTCTCCGGCGCCGATCTGATGAACCTCGTCAACGAGGCGGCGCTTCTGGCGGCCCGCCGCGGCAAGCGCATGGTCACCCATGCCGAGTTCGAGGATGCCAAGGACAAGGTCATGATGGGCGCCGAGCGCAAATCCATGGCGATGTCCGAGGAGGAGAAGAAGCTCACTGCCTATCACGAGGCCGGCCACGCGATCGTCGGCCTGTATGTTCCGGCCGGCATCCCGGTGCACAAGGCGACGATCATTCCGCGCGGCCGCGCGCTCGGCATGGTCAAGTTCCTGCCGGAAGGCGACCGCTACTCGATGAAATACAAGGAGTTCACCTCGCAGCTCGCGGTCGCCATGGGCGGACGTGTCGCGGAGGAGATGACCTTCGGCCGCGAGAACGTGACCTCGGGCGCGACCGGCGACATCCAGCAGGCGACCAAGATGGCCAAGGCCATGGTCACCCAGATGGGCTATTCCGACGAACTCGGCATGGTGGCCTATGGCGACAACCAGGAGGAGGTCTTCCTCGGCATGTCTATGGGCCGCAGCCAGAGCGTCTCCGAATCCACGGCGCAGAAGATCGATGCCGAGGTCAAGAAGCTGGTCGATACCGGCTATCAGGACGCCAAGAAGATCCTCACCGACAATCACGAGCAGTTCGTGGCGGTCGCCGAGGCCCTGCTCGAGTTCGAGACGCTGACCGGCGAGGAAATTCGCGATCTGATCGCCGGCAAGCGCCCCTCGCGCGATCTCGACGATACGCCGTCCGCGCCGCGTGGTTCTGCCGTGCCGAGCGCCGGCAAGGGCCGCAAGCGTGGCGAGCCCGATGCCGGGCTGGAGCCGCAGCCGCAGGCCTGAGGCGGGATTTTCTGGATTGATCGGGAAGGGCGCATCGCAAGGGCGCCCTTTCTGCTTTGGGGTGACCGGAGCGCTTCAGCCGAGCGCCAGCGGCGTATGCCTCGCCTCGCCACGCGATGTCCCGTCATGGATGACGAAGGTATTCCGGCCGCTCTGCTTGGCGGCGTAGAGCGCCGTGTCGGCATGGCTGGCGGCGTCGGCCAGCGTCTCCTGAGCTGTGACGAGACAGGCGCCGATACTGACCGTGACGGGCAGCGACAAGTCCTCCGCCAGCATGACGGGCATGTCGCGCACCGCCGCGATGATCTTGGCCGAGACCGAAGACAGCGAGGCGGTGCTGGCATCGTCCAGCAGCAGGATGAACTCGTCGCCGCCCCAGCGGGCGCAGATGTCGTAATTACGCAGGTGTTCGCTCAGGCGGCGGGCGACTGCGACGATGACCTTGTCGCCGGCATGATGGCCGTGGATGTCGTTGACCGGCTTGAAGTCGTCGATGTCGATCAGCAGCAGCCCTGTCGGATGCCCGGCGCGGCTGGCCCGGTTCTGCTCGGCGGCGAAGGCGCGCTCGAAACCGCGGCGGTTGAAAATACCGGTCAGCGGATCGAGATGAGCGAGGCGTTCCAGCGTCTGGGTGCGCTCCTGCACCATCTGCTCGAGGCGGTCTGTGTTGTCGCCGACGGCCTTCGCCATGTCGCCGAAGGCGCGCGAGAGCCGGCCGATCTCGTCATCGCCGGAATCGGTCGCGACCGTGTCGAAGTGCCCGGCCTGGACGCGCTGCACGCCGCCTTCCACGCGCGCCAGCCGGTCGAGCACGCGACGCTTGAACAGCAGCGTCATCAGCGCGGCCGCAGCCAGCAGCATGACGGCGAGCAGCAGTGCGATCGGGACGAAAAGGCGCCGATCGATGATCTGGTCGACATCCATCAGGGTGACGTTGAACCAGCCGAGCCTATCGAGATAGCCGACGCCGACGAGCACCTGACGGCCCTCGATCTGCATGAAGCGCGAGCGGACGAGCGCGCCGCCGGCGGTGACCTGTTCCATCATCGTGGCCAGTGCACTGCGGTCGCGCTCGCGATCAAGCTGGAGGAAGATCGTCTTCTTCGCCTTGATGTCCTTGGTCAGGCTGTGGAAATCGACCAGCTTCGGGTCACGATGCGCCTGCACGGCGCCGTTGCGGTCGACGAACATGCTCTGCACGCCGGTCTGCGGGATGTCGACAACCTCGCGGATGAACTGGCTCAGGTCGACGCCGGTGCCGACGACGCCCAGTACCTGTTCGCCGCGGCGGATGATGCAGTTGATCCAGACCTTGGTGACCTTGAGGTTGTCGTCGTGATCGACATTGAGATGGCAGCCGGAACCGAGCGCCGCCGTCTTGTAGTACCAGCCGTCCCGGGGATTGGTGCGGGAGAGGACGTAGCGCCTGCGGCCGTGCTCGTAATTGTTGTCCTTGTCGTTGAAATAGTAATTGCCCGAGCCGTCGAGCACCACGAAATAGCTCTGGTCCTTGAAGGAGAGCCGGTAGTGCTCGAGTTCGGCCAGGCCGCGCTCGGCCTTGCCCGGATCAGCCTCGTCCTGCGCCCATTCCAGGATGGCCGGGGAGCGCGCCACCGTCTCGGCCAGCGAGACCTCGCGCATCAGCGATTCCAGGCCGCGATAGCGGTCGAACAGAATCTGCTTTTCGGCGAAGAGCGTGCCGAGCTTCACCACCGTGCTGTCAACGAGCCAGATGAAGACGCCGGCCGTCGGCAGCGCGACTGCGATCAGGATAGCCAGGGTCCAGCCCAGCACCCGGGCCCGGAGGCCCCGGGGCAGCAGCGCGGCTCCCGCGACGAATCTCATCGGTACGACGTCTCCTCGGGCCGGCCGCTGCGAAACGCTGCGAGCCGGCAGCGCTGGAATCCTGTCGGCAAGGCTTTAAGAAACCGCCAAGGATTGCCGCCGGCCACCAGCGCTCCCGTCAGAACAGGCCTTCGATGCGTCCTTGGGCGTCGATATGGATGCGTTCGGCCGCCGGAACGCGCGGCAGGCCCGGCATCGTCATGATGTCTCCGCAGATCGCCACGACGAACCCGGCGCCGGCCGAGAGCCTGACCTCGCGCACGGGAACGATATGGCCAGTCGGTGCGCCGCGCAGGGTCGGGTCGGCAGAGAAGGAATATTGCGTCTTCGCCACGCAGACCGGAAGGCGTCCGTGACCGGCGGCCTCGAGTTCGGCGAAGCGGGCGCGCACCCTGGCGTCGCCGGAGATGCCATCGGCGCCATAGATCTCGCGGGCGATGGTTTCGAGCTTGTCCCAGAGCGGCAGGGCATCGGGGTAGAGCGGCGCAAAATCGGCCTCGCCGCTCTCCGCCAGCGCAACGACCTTGCGCGCGAGGTCCTCCGTGCCGGCGCCGCCATCGGCCCAGTGCCGACAGATCACGGCCTCGACGCCGAGATGGTTGCGGCAGAAGCTCGCGATCAGCTCGTGCTCGGCCCGGGTGTCGCTGGTGAAGTGATTGATCGCGACGATCGGGGGCACGCCGAACTTGCGGATGTTGCCGACGTGGCGCGCAAGGTTGGCAAGGCCGGCCTGCAGCGCCGCCAGGTCCTCCTGGCCGAGCGCTTCCCGAGCCGCGCCGCCATGCATCTTCAGCGCCCGCACGGTCGCGACGACGACGGCGGCGGCGGGCTTGAGCCCGGTCTTGCGGCATTTGATGTCGAAGAACTTCTCGGCGCCAAGATCCGCGCCGAAGCCGGCCTCGGTCACGACATAGTCGGAGAGCTTCAGCGCGGTGCGCGTGGCGATCGCCGAATTGCAGCCATGGGCGATGTTGGCGAAGGGGCCGCCATGGACGAAGGCGGGGGTTCCTTCCAGCGTCTGCACCAGATTGGGCATCAGCGCGTCCTTCAGGAGCACGCTCATCGCGCCGGTCGCCTTGAGGTCGGCCGCCGTCACGGGGTGCTTGTCGCGCGTCCGGCCGACGACGATCCTGCCCAGCCGCGCCTCGAGATCATCGAGATCGGTCGCCAGGCAGAAGATCGCCATCACCTCCGACGCGACGGTGATGTCGAAGCCGTCCTCGCGCGGGAAGCCGTTGCTGGCGCCGCCGAGCGAGGAGACTGTTTGGCGCAGGGCGCGGTCGTTCATGTCCATGACGCGCCGCCAGGTGATGTGGCGCGTGTCGAGGCCGAGGCCGTTGCCCCAGTAGACATGGTTGTCGACGAGAGCCGCGAGCAGGTTGTGCGCGCTGGTGATGGCGTGGAAGTCGCCGGTGAAATGCAGGTTGATCTGCTCCATCGGCACGACCTGCGCATGGCCGCCGCCGGCCGCGCCGCCCTTGACGCCGAAGCAGGGGCCGAGAGAGGGCTCGCGCAACGCGATCACGCAGCGCTTGCCGATGCGAGTGAGACCGTCGCCGAGCCCGACCGTGGTTGTCGTCTTGCCTTCGCCGGCGGGCGTCGGGCTGATCGCGGTGACGAGGATCAGCTTGCCGTCGGGGCGGGTCGCGAAATCCGGGATCTCGTGCGTGTCGACTTTGGCGATGAACTTGCCGTAGGGGTGGAGGGCGGCTGCCGGGATGCCGGCCGTAGCCGCAGTATCCGCGATCGGCTGAAGCCTGGCCGCGCGCGCGATCTCGATATCAGTCGGCATCCATACCCTCTTCCTGGTCCCGTCCGCCGGTTCGTGCCGGTGCGGAATCGTTTCGCGACACTGCCGCGAAAGCGGGCGCTCTGCCACTGCTTTCGCGGCAGCGGGAGTGCTGCTGCGCTGCAGGCCGGGCCGGAAACGGATATGTCATTTGACGTGCGACGCTCCTGTCCCGCCTGCTAGTGCTGCGCGGCGAGCGCCAGTTGGCCTTGCCGGCTTGGGCGCGGGCTGGCAATGGCCTAGTTTGGAATCGTACAAAAATGCATGCCGGTCGGCTCGGGGGAAACGGCCATGTCTGAGCGATTGTGGCCGGTCGGCGGCGGCGAGGTCGGGGCGCTCCTGCGGAGCTGGACCGGGGCCGAGACCGTGCTTGGCCCGTCCTCGGCATGGCCCGAGCGGCTGAAATCGACGCTACAGCTCGTTCTGGCCTCTCCGACACCCATGGTGATGTTCTGGGGGCCGTCCGGGCTCTTGCTCTACAATGACGCCTATGGGGTGATCGCCGGCGCGAAGCATCCGGGAATTCTCGGCCTCGGCGTGTTTGACGCCTGGCCGGAGGTGATCGATCTGCACGAGGAGGTGATGCGCACCGTGTTTGGCGGTGCGCCCCTGTCCTATCGCGATCTGCCGCTCGTCCTGCACCGGAACGGGGTGGCGGAGGATGTCTGCCTGAACGTCGATTACAGCCCGATCTTCGATGAGGGCGGGGAGGTGCTTGGCGTTCTCGCCGTCGTCATCGAGACGACGGCGCTGGTCGGCACCCAGCGCGCGCGCGACGAGGCCGAGCAGGCGCTGCGCAGACGCGAACGGGAGCTCGCCCAGGTCCAGAAGATCGGCAAGGTCGGCGGTCTCGAGGTCGATCTCCGCGACGGCTTCCACAACAAGCGCTCTCCGGAATATCTGCTGATCCACGGGCTGCCGCCCGAGGCCGTGCATGAAAGCCATGAGAATTGGGTTCGGCGCATCCATCCGCAGGAGCGGGCGATGGTGGAGAGCCATTTCCGCGAAACCCTGGCCGGGACGGCCCGCGACTACCAGATCGACTATCGGATCATCCGCCCCTCGGACGGCGCCGTGCGCTGGATCTCGGCCGTGGCGCAGATCGAGCGTGACGAGGCCGGGCAGCCGGTGCGGCTGGTCGGGGCGCATCTCGACATCACCGAGCGCAAGGAGGCCGAAGCGCAGCAGCGCCTGCTGATGCAGGAGCTGGCCCACCGGGTGAAGAACACGCTCGCCATGATCCAGGCCATCGCCTCGCAGACGCTGCGCGGCGCCACCTCGCTCGAAGCCGCCAACGAGACCTTCAGCGCCAGGCTGGCGGCGCTTTCGCGCGCCCATGATCTCGTTGTCGGAGGCCACAGGGCCAATGCGCGCATGGTGGATATCGCCGGAAGCGTCGTCGGCATCCAGGGCGACCCCGCCCGGTTCCAGATCAGCGGTCCGGACGTCCTGCTCGGCCCGCGGCCCGCGCTCGCGCTGACCCTCGTGCTGCACGAGCTGGCGACGAACGCGGTCAAATACGGCGCCCTCTCGAACCAGTCGGGAATCGTCGTCCTGTCATGGCGGGTCGACGAGATCGACGGCGCGCCGCAGTTCCGCCTGCGCTGGCAGGAGAGCGGCGGGCCCCCCGTCGTCGCGCCGTCGCGGCGCGGCTTCGGCTCGCGCCTGATCGAACGAACCTTCCCCTCGGCGCAGGGGCGGGCCGAGAGCGCCTATCTGCCGACGGGGCTCGTCTTCACGCTGGACGCTCCGCTCGAGGCGCTGAAGGACGGCCGCGAGGAGAACGGCGAACCGGCCTGAGGCCGGCGGCGCTGTTCACCTCCGTCGCTACCGCATCGGCTTTTCCGAAAACCGGAAACCCGTTTTCGGGCCGATGCTTCAGCCGGCGAGGTGGACGTTCTGCGGGAAGAGGAACTTGCGGGCCTCGTCGTCGAACTCGGTCTTGAAGGTGAAGGCGTCCTTGAGCGCGACGGCGCGCTGGGCGGCCGGGCGTGCCGAGATCTCGTCGAGATGGCGCTTCACATTCGGGAATTTCGTGGCCCATTCCTCGCCGACCGCAAAGGAGAGCCGCGTCGCCCAGCCCCAGACCGACATGTCGATCAGCGTGTAGGTCTCGCCCAGCATGTAGCGCTGCTTGCCGAGCTGAGCGTCGATGATGCCCCAGTGGCGCTCGGCCTCGCGGGCGTAGCGGTTGATCGCATAAGGGATCTTTTCGGGTGCGAAGCGGGCGAAGTGCACGGCCTGGCCGCAATAGGGGCCGATGCCGGTCGCGACGAACATCAGCCAGGAGAGCATCTCGCCGCGCGCCTTGGGCGTGTTGTCAGGCAGGAACTGCCCGGTCTTCTCGGCGAGGTAGAGCAGGATCGCGTTGCTGTCGAAGACCGTCACGTCGCCATCGGTCAGCGCCGGCGTCTTGGCATTGGGATTGATCGCCAGGAACTCCGGCTTGAACTGCTCGCCCTTGCGGGTGTCGACCGGCACCATCTCGTAGGGAAGCCCGGCCTCCTCCAGGAAGAGCGCGATCTTCGCCGGGTTCGGCGAGGGGTGGTAATAGAGCTTGATCATCGCGGGCTCCTCGGGCGGCGGGACGCGTCAGCCCTGGTGTCGGTCGTTCTGTCGGGCGGCATAGGAAACCAGATCGGTCAGGGCGGCAATACTCACATCGGCATCGAGGCCGAGTTGCTCGGGCTGCATCCGCAGCGCCTTGAACATCAGCGCGGGCCCGATCGTGCCGGCGCCGGCCAGTTCCCGGCGCAGGGTCTCCCGGGGAAGGCGTGCGATCCGGGCGACGCGAAAGCCGTGAGCCTTGGCGCCGGCGATGTCGAAGCCGTTCGAGGAAACGAAGAGGATTTCCTGCCGATCCAGCCCGAGACGCATCTCGACATGCCGGTAACCGCGCGGATCCGGCTTGTAGACGCCGATCTCGTCGACGCTGATCACGGCCTCGAACAGGCCGCCGATGCCGGCCTGGGCGACCAGCCGTTTCAGCATGGCGGCGCTGCCATTGGAAAAGATCGCCAGTCGCAAGGGAGCGAGCTCTTCCAGCGCCTGCCGCGCCTCCGGATACAGCGCCAGCCCGTCATAGGCTTCGGCGATCTTCGCGACGAGATCCGGCGTTGCGGCGAGGCCGAGCGTCTCCAGCGTATAGGCGAGAGAATCCTGGGTGACGGTCCAGAAATCCGCATAGCGCCCCATCAGGGCGCGCAGCCAGGTGTATTCGAGCTGCTTCAGCCGCCAGATCTGGGTGATGACCTCGCCATGGCCAGGGAAGGCCGCATCGGTGACACCCGCGACGGATTGCACGTCGAACAAGGTGCCGTAGGCGTCGAAAACCAGAGCCTTGATCGCCATGGCCACCCTCGTGCCGCGTGCTTTTGTCATCTCTTCTTAGCACTCGCGTTTTCGGCGCGCGGCGTGATACTCGCACAATGGCTTTCCCGATTGCTCACAGGTCGACCATGTCCTTGCGTCCCGTCATGCTGATGATCCTCGATGGCTGGGGCTGGCGCGAGGAGAGCGAGAACAACGCCGTCCGGCTGGCGCATACGCCGAATTTCGACCGACTCTGGGCAAGCTCGCCGCGCGCCTTCCTGAAGACCTCGGGGCTCGATGTCGGCCTGCCCGAGGGGCAGATGGGCAATTCGGAAGTCGGCCATCTCAATCTCGGCGCAGGGCGGGTGGTGATGCAGGACCTGCCGCGCGTCAACCAGGCGATCCGGGACGGCTCGATTGCGCAGGTGCTGGCCGCGTCCGGGCTGATCGCCGCGCTCAAGGCGAGCGGCGGCTCCTGTCATCTGCTCGGGCTGGTCTCGCCCGGCGGCGTCCATGCGCATCAGGACCATGCGGTGGCGCTGGCGCATATCCTGGTCGGGCAGGGCATTCCGGTGTGCGTCCACATCTTCACCGACGGGCGCGATACGCCGCCGCGATCGGCGGCCGGCTTCGTTCGCGATTTCATCGCCGCCCTGCCGCCGCAGGCCAAGATCGCGACGCTGTCGGGCCGCTATTTCGCGATGGACCGCGACAACCGCTGGACGCGTGTCCAGCAGGCCTGGCAAGCGATGGTGCTGGGGGCGGGGCGGGTCTTCGCGGATGCTCCAGCGGCAATCGCGAGCGCCTATGCCGAGGGGATCAATGACGAATTCATCCCGCCGGCGGTGATCGGCGGCTATACCGGCATGCAGGACGGCGACGGCCTGCTGAGCTTCAACTTCCGCTCGGACCGGATCCGGGAAATTCTCGACGCGGTGCTGTTCCCGGATTTCTCCGGTTTCGTGAGGCCGCGCCGGCCGCTTCTGGTCAAGGCCGTCAGCATGACCTCCTACAGCGCCGAACTTGACCAGGTCATGCCGGCCTTGTTCGCGCCGCAGACGCTCGCCAACGGGCTCGGCGAGACCGTCGCGAAGGCAGGTCTCGCGCAGGTCCACATGGCCGAGACGGAGAAATATCCGCACGTCACCTATTTCTTCAACGGCGGCGAGGAGACGCCCTATCCGCGCGAGGACCGGATCATGGTGCCCTCGCCCAAGGTCGCGACCTATGATCTCCAGCCGGAGATGTCGGCATCGGAACTGACCGACCGTGCCGTCAAGGCGATCGCGTCCGGCCGCTACGACCTCGTCGTGCTGAACTTCGCCAATCCGGACATGGTCGGCCATACCGGCGTGCTCAGCGCGGCGATCAAGGCGGTCGAAACCGTCGATGCCGGGCTCGGCCGCATCGCTGATGCGATCGCGCAGGCGGGAGGGGCGCTGTTCGTCACCGCCGATCACGGCAATTGCGAATTGATGGTCGATCCGGTCACCGGCGCGCCCCACACGGCCCATACGACCTTTCCGGTGCCCGTGATGGTCGTCGGCAGCGGGGCCAAAGGGCTCGCGGACGGGCGGCTCGCCGATGTCGCGCCGACGCTGCTGGCGCTGCTCGGCATCGCCCAGCCGGCCGAGATGACCGGCCATTCGCTGCTGCGCTGAGCGTTCCGCTCGCGCCCAAGCAAAAGCGGCGCGGACCAGGGTCCGCGCCGCCTTGATGGTCAGGTGTCGGGTTCAGTATTTGCGGACGGTCGGGGCCGGCGCGTAGATCGGACGCTCGACCGGGCCGCAGCAATCCGGCTCGCCGAAGTTCCAGCGCATGCCGATCTTGATGTCGTGGCTCTCGATTTCCTTGGCCTTCAGCGGCGCATAGGTCTGCGGCAGGAAGGCGTTGCGGATGTAGCCGGACTGGCCTTCGCCGAGGTTCAGGTAGCGATAGCCGACTTCGAGGGTGAGGTTCTTGTTCACCTCGTAGCCGACGCCCGCCATCAGGGCCCAGGCGACATTGGACTTGGTGCCGTTGCCGGCCGTGCCGAGCGTCGCCGAGGACGGGCCGCCGGCGAAGACGATGCCCTGGTCGGTCAGGCCGCTGATGCGGTTGCTGGCGTAGCCGATACCGCCGCCGATATAGGGCGTCAGGCAGTTCCAGGTCCCGAGATCGACATAGGCGTTGAACAGGGTCACCATCGAGCTGAGATTGCCCTTGTAGGTGTTGGTCTGCTGAACGATGCCGAAGCCGTTATTGTAGCTCAGCGAGTCGCTGACGCCGATGGTCGAGGAGCCGCGATATTCGCCGGTCACGTCGACACGGAACCAGTTGCTGAAGCGATAGCCCGCGCCGATACCGGCAAAGACCGAGAAATTGTCCGTCTCGCCGAAGAAGCTGCCACCGACGGCGGCAACGTCCTGCTGGTGGTACTTGCGCACCCTGGTCTCGCCGACACCGATGTCGCCGCGGAGATAGAAGCCGCTGTTGATCGTGCCCCTCAGGACCGGCGGCTCCGGGGGAGGCGGAGCGTAGGCGAGATCCGCGGCGGTGGCGGCGGAGGCCCCGAGCGCCAAGGCGCCTGCCAGCGCGAAAGTTTTCAGGCTGCCCATGGCAGTGTCCCTTGAGTTTGCGCGACGCCAAGAACGCGGCCCGCGCGAGTTACCGACAGGACAACCATGCTCGCAATTTCTTAAATGAGACTTAACCTTAGCAATTAACCTCAAGAAAGTCTGAAGGGCGGGCGAATACTTTCCGAGGCGTTAATCCCGCCGCGAGCGGCCGGGCCGTCATCACGGACACGCGGCCTCCGCGGCGGCGCACTGGCGCCCATCGAGGGCGCTGGAGCTGCATGATCAAGTCCGGGCCAGGCCCGGCATGATGGAATGGCTCGAGCGATGGCGAGCGTCGCTCAGGCCGCCGCCTTGGTCACCGCATCGACGATGTCGTCGACGGCGCGCATCACGAGGTCGCGGTCGTCGCCTTCGGCCATCACGCGGATCACCGGCTCGGTGCCGGAGGGGCGGATAACGAGGCGGCCGCTCTCGCCGAGCATCTGCCGCGCCGCCTCGATGGCGGAGACGACGGGCTTCTCCGAAAGGGGCTGGCCCTGCTTGTAGCGCACGTTCTTGAGGATCTGCGGCAGCGGCTCGAAGGCGTGGCAAACCTCGGAGACCGGCCTGTCCTGTCGCTTGACGGCTGCCAGCAACTGCAGCGCCGCGACGAGACCGTCCCCGGTCGTGCCGAAATCCGAAAGAATGATGTGGCCGGACTGCTCGCCGCCGAGATTGAAGCCGTGGCTGCGCATATGCTCGAGCACGTAGCGGTCGCCGACCGCAGTGCGCGCGAGGCTGAGGCCCAGCCCGGCGAGATAGCGCTCGAGGCCCAGATTGGACATTACGGTTGCGACCACACCCGGCTGCGACAGGCGGCCATCCTCCTGCCAGTCGCGTGCGATCACGGCCATGAGCTGATCGCCATCGACGACATGGCCGAGTTCGTCGACGATCAGCACGCGGTCGGCGTCGCCGTCGAGCGCGATGCCGATATCGGCGCGCAGCTCGCGCACCTTCGCGATCAGGGCGTCCGGCGCCGTCGAGCCGACATTCTCGTTGATGTTGAAGCCGTCCGGTTCGACGCCGATCGAGATGACCTCGGCGCCGAGCTCCCAGAGCGCTTCCGGCGCGACCTTGTAGCCGGCGCCATTGGCGCAATCGATGACGATGCGCAGGCCTTCGAGGCTCATATTCCGTGGCAAGGTGCGCTTGGCGAACTCGATATAGCGGGCATGGGCACTGTCGATGCGCTTGGCCCGGCCCAGCTCAGGTGACTTGGAAAGACGTGGCGAAAGATCGGAATCGATCAGCTTCGAGATCGCGGCTTCGACCTCGTCGCTGAGCTTGTAGCCATCGGGACCGAACAGTTTGATGCCGTTGTCCTCGTAGGGGTTGTGCGAGGCGGAGATCATCACGCCGAGATCGGCGCGCATCGAGCGGGTCAGCATCGCCACGGCGGGCGTCGGCATCGGGCCGAGCAGCATCACGTCCATGCCGACCGAGGTGAAGCCGGCGACCATGGCGTATTCGATCATGTAGCCCGACAGGCGGGTGTCCTTGCCGATCACGACACGGTGGCGGTGGTCGCCACGATGAAAGGCAAGGCCCGTCGCCTGGCCGACCTTGAGGGCGAGGTCCGGCGTGATCACGCCATTGGCGCGGCCGCGGATGCCATCGGTGCCGAAATATTTGCGTGTCATGTTACAGATGTCCAAATCGGGGGTCGAACCCGTTCCGGCGCGTTTTATAGCGGGAATTGGTTTCCGCCTTCTCACGTTTTGTGACGGATCGTAGACGGTCCGCGGTTTTCTGCTTCGCGCGCCAAATGCCGTGTCATCCCTGGCAGGCCGCAAAGCGGCGCCGATCGGGAATGACGGGAGGGGAAAGCATCCTCACCCGAAGGCGAGCTGGACTTTCATCGCGCGCGACTTGTCAGCGGCGAGGTCGAAAGCCTCGATCGCGCGCTCGACCGGAAGCGTCGCGGTCAGCAGCGGCGAGAGATCGATCGTCTTCGAGCCGATCATGGCCACGGCCCAGTCGAACTCCTCATGGAAGCGGAAGGAGCCGCGCAGATCGAACTCCTTGGCGACGACGACGTTCATCGGCAGCGTGAAATTACCGCCGACGCCGATCTGGACGATGGTTCCGCCCGAGCGCAGGACATCGAAGGCGCCGGTCAGTGCGTGCTGGTTGCCGGAGGCCTCGAACATCACGTCGAAGGCACCTTTCTCGGCGCCGTATTCGGCCTTGAGCCGGTCGGGCTCGGCCATCACGTTGATGGCGCGGCTCGCGCCCATCTTGAGCGCCGTTGGAAGCGGGCCGTCGACCACATCGGTCGCGACGATCTCGGCCGCGCCGGCTGCCTTTGCCGCGACGATGGCGAGGATGCCGATCGGGCCCGAGCCGGTGATGAGGACGCGCTTTCCGAGCAGCGGGCCGGCGCGCTTGGCGGCGTGCAGGCAGACGGCGAGCGGCTCGGCGAAGGCGGCCTCGGCCGCCGTGACGTGATCTGCGACCTTCACCGCCTGCCGCTCCTCGATGACGAGCATTTCGCGGAAGCCGCCCTGAACATGGGGGAAGCGCATGGCGCTGCCATAGAACAGCATATCGGTGCAGTGTTGCTGCAGCCCCATCTGGCAATAGCGGCAATGGCCGCAGGCGCGGCTCGGATTGACCGCGACACGGTCGCCGACCTTGACCCGCGTAACCTCGGCGCCGACGGATTCGACCCGGCCGGCGATCTCGTGCCCGAGGATCAGGGGCTCGCGGACGCGGATCGTGCCGAAGCCGCCATGCAGATAGTAGTGCAGGTCCGAGCCGCAGATGCCGCCGGCCTCGATCTTGACGCGTACCTGCTGCGGGCCGGGCTCGCCGGCGGCGACCTCGTCGACGCGGAGATCCTTCTCGGCATGGATGACGACGGCACGCATGGCGGCTTCTCCCTGCGAGGGGTGACCATCGCCATCCCTCATTGTCTAATCGTTTGAAAGATGCTTACCGAAAGCGGCGGCACCGGCGCAAACGCAAACTGCCGCGCACGCCCCATTCGTCGCGAGGATCGGCCATGTCTCTGTCGCTGTTCAATCTCGAGGGCAAGATCGCCCTGGTCACGGGTTCGGGGCAGGGGATCGGGCTCGCCCTGGCGGAAGGCCTCGCGGAGGCGGGTGCGCATGTCGTGCTTAACGGTCGCGACAGGGCCAAGCTGGACAGGGCGGCGCAGACCATGTCGGCGGCCGGCCGCAAGGTGTCTGTTGCGCCTTTCGACGTCACCGACCAGCCGGCCGTCGAGGCGGGGGTGGCTGCGATCGAGGCCGAGATCGGGCCGATCGACGTCCTGATCAACAATGCCGGCATGCAGAAGCGCGCGCCCTTCACCGAATTCCCGGTCGAGGGCTGGCATGAGGTGATGGCGACGAACCTGCATTCAGTGTTCTACGTCACGCAGGCGGTGACGAAGCGGATGCTGCCGCGCAAGCGCGGCAAGGTCATCAGCATCGGCTCGGTGATGAGCGAACTCGGCCGCGCCACCATTATCCCCTACACGGCTTCCAAGGGCGCGGTGAAGATGATGACGCGCGGCCTCGCCGCCGAGCTCGGCAAGCACAATATCCAGGCGAACGCGATCGGGCCGGGCTATTTCGCTACCGAGATCAACAAGGCGCTCATCGCTGACGAGGCCTTCACCGCCTGGGTCTGCAGCCGCACGCCGGCCGGACGCTGGGGTGAGACGAAGGAGCTGATCGGCGCCGCGATCTTCCTGTCCTCGGCGGCATCCGACTATGTCAACGGCCATCTGCTGATGGTCGATGGCGGGCTCACGGCTGTCGTCTGAGGTTTTCGCCTCGATCGTGCCCTGAGCTTCGTTTTCTGGCGGGTGGCTAGCTGCTGCGGGCCTTCTCGGCGCGCTTCTCGAACTCTCGCCGGATCGACTCGATCGCCTCCTCGTCGAGCTCTTCCAGATCCATCAGCTCCTCGCGGGCGCCCTCGATCTTCGAAAGCAGCTCGTCGAGCTTGATCTGCATCGCGGCGGTGTCGCGGTTCTGGCTGTTCTGGATGATGAACACCATCAGGAAGGTAACGATGGTGGTCGAGGTGTTGATGACCAGTTGCCAGGTGTCGTTGAAGCCGAAGACCGGCCCCGACGCGGCCCAGATTACGATGACCGACAGCGCGACGAAGAATGTCTGCGGCTTTCCCGCCCAATGGGCCGTTGCCTGCGACAGGCGCGTGAAGAGCGAGCGGCGCGGCGATTGCTGATCGGCCATGGCATGTCCCCCGGCGCGCGGGATGGGCGCGCCGGATCAACACGGATGACGGGCGATGCGTTCCCCGATGCGGCTCAGGGCGCCGTCAGCCTTTCCGCATGCCAGGCGATGTGCTGCGCCATGAAGGTCGAGATGAAGTTGTAGGAGTGGTCGTAGCCGTCGCGCATCTGCAGTTCGAGCGGGATGCCGGCCGCGGCACAGGCGACCTCCAGGAGCTGCGGCCGCAAGCCCTCGTCGAGGAAGCCGTCGGCGGTGCCCTGGTCGACCAGCAAATCCTTGACGCGATGGCCGTCGGCGATCAGCAGGGTCGCGTCATAAGCGCGCCAGCTCCGCTCGTCGGTGCCGAGATACTTCTCGAAGGCCGGGCGCGACCAGCCGGCGGTCGAGGGCTGCGCGATCGGCGCGAAGGCGGAGACGGAGGCGTAACGCTGCGGGTTCTTCAACGCGAGGGTGATCGCGCCATGGCCGCCCATGGAATGACCGAAGATGCCCTGGCGAGCCATGTCGACCGGGAAATGTCGGGAGACGAGGCCCGGCAATTCGTCGCGGATGTAGCTCTCCATCCGGTAGTTCTTCGCATAGGGCTCCTGCGTGGCGTCGAGATAGAAGCCCGCGCCCGAGCCGAACTGCCAGTTGTCGGGCTCGTCGGGCACGCCCTCTCCGCGCGGGCTGGTGTCCGGGCAGATGATGGCGATTCCGTTGGCGGCGGCGGCCGCGCGGTACTCGCCCTTGTCCATGACGTTCTGGTGCGTGCAGGTCAGTCCCGAGAGATACCAGAGCAGCGGAACCGGGCCGTCCTCGATCTGGTGCGGCAGATAGATCGCAAAGGTCATCGGGCCGGCGCAAGCCGCGCTGTCATGGCGATAGACGCGCTGCGAGCCGCCGAAGGCCTTCGAGGAGGAGAGGAGTTCCATGTGGGGTTCCTTCAACGGTCATGGCACGACGCCCGTCATTCCGGTGCGGCCAAAGGCCGAACCCGGAACCCACGACCGGGCGAGCCCTCACCCGGTCGGTTGTTCACGCGTCGTAGCCAGTCGTGGGTTCCGGGTTCAGCGCTTCGCGCTGCCCCGGAATGACGGAGGTCGTGCTTCAGTGCCCGGCAGATAAGGCGGGAAAGCGGCGCCTCAGTAGACCACGACGCTGCGGATCGACTTGCCCTCGTGCATCAGGTCGAAGCCGTGGTTGATTTCGTCAAGGCTGAGCTTGTGCGTGATCAGGTCGTCGATGTTGATCTTGCCGTCCATGTACCAGTCGACGATCTTCGGGACATCGGTGCGGCCGCGCGCGCCGCCGAAGGCCGTGCCCTTCCAGACACGGCCGGTGACGAGCTGGAACGGGCGGGTGGCGATCTCCTTGCCGGCCTCGGCGACGCCGATGACGATCGATTCACCCCAGCCGCGATGGCAGCATTCGAGCGCCTGGCGCATAACGTCCGTGTTGCCGGTGGCGTCGAAGGAGAAATCGGCGCCGCCGCCGGTCAGGTCGACGATCGCCTGCACGACCTTGTCGTTGCCGACCTCCTTCGGGTTGATGAAGTCCGTCATGCCGAACTTCTTCGCCATCTCGACCTTGGCCGGGTTGATGTCGACGCCGATGATCTTGTCGGCGCCGACCATGCGGGCGCCCTGGATGACGTTCAGGCCGATGCCGCCGAGTCCGAAGACCACGACATTCGCGCCCGGCCAGACCTTGGCCGTGTAGATCACCGCGCCGATGCCGGTCGTGACGCCGCAGCCGATGTAGCAGATCTTGTCGAAGGGAGCGTCCTCGCGGACCTTGGCCAGCGCGATCTCGGGCAGGATGGTGAAGTTCGCGAAAGTCGAGCAGCCCATATAGTGGAAGATCTCGCCGCTATCGCAGGAGAAGCGCGAGGTGCCGTCGGGCATCACGCCCTGACCTTGCGTCGCGCGGATCGAGGTGCAGAGATTGGTGCGGCGCGACAGGCAGGACTTACAGCTCCGGCATTCCGGCGTGTAGAGCGGGATGACGTGGTCGCCGGCTTTGAGCGTGGTCACGCCGGCGCCGACCTCGCGCACGATGCCCGCACCCTCATGGCCGAGGATCGCCGGGAATTTCCCTTCGGAATCGAGGCCCGACAGCGTGTAGGCGTCGGTGTGGCAGATGCCCGTCGCCATGACCTCGACAAGCACCTCGCCGACCTTCGGTCCGCCGATCTCGATGGTTTCGATGGTGAGCGGCTTGCCGGCTTCCCAGGCGACTGCGGCGCGTGTCTTCATCGGATGGTTCCTTCTTCTCGGGCGTTATTTCAGATAGGGGCGGATGATACGCATGATCTGGGCGATCTCGGCGTCGCCGTCGGCGATCCGGTCTGATCGATCGCCAGGTGCCGGAGCATGCAGCGTCTCGCGCAGATGGCTTTCCAGGACTTCCGCCATCAGCCCGGTCGCCGCGCCACGCAAGGCGGCAATCTGCTGGAGCAGGGCGCCGCACTCCGCGCCTGCCTCCACCGCGAGTTCGAGAGCCTGGGCCTGGCCTTTGATCCGGCGGAGCCGGGCAATGGCGCGCCGCTTCTCCGATGGGGTGTGAGGCATGACGTCCGTATACTGGGAGGGAGTATCTAGGCCGTGGTTCTAGGATACTGTGCCTGGGGCGTCAACGCGGCCGAGCGCACGGGCCCGGGGAGCCGGCTGCGACCTGTCGCGAAATCAGGCGCAAGGGGATACCGTTGGCGAGATTGATCGTCAGAGGCCGGCGGCCTGCGTACTCAGCCCTGCCGCCTCGCCTGCAGATAGGCCTTGCGGCGTCGGTAGGATACGAAGGATCGCGCGGCATAGCCGAGCAGGATGCCGGTCAGCAGCAGGACAAGCGCGCCCGCCGGCCTGGCGAGGATCGCGCCGATGACGACGCCCATCGCCAGGGTCGCTCCGGCGTAGACCCTCACCGTCTTGCGGGGATCGTCGCCGGCAATGCGCCAGACGAGCGCGATGCGCGCTTCGTCGAACCAGTCCCTGAAGTTATGCATGCCGTCCTCAGTTGCGACGGCAGGCTTCTAACAAGCAGATATCGCCACTTCAACTTCGGGCGTCGGGATCGTCAGGAGGGCTGTGTTCTCCGGCCGTTGCGGAAGCCCTCCCGATCTCTTCAGAAGCTGTAGGCGGCCTTCACCTTGACGAGGTGCTGGCTGAAATTGACCAAATCGAGATCGCCGGGCTGGCCCTTGGCCTTGCCAGCGACCTGGACATTGTAGGCAGCCGAGATCGCAAACTGCTTCGTCGCCTGCCAGAACACGCCCGGGCCGGCGAAGGTGGCGTAACCGGCCTGTTTGTCGAAGCCAAGCGTGTTGTGGGCGCGCTGGTGGCGAACCTCGCCGCTGAGATAGACGCCGTCCAGCACCTGCCAGGCGAGCGAGCCGCCGATGGTGAAGGTGGAGGAGCGCCCATAAGGGTCGGGCCCGGTCCAGGTCAGGTCGTGGGAGAGGTTGAGCGCGGCATAGAGCTTGCCGGGGACGAGCGTCTTGTCGGCGAACAGGCGCAGGCCCGCATTATAGGTGGTGAAGCGGCCGGCGCCGTCGGGGTCGATGCGGTTGAAGCTCGGGTCGATCACGGCAGTCAGGCCGATGCCGTGCATGTCGCGGCCGAGGATTTTGTACTTGGTCTCGAGGCCGGCACCGAAGCTGCGCTCGTCTGCGCTGACGCCACCGAGGGAGGCCTGAGAGAGGCCGCCGAGCAGATAGGGACCGACCTCGAGGCAGGGCAGGAGGCCGTAGGAGCCCTGAAGCTGCAGGCCATGGCTGTTGGATGAACCGAAGCGGGTGCCATAGGCGCCGCCATAGGTCAGGCTCGTGCCGAAGGAGCCGGGATCGGCCACGTCCGAGCCGGTGGTGAAGCCGAAGGCGTCGGTCGGGATGCCCTCGCTCTCGGAACAGGCGGACACGACAGGCGGTGCGACCGGCGCGCCCTTGCGCGAAGGCAGATCGGCGGCGAGCGACACGCTCGCGGCGCTGGAGACGAAGGCGGCGACGGCAAGGTGCTTCAGGGACATGGCGCGGGTTCCGGTGGCGGCGGGATTCAGTTTTATGCAAATGCGAATGAATTGCAACAATTCGGACTCGCATTGTCGACCGGCAGGATCATCGGCCGGTTTTCGCGCCGCGGCGAGGGTTATCGCGCCGGTTTAAATGTAATAATGTTACATGTTGCGGCGGCGCAACATTCGGGCCGCCGGCGTCAGCCCGGCACGGTCAGGCTCTGGATCCGGCCGAGTGCGAGCGGCGCGATGTCCGCGAGGTCCTGCAGCGGCTTCCATGCAGCCGCATGGACCTCCTCGATCTGGGCGACGAGGGCCGAGGCCGGATCGGCCAGGAAGAGATATTGCAGGTCGTGATGGACATGGGCGGGCTCGTTGCGGGCGGACTTGCCGGGCACGTCATGGCTGTCGATGACGAAGGGCAGATCGCCGCCTTTGTGCCAGGGGTGCAAGGCGAGGCCCTGCACGCCAGTCTCCTCCAGCGCTTCGCGCGCAGCCGATTCCGCGAAGGTCGCTGCGTCCTCCCAATGGCCACCGGGCTGGAGCCAGCGGCCGATCACGACATGGTCGATCAGCAGGATGCGGGCATGGTCGGGCGACAGCACATAGGCGCTGGTCGTGACATGGCCGGGAAAGGTGTCGCGCCGGTCGAGTGCATCGCCCTGGGCGATCTGCCAGCGCAGCAGCGAGAGATGCTCGCGCGGGGAGGCGACCTCGGCGCGATAACGCGCGACGGCTTCGATGAGGCGGGTGCTGAAGGTGGTGCTCATGACAGCGCGATAGATGATTCGGGTTTGCCGCGCAGCCCATGACGTAGGGGCGGTGCGGCTGAAATCGCCAAATCCGTGCGGATTCCGCAGCTGTAGCGCCCGGATTTGCTTGCGCAAGGTGGAGAGTTGTGGCTTTGAGCGTGCGCTTCCCAACAAGGCCGCGAATGTCTGTGCAGAACCAACTCGTCTGCCCCTATTGCGATGCCACGCTCAACGGCAGCGCCTTGTCCTGCCGCTGCTGCGGGCGGGATCTGACGCCGGTCCTGCCGCTGCTGCGCCGCCTCGATGCGCTCGAAGGGCGCCTCGCCCAACTCGAGCAGGGCCGGGAGGCCAGCCGCTTCCAGGCCGAGACCGTCCCTGCGTCCGACACCATCGATGTGCCGGGTGCAGAAACGGGCGAGGCTGCGAGCCCGTTCCTGGTCCCGCTTTCGCGGCGGCGCTTCTGGGTCCTTCCGGTCGGCTTCGCCGCGCTGCTTGCAGCCTATTGGACGGTCGTCATGGGACTCGACCTGTCGCTGTCGGTGCTGCGGCTGGCCTCGATGGTCATTCCGTTCTGCACGGGGCTCGTCTATTTCGGCGTCCGTCCGCGCCTGTCCTGGTTCGATGTCGGTGTCGCGATCCTGTTCGCATTTTTTTCCGTCGCGAGCATGAACGCATTGCTGGGCTGGGTCGACAACATCCCGTTGCTGCCTCAAGGAGTCACCGCCTGGCGCGAAACGATGTTCTACGCGCTCAGCATAGGCGCCTCCATGTTCGCCGGCATGCTGCTGCGCGTCTCGCAGGCTGCCTTGAGCGCGAAGGGCCTCGCCTCGCTTCCGGAGCTGAGAAAAGGGCTGCTGTCGGTGAACGGCAAGCTGCCCATGGACACGCTCAAGGCGATCGAGATGACCATCCTGCTGGCCAGCACCGCATTGTCCATCATGACCGGCCTGATCGCCGGACTTCTGGGAGTGAAGTGAAACGATGACCAAGACGACGTTCATCCGGCGCATCCTGCCTGTCACCCTGATCGCCGCGCTGGCGCTGAGCGCAGCGCGAGCCGCCGAGCCTGTCCAGCTCATCACCCGGGAGGAAGCCGGATTGCCGGCAACGGACGCGGCCGGCGGGGCGGTGCGCAACCTGACCCGTGGTCCCGGCATCGACACACAGGGTACGCTCGGAAGCGGCGTCGCCGGCAAGCCGCTGCGGCTGGCGGTGAAGTTCCTGCCGAGCAATGGCGTGCCGGTCGATCCCAACAGCGTGCGCGTGATCTATCGCCGCCAGCCGGCGCTCGACGTGACGATGCGGGTCAAGGCCTTCATCACCGCGCAGGGCATCGAGGCGCCGGCCGTGCTAGTACCGCCCGGCAAGCACGTCATCGAGATCGAGGCGGTCGACAAGGAGGGCCGCGTCGGGCGCAGCCAGATGACGCTGACCGTCGCACCAGCGCAGTAGGCGCACTGGCTGCGTCATGGTCGGGCTTGACCCGGCCATCTCGGAAACCAGCGCGAGCCCGGCCTGAGATTCTCGGGTCGAAGCTTCGCTTCGCCCGAGAATGACGTCCAAGACACGCCAAACCCCGCCCGCGCCGTTGGCGTCAGCCAATATAGTGTCGAACATGCGCAACGGGTGCACGACAGCGCCGCTTATCAAGAGGCTATGGCGTTGCTCGGCAACGGCGCCGAACGAGACATCCGCATTGTCGAGGGCGTGTGACGTGCAGGGCGAAGTCTTTCAACTGCTCGTAGGTCATCAGCTTTCGACCCATGGCAAAAAAAGGGCGCTGCCTCCCGGCAGCGTCCTCTCAGCCTCAATTCCTCAGTATCCTCGACCCCTCACAGCTTCCCGTAAGCCGGCACGGTGAGGAACTCCTCGAACTCGGGCGCCAGCGACAGCTTCGAGAACAGTTCGATCGCCTCCGGGAAACGGCCCCTGGCGTAGTTCTCCGGGCCGACCTCGCCTTTCACGCGCTCCATCTCCTCGGCGAGGCAGCGCTTAAACAGCTCGGGCGTGACCGTGGTCTTGCCGTCGACCTCGACGCCGTAGCTGACGAACTGCCAGATCTGGGCGCGGCTGATTTCGGCGGTCGCGGCGTCTTCCATCATATTGTAGATAGGCACCGCGCCACGGCCGCGCAGCCAGGCTTCGAGATACTGCACGCCGACGCGGATGTTCTCGCGGAAGCCCTCTTCCGAGCGCGTGCCCTGATGGACTTCCAGCAGGTCCTCGCGCCCGACCTTCACGTCGTCGCGCGCCTTGTCGAGCTGGTTGGCCTGCGGCATCAGCCGGTCGAAGACCTCCATGGCGACCGGGACGAGGTCGGGATGGGCAACCCAGGTGCCGTCATGGCCGTTGCCGGCCTCGCGCTCCTTGTCGGCCTTGACCTTGGCGAAGGCGGCGGCGTTGGCCTCGGGGTTGTTCTTGACCGGGATCTGCGCGGCCATGCCGCCCATCGCGAAGGCGCCGCGGCGGTGGCAGGTCTTGATCAGCAGCAGCGAATAGGCGTTCAGGAAGGCCTTGGTCATGACGACCTGCGAGCGGTCGGGCAGGACGAAGGCCGGGTTGCGGGCAAGCTTCTTGATGAAGGAGAAGATGTAGTCCCAGCGGCCGCAGTTGAGGCCGGCCATGTGGTCGCGCAATTCGTAGAGGATCTCGTCCATCTCGAAGGCTGCCGGCAGCGTCTCGATCAGGACGGTCGCCTTGATCGTGCCGATTTTCAGGCCAAGCGCATTCTGGGCGGCGACGAAGACGTCGTTCCAGAGGCGCGCCTCGAGATGGCTCTCGAGCTTGGGCAGGTAGAAATAGGGGCCCGAGCCCGCTGCCAGAGCGGCCTTGGCGTTGTGGAAGAGATAGAGGCCGAAATCGACCAGCGAGCCCGAGGCGATCTCGCCGTCGATCTCGATATGGGCCTCCGGCAGATGCCAGCCGCGCGGGCGGATGATCAGGACGGCCGGCTTGGCACCGAGCTTGTAGGCCTTGCCCGTCACCTTGTCGGTGAAGTCGATGGCGCCCGCCCAGCGGTCCTTCAGGTTGATCTGGCCCTCGATCATATTGGCCCAGACCGGTGAGGAGGCGTCCTCGAAATCGGCCATGAAGACCTTTGCGCCGCAATTCAGCGCGTTGACAATCATCTTGCGGTCGACCGGGCCGGTGATCTCGACGCGGCGGTCCTGCAGGTCGGCGGGGATGGCCGCGACCTTCCAGTCGCCCTCGCGGATATGGCGGGTCTCGGCGAGGAAGTCCGGCGTCTCGCCGGCGTCGAAGCGCTTCTGGCGCTCGATGCGCAAAGCGAGGAGGCGCTTGCGCGTCTCGTTGAAGCGGCGCTGCAGCTCGGCGACGAAGGCGAGCGCGTCATGGCTCAGCACCTCCTCGTAGCGCTCGGCAATGGCGCCCTTGACGACGACGCCTTTGGGCAGGGTGACGGAAGGCTGCGACATGATCGTTTCCTTTTCGACGCGGTGCCGGTTGCGGCGTTGGCAATCGTTATGGAGCGAAATCCGGTTTCTCGAAATCCGGAAAAAATCGAGATCACCTTTGCTGAATTGGAAAAGATAGAGTTCGGGTGCGGTTGCGGACGGGCTTCCTTCGCGCCGGCGTCGAAAACAGGCCGGATCGACATTTTCTCATAAAAACTGCGCCGAATTCGACAGATGCACGGAAATACGGGGAATCGATTTCATGACTTCGTAACGGCCGCGGGAGCACCTCTTCTGTCGCAACGTCACAGCCGGGGGGAACCGCGCCATGGCAATTCGAGACTTCCTGCGTCGACGCTGGCGTGAATTGCAGACCAGCGAGCGCGGCAACGTGATGTTGATGTTCGCCTTCGCGATGGTGCCCGTGATCGGGCTGACCGGCGCCACGATCGACTACTCCCGCGCGACGACGGCCCATCAGGTGCTCAACGCGGCCGTGGACTCCGCGGCGCTGATGGCGGCCCGCGACGCGGCCAAGCTCTCGGACACCGAGGTCCGCGACCGGATCAACAAATGGATCAAGGCGAACCTGCACGGAGACGCCGCCAGGACCTTCACGAGTGCCAACATCACCATCGACCGTACGGCACGCACCATCGCCATCGACTCTCAGGTGAGCATCGATACGAGCCTGACGCGCGTGATCGGCCAGGATGCGATGGTCATCAAGAGCAAGTCGCAGTCGACCTGGGGCACGAACACGATCGAACTGGCGCTGGCGCTCGACAACACCGGCTCGATGGACTCGTCGGGCAAGATGACCGCGCTGAAGACGGCGGCGACAAACCTGATCGACATCATGAAGGACGCGACGACGGAGACCGACCAGATCAAGGTTTCGATCGTGCCCTTTGCCACGCAGGTCAAGATTGCGACCAGCTTCAAGAACGAGGCTTGGCTTCGCTTCGACCAGACCAAGACGACGTGCACGACGAACAAGGGCAAGCAGACCTGCACCACGACCGCGATTACCAAGTCGACCTGGGCCGGCTGCGTCAGTGACCGCGATCAGCCGAACGACGTGAAGGACAATGAGAGCGTCCTCGCCTACGCCACGCTGTATCCGGCCGATTTCTGCGCGCAATCGACGCTGGCGCCGATTCTGCCGCTGACCGCCGACTGGGCGGCTCTGAAGACCGCCATCAACGGCATGACGCCGGTGGGCAACACAAACGTCACGATCGGCGCGACCTGGGGCATGGCGACGCTGACGCCGGGTGTTCCTTTCACGCAGGCACGCCCCTTCGCGACGCCGCGCCTGAACAAGTACATGATCCTGCTGACGGACGGTGAGAACACGCAGAATCGCTTCACCAGTGACGGCGCTGCGATCGACGCCCGCACGAAGCTCGCCTGCCAGACGGCGAAGGATGCGGGCATCCGGGTCTACACCGTGCGCGTGATCGACGGCGACCGCACTTTGCTGCAGAACTGCGCCAGCGAAGTGGGGATGTATTACGAGGTCAGCAGCGCCGCGCAGCTGACTCCGGTGTTCCAGCAGATCGCGCGCGAGATCAGCCAGGTCCGCCTGACCCATTGAGGGGCTCCCGGACCGTCGGACCGGATACGCCATCAAGTCCGGTGGTCCGGGCCTTGTCCCGCTTCGGCCTGTCGGACAACCGCAATCCCTATTGGGCCGATGCTGCCGACATCTTCAGCCGGGGCTGAGCGCGGCGAAGCGTTCGAGGAAGCGATCCTGCGCGGCTTGCGTGTCCAGCGGCGAAAGCAGGGCGGTCACCGCCCGCGGCAACGCCTGCGGCCGGCCGAAATAGCGCAGGGCCTCCTCGCGGCCGAATCCCGCCAGCTCTGTCGCCTCCAGGAAGGCGGCGATGGTGTCGGCCTCCTTGGTCTTGCGCTTGAGCAGGGCCGGCGGGGCAGCCGGCAGGCCGAAGCGCAGATGGATCGCGCCGAGCAATCGTGTCTCTACTGCCTTGTAGGCGTCGCCCATCACCAGCTTGAACGGCGAGATCATGTCGCCGATGACGTATTCCGGTGCGTCGTGGAGCAGTGCCATCAGCCGCCAGGCATCGGACCAGCCGGGGTTGAGATGATCGGCGATGGCCTCGACCAGCAGGCTGTGCTGCGCGACCGAGAAGGAATGCGGCCCTTTCGTCTGGCCGTTCCAGCGGGCGACGCGGGCGAGACCATGGGCGATGTCCTCGATCTCGACATCGAGCGGGGAGGGGTCGAGCAGATCGAGCCTGCGGCCCGACAGCATGCGCTGCCAGGCGCGGGGCGGGGCAGGGGCGCGTGCCATGATCAGGCGGCGGGCCGCTGGTCGCGCGCCAGCGCGGCGCATTCCTGCCAACGGAAGCAGCCGGTGAGGTGGTCGTTGACCAGCCCGCAGGCTTCCATGAAGGCGTAGACGATGGTGGGGCCGCAGAAGGTGAAACCGGCCTTCTTCAATTCCTTCGCCATCGCCTCCGACAGCTTCGTCTGCGTCGGCACCTCGCCCTGGGTGCGGAACCTATTCTGGAGCACGCGGCCGTCGAGATGCTTCCAGAGGAAATCGGCGAAGGGCTCGCGCTCGCTGATCGCGAGATAGGCGCGCGCGCTCTTGATCGTGCCCTCGATCTTGCCACGGTGGCGGATGATGCCGGGATCGGCGAGCAGGCGCTGCACATCGGCCTCGGTGAAGCGGGCGACGGCTTCCGGCGCGAAGCCGGCGAAACCGGCGCGGAAGGCGTCCCGCTTCCTCAGGATGGTGATCCAGGACAGGCCGGCCTGGAAGCCGTCGAGGATCAGCTTCTCCCAAAGCGCGCGGGAGTCGTATTCCGGCACGCCCCATTCGGTGTCGTGATAGGCGAGGTAAAGCGGATCGGTGCCCGGCCAGCGACAGCGGAACCTGCCGTCCGGCCCTTCGATCGCGATGCGATCGTCGCCGGCACGGGTTGCCTCGCCTGCGGGGGCTGCCTCGCTCATGCGGCGGCTCCGAAGCCGGCTTCGCCGGGGAAGGGAAAGCGGATGAAATCCGGCTTGGCGAGCGAGAAGGCCAGCCCGCCGCCGAGCAGGGGCTCGCCCGCGGCCAGTGCATCCGCGACACGGTCGAGCCGCAGCAGGGCGAGCGCGCGGCCATTCGCCCCGGAGCCGATCCGGCCCAGCGCCTTGCCGCCAGCCGTGGCATCGGAGCCGGTCTCGGCCGCGATGCCATCGACGAAGACGATCGGCACGACCCGGGTCCTTGCCGTGCCGCGATGCTGCATGCGCGAGACCACCTCCTGGCCGATATAGCAGCCCTTCTTGAAGGAGACACCGCCGAGCTGGTCGAGCAGGGCCTCATGCGGGAAAGCATCGCCATAGGTGAAGTCGCGTCCGCCCTCGGGAACGCCGAGCGCGATGCGGCTTGCGTGCCAGGCGTCGGCCGAGGCCGTCGCGATCTCGGCCGCGCCGTCGCGATCGGTCATGGCGCGCTGGCCGAGGCCTGGCAGGCGCGGATCGACGTAGACGAGGCCGGCCTCCTCGGGGAGCGCCGCGCCGTCGCACGAGGCGATCACCGCTGTGGCCTCGGTCAGGTCGTCGAGCGCCACCCTGGCGCGCAGCTTGTAGAGTTTCAGGCGCTTCATCAGGTCGGCCGTCTGGAGCAGGGGGGTGTCGAGCAGGAAGCCGCCGCCCTCGCCTTCGGGAACCGCGACGACCAGGAAATCGCAGATGATCTTGCCTTGCGGCGTCAGGAGCGCGCCGTACCCCGCCTGGTCCGGCGTCACCGCGTCCATGTCGTTGGTGACGATGTTCTGCAGGAAGTCGCGCGCATCCTCGCCGCTGACGCGGATGACGCCGCGATCGATGAGGTGGGTGGCAGGCATATGTGTTCTCCGCTGCGCCTGCCGTCACGGTAGCGCTTGCAAATGGTTCTCTGGCCGATAGGTAGGCCGTGTCAGCCGCTCGCTCAACCACCGGAGATCGCCATGCCGCAAACCTTCGACGCCATTCTCAAGGGCGGCACGGTGGTGAACCATGACGGGCGCGTTCAGCGCGACCTCGGCATCACCGGCGGCAAGATCATGGCGCTGGGCGATCTTTCCAGTGCCTCCGCCGGCGAGGTCGTCGATTGCACGGGGCTGCACATCCTGCCCGGCGTGATCGATTCACAGGTGCATTTCCGCGAGCCGGGTCTCGACCACAAGGAGGATCTGGAGACGGGCTCGCGCGCGGCCGTGCTCGGCGGCGTCACCACCGTCTTCGAGATGCCCAATACGATTCCGCAGACGACCAGCCCTGAGGCGCTTGCCGACAAGATCAGGCGCGGCAAACATCGCATGCATTGTGACTTCGCCTTCTGGGTCGGCGGGACGCATGAGAACGTCAACGACGTGCCCGAGCTCGAGCGGCTGCCCGGTGCCGCCGGCATCAAGGTGTTCATGGGCTCGTCCACCGGCGATCTCCTGGTCGAGGACGATGCCGGTGTCGCCGAGATCCTAAAGCGCACGCGCCGCCGTGCTGCCTTCCACTCGGAGGACGAGGGCATGCTGCGCGAGCGCATGGGCCTGCGCGTCACGGGCGATCCGTCGAGCCATCCGGTCTGGCGTTCGCCGGAGGTGGCGCTGACCTGCACGAAGCGGCTGGTGCGGATCGCCCGCGAGACCGGCGCGCGGGTGCATATCCTGCACATCTCGACCGGCGACGAGATGGAGTTCCTGAAAGACCACAAGGATGTCGCGACCGTCGAGGTGCTGCCGAACCATCTGACGCTGGTCGCGCCGGACTGCTACGAGCGGCTCGGCACCTATGCCCAGATGAACCCGCCGATCCGCGATGACAGCCATCGCCAGCGCATCTGGTGGGGCGTCGATCAGGGCATCGTCGACGTGCTCGGCTCGGACCATGCGCCGCATACGCATGAGGAGAAGCACCACGCCTATCCAGCGAGCCATTCCGGCATGCCGGGCGTGCAGACGCTGGTGCCGATCATGCTCGACCATGTGAATGCGGGCAGGCTGACGCTGGAGCGCTTCGTCGACCTCTCCAGCCACGGGCCGCAGCGCATCTTCGGGCTGGAGGGCAAGGGCCGGATCGCGGCTGGCTACGACGCCGATTTGACCATCGTCGATCTGAAGCGCCGCGAGACCATCACCAATGCCTGGGGCGCCTCGAAATGCGGCTGGACGCCCTATGACGGCGTCAGCGTCACCGGCTGGCCGGTCGGCACCTATGTGCGCGGCCAGAAAGTAATGTGGGAGGCGCAGATCGTGACGCCGGCGCAGGGCGAGCCGGCGCGCTTTCTGGAAGCGTTGCCGCGCGGCTGATGACCGTCAGGCCAGCGTCGCCGTCTCAACCACGCGCCACTGGTCGATCGGGACGTCCTGGCCCGAGGTGACGACGCAGAGCCGGTCGAAGCGGATCGACCGGCCTGCAAGCGCGTGTGAGATCTTATCGGCAGCCTGCGCCTTCGGACCGGCCTCGACAGGCCCGTAAAGCAGCGAGACATGCGGCATGAAGACCTCCGTCGCCTGTCCATCGAGCCGCTGCTTCAGCGCGGCCAGTGGCGAGCTGACCGCGAAACGCGCGTAGAACGAGCGGAAGAAGGCCTCGCTGGTCTCGATTCCCGCCACGACCTCTAAAAAAAAGGTGACCTCTCCCGCCGCCTCCGCGATCGCGGAGGCGAGCGCCGTCACGGGCCTGTCGGTGTCGCCGGCTATCGTCAGATGCGGCGTGAAGAGCGGCGTACCGAAGCGCTGCGACAGCTCGGAAACGATGCCGGCGAGTAGCGCGCTGTCGTCTGCAGCGGGCATCAGCCAGATGGAATGGATCGGCGCTGTCATCAGAGGTTCACAAACCTATTGCACACGGTCGGACACCGGCGTTATGTTTGATCCAAGCGTATCGGAAATGGAAGAATAATTCCATTCATTCCGGAAAAGATCGCGGTCAGGGAGATGGCATCTTGCCAACCGAATTGCCAAGCGGGCCGCGTAGCGGCGCGTCCATCGCCGTGCGCGATCTGCAGGTTGCCTATGGCGGCACGCGGGTGCTGCACGGCGTCAGCCTCGACTTCACGCCGGGCAGCTTCACGGCGCTGCTGGGCTCGTCGGGCTGCGGCAAGACTACGCTGCTGCGGTCGCTGTCGGGCTTCGTGCCCGTCGAATCCGGCTCGATCATCGTCGGCGGCCGGGATGTCGCGTTGCTGCCGCCTGAAAAGCGCGGCATGGCGATGGTGTTCCAGTCCTATGCGCTGTGGCCGCACATGACCGTGAAGCAGAACATCGGCTACGGGCTGAAGCTGCGCGGCGCCTCCAAGGCCGAGATCGCCGCGAAGGTGGCCTCGATGCTCTCCTTCCTCGGGCTTGCCGGCTACGAGGACCGGAAGGTCACGGCGCTTTCGGGCGGGCAGCGCCAGCGCGTCGCGCTCGGCCGGGCCCTCGCCATCGACCCTGGCATCCTGCTGCTCGACGAGCCGCTGTCGAACCTCGATGCCAAGATCCGGATGACGATGCGCCACGAGATCCGGGCGATCCAGCAGCGCCTCGGCCTGACCGCGGTCCATGTCACGCATGACCGCGAGGAGGCCATGACCATGGCCGACCGGCTCGTCATCATGCAGGCGGGCACGATCGCGCAGGTCGGCACGCCGGAAGAGGTCTACGACCAGCCTGCGACAGCCTTCGTCGCCAATTTCATGGGTGCGGAGAACGTCCTGCCGCTGCGCGTCGAGCGCTCCGAACAGGGCGCCTCGCTGAGTGCCGGCGAAGCGACCGCACATCTTCAGGCGGGTTGGGCGCAGGCTTTGCCGGCGGGCGAGGCCGTCGCCTATTTCCGCGACGATGTCGCAAGGCTCGACGCCACCGACGCCGCTGCTGGGGAGGACCTGCTGGTGCTCGGACGGATCGCGGCGCGGGCCTATCCCGGTGGCATCTATCGCTATCGCGTCGAGGCCGCCGGCCGCCAGATCACGGTCGATGACAGCGATCGCCACGAACTCGGAACCACTGTCGGCCTGCGCATTCCGCTGCAGCGCCTCCACATCTTCCCGGCATCCGAGGCCGGGATTGCCGCCTGACCGCATTCGACCCAACCAGGAGTCAAATCCATGCGCATCCTCACGATTGCCTGCTCGCTCGCAGCGCTGATGGCGGCTTCGCCGCTTTCCGCGCAGACGCTCAACGTGGCTTCGGCCGGCGACCAGAACATGGTCGATTACGTCAAGGACTTCCTCGGACCGATGTTCGAGAAGGCCAATCCCGGCGTGAAGGTCGTTTCGGTCGGCACCGGCCCGGGCGATTCCGGCTCGCAGAAGATCTATGAGAAGCTCGACGCCCAGAAGGGCGCCGCCACGACCGATTTCGACGTCGTCGTCATCCACCAGAAGGCCGCCGGCCAGATGGTCAAGGAAGGCCTGCTCGACAAGTATACGGGCAATGTCGCGACCGCCAAGCTCGCCACCGGCGATGCCGCCAAGAACGCGCTCGGCACCGATGTTTCGGGTTTCGTGATCCCGATGTTCCAGTCGCAGACTGCGCTCGCCTACAATGCCGACATGGTCAAGACGCCGCCGGCGACCTTCGCCGAGCTCGCCGACTGGGCCAAGAAGAATCCCAAGCAGTTCGGCTATAACGGCATCAAGGGCGGCATGTCCGGCGTTTCCTTCGTCGCCGGCTGGGTCTATGCCTTCGGCGGCGATGCCGACAAGCTGATCAAGGGTCCGTATGACGCGGCCACGAAGGCCGGCTGGGACAAGGCTTTCGCCGATCTCAAGGAGTTCAACAAGAACGCCGTAATCACCCCCGGCAATGCCGGCACGCTCGACATGCTGAACCGCGGCGAGATCGCGATCGGCCCGGTCTGGGTCGACATGTTCTATTCCTGGCAGGCCGACGGCAAGCTGCCGCCGAACATGAAGCTCAAGCTCGTCTCGCCCGGCATGCCCGGCCAGCCAATGTACTACGCCGTCGCCGGCAAGTCGGCCCAGAAGAAGCTGGCGGAAGCCTTCATCGCGCTCGCCACCAGCCCGCAGGTGCAGGCCGACGGCATCGTCAAGAAGTTCAACTGGTATCCGGGCATCGACGCCGCCAATCTCGAGGGCAAGCTCGACAAAGCCGCCTGGGACAAGCTCTTCACCGACGTCACCCCGGCCGACCTCGCCAAGAACGGCAAGGCCTTCCCGATCGCGCCCTACTTCAACGACATCCTCGAGGGTTACGAGAAGAAGGTCTCGAACTGAGATCGATGATTTGACGACCGGGATGATGGAATGCGCCGTCATCCCGGGCAAGTCGCTTCAGCGACGCCGATCCGGGATCCATTCCTGAGCCTTTCCGGAATGGATCCCGGATCTCCGCTTCGCTGCGTCCGGGATGACCCCCGCGTCTGTTTTCCAAGAAGAAACGCAGTGGCATGAGCCTTTCCCAACGCCATCTGGCGCTGATCCTGATCGCGCCCGGACTCGCCCTGGTCGCGGCGCTGTTTTTGTACCCGCTCTGCTTCTCGCTGATCTCCGCCTTCACCAAGGACGGTTCTTTCACACTGGAGTGGTTCGCCAAGGCGTTCGAGCTCTACTCGACCGATATCGTCTTCACGGTGGTGATCGTGCTGGCCTCCTGCGGGCTGACGGCGCTCGCCGCCATCGTCATCGCCGGCACGCTGACGCTGGGCGAGAACCGCTGGATCGTCGGTACGCTCAAGGCGCTCTATCGCTGGCCGCTGTTCATCCCGTTCATCGTCGCGGCGCAATGCATGCGCACCTTCCTCGCCAAGAACGGCCTGATGAACAACACCTTCGTCTCGCTCGGCCTGATGGAGCCGTTGCAGGCGGTGAGCTTCCTCGACTGGCGCGGCATCATCGCGACCTTCGTCTGGAAGCAGACGCCCTTCGTCGCGCTGCTGCTGGCCGGCGCGCTTGCCTCGATCGACCGGGCGACACTGGAAGCCGGGCGCAATCTCGGCGCCTCGCGGCTGCGGGTGCTGATCGAGCTCGCTTTGCCGCAGGTGATGCCGACGCTGCTGGTCGCGCTCGTGTTGTCCTTCGTGACGATGCTCTCGGTGCTGTCCGTGCCGATGATGGTGTCCGGTTCGCAGCCGACCATGCTGACCGTCGACATGGCCTTCCGGATCAACGCCTATGGCGACTATGCGACGGCGAACGCACTCGGCGTCATCACCTATCTGATCAGTGCGGGCGCCGCGATCCTCTACCTCCAGCGCGGCATGTCGCAGGAGGCGCCGCGATGACCCGTGTCGTCTCCTCCGCCCGGATGGTGCTGGCGGTCTCCCTGCTCGTTGCCTTCGCCTTCGTCCTGATCGGTCCGCTTCTGAATCTCGCTCTCTGGTCCGTCGCCGAGCGCTGGTATACGCCCTACAAGCTGCCGGTGACCTATGGCACGCGCTATTGGGAACAGGTCTTCCGGCCGACTGGCGATGCCATGAGCTCGCTCAGCACCAGCGTCTGGATCGCGGTGCTGACGGTCGTGCTCGCGCTCGCGCTGTCGATCCCGGCTGGCTACGCGCTGGCGCGGCTCAAGCTGCCGATGCGGGCGCTGTTCATGCTGATGTTCCTGCTGCCGCAGGCGTTTCCGTCCGTCGCGATCTACATCAACGTGGCGCGGATTTTCTACAATATCGGCATCAACGGCACGGTCTTCGCCGTCGTGCTGGTCCATGCCGCGCATGGGCTCGTCTTCTCCGTCTGGATTGCGGCTGCGGCCTTTGCCGCGGTCGACAAGGATCTGGAACTGGCGGCCCGCAACATGGGCGCCTCGCCGCTGCGGGCCTTCTTCACCGTGACGCTGCCGCTGGCGGCGCCGGGCATCATCGCGTCGGGCATCTTCGTGTTTCTCGAATCGCTCGACGAGTTCACCGGCACCTTCTTCGTCGGCGTGCCGCAGGTCACGACGCTGCCTTTGCTGCTCTACAGCGCGGCGATGGGCGGCAACTACCAGGTCGCCTCGATCACGGCGCTGATCCTGCTGGTGCCGTCCGTGCTGTTCATGCTGTTCATCGAGCGCTTCCTGCGCGCCGACGTGCTGGCTAAGGTGGGCACATAGCGCGCCCATCTGCTGCGCGAGCGGCGATTTCGACGATTGCGGCTACAGGGTCTTAAGCTTCGCCGCCCATAGTGCGAGTGGCCGCCGGACGCGGCCGCGAGGGACCGTCGGAGCGCGATGTCAGTCGGAGCGGGCGAGGCGACACAGGCGGACGCGGTTTCCGGCGCACGCGCGGCGATCGATCGCGGCCGGGCGATCGCCGCGTTTCTCTCCGGCCTCGGCCTGTTCATCCTCTTGCTGACGCTGCAGCCCTTTGCCGGCCCCCCGGTGCTGGCCGAGGGCGAATCAAGCGGCAATGTCGTCAACCAGATCGGCTATGTCAGCCTGGCCCTGGTCTATGGCGCGGCGATGCTGGCCTTTTCCGAGCGCGCTGCGCTGGCCAGGCTGCGGTCGAGCGGCCTGCTCGTCGTCTTTGCGGTCGCCGCGGTGTCGCTGCCGGAGGCGCTCGACCCGGAGGCCGCTTTTCGGGCGTTGCTGCTGGCGAGCTTCGCCATGGTCCTCGTGGTCGGAATCCTCGTCCTGCCCTGGACCGAGGCCAGCTTCGCCAATGCGGCGGCCAACGCCACGCTGGTCCTGCTGCTGCTGGTCTATGCCGCGCTCCTGCTGGCGCCGCATCTGGCGGTCCATGGCGCGGAGGGTGTCGAGGGCGGCCATGCCGGAGACTGGCGGGGCCATCTCTCGCACAAGAACTATGCCGCGCCGGTGTTCTCCATGGTCGCCATGTTCGGCATCTATGTCTGGCGCATGGGGCTCACGCTGCGCGGCGCGGCCGTCGTCCTGCTGAGCGTGGTCTTCGTCCTCAACAGCGGCTCGAAGACGACCATGGGTTTCCTACCGGTGGCTATCGGGCTGGTCCTGCTGGCGCGCGGGCTCGGTCGGCCGCGCCTCGGCCTGGCGATGCATGTGGGCATGGTCCTGCTGATCGGGGCGCTGACGGTCGGCACCATCTTCTCGCCGGCGCTGCTGAAGCTGTCGGCCGCGATCAACCCGGACCCGACCTTCACCGGGCGCGACGAGATCTGGAAATTCGCCGCCGCCCGGATCGGCGAGAAGCCGTGGTTCGGCTATGGCTATGTCAGCTTCTGGCAGACGCCGGCGGTGACGCGGATGGAAGAGAATTTCGAGGCGAGCTGGGACATTCGCGGCATCGGATCCGGCCATAACAGCTATCTCGACGCGATGCTGATGTTCGGAATCCCGGGAGCGCTCGTGATCATCTACTGCCTGATGGTGAAGCCGCTGCAGAACTATCTCGCGGCCCAGGCCGATCCCGACCGGCGCCGTTTTGCCGATCTCTGCGCGATGATCGTGATGTTCATGACCTATGTCGGCATGCTGGAATCGTTCTTCCTGAACCGGGCCGAGCCGGTCTGGCTGCTCTTCGCCTTCGCCGTGCTCGGGCTGGAATGCGCGAGGCGGATGACGATGCGTCGCGCCTGAACGGCCAGGCGTGCTGCGCCCGCCCTTGTGCCTCCTCTTGCGTCGCTCTTGTCCCGCTTCTCGCACCTCCTGCCGTCTTTCGACGGAACGGCAAGTCAGTCTGTGGCGTTACCGCGACGACAACGGGAGACGCAGATGGAAACCCAGGAACTGCACCGTGGCCGCCTGATCGACCATATCCAGCTCGTCGTCAGCGACCTGGCGGCGAGCCGCCGCTTCTACGAGGCCCTGTTCGACATCCTGGAGATTCCGCTGGGCGGGAGCGCCGACGACTATTTCTGGATCGACGAGCTGTTCGTCTCGAGCCTGGACAGCAAGGCGGCGCAGGGGGCATTGACCGGCCGGCATCACATCGCCTTTCAGGCGAAGGACCGCGCCATGGTCGCGGCGTTTCATGCCGCCGGCCTGAAGCACGGTGGACGCGACAATGGCGGCCCGGGCGAGCGCTCCTACCATCCGGGCTATTATGCGGCCTTCCTGATCGATCCGGACGGCAACAACATCGAGGCGGTCTTCCATGGCGAGGCCCGGCGAAGCGCGCCGTCGGTCAAGATCGCGTTCTAGCCTCCGCCCTGTGCCGGCGGGCGATGTCGAGGAAGGCCTTGATCGCCTTGCTCTGGTTGCGCTCGCTCAGGCAGATCAGCGCTTCCTTCATCAGGATCGGCGGACCGTCGAGCGCGATGCGCGCCAGCCCGTGCCCTTCGCCGAATTCGGCCTCGGAGACGAAACCGATGCCGGCGCCCGCCGCCACGACGTCGCGCACACCCTCCCGCCCCTCGACCTCGATCGCATGGCGCAGCGCGACGCCGGTCTCGACCGCCCGCTGTTCGAGCAGGCGCCGCGTCCGCGAGCCGTGCTCGCGCATCACCAGCGGCAGGCCGGCGAGATCGGCGAGCGAGAGCGACCGGCGGGCGGCCAGCGGATGGCCCGCGGCGACGAAGGCGATGATCGGCGTCGCGTTCAGCGGAACGATCTCGAAGTCGCGACGCGGGGTGGTGTCGCCCAGAACGCCGAGATCGGCCTCGTAGCTCAGCAGCCGGGCGAGAACCGTCTCGGTGTTGCCGGCCTGCACCGTCATCTGGACGCCGGGATAGGCTTCGCGGAAGGCGCTCAGGACATGCAGGATGTGGTGGACGGAATCGGCGACGAGCCGCAGCGCCCCCATCCGCAGCGCGCGCGACTCGGAGAGCAGTTCCAGGGCCTGACCCTCGGCGTCGAACAGCCGGTGCGTGATCGCGAGCAAGGTCTCGCCCATCGGCGTCAGCGCGACCTGCTTGTGCTGACGGCTGAACAGCAGCACGTCATATTCCTCCTCCAGCTTGCGAACCTGGTCGGAGATGGCCGGCTGCGTCAGGCCGAGTTCGTTTGCCGCGCGCGAGAACCCGCCCGAGATCGCGACATGGTGGAAGGCACGAAGCTGAACATAGCGCATGCAGAAATCCGGGTTGGGCTGGGCTGAGATCGATGCCTGTGAGTTTCGGATGTATCGATAAAATTTATTGGTCAATCTAAAATAGCGATTTTTCAGATGTCTGGATACAGGCGATGATGCCTTCATCGAATGGGTCACCAAGAGGAGCGGCGATGCCCGTCACCGACCATCTGGACATCACCGCCTTCGAGGCCCCCGCCCTGGGCGAGCCCTATCTGCTGACGCCCGGTCCGCTGACCACGGCCTATGCCGTGAAGCAGGCGATGCTGCGGGACTGGGGCTCCTGGGACGGTGACTTCCGGGCTCTGACGGCGACGATGCGGCGCCAGCTTCTGGCGATGGTCGGTGATGACGAAGGGAATTTCGACTGCGTGCCGATCCAGGGCAGCGGCAGCTTCTGCGTCGAGGCGATGCTGGGCTCCTTCGTGCCGCGCGACGGCAAGCTGCTCGTCCTCGCCAACGGCGCCTATGGCCTGCGGGCGGCGCAGACGATGCGTTATCTCGGCCGTGCCTGCACCCTGATCGACAAGGGCGACTACCTGCCGCCGCGCGCCGCCGATGTCGTGGCCGCGCTGCAGGCCGATCCGGCCATCACCCATGTGCTCGCGATCCATTGCGAGACCAGCTCGGGCATCCTGAATCCGGTCGCCGAGATTTCGCAGGCCGTCTACGGCCTTGGCCGCAAGCTGCTGATCGACTCGATGAGCGCCTTCGGGGCGCTGCCGGTCGAGGTCGGGACGCTGCGCTACGAGGCGATCGTGTCGTCGGCCAACAAATGCATCGAGGGGGTACCGGGTTTCGGCTTCGTCATCGCCCGTAAAAGCGAACTCGCCGCGGCCGAGGGCCGCAGCCATTCGCTCAGCCTCGACGTCCACGCGCAATGGGCGGCGATGGAGAAGACCGGCCAGTGGCGCTTCACGCCGCCGACCCATATCGTTGCCGCCTTCGTCGAGGCGCTGCGCCTGCACGAAGCCGAGGGTGGCGTCGTGGCGCGCGGTGCGCGCTATGCCCGCAACCGCGACGTGCTGGTCGCCGGCATGCGCGAGGCCGGCTTCGAGACATTGCTGCCGGACGAATGGCTCTCGCCGATCATCGTCACCTTCTTCTGCCCGGCGCATCCGAACTTCGCCTTCGACCGCTTCTACGGGCTGATGAAGGACAAGGGCTTCATCATCTATCCGGGCAAGCTGACGGTGGTCGACAGCTTCCGCGTCGGCTGCATCGGCCACATGGACGAACATGTCATGCGCCGCGTCGTCGCGGCGGCGAAGCAGTCGCTGGTCGAGATGGGCGTGCCCAGCGCAGCCCCGCCGGCGTTGGCGCTCGATGAGCGCGCGCGGCTCGTCGCCTGAGCACGGCGCGTCGGGTAACCCGGGAATGGATAAGAGCATGTCGCTGAACCAGATCAGGGCCGTCGTCTTCGACTGGGCCGGAACCGTCGTCGATCACGGTTCGCTCGCGCCGATGGGGGCTTTCGTCGAGGCCTTCGCTGCATTCGGCGTCGCGGTCATGATCGACGAGGCGCGCATCCCGATGGGCATGGCCAAGCGCCCCCATGTCGCTGCGCTCTTCGCCATGCCCCGGATCGCCGCCGAATGGCGGCGGGAGCGCGGCCATGCGCCGACGGAGGCCGATATCTCTGCCGTCTACGATGTCTTCGTGCCGAAGAACATTGCCGTCGCGGCGCAGTTCGCCGATCTCATTCCCGGCGCCGCCGATCTCGCCGCCATGCTACGCGCGGACGGCGTTCGCATCGGCAGCACCACCGGCTACACCCGCGCGATCATGGCGGAGGTGACGCCGCGCGCGAAGGAGCAGGGTTTCGTCTCTGATGCGATGGCCTGCACGGGTGATGCGCCCGACGGCCGGCCGACGCCCTTCCTGATGTGGCGGGTCCTGACCGAGCTTCAGGTCTATCCGGCCTGGCGCGCTGTCAAGGTCGACGATACCGAGGTCGGCATCGGGGAGGGCACGAATGGCGGCGCCTGGACCGTCGGCGTGGCGGTGACGGGCAATGTCTTCGGCCTGTCGCTCGCCGATACGCTGGCGCTCTCACCCGACGAGTTTGCGCAGCGCCGCGCGATGGCGGTAGCGAAGCTGAAGGCGGCCGGCGCGCATTACGTCGTCGACGGTGTCGCCGATCTGGCGCCGGTGCTGGCCGAGATCGACCAGCGGATCGCGCGGGGCGAGCGTCCCTGAGATGGCGGGCAGGCGGGGCGGAACCTGGCGGCCAGCAAACGGTTCCTTCCCGAAAGGAGGGCCGCGCCATGTCGATCAACTCCCGCCCGACCGATGCCCCGGTTCCCTACCAGACTCCGCAGCGCAAGGGGCAATCCGGTGAGGATGCGGAGCGGAGGCCCGGGCCCAATCCGCGCTCCAGCCACGCCACCGGCCCGCACGCGCCCTATGAACCGACGGATTCAGGCGGGCTTGCTGCCGAGAAGCACAATAGAGAGCCTGCTGCGCCCCCGGACGATGCGCCGGAAGCCGGGACGAAACCGGACGCCGGCATCGAGATCGTGGACCTGAGCCGTCACAAGACCTAGCCTCGGTGGCGCTGCATGGCGCAAGCCCTGAGTTGGCCTGTCGGACTGCTGCTGCCACCATGTCGTCACCTTGCGGGAGTGTCAGTCGCGATGCGCAACGTCTTTGCCGTCCTGTTCGCAGCCATCATGCCCGTCCTTGTCGCGCTTCCCGCTGGCGCGCAGCTTGTCGGGACGCCGGGCAATGCTCCGCTCACGCCTGACGGACCCAGGCGCGGTCTCGGCCCGCCCTCGATCACCGACAATGTCCCGGATCTCCGCCTGCGCTCCGATGGCGGGGGCATTCCGGGAGCCGGGCCGCTCTTCGTGCCAGGCGGTACCGATCGTCCCGCTCAATTCCGTTCGCAATGGCAAGGCGACGCTGCACCCAGCCGATACCGGGCGTCCGCGCTCGGCCAGCGCTGCCAGACGGCGCGGCGGATCTGCGTTCTGGGCAGGGCTGCGCCCGTCGAAGCGGGCTGCTCGTGCCGAACGGGGAGCGGGCGCGTCCGGGGCCGCGTCGTGCCGTAACGGCGACGCGGCGCTTTCCGGGCTGGACCTGACGCTTTCCAAGTGCCGGTGTCGCGTCGAGTCCGCGCGCACCTATAACTCCCTGGAATACGCGATTCCCGATTTCGACTTGGACAGCGTGGATGCACTGCACCCACACTGGCCCGAATGGCCAAAGCCGAGGGGATCACGTCATGAAACATCGCATCATCGGGCTCGCCAGCCTGATCGCCGCGGCCTGCGCGCCGATCGCGGGCTCGGCGCAGGAAGCCCTGCTGCGTGTCGCCGGCAACGGCGATGTCTCGACGCTCGACGCCCATCGCGCCAGCGCCACCGCCGACAAGACATTGATCGGCTGGATCTATAACGGCCTCGTCCGTTTCAAGCCCGGCAGCGCCGATCCGCAGGATCTCGAGCCCGACCTGGCGGAGCGCTGGGTGACTTCGCCGGATGGCAAGGTCTGGACCTTCCATCTACGCAAGGACGTCAAATTTCAGGGCGACTGGGGCACGCTGAGCGCCGACGACGTCGTCTATTCGCTGCAGCGCTCGGCCGACCCCAAGCGCTCGACCTTCTCCTCGGATTTCGCGGCGGTCGAGACGGTGGAGAAGACCGGCGACCTCACGGTGCGTGTCACGCTGAAATACCCCGACGTCAATTTTCTGGGTCGCGTCTCCAACTACCATGGCGGCAACATCGTCAGCCGCAAGGCGGCGGAGGAGCTCGGTGACAAGTTCGGGGCGAAGCCGGTCGGAACCGGCCCCTTCGCCTTCGTCGAGCAGGTGACGCAGCAGTATGTGAAGCTCGCCGCGCATCCGGGCTATTTCCGCGGCAAGCCGAAGATCGACACGATCATGGTGCGCGTCATCCCCTCCGACAGCGCTCGTGAACTCGCCTTCACCTCCGGCGAACTCGACCTGATGTATGGCAAGCGCGAGCAGCGCTGGGTCGATTCCGCCCGCCGCCGGCCCGGCTTCAACGTCGACATCTTCCAGCCGGGCGAATTCCGGCTGCTGCACCTCAACCAGAGCATTCCGCCCCTCGACGACATCCGCGTGAGGCGCGCGGTCGCGGCCGCCGTCAATGTCGACGACCTCGTGCGTTTCGTCGGCAAGGATGTCGGCCCCAAAGGCTGCTCCGTCGTGCCGCCAGGCTATCTCGGCGAGGACTGTTCGGTCCGCTACGGCTTCGACCTCGCCAAGGCGAAGGCGCTGCTGGCCGAAGCCGGCCACAAGGACGGCATCACGATCAAGGCGATCGTCTCCAATATCTCGGCGCAGCAGCCCTTCATGGAGATCATCCAGGCGCAGCTCGGCAAGGCCGGGATCAAGCTCGAGATGCAGGTCGTCGACCACGCGACCTATCAGAGCCAGACCCGCAAGGACCTGAGCGGGCTGGTCTTCTATGGTGCGGCGCGCTTCCCGATCGCCGACACCTATCTCAGCGAGTTCTTCCATTCGCGTGCCACCGTCGGCACGCCGACCGCGGCGACGAATTTTTCGCATTGCGCCGTTGCCGACAAGGAGATCGAGCAGGCCCGCACCGCGCCCGACGCCGCCGCCCAGAAGGCCCTCTGGAAGGAGGCGCAACGCAAAATCATGGACGATGTCTGCGCCATCCCGCTATTCGAGCTGCGTCAGGTCTGGGCTCGCGGCGACAAGCTGGATTTCGGCTACGAGCTGAAGGGCGCGCTGAATCTCGCGCCGCCGATCACCGAGGCCACCATGCTGAAGCCGCGCTGAAGGCGGTCCCGGCGGCTGACGGGGCTATGGCCATGGAGATATCGCGCCAACTCGCCGGCTACGTCGCCGCCGCCGGCGAGCAGGCCCTGACGGACGATCTGCGCGAGGCGGCGTGCCGCAGCGTTCTCGATCTCGTCATCGCCGCCGCGGCCGGTGTCGCGGCGTCGGGGCCGCGCGCGGTGCGCCGCGTGGCGCGGGTGACGATGGCTGGCGGTGCGCTGCCGGTCTGGTTCTCCGGCGAGACGGCCGGCCTCGCCGGTGCCGTCTGGTGCAACGCCTCGGCTGCGGCGGCGCTCGACCTCGACGACGGTCACCGCATGGCGCGCGGCCATCCCGGAGCGGCCATCATCCCCGCGGCACTGGCCGCAGCGCAGGAGGCGGGCTCGACGACGCAGGAGCTGCTGCGGGCAATCGTCGTCGGTTACGAGGTCGGCGTCGCGGTCGGGGCAGCGCGGCGCTTCTATGCCAATACCGGGATGTGGTCCGGCCATGGCGTGGTCGCCGCGCTCGGTGCGCTCCGGCGTACACCGCCCGAGGCACTGGCCCATGCTTTCGCCATCGCCGGCATGAGCGCGCCCAACCAGCTCCATGCCGGGGCGGGGCCCGCCTTTCGTGCGCAGGAGGGCAGCGACGTCAAGGAGGGCATCCCTTGGTCGAGCGTGACTGCGGTCAATGCGCTTCTGCTGGCCGAGGCCGGCCATGGCGGTCCGCTCGGCCTGCTCGACAATGACGAGCATTTTCGGCTGGAGGGGCTGGTCGCGGGGCTCGGCCGGCAGAACTACATCGTTCGCAACTACATGAAGTTTCATGCCTGCTGCCGGCATGTCCATGCGCCGGTGGAGGCCTTGCTCGGCCTGCTCGCCCGGCATCGCATCGACCCGCACCGCATCGAGGCGATCGAGGTGGCGACCTATGGCGGGGCCTTGCGCCTCGCCAACCGGCCGCGTCCGCAGGGCTTCACTGACGTCCAGTTCTCGATCCCGTATTGCCTGGCGCTGGTCGCGATCGATGGCGGCGATGCGCTGCTGCCGTTGACGGGGGATGCCGTCGACCGGACCGATGTCGCTGCGCTGGCCGACAAGGTCTCGCTGCACCTCGATCCCGAACTCGACGCCCGCTTTCCGGCCGAAACGCTGTCGCGCGTCATGATCCGCAGCGAGGGGCGCGGCTTCGTTTCGCCGGTGACGGCGCCGCGCGGCGAAGCCAGCGCGCCGCCGTCATGGGCCGATCTCGAGGAAAAGCTCCAGCGGGCGACCCGCATCGTCGCCACGGTGGCGCAGCAGCGCCGGTTGCTCGATGCGCTCGGCCATTTGCGGGATGGGAATCACGCCTCGCTGCTGCAGACCTTCGCGAGCCTCACTCTCGATCCGGCGTAAGGATCGTTCGCGAAATCTCGCTTGCCGCCTGCCGGGCCCCGTCGAGGAAGGCGTCGACGAGCCGGGCGTTGCGGCTGTCGCGGATGCGGCAGATCTGGAAGTCGAACTGGAGTGTCGGCTCGAAGCGCCGGATGGCGACCTTGTCGCGCAGGCTGCCGACGATCAACGGATGAACCAGCGAGACGCCGACGCCGGCGGCGACGAACTCGCAGAGCGTCGGCGACACGTTGACGACCATCACGACATTCGGCGCGACGCCATGGGCGTCCAGAACCTGTGCGACGCGCCGGCTGGTATGGCTTTCGGGATCGAAGGACACGAACGGAACGCCATCGAGATCGCCAGGCGTGATCACGCTGTTTGCCGTCAGGGGGTGGTCGAGAGGCAGGATGCAGACGACCGGGTGAGCCATCAGCGGCTCGGCGACGATATAGGGGTTGTCGATCGGCGCGATGATCAGCCCGACATCGAGCTTGCGGGTGACGAGCCCGTCGGCGATCCATTGCGAGCTGCGCGACTGCACCGAGCAGAAGACATTCGGCTGGCTGGCGAGAAAGCGCGAGGTCGCCTGCTGGATGAAGGAACCGGAGAGCGCCGGCATCACGCCGATCAGCAGGCGGCTCTGCTCGTCGCGGCGGATCGCCTCGACGGCGTTCTCGACCTGGCGCACGCCGGCGAAGATCCGGTCGATCTCCTCATAAAGCCGCATGCCGCGCCTCGTCGGAGCAAGGCGCCCCTTCACCCGGTCGAACAGGCGCAGGCCCGTATCCTCTTCCAGATGGGCGATCAGCTTGCTCATCGCCGGCTGCGAGATATTCATGATCTCGGCCGCGCGGCTGACCGTGCCGAATTCGATCACCGCCTTGAAGGCCTCGACCTGCCGCAGGTTGAGCCGCCGCACCATTGCATAACCCTGGAGAATAGCATCGAGAGAAAAACGACTTTGACGAAATACAACATGGCTCCCTAACGTCCAAGCCGGCAAGGGACATTCGGAATGCAGCCGGACATCATCGTCATCGGAGGGGGAACGGTCGGAGCGGCGATCGCGTATGGCCTCGCGAGGACCCGGCAGCGGGTCCTGCTGCTCGATGGCGACGACGGCGATTTCCGCGCGGCCCGCGCCAATTTCGGGCTGGTCTGGCTGCAGGGCAAGGGACTCGGCATGCCGGCCTATCAGGCGCTGACGCGCGACAGCATCGCGCTCTGGCGCGGCTTCACGGACGAACTCGAGGCCGAAACAGAGATCGACCTGACCTACGAGCAGAAGGGCGGCCTTGCCTTCTGCCTGGGGGAGGACGGCTTCGAGAAGCGGCGGCATGACCTGATGCGGCTGCACAACCAGAGCGGCGACGGCCGGCCCGACTGGGAGATGCTCGACCGGGCGGCGCTGGAGCGCCTGGTGCCGAAGGCGTCATTCGGTCGCAACGTCACGGGGGCGAGCTTCGGGCGGCACGATGGCCACACCAATCCGCTGCGTCTGCTGGCGGCCCTTCACGGGGCGCTGCCGCGTCATGGCGGCGCCATTTGCCACCGGGCACGCGTCGAGCGGATCGAGCCGGTGGGCCCGGATTTCCGCCTGATCCTCGACGGCGAGACGCTGGTCGCGCCCCGCATCGTCATTGCCGCCGGCCTCGGCTCGCCCGCGCTCGCCCGGCAGGTCGGGCTCGAGGTGCCGCTACGCCCCGAGCGCGGGCAGGTGCTGGTCACCGAGCGGCTCGAACCGTTCCTGCCGCTGCCGGCAAGCGGCCTGCGCCAGACCGGCGAGGGCACGGTGATGATTGGCGCGACCAAGGACGACAATGGCTTCGACGTCTCGACGACGGCGGAGGCTGCCGCCTGGCTGAGCCGCAAGACGGTCGAGATCGTTCCGGCGCTCGCCGGCGTCCGGCTCGTGCGGCAATGGGCCGGCCTCAGGATCATGACGCCCGACGGCTATCCGATCTATGCGCAGTCGCAGAGCCATCCCGGCGCCTTCGTTGCGCTCTGCCATTCGGGCGTGACGCTCGCCGCCTTCCACGCGGAGACGCTGGCCGGCGCGATCGCCGCGGGGTCTCTGCCAAACACGCTTTCGCCTTTCCACCAGAGACGTTTCGATGTTCCGCAAGCTGCATGATCCCGGGGCGCAAGCCGTCACGATCTTCATCGACGGGAGCCCCGTCGCCGCCGAGGCCGGCGAAAGCGTGGCCGCCGCGCTGCTGCGCCAGCCCGAGGTCTGGAGCCGCAGGACGCCCGTCTCGGAAAGCCCGCGTGCGCCCTATTGCATGATGGGCGTCTGCTTCGAATGCCTTGTCGAGGTCGATGGTCTGGGGTCGGTGCAAGGCTGCCTGACGCCTGTCCGGCAAGGCATGCGCATCGCCCGTCAGCAGGGCCGCAGGAGCCTGTCGGCATGAGCACGCAACAATATGCCGGCGCGCAAGAGAACGCCGACGAGACCGATCTGCTGATCGTCGGCGCTGGCCCGGCCGGCATGGCCGCCGCCGTCACCGCCCGCCGCCATGGCCTCTCCGTGCGCGTCGTCGACGATCAGCCGGCACCGGGCGGTCAGATCTGGCGCGGAATCGAGACCGTCGCCGTGACCCCACGCCTTACGCGGCTTGGCGCAGCTTATGGCGCCGGCGTGGAGCGGGCCGCCGCCTTCCGCGCCTGCGGGGCGCTGTATGAGCCGGAATGCCAGCTCTGGCAGATCGAACCGGGTTTTCGTGCTTTCGTTACGCGTGAGGGGCGGGCGCGGCGTTTCGGCGCCAAGGCGGTCCTCCTCGCCACCGGCGCGCAGGAGCGCCCGGTGCCGTTTCCCGGCTGGACGCTGCCGGGCGTTCTGACGGTCGGTGCGGCGCAAATCCTGCTGAAGACGGCCGATTCCGTGCCGTCGAGCCCGGTCTGGATCGCCGGCTGCGGGCCGCTGCCCTTGCTCTACATGACGCAATTGCTCGCGGCAGGCGGCAGGATCGCCGGGTTTCTCGACACGACGCCGCGCGGACGCCTCGGGGCGGCGCTACGCCACCTGCCGCAAGGGCTTGGCCGCTTTGGCGATCTCGCCAAGGGGCTGTCCTGGTCGCTTGCGCTCAGACGGGCCGGGGTCCGAGTGATCCGGAATGTCGCGGAGCTGCGCGCCGAAGGCGAGGGGCGTCTGCAGCGGCTGCGCTACCGGACACAGGAGGGCCGCGAGGCGGAGGTCGCCGCAGAGGTGTTGCTCGTCCATGAGGGCGTGGTGCCGAACATCCATGCGCCGCTCGCGCTTGGTTGTGCGGTGAGATGGCATGAAGGCCAGCATTGCCATGTGCCGGTGCTCGACGGCTGGGGCGAGACCTCGCAGGCGAATGTCTTCGTCGCGGGGGATGGCGCCGGTATCGGCGGGGCCGAAGCGGCCGAGCCGCGTGGCCGGATCTCAGCGCTGCGCGTCGCGGCCCGCTTCGGCAAGCTCGGTGAAGACGGGGCCGAAGCGGCCGCGCGGACGGAGCGGGCCAGGCTCTCCCATGGGCTGGCGCTCCGGCCCTTCCTCGATGCGCTCTACGCGCCGCGTCCGCAGGTCTTCGCCCCGGCCGACGAGACGCTCGTCTGCCGCTGCGAGGAGGTCACGGCCGGCGAGCTGCGCGCCCGCGCCGTACAGGGGCGGCCGGGACCGAACCAGCTCAAGGCCTTCACGCGGGCCGGTATGGGCCCCTGCCAGGGCCGGCAATGCGGCTACACCATGGCCCATATCGTCGCCGCCGCGCAGAACCGGCCGATCGAGGAGGTCGGGTTCTATCGGATCAGGCCGCCGCTGAAGCCGGTGACGCTCGGCGAACTGGCGAGCCTCGATACGCGGGAACCGGCGGCGTGAGCGTCGAAGCGTTCGACGTTGCCGTGGTGGGCGGCGGTCTGCACGGTCTGTCGGCGGCGCTGCATCTGGCGCGCGCAGGCCGAAAGGCTGTGGTGATCGAGCGGCGCTGGACCGGGCGGCACGCGTCCGGTGCCACCGCCGCCGGCGTGCGCACGCTGAACCGCGACATCGCCGAACTGCCGATCTCGCTCGAAGCGATGGAGATGTGGCATCGGATCGCGGAGCTGGTCGGAGATCCTTGCGGCTTCCAGGCCCATGGCCAGCTTCGCGTCGCCGAGACGCAGGAGCACATGCCGGCGCTGCGCCAGCGCGAGGCGCGGATCCGTGCGCTCGGCTACGCGCATGAGGAAATGATCGACGCCGCGGAGCTGCGTCGCCTCGTACCAGCCCTGAGCCGGCACTGTGTCGGCGCGCTTGTGGCGCGGCGCGACGGTGCCGCCGATCCGCATCGCACCATCGAAGCCTTCCGCGGCGCCTGCGAGGCGGAAGGTGTCGCCATCGCCGAGGGCTGTGGCGTCGAGGCGGTCGAGCGGCGAGGGGAGGCGTGGTTGCTGGCTTGCGGCCCGCGCCGCTTCTGCGCGCCCGTCGTCATCAACGCGGCTGGTGCCTGGGCTGGCCGGCTTGCCGCCCTGTTCGGCGACGAGATCGCGCTTGGCGTCAGGGCCTCGATGATGATCGTGACCGAGCGCCTCGCACCGTTGCTCGACCCCGTCGTCAGCGTCGTTGGCCGGGCGCTGTCCTTCAAGCAGGCCGACCAGGGCACGCTGGTGATCGGCGGTGGCCTGCAGGGCGCGGCCGATCTCGACGCGGAGAGCAGCAGCGTGAACTTCACCGAACTCGCCAAGGGCGCAAGGGCCGCGAGCGACCTGTTTCCGGCGGTGCGCGGCGTGCGCATCGCCCGCTGCTGGACGGGGATCGAAGCGCAGACGAGCGACCATCTCCCGGTGATCGGCGCCTCGCCGAACGCGCCCGGCCTGTTCCATGCTTTCGGCTTCTCGGGGCACGGCTTTCAGCTCGTCCCGGTGGTCGGCGCCATCCTGGCCGATCTCGTCACGCAGGGAACGACCCGTCGCGACATCGCGGCCTTCGCGCCCCGGCGCCTCATGCAGGAAAGGGCCGCGGCATGATGGCTTACGTCCTCCGACGCATTCTGCTCGCCATTCCAACCCTGTTCGTGATGCTGACGGCGATCTTCGTGCTGGTCCGGCTCGTGCCGGGCGATGCCGCTTCCGTGATCCTGGGCGACCAGGCCAGCGCGGCCTCGCTCGCCGCGCTGAGGGAAAAGCTCGGGCTCGACCAGCCTGTCCATGTCCAGTATCTCGCCTTCCTCGGCAAGGTCCTGACGGGTGATCTCGGCCAGTCGCTGAGCAGTGGCCGCAGCGTCATCCAGGAGGTGCTGCTCGTCTTGCCCTCGACGATCGAACTCACGGTCGCCGCGATCGCGATCGGCCTTCTGTTCGGCCTGCCGCTCGGCGTCGCAGCGGCTCTCAGCCGCAACGGCTGGGTCGACTATGTCTCGCGCATCGTCTCGCTGATCGGCCTGTCCTTTCCCGCCTTCGTCTCCGGCATCCTGATGCTGATCGTCTTTGCGATCCAGCTCAACTGGTTCCCGGTGCTCGGCAACACCAGCGGCTCCGGCAGTTTCGTCGAGCGAGCACGGGCGCTGGCGCTGCCGGCGCTCAATCTCGGCATCATCATGACCGCCTATGTGATGCGGGTGACGCGGGCCGCGATGCTCGGCGTCCTGACCGAGGATTATATCCGCACGGCGCGCGCCAAGGGGGTAGGCCCCGGCCAGCTCGTCGTGACGCATGCGCTGCGCAACAGCCTGATCCCGATCATCACGGTGGTCGGGCTCTATTTCGGCACTCTGATCGGCAATTCCGTGCTGACCGAGATCATCTTCAACCGTCCGGGGCTCGGCAAGCTGATCATCGGCGCGCTTAACGCCCGCGACTACACGCTGTTGCAGGGGCTGATGATCATCTTCGCGATCTGCGTGATCGTCGTGAACACATTGACCGACATGGCCTATGGCCTCGTCGATCCGAGGGTGAAATACACATGAGCAGCGCCGCCACCACGACCGTCGAGATGCGGCCGGGCGGCCTCTGGCTCGCCTTCTCGCAGAACCGCATCGCCTGGGTCGGGCTCGTCCTGCTCGCCCTCATCGTGTTCGTCGCGGCCTTCGCGCCCTGGCTCGCGCCCTACGATCCGCTGGAACAGAACATCGTCGTGCGGCTCGAGCCGCCTTCGGCCGAGTTCTGGCTCGGCACCGACTCCTACGGCCGCGACGTGCTCTCGCGGCTGATCTACGGGGCGCGGATCTCGCTCTTCGTCGGCTTCGTCGCCATCCTGATCGCGATGCTGGTAGGCACGACGATCGGCGTCATCGCCGGCTATGTCGGTGGGCTGTTCGACCAGATCGTGATGGGCGTGCTCGACGTGCTGCTGGCCTTTCCGACCCTGCTGCTCGGCCTGATGATCGCCGCCATGCTCGGGGCGAGTCTGGAGAACCTGATCATCGCCATCGCGGTGACCGAGGTCGCGCCCTTCGCCCGCGTCGCGCGCGCGCCGACGATCACGCTGCGCCAGCGCGACTTCGTCGAGGCCAGCCGCTCTTATGGCTGCGGGCCCCTGCGCATCATGTCGCGGCATATCCTGCCCAACATGATCTCGGATGTGGTGGTGATGAGCTCGCTCTGGCTCGCTTCCGCGATCCGTACAGAAGCCTCGCTCAGCTTCATCGGGCTCGGCGTGCCGCCACCGGCCGCGACCTGGGGCGGCATGATCCGCGAGGGCTTCGAGAACATCCTCGACGCCTGGTGGCTGGCCGTCTTCCCGAGCCTCGCGATCCTCGTGACGGTACTGGCGCTGAACCTGCTCGGCGATGCCCTGCGCGACGCGTCTGACCCGAAATCGCGCGCGCGCTGACCGCGCCGGCAGCGAGGCCCTGCGCTCAGGAAGCCAGCCTGATGTCGCGGGATTTCAGCTTGTCCTCCCAGTCGAGGGCCTGCTGGACGATCTGTTCGAGGTCGTCATGCTGGGGCTGCCAGGCGAGTTCGGCGCGGATGCGGTCTGCCCTGGCGACGAGGGCGGCCGGGTCTCCGGCGCGGCGGCCGGAATAGACCACCGGGAAGTCGACGCCGGAGACCTTCTTCACCATGGCGACGACCTCGTTGACGGAATAGCCGCGGCCATAGCCGCAGTTCAGGGTCAGGCTGGCGCCGTCGGCGCGGAGATGGTCGAGGGCGGCCAGATGGGCGCGGGCGAGGTCGGTGACGTGGATGTAGTCGCGGATGCCGGTGCCGTCGGGCGTCGGATAGTCGGTGCCGAAGACCTCCAGCGCGGCGCGCTGGCCGAGCGCGGCCTGGCCGGCGACCTTGATCAGATGGGTGGCGTGGGGCGAGGACTGGCCGGAGCGGCCCTTGGGATCGGCGCCGGCGACGTTGAAGTAGCGCAGCACGACGAAGTTCAGGCCATGGGCGCGGGCGACGTCGGAGAGCATCCACTCGCTCATCAGCTTGGAGCGGCCATAGGGGTTGATCGGCTCGAGCGCGATCTCCTCCGGCACCGGGCTGACCGCGGGCTCGCCATAGACCGCCGCGGTCGAGGAGAAGATGATGCGCTTGACGCCGCCGCGCACGGCGCTCTCCAGCAGGCTGCGGGTCTTGACCGTGTTGTTGAGATAATAGCCGAGCGGGTCGGCAACCGATTCCGGAACCACGATCCGGGCGGCGAAATGCGCGATCTCGGTGATGGCGTGCTCGGCGATGATGCGTTCGACCAGCGCCTGGTCGCCGATGTCGCCCTGGATCAGAACCGCCTCCTTCGGAACAGCCCACCAGAACCCGGTCGAAAGATTGTCCAGAACCACCACGCTCTCGCCACGGTCCAGAAGTTCAAGCACCATGTGGCTGCCGATGTAACCCGCGCCACCCGAAACCAAAATCGCCATCACAGACCCTTGTTGAAGCTTGCGTTTACGCAGATTCGCCCCGGCCGTGCGCCCGTTGCGCGCGGCATCGTTCCCGGATCGACCCGGCCGATCAGATCGAAGCAGTGCCCTTCAGGCCGCCTTCGTCTGCGCGGCCTCGCGGAAATAGCTTCGCTCGAACGTGCTCATGACCGCTGCCACCATGTCGCGGGCGACGTGGAGCTGGTCTTCCTCGAAGGCGAGCGGGCGCGGCGAGTTGAGCACGATCTCGTAGCTCGGGAAGTAATCGACGAAATCGAAGCGCCGGTAGAGTTCCTCCGCGACCGCGCGCAGGACCGATTTCGAGCCGCTATTGGCGACGATGACGTCGGTATCCTTGAAGGTCGCGCCGAGCGGCACCGGCGAAACGGTGACGATGAAGCGCATCTCCGGGTGGCAATGCGCGCGGATCATCGTCATGATCTCCAGCATGTCGGCGAGCGTCGCATCGTAGCCGTAGTCGACGAAGCGGAAGCGCTCCGGCATGCGCGCCAGCCAGGCCGGCCCGGGATGGGCATTCATCGCGAGGCCGGTCTCGGAATCAAGCCAGGTCTCGGTCAGGCCCAGGGTGAAGAAGCAGATGCGGGCCTGCCGGATCGTCGCGGTCGCGGCCGTCAGGCGCTGACGATTGGCGAAGGCGGTCTCGCGGTCGAGCAGACGCAGGCCGCTGGCGTGCGGATCGAACCACTGGTCTGCGGCGAGTTCGATCAGGCCGTCGTTCGGATATGTCTCGTCGAGCAGCACGCGCCTGAGTTCATGCGTCATCGAGCGCACCGAGTATTTGTTCAGCGCGCCCCGGCTCAATTCGCCACCGGCGGCGCCGCCGCCGCGCCCGGTCGTGGCGTTCCAGGTCTCGAAATGCTCGGCCGGTACGCCGTGCCCCTTGGTGACGAGCGAGAGGCCGCGCATCATCAGCACGTTCTCGACCTCGCGGGCGAAGCACGATCCCATCGTGAAGATCGGCCAGGACGGGTCGATCTGGAATTTCGGGTGGTGATCGACCTCGAGGAAGCCGCCCGTCGTCAGCCGGTCTTTGGCCATGCGATCGGCCTTGCCAGACATCCAGCCGCGCACGGGATTGGCGCGCATGATCGAGAGCGCGGTGCCTGCGTCGTATTCGATCCTCATCGGTCTCTCCTGGCGCTATGGCCGCCGGCGGTGTGCCGCGGTCCCTTTCGAAACGGAGCCGGAAACCTCGGGCGGGCTCGTCGCCTTTCGGCGTCCGGGCACCGTCATGCGTGCTCGCGGCCCGGCGGCATGGTCGCGTCACATCCGGTGCGGGATGCCGTTCTTGTCGAGGAAGCCGCGCATGCGGTCGTAGGATTGGGCATAGGACTTCGCGAGGGCGTTCAGGGCCGTTTCCTGGTAGACGGCGCGCCAGCCGCCCTCGGCCAGCGCCGCTTCCGGCACGACCGGGATCTTCAGCGTTTCGGCCAGCTCCTGGCTGCGTGTGTCATAGGCGACGAGGACGCCGGGCACGCCATGCGCCACCGCCGGCAGCACGCCATGGACACGGTAGCCGACCGCGAGGTCGATCCCGCGGGCGAATTCGTCATAGCGCTCGACATCGAAGAAGCTGAAAAGCCGGCGCTCATAGATGTCGCGCATGCGGGCGTCGTCCGGCCCGTCCCACCAGCCGCTATGGACGAACTCGGCGACCGCCTTGGCCTTGGCCGCGTCGTCGCGCAGAAAGAAGGCCTTCTCCTCCTGCTCGCCATGCGAGGACATCACCATCTCGCTCTGGCTGTCGACCTTGAGCAGCGCCTGGCGCTGGTTGCGGATATAGGTCTCCGGATTGGCGGTGTAGCTCGAGTCGAATTCGCGGCGCAGGCTGAAGGCGACCTTGCGGATCTCACGCTGGTCGGGAACCTTGATGGCGAGATCGCGCTGGCGTGTCCGGAAGATCGACGGGCAGCCGACGACCTCGACATTGCCGACGCCGTTGCGGCGCAGCGTCTCGGCGCTGAAGGCCCCGCGCACCCCGATTGCGGCGCAGCGGTCCCCCACGATCTGCCAGAAGCGTTTCGAGCCCTCTGGCAGGTCGATGGCGCGGTTCTGGCTGGCCTGCGCACCGACGCCGATCGCATAGACCGGGAGCTTGACGCGCTCCAGCACCTCGATGGCGCGGAACCACTCCATCTTCTCGTGGATGAAATTCGAGCCGCGCACGAAGACGTAGTCGAACTCGCTGGCGTAGCGCTCGATGTCGGCCTCGGTCGGATTCATGATCTTCATCGGCTCCAGATGCGCGTAGCGCAGGAGCTTCAGCGTCGAGTCGTAGACGATCATGTCGCCGATGTTGAAATAGTCGGAGAGCAGCTTCTCCATCGGCGCGCGATACCAGCGCACCTTGTCGTGGTCGTAGACCTCGCCCGCCGGATAGATCACCAGCGCCCGAAGCGCTTTCGTGGGCGCAACGGGCCGCAGATTCGAGCCCGGCGCGAGCAGGCCGGTCGCGGCATCCGCGATGGCGACCGCATGCGGGCGCCCGTCGGGCAGGCCGGGCAGCGGGATGGTCAGTTCGGCCACGGTCGCATCGCCGCGAAGCAGCGCTGCGGGACGGATCGTGGCGTAGTCCTGGCCATCGAGCAGCAGGCGTAATGCCGGCCAGTCGCCGCCCGCCGGGCGGGTGACCGAGACGACGACCTCGGTGGTCGTCGCGCGCATGATCTTCATGGCCTGCGCCATCGTAGCGGCGGTAGCGAGATCGCGGACTGGTGCGTTCATGGTGTCTCCTTCACGATCCGGACCCTGATCCGGACGAGGTCACGCTGAGGCCCGACCTCGCAGTCGGAGATCCGCATCTTCGTCATGAACAGGAAGGCTTCATCGCCCGTCGTCTCGAAATTGCGCGAGGTCGAGGCCGGGTCGGCGATCGCCCCATAGGCGTAGCGTGCCCGGTCCGCGCAATCCTTGCTCCACATCGTCGGATGCGTGGTCAGCGTCCGCAGCGGCGTCCAGGCCAGCAGATCGCGTGACCAGCTATAGGCGATGCGGCCACCGACGGCGCCCTGCGCCGGATCGGGGCCGAGGTGGAAGATCGCGAGCCAGAGCCCGCTGGCCTCGTGCCGCGTCACCGAGCCCACGGTCGTCGGCAGTTCCTTCAGCGGCTGGCAGGGCTTCGCCCGGGCTGTGTCCTCGCGGTAGGGATCGACCGCACGCAGCGAGAAATCTGTCCCGTCATAGGCTCGCCATGACGATGGATTCTCGATCTGCGTCGTCCGGAACAGGCAGACGCCGGGCTTCTGGCCCTCGCCGCCTGTGGTCGCGATCAGCGTGTACCAGGCCCCGTCCTGCGCGACGATGTTGGAGGGGTTGAAGAAGCCGCGATGCCGCCCCTGGCCGACCTCCTGCCGGAAGGCGGGGGCGGCGACCAGCGATGGCGGCTGGGTGGAGCTGAAGCTGCGACCGCCATCGCCGGAGCGCGCCACCGTGACGACATTGTACCAGCAGCGCATGACCTCCTTGAAGCGGCAGGCGCCCGGGTGCTCGTTGGCGTGATACTCGTCATGCATCAGCGCGACGACGTCGCGGCCGTTGCCGGTCCACGTCGCGCCGATCCAGCTGAAATCGCTGTAGGCGCTCGGGTCCGCGCTATGCCTGCCCTCGAAGGAGACTGCGCAGGAGGTCGCGAGCTGTTCCAGACCGCTGCCGGTCATCGCGCGGCTGCGGTGATGACTCGCAAAGGCGACGACCTCGTTGCGGTCGTCCCGATAGGCCCGCAAGGGCGCATCGGGAACATGCCACTGCTCGCAGCGCTGGCTGGACCAGTCGAAGACCGTCTCCTCACGGGCTTCGGGCGCGATCTCGACGCGATAGGCCGGCGTCTGCGGAGCCGCTGGCGACGCGGCCGACACCAGCAGCGCCGCGAGTAGACCCGGCAAGGATGTGCGGCAGCGCATCATGCGACCTTGCGCTCCGGCGTGGCCGGACGCCGGATCATCTTGTTGTCGACCCGGTTCTCGGCGAGGAAATCGCGCATCGCCGCATAGACCTGGCCATGGGCGGTGTTGAAGCGGTCGAAGCGCGCCTGGTCCCAATGCTCCTCCAGCCGGAACGCCTGGCCCGAGAAGACGTCGAAGCTCGGAATCTTGAAGGTCTCGGCGAATTCGACCGTGCGGCTGTCATAGGTGAAGTAGATCGACGGCGTACCATTGGCGAGTGCCATCAGATTGCCGTGCAGTCGGTAGCCGAGCACGAGGTCGAGCCGGCGCACGAGCTGCTCATAGTCCGCGACGACGTCGGAGTAGAACATCCGGCTGCGGTAGAGCCGCTCCATCTCGTCATCGAGATACCATTCGCTGGCCCAGCCGTTCTCGCGCAGCGCGGCCATCGCCTCCTCCTTCTGAGCGGCGGTTCCGAGCGCGAGCTTCTTCTCCTCGACCTCGCCCTGCGCCATCAGCGTCACGTCGAAGCGTCCCGCCATCGCCTTGACGAGGTCGCGATGGAAGGTGAGGTAGCGCTGGATGTCCCGCGCATAGGTGGTGGAGACCTCGCGCCGCAGCGTCACGCCCGCGGTCCTGACCTGGTCGAGCGCCGGCAGCCGGATCGCAAGCTCGGGATCATTGGCGCGAAACGCCGTCGGGCAGCCGATGATGCGGACGTTGCGGATGCCGAGGCCGGCGAGCACATCGGCCGAATAGGCGCCGCGCACGCCGACGGAGGCGGTCGAATCCGCGATCAGCCGCAGCACCGTCTTCGTGTCCTGGCTCAGCTCGAGCCGGCCGCTGACCGGCGCCTGGGCCCCGATGCCGAAGGCGATCACCGGAATCTTCAGCCGGCGCAGCACTTCCGGCGCCTGCCCCCACTCCATCTCGGCGTGCACATAGTTCGAGCCGCGCAGGAAGACGTAGTCGTATTCGGCGTTGGCGCGGTCGATCGCGGCGGAATCGACCTGCGCGATCGGCAGTTCGTCGAGCCTCTCGAAGTTCAGCAGCTTGAGCGAGGAATCGAAGACGAAGGCATCTCCGATGTTGTGATAGTGGTCGATATGCGCGGCGAGATTGGCATAGTCGTACCAGCGCACATTGTCGTGGTCGTAGACCTCCCCTGACGGGCTGATGACGAGGATGCGGGCCATGATTGTCTTCTCCCCTTTTTTGTTTTCCCGACGTCAGGCGATCATCGGCGTCGCCGCGCGGCTTTCCGGCATCGGCACGCCTCGCTTGGCGATGAGGCGCTGGTAGAGCGCGACATGGGTGGCGGCGGAGTCGACATGGTTCAGCGGCCGGGTGATGCCGCCGCGCAGCCTTGACCAGAGATCGGGCTCGCTCAGAGCCCGGGTCATGCAGTCGACGAGGTCCTCCGGGCTGCCGGCGCGGAAATGCAGGCCATCGACCTCATCGGTGATCTTCTCGGCCATGCCGCCGAGATTGCTGGAGAGGAGCGGCCTGCCATGGAAAAAGGCCTCCTGGATCACGATCGGCGAATTCTCCCACCAGACGGATGGCATCACCACCCAGTCGATGGAGCGCATCAGGTTCGGCATCTCGTGGTTCTGGAAGGGGCCGCAGAAGCGCACGCGCCGGCCTGCGCTCTCGACGAGCTTGGCGAACTTGTCCTGATAGGCCTGCGGCTGGCGCTCGAGATTGCCGCCATAGACCAGCAGGATCGCGTCATCGCCCCAGACCGCATCGGGGATGCGCGTCACGGCGTCGATCAACACATCGGCGCCCTTGTAGGGCGTCAGCTGGCCGAAATAGGCGAAGCGCGAGCGTCGCGCCTCGGGGCCCGGCAACGGGCGCGGCGGCGCGGCTGCCGCGACATCGATGCCGTTCTCGATCACCGAGAAGCGGTCCTCCGCCAGCCCCCATTCCTTGTAGCGATCCGCCAGGAAATGGCTAGGCGAGATGAAATGGTCGGCGAGGCCGAGAATGCCCTTGATGAAGGTCTCGCGCGCCAGGAAGCGGGCCGGCGAGATATCCGGGAAACAGGCGTTGCAGTCGGTCGGCGAAGCCCGGTAGCAGAGCTTGAACGCGCCGGTTTTCACCATCTGGCCGTGATGGTGGCAGATGCTGAGATATTCGTGGAAGGTCACGACGATCAGCGCATCGGGCAGGGTGTCGCGCGCCGCGAACAGGCATTCGAGCCCAAGCCCGATGAAGTGATGGAAATGCACGACGTCGGGCTTCAGATCGCGCAGCACCCGAACGAAATCGCGCTCGATCTCCTCGGTCGCCCGGTTCGAGATCAGGAAGTGATCGTAGTCCTCGGCGTAGTAAAGCAGTTCGCCGCCGCGCTGACGCAGGCTCATCAGTGCCGTGCTCGCATGGCGCGGCGTCGGCGCGCCGGTGCGGGCGAGATAATGGGTCTCGACGCCCTCGCTGGCCTGAAGCCCCTTATGGAGATTGTAGGAAGCGATCTCCGCCCCGCCAAGCGATAGCGACGGGTGCGCATGGGACACCACGAGTACGCGCATCATCATCCTCTCATGTTGGAAATGGCGAGCGCCCAGCGGCGGTCGAAACTGGTGCGGTCGGCAAGCTGGGCCAGTGCGCCGACATGCGGGCGCTGCATTTCGGCATCGTCGACGACATAGACCTCGACCTCCGGGACCCAGAGCGAGGGCGCCCCGCTCATCCTGAGCTTGAGGCAGAGATCGAGCCCCTTCTCGGCGGTGGTGAAGTAGTTGCGCGCGAAGCCGCCGACCTCGAGGAAGGCTGCGCGGGACAGGACGCAGCATTCGCTGGCGCCCGCCGCGACCTCCATCGGACCGAGATTGCCGATCGCCTCGAGCGGATAGCCGACGAAGCGGTTGACGACGCGCCGATCGACGCCCTCACCCTCGAGCCAGGCACCGGCCCAGCGGATCGAATTGTCCTCGAAGAGCAGGGTCGGGCTCGCCACGCATTGCCCGCCGCGCCCGCGATAAGCCCGTTCCAGCCGCCCGAGCCATCCCGGCATCCGGATCTGGGCGGCTCCGGAGAGCAGCGCCACCGTCTGGAAGCGGCAGGCGCGGACGCCGGCCTCGAGCGCGTCACAGGCATCCTCGACGCCCTCGACGATGACGAGCCGGACGCTGAGCCCGTAGAAGCGTGCCAGACGCCTGGCATCCGCGCCGGTGCGGTCGAAGCTCTCGGCCGGTGCCGCGATCACAATCGGCAACGGACGGATCTCAGGGTCGATGGCCAGCAGTGCGAACAAGGCCGAAAGCTCGCGATGCCGGTGGTCGAGCCCGATCACGAGGCCGAGCTGCGCCTCGGGATCGAAAGCGCCGCTGTCGATGGCTTCGACCGCGCGTGGCGACGCGATCTCGGCTGCCTGCAGGGCCGGCGCGACCTGCCGCTCGACCACGATGCTCGCCGTCGAGGAGCGTGGATCGAGCAGACCGAAGATTCGCTCCAGAGTCCGCCGCGCCTGGCCACGGCCGGGGTCGAGCGGCAGGAAGGCCGGCCCGGAACCGTCGATCTCGAATTCGAGGTAGAGCGGCTGGCCCGGCTCCGGGATCAACTTCGGTGCGAAGACGATGAAGCCGTGGCTGTTGCGTCGCGCGGCCAGCGCCGGCCCGAAGCGCGGGTCTTCCATGAAGGCGGCCGTGACATCGGGCCGCTGCACCCGCGTCCACAGGCGATCGACGGTGCAGGATTGCGAGCCGCTGCGCAGGGTAACCGCCTTGACCTTGCGCTCCGGGTCGAACAGCCAGCCGATGATCAGGACGCCGGCATCCTCGATGACGGTCGCGTCGTCGATGCCGGCGCGCACCGGCACATCCAGCAGGCACACCGTGTCGCGCCCGTCGAAACGCTGCGAGGCGCGCCGCAGTTTCTCGGTCGTGGTCTGCGGCGCAATACCGTTCTGCAATCCGTCGCGCAGATGGCCCGGAACCGTGATCGGCTCCAGCAGCACATGGCGTTCATAGACCTCGAGCGCCCGCCAGCCGTCATTGCCGCGGAAATACAGCCGCTCGATCTCGCCGGGATGGCGGACGGGGCAGTCCTCGAGCAGGCCGAAGAAGCCGCGCGCGCCGTCGCCGAGGTCGTCGCGCTCGAAGGTGCCGGCTTCCAGCACGGCCGGCGAGAGCCCGCCATGGGCGATCAGCAGCTTCGTGCGTCCTGCCGCGAAATTCGAGGTCCAGCCTTGCAGAAAGACGCTGTCGTCGAGCGCGCCCATCACCTCGATGAAGCCGCCGGGCTTGGCGACCGATTGCAGCAGGAGCCCGACCGCGCGCAGCCGCCGGGGATTGGACTTGCCCGCCAGCAGCACCTCCAGCAGCCCGTCGACGACGGTCGGGAAGGCCTGCCCCGCCTCTTCGGCCAGCGTGTCGAGGAAGGCCGGCAATGCGAGCGGCTTCGGCGTCAGGATGAGGCGCAACGGCCGCCCCGGCCGGCCGAGCAGGATCGCTCCGGATCCCGGCCGATCCGGCGACGGCGCCGGCGCCAGGCAGATGAAACCGACCGCGGCAGAGGGCTCGGCCTGCGGCCGGCGCCAGGTCAGGGCCATCGTCTCGACGCGATTGCGCGGATTGCCGTCGACCGCGACCGGGACCTTGCCGGGGATCGCGTCGCAGGCGCCCATGATGAGGATCGCGTTCTCGCCGAGCGGCGTCCAGGTCACCGTCGGTGCCGGGCTGATGCGTGTTCTTTCGGGGATGATCACTTCGTTCATCACGTCACCTGCGGACCAGAAGCACGGCGAGCGTGACGAAGGACATCGCGGCCGCCAGACCCGACAGGAAGCCGAGGATGATCGTCACCTGTCGCAGCGGGGCACGAGCCTCCTTGCGGATGGCGGTCAAGCGCTCGTCGAAGCTGCTCAGCGTGGCATCGAAACGGAGCTGGAAGACGTCGAGCTCCGCGAGGCGCTGGCCGATCTGTCCTTCCGCGGCCGCATCCGCCCCGGCATCGCGGGCGGGCGGTCGTCCTTCATCGAGCTGCAGGGCGATCCGGTCCAGCTTCTCGCCGAGCTCCTTCTGAGCGAGCTGCGTGCGCCGGTTGAGCGCCATCAGCGCCTCGACCCGATCGAAGAAGCGCGCCAGCGGCACGGCGATCGCCGCTTCCGCAGCCAGTTCGGCCGGCGGGGGCAGCCGCAGCTCCAGCTCGCCCCCGGTCGCCTGCGAGACGCCGACGATGGTCAGGGCGTCCCGGGCGGCGACGACGGCATCGTCGAGCTCCATCGAGAAGGCGTGCCGGCCGTCTCCGATGCCGTTGCGCCGCAGATCGATGCGGCTCTGATCCGCCTTGGTCTCCTGGATCAGGGCGCCGTCGCGCAGGACCCTGACCATGAGATGCTCCTCCGGCCGGGCCTCGTCCCAGATCCAGCCATGCAGCCGGTTGCCGTCGAGTGCGTCGACGCGGCCGTTGAGTCGGGCCGGCGTGACATTCGGCAAGCGGATCGTGTCGTCGCGGTTCGGGATCACCGTCATGCAGCCACCGGAAGTCTGATATCGTCGAAGAGAGCGAGATGCCGGGCGGCGCAGTCCGCGAGTGCCGGTTGTTCGGCGATGCCGTCGACCAGCTGCGGCCAGAGGTCGTCCTCGTCGAGACCGCGCCGCATGGCGCGGGCGAGGTCGGCCGGATCGCCCGGCCGGACATGGAGTCCGTCGACGCCGTCGCGCACCATTTCCGCCATGCCGCCGATGCCGCTGACGATCAGCGGGCGGCGATGCTGGAAGGCCTCCTGGATGACGAGCGGGGCGTTTTCCCACCAGACGGACGGCATCACGACCCAGTCGATCTCGGCCATCAGCGCCGGCACATCCTCGCGGCGATAAGGCCCGCAATGCGTGACCACGCTGCCGGTGTCCGCAAACGCCTGGCCAAGCGCCGTGGTGAAGCTCTCGCTCTGGAAGGGGGCGCCGCCGTGGATGCGCAGCGTGAAGCCGGTGTCGCCTTGTGCCGCGAGCAGCCGCGCCGCCTGGAGCAGCGGCAGCACGCCTTTCCAGGGGTTGAGATTGCCGAAATAGCCGAAATTGCCGCGACGCCCCCGGGTCTCGCGGTGTGCCACGATCTCCCGCGCCGGCCGCGCATTGGCGATGATCCCGATCTTTTCGGCGGACAGGCCCCACTCGATGTAGCGTTGGCGCAGAAAGCGGCTGGGTGCGACGAAACGGTCAACGGCGGCCAGATGCGTCTTCAGAAAGCGCTCGCGCAGCAGGAAGCGGTCGGAGCCGATCTCGGGGAAGCAGCCATGGCACGAGGTCGGCGAGGCGCCGGTACAGCGCTGCTTGTCGGTCGGCCGCACCATCAGCCCGTCATGGTGGCAGATCGGATAGTAGTCGTGCAGCGTCATCACGATTGCGGCCTGCGGCAGCAGCCGCCGGGCCAGCGCCAGGAATTCCGCGCCGATCAGCACGAGGTGGTGGACGTGGATCACATCCGGCCTGAACTCGGTCAGCAGCGTCGCGAGGTCCTGCAACGTGCCATAGTGGTCGATCTGGCTGAGATGGAAGCGGTCGAAATGACCACTCCAGAGCAACAGGTCGCCCTCCTCACCGGTGGCCTGGAAGGCCGTTCCGGGATGCGGCTGGCGATGAATCGCATTGGTCGCCCCAAGGAACAGCACCTCGCAGCCCTGCTCGCGATAGGCCTGGGTGAGATCATGGGCGAAAATTTCCGTCCCGCCGGGATGCAGATCGGGATGGTTATGGGCAACGACGAGGATGCGGCGCGTCATTGCCCGCCTCCCGGCTTCGTCGCGATCAGCAGATCCTGGTAGTGCGCTGCGCTGGTGCCCCGCCAATGGCCGCGGCGCAGGCCTTCGGCGACCAGGCCGGCATGAGCTGTCGCATCGAGCAGGCAGTCTGCATCGATGCCGGCCGCGGCGAGCGGCGCCTCCTCGATCGCATACCAGCCCGGCCCATCCTGCCAGCGCTTGAACTTGAGCCGTTCCTGGCCGGTGCTCTGGCCGTCGATCGCGAAGGCCGTCAGGAACAGCCGCCCGCCGGGCGCCAGCAGCCGCGAGGCCTCGTTCAGATAGACGACGAGTTCCTCGGGCGGCAGATGCGTCGCGACGGAGACCATCGTGATGAAGTCGAAGCTGCCATTGGCGAAGCCGAACTGTACCTCGGTGCCCGGCAGCGAGCCCTGCGGATTGTAGAGCGGATGCGCGATGTCCAGCCGCTGGAAGCGGAAACGCGGATAGGCCGGCGTAATCGTCTGGGCGCACCACAGGATGCCTTCCATGACGGGATCGACGCCGTCATAGCTGCCGCGTTCAGGATCGAGGTATTGCGTCAGCGGCACCGCCATGCGGCCGATGCCACAGCCGATATCGAGGATGCGTTCATGCGGGCGCAGCCGCCCCAGGCGGATGTAGTGGCCGAGGAATTCCGCGCCGATGGCGCGATAATCGCCATCACCGACGAAGATGCTGCCCGGCGGGGGATGCGGCAGGAAGCGGTTGGTCTGAACCGAGGCCATCAGGTAGTCGAGCTCGGGCCCACTGATGCCGGCCGGTGACGCCTGGCCGGGCGCGATCTGTCTCAGGGCTGTGATCGCCGTCATGCTGCTGTCGCTCTCCTGAGATTGACGCGGGGGATGAGATCGTTTCCTCGCGGCGCCGGCTGGCGCGGGGCGGGCTTTGCCATCGTGCCGTCGACCGCGCCCATCAGCGCGTCGATCTGTGCGTCCCAGCGCCTCGTGTGCAGCCAGGCATTGTGCTGGGAGGCGACGCCGCGCATGTAGTCGCCGCTCTTCGAAATGGACTGCCGCTCGAGATGATAGAGCGCGACGCGCGGCACATAGACGATGCCGTAGCCGGCACGGCGGACCTTCAGGCAGAGGTCGCTGTCCTCGTAGTCGCCGATGATGTAGCCGTGGTCGAAGCCGCCGACATCGCGGAACAGCTCCCGCAACATCACGATGCACGCCCCCGTCACGCCCGGCACGGGCCGTTCGACATTGGCCGGCGCATAGCCCGCGGGCATGCCCTTGAAGTAATGATGGTTGAGCCAGGTGCCCTTGCTGTCGCGCTTGAAGTAGAGCCCCGCATGCTGCAGCGAACCGTCGTCATAGAGCAGCTTCGGGCCGACGATCCCGATCCGGTCACGCGGGCTGAGCTTCTCGACCAGCATCGGCAGCCAGCCATTGGCGGCCGGGATCACGTCCGAGTTCACCAACGCCAGGACGGGGCTGCGCGCCACCCTGGCGCCTGCATTGCAGGCCGCCGAGAAGCCGCCGTTGCGCCCCATGACGACGAGCTGCATGGGCAGGCCGTAAGCGAGATGCAGCCCGCCGAGCAGATGCGCGACCTCAGCCTCATGCTCGGGCGAGTCGAGCACATAGATCAGCTCGGCCTTGCCCACGAACCAGGGGTCGCCGGCGAAGGCTGCGACCTGCACCCGCAGGAATTCATAGACCCGGTAGAGCGGAATCACGACCGAGACGGCCGGCGCCGCGATCTGGCCGCCGAAACCCCGGATATGTGGCTCGGGCAGGCTCTCATGCAGCTCCTCCTGGCAGGCCGCCAGAAGTGGCGCGAGCGTCGTCTCCAGCGCCTCGGCCGTGAGGAACTGCGGTGGGATGGCCGAGAGCGCCCTTGCCCTGATGGCTGCGGGATCGGCCGGCTGGACCGGCGGGCGCAGAACGAGCGTGGTGCCGGATTTCAGCCTCACCTCGCAGCGCGGCTGCAGGACGGGTGCTCCCTTCGCGTAATGCGCTGCGAAGGCGGCGAAGCCGGTCGCCGGCCGCGCCGCTCCGTCCGGTCCTGCGGGCAGCCGCGCCGCAAAGCGCCGGAGGTGGCCAAGCAGGGGTATCGGTGCACGCTCGCCGCCATGCAGCAGGATCTCGTCGAGCAGCCCGTCCGGATCGCGCAGCCAGCCGCCGATCAGCAGGCCTGCCTTGTTGCAGACCGCGAGATCGAGCTCGGCCGCCGGCAGATCGTCATTGCGATGCACGCTCTGGACGGCAAGTGGCAAACGCCTTTGCATCTCAATCGCAAGAAGCCGGCCTTGTTCCGAGAGGCCGGCGAGCTGCTCGACGAGCCAATTGCGCAGGCCGTCGCGACTCGCCGCCTTGCCCGCCCACCAGCGCGCCAGCGATTGCGCAGGCGGCCGCGGGGGCAGGGCCCTGACGACGAGCCCGCCCTCGCCCTGCAGGATCAGCAGGCCGCCGCCACGGGCCGGCGGCTCGTCCAGCACGAAGTGAAACTCGTGCCGCCCCTTGCGGTCGGCTGAGCCCAGCCGCGAGCGCAGGTCGACCCGGGCGAGCCCGGCGCCGTCCAGCCGCGCGGCGGCGCGAAGCGCGCCGAAATCGGACTGCAACGCAGTCTCGAACAGGAGGTTGCCCTCGACCAGCGTGGCGACAGGCATGGCCGGCGCGGTCTTCGGGAAGAGAACGAGAAGGAACTGGCGCAGGAACGAGAGATACTGCGCTGTCGCCGTGAGGCCAAACAATGCGGGCCAGGGGCCGGAGAGCGCGCCGGCGAGCGAAATCTTGGCCTTCGCGGTCAGGTCACGCAGGATCTCCCCGGGCTCGGCCAGGCCATGGACCAATGTCGGATCGAAGGTCGCGGTGACGTCGCCCTGCGGGCCCTGGTCGGACAGCGTGGCGACGATGCCGTCATGGCCGTTGTGGCGGAACGCCACCGCGAGCCGCTCGCGCCCATCCCGCAGCCCGAGCGTGAGCGAAGCCGAAGGGAGCCGCCTGCCATGGCCGGAGAGCGCGATCGCCGGCTTGCCGAAAGGCGAGACCTCGCGCGTCCAGCAGAGCAGGAAGACCGAGCCGCCGAGCCGGTGCAGCTCGAGATGCGTCGGGCATGAGTCCGCCACGGGGGCGGGCGCTTGTGAGAGCATGAAAGACGACCCTGCTGCTCGATGAGCGACGCCGACCGGATTGCAGCCGGCGTCGCGGGGGACACTCGTCAGGCGACCGTGAAGTAGGAGTTCGGGTCGCTCTGGATGTCCTCGGCTGTGACACCGACCAGGGTCAGGGTGTCGCCATTGCCAAGATCGATGATGGCGTTTCCGCCGACGGTGGTCGTACGCGCCGCGAGATCCTCGGGCGAGTTGATGCCCGTCCCGTTGATGTCGGCGGAGACCTTCAGCAGATCGTCGCCGGCATGGAAGTCGAGCACAACATCGTTGCCGCCACCTCCGGTAAAGTTGAAGATGTCGCTGCCGGCACCGCCGGACAGGATGTCGTCGCCCGCTCCGCCGAAGAGCAGATCGTCTCCGGCGCCACCCTGGAGAATGTCATCGCCGGCACCGCCCTGGAGGATGTCGCTGCCGGCGCCGCCGATCAGGAGGTCATCGCCCGCGCCGCCCTGGAGGATGTCGTTGCCGGCACCGCCGATCAGGAGATCGTCGCCCGCTCCGCCCTGAAGGATGTCGTTGCCGGCACCGCCCATCAGCAGATCGTCGCCCGTCCCACCCATAAGGATGTCGGCACCCGCGCCACCCTGGAGAAGGTCGTCGCCAGCGCCACCCTGCAAGACATCGTCGCCGGCACCGCCGAACAGGGCGTCATCGCCGGCGCTTCCGCTGAGAAAATCGTCACCCTGTTCGCCGAAGAGGACGTCGTCGCCCTCGTCGCCGAACAGCGCGTCGTCGCCGCTGTCGCCGAAGAGAACATCGTCGCCCTCTTCACCAAACACCGAATCGTTGCCGCCTCCGCCGTGCACGACGTCATGTCCTGCTCCGGCGAAGATCACGTCACTGAATCGACTTCCCACTAGAAAGTCGTCGAAAGCACTTCCTTCGATCGTAGCCATTCGTCACCTCCTCGGCGATCTGAGGGTGCCCACGAAGCGCGACGACTGAATCGCCGCACACCGGATCTGGCACCATTCCGACGACGCACATGCGGCACGTCATCGCTCGACGAGTGAAAGAGTACTCGATATATGCAGTGCAGCAAGCATTTAATTCTGACAATTTTGCGACGCACAATAATTTAATCTTCATTTCACAGAGATAATACTGATAGCTTCAAACGAATTAGTATCGAAATTCGAAATATAAACTCGGACGTAGTTAAGCCGAATGCTGCGCAAGCCCGAGAGCGCGGGGGCTATCTTACTGATTCAATGGGATGAATCAGTCCTCGCGGAAGGCGCGATTGAAGCTGTCGGTGAAGGGCGAGAGCAGGTAGTCGATCGCACGGCGGGACCCGTTCACGATCAGCACCTCGGCGGTCATGCCGGCGTGGAGCGCGATTTTATTCTCGCGAAGGCTCTCAGGTTTGATCTCCGCGCGCACGACGAAATAGGCAATGTTGGTTTTCTCGTCGACGAGCTGGTCGGGGGCGACATAGGTCACCTGCGCCAGCAGCGGCGGCAGGAGCCGCGAATTGAACGCCGTCAGCCGGATACGCGTTTCCGCCCCGACGCGGATGACGTCGATGTCGCGGGGGTCGACCTTTGCCTCGACGATCAACGGCTCCTGCTCGGGCACGATATCGAGGATGGATTCGCCGGCCGCGATCGCGCTGCCGGCCGTCCTCATCCGGATGTTCGCGACGATACCTTCCTGCGGGGACAGGACGACGAGCCGGCGCAGCACGTCCTCCGCCTGGACGATCCGTTCAGTCACCTCCGAGAGTATGAGCTGGCTCTCCTGAATCTCCCGGGCCACCTCGTTCTGGCGCTCGAGAGTGATCGAGAGAATCTCGAGATTGGCGCCGGCCACGGCCTGCTCGGCCTTGGCCTTCCGCGCAGCATTCTCGCCAGCACGGCCGGTGAGTTCGCTCTGTTTGGTCTGTAGCTCCACGAGCTGAGTGCGCTTGGCATAGCGCTTCTCGTAGAGTTCCCCGATCACGCGGGTCTCCTCGTCGATCAGCGTGCGCTGGTAGCGTATGGCGTCGATCTGGGCCTGGAGCGCTTCGGCTTCCGCCTGATGCTGCTCGATGACGCGCTGCTGGATGCTGATCTTGCCGCCATAGACCTGCGTGCGCGTCTTGAAGAGACCGCGCTCGGCGCGAACCACCTCGCGCGCGATCGGCGTCCGATCCCGCTCGATATCGTCGGGAAAGTCGATCTCCGTCGCATTGGCCTGTTCGGTCCTGAGCCGCGCCAGCTTCGCCTCGAGCCCGACGCGTTTGCCTCGGAGCTGCTGCAGCTCGGCTCCGGCGCGGGCATCCTCGAGCCGCAGCAGCGGCTCGTCCTTGACGACGCGCTCGCCCTCGGCCTTGAGCAGCATCTTGAGGACGCCGCCTTCGAGATGGCTCACGGTCTTGCGCTTGCTGTCGACGGCCACCACGCCGCTCGCCACCGCGGCATTGTCGAGCCTCGCCGTCATCGCCCAGGCGCCGAAGCCGCCGAAGCCGACGCCAATCGCCGCGACCCCGGCCAGAACCAGGCTCCGCAGGGAGGGCTGGCGCTCGTCCTCAGGTTCCGGCAATGCCGACAATGCAAGGGCGCGGCCCTGCAGCGTGACCAGTTCCCGCCCCGTCATGCCGTCACCTCGCGAATGGCACTGGATGCCGCCGGAGCCGGGGGCCTGGCGGCCGGGTCCATCTCGACGAGGCCGCCCGGCGTGATCATCCCGGCGATTGCGGAGCGCGGCCCGAACTGCTGGACGCGGCCCTCCCTCAGCACGAGAATCTTGTCGACGACCTGCATCACGGAAGGGCGGTGGGCGATCAGCATCACGATCGCGCCGGCCTCCCGCGCCGCGGTGATGGCGCGGATCAGGCTCTGTTCGCCCTCGGCATCGAGGTTGGCGTTGGGTTCGTCGAGCACGATGAGCCGGGGCATGCCGTAGAGCGCACGCGCGAGCCCGATGCGCTGACGTTGGCCGCCCGAGAGCTTGAAGTCGCCATCGTTGACATGGGTATCGTAGCCGAGCGGCAGCCGCCCGATGAGCTCGTGAACGCCCGCGATGCGGGCGGCCTCCAAGATGGCGTGCGGATCGGGCTTGCGCAAACGCGCGATGTTCTCGGCGATGGTCCCGTTGAGCAGCGAGACCGACTGCGGCAGATAGCCGACCATCGCGCCGAAGGAGCCACGCTCCCAGAGATAGACATTGTGGCCGTCGAGATAGATCCCGCCGACATTCGGCTTGAGCACGCCGACCATCAGCCGGGCCAGGGTCGACTTGCCGGCGCCCGACGGGCCGACGATGCCGAGCACCTCGCCGGGCTGGAGCGTGAAGGATACGCTCTTGATCACCGTCTGCTCCGAGCCCGCGGGGGCGAAGACCACGCGATCGACGACCAGTTCGCCCTGTGTCGGTGGCGTCGGTACTGTCTGGCGTTGTGAGGTTCGCGACTGCAGCAGCTCCTTGACCCGGTTCCAGGCGGTCGCCGCCAGCACCCATTGGCGCCAGTCGGCGATCATCGAATCGAACGGCGCCAGCAGGCGGCCGAGCAGGATGCTCGCGGCCATCAGTGTGCCGGCCGTCACCTCATTACGGATGATCAGGACCGCGCCGGTGGCGTAGATCGCAAGCTGCATCGTCATGCGCGAGGACCGCGTCAGCGCGGCGATGAATTTGCCGCGCCGCGTGCCGATATCGAGATGCTCGATCATCGCGAGTTGCTGGCTGCGCCAGCGGGTGGCGAGCGCCGGCAGCATGCCCATCGCCTCGATCGTTTCGGCATGGCGCAAGCTGGCGCCGACGTCGTTGATGCTGGCGACGCCTTCCGCATTGGCCTCCTTCAGCACGCGCCGCGTCAGCACGTCGGAGAGCACGCCGAGCACCAGCAGGATCACCAGCGAGACGATGCCGACGAGGCCGTAAACCGGATGGAGGGCGAAAAGCACGGCGAGGAAGATCGGCGACCAGGCGGCCTCGAGCGGCGTCGCGATGGCGGAACTCGCAATGAAATAGCGGATGTCGTTGAGGTCGCGGATGGCCTGCGTCGCCTGTCCGGAGCCGTGCTCCAGCGAGGCGCTGACGGCCGCCTGCAGCGCCGGCAGGTTGAGCTGGCGCGCAAAAATGCTCGCCATCGTCTGGAAGGTCAGCGAGCGGATGAACTCGATCACGCCGTACAGGACGAGCCCGATGACCGCGATGACGAGCAGCATCGTCAGCGTGTCATAGCTGCGGCTGACGACGACGCGGTCCTGCACCTGCATCATGAAGAGCGGCACGATCAGAAGCAGGAGATTGACGAACAGGCTGAGGAAGCCGGCGTAAGCCAGGCCTCCCGCGAAAGAGCGCTGCAGGCCACGGATCAGCACGTCCGGCGCCATTGTCTTCGCCTTCATTCAGATCTCCGGATCGAGGGCCCGCAGTTGGGCAAGGAGCTGGTGCAGAGCAGAGTCTGCCGCCAGCCAATTGGCAGGTTGACACGCCAGTCATGGCAAGACAATGACAGATCATCATCCTGTAAGATCCGGTTAATATCGACAATTAAGGCAAAAAAGCGAAACAATTCAAAAGTCGAAACAGTTCGTTTGGATGAGCCTGTCGATAAAATCTTTAAATCTCGCGACCGGAGGTGGCATGTGCTTTGCGTGTAGGCTAATCCTCGGGTGTGGGATTCGTTCGGGTCGGGGTTGCCCATTTTGATAGCAGGCGGAGTAGGAAATGCAGTCCAAGCCGCATAGCAGCGACCAATTCCTGGACAGGATCTTGAACGGCCATCACCACAGAGGCGCTGAACCACCGCCGGACGCGGATGTCGCATCACCGCGCATAGCGGTCTCGCCGCTCGATCTCGCGCGAGTCATCGAGCGGGTCAGCCGGCGGTTTCTCGACTATATGCGGCTGGAACTGACCAAGCTCGGCGTGGACGACATCTCGCCCTCGCAGGTGATGGTGCTGCTCACGATCGGGCAGGGCGAGATCGCGGTCCGCGATCTGCTGGACCGCGGCCATTATGTCGGCTCGAATGCCTCCTACAACCTGAAGCAACTGGTGGAGAGCGGCTATCTCGAGCGCGGAGCCTCGCCACGCGACCGGCGGCTGGCGCGCATATCGCTTTCCCCCAAGGGGCAGATGCTCTGCGAAAGACTGCGCCTGATCGATGATTCGAGCCCGTTCGGCCAGAACCTCGAGTTCAATGCCGAGGCCGATCTTCAGACGGCTTACGACACGCTGCGGCGGCTCGAGCAGTGGTGGAGCGATTCGTTGCGTTTCGGAGGCGTCCTGCTCGCGTCATGCATGTCCTATTCGTTCATCGTTCCGGATCTGGTCAATTCGCTCGGCTGATCGCGCGCCTCGTTGCCGAGGGCGCCGATGTCACGCTGGTGACCGAGCATGCGGCGCCCGCACAGGCGGGTGTCAGGCAATTGACCTATGCGGTCGGACGATCGACCACGACGCATGCCGGGCTGGCGGCGACGGATTATCACATGCGCACCGGCGAGGCCGTCGCCGGTGTGCTGCGGCGGCTTGCCCGCACCGACCCGCCTGATGTCGTCATCGGGCATATCGGCTGGGGCGGCTTGCTGTTTGCGCGCGATGCGCTGCCGGCCGTGCCGCTGATGGGCTATTGCGAGTACTACTACAACAGCGCGGGCTCCGATCTCGACTTCGATCCGGACGCTGCGATCTCCGATGCCGAACGCCACCGCATCCGCATGCGCAACGCGGCGCAGTTGCTGACGCTGGAGACGCTCGACGCGGCCTATGCGCCGACCCGGTGGCAGCAGCAGCAGTATCCTGCGCATCTGCGCCAGCGCATCGCGGTCTGCCATGACGGCATCGATTCGAACGCCTGCCATCCCGATCCGGACGCCATCTTGCGCCTCCCCGATGGTCGCGTGCTGCGACATGGCGATCCGGTCGTGACCTTCGCGGCCCGCGATCTGGATCCCTATCGCGGCTATCCCCAGTTCATGCGCGCGGCTGCGCTGGTCGCGGAGCGATATCCCGATGTGCTGTTCGTGACCGTCGGCGGGGACGGGCCGGGCTATGGCCGGGCGCGGCAGGACGGGCGCTGCTGGCGCGAGGTGATGCTGGCCGAGACCGGGCTGGCGGATCGCATGGTCCACATTCCCTGGCTCGCGCCCGACCAGTTGGTCCGGCTGTTCCAGGTCTCGGCGGCCCATGTCTATCTGAGCGTGCCGTTCGTCCTGTCCTGGTCGCTGCTGGAGGCGATGGCCTGCGGCGGCCTGATCGTCGGCTCTGATACGCAGCCGGTTCGGGAGGTGATCACCGACGGCGTCAATGGCCTGCTGGCACCGTTCCACGACACGACTGCGCTGGCGCGCCGGATCGAGGAGGCGCTGCCCGGAGGGGCGATGCTGGGCTCGCTGCGCCGCGCCGCGCGCGCGACCATCGTCTCGCATTATGAGCGCGAGCGCTGCATCGACCGCCAACTCGGCTGGATCGCACGGCTTGTCGAGCAGAGCGAAGCTCTGTCTGCCTGACGAAGCGCCGCGCTACTGGAGAGTGGCGTAGCCGGCTTTGCGGAAGGTCATCGCCTCGGTGATCACGCGGCCGGAACGCACCGGGCGAAGGCCCGCTTCTTCCCAGCCATCGGCCGCCATCAGGCGCGAGACCATGCTATGCAGGCGTCGGAGGTGGTCTTCGCGGTCATCGTCGAGCCAGTTGCCCCACCATTCCTCGATCAGACGGATCAGAGGCTCCAGCGGCGGTGCGCCGCTTTCCGCGGCGTATTGCAGCGCCGCGTGGCCGGCGGGCGATGAAATGACCTCCCAGATCTGGAGAGGTTCTGTGCCCCTCAACATCGAACTTGATCCCTGTTCGCTGAAGCCGCCTTCTGCGGCCACTGGCTGTTTGCCACACTACGCGCCATGCGGCTAAGTGGATGCCGGATTTTGCTGAATTATTTCTCGACACGATTGCGTAGCGAGCCAGGCTTTCGTGAAGCTGACGGCGACCGGTCCGCAGCCCGATCAAGCGCCCCGCCACCTCCGCGGGTTCGCATCCTCTCCATCGGCTCGACAGAGCTCCCCCGGCAAGTCAGCGCATGCTGATCCGCCGGCTCAGATCGTGAGAGGGCTTTTCGACATGGCGCCAGAAGCCATAGGCGCTGGCGACGCAAGCGGCGACGATCAGCACCAAAATCGCCGCATCAGCCAGGATCGAGACGCCGAGCAGCTTGTGCCCGACATATCCTGCCGCGCCGGTGACAGGATTGTGGATGAGATAGAGCGAGTAGGAGATCATCCCCAACCATGGGCCGAGCGGGCTTGCAGGCTTGCGCTGCGCCAGGCCGGAGAGCGACGTCAAAAGCAATATGGCCGCCGTGATCGCGCTTGCGAGCATGAACGGATCGCGGCTGGCCACCATGGCGGCGAACAAAAGCGCGCCTCCCGCGCGCGCCCAACCATGCTCGACGCCCTTGTAAGCCATGACGCCCGCGAAGAAGGCAGCCCAGAGATCGAGGAACAGGCCGGGCCTGAAATCTGCCAGGCCGCCGACAGCGCTGGCCACCGCCAGGGCGAACATGACGCCCCACAGCGCCGGTTGCCAGAGCGCGCGCCGGGACGCGATCACCAGAAGGCAGGCGAAGAACAGATAGAACTGCACCTCATAGGCGAGCGTCCAGTAGACGACGTTGATCACCGGGGTGGCGAGGATCGTCTGCAGGTAGACGATATGCGCCAGGAGCGTGCTGCTGTCGGGCAAGGCGTAGGGCTCGTGCTTCACCCGGGACGAGAGATAGCCCATCGCCAGAACGAACAGGATGGACGCCCAATAGGGGGGATCGAGCCGGATCGAACGACGCAGCGCGAACTTGCCGAATGTCCACCAGGACAGGGGCATGTCGCGCAGGCTGTGGGCGATGACAAAGCCACTCAGCGCAAAGAAGATCGCGACCCCGAAATGGCCCCACCGGAAAAGAACATCGCCCAGCCACGCCGGCATCGTCGCAACCAGCCGGCTGATATGGCCGCCTTCCTCCGCGTGGAACAGCACCACCCACATCGAGGCGATGCCGCGCATCGTTTGAACGAGGGGGAAATGCGTCCCCCGGCCGATGCGGGACTTCGGGGCGAGCGTTACCTGTGCTGGCGCCGGTTCTGCTTCCTTCGCCTGCGCTTGCTGTCCTCCGTCCAATGCGGCGCGCTCCTTCTCTCGTGCATGGCATCGCGACCCTTGCCCCGGGATCGGGCCATCGCCCTGCGCGTTCGGCGGCTGGCCAACGACGTCGAAACGCGGAGCGATTTCTCGGTGATCTACTCCGCGGCTCGAAGGAGTTGGGGAAGCGTCATGTCAGCATGGCGCAAGGCCGTGCGCATATGCTCGGCGACGACGCGGACATGCGGCTCGAGGACCATGCTGTCATGGTTGCCTGGGACCTCGGTGATGGTCAGCTTGTCGATATAGGGCGTCCAGCCATTATCCTTGGACACCAGGTTGCGCACGTCGTTCAGCTCGCGCCCGGCAGAGATCTTATACCGGACATCAAGCTTGGGCCGCAGCAAGAGACAGTCGGTGCGGATCGGCTTGACCTGATAGGCCCACAGCGCTCGCAGGAACGCCGCTTCGATGACGGCATTATGAAACTGATCCGCAGCGGCGGTATTTCCGCCCTTGCGCTTCCTGCGCAGCTCCATTTCCCATGCGATCCGTGACTTGATCCAGTTCGCGACGAAGGAGCCTTTCTGGCGCCGCGCATCCTGCAACTTCATCGACAGGCGGTCCGGGAGGGACAGGGTGACGCGCTGGGGCAGCGGCGTATCCAGCAGGATCACGACAGAAGCGCTCTCGCCGGCTTTCTCCAACTGCTGGGCTATCTCGTAGGCGACCATGCCGCCCCCCGAGAAGCCGCCAATGCTGTAGGGCCCGACCGGCTGCACGGCCCGCATTTCGGCCAGATAGTCCCGCGCCATTTCCTCGAATGTCTCGTGCGGGCTTTCGCTGCCGAAGAGACCCTTCGCCTGCAGGCCGTAGACCGGCCGATCCTGGCCGATATGCAACGCCAGATGCCGGAGGTTGAGGATGTTCCCGAACATCCCGGCGCAGATGAAGAATGGCCGCCCACCCGATGCCGGGCCGCCACTCATCGGAACCAGATGGGTATAGCGCGTCGCGACGATGGCCGGTCTCGGGCGCGCGGTATCTGCGGCGTCGGCTGTGTTCGTCGTCACGCCGGACTGTTCCAGCAGCGCGGCGCATTTGGCGATGGTCGGAGCCTCGAACAGCACCGATATCGGGAAGTCGACCGCATATTCCGCCTTGATCATTCGAAACAGGCGCACTGCGATCAGCGAGTGCCCGCCAAGGTCGAAGAAGTTGTCGTTCGCGCCGATTCTCTTCACGCCAAGGAGCTGGGTCCAGAAGCCCGCGAGCGTCGTCTCGATCCCGGCCGCCGGCTCGGCATAATCGACGTCGCCTTCGGGGCGTTCAAAGCCACCATCGGGAGCTGCAGCCGGTTCGTTGTGACGGACCGGCTTCATCAGCATGTGCAAGTCCATCGAACTGACGACGACCTGCGGCAGGTCGGTCGCGATCGCGCGGAAGAATGCCTCGAGCCCTTCTGCAGGACGAATTCCCTGATCGACGAGCTGTGCGAGTTGCTGCTGGGCAGGCGACAGGTTGTCCTGCGCGGGCTTGGCCCGCTTCATTCCGTGCACGTGTTCGATGGCCGGGCGCCGCTCGGCAGCGCCCGCCGCTGCGAACGACTTGCCGACACGCCTTATGGTGAAATCGCTCGCTTCCATGAGGACCGAGCCGTCAGGCCTCGCGATGACGATGTCGAATGTCGCGTAGTCGTCACCGAGGTCCTGGCCGGGCTGGATGCGGGCCCAGCTCAGAATGCGCTGCGGCAGCGGGCCATGATACCGGATCTGCCCATAGCCGGCCGGGACCCACAACGATTCGGCCGGGTTGTAATCATCGATCAAGCCCATCGCGAAGCCGGTCGCGATGTCGAGCAAGGCGGGGTGGGCGAGGTAGCCCGCTTCGAGGTCGCCCTTGAACGCTTCGTCGAGTTCAAGCTCGGCCAGCTTTTCGCCGACACCATGGCGGATTGCCGTCAGCACGCTCCAGCGTGGACCGAAGCGCAAATGCTCTTCCTGTGCGGAGCGCAGCTTGCCGCCGACCGCACTTTCGTCCGAGCTGTGGCTGCGCTCGATAATGGCCTGGACGTCCAGGGCTGCAGGGCTGACGGGCGCCGCCTGGACGATGGTGGCTTCGGCGTGGACCTGCCTCGCGCCATCGTCGGATTCGCTGTGGACCGTCGCCGACAGGCGGCCTGCGCCTGCCGGTGCGATCTGAATGACGACGCTGCGCGTTTCGTCGTCGGCGATGGGCAGCGGGGCAAGGAAGCTGAGTTGCTCGAGTTCGATGGCGCCGGCGAAGCCAAGCTCGCGAGCAGCCTGGATCAGCAATTCGACATAACCCGTCCCTGGCCAGACGGCTTCGCCCGACTTCAAGCGATGCTGGTCCAGAATCCAGTGGCTTCCGGGACCGCATGTCAGTTCGAGTCGGACCGATCCATTGGGTTCGGAGCGACGGAAATCGATCAGCGGCTGCGCAACCGCCACGACGTCTGAATCATCTCGTCTGACGGAACTGTCGATCTCGCGCGCCGCGAGTCCGATTTCATTCCATACGCCCCATTGCAGAGCCAGAACGCGCCGATGCGCGCGCATGGCATCGCTTTGAGCCACGGCATTAAGATAGGCATTGGCCGCAACGTAGTCGATCTGGCCCGCCGGAGCCGTTGCCGCGCTGGTGGAGGAGAACAGCACGACGATATCGAGCTTGCGATCGCCCAGGGCCTCATTCAGCACCTCGGTGCCATAGACCTTGGGCGCCAGAACCGTTTCGAGATCAGCGGTCGATTTCATCTCGACAAGGTTGTCTTTGATGACGCCGGCCGTGTGCAGAACGCCGTCGAGCACTCCAAATACGGTTTCCGTCTCGGTGACGACATGCCTCATCTCGTCGATGTTCGTGACGTCGCCTTGCATGTAGACGGCCTTGCCGCCGGCGTTCTCGATCGCGTGAATGGCTCGTATCGCCCGGGCGACACGGCCCATTCGCAGTGACTCGGCTTCAAAGGTGCTCCACGTTTCGCGCGGCGGCAATTTCATGCGACCGACCAGGACCAGGCGCGCCTGGAAGCGCTCGGCGAGCCCCTGAGCAAATGTAAGAGCGAGATCGCCGAGTCCGCCCGTGATCAGATAGACGCCGTTTGTCTTGAAGGGAGACTTGTCGGCTTCCGCGGCGTCCAGACGGATCTTGTCGAAACCGTGCAGCCAGCGACGGCCCTTCCGGTATGCGACGACTTCGCTCGATGCCTCTGCGGCCGGCCCCCTGGCCGCCGTGGTCAGATCGTCCCAGAGGAGATCGAACCAATCCGGCATGGCGCGCTTGTCGCCTGAAAGGGCAAGTGCCAGCGATTTCAAACCGAGGCGCCTCGCCTTCGAGGCGGCCCCATCATATGGGAGATCAATCGCCCGCACCGAGAGGTTCTCGTATTCCTTCGGCAACACCAGAACGGCGCCCAACACGGTCGACTTGCCCGGATAGCGGACATTCTCGTCGCCGACCCGCTGCATCCCGTTGGTGATGACGGTCAGGGCAATGTCATTCGTAATGTCTGCCTGGCTCAACGCACGGGCGAGGTGAAACAGCGTGTAGAATCCGCGTTCCTGATTCTGGTGAAAGAAGCTCGATCCAGGGCGATGGGCTTCATCAGCGGTATAGAGCCACAGATTGACGATATGATCCGGCAAGCAGCCATCAGCAGCGAGATGGCCGAGCAGGCTGTCAAATCCCTCCTGGCCGTCTTCCGGACAGAGCACATAGTTCGTCTGATCCAGGCGCCGGAAGCTATCCCCCACCGCGACAGCGACAACGTCATGACCGAGCGACTTCAATCGGACGCTTAACTCGCGACCCAATCCGGCGTCGTCCATGAAGATCAGCCAGCTCGTCTTGACCGGACCGACGCCGACGCGCACCGCCGGGACCGACTGTGTCCAGGTGACCCCATATCCCCACTCCGCCAGGTCTTCGAGCTTGCGCGGGAGCTCGTCCTGAGAAGGCTGTGCCGAAGCAGCCACGGGCTCGATGAAGTAGGGCTGCTGGCGGAAGGCATAGCTCGGCAGGGCCACCCGCCGGGCGGAGCCCTTGCTCCACAGCCGCGTCATATCGACCGGCAGACCCAGAGCCCAGGCCGCCCCCAGAGCGCCAAGCAGGTGAATGTGGTCGTCGACCGGCTCGTCGGCGTGCGGCAAGCTGTTGACGATCTGGTTCTGGTCGACAGAGCCCTGAGCCTTGATCAGCGACGACAGCGTCTTTCCCGGACCCACTTCGATAAACACACGCTGGGGGTCGGCGATGCGACTGATGCCCTCGGCAAACCGGACCGTCGAGCGCAGGTGCCTGACCCAATAGGTCGGATCGCGCGCCTGGTCGGCCGTCAGCATCTCTGCGGTGAGGTTGGAGACGATCGGGATTGACGGCGAGCGCAGCGGAATCGAGCGTACGAAAGCCTCGAAGCGGCCGAGGATGGGCTCCAGCATGCGCGAATGAGCCGCGATGTCGATCGCCACGGGTTGGGAATCGATCCCGAGCGCGGCGAGCTGTTCGGCGAAGCGGTGGAGCTCGACCTTGGTTCCCGAAACGACGCAGAGTTGCGGTGCATTCACGGATGCGATGTCGAGCTGGGGCGGCAAATGCGCCTTGAGGTCCGACTCGCTCAGCGGCACGCTCAGCATGCCTCCGCCCGAAACCTCGTCGAAGAGTTCTCCGCGAATTCTGACGAGGTTGACCGCGTCACGGAAACTGAAAACGCCGGAGATACAGGCCGCGGCGTTCTCGCCCATCGAATGGCCGATGAGAACGGAAGGCTTGAGGCCCCAATCGATCCAGAGCCGCGCCATCGCGATCTCGACGATCAGGATCGCGGGCAATTGGATCGACGGCCTCTGAAGAGTGCTGGCCTGGTCCGGCGTCGTCGCAAACCAGGCGCTTCGGATTTCCTGGGCGGCGTCAGCTGTAAGGTACCCCAAGCCCTCGTCGACGATCGCCCGAAAGCGTTCATCCTTGCGGTAGAGCGCTCGCGCCATGCCGGCATGCTGCGCGCCACCGCCCGGGAACACGAAAGCAGCCTGAGCTGCACCTTCCAGCGCACGGCGACTGGAGCCCCGGCGCGATGACGAATCGCGACAGATCGCGATCGCGTCATGGCGCCCCGAGACGGGAATGATCCTGCGGCTCTCGAAATGCTTGCGCCCGGCAAAAAGCGTGAAGGAGGCGTCCGTCAGCGAAAGGGCCGGATCGCTCTCCAGCGCGTCGGCAAGCCGCTTCGCGGCCTCATCGAGCGAGTGCTTGTTGCGCGCAGACAGGACCAGAAGCGCAGGCTGATCGTCGCGCTCGCCGGCCGCCTGCGCCGCGGCGATCGCGGGCGGCGACTGGATGATGGCGTGCGCGTTCGTCCCGCCTACACCGAGCGAATTGACCGCCGCGATGCGGAGGCCATTCTGCGGCTGCCAGTCGTGAAGGGCGTCGTTGACGAGGAAGGGGCTCTCCGCGAAATTGATCGTCGGATTGGGCTTTTCATAGCCGAGGGTCGGCGGAATCAGGCCGCTCTTGACCGTCATCGCCGCCTTGATCAATCCGATGACGCCGGCGGCGGTGTCTGTGTGCCCGATATTGGTCTTCACCGAACCGATCCGGCAGAAGCCGCGGGATGTCGAGCTGCGGCGGAACGCCTGCGTCAGCGCCTCGACCTCGATCGGGTCACCCAGATATGTGCCGGTGCCATGACATTCAACATACCCGACCTGATCGGCGCTGATGCCGGCCAAGGCCTGAGCCTCGATGATCGCGGCGGCTTGGCCGGTCACGCTGGGAGCAAGATATCCAGCCTTGCTGGCGCCATCATTGTTGACAGCCGTCGCCTTGATGACGGCGTGGATCGGATCGCCATCGCGAATGGCGTCTGCGAGCCGCCGCAGCACGACCGTGCCGACGCCGCTGCCGAAGACCGTTCCTGCCGCCCGGTGATCGAAGGCGCGGCAATGCCCGTCCGGCGACAGAATTTCGCCGTCCTGATAAATATATCCGCGCCGATGCGGAAATTCGATCGTGACGCCGCCCGCGAGCGCCATGTCGGACTCGCCGCTCAGCAGGCTCTGGCATGCATAGTGAACGGCGACGAGCGAACTGGAACACGCAGTCTGGACGTTGACGCTGGGGCCCCTCAGATCGAAAAGATACGAAACGCGCGTCGAGAGGAAATCTTTGTCATTGCCGGTGTGGCGCAGCAGAAACATGCCGACCTGATCAACGAGCTGGCGATTGCTGCAGACATTGAAGTAGAAATAGCTGCCCATGCCGCAGCCGGCAAACACGCCAACCGGGCCTTCAAACGAATCCGGCATTCTGGTTGAGTTCTCGAATGCCTCCCAGGCGCATTCGAGAAAGTTCCGATGCTGCGGATCCATAATGGCCGCTTCCTTGGGACTGACACCGAAGAACTCGGCGTCGAACATCTCCATGGCAGGCAGCGGGGCAGCGCGCGGCACATAGTGAGAATTGCGCATGCGTGCTGGCTCCTCGCCGGCCGCCAGCAGCGCTTCCTCGCTCAATGTTTCAATCGACTCGCGCCCGGAAACCAGGTTGTCCCAGAACTCGGACAGCGATCGGGCGCCGGGCGCCCTAACTGCCATGCCGATAATGGCGATATCATTCTGGTCCATAAAAGGTCACTCGTCATCATTTCGGGGGGCGACAGCCGCCATATAATGAAGGCCTCTACGGTACCCCAAGTCCCGTGATCGATACACCCCTGTACCAAGTTCTGCGGATTAAATTTGGATTTGGTTACCTTGCTGTCTGGTCACGCTCGAGGGTCGAGATGTTCTGTAAAAGATATGGCTCCCGTCGCTCAGATGCCCCGTTGGCAAACTGCGTTGCAATTCAAGCGCATTATTACCGCGAGCGCGTCGTTGTCTTTACTGCGGAACGCCGTCCGGTCGCTTTGGGCCGGTTCGAACGGACTCGCTCCCGATTTAGCACTGGATGTCGTTGATCTCAGGGTTTTGTCATTTCAGGCTCTCGCGTTCCGCCATGCCTCAGATCGTTCACAATCGCTCCGAATACGAGGCGAGAATCGACGAAATACCGGCGGAACATGCGCCGCGGCTGCTGGCCGAAGCGCCAAAGCCACTCGAGGCCGACCTGCTGCATCCAGTGCGGTGCGCGCCGAAAGGTCCCTGCGTGAAAATCGAGTGCCGCCCCGACCGAAAGACAATATGCATCACCAAGTGCGTGGCGATGGCGATCAATCCAGATTTCGGATTTCGGAGCTCCCACCCCGAAAATGATGTGCGTTGCTTGCAGAGCCGAAATCTGCGCAACGAGCAATTCGCTGGCGGCCGGATCAGATTCGAAGCCGAACTCCGGCACATGCAGCGCAAATTGCGATGAGTCGAACCCTGCCTCGACCAGGCGCGTCCGCAGTATTTCGGCCGTGCGCTCACTCGGGGCGACAATGAAGGGCTTATGCCGCGAGGCATCCAGTCTTTGAAAAACGATCGGAAAAAGGCTGGCCCCGGTCACTCGCTCCTTGATCCCGATTCTGCGAAGACGCGCATACAGGAGGATCGGCATGCCATCGATGGTGGCCTTCCAGGCATTGCGATAAGCTTGGCGGAAGGCTGCGTTGCGGCGAAGATTGACAACGTGGTCGACGTTCATCGTGACCAGGTGCTTGAGACCTGCGCCCTTCGGGAGCACGGGGCCGCAGAGTTCATCCGCGATCTCGTGCGTGGATTCGCAACTGAACGTGATCCCGAACATGGGCGAAGAACGCAATTGGCCAGTCATTTTGTTCATCCCGGCTTCTGGGTTACTTGCTGTTGGGAGACGCATTGTCGAATTTCAAGAATGGGTTCTCAGGACTCTCCGCTTGATAGATTCGTGACCACTGGCGCCCGATTTTCCATTTCGTATAGCGCGAGCGGAACCAGCTCATGCTTTTGTCCCAATCCGATCGGAAATAGTATTCCAGCGAGGCGGCCATAAAGCCTGCTTCGATGTAGTCGCGACATTCCTTTGACCCCATCCCGGTGCGATCGAGAGGGTGATGTCGAACAAATTCATCGGCTATGGCGCTCAATTCCTGTCTGGCTTCAGCGTCGATGCCGGGAAAAGCAATGTCGGGTGGGCTGACCTCGCGAAACAGATACCGGAACGCGACGGACGCCACATAGTAGTTCCCGACCGGACTGAGGTGGACGTCATCGTCAAAAATGACGGCCAGTCTGTCCGCAGGTGCGCGCCCGGCAACGATGCGGAGCGATCTTGGGGCGATGAGCCGTTCGGCCAGCGCCGCGAGCGCCAGGCCCATCGGCATCGACGCGATCCGATCTGGCCTGCGGTCCCGCTCAAGCGATTGATTGACCGTATTGACGATGCATCGCCATACAGGCGCTGCTGCCAGCTCATAAGCAATCCAGCGCTCGGGCGATGATTTGTTGTCGACGGACAGCCAGGGTTCGAAGAACAGGGTTCTGCCCTTCGGGTTGGCCTGAATGAAGCGGTCGTGAAGCTTCCGCAGGCTGATCAGGGTATCCTGCCAGACCAACGAACCAAGTACACCGTGCTGTTCGGTTACAACCAGCGTATCGAGGGCGCGGCCGTCCCCGGGCCTGGTCGCGAACTCGACCATTGGATCGGCGACGCGCCCCCATCGATCGACGCCGTGTCGATAGGGCGTCCCCTGCGCGCTATGGTCGAGCCCATCACGGCGATGCCGGATCGAGGACCCTTCAAGATATTGCAGATTCCAGGCCAGATCGACGCCTGCCGCAACCGACATTTCGTCGAGAATCCGCAGCATCGCCGGATTCGTCAGACTATGCCCCGAAACATACAGCCGTCGCTTCATGTCCTGCGAGGCCCGCTCGTCCTGTGGTGTTGACGTTGGTGGGATCGTATCGGCGGCCTTGCTTGCCGTAACGTCAGTCATAAGAACGAGGCTGCCGCAAAGTATCATGTTCCGAAAGAAAGCGGCACAAATCACGCCTGTCACAATTGCCACCGAGTTTCAGATCAACCACTACTTATTGCATACTGCCCGGACCTATCCGCATCGAATAGCTCGGAAAATTACATCGAAACGAATGTGAGTCAAATTGTTAGACGCCCAACATGCGCTCTACGAGCTAAAATGACGATCTTTTGGCTTTGTGATTAACGCTCGTCGCGAGAGTCGAGGTCGCGTGTTGTGATGGCACGGCAGCGAGCATGCCCTAACGTCAACGGGCTTGAACGGCGCGACTGTGTTCGGCGAGACTCGCGATCGCCACCGTGGCATTAACGTAACTCGGGGATAATTTTCACCGATGAACCTCGGTATCGTTGATGGCCCCTTTAACGATGTGTTAACGTAAGTTGACTGCGCCGGGGCTGACATGAGTGTCTTAAATTCAAACGAAGTAACACCTCATGTTGTGCGAGTTGATCGCGATCGGATGCGGCTGAGCTATGAGCATGTCCAGACGCTCGCCTTCTCTATCGACGTTATTTTGATCGTTGTCGCTAGTATATTTTCGGGTATTATCTATCATTTGGTTATTTTCTCCACTTCTGGAGATATTATTCAATACACTTCATTTGGATTTTTGACGGCAATAATATTTACATTTTCTAATCATTTTAGATCTTTGTATGCCGGTCAGGAGCTTCTGGATTTTCATAAACAGGTCCGGAGCATATTGTTTAATATAATACTTACTTTTTTCGTTTTGACATCTATTGCGTTCAGCCTGAAGATTTCGGTCTTGATATCCCGCGGCTACGTCGGGTTGTTTTTCTTCGCGACTTTGCTGAGTCTGGTGGTCAGCCGTGCGGTCTGGCGGCATTTCTTGCACATCGCCCTGGATCGTGGGTTGTTCGTGCGGCGTCGGATATTGGCTATATGCGAAGATGATCGTGATCTGGCTGGCCCTACGATCACCGAGCTCCGCCGTTATGGGCATATGCCGGTCAGTACGCTCAACATTCCTGCCGGCGACGTATCTCAGGAAGACATCCATGGCCTTATCCGGCAGGCTGCGACGGCTTCCCAAAATCTATCGATCGACGAGATCGTCATTGCTATTTCGATACATCGACTCAAGATCGTAACCCAGCTTGTCGAGGAGCTTCGTTCACTGCCGCTGCCGGTGCGGTTCGCGTTCGACGGTGCGTCAGCCGAGGTGATATCGCGGCCGGCGCACCAGTTGGGCGGCATCCTGTCGTTCCAGGTGCAGCGGCACCCCTTGAGTTTTTCGGAAAGCGTCCTGAAACGGTCGCTCGACATCGTCGCGGCATCGGCAGCGCTCATTGCTCTTGCGCCGACGATGCTGCTGACGGCGGTTGCCATCAAGCTGACCAGCCCGGGGCCGGTGTTGTTCAAGCAGATGCGCTTCGGGGTGAACGGGAAGCGGTTCCAGATCTTGAAATTCCGAAGCATGTCGGTCTTGCCGGAGGGCGCGGATTTCAGGCAAGCATCCAGGAACGATGCGCGCGTTACCTGGGTCGGCAGAATCATTCGCCGGACCAGCATCGACGAGTTGCCGCAGTTCTGGAACGTCTTGCGCGGCGAGATGTCGATCGTCGGCCCGCGCCCGCATGCGGTCGCTCACGACGAGGCCTATGAAAGCCTGATCCAGCGCTATGCGATGCGACGATTCATGAAGCCGGGACTTACTGGTTGGGCGCAGGTCAATGGCAGTCGGGGTGAAACTCCGAACGTTGAAAGCATGGTGCTGCGGGTTCAATATGACCTGTGGTACATCGATAACTGGAGCATCTGGCTCGATGCGTCGATCATGTTCCGAACTCTGTTGCTACTCTGCAATCCAAAGGACGTTTACTAATTTCCCAATAATGTAGAAATTCAAGTCGACGTGGCGGCGCACTTGCGGATATTCTTCTGTTTCGGTGGTGTTTATCTGCTTCGTTCAAAAGCGAGTTGGTGCGTAGGAAATGGCAATGTCGGGGACAATCGTCGATTGCACCACGAGCAAGACGAGTGACGCAGTCAGTTTGTATCGCCGCACCATGGGGCGCCTCGCCGGCGGGGTCGCGGTGATCCTGTCAGGCACCCGGGAGGCGCCGGTCGGAATGACCGTCAATTCACTGGTTTCCGTGAGTCTGAATCCCTTGCTGCTGCTGTTTTGTGCCAGACTTCATAGCGCGACGGCTGCAGCGATTGCCCGCAGCGAGGTGTTCTCGGTGAACATCCTGACGGAAGGGCAGATCCGCGCGTCGGTTCATTTTTCGGGAAAGCACGCGGATTTCGACACGGCCGACCTTCAGGCTCGTGACGAGCATATCTGGATGAAAGACAATGCAGGCACGATGCTTTGCCGTGTCGAACGCATCCATCGCGCCGGCGATCACGACATTATCATTGGCCGGGTCGACGACGTCATCGCCGGAAGCGAATTGCCGGCGCCGCTGATCTATCATGAAGGGCAGTACTATTCACTCGGAAGCGCCTGCGCGCTTCCCGAGCGTGGAGACAGCAGGGCGCTTCGCCTGTCCGTCCCGGATGGTTATGAAGGCCGTCCATGACTGAACTCGGTTCATGTGCGCCCCATCGTCGCGACGATGATTCGACCGCGCCGGGAACTGAGCATGGCGGCGCGCCTGCGCGGTCGGTCGGCATCGTCATCATCGGCCGGAACGAAGGACAGCGGCTTGTCGATTGTCTGGCGTCGGTCGCATCGGCGCATGCGCCAACCGTGTATGTCGATTCCGGATCGACGGATGGCAGTGTCGCAGCCGCACAGGGCGGGGGCACGGCCATTGTTCGTCTCGACATGTCCCGGCCGTTCACTGCCGCTCGCGCGCGCAATGCAGGGTTCCGCGAACTGATCGGCATTTATCCCGATCTCGATTTTGTTCAGTTCGTCGATGGCGATTGCGTGCTCGACCCGCGCTGGATCGGTGCCGCGGTCGATTTTCTGAACAGCCGGCCCGACGTCGCGCTGGTTTTCGGGCGGCGGCGCGAAATGCATCCGGATGCGTCCATCTTCAACGCGATGTGCGATGAGGAGTGGAATGCTCCCGTCGGACAGGCGCTTGAGTGCGGTGGCGATACCCTGATCCGGGGCGACGCCTTCAAGGCGGTGCAGGGCTTCTCGGACACGCTTATCGCGGGCGAGGAGCCGGATCTGTGCGTTCGGCTGCGAACCAATGGCTGGAGCATCTGGCGGTTGGACGCGGAGATGACCCGCCATGACGCCAATATCACTCGCTTTTCGCAGTGGTGGCGACGGAGTGTGCGCGCGGGCCACGCATTCGCAGAGGTCTCCCGCCGCCATGCGGGCTCGGAATTCGGGATATGGAAGCCCAGCCTGGTCCGCGCTGTCGTCTGGGGCGGGCTGCCCATTGTGGCCGTCGCTGCCGCTTTGCTCTGGCATCCCGTCTTTGTCATGCTTTTGGGGCTCCTGCCCCTCCAGGTGATCCGACTGGGATTGAGGCGACCCGAGGGGGCAAAGGAGCGGTGGGCCCACGCCTTCTTTTCGGTGTTGGGCAAATTCCCGGAATTCCAGGGCGTTGCGAGATTTTATGCCTCCCTTCTCCGAAAAGGGGACAGGACCATCATTGAGTACAAGTGATTTGTCAGTACGGATCCACCGGATCGATCCGACGCGTTGATCCTTAAGCCGCCTTTTCGCTGTTTCGACGCGTTGGAGCGCGGCGCTCCCGGAAATCGGGACGAGTGAGAACGCCTGAAGCCGTTGACACGAGACGGCCGCGCCATGTTCGCAAGACAGCGACAGAAGGCGGGCGGGCGTAGCTGGCCTCAATCGCGCATCAGGTTGGCATCTTTCGAGGAGCGATCCCGATTCTTGTCCCGGCAGAAATCCGGCGTCTGAGAATGCTGCCGGACACAAGGCCATATCGGTGTTTCTCTCCCTGCTCTCTGCGAGGGATTTGCGCTGGCGTTGAGAATTCTGATGATCCTGTGACGAAATTTGGCCGGTTGTGGCATATTTGCGCTAGGCTTGTGCGACATACGATGCGTATCGCTATGGTGGTGCCTGTCCTAGCGTGATCTAGTTCGGGTGATGAGCCAGTGGCCGGATTCCATGCCATGGGTGCTTCGATCGTCTGGGTGGAGCTCAATTGACCAGTTACAGGTTCTTGAAGCTGCTGAAGTGCTTGGCTGATCGCCGCCGTGTGATCGCCGCCTTCGGCCTTGCGCTTGTTTCGGGCGTTTCGACGTCTGCGTTGTCGCAGACGATGGATGCGGCTTTGTCGCGGGCGTATTCGGGCAATCCGACGCTGAATGCGCAGCGCGCCTCGGTTCGCGCCACCAACGAGAACGTGCCGCAGGCGCTGTCGGGCTATCGGCCGCGGATCACGGCCTCGGCCGATATTGGCGCCAGCATCACCGATTCGAACCTCCCGGGCCTCGGGAGCGCGACCTCGCGGCTCGGCCCGCGCGGCGCCGGCGTGCAGATCGACCAGAACATCTTCGACGGCGGCAAGACGCGCAGCTCCGTCGGCCAGGCCGAATCGCAGGTGCTCGGCGCCCGCGCGGCCCTGCGCAACACCGAGCAGAACGTCCTGCTCGATGCCGCGACCTCCTATATGAACGTCTTGCGCGACACCGCGATCCTGACGCTCAACCGCAACAACGTCGAGGTTCTGGAGGAGCAGCTGCGCCAGACGCGCGACCGCTTCCAGGTCGGCGAGGTGACGCGCACCGACGTGGCCCAGGCCGAGGCGCGCCTGTCGCAGTCGCAGTCGCAGGCGATCCTGGCCGAATCGAACCTCAAGACCTCGATCGCGCGCTACCGCCAGAATGTCGGCGCCGAGCCGAAGCAGCTCGCGCCCGGCCGCCCGGTCGAGAACCTTTTGCCGAAATCGCTGCCGGCCGCGCTCAACGGCGCGCTCGTCGGCCACCCCGCCATCATCGCCTCGCTGCATGGCGTCGATGCGGCGGAGCTGCAGGTCAAGGTCACCGAGGCCGATCTCTATCCGGTGCTCGGCGTGCGCGGCCTCGTGCAGCAGCGCTACGACGTCACCAGCTTCGGCGACAACCGCACCTCGGCCAGCGTCGTCGGCACGCTGACGATCCCGATCTACGAGGGCGGCCAGGTCTATTCGCGGACGCGGCAGGCCAAGGAGACCGCCGGCCAGCGCCGGATCGAGGTCGACAGCCAGCGCGACACGGTGCGCGCCGCGGTGGTCTCGGCCTGGGGCGCGCACGAGGCCGCCAAGGCCCAGATCGTCGCCGCCCAGGCCCAGGTCCAGGCGGCGGAGACCGCCCTCGCCGGCGTGCGCGAGGAGGCCAAGGTCGGCCAGCGCACCACGCTCGACGTGCTCAACGCCCAGCAGGAGCTGGTCAGCGCCCGCTCCACCCTGGTGACAGCCCAGCGCGACCGCGTCGTCGCCTCCTATGCCGTGCTCTCCGCCATCGGCCGCCTCTCTGCCGAAACCCTCAGGCTCAAGGCCGAGGTCTACGACGCCAGACGGCACTACGACCAGGTCAAGGGACTCCTCTGGGGAACGCAGACACCAGACGGACGGTGATCAGGAATCGGCTGGCCCTTCTTTCCGGTCGCACAGAATGGGTGGTGGGCCAGGGAGCTTCGGCAACAGGTTTGACACGGCCGCCGTGCCGTGAAGACATGACGATCCGGCAGCGCGCGCCACGTCGAACCGAGCTTACTCATTCGTCGTGCCGTCGAGTGGCTCGATCGTCGCGATCTCGCGTTGCCATCACCACCGTGAAATCACCTGACAGGCGGATGTCTCGTCGCCTTGGTTCAATGAGCGAATTCAAAGTCTGTTGCCGACATCAATCGGATAATGTGCCGAATCTGGCGCGTTTTTCGAAGTCTTATTTATTCGATTTCTCGACAATACTCAGATTTTTCCGCATCAGCCCAGCGTTCTTTTTCGGGTTATCGCTCGTCTCCTTGTCTTCCGCAGGTGACCTCGGAGTGGGGGATGCTAATTTCAGTGCGATCTGCCGGCGGAGCTGCTCCCTCCTGGCGTAGTGGGAGATCGAAAATGGCCGTTTCATTGAATTCGTTTCCTGCGCCGCGTGCGTATAACGGGAGAGCGTCGAAATTGTTGCGTCATGCATTTGGATGAGGCGACGTCTCGTGCCGAGACCGAGCGGATTTTGCATTACGGCCGCCATGGCGGCAGGTCTCGCCGATCGACACAAGGATGATGCGCTGGAGTGGCCGGGAAGGGGCATTGGATGGCCAGGTGACGAGAGGCCTTCGAGGCTTGCCGTAAAATGCTCAGATCCGTAGCGGCCGCCGGAGGCCAATAAAGTGATTGCGGTGGTTGCCGGCCCTTGTTCAAGCGCCAAGCATCGTGTTTCCAAACTCACCGCGGCACATTTTTCACCTCGGCGCAGACTGGTGAACTGCGTGTTACGCGGCAAAAGATGTGGGGGGCGGACGTAAGGAGAGCCGGCTGGCGCTTGGAAGTTACTATATTTCGAGTTGAGCTAAACCATTGGTAGATTTGGATCTCTGGCTCGAATAGTATCAATCGGGGCGCGGTTTGAGGGCGTTGATGATGTTTCGCGTTGCATTCATGCTCATTCTGGGAGCGTGCATCCTGAGTTCGGCGGCCCGAAGTGCCTCACTGCCGGAAGTCCATGAGATCACGATCGCGACGCCGGACACGATCAGCATCGAGATCAGGGATCCGCCGTTCAAGCCTGGCGCCATCGTGCCGCTGTCGTCGCCCGCGGGGTCTCGCGGCGCCTGGATCAATCAGGCCGGGGAGTGGGGGCTCGTCGTCGGTCGGCAACGGACACACCTCCGTCGTGCCGATATCGCTCCGGAAACCTATCTGGACCGAGCGGTGATCGATCGCGCCGGTGACTATGGTTCGATTGGCCAGCGCAAGGTCGTCAGCGTCTATCGGAAATCCGTGCCCTATGATTCCGGCATGTGGCGAGGGTCGAGCGGCGAAACAGCCTTGGGGGCCAGCTTCAAGCATTATGTGTATCTCAAGCTGGATGGGCCGTTAGCGCAGGGCGATCACGTCATCCGCTGGCCGGGCCAGCAATTGCCGGAGACGCGCTTCTCCTACAACGAACGGCAGACCCGCGCATCGGCAATCCGGGTGAACCAGAACGGCTATGCGCCCATCGATGAAGGCAAGATCGCCTATTTGTCGCTTTGGCTGCCGGGCGCGCCCGATGAGGGGGCGGTCGACTATCGGCGCTACGGGGTCAAGGACTTCGAGATTCTCGATGCCGATGGCTCGGTCGCCTTTTCAGGCAATGTTACGCTCGGCCGGTCGCCCCGGGATCCAGAAGAGGGCACGGGATTGCCCGCCGGGCTCATCGATTATCCGAGCGTTGGAAGACCTGGCCTGCGTCCCGCCAGCGTCTCACGGCAAAATCCGGTCACCTTCAGGGCTCCCTCGCATGGCCTGAAAGACAATCAGCTCGTCGCCCTGGCCGGCTTCACCGGCGCGCTTGCGAAGCTCAATGGAACCGCGACCATCGCGAATGTGACCGCGAACGAGTTCTCGCTCGTCGATGTCGAGGGCCGGGCGCTCGCCGAGGTCAGCGGCCAGATCGGTACCGTCGCACCGATCAATCGCGCGAACCGATCCGGAACCTTTGTTTTTCGCATCGACTTCTCGCGCTGGCGGCCGGACCGCGAAGGCAACTACCGGGTCCACATCCCAGGCCTCGGAGTCTCGGACGCGTTTCGCGTTGCTGAGGATGTGTGGTCGCTGGCTGCCAGAACGGGCGTGGCGGGCCTCTACAACCATCGTAGCGGCATTGCGATCGATGGGCGCTTTGGTTACCGGCGGCCCATTGCCTTCAAGCCCGGTCCCGACTTCCCGATCTATCAGAGCAAGTTGCCCTTCGTCTTCAGCATCGAGAGCGGCTTCGGCTCCGTTCCGTTTTCGGCGGGCACGTCGGCCTCCTGGCTCGAAGGGCCGGCGGAGGCAGCCAATCTTTGGGGCGGCTATATGGATGCCGGGGACTGGGACCGCCGCATCCAGCATATCGAGGTCAGTTATGCACTGATGGATATGTTTGAACATGCCGGAGCGCGAGCGAGGTCGATGCCCCTCGGCATTCCAAAATCCAGCGAAGTCCTCAGTTCAACGACCTATGCAGGCAGTGACGATCTGCCCGATCTGCTGCACGAGGTGATCTGGAACATGGACTTCTACCGTCGGATGCAGTTGCCCGACGGTCGCGTCCGTGGCGGTATCGACAGCGCCGAGCACCCTGTTCTCGGCGAGCCCAGCTATCTCGAGAGCCAACTTGTCTTTGTCTACGCGCCCGACCATGTTTCCGGCTTTCGTTATGCGGCGGCGGCTGCCAAGCTGGCGCGGATCCTTTCGGGTCTCGGCAAGGCGGATTTGGCCAAGCTCTATGCCGACAGTGCAGCCTCTGCCTGGCGCGCTGCGGAAATCGGCTACGAGGCACCCGATAAATTCTACGCCGATGCCCTGGAGGCCGCGAGAAAGACCAATACCGGCGATGTCATCAACTGGGCGGCCAAGAAGGCGGATATCCAGGCTGTCGCCAAGACCTACCGGGTCGCGGCGGCAGCGTCGCTTTACCGATTGACGGATGACCAGGCGCTTCGACAGATATTCGAGAGCGCCTGGGCCGAGGGCCTCGATGTGGTGTCACAGGGGGATGGCGCCTGGGAGTACGTCAATCTTCCCGCAGGCAAGGCAAATGGCCAGGTTCAACAATCGATCAAACAAGCCTTCGCCCGCTCGGTTGACTATATTCTCGCTCCGCATTCGACGGCGACCTACATGAGTTTGAAGAACGCCTATACACCGGCCGGTTGGGGGCAGGGGTTGGCGCCGGATTACAACGCTTTTCAATTGTTGGTGCGAGCTCATGTCGTCACTGGAAACCGCCTTATATTGCAGGCGATGCAATTCGGGTCTGCCCATATACTTGGGGCAAACCAGGTCGGTCTGAGCTTCACCACCGGGCTGGGAACGCGAAATGTCAGACACCCGCTGCATGAGGATCATCGCGCCATGGGCGTGGACGCCCCGCGGGGCATAACGCTGTATGGCTGGGCGCCGCAGTCGATGACATCCTTCGACTGGCTCTTCGGCGAGGAGTGGGCGCCCCTGTCGGATACGGCCCAGCGGGGCGGCGTGCCCTATAAACGAGTCGCCCCCGACCGCCTGGCCTTGCCGTTCTACGAATATCTGATCGAGTATCCGGGCGTCGTCGTGCAGCAGGAATATACGATCCATCAGAGTATCGGGCCGAGCGCTGCCCTGTGGATCTACCTCTACGGCATCGAGAGGCCGAAGATGCAGTGAGCCCGGTTCTCTGCGCTGACGGAGTCGTTCGGCCTCCGGCCATGTCAGCCGGCTACATTTTCCGGCATTGCGGTCAAAGATCGGTGCCGTAGCTCTCAACGCAGCTCCGGCATGACGCCGGCCGAACGTTTCCAATGCAAGGCACTTTGGCCAGATCACTGGCAGGCCAAAATTTCCGGAGCTGTTATGCTTTTGTCATCACGAAATATAATCAGAGGCGTCGGCTGGACGACAATTTTATATTTCATTGCTGTTGGCTTTCGCTTTGTCTCCAGCGTGATCCTGTCGCGATTGCTGGCGCCGAACATCATGGGCATGATGGTAATCATCAATACCATCCGCCTGGGCGTGGAATTGTTTTCCGATATTGGCATCGGCCAGAACATCGTTCAGAATAAGAACGGCGGTCGGCCGACTTTTTATAATACGGCGTGGATTATCCAGATTGCCAGGGGATTTTTTCTCAGTTCAATTTTGTTCTTATTCGCCAGAACGTTTTCGGAATATTATCAAGTCGACGACCATATGATCCAGGCGGCTTCTCTTAGCCTTGCCTTGGCAGGTTTCATGTCGACATCGATATATCTGATGCAGCGCCATCTCAAAATTGTTCAGTTGTCCGTGTTTGAATTGTCTCAAGAGGTGATGGCAAGCACGATAGGAATCATTGCAGCTATAATTAATCCATCGATATGGTCTCTGATTATTGCTGGAGTCATTTCGACGGCTATTCGGGTTATCCTGACGCATTTTCTTCCCGGCGCAGGGCAAATGCTGATCTTTTCGAAGAAGCATGCGGGAGAGATATTTTCGTTCGGGAAGTGGATATTCTTGTCGTCCCTGCTCATGTTCATGAGTTCGAATTTCGATCGTTTGTTTCTTGGGCAGGTCGCGCCCCTCGCCATGCTGGGCGTCTACGGGATCTCGCGGGCCATCGCCGATCTGCCCAGTGTCCTGGTCAACAGACTGAGCCATTCACTGGTGTTTCCCGTTATCGCCTCGGCCCGCACGGTGCCTCGCGCGGAGGTCCGCGCAAGGCTCTCGCGTCTTCGCCTGAAACTACTCGCTGCCGCGGCCATCGCACTGGCGGCGGGGATCAGCGTCGCGGATCTCGTGGTCCATGTGATCTACGACGACAGATATCTCGATGCCGGCTGGATGCTGATCGTGCTGCTCAGCGGCGTGTGGCTTTCGATCCTCGCCAGCCTGAATGAGTATAGCCTCCTTGGATTGGGGCGCCCGGTCTACGGCGTCATCGGCAACACACTGAAGCTGGGCGCTCTCATTTACGTGCTGCCTCACGCATTTGCCCAATACGGCATGTTCGGGGCGGTGGTCGGCATCGCGATGGCCGATTTGCCTCGGCTTTGCATTTTGTTGTTTGGTCAGTTTCGCGAGCGATTTTCCTTCATTCGACAAGATATCGCCACGACGATTCAGCTCGCGCTTTTCATCGTGATTTTCTCGGCTGTCCGCTATTATTTCGGGTTCGGCACGCTGCTCGACACTTTGCCTATCCGATAGAATGCCGGCGGCGGGGCTTTCAGCCGGTTGCCCGGCGCGCGCAACGTCATCCCTATCCGCTTGGCGTTGCGCGGTTGGTGTTCGATGCCGGCCTCCGCCAGCGCGTCTCGCCAAAAGATAAATTTTTCCAAGTTCTAGAACGCGAACGCGTCTCACGCGACCAAACGACATAACGGTTGTGGAGGCGATACATCATGGCTCCGGAAGGCATGACGTGATGTTTCGAAACAAGCGAACCTTACAGTGGCGGACCGGCAGCCTGAGGCTTGCGTCGGTTGGCGCATCCGTGGTCACTATCCTATGGTGGTGCGGTTTGATCTGGGTCGCTCAGCGACCGATCTGGTTCTGGTAACGAAGGTCAATGGTCGTGACTGGCACGTGTTTCGGCAGTTCAAGCCTTTGCTTCGTCGGCTGGCGCAGCAAATCTTGGTGCGTGGGCCTTCAAACATCCGAAACACAGTCGATGCTGCGCTCGGAGGCCCGGTGATCACACTCTTTTCTGCCGTCGTCACCTTGGCAGCCGTCATGCTGTCCGCGCTCGCCTTGATGTACTGCTTGCAGGCGCTTTTGGCGATTTTGCCGATGCGAGGCGTGGTTGCGCCGGTGCGGGCGGAAGGCGAGAGGGGCCGGGTGGGCATCGTCGTTCCAGCGCATAACGAAAGCGCGGGCATTGGCGCGCTTCTGGCGATGTTGCGCGAGCAGTTGCGAGAGGGGGACCGGCTGATCGTCGTGGCGGATAATTGCACCGACGACACGGCGGCGGTGGCGCGAAGCTTCGGAGCGACGGTGCTCGAGCGGGAACACGAGACCGAGCGCGGCAAGGGCTATGCCCTGGATCACGGCGTCCGATTTCTCGAGCGCGATCCGCCTGAGATCGTCGTGTTCCTCGATGCGGACAGCCTGATCGAGAAGGACACATTGTCGGTGCTGGCCGAGACCTGTCACAGATTGGGCCGGCCTGTGCAGGCGAAATATCTGATGACGCCGCAAGCGGGCTCCCGCATCGACGCTCCGGTCGCTTGCTTCGGCCTGCTCGTGAAGAACCATGTCAGGCTTCTCGGTCTGCGCAAGCTCGGCGTGCCCAGCCATATCACGGGCAGCGGCTTCGCCTGTCCCTGGGGCGTCATCCGGGATGTCGAGCTCGCCAATGGCCATCTCGCGGAGGACAAGAAGCTGGGGCTCGATCTGACGGTCGCCGGTTACCCGCCCTATTACTGCGAGGACGCAGCGGTCTGGAGCGACGTGCCCTACACGGCCAAGGGAACCAGGACCCAACGCGATCGCTGGGAGAGAGGCCATCTGTCGCTGGTGCGGGCCGCCCCGCGCTACATGCTGGAGGCCTTCAGGCATCGGGACGCCGGCTTGTTCCTGCTCGCGATCGACACGGCCGTTCCGCCGATGTTCCTGCTGATTTTCGTCCTGGCCATCACGGCACTGGTTGCCTTGCCGATCGCCTTGTTCGGCGGAGCCATTCTGCCGTTCTGGATCGCCTCGCTGACCTTATGCCTGGTTCTTCTATCGACGGTGGCCATCTGGTGGATGCTTGGCCGGAGCTTGCTGCCGGTGCGGTCCCTGCCGGGACTGTTGCCATTCGTTGCGTCCAAGATCGCGATCTACGCCGGAGGCGCACTGAGGTCCTCGGCTGGGCAATGGATCAGGACCGACCGCAGCAAAGGGGAGAACTGACGCGTCGGTCCGCTGTGTCGCAGCTCCGGCGCCCGACGCGGCAGCGCGGTGGTGCGCAACTGGAGACCTATGCCGCTTCGCTCAATCGCGATTGCGTAAACAGCCGATGCATCTGCTGCGTGCTCGTGGCCGGATCATGCATCTGGCCGACCTGGCGCCAGCCGGCTTCGCCCATCCGCTCCGCCGCGCGATGATCTGACAGGATGGACTGGATGGCATCGGCGAAGGCGGATGCGCTGCCAGGCCCGACCAGACGACCGTTGACACCGTCCAGCACCAGCTCCGGTATTCCCCCGACATTGGTTGCCGCAACCGGGCGCTTCTGCGCGAAGGCTTCCATCAGGGCGATGGGAATCCCTTCGCCATAGCTTGCGAGCACGGCAAGGTCGGCTTGCGCGATGTGTTCACGCACCTCTTCCGGCGTCCGGATTCCGACCATCGTAACGGCGCTGTCGAGCTCGGCCTGGGCGATCCGTTGCCGGATTTCATCGTCGAGCGGCCCACCGCCAACCAGCGTACATGAGAACGGGAACCCCCGCCGTTTCAGGATCAGCAGCGCGGCAATGAGAATATCGTGCCCCTTCTCCGGCGAAAGCCGGGCGACGCAGACGATGTGGTTGCTGCCGGGAAGGGGCGGGATGATGTGCTGTTCCGGCAAGGCATAGCCGCACCGGACAACATGGATCTTGTCGGCTTCGGCCGCTCCGACGTTGTCGACCAGAAGCCGCTGGCCAAACTCACTGATGCAAACGGCGAAGGCGCATTCGCGCACCTTGGCGGGATGGCGAAAGGCCTCCGGCTCATTCAGATCGATGCCGTGGAAGGTGATGCTGAACGGCAGCCCTGCAAGCTTGGCCGCGATCATGGCCGTGTTCGAGCCTGCGTTGCCGAAATGGCAGTGCAGATGCGCTGCGTCCGCGCTGACGATCCAATAGGCGAGCAGGATCGCCTCCGCCCAGTAAGCCATCCATTTGAATTTGCTGCGGAGGCCCTTGGCCCCCGACACGGCATCGACGAATGTCGAACACAGGGTCAAAGGTCGCGTGAAGCAGGCCCAGATCACGGCGGCCACGAACGAAAAGACGGCAGGCGGGACCAGCCAGCGGGTCTTGCTGTGTTCGTCCCTGGCCGTCTCGTCGACGATGTGGTGGTCCTTGGGGCGCCTCACCGAAAAGCGCAATACCTCGATGCCCGTCTCCTCCAGAGCGCGTATTTCGCGCTCGATGAAGGTGTGGCTCGGGCTCGGGTAGTGGCTCACAAGATAAGCGACCTTCACGGCCTTGATCCCCGGTTGAACAGGCGCTGGGCCAGGCCGCTGATCTCCATGCGGAAAAGACCGTCGGACGGGAGGCCGCGACGGTCACACAAGCGCTGTTGGCTGATGAACCAGCGCTTCAGCGTAAAGCGCTCGAGCGCGTGCGGATCGTTGACCCCCTCCCTGACGGAGGTCGCATAACCGTAACCCGCTGCGGTCGTGGCCCGGGCGACGCGGTCGTCGCAATCTCCGTTCGGATAGCAGATGCCGGTTATGGCTTGTCCGGTGATCGCTGCGAGGGCGGCGCGCGACTGCTGCAGTTCGTTCGTCAGCGTGCGGTCGTCGCATTGCGGCAGCAGCGGATGCGTCATCGTGTGCGAGCCGATCTCGTGCCCTTTCGAGACCAGCTCCCTGAGCTGGGGCGAGGTCATGATCCGGTCCACGGCCGGAATGGCGACGGCGCCCGCTTGCCTTTGCAGCTCCGCAACCCAATCCTCTCGCTGCGACGGCGAAAGCTGCTTTGCCTTCGACATCGCCTCGCGGGCATTCGATGCATCCAGCATGAGATCCCGTTGCGCCAATGCGTTCCACGCCAGTCCCGCCCGGTCATACCAAGGCACGATATCCGTATCGACCAGTCCGGCGACGACAAAGAATGTCGCCTGGATACCGTATTCCTGAAGGATGGGGGCGGCCAGAAGACAGTTGTCCTGATAGCCGTCGTCAAATGTGATCGCAGCGAGCGGGCGGCCGGTGCCGCCACCCTCGATCTGTCGCAAGGCCTTCTCCAGCGGCAAGACCGTATAGTGCTGTGTCAGCAGCCGGCAATGTGTGCGCAGAACATCAGGTGTCACGACCAGGTCGGGGTCATGATAGGCACTTCGCTGGGGCTCGGGCAGGACACGGTGATAGCAAAGGATCGTGAGATGGCCGCGAAGGCTCGCCTCTCGGCGTGTCATAGCACCCGATCCGGCGACCAGGCTGGCGATCGAATCCCGTAATCGCGCTTTCATCGTCGCCCGCTTTGTCCTGGCTCGCCATCGGGCCGCGTTGAGACCGTGCCGATCGGCGCCATCGCGAACCATCGTAGAAGGCCGCCGCGCTGCTGTCGCCCAGCTTCCGAGGTTTTGCAATGCAGCATTATTCTCGAACATCAATGGCGCGCATGCAACCACTATCGATATTTTTCCCTAGCGTTCCTGCCGCATACGGCGAATGACGAGCCATATAACAATGGCGTAGATCGGAATTTGATTCGCTTGTCGCGAAATTATACAGAGCCGGCGCCGGTATCTTTGAACAACCAGCTATTATTAAAGATAAAATTCAGTCAATACGACTCGTTCGCGGCGATATTTAAGGATGTCCTATAAATGTACTGCTTCATGTTTCGTGTCACTTAATTGACTGACGCTGAGGCGGTCGCGATATCGCCGGCCTAGAGTACAGGATGACGTAACGTCATGCTGATGAAATTCCCGAATTAAAACAACGTCCCTCTACGAAAATTAAGGAAAACTTCACTTATGGCTTGCCTGAGAGCTTAAGAAGGCGTTAATTCCCGGCGAGGGCAGCGATGGCCGTTTGCCCCATTATGGGACGCACAGGGAAGCATCCAATGAAAAAAATGACGGTTTTGGCGCTGGCGCTGGCCAGCTCGACGTCACTCGCTCATGCGGCGGGCAACGAATCGGTGATCGGCCAGATCGGCGCCGAGAACAGCGCTGTCGTCGGCCAGCTCGGCGGCAACAACAAGCAGGGCACCCTGCAGGCCGGCTACAAGAACTCCGCCACGACCTCGCAGACGGCTGCCGGCTCCAACACCAATGAATCGGGCATCGGCCAGATCGGCGCCCGCAACGTCGCCGAAGTCGGCCAGACCGGCGGCAACAACCGCCAGGGCACGCTGCAGGTCGGCGTCCGCAACTATGCCGTCACCTCCCAGACCGGCGTCGCCACGGCCGGCCGCCTGAACACCTCGGGCACCGCGCAGTTCGGCTACAAGAACGTTTCGCTCGTCGGCCAGACCGGCGGCAACAACGACCAGACCACCGTGCAGATCGGCTCCCGGAACCGTTCGGTGACCGGCCAGGAGACCAACAAGCTCGGCGCCACGAATGGTGCTGGCACGCTCCAGATCGGTTCCAAGAACGACGCGACGACCTCGCAGGTGTCTTCGGGCACGGCGAAGGCGGCTGGGCCTTTGAGCTTCCTTCAGGCTGATGGCAAGGGTGGTGAAAACAACGCCACGACCGTTCAGATCGGCCGCGGCAACGTTGCCGTGACCGGGCAGGCCAGCATCGGTGCCCCCGGGTTGATTGGCGTTGGTGCGACTCGCGGCGTCGACAACAATGCCGCCACGCTGCAGGTCGGCCGCGAGAACTTCGCTTCGACCTCGCAGAGCGGCGCGCGTCCGCAGGTTCTCCCGGGCACCTCGAACGACTCGTTCATCGGCCAGTTCGGCGCCGGCAACGTCGCCCTCGTCGGCCAGACCAATGGTCTCAACGGTCAGGCGACCGTGCAGGTCGGCTCCAAGAACTCGGCGATCACCACGCAGTCGAACGTCTCCGCCGTCACCGGCCTGACGCAGAACGCTGCGGCGACCTTCCAGGTCGGCGCGCGCAACTACGCCAACACGACCCAGGTTGCCAATCCGCTGAGCCTCGGCGTGAACGGTTCGCTGGTCGCGCAGATCGGCGCCGACAACTCCGCGGTCGTCGGCCAGACGGGCCTTCAGGGCATGATCGGCGCCAACCTGCAGCAGACCATCCAGGTCGGTGCCGGCAACTTCGCCTCGACCTCGCAGATCGGCAGCAGCTCGGTGAGCAACTCGTCGGTGACGGCGCAGTTCGGCTACAAGAACGTCTCCGTCGTCTCGCAGAAGTAAGCCATCCAGGAACGGCGGGCCTTCCGGCCCGCCGTTCCACCTCGTTCTCGCGCAAAGCGGAATGTGGCGATGCTGTTCAGGTCATTCCTCCCCGTCTCGATCAGATCGGCGGCCGTTCTGGGCGCCTGTCTCGCCTCATCCCCGAGTCCTGGTGTCCCGATGAAGCCACTGCCGACCGATGCGGAGCTGCAATGCCAGATCCGGGCCGAGAATACCGGCTCAGCTTTGCGCCTGCAGGCGGTCGCACGCTCGCAGTCGCCGGCATCCGGGCAATATCGCCTGTCCATTCTCAAGCAGAACGCGAGCGGCACGAGCCAGAACATGCAGAGCGGCAGCTTCTCCATCGGCCCGGGCCAGGAGCGTGTGCTGACCACCGTTCTGCTCGAGCAGGCTGCCATCGGCCATTACGAGGCCTCGCTGTCACTTGAATCCGATCACGGGAGCATTTCATGCACTTCGCCCTGACACCCCGGTTTACGCGGTGCCTGGTCGGCGCTGTGGCAGCGCTCATGGCACAGGGGCTTTCGTTCTCCCCCGCCGCTGCCGAGTCGGCCTATGTCGAGCAGAGCCAGGCTGGCGCTCGGCTGCCTGTCCACGCACTTCCGATCGCCAATTCCCATTCCGGCGTCGTGCCGGCGGGCCGGTCGGGGCCGGCCATTCCCCGTGTTGCCCCAGAGGCAATCGCGGCGGCTGGCCGAAACTTCGCTCAGACAGTGCAAATTGGTAACTATAATCAGGTCGCGCAAATACAAAATGGCGCGAATAATCAGTCTGCCGTTGGTATTATCGCAGGAAATGCTAATAATGTAGGCGTGTTGCAGGGTGGTAACAACCTACGTTCGAATCTCGTGCTACTTAATACGCAAGGATTGTCGGTAGGGGTCATTCAGCCAAATGGATCGGCCCCAGTTAATATGCTGATTGCCAGGTTGCCGAATGGCGGTTTGTTGATCAAGCGATAATGATTTGGCGGTAGAGTTGTGAAATTCAGTGGGAGCACAGCTATGGCGTTACGGACTGTGGCTATTGTTACGATGATTGGCTTTCTCGCGAGTTCTGCGGCTGTCCATGCCGGCGAGCAGGTCTATCGCCCCACCAACCCGACCTTCGGCGGCAACGCTCTCAATGGCAGCTTCCTGCTGTCGACGGCGCAGGCACAGGGCAAAGGGGCCAAGTCGGGCCAGCAATCTCCGGATCTCTCAGGCCTGACGGGCGCGCTCAGCGGCATTGGCGGAGCTGGCCAGGCACCCGTCGTCGTCATCGGCGGCAATGGTCTTCCGGTCGTCCCCGCGTCACCCTGAGATTGTGGCGCCGCTAGAAGCGCCAACTCAGCCCAAATAGGTTTCACGGTCCATGAAGCGTATATCATTACAGACGGTTGGCGCGATGGCACTCGCGCTCGCCGCAAGCGGTTGCGTGCTTTCAGGTACGGCGAGCGATCCCATCACGCAGCCGGCCACGATGGTGCCCGATACGAAGACGGGCGTCGTTCTCGATCGACTGCCGCCCCCGGCGCAGAAGCTCGACGTCGCCGTCTACAGCTTCCCGGACCTGACCGGACAGAACAAGCCGAACGACAATTTCGCCGAATTCTCGCGAGCTGTTACCCAAGGTGGCAGCGCGATCCTGTCCGATGTCTTGACCAAAGCCGGGAACGGCGCCTGGTTCAACGTCATCGAACGCAATGACTTGCAGCCGCTTCTGCAAGAGCGGCAGATCATTCAGAACACCCGAACGGCTGTCGAGGGCAAGCGTGCTCAGGGCCTTCCGGCCCTGCGTTTCGCCGGAATTTTGCTGCAAGGCGGCCTGATCGGCTACGACACCAATGAGACGACCGGCGGCATCGGGGCCAATTACCTCGGCATTGGCGGAAGCACGCAATATCGTCAGGATGTCGTAACCGTCGCGTTGCGGGCCGTGAGTGTTCAGACCGGGCGCGTCGTGGCGTCGGTGACGACGACAAAGACGATCTATTCGGTGCTGGTCCAGGGAAGCGCGTTCAAGTTCGCCAAGGTCGATCACATTCTGCAGGCTGAGGCCGGCTTCACCAAGAATTCGCCGGCAACGCTCGCCGTGCGCGAAGGCATTCAGCTGGCGGTTTATTCGCTGATCTTCGAAGGCGTCAAAGCGAAGCTCTGGGATTTTGCTGATGTCCCTGCTGGAATAGCTTTCATGAAGGCGCTGGATGAGCAGAAGAAGGCCGTGAATTTCGATATGGTCAGCACTCAGCCGGCTTCGACGGCCGCGCTGCCGCCTCCGCCCGTGCTGACGAAGGGCGCGCTCTAGGCCTCATTCAGAGCCTTGGATCCACCTGAGCCGGTGACGGCTCGGGGGATTTGGACTGAATACGTTTTCTCGATCGATGCAGGCAATCCCGTTGCTGTCGCCGTGCTTATCGCGTCGGCGGGCGGGCTTGCTGCGTTGCTGTATGACAGGCGGGGTCTGTGGTGTTTTGCTGACCGCATGTCAGGGGCCGGTCTGCCGATCCCGCAACGGGCCCGCTGGAGCCCACCGGCTTGATCCGCGTGCTCGGGGCGCCTTCGTTGCCCGAGAATATACGACCTTGGGCCTGATTGATCTTGGCTTCCGCTGAGCTCGCGCCGTGGCGGACAGGGCGAGCTTTCGCAACGTCGACGCGCCGAACCTCGACTTGCTGCGCGCAGCCGCCAAGGCAGCAAACCAAAAGCGCGGCTGTGCTGAGCGTCATTCTTCGCATTGGGAAGTCCCCAGGGCTCTACCTAGAATAGGTTGTCCCGATTCAATCCAGCAAAATCCAAGACGCCGCTGCATTTACATTTTACCATCATAACGGTGTTGGCCCCGGGCGCTAGTGTATCTTTGCCGCATTGTTGTCGCAGCGTCATGTCGAGGCTCGACTTAGAACGCGTCGACGCAACGTCCGGGAATTTCGATTCTAAAGCTTTGTTTACTCCTGCTGTCGATATCTGGAGGTGGTTTTGTCATCGAGGTGCCGCCATGCTCAGGCTTATCATGCTGCTTCTGGCTGGGTATGGAGCGCAGGCGACCATATCGCCCGGGCTGGCCAGCGAGGCGTTCATCCCACAGCTTGCAATGGGGAAAGCCCAGAGCGCCATCGCATCGGCACGCCTGGCCACCGCGGCCTTGCTGAGCACCCCGATCCCCGTCAAGCGCCTGGCGGACATCCAGCCCCGCCAAGGCGCTCAGGGCAGCGAGAATTATTCGTTTGTTGCCCAAACGGGCGCTTTCAACAGTGCTTCGATCACCCAGCAGGGGCATGCGAATTCTTCGGTGGTGACGCAGCAAGGCCAGAGCAACATCGCGCGTGTCGTCCAGACGCGGTAGCAGCGGCTCTCTGCGGGGCTTCGAATCACGCGTGGGCGGAGCGAGCGCCGGCACGCTGGCTGCCTTGATGAATCCATTGGCGTGGTCGGCAAAAGCCGTCAGCCGATCCCGCACGCACCGCTAATGCGCGACCATGACGCGCAGGGAGCCGATCTTCAGTTCGGTGTCATCATCGTCGATCAATGCGCGAACGCTGATGAGGCCCGGCCCCTCGATCTCCAGCGGTGTGAACACAAGGCTCGCGGCTGCGACAATGAATTTCGGCGTAGCCGGCACATCGCCCAGCTCGTCGATGAGCCGGCCCTGCTCGGCCTGACCCGGAGCCTCGATCCGTTCCGTCACAATTGGCTCGGCATGTCCAGGAACATAACAGCGCGCGAGGATGAGCCTGAACGGCTGGCTGGCGGGAGAGAGTATATGAAGATGGACACAGAATTTCGGTAAAATGAAAGGGAAGGAGGCCGGCACAAACATCACTGAATTGTAACAACCAATGAAGCTGAGTTTCCCACCTACTTCATTGCGGATGTCATCGCAGAATATCGAGTATCCGTACCTATCCATCGATTTATTTAGCGGTTGCACGCGAAATGATGCGGACTTGCGGGCGAGAGGGCAGGGTGGAGCTGTGAGCCATAGCGCCAACCACCGTCAGCGTGTTGCCGCTCATCGTCGATGTTTCCGCAACGCTGTTCTGGCCCGGCTTCGCCTCGCGGGGTTTCAACTCAAATGTGATGTCCCGGCCCAAGGCCCAGGCGAGATCGGAAATCGCACGGAGAGTCAGGCCTGAATTGCCGGCAAGCTGGCTGTTGAGTTCGGATCGAGGCACTTTCAGCTTTTCCGCAAGCTCCTGCTGCGTGACGCCGTTCTGCTTTTCTTCGGTCAGTGCTTTCAGAAGTTCGTTCCGAACGCCGCCTATGAAGCGGCTCGCCTGGGTTGCTCTGGCGCCAATGTCAAAGCGAAAGAACTTCACTGGGATCGGTTCCCTTCACGCAAAGTGTGTCCACAAGCCCCAGTTGGCGTCGCAGGCGTCTGATCTCGATACGGTAGCCTCGGTAAAGATCGTAATCCTTGACCCTGTCGGCCCAATCCCCAAAAACTGCGACGAAACAGTCCTTTTCCAGGAACCAGCCAAATATCCTGATGTCGGGCGTCTTCAGTTCCCATACGGCATGAGTCTCTGCCCGAATAAAGCGGAACTGTCGAGAATAAACAAGCGACCTTCCGCTAATGAAGGTGTGGAACAAATGCTCGAGCTGCTCAGCAGGGGATAAATCCGCAGCGAGAAGAGAGCTTTCGCCCGCTTCGAGCCGTTCTTGAAGCCAATTAACGAAGTTCTCAGTTCCATAGAGCAGGCGCAATGGCTGCTCGCTTACCCTTAGGTTAACTTCAATGGGGATAATCGAGCCAGCGGCAACGAGATCGGCTATGGCTGCCATCGATGTCAACGAATCGCGAATGTCACAGGATCCTCTCCCATGACATCGACGGCTGACCGGCGCTCCATGGGATGAAGAGCGCTATCGGCGCAAGCCAGATCCGGCTGCGCAACGTCGAGCTCGATTCTGTACGACATCATCATCACCCCCCGGTTGTAGCAATGCGCATGCCAGAATAGCCGTATTGGCATATCGGCGGGAAGCGTGCCGAAGATGTTTGCGAACGTATCTGCGGCACGTGGGAGCTCCTCATGCTCGCGGGGTCCCAAGGCTGCAACGGGGCGGGATCCATCGCTCGAGGCACAGCGTTGCCCATACCGCGCCGGCGACAGGATCACGAATTTGCCACCATGGTTGGACATCGATCATCCCGATGGCTCGCCCGGGCGCTTCGGGGTGCCGGCTCCGAAGCGCGTTTTAACCGGCAGGTCCATTCCGACACGATTTCTTAACCCTGACCGCTGTACCCTTAAGATAGGGCGCTTGGATTGGGCTCAGGGCCATCGCCGCCTATCGCAGAGCGGCTGCTTCCGATTTTCACTCAGGAGGTCTGATTGCTTATCGCGATTGCACTATTCGTGGTAGGCTTCGCGATCAGCCTGACGGCCCGCGTCTTCGTTCTTGTGCCGGTTTGTGCCTTTGTCGTTATCGGCTTCCTGACCGCGTGGTGCATCCTGGGCGAACTGGATGGGTTCCGCGTCGCGGTTCTGATTGGTTATATCTTCGCGCTCAATACCGGCTACGTGGTTGGTGCTGCGGTGGGGCAGGGCGCCAGCAGTTCGTAGGAAACACCACCATCGGACGATGCAGTCGGGTTCGGGCGCCTTCACGATAACTCAGGCGTGCCGCGCAATCAGTTCGGCGCGCTCCCGGTACAGCTTTTCCTCGTCGTAGAGCCGGCCGGAGCGGGCCGCGTTGCGCACCAGTTCGGCTAGCCGCGATCGGTCGGCATCAAGGTGGACAAGCGAGGCCCCGAGAGCGGCGACGTCGTCAAGCGGCGAGAGCATTCCGCCGCCGCCGTTCTGGACCAGCCCTTCCGGATAGCCGCCGGTGTAACCGACGATCGGGCAGCCCGATACGAGCGCCTCGATGAGGCAGCGGGGGGATTCCTTGGTCTTGTGGCAGAACATGAAGATGTGGCTGCTGCGCATGGCCTCGAGGATCGTGGCGCGATCGCCGACATATCCCGGCAAGGCGACATATTCGGAAATCCCGAGCTTCTCAGCCAATTCTTTCATCTCGGGCAGCAGCGGACCGTCGCCGAGCCAGCAGGCTTCGAAGGACAGGCCGGCCTGTCTGGCCGATGCCAGGGCGTGAAGCCAATCGAGCGGCCCCTTCATCACCGCGGCTCGTCCCACATAAGTGACGCGCAGCTTCTGGCCGTTCAGGATGCCATCGATTTTTTCGTCGAGCCGGGGAGTCTCGATGAAATCGCTGGGCTGCGTGTGCACGTCGTAGACGCAGGCGGGATTGGAGGCGTAGGGCGCATAGGCCTTGAACGTGTCCATTCCCTGCAACAGGGCCAGCGAGCTTCGTCCAAGCAGGTAGCGGTGGTAGGGAATCATGAGGGGCAGGGTGAGCCTCTCCTTGATCTGCCGCCGCAATGGCAACTCCGGGAGCGCGTTGCGGATCACATCCTGCTCGACGCGATCGAACCAGATGGCAAATTTCCGGCCTTGCGACCTCGCTTCAAGCGCGGCGATGGCTGCCCAATCGCCCACCAGATAGCCCACGGTGAAGGAGAGGTGGTCGGCCCTTCGAATTTCGGCTGCCAGAAGCGCCCGCGTTTGCCTGTAATTCGCGACGAAAGTCCCGACACGATAGGCCAGCGGCAACGGCACGAAGCGGATTTGCGCGCTGCAGGGCAGGTCGACGACATCGAGCCATGTCGCGGAGGTCGCATCCTCGGACGCATCCGCCAGCGCGATGCCGGCGAATGTGACGGTCTCGAAATGCTCGGCCCATCGGCAGATGCCGGCACAGGTCTGATCATCGAGCCGCAGGCCGCGTGGCCCCTGCCGCAGCCGAACCGCCGTGACCAGCAGCAAATGTCCCTTCGCGCCTGTAGGCGGGGCCGCGCTGTCTCGATCGTCGCGGTGCGTGGGAGAGTGCGCGTCAAGCCCGGTCGTCATCTACGTCACCTCTTGGCACGGGGCAGCATTGGAGATGGTCCAGCGCGGTGGAAAACCGTGTCACAGTCATAGGCTTTTGCAACCACTGCAGGTCGCCTGCTCCGGGGCAATGCCACTTGCGCGCGTACCGAATTATCCTGTGCCAATCGAGCAAACGGATTGAGAAAGGTCAAAGACAAACGAGTCTTTCTGATCTTAAACGGCCGTTGGCGGCTGTTATTCGGGATCAACTGCAATGCCACGTACAACGAATGTGATCAGCTCGCCAAGCGCAAACCAAATTGGCAACAATTCCGCATCTATAGTCTTTGCCTTAACATCATTCGTACGACGGCGCGGGCTGTAGATGGTTAACCAAAAGTTGACGAAACGCCAATGTGTTTCGTCGAGGTCTTGATTTTCGCCTTGTGGAGTGGATCATGACGTGTGAGTTCGGTGCTGCCGTAAAGGTCGGCGGCATCACTCTGGGATAGACGAAGTGCTACCGAGGCGGGGGGCTTCAAAACGGCCTCGGTCGGGAGGCACGAAGCCATCATCGGACTTGCAACCTGGTCCGATGTCGGATTGACGGATGTTTGAGGCCATGCCGCCGCGATTTGTCGCATGTTGGCGTGATGTTTGAAGAAGAAATCGATTGGTCGACCGCAGTTCGATCTGCGCATCATTCTGACGCAACCGCATAATCGAATTGGTACATCGCATGCTCAAAATGACATCCGTTCTGATGGGCGAAGAATCTCTCCTGGTCCAGTGCGCCGAGATTCTCGTCGGGCGCGGTCATGGCATTCAGGCGATCGTATCCAGCTCGGTCTCGGTCCGGAAATGGGCCGAGGAGCGGAAGATCACGGTCGTCGAGCCGGATCATGGCTATGAGAGCGTCCTCTCGCAGCTCGACTATGACTGGTTCTTCAGCGCATCCAATCTGCGCATGGTCCCGGACGGCGTTTGGAAGCGCGCCCGACACGGAGCCGCCAATTTCCATGACGGCCCCTTGCCGCGATATGCGGGCCTGAATGCTCCGACATGGGCCCTGCTGGCGGGTGAGACGCAATACGGCATCACCTGGCACTCGATGGTGGAGGCGGTCGATGAAGGTGACATCCTTGTTCAGATCACCTTCGACGTCGATGAGCACGACACCGCGTTGACCCTCAATACCAAATGCTTCGAAGCGGGAATCGACGGATTTCTGTCCCTGGTCCAGCAAATCGAAAGTGGGTCGCTGGCCCCGAGGGCGCAGAGCCTGTCTGAACGGACCTATTTTCCAAAGTTTCGGCTGCCGGAGGCTGCGGCGACACTCCAGTTCGATGCAACGACCGATCAGGCCGAGCGGCTGTTCCGCGCGCTCGATTATGGCAGCGGCTATCGAAATCCGCTGGCCTTCACCAAGGTCCTCATTGCCGGGAAGGCCTATAATATTGGCCGGTTGACGCGCGATGACAGCGTCGCTGGCGCGGTGCCCGGGCAGGTCGTCGAAATCAGCGACGGCAGTGCCGTGATTGCGACGCGCGACGCGGCGGTCAGAATTGCCGATCTGACGGATGAGTACGGGACGACCGTCGAGATCTCGTCCGTGCTGAGCCGGGGGCAGAACCTGGCCGCGATCGAGCCGAGCCTCGCGACTGATCTGACGACGCTTTCAATTGGCCTCGCGCGTTGCGATGCCTATTTCAGGCGCCAACTGCGCTCGCTGCAGGATCTCGACCTGCCATGGTTCGATCGCAGTGCCGACCTAGCGCCCGCCGGACGCAAGAGCTTGCCTGTCGCTACGCCTTCCGGCCTGGCGACCAGCGCAGTTGCCATTGCCTTTCTCGCCTATCTCTCGCGCGTCGCCTCCCAGGATGCATTCGGTATCGCCTACGGCAATGACGAGTTGCAGGGCCGGGCAGCGCGCTTTCCTGGCTATGTTGTCCCGACCATGCCTTTCGTCGCTCGTTTCCTGGAAAAGGATACGGTCGCGTCACTGGTCGAGCGGGCTGATGCCGAATTTGCGACATTGCGGGCGAAGCTGGGGCAATCTGGTGATCTCATTGTCCGCAACCCCGATCTGACCGCAACGCGATTGTCGGTCGGGCTTTACGAGGGAGCCTCCGGAGACAACCTGCTCGGCTTCGAGAGCTCGATTCTCATTCTGGCTCTTTCGCCAGGGAACAAGGGCACCCTGATCTACGATCCGGCCCGGATCAGCGCGGCGGGAATGGAATCGCTCGCGGCGGGCTTTGCGGCGTTCCTGGCGGAATTCGCCGCCGACGGAAGCCGTGCCATCGCAGAGCTGGCGATGTTGGGCGAGGCGGAGCGAAGGCTGGTCCTGTTCGACCACAACCGTTCGGAGCGCGATTACGATCGCGAGATCTGTGTCCATCAGTTGATCGAGCAGGCCGTCGACCGGACCCCGGACGCAATCGCGCTCTGCTGCGACGACGAGGAGATCAGCTTTGCGGAGCTGGACCGGCGCGCCAACAAGGTTGCGCATGAACTGATCCGGCTTGGGGTTCGCCCTGGCGCGCTGGTCGGGCTTTTCCTGCCGCGGTCACTGGAACTGGTGATCGGGGCGTTCGCGATCCACAAGGCTGGCGCGGCCTATGTTCCGCTCGATCCGGCCTATCCGGCCGATCGCACGACGATGATGGCGCAGGACAGCGATCTGTCGGCGATCATCTTCAACCAGGAGTCACTGCACGCGATCCCTCACTGCGATGCGCAGCGATTGGACATCGATGCCGTCATCAACGGCGGGAGCCCGATCGAGCGCCCGCATCTGAGCATCGCATCGAGCGAACTGGCTTATGTGATCTATACCTCGGGTTCGACCGGCCGTCCCAAGGGCGTGATGATCGAGCACCGGAACGTCGTCAATTTCTTCGTGGGCATGGATGAGCGGATCCGCCGGGACGACCGGCAACAGCCGGTGTGGCTGGCCGTGACGAGCCTGTCGTTCGACATCTCGGTGCTGGAGCTGTTCTGGACACTTGCGCGCGGGTTCAAGGTCGTGATCAATATGGACGCGTCGCATCGACGCGCCCTGCCGAAGAAGCGGGCCGCCGGGGCTATGGATTTCAGCCTGTTCTACTGGGGCAACGACGACGGCGCGGGTCGGTTGAAATACCAGTTGCTGCTGGATGGCGCGCGTTTCGCCGATACGCATGGCTTCAAGGCCGTGTGGACGCCGGAGCGTCATTTTCACGCTTTCGGCGGCCCCTATCCGAATCCTGCCGTCACCGGCGCCGCCGTGGCCGCTGTGACGCGGAACCTCGAGGTCCGCGCCGGGAGTTGCGTGCTGCCCCTGCATCCGCCGGCGCGCGTGGCCGAGGAATGGGCGGTCGTCGACAACCTCAGCGATGGGCGCGTCGGGCTGGCCTTCGCGTCCGGCTGGATGCCCGAAGATTTCATTCTGAGACCCGAGAATGCGCCGCCCAACAACAAAGCGGCTCTCTTTCGCGACATCGAAGTCGTCAGGAAGCTCTGGCGCGGTGAAGCCGTGCCGTTCGACATGGCAGGCGGCAAGACGATCCAGATCGTTACGCAGCCGAGGCCAGTTCAACCGGAGCTGCCAGTATGGGTAACGACCGCCGGCAACCCGGAAACCTATCGGGAGGCGGCGCGGGTCGGCGCCCATGTCCTGACCCACCTGCTTGGTCAGTCAATCGATGAGCTGGCCGGGAAAATCACGATCTACCGGGATACGCTGAGGGAGTGCGGGCATAACCCGGACGACTTCACCGTCACGCTCATGCTCCATACGCTGGTCGGCGAAGATCGTGAACAGGTCCGGGAGCTGGCGAGGGAGCCGATGAAGGCTTATCTTCGCAGCGCGGCTGCGTTGATCAAGCAATATGCTTGGGCGTTCCCTGCGTTCAAGAAGCCGCAGGGCGTCACGGCACCCTTGGATATCGACCTGCAATCGCTTGATGCAGATGAGATGGACGCCATCCTCGAATTCGCATTCCTGCGTTATTTCGACGACAGTGGGCTGTTCGGTACGGTGGAGGATGCGCTCGCTCGTGTCGCGGCGTTGAAGGCGATCGGCGTCAATGAAGTGGCCTGCCTGATCGATTACGGGGTCGCCTCCAGCACCGTCATGGAAGGCCTGTCACCACTTGCCGACGTGGTTGCCCGCGCCAATGAAAGCGCTCCGGCCCAGGTCGAGCCTGAGCGCGATCTTGGTCTCGCCGGTCTCATTCGCCATCATCGCGTCACGCATATGCAGGCGACGCCCTCGATGATGACGATGATCATGATGAACGACGAGGATCGTGAGGCGCTCTCAAGCGTGCAGCATCTCTTCATCGGCGGCGAGGCTCTGCATGGCTCGCTGCTGCGGCAGATCAACCAGGTGACGAAGGCCTCGGTTGAAAACATGTACGGGCCGACCGAGACGACGATCTGGTCGTCGACGCAGCGGGCCGCACCGACCGATGGCGTCGTTCCGCTCGGCCAACCCATTGCGAATACACAGCTTTACGTGCTCGATCGCCATCAGTCGCCCGTGCCGGTTGGATGTCCCGGCGAGCTTTTCATCGGCGGTGATGGTGTTGCGCGTGGTTACCTCAAGAACGCCGGGCTGACCCAGGAACGCTTTGTCGAGAATCCATTCGTCCCGGGGCAGAGGATGTATCGCACCGGCGATCTCGTGCGCCGCGATCCCGGTGGCACGCTGAGTTTCATCGGGCGGGCGGATCACCAGGTCAAGGTTCGGGGTTATCGCATCGAGCTGGGCGAGATCGAGGCGCAGCTCGGCCAGGTTGCGGGCGTGTTGGAGGCGGTGGCCATGGCACGGGAGGATCAGCCGAACGATGTGAGGCTGGTCGCCTATCTCCGCTTTGCCGGTGAGCCCGTACCGGACGCGAAGCTGCGGGTTCATCTTGCCGCGACGCTTCCGGAATTCATGATCCCGGCGCATTTCGTCGCGATGGCGGCCTTCCCGCTGACGCCGAATGCGAAGGTCGACAGGAAGGCCTTGCCGCGGCCTGACGAGGCGCGTCGCGCCCAGGCGCCGACACCGTCACCCGCCGTCGAGCTGAGCGGCGACCTCGAGCCGGCAATCGCCGATGCTTTCAAACAGTTCCTTGGATTGGAACGCGTCAGCACGGGCGATAACTTCTTCAAATTGGGAGGCCATTCCCTGCTTGCGGTGCAGATGCATCGTCACTTGAAGGCGACCTTGGCGCCAAGCCTGACGATTACAGACCTTTTCCGCTTCCCGACCGTTGCCGGATTGGCCGAGCACCTCAAGGGCAGCAGCAAGGCCTCTGACCAGCTCGGGCGGGTTGCCGATCGCGCGGCGATGCGACGCAACGCGATGAATCGAGGCTCGCTTCGCTCTTGACGATCCAGGACGTCCTCCCGTCGGTGTTCGACCGACGGGCGGCAGCGGTCGCAGTGCCGATTACCGCCGACCTGGTTTCCCTGCTGCGCGTCGAAGAGCGCGAAGGCATCAGGGGGGCTGTGCCAAAGCGCCAACATGAATTCGCGGCCGGGCGTCGGTGCGCGCATCTGGCGATGGCGCAGCTTGGATGTCCGGCCGCGCCGGTTGCGGTCGGCGATGACCGTGCGCCGATCTGGCCTGAAGGGCTTGTCGGCAGCATCAGCCATTGCGAAGCGTGGGCTGCTGCCGTCGTCGCACGAAAGGCCGACGGCATCCGCTCCATAGGGCTGGATCTCGAACCCGCATTGCCCCTTCCGCAGGATCTGGTTCAAACAATCCTGCGGCCGGAGGAGTGTCTTGCGCTTGGATTATTGCCCGTGGAGACGCAGTTGCAATGCGCGCGGCTGATATTCTCTGCCAAGGAAGCGTTCTTCAAATGCCAGTATGCGCTCACCGGAGCCTTTATTGATTTCCAGGCTGCAGCGATCAGCCTTGACCTGGCACGGCGCTCATTTCGCGCGGTGCTGACCGGCGCGGTCGGCGCATTTCCGGCAGGGCACAGCTTTGACGGCCGCTTTCACTGCGACGCTCCGATCATGGTGACCGGCGTCACGCTCGAGGCGTAACGCCGGCACCGATGCGCTTGCCGTTACGGGCGGTGGTCGATCCGTATCGTTGAAGCGAGTGCAGGTTCTGCCAGGCCAATCATCTCAGGCTTGGCAGGCTGGCGAAGTCCTGGCCCTGAACACTCTTCTTCCTGAGCCGGATGAAATCGAGTTCGCGCGATGGGATCCATCTCATGCTTCCCATATCGATCTTGTTCAGGATGCAGCCGATGAGCTTGGAATGGACCGGGTGCGCCATCGACAGCCCGACCTGCATATGCTCGACGCTGACGTTACCCCACCCTACGACGAGAAGAATGCCGTCGATGAACTTCGTAGCTGCCCGGATATCACCCGGCATCGTCAGGGGAGGGAGGTCGAAAATAACGTAGTCGTAGGTTTCCCTCGCACCGGCTATCAGGTTCGGCATCTTGTCGAGCCATTCGAGCGACTTCATGCCGTGCTTTGCGCCGGACGGAAGGAAATGAAGTCCCGTTTCCTGATCAATCTTTACAAACTTGTTCAGGTCGGACTGCCGTCCGGTTCCATATTCGATCAGACCGCGCTCTTCGGCCAGGCCAAAGCGCCTCGACAGACCCGCGGTGTAGATATCGCCGTCGACCAGCAAGGTTCTTTTGCCGGCTGTCGCGAGAGAGATGGCGAGATTGCTCGCGATCGTCGTGCAGCCTTCGCCGCGAATGAGCGATGCCACTCCGATGACCTGAAACTTGCCGCCTCGCAGGTTTTCATCCGATGCGAAGCGCGCGTTCCTGAGCGTGTGCCACAGCTCGTTCTGCTTGACCGCCTTGATCGCGCAGAGAGCCGCAGGCGGTATTTGAAACGCTCCTTTCAGAAGGAGTTCCTTGTTGGGCTTCGCCTTGGTGGCGCTCTTGTTGAGCAGCGGCATCACCGGAACCACCCCCAGGAAGGGCGAGCGCGTGGCTTCCGCTGCCTGCTCCGGGGTCCGCACGCTGCGATCGAGAAAAGCCATCACCAGGGCAAAGGTGACGGCGGCTGCGCCGCCGAGGATGCCGGCGACCGCGATGATGAGGATGCCGCGTACATTGCTTTTGTCGGCGGGCGGCATGGCCGCAGCGATGATGCGGGTTTTTGGACCCACCTCGCGCAGGCGTTCACGGAGCCAGCTGCTGCCGGACTGTGCCGCATCGATGCGCGCCATGTTCTGGTCGACGATGTAGGCACGAACGATATCGTTCGTGATCCGGGCGGCCTGATCGGCGTCAGGTGCTGTGAACTTCAGTTCGACGACATTGCTAAGGGAAACCCGTTCGGCCGAGAGGCCACGCTGCACCATCTTCAGAGCGGCTGCCTTGGGATCGCTCATCGCTCCCGCAACGCCCGCATCGGGCGGGCGGGGCGCGAACATCATGCCGAGTTCGCCGATGATTGCAGAAAGCCCACCGCCGCGACTCTCCTGCGGCTGATCAGGCAATTTGAGATTGTCGACGACAGCCAGGGCGATGCGCTCGGAGCGCATGATCTGAATCTGCGTCTCGATAAAGGTCGGATCGAGTTGGGTCTCTGCAAAAAAAGCGTCGTCGCGGCTGAACGTCAGGCGCAGGTTGGTCAGTTGAAGATGCGCCGTTGCCGTGTAGGTCGCGGGTCGCGTCAACACAAAGATGATAGCGAAGGCCACTGCGACCAGACTGATCAATGCGATCAAGCGCTTGAAGCGGAACACTGTTCCAAGCATCCAGCGCAAGCTGAATTGCGAGGGCGCCGCCACCTCGTCATCGAAGGGAGTCTGAGGCGAATGGATGTTGGTGATATTCAACATTACCTATCTCGTCACGAAAGACTTATCCAGGGAGCCGAAACGCTCTTTAGCCGGAGGCTCGGAACCCGGCTGCGAGCTTCGGCGCTGGCTTGCCGGTGAGGCCGACCGAGCGGTATCCTGCGGACGGAAAACCTTCAGAATGTCACCAGGCAGAATGCGGGTGGTCTCGGTTGCCTGCAATTCTCTGATTTCTTCGCCAACGGGCCTCAGGATGACGAATGTAAATTTCGCGTCCGAATCCGTTTCGTCGGCATTGCTCGGCGCAGAGCTCATTGCCATCGAACCCGCGATCAGCCGGCTCGATGTCTCGAACCGCTCATCGAGTTCCTTCACCTGAGCGAGAATCGTGTGCAATTCGGCCAAGGCTGCGCTCTGCCGATCATCCTGCAAAGCCGACCGCTGCGACGCAATCAGGTTGATCTGCTGGCGGGCGCGCAGGACAGCGGTCTCAAGCTCCCGCTGTTCACGCTCGATTTGTGCAACCGTCCGTTCGAGAGGCAGGATACGCGGTGCCGGAGCAAGCCCCCGCGCGATCAGACCGCGGGTTTCCTCGAGTTCGCGCGCGACCGACTCTTTCTGCTTTTCGGCAGCCTTGGACTGCGCCTGAATGGACACGATCTCGCGTTCGAGGAGGATTACGGACTCGCCATAGGCCTTGATCTGGTTCCGGTGCCGTTCGATCCTCGCGTTGAAAATGCCGCGCTCTTCGTCGATGAAGCGTGACGACGCGGCGACACCTTCGGCGACAGGCAAGGCCTCGAGGCCTGCAGCCTCCGCCTTGAGACGCCATTCTCTGGCCGCGAACTCGTTACGCTTCACCAGCACCGTGCGCAGGTCGCCGCGGCCGGTGATCGAGTCGCGCTCGAAGCCCCAGTCCGAGGTGCGGGGTGGACGATATATGCCGCCGGCAATCGTCACCGCATTGAGCACGACCATTTGGGGGCGATAGGCGTATTCACCCGGGCGCTCGACCCCGCCCAGGATATAGAACGGTCGGTATTGCGCGACAGAAACTGCCGTATCAGGCAATTCGAGGAGCTGAGCCTTTGCTTTGATCGCCTCTGCGATCCGGCTGGCCAGTTCACCGGAAGCCAACCCCGTCGCAGGGACGTCGCCGATCATGGGGAGTGTGATCTTTCCGTCGGGGCCGATCGCGAATTCGCCAGTCAAGACCGGCCATTCGTGCACGTGAATGCGAAGTCGATCCTGCACGCCAAGACGATAGGCGCCCTCTTGAGCGCGGACAGCTTCTGCCTGGAAAAGGCCCAGGGTCAGAAAAATCATGCCTGCTTTCGTCTGCATTCCCGTACGGTTCCTCTGGGGCGTCTGCGGTCCTTCCTTTATGGAATTGCGCATGATGTTTTATAGACGGAACCGGGAAGCGAGCAAAGGCGTCGAGCTGGTTTAATAGGAGTTTATGGTCAACGCTGCACAGATGGTTATCGAACGTTACCGTACTCTTCGCCGGCGCGAGGTGTGGCTTGTCGAGAGACGGTTATCGAAATTCGCCCTGGCGAAAACTGCGTGGTGCCGCCGGAATCTCGTGGATTGCGGTCGAGGTCGTCCGTCGCCCGTTGATATTCTCCGGCCGATGTCCCCGCCTTGCGAGAGGGATCTTGGGCCGTGTTCTCATGTCCGGAATGTCCGAACTCTTTCTCGCGCATTTACAGCGGCATCCTTGAAGAGCTCGGAAAGCCGTTTTCCCAGAAAATCGCGATCATGTAGACGTTCAACCCGCAGGCGACCCTCATGCCCCATTGATTGAATTTCATGGGACGGCGCCTTCAACGCGGCCGTCATGGCGCTCAGCAGTTGTTTCATGTCTCCTGGAGGAACCAGCCAGCCGCACTTCGCGTCAACTAATTCGGGGATTCCGGCTATTGTCGTCGATATGACCGGTCTTTCCATCATGAAGGCCTCCATGATCACCACGGGAAGACCTTCAGCATAGCTCGGCAATATCAGCGCCCGGCTGGCCGAAATCAGCTCGCGAACCTGGCTGTTCGTCGCCCAGCCCATCAAAGTGACTTCATTCTGGACGTTGTGAAGGGCGATCTGTTCCTCGATGTCGGCCCGGCTTTCGCCGTCGCCAACAAGGATCATTCGGATGGAAGGAAATTCAGTCCGGAGTGCGGCAACGACGCTCGGCAGATGGACCTGACCTTTTTGCGGGCATAGTCTCCCGACGCAGACAAATGTCTGATTTTCTGCAGATGCCGGCTCGGTCATCTTGAATTCAGCGATGTTGATGCCGCAGCGCGCGATCTGAATCTTGCCGGACATGCCATTGCTCCCGGACACTCGGTTGAGCGTCTCGCGACAATATTCCGATATGGCGACGACAAAGGCGGCATTCTTTATCTTCGCTTTAAAATTCTGCTTTTGCGGAGACAAGAATTCGTCCGGTCCATGAGCGGTAAAGCTGTAGCTCGGCCCCCCGATCAGATGTGATAGCATTGCGACTGCGGTCGCATTGTTGCTGAAATGGGAATGAACATGAACCGCGCCGATACGTTGTGCCGTCTGCCTGAGCGTAAAGGCTTGGATGAGATACGCAATGTGACGAACCCAGTTACGAGGGTCGGCGCGCGTAAGAGAATACCATGTCGGTACGGCGCGCAAAATACCGAATGGATTCAGAAAAATTTCTTTTGCCGCAGATACTATCAGATTTCTGATATTACCGTCGAGCAGGTATTTTGTCTTATTTCTTTCCCCGATGTCCTTTTTGTCGATGAGTTCGCCTTTGAAATGGCGCACCGACAGCCTTGTCACCTCCATCCCGAACTTCTCGATCGATTCGATCTCGTTTCTGATGAACGTACCGCTTGGTACGGGATAAGTGTTGAGCAGATAGATAATTTTCATGGGCGGATCATCAAGATAAGCGTCGTTTTTTTGATGGAGGCTTACGATCATCGAACTGACATACTGGGCTCAAGTTTGGATTTTATTATAATTTTGTCTATCGCATTCGCAATGGGAGAATGTAATAAATAAAAGGTAAATCGGGGCGAGGCCGCGCCTGCGGCACGCTGTCCCTCAGGGCACCCTGCTTGACGCCTCTCGGGCATCACGGCCCCTCACACTGTCCAATCTATCTGGATGGGGCGGAGATGGCTCGCAAAATTGCAAGTTGACAAACAATCCGGGAATATGACGTTGCGTCATAGCGCTGCTAGATTTTGCCCGGGCGGAGGAGGCGAGCCTTGCACGATGGCGTTACGATCAAGGCCGTTTGGGTGCGGGTCGGGATTGTTGTCCTGCTCGCGGCGATCTGTGGAGCGCCGTTGTTCAGAGCGATGTAGGATGATCTCCCAACGCAGTTCGGTCCAGGAAGAGGCCAGGAGCGCAATGCGATCGCTCGTTGCGCGCGTTGAGCCGCCTTGCTGACTCGTTCGTTCGGTGTGGCTGAACCGCATGTTCGGTTTTGCCGGCCGCAGCCGGCGAGATGCTCCCTCCAAGCTCGCCTCCGACGACGGATATTATCGTTAACATCGCGTTTCCCTGCTGCTAGGCTGACGCAATGGAAGCCTTCATCTTCGAGCCACGGGCTGCGTGGGCCAGCATCATGCTGCTGCTGGCAGGCGCCTTGTCGTTTTTTGGATTTCTCGGTTGGCGTCATGAGGCTCGTGCGGTCGCAGAACTTGTTGAGCCGCCTGAGACAAAGCATCAGGCGGCGGCCCGCATCAAGATGGAGGCGCGCCATCCTCCCAGGGGGTTTGCCGGGATCGCGGAGCGCCTGAAGAAGCGGGCAAGCTAGAGCATCGATCTGGTGCTGCAGAATGCCGGCATTCCGCGAAAGCCGGCAGATTTTGGATTCTCGGATAGCCTGCAGGTCAGAATGGCGGTGCGACAGCACGGGTGACGGTCGCGGAGCGCGTGGTGTCGATCCTGACGCAGCCCGGCTTTGGTCCTTCGCCGGCGGGTCCAAGGCCACGGTGTGGTCTAAGATGTGCAACTGCTCCAGCGGATGAAATCGTTCCAAGGCGTTTCGTGCTGCCCATGGCCCTCGGAGCCTCCCTCCCTCGCAGGCCGTTGCGGAGCGCAAGGGGCGCGACAGCGTGGATTGGCGATTGCGAGGGCTGACGCGATCCATCCCTAGCGACCGCCATCTCCATAATACATATTGCAAGCTGACCTAAGGGGCGATTATAGATAGGTTAACGATGCGTTGCGGCGCCCATAGGTCTATATTAATGCGCGCGAGTGTGCCCACCATCAATCGCCGTCGGAGCCGTCCGGTTTTGGACGCTGTAATCCCTTTGGATGGTGTATTGCATCGCTCGCTTCCGACAATCTATGCTGCGTTGTTCCTTGTCTGGCTGGGATGCTGGGTGTTGGCCGCTGCCTGGTTGAGTTGGCAACTGATTGCTTCGCTCACGGCGTGACGTGCGTGATCCAACGCTGAGCGCATGTCGCACCGGATGAGCGGTGGCCGGATCGTCGCCTACTTGTTGCTGGGGCAAAACGTGTCGGCCTTCGAATGACCGGGTCGGCGATCGCTGCAGGCGTTGGGCTTCGCGAGTGTTACGGCGTGTATTCAGGACAGGAGCGCCCGCTCCATGGCGCGATGGCCGCTCCAATGCCGCAACAGCAAGTTAGCCCAGTGTACGCAATGCCTTGCCTCTGAATGGCTCCGAGTCTCGCACGCGCCGCATCGAGCGAACTTTGGCGGCTGAGCCAAATATGATGCCGGCAGTAATGCCAAAGAGATACTGAACGCCCTTTCCGAAGAAAATGTACTCGAGAAAGGAGTGAAGGCCGACGATCAAAATCGCGATACCGCAGCCGAGCAGGAGGTCGCCAACCCGGCTCTGTCGTGCCAGCCAGCCATAGCGGAATGCGGTGTAGAAGGGCATTAGCAAGATCAGGACAAAGCTGACCATTCCGAAGTAGCCCGTTTCCGCAGCGGCGAGCAGATAAGCGTTGTGAACGATGTTGTTCAAATTGCCTTCAAAGGGAATGACTCCGGCTCGTATGGAGTAACCGGCGTTCTTGGCTTCATTGACATAGTGGTTCGCGCCGACGCCCATCGGGCGATCATTCAAGATCATCAGCGCGGCTCGATTGAATGCGGCTCGTTCGTTGTACTCGGCTTCATCAAGCGGGGTGGCTTCGAAGCGCGCCTGAAAGGACGTTGCCGCGACCGGCGCCATCGCAACCGCGCCGAGAATGCAGATCAGCGCAATCTTTGCCTTGTGCGAGGTCCAGCGCCGCAGGAACGATATGCTCATACATACCACCAAGCCCAGCACGATGAAGCCCAATGCCGCGCGCGAGGCGATCAGAGCTGCGATCAGCATGCCGGTGACGGGGATCAAGGCGAATTGTAGCCGGCGCAAGCCAGCGAGGAGAAGCATCATGTGCGGGAAGACGACGAAATGAGCGGCAAGGCCAAGCGTGTTCTGGTGAATAAACGTTCCCGTGGGCTGGATCATATGCTGACCCCAGCGTTGCCACGAAATCACAAAAATCTGGATTACGAGTCCAAGCGCCATGCCCTTGAGAAGTTCGGCGGATACGGCCTCGTCCACGGAGGCGCGTGCAACAACTATAATTAAGAAGTAGACTTTTGCGTACTGAAAAAGATAGAATGCAGACGCCATCGGCTCGTCGGCCTGCTGAAACGATATCAATATCGCGATAAAATACAGTATGAACGGAAAATGATAATTGATCCCATCTTTTGGCTTCTTCGAGATAATAAATAGAGCTGCCACTATTAAATCGATAATTGAAATTTCAATCCCATAGACATAACCAAACCACTTGTTCCCCCACGAGATCAGGCCGATGTCGATATGCACGGCCTGAATGAGGAACGGCAGTATTCCGACAGCCGTCCAAGCGTATTTCTGGATGACAGGTGCGCTTCGCATCAGTAACGACAACGGAAAAATCCCGGCGAGGGCAATCAGCAATGAGACGTATTTCATTGGCTCGGTTGCCTCCAGATATCGCTGATCGTCGACGCCGTGCAGCGCCATACTACGGGCAGCGCGATAAGGCGAGCGCGGCTCATGGTGGCTTACGGTCAGCGCGTTGATATTCAGTTTCCGGTAGGCTCCAGGATCTCGGCATCAATCCTGCGGACCTCGAGCGCCAACCGCCGAAGGTCGCAGCGCTGGTATTCGGCTTGCGGCAGATATCGAGAGCCGGCGCTGCCTCCTCAGCCTGGCGTGGAGCGAATGAGGCGGCGGCCCTCGTCCTCGAAAGCTCGGCACAAACGATGTCGCCGGCCGAGCAAGCGCTGCGGCTCAAGCGTCAATTTTTCCGGTAGATCAACGCAATATTGGATGAAAACGGGCCCAGCGGCAGCCCTGTGAAAACGACTTCCGGTTTCCGGGCCAGAGGCCACTCGCCGAGCAAGGTTTTCCTGCTGATAAAGTCGACGTTCTCGACATGGGTCCAATGATCATATCGCGTTCCCGCGAGCACGCGTCGAAAGAGGCTGGGAGCGTAGTGCAGCAGCGGAATGCTGGTGTGATGCTCAATCGGGAACCAGCGGTTCGGAACCGTCATGAAAAGCGACCGCGCGACACGGAGTTGTTCCTCGAGGAAGGCAATCCGCTGCGCGGCGCCGCCGACATGTTCCAGCACGGCGTTCGAGCAGACGATATCGAACGTATCGTCAGCGAATGGAAGAGGTTGATGAGGTTCGATCTGTCGGTAGCTGACGAGAGGATAGCGCTCCTGAACCGCCGTTCCCGCCCCGAGCCCGGCACATGTGATATTCTGCGCAAACGGGTAGTTCTTCTCAAGAAAATTTGCCCCGTCGTTCTCATCATCCGAGACGCCAACATCCAGAATTCTGGTGCTTTCGGCCGGTTGCATCTTGCTCATGAACAAGTTGAACATCGACATCCTCGCCTTCACGAGGAGGCCCATAGCCGTTCCCGTAGAAACGCCGTCGCGATAATAGACGGCATCGATATTTTCACGCTTCTCCAGTGCAGCCATTATATTTCGCCTTTTCACTTCTTGCCGGTGCTGCGAGCGCCCGAAAAAACCAGGTTGTCGTAAAGGAGGAAATTGACGACCAATCCGGACGCAGCTCCGGCCACATAGGCCGGAAGGTGATACCACACCGCGTCAAAACGAGAGATCGGATAGGCGACAGCGAGGTTCGCCAACGCACCGATGCTGCTGGCGGCAAGGTAGCGCAGATACTCCACCGTTACATTGGCGAGCTTCCCCGAACGAAATGCCAGTGTGCGATTCAACTGCCACGTCACGGTCGCTGCAAGGAGCGAGGCAAAGACGCGAGCGGGGACGAAATCAACCTGAAGCCATACGGTCGAGCAGAAGAACGTGGCGGCATCCACGACAAAGCCCACGACGCCGACACTCAGGAAAAAGCCCGCTTTCTTAAACATGTTCTTGGTTCAAGGCGCGCGAAAGCCGAGATAGTGCAGTCGCTTGAGCTCGCGGCGTCCGGTCGTAACCGTGTCCAGGATCAAGCCGCATACAAGGCACAGCATCGATGTCAACATCATGCCAGTCGCGAGGACGGCTGTTGGCAAACGAGGCACCAGGCCGGTCGAGATATATTCGACAACAACCGATGCGCCGAGCGCGATGCTGCCGACCGCAATTACGCTTGCAATGAATGCAAAGAAGTAGAGCGGGCGCTCCTCCTTAACCAGGAGCCCAATCAGGCGCAGGATTCGAAACGCATCGCGAAATGTCCGCAGTTTGCTCTCCGAGCCCTCCGGTCGTTCGCCGTAGGGCGTTTCGACCTCGGATACAGGCATCCGCAGTTCGAGTGCATGCACGACGAGTTCCGTCTCGATCTCGAACCCGGCAGACATGGCTGGGAACGATTTCACGTAGCGACGCGAGAACGCCTTGTAGCCGGACAGCATGTCACGTGTCGCCGTGCCGAAAATCAACCGCACCAGGCCTGTGAGCAGTTTGTTGCCGAAAGCGTGCCCTGGCCGGTAGGCATCGGAGGATCGCGCCGTCCTGGCGCCATTGACCATGTCGTAGGGCCCTTCGAGCAACTCTGCGATGATCCGTTCGGCGCTGGGCGCATCGTAGGTATCGTCGCCGTCCGCCATAAGGTAGATGTCCGCTTCGATGTCACTGAACATCCGCCGGACCACATTGCCCTTGCCTTGACGTCGCTCGGTCCTGACGATCGCTCCAGCAGCTTTGGCTACTGCGGCGGTGTCATCCTTCGAATTATTGTCATAGACATAAATGTCTGCTTGCGGGAGCGCTTCCTTGAAATTGCGCACGACGTTGCCGACCGTTGCCGCTTCATCATAACACGGAATCAGGATGGCAATCCGTAGTGTGTCGGCACGGGTTGCGATGGCAGGCACCGCCGGCGCAGCAATGTCGGTAGTGTGGATCGACATGTCCAAATCCATCTCGTGCTCCTTCTGTACCTGATCGCTTCTATGATGCAGGTATTATGGCGTATTTCGACCACAGAAATATAAGGTAGCGCCGATCGCTTCGGCTGATATTCGGCAAGGACCGACAGAACTCTCGACCGCTGAGAGATATGCGCTTCTGTTGTCGTCGTAGAAATCATGGCTGAAGATAAGCCATATCGCTCTCTCGCCCGTACTATCCCTCCGGAGATCATCGATATACCCAGGGTTTACCTTGTATACCGGCTCATCAATCGATGCTTTTTCCATGCACCCGCCACGAATGGGCCAAGCCTCAGGGCTGCTGGTGCGATCGAGCATTCCAACCAGCCTGACGGTGGGGCTCGACAGCAGTGAAGCGGCGGGCTGCGCACCGCAATATACCCAGAGCGGCACTGTCGGGGCATGTGTCGCTATATGAGCGAGAAGTGGACTGAGTTCCTGGTTCTGCCATTTCGCCTGTCGATAAGCCCCGGCGAAAATGACACTCAGGAACAGCGCCGCCAGTGCACTCGCGGCAATCAGTCGGAGCCTGCGTGACAAGAAGCTTGCGAGGAAGCGCCAGCCCTCTACCAGGGCAATCGCCGCGACGATCAACGTGACAGGTGCAATGAACAGGAAAAACCTTGCCTGATCGAATGCGATGAGGCCGAGCAGATTGAGAACAATTGATATACCGAACACGGCGATGAATGTGAGGACGAAGAACGTCCCCGCCCGCGCCGCAAGAATTACCATGGCGACGATCAAGCCGGCGCCAATCAACGCTGATGATGCATATGCCACGCTTTTGAGCGGGGTTGCCGCTCTTATCGCCGGCTCAATATAGCGGAACCCAATCGGGTCAAGAAGAATGGCGATGAGTCGGATAATAATCTTGACGTTATAACCAAATGATTGGTCAAAATCAAATTTTCCTCGATCAAATATATAAGCGTAGCCACTCATGATGTATGTCAGGAGTTGCTTATTGATAAGAAAGTAAATCGTGACAATGGCGAGCACGCTCATCGTGCCAGCTATAATGAATCTGGCAGAGAGCGGTCCCGGATACGCCGACGAATTGTGCGGCGAGACATCTCGGCGTATTAGGTGAATCAATCTCTGGCTAAACACCCCTGCCAATACGGCGCAGACGATGATCGGGGCTGTATAGGCTGCAAATCCAGCTATGATCGAGCAGGCGAAGAATCCGAGATGGGACAACCAATCGTCGCGCTCAACGAGGCGCCACCCACTCAGGAGAACAAGGGTGCTCGCGGAAAATTCAAGGCCATACTGCTTTATCTCCGTCGAGTACGCCCATATCAGCGGACTCGATAGAATAATTGCCGTTATCGCGAGCGTATAAGCCAGAGAGTACGTCTTCGAGATACCGTATATTATCGCGACTATTCCGATGAGAATGGCGGCGACGCTCACAAATCTCAGCCACCGAACCTGCTCCAGCACCCCGCTGTCGGGCAGAAGCGCTCGCGCGATCCACATATATCCGACTGGAGCGGCTTGATCATAAAAGGGGAGCGGTTTGGAAAAATCCAATTCCGGCTTGAGAATATTCCATAGCAGCATCGATTCATCCGACCATGGGTCTCGCGATGTCGCGTATCCCACTGCGAAGTGAAGAGTCACTACAAACAAAATAATAAGTATAGCAGATAAACCAACGCCTCTCTGACGTCTGTCCAAGCAATCTTGAGCTGAATTTCGTGCAATTCTTGCCATGTATGCATTGGTCACACGGCGCTCTCCTTTCGTCAAGGTGTGTATTGGAGGGCGTTCTGGAAATGGTTTATATCGCTTCCGTAACTGAGCTGCGACTGACTTTTCATCCAACGAAGCTTCAAATTTTGGTCGGTTTCGCGCGGAATTGCGCGGCGACGGTGAGATGAGCTGAATAGGCCGCCCGCGTGACAGATCCGGGCGCCGTATGAGGAACGCAGCCGATCGTGGTCATCAGCCAGGTTGAGTTCCTGATTCTGGCATGGTCGAGGCCGAGGAGCGGGCTTGCATTGCGCAACCTGTCGCGCATGTGGCCGTTAAGCTCTCGCAGAAGCCGCCTAACGTAGCCTTGCCTGGCGCGAGAAGGGGGCCAGGCGAAACGATGTGATCCTCATCGCCGCTTGATCGATGAACTGGATCTGGATTGCCTTTGTCGGGAGCCGGATCGTGCGCGGGCGTCCCAAAGCCGGCGGCATATCGCGGGCGCTTTTGCGTCGCCAGCTTGACGGAGCGGCTGGGGATCGAGGCGCGTGAGTGCCGACCGAGCGCTTCGAAGCCAATGGGTGCGACATCGATGCCGGCCGCCCACTACGCTCTCAATCACTTAACGCAATTTGCGCGCATGCCAGCTGGCGAGGCAACGGCATTTGGCCCGGGCAATGTCACTTCTCATCGTGCACGACTATCCGCCTTTGCAGGACGATGACGCCCGGGACGTTGTCATTCTGCGAGACTGCCGCGAATTCTTGCCCGTTCTGAGCTTCTTTATGGTCTTTTTCCCGCCGACGCTTGGCGTTGGCGCGTTCCATGATCGCCGCGAAGCGATGCCGCTTTATTCTGCTCGACATGAGAGGCCCCGTTCAGATTGGCACAAACTGTTCTGGTTTGGATCGGCGTAGACGTGGTGGTTATCCACAGCGCAACTCCGATGCCGGGGCCTCATTCAAACGTTGGACGAGTGTGCCGCCGAATGCTCCTTGCTGGCCGTTGCTTGACGCTCGGCGGGCTGAGAGCCCAATCCCGAACGCAACGCCGCATCGGCGGCATAGAACGCCCCCCCCCCCCCGCGGCGCTGAATGCGACGCGGCCTTTCACCCGAATATCGCTCGCTGCAAACGCGCCAAGCCTCGGGAAGCATCGTGCTGGAAAATCTGTTCAACCCGACCCGGATCGTGGCGGCCAGCCGCCGGAGCCCGTCACGGCCGGATGATCGTCAGGTCGGGCCCGGAGGATGGGTTCAGCCCGTCGCTAGCGACAATCCCACAAGGCGCCTACGACGCGGCAGGATCGATCTCGCAGGCGGGCGAAATTGGAGGCGCTGCTCTCCGGCGCTTGCTCTTTGCCCTCGGCCCTGGCGGAGGTGGAGCCGGCTCCGTCGACCGGCTTGCCTGGCGGTTTCAGGGCCATGCCAAGCCCAGCGCGTCAGTGTCTCCAGTCGCGGTCGGGCGCTTGGCCGAGCGGCACGCTCATCGCGAAACGGGCTGTTGCCTGCCCGATTTCAACCGCTATGCGCCGAAGGCCCGGTAAGGTGGCCTACGTCGACAATTGAACTCTTGGAGCGGGGCGCGCCGGCCCTCGCGGGCCGGCGCTGGACGATCACGCGGCCTTTCGGCGTCCCTTTGGAGTCGCGCTGGCCGCTTTCCGGCCCAGGCCGATCGCTTTTGCCATCCGCGAGCGCGCCTCGGCGTAGTTCGGCGCGACCATCGGATAATCGGCCGGAAGGCCCCACTTCGTCCGGTATTGCTCGGGCGTAAGGCCGTATTTGCTGCTCAGATGGCGCCTCAGAGACTTGAACGCCTTGCCATCCTCCAGGCAGATGATCGCGTCCGGCGTCACCGATTTGCGGATCGGGACGGCGGGAACCAGCGGAACCGCGGCCGGAGCCTCCGGCTCGCCCCCGAGTTTCAGAAGCGCGGTATGAACGTTGGCGATCAGGCTTGTGAGGTCGGCCGGCGTGACGCTGTTATTACTCACATATGCCGAGACAATATCGGCAGCTAAGGCAATCAATTCAGCGTCTTTTTCGGACATGTTTCGAAACTCCGATCTTTTTGGTGAGATATTGTGCAAGGCCACGCTTCGATGGGTCTCCGAGGCTGGCAAGAAAGCATCCAGGCCGCCGAATCAACGCGAGAACCAGATATGGCTCCATATCATCCGATTGTGGCGGGACCGCAAGTTAATGATCGTTAAAATTTTTCAAGATCGGTGCTTGGGGGAACTGTCCAGCGGACGACAATAGGCCGGACCTCAACTTCAAAGCGCCTAAATTTTCAACGGAAAGCCGCCCTGAATTGCGGCCTGCGAGATCCGCGCCACGCCTGCGTGGATCATCGACAAGACCACGGATCGGATCGTAGTCGATTTCCCTTGAGAGTCCGACCCGCTCCCACCTCGTCCCGCCGAAGGGCGACGTCGTCGACCCCGACAATCCACAAGCGGCTGCGTGAATCATCTTCGCCCTGCGATGACGCCGGATGAAGAAATTCGGCTGCTCCAGGCACGACCATCCGAGAAAGCGGCGGCGGCGTGATGTTTTGCATCGTCCCGTTTCAAAGGCGAGGGGGCGTTCTCGAGGCTCCTCGGCATTCGGCGCGGCTTTCGCGCAAGTCCCGTGCCGCCTTCAGGTTCTCGGTAGTCGAGGGGCGGTGGCGTAAGCGACTATAATGTATAATAATTTTATCAGAAAGCGCTGGCTGGGGCGGGAGGATACCCAGCCAGCATGCCAAACTGCCGAAATCAACTGAACCTATGACCAAAATCAGTTGATTGACGCGATCTTGTGTACCACCATCGTGTCCCAATTCACAAGCGCCGCAGGAACCATAACGACTTGTGATCCAGTCTGGGCGGATCCACTCAGGGGCAGAGGTTCGAAATCTTTTCGAACGTCTGGAGAAGAAGGGCGTCGCCCTTCGCATCTTGTCGTTCGGCGGAGGCACGCTCGACACATCGAACGCCACTTCAAAGCTGATCCTGACCGTGCTTGCTGCCACGGCATCCTGGGAGCGCGCGGTCATGTTAGAACGCCAGCTTGAGGGCATCGCCAAAGCCAAGGCCGAGGGCAAGTACAAGGGCAAGTACAAGGGCCGTGCGCCGACCGCCCGCAAGCAGACCGACACGGTCCGCGCTCTCCATGCCGATGGGGTGAAGGTCGCCGAGATCGTCAGGCAGGTCGGGATCAGCCGGGCCAGCGTCTATCGATGCCTGGGCCAGAACGCCGCCGTCACGTAGGGGGTTCTGGCCGCCAGTGCTGCGACACCGTCGCCAGCAGAAACCGGACGATCAGGCCACCATCACCAGCCTCGCGGAAACGACCGTTTGTGAGAGAGGGAGCAGGGAGCTTCCGCTCACATGAAATTCAACGCGGCAGATTAACTACGTTTCCGGTTTTGGGCGATTTCGGGTAACGCTCCGGCTGGGACATGATGGCATCTCTTTCAGTCCGCGCTACTGCCTCCAATACTTGCTCAATAGCACGCCGGAGGCGCTCGTCCTCCGGTGCCTCGTCATCAAGGGCGAGGAAGGCGTTAATCAGGAATGCTTTGCATTGGCGGTAATTGCTCATGCTCACAGATTGGGCCGGAACGATGAACGTCCAGGGAACGAATTAAGCGCAATTCGACTAGCTGGCACCGGCGTACCGTGTTCGGGTACTCACCCATCGAAATCAGATGGTCCAGCTACGCTCAGCCAGGCTGCGGAGGATCAGCGTCAGGGCCGTAAAAATGGGCTCTTTCGAAGCCCCCTGGAGGTCCGTTTGCAGGGGCTGGCTCAGGGGCGCGCGACGATCAGGGACGAAAAAAAGTAGCGGGAGGCGTCCGGTGACCGGACGAACGGGGAGGTACGAATCCACCGAGAGGACCTTACATTCCTCGACCGGCGAGCCGCTGGGACGGTGAGCATATCATTTGGGACGTTGCGCATAGAAACGGCGAAGCGTGACGTGCAGCGACATGTTCATGCGTCCAGGTGCGACTGGCAAGGTCGGGATGATCAGACGGCCGACCGTCTATCTGAGGTGGCACAAATCAGAGTTGGCGAGAATCTTGACGCAAAGTGCCGCATCGCTGAATTTGGGTTCGATCGTCAGACACACTCAGTTTTGTCCGCACGACTGATCATGCTCAACTCGGCATGCTACGGCGACGAGTCCCCGCCGCACTTGGGTCTCCACCGACAGCTTGGGAGGACGGCCATGTTCGAGGAATTCAAGAAATTCGCTCTTCGCGGTAACGTTGTCGATTTAGCGGTAGGCGTGGTCATCGGAGCCGCGTTTGGGGCGATCGTCGCTTCGTTGGTGGCCGACATCATCATGCCCATCATCGGCGCGGTGACGGGAGGACTGGATTTTTCGAATTATTATGCGCCGCTTTCATCCAAGGTGCAGGCCGGTCTTAGCTACGCCGACGCCAAGAAGCAGGGGGCTGTACTTGGATATGGGCAGTTCATTACAATAGCGCTTAATTTCGCGATCGTCGCATTCGTGCTGTTTATCGTTATCCGGGGCATGAACAAGATGAAGCGGGCCGAGGACGCCAAATTGGACGTACCCAAAGCTCCCGAGATTTCGGCAGATGTTAAGTTGCTGACCGAAATCAGGGATCAAATGGCAGCGTTGAATGCCAAACTTGTCGGACGATCCTGACGTGATCGCTGATTGCATGTCTGTTCAGCCGGAGATTACGCTTGGTCGAGACCGCACGACACGACGCCTGGAGCGCGGGAGATAGTTGCGACCGCTACATGGGCCGATGGAGGCGGAAGATTGCGCCGCTGTTCCTCGATTGGTTCGACCCACCTACCGGTTTGGACTGGCTAGATGTGGGGTGCGGGACCGGCGCGCTTTCCGCTGCCATTGTCGCTCAGTGTTCGCCGAAAAGCGTGCTCGCCATCGATCCGTCTGAGGGCTTTCTCCAGACCGCGCAGGCGGCGCTCGCGGATGAGCGCATACAGTTTCGACTAGGGGACGCCCAAGCCCTACCAGCAAAGCCGGGAAGCGTAGACGTGATCGCCTCCGGGTTGGTTCTCAACTTCGTGCCAGATCGTACCAAAGCGCTTAGCGAAATGCGGCGCGTCGGGCGTCCGGGTGCACTGATCGGGTTTTATGTCTAGGACTATCCCGGCGGCGGCATCGAGTTCATGCGAGCTTTTTGGCGGGCTGCGATTGAACTCGATCCGAAGGCCCTCGACCTGATGGAAAGCAGACGCTTCCCGTTCTGCACCCCGGAAGGGCTAACAGCCCTGGTTAAGGATGCGGGACTGGATGTTCTCGGTCATGCGCCGATCGAAGCTCCTACGGTGTTCTCGAACTTCGACGACTACTGGCAGCCGTTCACGCTGGGAGCAGGCCCAGCGCCGGGCTACTGCATGAGTCTTGAGCCGGATCACCGGGAGCGTCTGCGGCAGAAACTCGATCAGACATTACCCCGTCAAGAGGACGGATCAATACGGCTGAGGGCGAGAGCATGGGCTTTGAAGGCCAGCGTCAATTGAACCGATTTCGATTTGGAGGGCTGCGCGCGGCGCAGGCTGGGGGGCCACCATCCTTGATCCGATTTTCAGGCGGTGGCTGAAAGGAATGGTGATACGCTGGCGTTGTAGTCCGCCGGAGAGTCATTCATGACCCAAGAGCAGAGGGCTGGGTTGGCGCGGTTGATGCTCTGTTGGCCGGAAGGTCGTGCTGCGCTCCGTCTTATGAGCGCTTCAGACATTCCCCTGTTGGACCTTTGCGAAGCCTACAACCTAGCTTGCAACGCCGCCGCTTATTGGTCGAAATCGAATTCTGCAAACGCGGCCGAAATTGCCGATGAATACCGCTCGCTCGTTCCCGAAATCGAAGCCGAGGCTCGTCAAAGGGTGAATGGGCCGCGTGGTTCCTGATAAGTTCTCCTCCTTTCCGCAGGGCGGGGTCGGAATTTAGATTTTTTCCAACGTGTGGAAACTTTCCTCCGCTGCGACGTTTTTCATGTCGTTTATGGGAGGAGGACATGACATCGAGTAATCGATCACACCGCCCTCTGGATGCTGGCGAGAATATAAGGCCAGCAGAAGCAGACGCTTCGACCGGCCAATCAGCGCCCGTTCATGAAGGTTCTTTTGCTTCAGTATTGTGGATAGTCATGGTGTTATGGCTGGCATTGCTCGGGTTTGGTGGATTGTGGGTATACTCTTGGCTCGGCGGGTAAGAGACGTACATCCATCATAGTCTCACTGGATCGTGCCCGCCTCTTCGACCGTGAGCCTCCAAGCAAACAAATATCGATCGCGTCAGTGCAGTCTGAGCGAATGGTTTGTTGAGCCAAGGCAGGTCTACGTCGGGGGGCAATTCTGTATAGCCTGTGGCAACAAGATCGGCTGGCGGGGATAGACAGCCCGCACCTATAGGCCATTTGTACGCCTGTCATTCCGGGCATCGCCTGATCGGTTATCGCAACATCGAAGACATTCACTTGCCGACTGGACCGGTAAAGTCGCTCTCATTGTGCGCAATGAAGCCGGGGCAGTGGCCGGAAATTCGCCACTGAAGCGGGCTCCAGAGAAGATGGCTCAGTCGTGGTGCGAGCCGGTCGTTTTGGCGGATGCAACGCCCGTCTTGCATACGGTGGTCTCGACAGTTTCGCCGCTGTGGTTCAGGCGCTTCCAGCGCTTCAACTCGGACTGAAAATAATAGGTCGGTAGCCCGGCTTGCGTCGCCACCAGCTTTTGGTTCTCGAAGACGTACGTGTGGGCTTCGCCGCCGATTTGAACATCCGCTCGGCCCGTGTCCTCGCGATGATGGATCACGACAACATCGCTCTCAAACTTGCATGTGTATGTCCGGGTCGTGTGTAGCTCGTCGTGACTGGCGAGAATGAGCGCGCTCGGGATAGCCAGCGCTGCGAAATGCACAGTCATCGCGACCTCCTGCCTGATATCGAGTAAGACGCTGTTTTCGCAGAAAAGTTCCCTCATTCCAACGCCAACTGAAATAATCGTAAAACGTGAGCGTTTGCACGTTGGGCACAACCTGAGCGAAGCTCCGCTCGAAAACTTGCGCTAAGCCTCTCATTATGAACGCTTATTCATGGAACACCTGCTCTAATCAGCAGTTTTATTCTGTGGCGGGGGCCGTCCCAAAGGGAGAAGAACCATGATCAAGAACATTGCTCTGATCGCTGCCCTCGCTCTCGTCCCGGCCACTGCCTTCGCGCAGTCGAACTCCGGCGCGGCCGGTGGTGCGGCCAGCGGCGCGGCCACGGGTGCTGTCGGTGGTGCCATCGTCGGCGGTCCTGTCGGGGCCGTGGTGGGCGGCGTCGGTGGTGCCGCTGCTGGCGCTATCGTCGGTGGCATCGCAACCGAGAACCGCACCGAGTTCCGCACGTACGTGAAGGAACAGAAGGTGCCTTCGGTGACGTACCGCGAGAAGGTCGTCGTCGGCGCGACGTTGCCCGACACGGTGACCTATCGCGAGGTTCCGGCCAAGTATGGCAAGACCGAATATCGCTACACCGTGGTCAACGACCAGACCGTTCTGGTTGAGCCCAAGACGCGCAAGATCGTTCAGATCATCGAGTGATGAAATAGGAGCCCGCCCTTTCAGGGGCGGGCTCTTTTTTCCATGAAATCAGGAGCGACACGCTATGATCAAGACCCTATTGTTGGCTGCGGGCATTGCCGCAACCGCGCTAATCACGGCTCCCGCACACTCTCAGGTTCGGGTCGAAACGCGCATCGAGCGCTCTGACGACGACGGCCCCCGCTATCGGGAGCGGCGTGGATACGAGGAACGTCGAGGCGGGTATGAACGCCGGATCGTGCGAAGCCGCTTCCGTGATGATTGTCGAATGGTGGAAAAGCGTCGCGTCAACCGGTTCGGCGAGGTTGTCATACGGCGTACGCGTATCTGCGGGTGACACCATGAGGCGGTGGGCAGTTGTTGCGCCCGCCGCTTCTCTGCTTTTCCAGCCATTGTTTCGACAGGAGAGTCCTATGCGAACGCTCGTTCTCGTTGCGGTGGCAATGCTGGGCCTGGGCTCGATGCCGCCATCCCCCGCACGAGCCGCGCCGGTCGCGGCACTGACAGCCGTTGAGATGCCAGACCATATCGAGCAGATCAAAAAGGGTGGTCACAAGTTCAAAGACCACAAGGGTTGGAAGGGCGCGCGGCACTGGAACCGTGGCTATGGGCCCGGTCGGTATTATGGAGGTCCCCCGCCGCACGCTCGCGCCTACGGGCGGGGCGCGCGCGACTTCGGCTACTACCGCTACTGGTAAGTTTGCCCCTGCGACGGTCTCGGTCGGCCGAGATCATCGCGCTTTGTTGCAGTCACATGGTGGGAATGGGCACATGCCCCAAGGCAGGCAGGCCCTACGGCAAGCTTTCAGACGCTTCGAGCAGGAGGTGCCGCTCTGGCTCGGCGTTGGCCTGCGATGGCTCCGCCACCCTGCTTCTCGATGGCTTCGCATATCAGCGTGCTTATCTATCCCAGCAGCAGGCTGACACGCTGTATCTGAGGTGGGAAGCCTGCATGGTAGGCTTCCTGCAAGCAAGCCCAGCAAGCTCTATGCGGACGGGGGCCCTCGACGGCTGTCAACTGGTGGAGGGCGCACGCCCAGCAGCGCGTCGCTTCGCGCTTCTTCACGCCGGGGTCTCCAGCGTTCGCGCATGCGATGCTGGGCCTGATCCCGGCTGGGAAGAGATAGCACGCGACGAGGAGGAGTATCGTCCCTCGCGCGCCCCTTACTTTTGATCGAGGCAACCATCGGCAGACGCCGAAGATCTGAACGTTGTCCTGATGAAGGTGCCACCTGCCGCGTTCCCATGCGGGAAACGCACAGATGAGGGGGCGAACTCTTTTATTCGGACGTCGCCTCGGCGTTGCACTCTGGCTGAGCCGCGTCCAACTGGCCGCGCAAAGCATCTACAGGCTCTGCATCGCGATCCGTTTTCGCTGCCGAGAGCAGAAAAAAGGCCCCGGATTTCTCCGGAGGCCTTGGTGACTATAGGCGTTGAAGGTCAGACGACTGGCGGCGTCATACGGCTGGACGTGGTTGCCTCCCGATCATAGGGGGCGGCGCTTTCCTCGAAGCGAGACCAGCCTTCCTTCCGATACTGAGCCGTGCGCTCGGTACGGTCGAGCGGTATTGCGCCGTCCAAAATCGCCTCGACGTTCAGCACCTGATCGGCCTCCGCACGGACGGATACGACCGAACCGCCGCGACGGACGGACTCGGCGTAATAGTTCGCCTCGTCCTCGTCGTGGCCTTCCTTGATGAAGGAGCCGACCAAGCCCCCCGCAGTTGCACCGGCAACCGCACCCACCGCAGTCGCGGCGAGCCAACCTGCCGCAACGACAGGTCCGACGCCGGGAATGGCCAGCATGCCAAGGCCTGCAAGCAGGCCGGCCGCGCCACCGACGCCAGCACCGATCCCGGCGCCTTCCTCGGCATTAGTCTCGCCCGCCTTACTGTCGCGGCCGACGATGCTGATATTGCTGCTCGAAATTCCGGATTCCTCAAGCCGCTCGACGACCGAGCGCGCGGTGTCGTAGTCGCCATAGGAACGGGTGATGGTGCGGGTCATGATGGTCTCCAAAGGTCGTGGTGAGAGGGGCATCCGTCAGTTCTTGACGATGTTGCCGCGGTAATCGACGGAGACGTTGACCGTGGCACCGGCGTTGGTCGCCTTGCCCTTCCAAACGCCGTTGTCGTCCTTCTTCAGATCCATCACATTGGTGTAGCCGTTGGCCTCCAGGCGACTCTTGGCTTGGCCCTCAGTGAAGCTGTTGGCCCCGGGCAGCGGGGCGTTGGCGTCGGCTGGCGCGGTCGGTGCGGGTTTCGGTGAGGTGGTGGCGGTCTGGGCCATGGCGCCGAAGGAGGTCGCCGTGGCGATCAAGGAAGCGATGATCAGCTTTTTCATGGTTGTCTCCGGAGGTTGCGGACTAGCCGCGATGCTCAGGAAAACGGCCTCCTGCCCGGTTAGTTCCAACCCAGATCACGGACCCGTGAGCGGAACAGGAATGGTTCTCCCCGGTTGAATGGGCTTCCAGACACGCCAAAGGGGAGAAAACCATGGCAGAGTCAAAAGCACTCGACGACATGTTCCACGACATGCTCAAGGACGTCTATTACGCGGAGAAGCAGGTGCTGAAGGCCCTGCCGAAGATGGCCAAGGCCACCAAGTCTGCCGAGTTGAAGAAGGCCTTCGAGACGCACAAGGCCGAGACCGCCGAGCAGATCGAGCGCCTCAGCCAGGTGTTCGAGCTCATCGGCAAGACGCCGCGGGCCAAGACCTGCGATGCCATCCTCGGCATCCTCAAGGAAGGCGAGGCGGTCATCGAGGATTACGAGGACAGTCCCGCCCTTGACGCCGGCCTGGTCGCCTCAGCCCAGGCGGTCGAGCACTATGAGATCGCCCGCTACGGCACCCTGAAGGCTTGGGCCCAGCAGCTCGGCCACAAGGACGCCGTCAAGCTCCTCGACGAGACCCTCGCCGAGGAAACTAAAACGGACAAGCTGCTTACCCAGTTGGGCGGAACGGCGAATTCCACCGCCACCAGCAAGGTTGCCAAAGCGGCTTGATGATCACCGCGTAGGGAAGGCCCGTCGAGCGGCACTCGGCGGGCCTTTTCATGTCCGGCTTCATGTCCGGCGCGCGGAACCGAAAACTATTTTTTCCGTTTTTGATCCGGGGGCAGGGGTTCAGCAGATATGCCAAAATACACCATTACGACGGATGCCGGCGACGGACCGGAGCGCTTTGATGAGCCGGTCGAATTCCCCCACGACAAGGCGGCGACCGACGACGCGCAGATAGCGCTAGCCGACATGGCCAAGGATACGCTCCCTAACGGCAAGCGCGCTAATTTCGCCGTGTCCGTTGAGGACGAGGTCGGTAAGGAAATCTACGCCGCCGAGATGCATTTCACGGCGAAGACTGAGGAAGATCTCGAGCAGGGCGCGGCGGCCTGCGTTCGTTAAGCCAGATCAATAGCGCGCCGATCAGACGCGCCTGGAGCAAGTCGATCTTTCCTCGCCGTACATCTGGCGTTTTACGAGCTTGAGACGGGTGATCTGGCCCTCGGTTTGACCGTTTGACCAAGTCGAGATGATAGCGGCTCGCACTGCGGCCTCGTCTCGGCGAACGCCATTCGCCAAGGAGGCAACCAGGCTTTGGGAGGCGCGCTCGATCCATGATGTCAAGGGTTCGGGCCGTCTCGCTTTGATCATGGCATGGAAGGCGGCGACAATCTCGCGAGCCTCCACCAAGGCTGGGATGCTAGCTCCTTGCCTTTAAGCAGGATGCGCAGCCGTCTGAACTTGTTCAGCGCCGCCGCTGCGCTGGCCGCTCCCGCTAAGCCGGCCGCAACGGCAATTATGCTCTGCCTCGAATAAGGCGTCCGGTAGGGAGCACGGCTGTACGGAGATGCTAACCTCGTCATCTGGCCGAAGGTCTTCGAGCTCAACCGCCGGACCATCCTCGCCGCTGGCATGATCGGCGTTCGCGGCCGGATACAGCGCGAGGGAGAGGTCGTCCATCTGGTTGCGCAGCGCTTGACAGATCTGTCAGGGGAGCTTGCGAAGGTCGGCGAGCTGACGCGCCGTAGGGTCCGCCGTTGATCTGTGGGGGTGGAAGCCGCCGCCGAGCGGGCTACAGCGCACTGCGAATAGCCTTCAAACTGGCGGAGATGATTTTCAACTCCTGCTTCCGGCCGAACTTCTCTTTTAGTACCGAGAGTGCACTCTTGGCGTAGCGGAGGTGTCAGGATTTCGGTTGACCGAATGGCGGAGCCTTTATTCCCATTAACGCACTCATTCTCAGGCCGCCTTCGCCACCGCCTCGTTCAGCCGCGAATGCGTCTGCTGGAGAATGTCGTAGAGGTTCCGGAACGCGTCGTCACTGACGGGCGCGCGACCATTGCGGGCGGTGCGCTCCATCTCCGCTGCGGCGGAGGCGACGCGTCCTGCACCGAGATTGGCGCTCATCGATTTCAGCGCATGGGCACATTTGGCAATTAGGTCGCTGTCGCCTGATTGCGTCGCCGAGCCCAGGCGTTCGACCTCCTCTAGCGAGGTCACCCGGTAGAGGTCCGTGATCCGGCGGACTGTCTCCAGCGATCCGTTGGTCATCTCGATCAGGTCGTGCAGCACCGCTTCGTCGAGATAGTCCTCCTCGACCGCCGGTGATGAGGGCGACGGCGCCAGCGCGGAGTCCGGCCCGGTCAAGGCCGTGGCGAAAGTTGCGATCGCGCTGCCGAGCTGGAGCAGCGTGAAAGGCTTGTAGACCACGCCGTCCATGCCGGCATCGCGCCAGGCCGTGGCGGCCGAACCGACGACATGAGCGGTCAGGGCGACAATCGAGACACGCGGCCGACCGGTTTCGGCTTCGCGCGCCCTAATGGCACGCGTGGCGTCGAAGCCGTCGAGCCCGGGCATGCTGCCATCCATCAGGATGAGATCGAAGGACTCGCGCTCAGCGGCCGCAACGGCCTTGACGCCGTCATTAACGAAGCGCGCGACAATGCCGAATCGGCGCAGCGCGGCATCGGCAACCTCGCGGTTGACCTCGCTGTCATCGGCGACGAGGACCCGCATCTGTGGGAATTGTACGCTCGTGGCCGTCTCGGCATGAGCGGCATCGGCGCGGCGCCCGGGCTGGCCCAAGGATTGGCCCATCTGGAGCGAATGGATAAGAGCAGCGACGTCACGTCGCTGGACGGGCCAGGGCAGGGCATCCTCGGCGCCGGCCGCGATCAGCCCGTCGACATCCTCGCTGGCGCCGGCCAGGACGATGATTGCGCTGCCGTGCTCCGTGAAGGCTGCCAGGCGATCGGGCGAGGCGATGACGAGATCGGCCTTGGCGACGCCCTGCGGCGGGGAGCCGTCGAGCAGGCGAACAGCGAACCCGGCGGCGGCCAGCAAGTCCTTCAGCATCGCTGCGGTCTGGTGCTGATGCAGGGCTATAACAGCGGTCTTGCCGGAGCCGGGGACGGCAGGCTCAGCCACCGGGCCTGACGAAGCCGCAAGCGGAAGCGTGAAGAAAAAGCGGCTGCCGCAGCCGACCTCACTTTCGACGCTCAGCGTCCCGCCCATCGCTGCGACCAATTGCCGTGCGATCGACAGACCGAGACCCGTGCCGCCATGGGTTCGCGTCGTCGACTGGTCGGCCTGCGAAAAGGTTTCGAAAATCGTGTCGACCTTTTCGGCAGCAATGCCGATCCCGGTGTCGCGAACCGAGAAGCTGAGCCGGCCCTTGCTCTCTCGGGCGACGTGGACGGTGACGCCTCCGGACTCGGTGAATTTCAGCGCATTGTTGACGAGGTTGCCGAGCACCTGACCGAGGCGGACCGGATCGGCCCTGACGCACAGGCCCGGCGGGGTCTCGATCGCTCCGCAGAGATCCAGCGCCTTTGAGCGGGCCCGGTCGCTGAAAAGCTGCAGGACGGCCTCGACCGAATCCTCGGGGTCGATGTCGAGGGTTTCGACCTCCAGCTTGCCCGCCTCGATCTTCGAGATGTCGAGAATGTCGTTGATGATCGCGAGCAGGCTGGTGCCGGAACGCGCGATCACCTCGGCCTGCCGGCGCGCGCGCTTCGGCAGTTCGGCGGCGGCAAGAAGCTCCGCCATAACCAGGATTCCATTCATGGGCGTTCTGATCTCGTGGCTCATCGTGGCCAGGAAATCTGACTTGGCCTGATTTGCCTTATCGGCCGAAAGCGCCGCGCGCTGATAGTCCGCCGTCCGGTCCGAGACCTCGCGCTCCAACCGGTCGCGGTGGTCCGCGAGCCTGCGGTCGCGCTCACGGATGTCGCTGATCATCCCATTGAAGCTGTTGACCAGCATGCCGATCTCGTCGCGGGACTCTGCCTTGAGCGTCACCGAGTAGTCGTGCTCCTGGCGCACACGTGACATGGTCTGCGTCAGCGCGCCGAGCGGCCCGGTGATCCGCCGTTGCAGGCGAAGCGCCAGCGCCACCGCAAACAGCGTCGCGATCGCGCCCGTCAGCAGTGTGCTCTCCACTGCGTGCCGGATCGCCGCCGGCAGATCCTGCGTATTGGCAATGACCCTAAGGCTGCCGACCTGTGTGCCGCCATGGATGATAGGAACGACGGCCTCCATCGACCTGCTCCGCAGCAGCGCTGGCAGGGACCAGCGCGTGTCGGGCGTCAGGACGACGAGGTCGCCGGCGAGCTGCTCGGTCGCGCCGATATCTGCCAGCGATTTTCCGTCTCTGGTTTCGATGCCGGCGAAGGTGATGCCCTTCATCCGGCTAATCGCGGTAATCGCCACATAGGCGGCGCTGGAATCATTATCGGCGACGGGGCGGGACGCTGCTGCCGAGATCGCATGCGCCGTGCTCAGGAGCGCATCGCGCCGTGACAGGCCGTAGGTTTCCGTCTCGCGCCAGACCGACACGCCGACCAGAATCCCGCTTGCCAGCAAGGTCGATGCGACGACGAGCAGGATCAACCGGAGGCGGATGGATAGGTGAGGACGCAACGACATAACGCCACGATAGGCTGCCTATGCTTTCACAAACACAAACGACCCCACCCATTTTTGGAGGGAGGCGGAACCGTTTATTTGCATCTCTCGTCAAAGGTCATCGGACTGGGCACCAGAACAGTGCCTCGGGAGTGATGCGATGACGATGACAGACCAAAACTGCGTTCCATTCAGTTATGTGCTGTGCGATCAGGTGGCGATCCTCGCGGTCGATGACGATCCGATCCAGCGGGAATTTTGCGCCGTCTACCTGGCGACGCCCCACGCTGAGATCACGACGGTCGGCTCAGCGGAGGAGGGCCTCACGCTTCTGGAGCAAGCCAGGTTTGACGTGGCGCTGATTGATGTCGACATGCCTGGGATGGACGGCATCGAGATGGTCCGCAGGCTTCGCGCAGATCGCCGGTTTGACGACTTGCCTTTGATGGTCATCACCGGGCGCGAGGATATCGTCTCAATCGACCAGGCCTATGCAGCCGGCGCCACCTCCTTCATGTGCAAGCCTGTAAATTGGCGGCTTCTGGGTCACCAAATCCGCTTTTTGGTCCGGGCGCACCGTGCCCTAGCTGCAGCCTGACATGTCAGCTCGCTGATCCGATGAGGATTGATGGGCGTCTGCCGGGGCGATTAGCGACTGGAGGGCCAGCCGTCGCGGATGAATGCGTCGATCTCGGCGGCGGGCACCGCTGGCGAGTATAGATAGCCCTGAAGCAGGTGACAGCCGGCCACGCGCAGGAACTGCTGCTGAGCCACGGTTTCGACGCCCTCCGCCACAACTTTCAGCCCCAGCGCTCGCGACAGGGCGGTAACGGCCTGAACGATGGCTGCCGCCTTGAGTTCGCCAGTCCCGTCGATCAGGGATTTGTCGAGCTTCAGCTTATCGATCGGAAGTTTCTGCAGATAAGCGAGGCTTGAATAGCCCGTGCCGAAATCGTCCAGCGCGATCTGGATGCCGCCTTGCCGCAGGACATTCATCGTCGCGATTGCGCGCTCGAAATTTTCGATGATGCCGTTTTCGAGAAGTTCCAGCTCGATCTGCCCTGCGGGCACGCCAACCTCTGCGAGCAATGCCAAGAACTGCCCCGCGAAATCTGGAGACTGAAACTGCCGGGCGGTGATATTGATCGCGATCGTCAGCATCGGCCAGCGCAGCCCGTCTGTGCAGGCTTGGCGGATGACCCACCAGTCCACCGCATCAGCCTGCACGTCGTCTTCTATTTTACCGAGAATAGCCTGCGGACCCGATACCCTACCTGCCGCATCGACGGACCGCACAAGGCATTCGACGCCGACGAGCGTCTTACCATCCGAAGTGACCTGGGGCTGGTAGTAGAGGTGGGCGTTTGAGAGCAGGTGCAATTTTCAAGGATCCAAAGGAGGTCGAGCTTCTCGAAGAGTCATGGTGCGGCAGCTTCGAATGCGACTCCGATGGTGTGACGTTGGTTCCATATGATCCGTACCGGCCGCCTCCAGCCGAGTTCCGGAACGTGCAGGGCGACCGGGCGGTCAGTATCGAAGTCGAGCGGAACGCGAAGCCGCGCGCCACCGTCCGACAGGTCGCGAACGATGCAAATGATGGGTCGCAGCCCGTCGATCTCCAGATAGGCGGGGCAGACGAGCCGCTGCCGCATGTGCCTGCGCCGGGCCGTCGGATCGGCAGGGATCATATCGCGAGCGACGGCAGCCGTCATCGTTGTAGACGTCACTGTGTCAGTTGCGGAGCGGTTGCTCCCGGCCCGACGCCGGCCGGCACTGGAATGTCGGTCGACCCGTATCGGGTGTTTAGCACCATGGTCGGGCCGGCCGAGAGGGTGAAGCGCTTTGTGACGACGATGGTATACGCGGATTCGGCGGCGACCGGCTGGTTAGCCCCGATATTGAGCTCGCCGCGCGGCATGTAGATCGTACCCAGCAGCACCTTTGCGTCGTTGCTCAGGATTTCGTGCTTCTGGTCCACCGGGGAGTTACGGTCCTCAAAAAACAGGATGCCCGCGAGCGCGCCGTCCTTCGGGGCCGTCAGGCTGATCCGCGTGTTGGCGTCGAACCTGACGACGGAGCCCTTGCCATTGAGGAAGATGCCCACGTTCTGGCCGACAAGGGCTGCACCCTCGGCGACGTCGAGTGGGCCATCCTTGAAGGCGTAGATGCCCGGACTGAGGTTGACGACAGCGGTCTTTGAGATACGGATGCCGCCGCAGTAGGTGCCCGGATAAAGCGTCGTCGTCGCGGTGATCTTGAGATCCGTCGCGGTACAGCCTCCCATCGGAGGCGCCGGACGCGACGCGAGAGGATCGTTGATGACCGGGCAGTCCAGGGTCGGCGCCGGCGAGAAGGCGTCGTACTTGTCCTTGTAGCTGCCGCCGGCCGAGCAGATGAAGCGGGCCTTAATCGACGAATTCTGCATGGCCTTCAGGCCGTCGCGCTTGCGCGAGTTCGAGTAGACGGCACAATCCGGAGCCTCCAGCTTGGCGTCCTTTTCCAAGTAGATCGCTTCCTTCTTGTCCAGCTCCAGCCCGATGACGCAGATCGAGGCGCTGCCCTGGACGCGTGCCGTCGCCTTGGCACCGACCTCGACCGCGCTACTTCCGAACATGTGCATGATGTTGGTGTTGGCGATGTTGGTGATCTCGACTGTCACCGACATCCGCTTGGGATCGACGCTCGCCGCTACCTTCCCCGTCTGCTTGGCCGTTTGCAACGCTGTGGTAGCGAACTTCTCCGCGACGGTCTGGACGATCGCGGCGCTGGCGTTGGCCAGCCGGAACTCCCTCGCGGCTGCAAGGGCTGCGGAGTCGGCGGTCAGCTGGAAAACGGTCTTTTGGGTAGAGAGGATGCCGTAGTCGACCACGACACCCGCCCCCATCAGGAGCGCGGGCAAGGCCATCGCGAACATGGTCAACACGCCGCCGCGATCGTTCCGGGCGAATTCGCAACCGAGCCGACGCGCCCGCAAGCGCTCGGCCGCCCCATTACCTGCATGGAGTCCGCACTTGCTGCTTATTTTCATTGCGCCCGTCCTACCGACATTCTGTCGGACTGTTGGGAGGATTGCACTGAACCTCCAAATATTTCTTGCGGCGATCCATAACCCGGCTGGGTATTAATTCATCCGGCGGTAACCATCGATGCCCGAGCGGTCCGATATCTAGAGGTCCGCAAAGGGTCGCTGTAAAACGTGCTGCCTGCTTTTGGTCATTTGACGCGGTGAGCCCACGATAAAGGGCCGGCGTCATGCCCTGATCGCCTCCATCAGCGGCCGGGTGCCGATGAGGCGCCCGTGCGCGCGATCTCAAAGGCTCGGTCCACGGTGGTTTGGTTCGCTTTATGGAACGGCTCGCCCCTTACCCTCGGCAAGATTGCGTCGGCCGCACATGGCACGGAGGTGAGCCGATGAATAAGATCAGTGTTCGGGGAATCGATCTTGGCAAGGACGTTTGCAGCGTGGTTGGTTTCGACAGCGCGGGGCAGGTGCTGCTGCGTCGGCGGATGCGACGCGACAGTATCCTGAAGCTGGCGTCAGGAAGGCCGACCTGCGTCATGGCGATGGAAGCATGCTGCGGCGCCCATCATCTTGGCCGCCTGCTTCGCGAGCAGGGTCACGATGTGCGGCTGATGTCGCCAGAGTATGTTCGTCCGTACGTGAAGGCTCAGAAGAATGATGATCGGGACGCCGAGGCGATCGCGGAAGCAGCAACCCGCCCGACGATGCGCTTCGTCGATCTCAAGAGCTACGAGCAACCCGACATGCAGAGCCTGCACCGGGCGCGGGACCGGCTGGTTGGCGAGCGCACGACGCTGATCAATCAGTTGCGAGCGATCTTTCTGGAGCGCGGGATCGTGATGGCGAAGGGACGGCGCAAGCTCGAACTTCGACTGGATCAACTCCTTGCTGGCGAGGTGGCGATCAGCCGTCGGATCAGACAGCTCGTCGAGGACATGCGGGTGTAATGTCGGCGAGCTGGTGAGACATCCGAGGCGTTCTTTATAGCCGTTCTCGCAGCGCCTCGTAAGGCGCCTTTCCAGCGAAAGCGCCATGGGGACGCGACAAATTATAGAAGTGTTCCCACTCGGCCAGTTTGGCTGCGAGATCGATGTCGTCGGTGTAGGTCAGGAGCTGGTAGAACTCCTCTTCGTCGGTTCTGTGGGAACGCTCGACCTTACCGTTCAGCTGTGGGGAGGCCGGCTTGATGTAGGCGTGGCGAATGCCGAGATCCTCGACATGCCAGTGGAACTTGACTTGGAACTCATGGCCGTTGTCGGTCCGAACTTCGCGGATCCGGAAGGGGAACTTCTCGATGACTTGATCGATGAACGCGATCGCGTTGGTCTGGGTGTGACGATCGTAGATCTTCAACGCCCTGATGCGGGTCGCGTCATCGATAGCAGTATACTGATATCGCTTGGCGGGCTTGCCATCTCTCCCCACAAATTTCAGGAACTTGACGTCAACCTGGATCTGGTGGCCCGGGACCTTCTGTTCGTAGCGTTTCGTGTGGATATTGCGGACCCGTGTGCCGCCAGGTGAGCGGCTCACGCCGTGCCGCTTGAGAATACGATAGACGCCGGCATCCGAGATCGCGATGGCGTGGTAACGCGCCAGGTACCAGACGATCCGCATGGGTCCGAGATGATAGGTCTTCCGAAGATGGAGCACCTTCTCGACAATCTCGGGGGCCGTCCGGTTGGCCGGATTCTTCGGAACGGTTTTGCGGTTGTCAACGGCGGTCGGATTCCAGGCCATCGTGGCGGAGTAAAAGCAGGCCACTGGCGTTGGGGAGCGGCGGATATGGCGAGGGCCCCGATCGGGGCCCTCGCCATATCCGCTGTCGGGATTGATCAGGGGATGATCTCGCCGGTTTCTGGATCGGCGTTGTCTGGGGTGGCCTGGTTTTGCTCCGCCGCGGCGGTGGCGCGCCGGCGGCCAGCGGATTGCCTGAGGCGGTAGCTGTCGCCGTTCATGGCCAGGATGCTGACGTGGTGGGTGAGCCGGTCAAGCAGCGCGCCAGTCAGCCGCTCCGATCCCAGGACCGAGGTCCAGTCCTCGAAGGGCAGGTTCGAGGTGACGATGGTCGAGCCGCGCTCGTAGCGCTGCGAGAAGACCTCGAACAGGAGCTCGGCGCCGGTCGGTGACAGCGGCACATAACCAAGCTCGTCGACGATCAGCAGCTTGACCGCCTGCAACTCGCGCTGGAGCCGGAGCAGGCGCTTCTCGTCGCGGGCCTCGAGGAGCTGATTTACCAGGGAAGCCGCCGTCGCGAAGGCGACAGAGAAGCCCTTCTGGCAAGCGGCCAGCCCGAGCGCGAGAGCGACATGGGTCTTGCCCGTGCCGCTGTTGCCGAGCGCGATGATGTTCTCCCGGCGCAGGATGTAGCCGCAGCGCGCCAGCTCCAGCACGAGCATCTTGTTGAGGCTCGGGATCGCGGTGAAGTCGAAGGTGTCGAAGCTCTTCACCGCCGGGAAGCGCGCCGCCCGGATCCGCCGCTCGACCATGCGCCGTTCCCGGTCGATCAGTTCGAGTTCGACCAGCCGCAGCAGATAGCGGGGATGATCGACGCCGTCCCGGGCGCATTCCCGCGCCACCTTGTCGTATTCGCGCAGCACGGTCGGCAGCTTCAGATGCTTGAGGTGGTGCGCCAGCAGGATCTGCGGCGTTCCCGCGGTGGTCCCCGCCGGCATCGACTCCTTCGCCGCGCCCGTCATGCTGCCGCTCCTGGCAGGAGCACGGCATAATCGGCGGCCGAGGTCGTCTTCACCGACGTCTTCGGCAAGTGCGGATAGGCCGCCAGGTCGAGGCGGGCCGGGCGCCGTTCCAGACGCGCCAGCGCGATCAGCTTCACCGCGTCGAAGCCGATCGCACCGAGCCGGATTGCCTCGCCGACGGCCAAGCTCACGACCTCGCGCGGAAGGGCTTCCATCAGCCGCAGCACCTGGATGAACTCGCGCTTGCCGCGATTGCCCATTCGCGCCTCCAGCAGATGGCGAAGGTGCTGGAAGGTCTCGGGCAGGTCCCAGCCCTGCAACGCCGCCGCCTGGTCGAGCGCGTTCGGCTTGACCTCGATCAGCGCCAGATAGTGCAGCGGATCGGCGACGAACACGCCGGTCCCGTAGCTGCGCGGATGCCGGGCGATCTCCTCGCCCCTGCACAGGACCACGACCTCCTCGACGAAGCCCTTCACCATCACGTCCTGGAAGCCATAGGCCGTCGGCACCGAGTAGTCGTTGGAGCGATAACGGACCAGCGCCGTCGATGAGACCCGCCCGCCACGCTTCTCGCACGGCTCCAGCGGCACCGCCGGCAAGGGGCGCAGGGCCTCACAATCGGCAGCGAGACGGTCGCCGATCATCTGCGCGTGACGACCGGCGCGCTCGTCCTGCCGCCGGCGGCAACGCTCGGCCAACATCGCGTTCAGCTCGGCCAAGCTCGCCGCCACCGGGATCGGCGTCATGAAGTTCGAGCGGGCATACTTCACCAGCCCCTCGACCTTGCCCTTGTCGTTGCCCTTGCCCGGGCGGCCGAACCGATCCCGGAACAGATAGTGGCTTACCAGCTCGGTGAACGCCCGTGTCCGCTCGCGCCGGCCATCGCCGCAGATCTTCGCCACCGCGATGCGCGTGTTGTCATAGAGCACCGACAGCGGGACGCCGCCAAAGAAGCCGAAGGCCGAGACGTGCCCGTCCAGGAACGCCTCCGTCGTCTCGCGCGGATAGGCCTTCACGAAGCAGGCGTCCGACTGCGGCAGGTCCAGGCAGAAGAAGTGAATCTTCTGCCGCACCCCGCCGATCACCGCGATCGCCTCGCCGAAGTCCACCTGAGCGTGACCAGGCGGATGCGCCAGCGGCACGAAGGTCTCCCGGCCCCGCGCCCGGCAGAGCCGCACATGGTCCTTCACCACCGTGTAGCCGCCGGCAAAGCCGTGCTCGTCACGAAGGCGCTCGAAGATCCGCTTCGCCGTATGACGCTGCTTCACCGGTGACGTCCGATCCGCCTCCAGGATCGCATCGATCACCGGCAGAAGCGGACCCAGCTTCGGCTTCTCGACCGGCTTCGTGCGCGTGTAGCCCGGCGGCAGCGAGAACCGGCACATCTTCGCAACCGTCTCGCGGCTCAGCCCGAACACGCGAGCCGCTTCCCGCCGGCTCTTCTCCTGGTTGAAAACGAAATCGCGAACCGCCGCGTAAATCTCCACAGCGAACATCCCCGCCAACCCCGAAAGGGGTCAGCCTATCCAATGGCCGACTTTTACGCCGCCCGCGCCGGCACAAACGCAGGCGCTCCACTGGATGGTTTTCTCACCGCCGTGCACATGCGGTTGACGAGGCCTGCTTCGCCGTCCCGCTGATAGGCCGCCTTCCAGCGGTAGAAGCTGGTGCGCCCGACGCCGAAATATCGGCAGGCCTTGCCAACGTCACCGATCTGCTCAGCGTGCCTGAGAACACGCAGCTTGTGCTGCACCTCGCGCCTGAACCTGCTCATCGAGATACCCCTTTCCGCCCCTCAGGGCATGCAAAAAGGATGTCTCGCGAGTCCGTACATTCCTACAGTCGAGAGTTCGGCGTTGGAGGCAGGTAAAATTGCGGATGGAGTGTGTTCAACTACTTCTACGGACGCTGCCGTCCAACTCGGTCGCGTCGGCAACGGTGTTCGAGACGGTTCCATACTTTCGGACATTGGTATGAAGCAGCGCCAGGCGCTGGTCAGTTTCGTCGGTATCGACGATGAGTTCATAGCGGACCGATACGATTTTTGGCGGAGAGTCCTGGCGGACCGCATGGAGCCGCACCTCGATTCCGCGAAGGTTGAAATGGAGCATCGGGGTTACGCGTTCGATACCCTTGATCATACAAGCTGCTATCGCCGCGAGGAAAAGCTCGGCGGGATTGAACGCGTCACGTCTCCCGGCGGTATCTGTGTCGAGAAAAATCTCTGCGTCCTTTGTTCTGGCTAGACTCCCTGGGCGTCAATCCGGTGGGCGGTGACGCTGTATTCCATTACAGGAGCCTCTCGATTTCTTGCGGCGTCAGAACCTTGCCCGAGGACACGAGCCTCTCGTCAATCACGAGCCCGGGCGTGGACATCACGCCATAACCGGCGATCTGTGCAAAATCCGTCACCTTGACGATCTCAGCTTCTTTTCCTGCTGCCTTGGCCGCGGCCATGGCATTCTCGCTCAACGCGACACATTTCTTGCAGCCGGAGCCTAGTATCTTAATGATCATCGTCTTTGTCTCCCTTTCAAAGGAACAGATAGGTGATGCTGGTGAAGAGGTATCCGATAATCAGGATGCCTGCTGTGACGATCCCCAGAAACAGGATCAGAAGCGGCATCTTGATCACGCGTTTGAGCATGATGATCGAAGGCAGCGAAAGCGCTGTAACAGCCATCATGAAGGCCAAAACCGTTCCCAGCCCGACACCCTTACCGACCAAGGCCTCGGCAATGGGCAACGTTCCAAAAATGTCGGCGTACATGGGGATGCCCACGACGGTCGCTACCAGAACGGACCACCACTTGTCCTGCCCCAGAAGGGCGGTGATCGTAGCCTCGGGAATCCAGTTATGGATCAACGCGCCAACGCCCACCCCGAAAAGGATATAAGGCCAAACACGATGGATGATCTCCGTCACCTGATCCCAAGCGTAGCGGAACCGTTCCGCCCGCGACATGGTTGCTTCGCCGTCTTTGACCGGCACGGTGTACACAAAGCTCTCCACCTGATTTTCCATTCTGACCTTGCCGATGAGGGTGCCTCCTGCCACCGCGAGCACCAGCCCAACGCCGATATAGGTCAGGGCGATCGGCCAACTGAAAATTGAGGCGATGAGGATCATCGAGGCCAGATCGACCAGGGGCGACGAGATCAGGAATGAGAACGTCACTCCGAGCGGCAGCCCAGCCGCCGTGAAACCTATAAAGAGCGGAATGGACGAACACGAACAGAACGGCGTGATCGTTCCCAGAAGCGCTCCAATGACGTTTGCACCGATGCCGGAATATCCGCCAAGGATGCGGCGCGTTCGCTCCGGCGGGAAGTAGCTCTGCACCCAGGAGATCGCGAAGATTAGCACCGACAGCAGGATGAATATCTTGATGACGTCGTAGATGAAGAAATGAAGGCTGGCGCCGACGGGTGTGGCGACGTCGAGTCCTGTGGCTGCCAGAAGGTACGCCACCAAGTCCGACAGCCATTCCATTCGCAACAATTGGTCATTCAGCCAGCCAAAGAATCCGCTCATACGGCATTTTCCTAATTTTAAGCCGCGAAAACGAAATTCTGGGCGCCCACCCTCGGGCAGGGGTGAAGCCGTGTACAGTATAGGCCGCTGCCCACCTCAGAAGCGAGGGTGATAAAGCTGGTGCTGCACTGCGTAGCTCAAGGGGGCATCTCGCTAGAAAACGCGAGCTAATACCAACGGCCACTGGATCTGACACACGGGGTCTCTTCGGCGGCTCGTTTCGCTGATTCCATGGGGGCGAGGAGGATTCGCGCCATGGCTGCTGCGGTGAAGCTTCGAACGGATTATTCGGCCTTCGATTTGCGCCGGCTTGCCCCCGCGTCGCGGCACGCCAAGCAAAGCCGCCGGCTTCTATCGCTGGCGACGGTTCTCGACGGCATGGATCGGGAGCAGCCGCGCGGATCCGCGGCATGGATCGCCAGACGCTGCGCGACTGGGTTCATCGGTTCAACGAAGCTGGCCCCGACGGGCTGAAGGACATCCGCTCGAAGGGGTAGGAGATAATAGCCGAGGCCAAGATCGACCTCGCCATTCAGCACCGCCCCGGCGATCAGGTCGACGCGCATGCTGCAGAGCGTGATCTGAACGCCCGGGCGCTCCTCGGCGACCCTCAAGCCGCAACTCTCACCTGCATCGGCCTCGCTGACCTCCGATCGACCGTCTTGAAGCCTGCCACGATCTGGTTCAGCCGGTCGATCTGCTCGGACAAGGACATCGCCGACGCGGCGCTCTCCTCCGACAGGGCCGCGTTCTGCTGGGTCATCTCGTCCATCTGCGCCACGACCTGCGCCATGGCGTCGATGCCGTTCGACTGCTCGCCGGTGGCGGCGGCGATCTGCGTGATCTGCCCCGAGAGATCGTTCGCCGACGCGACGATGTTGCTCAGGACCTCGCCGGTGGAGCGCACCAGCGCCACCCCTTGCGAGACCTCCGCGCCCGAGCTGGCGATCAGCAGCTTGATGTCGCGCGCCGCCTCGCCCGAGCGCTGCGCCAGCGTGCGGACCTCCGAGGCCACGACGGCGAAGCCCTTGCCGGCATCGCCGGCCCGCGCCGCCTCGACGGCCGCGTTCAGCGCCAGCAGATTGGTCTGAAAGGCAATGCCGTCGATGACCGTGGTGATCTCGGCGATCTTGCCACTCGACTGCTCGATGCGCGCCATGGCGTCGACCGCATCGGCGACGGTCGCGCCGCCTTGGCCGGCGATGGACGTCGTCTGCTGCGCTAACGCTACGCTGCGACGCGAGGCCGTCGCGCTGTGCTTGACCGACGCCGCAAGCTGCTCCGTCGTCGCGGCCGTCTCCTCCAGCGAGGCGGCCTGCTGTTCGGTGCGCTGCGACAGGTCGTTGGCGCCAGTGGTGATCTCGCGCGCCGACAGGCCAATCTGGGCCGCGGTCGCCTGAATCGTGGCGACGGTCGCGCCCAGCTTGTAAACGGTGCCGTTGATCGCGCGCCGCAGCTCGCCCAACCGGCCTTCATAAGCCGTCTCGATCTCATGCGTGAGATCGCCCTCGGCCACCGCGTCCAGCACCGTCGCAAATTCGCCCGTCGCCCGGTCGACCACCTGGTTGATCAGGTTCACGCTCTCGACGAGCGTCTGTAGATCGGGCCCGACCGTGCCGGCCGCGACGCGGCCGCTGAAATCACCTCTCGCGGCGCGCTCGACGACGGCGCCGACCTGGGCGACGACCTGGACCATCGCCTCCGCCCGCGCGCTGCGTTCGGCCGCGGTCAGCCTTTCGTCGGCCTCCAGGGCGCGAACGCGATCGGCGTTCTCCCTGAACACGCCGATCGCCACCGCCATCGCCCCGATCTCGTCCTTCCGGCCCTGATGCGGCACGGCGACATCGAGACGGCCCGCGGTCAGGGCTTTCATCACGCCGGTCAGCTGCTCGATTGAGCGGACGCTGCGGAGGGAGATCAGCGCCACCAGCGGCACCAGAATCAGCAGCAGCAGCAGCGCCTTGCCGGCGAGACTGAGCTCGAAGGCGACCAGGGCCGCAAATCTTGGCCCGCGATCGGACAAGGTCACGACGGTGAGGGCGGCGGCGCCTTCGATGGGAAGCGACAGGCCCGACACCTCGAATGCGCGCCCGCTCAGGTTCACCGTGGCGGTGGCGTCCGCCGCCAGGGCCCCGTCGGGGATGGCTAAGGATGTCAGGTCGGGCAGCGTCGCGGCATTGACCTTGCCCTTGTAGATCAGCACTGCCTCGGCACCGGTCAACCGCTTGATCTCGGCCGCCGTATCGGCGCGGAAGCGCGAACCGAGTTTCAGCGTGCCGATGCGCTGCCCGCCGAGATTGATCGGCTGGACCGATTCGGTCGCCACTTCCCCCGACGAGGGCGAGACCGAAAGGCCGCTGGCCGGCTGCCCTCCGATCGCTCGACGGACCAACGGCTCCTTGCTCTTGTCGTCGCCGGCGCTGTTGGGGTTGTGACCCCGCATGATGACGACGCCCTTCGCATCGGTCACTTCAAGCGTGCCAATGACAGGGTCGAGTTGCTTGATCTGGGCGAAGAGCCGCACGAAGGTCTCGCGCAACCTGGCCTTGTCGGCGCTCTGCACGGCCGACACGACCTCGGGGTGCGTCGCGTAGATCGAAGCGTAGGTATCGACCCGGTGGCCGATCTTGGCCAGCACGTCCTGAGCGCGACCGCGCGTCGCCAGAGCGTCCTTCGACATGTCGAGATCGGCATCGGCCCTGAGCGCGAAATGCGACAGCACCAGGAGCACGGCGCAGCAAGCCACGCACAACGCCACGACCAGGCCCGCCGCCTTGGCGCCCAACGACTGAAGTCTCGGCATTTTTTTCTCCCTAGATCGTAGCGCGATCAATTACGATAAGAGGGTTAAAAATGCTTACGCAGCGTGATGATATGCTCGTTTTCTAGGCACGCGCGGGGCGCGCATGGGCGGCTTTTGCGCGGGTACGGGCACACCTTTTTAGTGGCGGCTATCCAAGGCATTTTGGCCATCGCTGACGACCACATTCACGCGCCCAAGCGTTTAGCGCGGGCCGCTACCCGGATGTCGTTGATGCGACACGGCCGGAACCCTGCCGTGACGCGTACGGGCAATTGAGGGTCGAGCACATCATCGTCTGCGGCCACTTCGGCTGCGGCGGCGTCCAGCGAGCGCTGGTGACGGAACGCGGTGCGATGCTGGACCACTGGCTCCAGCCGATCTCGATCCTGCACCGCAAGCACCGCGAGACGTTCGCTCGCAGGCCGGACGAGGCATGCCGTCTTGATCGGATGTGCAAGATCAACGTCGAGATGCAGGTCCGCCGGGTCGCACAGACACCGATCGTCGAGAATGCATGGGCGCGCGGCCAGGAGCTGAACCTCCATGGCTGGTTCTATGCGATCGAGGAGGCCTGCTGCGCGACCTCGGCCCGCATTTGTCGTCGATCGAGCAACGCGACGCGCTGCCCTCGATCGACAATCGCGTCCTTCATCCCGTCGAGGCCGTGAGCGCGCTGAGGCCCCAGGCTCTGGACGGCTTCGCAAACCTCGCCGAGGTCGAGCACTCGCATTCGCCCTGCTGCAGGGCGACCGGTCTCCACCCTCCCGGTCATGGCTGAACCCGAGACAAGAGCACCCCCGATGTCGGACATCATCACCATCACGGCCCAAATCTATACCGACAGCGATGCAGCGGACCGCGCCTTCCGCGACGTCGCGATGACCTTGATCGAGTGGGGCTTCAGGCTTGCCGGGTTGGTCGAGCACAACACGGTCCGGCCGGGACGGTCGCGCTGCGACACGGTCCTCGAGGAACTCGCGAGCGGCGAGCTGATCGGTATTTCACAAGATCGCGGTCGGCTGGCGCGCGGCTGTGCTCTGGACGTCGGTCAACTGCAGGGCGCGATGCAGATCGTGCGCGCGGCGCTCGACACGGGCCGGACCTCGTCATTCTGAACAAGTTTGGCAAGACCGAAGTGGAGGGCGCGGGCTTCCGCCCCTGATCGCCGAAGCAATGGAGGCCGGCATGCCGCTGCTGATCGCCGTACCCTGGCGCAACGTCGAGAACTGGCGCCTCTTCGCCGGCGCAATGGCGCGAGAGGTCGACCCTGATCAACTGACCGCCGATGGACCCAGCTTGTATGACGCCCTCGGCTTCGGACTCGGCTCGGACGAGGCGCGGGAGCCTGCGATCCAGCCGCTTCTGGCGATCTCGACGCGTCACTGACAATCGAAACCAAAGTGCAGCTGTCCGACCGGTCATTGACGCTGCGCAATGCAGGTGAGGCCGCGGTGATGAAAGCTGGCAAGACTAGAGCTTGCGGATCGTCGCGCCCTTCCAAGATCGGATCTGTCCATGTCCAAGCGCATCGCGCTGTCGGCCGTTCTGATCCTCGTCGCGATGGCGGTGGCCGGCATCGTCTATGTCCGCAAGCTGAGCCCCGTCACCGTCGACATCGCTCGGGTCGAGCGTGATGTCGAAATCCGGGTCTTCGGGCTGGGCAGCGTCGAGGCGCAGGTTCTGTCCCGGATCGGCTTCCAGGTCGCGGGCAGGATCGTGCAGCTTGCCGCCGACCAGGGCGAGATCGTCCCGGCGGGCACCGTGCTGGCCACCCTTGAGGACAGTTCGCAGCGCGCCCGTGTCGCCAAGGCTGAGGTGGCGAAGCTGCAGGCGCAGGCGGCTCTCGCCAAGGCGCAGGCGCTGTTGCAGCGGTCGGAGGCGAACCTCCAGCAGCGGGTGCTGGTGAACCAGCGTCGCCAGTCGCTCGTCGATCGCGGTAGCGTCTCGCGCGAGCAGGCCGACGAAGCCCAGACCAACGCGACGCTCGCGCAGGCCGATCTCGCCGTCGCCAAGGCAGAGGTCCGGGTGGCCGAGGCGGCCCGTGACGACGTCGCCGCGGCGCTGACGATCGAACAGGTTCTGCTCGACCAGCACCGTCTGGTGGCGCCTTATCGCGCACGCATCCTCTCGCGCCTGAAGGAGGCCGGCGCCATTGCGGGCGTAGGCGAAGTCATCTTCACGATCATCGAACCGAACTCGGTCTGGGTGCGTGCCTTCATCGACGAGGCCATGTCCGGCGGTCTCGCAGTCGGGCAGAAGGCGCTGGTCCGGCTGCGCTCGGAGATGAACACCGTCGTCGAGGCGCAGATCGTCCGGATCGATCAGGAGAACGACCGGGTCACCGAGGAGCGCAGGGTCTATGTGCGCTGCGTGACCTGTGAGCCGGAGCGTCAGAGCCGCTATCTCGGCGAGCAGGCCGAGATCGAGATCATCAAGCGGATCGTCCCGGAGGGCCTGTTCGTGCCGCTGCGTGCGGTGAGCGGCTTCGATGGTCGTGCGGGCACGATCTGGACGCTCGAGGACGGCAAGCTCAACCGGCGTCTCGTTTCGCTCGGAGATCGGCTGCTCGACGGCCGCGCGCTGATCGTCGAGGGCCTGCCCGCCGATGCGCGCGCGGTAGTCTCTGTGCCGACGGACGGCTTGACCGTCGGGCGCAGGGCGGTGGCCTCCGAGAGCCCCCGATGAACCTCGCCTGGCGCGATGTCCAACACGGGCTCGGACGGTTCATCCTGACCTGCGTCGGCCTCAGCCTGCTGCTGGGCGTCGTCATGGGGATGGTCGGGATCTATCGCGGGCTCGTCGCCGAGGCGCTCGGCCTGGCCCGCAGCGCCGGGGCCGATGCCTGGGTGGTCGAAGCGGGGAAGAGAGGGCCCTTCGCCGAGAGCTCGCGCCTGCCGCGGGACACGCGCGACGCCGTCGCCGTCCATGCCGGCGTGGCGGCTGCTGGCGCGGTCGTCTACCAGACCGTCGAAATCCCCTATCGCGGCACGAACCTGCGCGTCTTCATCGTCGGAGCCCAAATTGGGCGGCCCGGCAGCGAGGTAGCGATCGATGAAGGCCGTGCCATCCTGAGGTCGCGTTCGGAAGTGGTGGCCGATCGCAAGGCGGGGCTGGCGCTCGGCGAACGCATCCGCATCGGGCGCGACGATTTCACCGTCGTCGGCCTGACCGCGAACGCCACCAGCTCGGGAGGAGATCCCGTCCTGATGATGACATTGCGCGACGCCCAGATCGTCCAGTGGCTATTCGATCCATCGGCGGTCAGGCGGGAGACGGCCCGTGACGCGCCGGCCGGTGGTTCGAGCGACCTGGTCAGCGCCATCATCGTGCGCATGCGGCCCAACGCCTTGCCCGAGGGCGTCATCGGTTCGATCGCGCGCTGGAAGCATCTTACGGCCATGACGGCCGCCCAGCAGGAGGAGATCCTGACGCGCTCGGTGATCGAGCGCGCACGGCGGCAGCTAGGCCTGTTCGCGGTGATCCTACTGGTCGTCTCGACGGTGGTGATCGGGCTAATCGTCTACACGATGACCATGGACAAGAAGAAGGCGATCGCGACGCTCAAGCTCATCGGCGCGCCCGACCGCGTCATCGTCGCGCTGATCCTCCAGCAGGCGCTGGCGATGGGCCTGATGGGCTTTGCGATCGGCGCGGCCTTGATCCGCCTGGCCAAGGACTATTTCCCGCGGCGCGTGGTGCTGGAGACCTCCGACACGGCGATCCTGCTCGGCATCATTATCATAGTCTGCCTGGTCGCCAGCATCTTCGGGGTGCGCTCGGCGCTGAAGATCGATCCTGCCTCGGCGCTCGGAGGTTGACATGATGCCTGCATCCAGACCCGTCGTCGCGCCGAGACCGGTCGTTGAAATCGCCCGCCTGTCGAAGACCTTCGGCTCCGGCGCGACGAAGGTACCCGCTCTGATCGACATCGAGCTGACAATCGGGACCGGAGAGGTCGTCGGCCTGATCGGCCCCTCCGGTTCGGGCAAAAGCACGCTGCTCAACTGCATCGGCTGCATCACGGAGCCCGTTTCCGGCTCAATCCGTCTCGATGGCCGCGCCATCTTCGATGGCAAATGGCTGATCGGCGATCTCAGGCGGATGAGGCTCGAGACGATCGGGTTCATCTTCCAGTTCCACAACCTGCTGCCGTTCCTCTCGGCCTGGGAGAACGTGGCGATCGTCCGCACCCTGATTGGCGAAAGCACCGATCGGGCCAAGGCGCGCGCTATGGAATTGCTCGGCTATCTGCAGGTCGACCACCGTGCCGACGCGCTTCCCTCCAAGCTGTCGGGCGGCGAAGCCCAGCGCGTGGCCATCGCACGCGCGCTCGCGAACGAGCCCCGGATCATCCTCGCAGACGAGCCGACCGCAGCGCTCGACTCAGAGCGAGCCGCCATCGTCATCGATCTGATGAAGCAGGTCGCGATCGAGCGAGACGCTGCGGTCATCGTCGTGACCCATGACGAGAAAATCTTCTCGCGCCTCGACCGCATGGTCCATCTACGCGATGGGCGGATCGTCGAGGTTGTGGCGCAAACGGCGTCATGACCGGAGCGTGCTTGAGCCGCCAAAGCCCACCCGCTGCGGCCGACGTCCGGCTTGGAGGCTGTTGCAGCACTGACAGGTCTATTTCCGCCCCCTGACATGGTACCTTCACCGGCCGCATCTCATTCGAATGCCCTAAGCGCGCAGTCGCGGCCCCATGAACACTTGCCAATAGGCTGCAGCAAATAGTCCGAAGGCTCCCGTCCAGGCCAGCCAGGCCAAGAGAACCAGGACGCCGCCAGTTGCGAGGGCGATGGCGGCAAAGATGTGCAGGATCGCAGCGCCGCTCGTTCTGCTGGCCTGGGTCGTGGTGGCGGCTTGCGAAGCGGACGACATCGTGCTGTGGGAGACCGGACGCTGGCACTACTGGCGCGCCTCGTCGTGATGCCCCTCGCGCTCTTCCTCATCGTCGCGGGACTGGTTCAGGGCAAGATCGTCGTCGGCAGGTTCTTGAAGATCACATAGGCCGCAACCGACAGGATGAGCGTGGCGAAGATGCGGTGCAGCGTGTCCTTGCCGGCGGAGAGACGCGTCGCCAGCAGCATGCCGAGAACACCGCCCAGGACGCCGCCCGAGAGGAACTGCGCTGCGACGACCCAGTCGACCTGGCCGCTTCGGGCGTAGTTCAGGGCCGTCGCCAACCCGAAGGTGCCGACCGCGAGCAGCGAGGAGCCGATGGCGTTGATCAGCCCTCACGGGACCACACAGGGAACCAATGGCATTCTGCCCCGCCTGTTTCACCATGATCTCTTGGAAGTCGATTTGGAGCGGCGCGAAGGACAGGCCTGCCTGTTCGACCGCCGGGGCGAATTTTTGGCTGGTTACGAGCCTGACATCGTGCCCAGCCCGCCTGAGCCTTTTGCCAAGAGCCAAAAACGGCTGCACATCGCCGCGCGACCCCAACGCGTGAATCACCACCCGCATCGTACTCAACCCATGCCGTTGATCTGTGCCGGGATGCTCACGGCCATCGAAGGCGACCCGACAGCCAACGCTACGAGAGCGCGTCGGGGCAACGGTGTCCATGCGCTCTCGGTCCAAGATCTGCCGGTGAGGATAGAAAGCCGGTCGCTCAACCAAGCAACCGCGACAGAAGGATCGCAACGCCGAAGGCGATCAGGGCCAGCACCAACGTTGGGTACAAGGCCGAGATCGTGGGGCCCGTTACGACCGGGTGTGACGTCCCCTCCGCATTGGGGCGAAAGGTGGCGAGCAATGCCAAGGCCGCTAGCAGCATGCCGATTCCAAGATAGACCATGATCACCTCCGGGATGGGGCGGGGTTACGTTGCGGGGAATTGTCGAACCGGCGTTGCAGGCGCAGCACCGCATAGCCGGTCAGCCCGGCGAGAAGTGAGCCGGCCAGAATCCCGTATTTCACACGGGCCTGCATCGCCGGATCCTCGAAGGCGAGCAGGCCTATGAAGAGGCTCATCGTGAAGCCTATGCCGCAGAGAAGCGCGACGCCGAGCATCTGGGTCCACGTCGCGTTTGCCGGCAGGTCGGCCCATCCGGCGCGAACCATCAACGCGACGGCGCCGAAGACACCGATCAGCTTGCCGAACAGCAGGCCTGCCGCGACTCCGACTGCGATCGTGTCGGTCAGAACCGCTGGGGTGATGCTGATGAATGAGACGCCGGCATTGGCGAACCCGAAGATCGGGACGATCAGAAAGGCGACCGGCTTATGCAAGGCGTGCTCGAGCCGATGCAGCGGGGAGGTGTCGTGTGATGCTTCCGGCTTGCCGGGCGTGAGCCTGATCGGGATCGTCAACGCGAGCAGGACACCCGCGGTCGTCGCATGTACCCCTGACTTCAGGACCAGCAACCACAAGGCTGCGCCCAGAACGAGATAGAGAGGCAGCCTGTCATAGCCTCGCTTGTTCATCGCACAGAGGACCGCCAGAACGGCAGCGGCGCCGGCCAGGGCATAGACGTTCAGTTGAGCGGTGTAGAAGATCGCGATGATGATGACGGCGCCGAGATCGTCGATGATCGCGAGAACTGCGAGGAAGATCTTCAGCGAGGCCGGAACACGCGACCTCAGCAGGGACAGCACGCCGAGGGCAAGGGCGATATCGGTCGCGGCCGGGATCGCCCAGCCACGCAGGGAAGATGGATCATGGTAATTGAACGCGACGTAGATCAGCCCGGGAACGACCATGCCACCCAACGCGCCCGCGCCGGGAAGCACCCTGCGGCTCCATGTCGATAGTTGCCCGTCGAGGACCTCGCGCTTGATCTCTAGCCCGACGAGAAGGAAGAACACCGCCATCAGGGCGTCGTTGATTCAATGCAGGACGCTTAGCGGCCCGATGTAGACCTCTAGAGTCGAGAATAGGCGGCCGCCAGCGGCGAATTGGCAATGACGATGGCGAGCAGCGCGGCCGCCATGAGTACCAGGCCGCCGGCAGCTTCGTTGTCGAGGAATTCTCGGAGCGTCGAGGCAGGCCGACGCATGCGCGACAGCCCGCTCATCGGCAGGCCTCGCGTGATCCGGATTGGTCGAACGGACGAAATGGCGCGCAGGGTTGCGCGAACTCGGGCAGAGGCATGGGCAATAGTCCTCAGCGCTGGCGGCCCGACCAACGCTGATACCTGCCCGCCAATCTCCAAGGCGGAACACCCGCAACCTCTCTTTCATCCTTTGGAGCCGTTCACAAGCTCCAGGTTGGCATCTTGGCGGCACCATCCCCCCAGGACGCTTGTTGCACAGCAACACCGCGCCGGTATAAGGCATTTGCATAAGCTCGGACCCGGTGAAACTCCGGGTGGCTCTTCCGGCCGCCAATCCGCCGGACAACGCAATGACGGACTGTCTCGAGTCTCGGCCAAAGCCGGACCATCCGATCTTGCGCGCCCCGCCTACCGGTGTCCGCCGGCGGGGCCTTGAAGGCCTTATCCTCCAACATGGCAATCTCTCATCTTCGCAACGAGTGGGCTCCCAACGTCACGCGGGAACTCCTCGCCGGCACGGTCGTCGCGCTCGCCCTCATCCCCGAAGCGATCGCATTCTCGATCATCGCCGGCGTCGACCCCAAGGTCGGCCTCTATGCGTCCTTCTGCATCGCGGTCGTCTCCGCATTTGCTGGCGGGCGTCCCGCGATGATCTCGGCCGCGACCGGCGCCATGGCGCTGGTCATGGTCACCCTGGTGAAGCAGCATGGTGTCCAGTACCTCTTCGCCGCCACGATCCTCACCGGTATTTTCCAGATCGTCGCCAGCCTCCTGAAGCTCGGAAACCTGATGCGTTTCGTCTCGCGCTCGGTCGTCACGGGCTTCGTCAATGCGCTCGCGATTCTGATCTTTCTCGCGCAGATGCCTGAACTAATAGGCCGTGGGCCGACCGTCTACGTCATGACGGCCGTCGGCCTCGCACTCATCTACCTGTTGCCGCTCGTCACCAAGGCCGTGCCGTCGCCACTCGTGACCATCATCCTGCTCACGGGCGTGGCGATGTATTTCGGCTTCGATATCCGTACCGTCGGCGATATGGGCGCTCTGCCCAACGAACTGCCCTTCTTCGCGATCCCGCAGGTGCCGCTCACCTTCGAGACGTTACAGATCATCGCACCATACGCATTGACCCTCGCCATGGTCGGCTTGCTCGAAAGCCTGATGACAGCAGCCATCATCGACGAGATGACGGACACGACCTCCGACAAGAACCGGGAGTGCGCCGGTCAGGGCACCGCGAACGTCGTCGCTGGCCTGTTCGGCGGCATGGCGGGTTGCGCCATGATCGGCCAGTCGGTCATCAATGTCTCGTCTGGCGGGCGCGGTCGACTTTCCACCCTGTGGGCCGGCGCCTTCCTGCTCTTCCTCATCGTCGTTCTTGGGCCCTACGTCTCGCAAATCCCGATGGCGGCATTGGTAGCAGTGATGATCATGGTCTCGATCAACACCTTCCAGTGGCGCTCGCTGCGGTCTCTCCTGATCCATCCGAAGAGCTCGAGCTTCGTCATGCTCGGGACGGTCGCCGTCGTCGTCTGGACGCACGATCTCGCCAAGGGCGTCCTGTTCGGGGTGATCCTCAGCGGGTTGTTCTTCGCCCACAAGGTGACACGCTTCTTTGCCGTCGAGTCCGACCGAGACGGAGAAACCCGGATCTATCGTGTGACGGGGCAGATCTTCTTCGCGACAGCCGAGGCATTCCACTCGGCCTTCGATTTCCGGGAGGAAGACGTTCAGCGCGTCGTCATTGATCTCAGTGCCGCTCAATTCTGGGACATCACCGCGATCAATGCGCTCGATCGCGTCGTGCTCAAGTTCCGCCATCACGATATTGCGGTCGAGACGGTCGGGATGAACAAGGCGACGGCCACGATGGTCGAGCGCCTGGCTGTCCACGATAAGGACGGATCCAAGCTAGCTTCGGGCCATTGAGCGGTACTTCAACCATCGACCAATCCTGGTCGTCGGGCGTAGTACCCGGCGACCGAGAGACTGACTCTTCGATTCGATGAGCCGGCCGTTGGCGATGAGAAGCTCCCATCGTATGGGAGACCATGAGCCAGAAACCATCTCCCCGGCTGCAACTGCGCATCTTCCTGGGAAGCTCGGTTGCTATCGGGCCGGGCAAGGCTGAACTGCTGGCAGCGGTAGCAGAAACGGGCTCGATCTCGGCCGCGGGCCGCTCCATGGGGATGAGCTACAAGAAGGCCTGGTACCTGCTCGATACGATGAACCGCTGCTTCCAGACACCGCTCGTCGAGGCCTCCCGGGGCGGCAAGGGTTTCGGCGGCGCCCGCGTCACGCCGATGGGCGCGGAGGTTCTCGCGCGATACCGCTCGATCCAGACCCGCGCAGCCATCGCCTTTGCCGACGATCTTGAGGCGTTGAACGCTCTCGTGGCGGACGAACCTCCCGAAGCCGATTGACCCCCATTCCACTGCTGCCCGTTTTGCATTGCATGATGTTCGCCCAACGATATAGTCAAATCGCTATATCGATCTGGAGGTACGACGATGAACCTGGGACGACGCCTCTTCGCTATTGCGCTTGCGGTGTTCGCGACGCCTGTGCTCGCTCAGGCGCCGTCGGCCTCTGTCCCCAACGTCGCGGCAGCGGCCGACCTGAAGTTCGCTCTCGACGAAATTGGGAAGGCCTACGAAGGCGAGACGGGACGCAAGGTCCAGTTGACCTACGGCTCGTCGGGCAACTTCTTCCATCAGCTCCAGCAGGGCGCACCGTTTCAGATGTTCATGTCGGCGGACGAAGGCTTCGTCCGCCAGTTGAACGAGGCGGGACGGACGGTTGACCAGGGGGCCCTTTACGCGATCGGACGGATTGTGCTGTTCGCGCCGAAGGGCTCGGCTCTCAAGCCCGACGCGGGGATGACCGATCTCCGTGCTGCCATCGCCGACGGCAGGATCACGCGCTTTGCCATCGCCAATCCCGAACATGCGCCCTACGGCCGCGCCGCTGAAGAGGCGTTGCGCTCCCAGGGCCTTTGGGACGGCCTGAAGTCCAAACTGGTGCTCGGCGAGAATGTCTCGCAGGCTGCCCAGTTCGCGACGTCCGGCTCCTCCCAGGGCGGCATCTTCGCTTATTCGCTCGCGCTCGCGCCGGCGGTTTCCAGTCTCGGCACCTATGCGCTGATCCCGGCCGACTGGCATGCCCCGCTGCGTCAGCGCATGGCACTGATGAAGGGCGCGGGGCCGGAGGCTGCCGCATTCTACGCCTACGTTCAGCAACCGGCGGCCCGCGCCATCTTACGCCGCTACGGGTTCCTGCTGCCGGGCGAAAGTTCCTGAACCCAGATGGACTGGACCGCCTTCGGGCTTTCTTTCCGGCTCGGCTTCTACACGATCCTGATCCTGCTCCCGGTGGGCATTCTTCTGGGACGGCTCCTCGCCTTCAGCCGCTTTCGCGGCAAGGGATTCGCGGAGGCCTCGCTGGCGCTCCCGCTCGTGCTGCCACCGACCGTGATCGGCTATTACATACTGGTTGGCCTGGGCGGCGCGTCTCCGATCGGCCAGGCGCTCCAATCGGCATTCGGGCGCGGCCTCGTCTTCACGTTCGAGGGCTTGCTGGTCGCTTCTGTGATCATCAACCTGCCCTTTGCGGTGCAGCCGATGCAGCGCGCCTTCGAAGCTATCGCGCCCGATGTGCGTGAAGCTGCGAGTGTGTCGGGCCTTTCGCCATTGGCAGTGCTGACGCGCATCGACCTGCCGCTCGCCTGGCCAGATATCGTCACCGGGCTGGTGCTCGCCTTCGCCCATACGCTTGGCGAGTTCGGCGTAGTGCTGATGGTCGGCGGGTCGATTCCCGGCGAAACCAAAACGGTGGCGATCTCGATCTACGATCGTGTGCAGGCTTTCGACCATGCATCGGCCGGCATGATGTCGCTGACCCTGCTGGCGCTGTCGATGGCTGCCCTCGGCCTGACCTACGCCCTTTCCGCCAGGGTCGGTCGCCACCATGCATGACACGGTCGCGAGCGGCATGGGTTTGCGGATCGCCTTGCATCAAACGGGCCCTATACCGCTCGATGCCGAGATCGCGTGCCGACCCGGCGAACTGTTGGCGCTTGTCGGTCCATCCGGCGCCGGGAAGTCGACAATCCTGCGCGCGATAGCCGGTCTATACCGACCCGCACATGGGTTGATCACTTGCGGCGGCGAAACGTGGGTGGATACGCAAGCGGGCGTGTTCGTGCCGCCGCATCGCCGGGCTATCGGCATGGTGTTTCAGTCCTACGCGCTCTTCCCGCACATGACCGCAAGCGCCAATATCATGGCCGCTATGGGACATCTGCCTCGCGTCGAGCGCCCGGCACGGGCCCGCGAGCTCTTGTCCCTTGTCAATTTGTCTGGGCTGGAAGGGCGCCGTCCGGCCGAACTCTCCGGCGGGCAGCAACAGCGTGTCGCCGTGGCCCGCGCGCTCGCGCGGGAACCGAAAGTCTTGTTGCTCGACGAGCCCTTTTCCGCTGTCGACAAGGTCACACGAGGCAAGCTCTATCGCGAACTGGCGGAACTGTGGCGTTCGCTGGCGATTCCGATCGTGCTCGTGACACACGACTTCGACGAGGCTGCACGTCTGGCTGACCGGATGTGTCTCCTGCATCACGGCCGCGTCGTTCAGGCGGGGACGCCGCAGGACGTGCTCGCGCGGCCCGCGACCGTCGAGGCGGCCAGGCTGGTCGATCTCAAGAACCTCTTCGAGGCGACCATACGCAGTCATGACGGCGAGGAGACGATTCTCGACTGGTGTGGCGACCGGATCGTCGTCAGGCCCTCCCGAACCGATCTGCCGATCGGATCCCGGGTGGCTTGGGCCGTTCCGTCGACGCAGGTGATCCTCGATCGCGCGGACGGACGTGACCATGAAGGCGTCAATCGCCTTTCGGCCACCGTCGTCGAGGTGGCGGCCCTTTCGGAAGCTACCAGTATTCTCGTGGAGGTCGCGGGAGCTGCAGGTCGCGTTCTGTCGATGACGGTTCCCGCCCAGTTCGTTCGCAGAACGCGAATGGTGGCCGGGGCGCCCGTGGAGGTGTCGATCAGGCCCGATGGCATCCACCTCATGGCGTCCGGCGCGTCTGCGTGAACCCGTCTGAAGCCCTGCCGAGTTCATGAGAACCCTGCGCGACCGAATTGCCGCCTTTGGCGGTGGCGCCCTCATCGGCACCTTGGGGGGCCTGCTCGGGTTGGGAGGAGCCGAGTTCCGGCTTCCCCTGCTGATCGGGGCTTTTGGATTCGGGGCGCTCGATGCCATCATTCTGAACAAGGCGATGAGCCTGGTCGTGGTAGCCACCGCGCTGCCGTTCCGGGCGGCAATCGTTCCGTTCACTGACGTCGTCAGCCACTGGCCGGTGATCGTCAATCTGCTCGCCGGGAGTCTGCTCGGTGCATGGTTGGGAGCTGGATGGGCCACCCGCCTGAAATCGCAGACCCTCTACAGGGTCATCGCCACCCTTCTTGTATTGATCGCGGCCATTCTCGTTTTCGGCCATGACGCCCGCTCATCCAGCGCATTGCTTGCCGGACCCGCGCAACTTATGGCCGGTGTCGTCGCGGGGTTCGCGATCGGTGTGGCCGCATCGCTGATGGGCGTCGCGGGAGGCGAATTGCTGATCCCGACGCTGGTTCTGCTCTACGGCGCGGACATGAAGCTCGCGGGAAGCCTTTCACTTGCAGTCAGCTTGCCGACGATGATCGTCGGCTTCGCGCGCTACAGTCAGGATCGGGCTTTTTTGGTGCTTTGGCGAAATCGGCTCTTTGTAGTCACGATGGCCATCGGCTCCATTGTAGGCACATTCATCGGCGGGCTTCTGCTGGGCTACGTCTCTTCGGCCATCCTGCTTCCCGCCCTCGCTCTGATCCTGGCCATCTCAGCAGTGAAGGTCTGGCGACATGCGCGGCACTGAGATTGAACGAGGCCAGCTTATGTCTTCGCGGCATCCGGGGGCTTGTTCTCCTCCTGCGCCGCGAAGACGTTGTGGGCGTAGGCGTCGAGGACAGCCTCCGATCGAGCCAAGTGCTCGGCCGCCTCTTCTGCGCGCGGAGCCTTGTAGAAATCGAGCTTGCGGATCTTCTCGATCCAGTTCTTGAACTTCATCAACTCCTGCTCATTCTCCTCCAGTTCGGCGAAGGTGAAGTGCTGGACCCGCGTCTCTTCGGCGATCTCCGCCTCGAAGGCGATGCATTTCTCGATGAACTCCTTGTACTCGTCATCTCGGTCGCCATTGAAGCGAGCGATGATCTTCTCCTGCTGCTTCTGATCAAGTCCGACGGTTGCGAGCAATAGTGCCTCGCCGTCGGCCTCGGCGATCTCGTTCTCCAGCACCTTCAGGCGCCGCAGGTGATCGTCCGTCTTCGGGAGCAGGCAAACACCGCCCTGGAGATAGACGGCACCCAAACCCTTGAGCTTGCGCCAGATCGAGACGCGCTTGCGGGCCGGTTCGGCCGGTACCTTGTAGGTGAGCAATAGCCATTCGAGCGAAGCCATCGAACCTCTTGAATGTTACGACCGTTACATTTATAACGTCACGCATAGCATAACTGTCATTGATCCAATGTGACACTGTGCAGTTGATCTGACCAGAGCTCGAGGCTTGGCGAAAGCCGCCATCAAACTTGCGCGAGGAACACGGCCATGACGACATGGGCCACCGCCGCTCCAGCAATATCCGCCGCCTTCCTGGGCTCATTGGTCGAGGTTGTCGAAGCCTTCACCATCGTGCTTGCCGTCGCAACCGTCCGCGGCTGGCGACCCGCCCTGACAGGGACCGCTGCAGGCTTCGGCCTGCTTGCCGTCCTAGTTTTGGTCCTCGGTCCAGTGCTCGACCGGGTGCCTTTGCAGGCACTCCAACTGGTCATCGGCGTGCTCCTGCTTCTGTTCGGCCTGCGCTGGCTGCGCAAGGCGATCCTGCGATCTGCCGGGGTGATCGCGTTGCATGATGAGACCCTGGCCTTCGCCAAGGAGACCGCCGAACTGAGCGAATCTGCGCGCCACGGAGATCGACATCTCGATTGGATCGCGGGCCTCGCCGCCTTCAAAGCCGTTGTCCTGGAGGGCGTCGAGGTCGTGTTCATCGTGATCGCCGTCGGCGCGGGGCGCGGATTGCTATGGCCAGCAAGCCTGGGTGCGCTCGCAGCCTGTCTGCTCGTCCTGGCCATCGGCGTCATCGTCCACAGGCCGCTCGCCCGGGTGCCCGAGAATACCCTGAAATTCGGGGTTGGCGTCATGCTCTCAGCCTTCGGTATTTACTGGACTGGCGAGGGCCTCGGCGTCGAGTGGCTAGGACACGACGCGGCTATCCTGGTCCTCGCACTAGGCTTCCTCGCGGTCGGCCTCGGCCTCGCTTCCCTCGTTCGCCGCCCCCGGCAGGAGTTGGCCTGATGCATGTCCTTCGTCTGATCGTGAACGAACTCTTCGGCATGTTCGTCGATGACGAGTTCCTGGCCCTATCGGTCATCGGCGTCGTCATAGCCGCTGCGATCGTCGCGACCGTATTCCACGCCTCGTCGGTCGGGACGGGGCTGGTCCTCGTGGTGGGTTGCATTGGTGTGTTGATGTCGAGCGTAGTCCAAGGCGCGGGAAGGTGATGAGGTTGATGACAGCCGGCACCAGCCCGGCGCTCAAGCTGCTACTCAAACAGCCGCGCCTTGAAATCCTGCGTGCAGACTCGTCGGCCTGGCTAAGTTGAGTGGTGCCACTCCCGACCCCTCCGATCAGGAAGAGGCCTCCTTGCAAATGCACGCAGGCTCGAGAAGGAAGCTATCCCGCATCCCGCGAGGCGTCTGGGCACTCGGCTTCGTGAGCATGTTCATGGACATCTCTTCCGAGATGATCCACGCGCTCCTGCCGGTTTATCTGGTGACAGTACTCGGCGCTTCAACTCTGACGGTCGGACTTATCGAGGGCATTGCCGAGGCGACCGCCAACATCACGAAGATATTTTCGGGAGTCCTTTCGGACTGGCTCGGAAGGCGCAAGCTCCTGGCGGCGATCGGTTATGGCTTGGCGGCCTTTACCAAGCCGGTGTTTCCGTTGGCGAGCTCGGTCGGCTGGCTAATCACTGCCCGCTTTGTCGACCGGATCGGCAAAGGTATCAGGGGCGCGCCTCGCGATGCACTCGTCGCCGATCTGGCTCCACCGGACCTCCGGGGAGCTAGCATCGGCTTGCGCCAGTCGCTGGACACGACCGGGGCGTTCGTCGGCCCGCTACTGGCCATAGCCCTGATGGCGCTCACCTCGGACAACTTTCGGTTTGTATTCTGGATCGCGGTGATCCCCGCCTTCATCGCCCTTGCGCTGATTATCTTCGGCGTCGAGGAGCCGAGCAGTCATTCAGGATTGGAGAAGCCACCTCTCGGATTCAGTGACGCCAAGCGGCTGAGCGGCACGTTCTGGGCCGCGGTCGCTGTTGCGACGGCTATGAAGCTCGCACGATTTTCCGAGGCCTTTCTGGTACTTCGCGCCCAGAATGTCGGCCTGCCGATTGCATTGGTTCCGGCCGCTCTGGTGGTGATGAACGTGGTCTACGCACTTGCCGCCTATCCTGCTGGTGCACTGTCCGACAGAGTCGGACGTAGCGGCGTCCTGCTGGCTGGGGTAGCGCTTCTCATTGTCGCCGACCTTGTTCTTGCACTGGGCACCGGGGTCCCGATGATGCTCTTGGGGGTCGTGTTCTGGGGCTTGCACATGGGATTCACGCAGGGCCTGCTCGCCGCGCTTGTCGCTGACACCGCTCCAGCCGATCTCCGGGGTACGGCTTACGGCGTGTTCAATCTGGCAGGCGGTGTGTCGATGCTCATGGCCAGTGTCGTCGCCGGCGGACTCTGGGATAGCTATGGCCCCGCCGCGACGTTCCTTGCCGGTGCGGGCTTCAGCACCATCGCGCTCGTTGGGATGTTCCGCATGCGTTACCGCCTGAACGAGACGGTCTGAGGTTTTTCTACGCCACCGTTTTGCAGCGGCGGCACCCGCCAAGACAACCATCCGCTGGCCTGCTGCCGGTTTCGTGGACACCAGGATGGGGTGTTTGGATTGCGCCCGGTCCGTTAGACAAAGCCGACCTATCCTTGGCTCTGCGCTGGTCAACTTGAACTTTTGGCCGCGCAACGGGTTAGCTGTTTTGCCCACTGATTCCGTTGACTGGCCCGGTCCCCCTTCGGCGAGGCTGGCCTCTTTCGGCCAGCGTTTAGAGATTCGCCCATGGACACAATTGCAATCCACCGGCTCGTGTATGTGTCGAAATTCAATTTGGGGCGTGTTGATAGCGCGCCAGCGGCCCTCCGCGACATCCTTTCAGCCTCCCGGCGGAACAATGCCAAAGATGGCGTCACGGGCTATCTAATCTTTGACGGCGAGTTCCTTCAGATCCTGGAGGGAGCTGAAGCGACTGTCTCTGGCACCTTTGCAAGAATCGAGGGTGATAGCAGGCATCGGCAGACGAGTGTGCTGGAGTGGAAGCCATCCTCCACACGGCTGTTCCCCACTTGGTCAATGGCTGCCTATCTGCGCTCTCCCGCGCATGAGGCTGTGTTTGCGCGTCATGGACTCGGAGGGAAGATTGATCGCGGCACCCTTTCGGCGGATCGAGTGGTAAGTCTCGCCATGGAGCTATCGCTGTTGGGCGCATAATTCACCGATCCGGCTATGGAGCGTCGGGTCGTTCAGGGAGAATCCACGCGTGCCCATAGCTTCATCTAGAGCATTGCCTTCACACGGGAGTAGTCACAGGTTCGATCCCTGTGTCCTACGAGGAATGGCAGGCGCGGCTCGGCGCCGACATCATGCCTGTGACCGACGAGCCGGACGGCGCCCCCGTTTTGACGGAAGCGGAATGGAAGGCCGCCCATGTGGTCCTCGCAGAGATCCATCATTAGCGCGGGATGCGCCGGGCTGCCGGCTTCCTCCGAGAGCAGGCTGCGCCGGCAGCCAGCCGTGCCGCTTCGTCGACGGCCTTAGCTCAAATTTCCCCATGCCGTAGCGACATCGTTGAAACTTGTTGTAGCTTTCCGTTCAACAGCCAAAAGGCGGAAGGCTGGGTGGGAGGACATCCAATGCTCAAGCACATGACCATAATCATAGCCATCTCAGTTGCGGGGGCTCTAGCCGGCTGCGCGACCGGGCCGACGGTGACCAGCGAAACCGTGATTGTAGCGGGTGTCGGTCCCGTCACGGTCGAGCAAATGAACGTTGAGATTGTGGACGTCGATCCGGACTCTCGCATTGTTCGCGTGCGTCAAGGCCGCAACACATGGCCGGTCGACGTGCCTGAGGTCTTTGGCGACCTGATGAATATCAACGCTGGTGATCGGGTCCAAATCCGGCGCGTTGAAGGCGCGGTAGTCGGTGTCAGGCCCGCCCGCAGGGGTGCTCAGGCCGGCATCGTCTATTCCGAGACTACGACCGGCCCATCATTCCAGAACCTGCCCGAAAAGTTCGTGGTGCGCACACTCACGCTGACGGCCAAATTCGAGAATTTCGACCCGGCAACCCGGATTGTGAACTACGAAGGCCCACTCGGCCCGCGCACTCACACTGTCGTTGATCCCGCGATACAGACCGCGCTTAAGCGGATGAAGCGCGGCGACATGGTGCAGTTGACGTTCGCCGAAGGCTTCCATTTCCAGAAGTACTAGGGCCAAGGGGTGGGGCTCAGTTTGCGCCCCACCGTTCGCCTCTGCGCCGTAAGCGCCACGCCGGTCCCCTCGTGTGGGGCGGGAGGTGAATGTGCCAAGAGTCCTCTGATCGCGAGAGACGGAGGGCTTGGGTGGGAGCGGACGGCAAAATGGACGTCCATTTGGACGTCTCGACACCTGGCTACGTAGGCCGACTTGAGGTTGTTGAGGGTCCGACGGGTCGGCGGGTTCGCTCGGCGTCGGAGAAGGCGCGGATCGCGGCGGAGAGCCTGATGCCGGGGTCGCAGGTGACGGCGGTTGCCCGCAAGCATGGCGCGACGCGCTGGCAGGTTTATGATTGGCGGCGTCGCCTTCGTCAGGGACAGTTGGCCCTTCCGGAGAGCCGGGAGCCGCTGTTCGCGCCGCTGCTGGTGGAAGAAGCGCCGTCGCCCCGACCGCCGACGAAGCCGCCGAAATCGACGCTGGCGAAGGTTGAGATCGTGATCGACGGCATGGTGATCCGCACGACGGTCGAGGTCGAGCGGTTGGCGCAGGTGATCCGTGCGGTGCGGGCCTCGCGATGATTGCGCCGGGCGCCGATCTGAAGATCTACATGGCGACGCGACCTGTCGACTTCCGGCGCGGCCTCGACGGGCTGGCCGCGGCGGCGCAGGAGGTCCTCGGCCTTGATCCCTATAGTGGCGCGGCCTTCGTCTTCCGCGCCAAAAGGGCCGACCGGATCAAGATTTTAGTCTGGGATCGCACCGGGCTGGTGCTGGTGCACAAGCGCCTGGAGGGCTCGAAGTTCGTGTGGCCGCAGGTTCGCGACGGCGTGATGAGACTGTCACCGGCGATGTTTGCGGCGTTGTTCGAGGGGCTGGATTGGCGCTTGGTTCGGCCTGAGAGAGTTCGGCGTCCGCAGCTCGCCGGGTGAGTGCGGCAGACTGACTCAGGTCCGTGCCAGGCATGGCGCAGACGGCGGATCCGTGCTCGAAATAGTGGATGAACGTCGCAGTTCTCCATGGTGAGGTCGAGCGTCTGAAGGCCGAGCTGGCGCAGACGCAAGAGGCCCTGGCTCAGTCCGAGGAAGCGCGGCGGCGGCTGGAGAGCATCGTCAGCGACCTCCAGCGCGAGAAGTTCGGCTCCCGATCCGAGAAGCTCTCCGGCGAGCAATACCATCTACCGCTGGAGGACGTCGAAATCGCCCAGGGCGTGCTCGATGCCGCCCATGAGAAGGCGCAGCGGATCATCGAGGGCCGCCCGGACGGCGCCTGTGCTTCTCACCGGCGCAACCGCGGTCACCTGCCGGCCCATCTGCCGCGGGTGGAGCGGATCATCGAGCCGCAGAGCAGGCTGTGTCCGTGCGGCTGCGGCGAGATGTCCAGGATCGGCGAGGACGTCAGCGAGCGGCTGGACGTGGTGCCGGCGCAGTTGCGCGTGCTGGTCACCCGCCGCCCGAAATATGCTTGCCGCCGCTGCTCGGGCGCGGTCGTGCAGGCCCATGCTCCCGAGCATGTGGTGCCGGGCGGCCTGCCGACCGAGGCGCTGATCGCCCAGGTCATCGTCGCCAAGTTCGGCGATCACCTGCCGTTCTATCGGCAGGCCGAGATCTATGCGCGCCAGGGCATCCGGCTCGATCGCGCGACACTGGGCAACTGGGCCGGCCGGGCCTGCTTCCATCTCAAGCCCATCGCCGAGCGCATGCGCTGGCATCTGGCCGCGGCGGGTCGTCTGTTCATGGACGAGACCACCGCACCGGTGCTCGATCCCGGACGCGGCAAGGTCAGGAAGGGCTTCTTCTGGGCGATCGCTTCCGATGACCGCGGCCATGGCGGCCAGGGCCCGCCCATCGTGCTGTTCCACTATGCGCCGGGACGCAGTGGCGAGCATGCCGAACGCTTCCTTCAGGGCTTCCGCGGGCAGTTCCTGCAGGTCGACGCCTATGAGGGCTACGATCGGCTGACGCGCCTGGAGAGGCCGCAGGGGCCATGGAGGCTCGTCCATTGCTGGGCTCATCTGCGCCGACGCTTCGTCAAGCTGGCGCGCAACACCAAATCGCCGATCGCCGAGGCGGCGATACGCCAGATCGCGGCGCTCTATGCCATCGAGGCAACGGTTCGCGGTGTCTCGCCGCAACTGCGGCTTGCCGCCCGGCGGGAGCATTCCACGCCGATCATCACCGCCCTGAAACCGTGGTTCGAGAAGCAACTGTCGCTGATCTCCTCCGGCTCCAGGCTGGCCGAAGACATCCGCTACGGGCTCGCCCACTGGGAGGGGCTCACCCGCTTCCTTGACGATGGCCGCCTCGAGCTCGACACCAACCCGGTTGAAAACGCGATCAGGCCCGTCTGCCTGACCCGAAAAAATGCTCTGTTCGCCGGCCACGAGGTCGGCGCCGAAAACTGGGCACTGCTCTCGTCCCTCGTCGCCACATGCAAGCTCAACGACGTCAATCCCGTCGCCTATCTCGCTGAAACCCTCGACGCCGTCATCAACGGCCACCCACAAAGCGCCGTCGAAGATCTCATGCCATGGCGCTTCCGGAAAACCTCAACCCCAAATCCGTAGGGCCCCGGCAGGGCGCTTACTCTGCGCCAGCGTTCGTGCTCGATAAAGGTGCCGGCCTGCCTGCCGGCATCTGCCGCAAGCGCTTCGTCGTAAGCCTTCGCGTATCGGGCGGCGTCATACCAGCAGTAAGGGATGGCCTGGCCCTGGCGGATCAGCTCGCGCCCGATATCGGCTACCGCCCAAGGCCTATGATGTACCAGACCTCGTGTATGCGTGGGATAGGGTCGGTTTCGGCGCCACCGACGAGCCGATCATCGAGATGCCGCAACCGTCGTAAGTCCTGACGACCAGATCGACGCGCCCTGTCTACAGGTACTGAAATATCGTTCCCGGCCCGATCTGGTGGAGATCGATCTCTGTATCGCTAAGCCGCCGTTGGAGCTTGAACACTGGCCCCGGTGACAGGCCCAAATGCCCCCTCAAAGCCGCAACGGCCGCGTCGCCCGTTTCGGCCGCGATGAAAAATATCTGATGGGAATCGTCCGTCTCGGACGTCACTTCCACTTGAAAGGCCTTCAGGTCGGTCATCGCAAAGCTCGTATCTCAATTGCGGCAGATCATCATCGCTACCGGGGTCCATTGAATTGAGGTAGCTGGGGCTTGCTGCCAAAAATCAAGCTTTGGGGGTCTCGTTCGACACCCCGCACAGTGCGACCGAAGCCCGTGAGCAATCGCCGCCCGTCGCTTGTGAACGTTTCGACGCCGCGCAGACCGGCGCTCGTGAAGCGTATGATTTCAGCGGTTATCTCTGCCGTGCGTTTATCAAGATTGTTGGCGAGCATGCGGAGGGACTTGGCAACCTCGCGAACATCGTCGAACGCGCTTCGACCATCCTGCCCAGAAGCGCTGTTCAGGAAAGACTGTGCTCCGATGAGCACTCCCTCCACCTGATCGGCAGCCCTGCTGAGCTTCTCGGCCGTCGAGGCAACATCCTTCACCGCCTTTCCGACTTCGCCACTGCCAAGCGCCACGGTGAACCTCTCGACGTCGTCGATAACCAAAGCGATGTTTTTTTGATCGATCGCGCGGATAGTTTCGGTCAATTCCTGGCTGAAGGAGCCAAGCTTTTCCGAAGCCGGCGCGATGAAGTCGGCTACGGCACCGATGTTTTTCATGAAGCTCGCGACAGAATCAGAATTGCCGCTGAGCAAAGCCGAAAACTCTTCCGTATTTCTGATTGCATCGCCGATTGATCCCGCATTTGCCTTGACCGCGGCTTCAATGCCGTCGAGTGCCTCGTCGGCGCGTTTGGCAACGCTACGCACGGTTTCAAAGATGCTTTCAGACGGCTCGGCAATAATGGTCGGAAGGGGTTGCCCTCCAGCTTGGTCAAGACCGGAGAATTCGGATCGCCACCGAGCAGTTGGACGGCGGCGACGCCCGCGAGTCCCTGCGCCTCAACTCGCGCACGGGTATCGACACGCAAGGGCGCTGACCGATCAACCCTGATGACAGCATAGATCTGGCGCGGGTCGTCGGGCTGCAGGCCAATATGCGTCACCTCACCAACCTGCAGTCCGTTGAACAGCACGCTCGTACCGCGCGCCAGGCCCGACACCTTATCGTTAAAGATGAGGCGGACGTCAGTCATCTTGTCGGCGCTGCCGGTGTTGAACCAGTAAACGAACCCGAACAACCCAGCCACAACCGCAAGCGCGAACAGCCCCACCAGCGCATGACTCGCTTGCGATTTCATACCGATACAGCTTCCTTCAACTCGATCGGCAGGCGGGATGGTCAGCCGCCGCCTGAACAGGCCATCGCTCGATAATGGCTGGTCGCCATGCCTATTAAGGCATACGCCGGTCTAGCAGGAAGCCTTCAGAAATACTGCGAGAAGTAGGCGGGCAGGAAATATCCGGCGCCTGCGAATGCGGCCAGCAGGGCAAGCAGGGTCGCGCCTGCGCGAACCCGGCTGAGAAGCGAGCTTGATGAGTCCGCCGCCACGATCAGCTTCAAAAAGCCGCCAAAAGGCCGAAAGCGTCCGGGAGACGGCTTCGTATCGAAACCCTCCTGATCCAGGGCCTCATCGCTGGCAACAGTTTGCGGCATGACGTCACCTCCTCGGCAGAGCCTCAACATCGTCCGGGTCGAACAGTTCCGAACCCTCGGGTTGATCCGGCTTGGTGCCGCTCGGCCAGCCAGCGACACGAATGCGCGGAACATCTCGCCGAGCTCTGAGGTTGAGCCGGCATCTGCGCATTGGCGCGCCTGCAAATGGGGGCTGTCATGGACAGTATCATCTATCTCGTCGGTCTCGTGGTGGTCGTCCTGGCCATCCTGTCTTTCCTCGGTCTGCGCTGAAGGTATCGCCATGTCACTTGGTTCAACCGACGTTGTTGTCGTCACCCCTCCCGGCCCCGAAGCGCCGTCTGGATCGTATCTCGAATCGAGCCCTATCCTCGGGGGAGCGGTTCTTTCGGCCGCTATATCGACCCTGATGGCGGCCTTCGGCTCTGCCATTGGCTTGTCGCTGGTGTCCGCTGACGCCGCGCGATCCACGAGCGTCGTAGCCCTCGCCATCGCGGGTGCGTTGTGGGCGCTCTGGATAACCGTCTCGGCCTGCGGCGCGGGCGGCTATCTCGCCGGCAGGATGCGCAAGCCACTGGCAGATTCCAGCTCACATGAGCGCGGCGTCCGGGACGGCGCCCACGGGCTGGTGGTCTGGGCGGTCGGTGCGCTGCTTGTTGCTTTCCTGACTTCATCGTCGCTTGTGGGCGCGGCAAAGACAGCGGCGACTGGTGCTGCCGCAGCGGCTGGCGGAGCTGGCGCTCTTATCAGCCAGCAGGCTGATCCGCTCGCGTCAGCCGTCGATAGCATTATGCGTGCGAATGGCACTGAGCCTGTGACACAGGGCGAGCGTGATGAAGCTTCCCGTATTCTTGTCCGCAGCCTGGCGAGTGGCAGTCTCGATGGGGCGGATCGCGGATACATCGCATCACGCATGGCGGTGCGTATGAACATCCCGCAGGCCGAAGCAGAGAAGCGGATCGACGATGCCTATGCTCGGCTGAATCAGGCGAAGGAGACAGCCAAGCAGGCGGCCGAGAAAGCACGGAAGACGGGCGTCATCGTTGCATTCATGACGGCGGCCGTACTGCTTGTCGGCGCGGCCGCGGCCTATCTCGCGGCCATCTTGGGCGGCCGTCATCGCGACGAAGAGATCGACGTGTTTGCGCGTTGAGCGACCGAGCTAAACACGCCAACACCTCGTTCTCACGGCGGCGCCCAAATTCCTCCCAAGGCCGGGCGCCTGCCTGCTCTCCATTGGATCGCGTCGCCACGGATGTACTGCCGCAGCCAATCGGAGGGCTAGTGAAGTCGCGGTAGCTATTTGAAGTGCTGGCCAAGGTGTTAGAGGCATGTCGCCACATCGGCGTGGACGTCACGGGGATCGACTCGGCTGACGAAACAGGGCTACCGTGCAGGCATTAGGCGGTCCAAACTGCGACAAGTGATTTTAGAACCCCAGCACATGCAATCGATGCAGCCCCGGTCGAGGGTGCTCATCGTCGAAGACGAGCCGATCATCGCATTGGACTTCGAAGGCATCCTGACCGTTGATGGCGTACTTCCACTGTTCCGACGGGATGCTGACTTCCCGGCCGGCGAGGTTAGAATAGGCTACGGTCTGGCTGGCGCTATGGGCGGGCGCGGTCGAATCTCCGGATGGACAGGAGATCTGATTAGCTCAGTTGCCGATCGGCGGGATCGCCTTGGGCATCGCGTGGTCCATTTCCCATTTTCCACAGCGGCGATCAGTCCCTGCCGTTTATCGCCCGTAGTCTCGAGGCGTTTGCGGGCGTCTTCCCATTCCTCGATCGTTTCGATAGGTTTGATGGTATCGAGCATGGCATGACCCTCCTAGCCGAACAATCCGTAGCCGGTGGCACAGTTCCTTCGTCTGCACACTGCCGCCTGATCCATGCCGCATACAGCGCGCGGACCCTCTGACAGCAGGCTCCTAAGCAGGTCAGTGCTTGGCGGCGTCGAAGGTTGTGTCCCGCGAGCGACTGGCTACTTCGAGGGAATGCAGCACATCTTGCTCGAGGTCGAATACAAGATCCCGGTATTCCGCCGTGCAAGCGGACGCGACGCTCGCGGTCGATCTGCTCCAGAACGCAGCCGCCTCGAATGCGAGTTCATAGGCCTCGCCCAATTCCTTTAACTGCGGGTGGTCGGCGTGTTGTCGAAGTTCAGTCCGATACTCCGGCAAGCGCAGCATCAGCCGGGCGAATCCACGCTTCGAGGTGATGTCCATGTCCACGATCTCAAGCGCATCCCCGATGCGTAAATGCTCGTCGAGCGTGGGCGGATGTCAAGCGACGCGACGTGGCCGCTAGCGCTCGCTGGAAAAGGTTTACAGTAAGCCGATCCATCCGATTTTGTGCGATGCGTAACACCCGGTCCGCGGCGGCGTTCCATCTTATACCGACCATATGCCCCGATGCGGCGTGGGATAGTCAGCGGGCCCGGTTCGCTTCGGCGTGGCCGGGCCTTACCATTGCAATCAGGGAGAGCCAACCAATGTCTGACGCGATCGACAACCTGGAAGACCGGATCGCGATAGCCCGTCGCAATATCGAGGATCTGACGGTTCAGGCCACCGCGGTTTCGGGTGCTAGCGCAGAGGAATGCATCTCGGCGCGACTTGCAGAGCAGCAGGAGCGTTTGACCGACTTGCTCCGGCAGCAACAGGGCCTCGAGCGCAGACGCCAAGCCTAAGTTGTGGAGGGGCAGGTTCGAGCATGGATATCATCGTTACGCCAACCGCTCTGGGCGCTTGGAATTTGGTCGACTTGCTGGGCCGGCATGTCGCAGTCGTCGAGCAGGTCGAGCCCGGCCAATATCGCATTTTCCCGGGCGAGCGCGTTGCCGCCTCGATGCGGGCGATGAAGCATGGGCCATTTAAGACACTGGACGCCGCACTCGAGCACATCGAAACGTTCACGCGATCAACGTGCAGGCTCGCGCCCACTGATTGACGAATGGGCGATGAACCCGCGATCGGGAAACCAGCGGAGGCGGGGACGCCGGTCCGTACAGCTGGGGGGCAACGGAGCGGTCCGGCGTCCTGCGCCGCGGTAACAAGCGCAGTTCAGGTTAGCCCCGGTTGGTTAAACGAGTGCTAAGGCTGGCTGCTGATTGTCCGGCGGCGTCGGCCCCGCCGGCTCGGCCAGATCCGGGCGCACTCGGCGCGCCGCCCAAGCCAAGGCTGGGATTGATTGATGGCCGGGTCTCTGGGTATTTAGGGGCTATTCTGCTAGGCTGGCGTGCAGTCTCAAGGATTTCCGCTAGCTCTCAAGCAAGTTCCAGCCTCGTTCCCCAAAGCTTCGCCGCCTGTTGCAACTGGAACAGTTCCTCCTCGCCGGCGGCGTCCAGAAGCGACGCGGCCAGCACCGCGATACGCGCCTTCGCCGCTAGGTTGCCACGCGATTCTTGCTCTGGTGCGTCAAGTATATAATCGCCAAAGATAAGGGCGGGGATCATGTCAGCGAAGCCAGCTGAGATGGATGATGATCACGACGCGATCGATTGGGAACTGATTGATCTGGTCGAGGAACACCGCAGCGAGCGGCAGGCGCTGCGGGACACGAAGGCCCGCCGATCTGCACCGGCTGGCCTCTTGTCGTTATCACACTGGGCTTAGGCGGTCGCTAAGCTTCGATCGTGATGCGCGGCTTGGACCAAACATTTGATCCGCGTCGTTCGATAAAGTCCGCGAGATGCATGGTCCGCGCTCGGAGGAAACGTTGAGTCCCCGGATCCCGCGCAGTATAGCCGATCGGGACGGCGGCAGGGTGAAGCGGGGGTGGGCTGGTGCTGCGATAGAGGATTGAACTGGCTTACGGTGCAATAAAAACAATGGGTTAAGTCGTTATTGTAACACTGTGACGAGCCAGAAAATGTTACGCTCTGGATTACCGGGGGCTGTGGAAAAGGCAGCCTCTGGGGAAGCGGGAGTAGGAACGGCTGAGTCGGCGGATCCCCGTAGCGCCAGGCTCCTGGCTCGAGGCGTCTTGCTGGGCGATCGGGTCTCGAATCATACGTGAGCCGTCGGACGACCCGCGTCGCGTGCTCGTTTGTAGCGGATCTCATCGATCGGCAGAGCAGACTGAGAGCAGTCAATAGGTCGCCCGGCCGCCTGAAAGGTCGAAAATCCCGCCAGTCGAGAACGAGCACTCGTCCGAGGAGAGCCAGAGCACCATTCGCGCCACCTCCTCGACCTCGACAAATCGCCCCATCGGGATGCGTCCGAGGATATCGGCGCGGCGTTCCGCCGAGATCTCCCGCGCCATCGCCGTCTCGGCGGCTGCCGGGGTGACCGCAGTGACGATGATGCCGTCCTGCGCCGTCTCCTTGGCGACGCTCTTGGTCAGCGCCATCAGCCCGGCCTTCGAGGCGCTGTAGGCCGCGGCGCTGGCCATGCCCTCCTTGCCCTGGATCGAGGCGATGCTGACGACATGGCCGCGCAGCGGATGCGGCGTCACCCGCGAGGGGCGCGGCGCCTGCTGCCGCATGCGCCCGACGATGGCGCGCGTCACCAGATAGGCGCCGAAGAGGTTGATCTGCAGGACGCGCTGGAAATTCTCCGGCGAGGTCTCCCAGACCGGCTTCACCTCGCCGAGAACGCCGGCATTGTTGACGAGGATATCGACGCCGCCGCCAGCGGAGAAAGCCGCATCCGCGGCGCGGTCGACCGCCGCCGCATCGGTCACGTCGACGGTGCGGATGCCGACGCCTTCTCCCAGTTCGGCCGCGGCTTCGGCGAGAGCCGCAGCACTGACGTCCCAGAGCTCCACCCGCGCCCCGGCATCGAGAAGTGCCCGGGCAATGCCGCGCCCCAGCCCGCCGGCGCCGCCGGTGACGATCGCGAAGCGGCCGGACAGGTCATAGGTCGCGCCCATCAGCCGGCACTCCAGGCCGTCTTGGTGCGGGTGACCTGGTGGCGGTAGAGCCCGAGCGAATACGGACCCCGGCCGCCGATCGCATCGAGCTGTCCGCCGGCGAGTTCGGCTTTCGACGTTGCGACGAAAGCGGCTTCGTCGCCCCACCCCTCGACCAGCAGGATCCAGCGCGGCACAGCGTTGGCGACGCCACGCGCCGTCTGCTCCGCGGTCGCGACGCCGCTCGCCTCCGCATCGGCCGTCATCAGATGCACGGCCGCGATCCCGGGGCGTTCCAGCAGCTCGGGAATCATCCGGCGCTGCAGGCTGGCCTTGTGGGCTGTCGCATCGGCCTCGGCCACATCGTAGCGCAGGGTCGCGATCAGGCCGCCCTGGGCCGGGCCTGCGCTATGCGCGACGCGGCAGATCGAGCGCGCCACCGAGCGGAAATGCTTCACCGTGGCGAGGGTCCAGGGCGTAGGTGCATTGACCCGTGCCGTATAGTCCTGGCCCTTCAACACCTCGACGCTGAGGGCCTCGTAGAGGTTGAAGAATTCGAGATCGGCCTCGATCGCGACATAGCGCCGGCCGCGCTGGAAGCCCGGTATGCCGAGCCGCTCCGGCATGTGCTCCTGGCCATGCCAGGCATAGAACGCGTCGCGCCCCTCGGGCGCGATGTCGTGCCAGATCGCGACGGCGCCCTCTCCACACAAGCTCACGGCAGCCCTCCCAGCATCGTCGCCTCCCGGCTCTGCGGCGAGGCGCGTTTGACTCCGCCGCTGAAGCTTCCTATACGGAAATCAATTCTGAATTGGAAATCATTTCCAAAAATAAAACCACGGGGTGGAAGCAGGGGATGGCTGGGTGACGATCGCAGCGGTGGAGCGGGCGCTGAAGGTGCTGGAGGCGCTGTCGGGCGAGCCCGGCGGGGTCGACCTCAGCCTGCTCTCGGCGCGCCTCGACCTGCCTTTCAGCGCGACCCATCGCCTGCTCGCGACCTTGGTCGAGCGCGGCTTCGTCAGCCAGGATGCCGCGACCGGCGCCTACGGGCTGACCTTGAAGCTGGCCCAGATCGCCTTCCGCGATCTCGACCTGCGCGGCTTGCCCGATGCCGGCCAGATCGTGCTTGACGCGCTCGCCCGGAAGACCCGCGAATATTGCCGGCTCGCGGTGGTCGAGGATGAGAACCTCGTTTGGATCGCCCGAGCCCAGGGCGCGACCGCGGGGCTGCGCTACGATCCGCCGATGGGCGCCGAGATCGTCCTGCATGCGACCGCGACCGGGAAGGCCTGGCTCGCCTCCCTGCCCGAAGCGGATGCCTTGCGCATCGTCTGCGCCCGCGGCTTCCGGGCCGGCGGCCCCAACGCCCTCTCGGATGTCGATGCTTTGCGCAGCCATTTGGCCGAGACCCGCCAGCGCGGGGTCGCGCTGGCCGTCGAGGAGGGCGAGATCGGCACCGTCGCCATGGCCGTCGTCTTCCGCGCAGGCCCGGCCCCCGACGCGGCCATCGCCGGCACGCTTAGTGTCGCTGGCCCGATGCCGCGCATGAGCGAGGAACGGCGCGGCCCGATCGCTCAGGCCTTGCGGGAGGCGGCGCAGGAGATGGCCGCGATCTGGCCGCTTCGCCGGCGACAGATGCAATCGCCCGTGCGACCCGCCCCCAGGAGCCAACCGCAGCCCGAATTCCAGGCGGGAACCAGCGCATGACCGACGACGCAGCCCCCGCCCCGACAATGCGGCCCGCCGCCCCGCGCGAGACGGGCTCTGGCAGAGCGGCCGCGTGGACTTCGGCCATCGCCTGGCCACTGGCCAGTTTCGCCGTGCTGCTGCTCGCTTGGGAGTGGCTCGTGCCGCTGGCCGGCGTGCCGGAATACATCCTGCCCGTGCCAAGTGCCTTCTTCGAGCGGCTCTGGACCGACCGCGCTCTCATTTTCCAGCATACGCTGGTCACCGCCAACGAGATCGTGCTCGGCTTCCTGATGGCGGCGGTGATTTCGATCCCGCTCGGCTACATCATCGTCTCTGTCAGGCTGCTGGAAAAAGCGGTCTATCCGGTGATCGTCTTCTTCCAGCTCGTGCCCAAGATTGCGATCGCACCGCTCTTCGTCGTCTGGTTTGGCTTCGGCCTGTTTCCGAAAGTGCTGCTGACCTTCCTGCTCTGCTTCTTCCCGACACTCGTCGCCAGCATGACCGGTTTCCGCGCGCTCGACGAGCGTGTGCTCTATCTGACCCGCTCAATGGGCGCGACGCCCTGGCAGACCTTCCGCAAGGTGCGGGTGCCGGCTGCGCTCAACTACATCTTCTCCGGCCTCAAGGTCTCGGCCGTCTTCGCTGCCACGGGTGCGATCGTCGGCGAGTTCGTCGGCGCCAATTCGGGTCTGGGCTACCTGCTGCTGCGCGGCACGAGTTTCCTCGACATGCCGCTGATCTTCGCCTGCCTCGTCGCGCTCAGCCTTGTCGGCATCCTGTTCAGCTACCTCGTCGACGGGCTCGAGGTGCTGCTGATGCCCTGGCAGCGCAAGACCTGAGAACCACCCCACAAATCATCAATCCGGGATCAACCGGGACATCTGGGAGGATGGAACCATGAACAGACGCACCCTGATTACCACTGTCGCCGTGCTGGCGCTGAGCGCGACCACCGCCTTCGCGCAAGGCGCTGGCAAGCCGATGAAGATCACGCTGAACTTCCTCGCTGCCGCGCCGAATGCCGGCTTCATGATGGCCAAGCAGATGGGCCTCTACGAGAAGGCCGGCATCAACCTGACGATCGAGGAAGGCAAGGGCTCCGGCACCACGGCGCAGATGGTCGCCACCGGCCAGGCCGATGTCGGCTTCGCCGACGCGCCCGCGGCCATGCAGCTTCGCAGCAAGGGGGCTCCGGTGAAGATCATCGCTCCCGTTTTGCAGACCAACGGCTTCGCCATCATCTCGCTGAGTGAGAGCGGCATCGCCTCGCCGAAGGACCTCGTCGGCAAGAAGATCGCCGTGCAGCCCGGCACGGCCCAGACGATTCTGTTGGAAGCCATCCTGGCGAGCAACCAGATCGACAAGTCGAAGGTCGACGTGATCGCCATCGACCCGGCTGCCTTCGTCGGCGCGCTTCTGGAAAAGAAGGTCGATGCGATCCTGGGCGGCGCCGACTTCCACTCGATCCAGATCCGCGAGCGTGGCTTCAAGGTGACCGACATCTTCTACCGCGACGTCGGCGTGCCGACGGTCGGCCTCTCGATCATCGCCCGCGACGACCGGATCAAGGCCGAGGCGGACCTGTTCAAGAAGTTCGTCGAGGCGAGCCTGCAGGGCTGGGACGCGGCGCGGAAGAACCCCGATGCCGCAGCCGACGCCGTCGTGGCGCAGTTTCCGGCGGTGAAGAAGGCACAGGTGCTCGCCCAGTTCGATGTCGTCAACAAGCTGCTGCGCTCCGGGAGCGACGACGCTCGGCAAGGTGCCGGAGAAGAACTGGGCGGTCAGCTATGACCTCCTGACCCAGTATCTCGGGCTGCCCAAGGACAAGCCGATCACCGATTACTACAGCACAGAACTGCTGCCGGCCTCGGCCCCAGCCTGTTCGTGAGGACGGCATGACTGTGACTGCCAGCACGGGCACGGCCGCGTCCATTACGGGGCGGGGCATCGTCAAGACCTTCGGCGGTTTTACCGCCGTCGACGGTCTGGACCTCGACATCAGGAGCGGTGAGTTCGTCAGCCTGATCGGCCCGTCCGGCTGCGGCAAGAGCACCTTCATGCTGATGGCGGCGGGGCTGATCCCGGTGAGCGGCGGCGAACTGCTCGTCGATGGCAAGGCTTTGACCGCGCCGCTGACCGATATCGGCATCGTCTTCCAGGACCATCTCCTCCTCGATTTCCGGACGGCGTTGGATAATGTGATGTTGCAGGCCGAGTTTCGAGGCCTGCCGCTCGGCCCGGCAAAGGCACGCGCGCTCGAGCTCTTCGCCAAACTTGGCATCAGTCACGCGGCGGACCGTTACCCCAAGCAGCTTTCAGGCGGAATGCGCCAGCGCGTCTCGATTGCGCGTGCCCTGATCCACGACCCGTCCGTCCTCATGATGGACGAACCGTTTGGAGCCCTCGACGCGATCACGCGCACGCAGATCCGGCACGACCTTGAGATGCTTTGGCTGGAGACCGGCAAGACCGTCGTGTTCATCACCCATTCGATCGAGGAGGCGATCGGACTGTCAGACCGTGTGCTGGTCATGTCCCCCACGCCCGGGCGCGTGGTCGACGAGATCGCCATCGAGCTGCCACGGCCCCGGCCGGCCCATCTCGGCGATTATCCCAGCTTCAATACCTATTCTGACCGCATTCACGACGCTTTCCGGCGCTTCGGCGTGATCAAATACTGAAGCTGTCGCTTGCCCGTGGCGAGCCGCCCCCCTTCAGGACATGCCGTCCGTGCCGGCTCCGCACACCAGGGCGCAGACCCGAGCCCTTGGCTCTATGTTCAACCGTCCCGAATTCAGGGCTGCGAGGGAAGCCGCCCCCGAAAGGTCGGCACCGATGCCGAACTCGAACCAGAGCAAGCGGGCCGCGCTTTCCATCTCCTCGTCGCGGACCAGAATGATCTCATCGACCTTGTCGCGCACGACCTCGAAGATCGCCTGGTCCGTCTGCCGGCACGACATCGTCGCGACGCGCGTCTCCAGCCGGTCCAGCGCCACCAGACTGCCGGCCTGGAGGCAGGCATGCAGCGTCGGCGATCCCACCGGCTCGATGCCGATGATGCGCGCGGCGGGCCGTCTTGCCTTCACCGCGGTCGAGAGACCGCTGATAAGTCCGCCGCCGCCGATGGCGACGAGAATGACGTCCACATCCGGCATGTCGTCGAGAACGTCGAGGCCGAGCGTGCCTTGTCCAGCCACCACGACGGGGTCGCTGAAGGGATGCGCATAGGTCGCGCCGGTCCGTTCCGCATAAGCGAGCGCGGCCGCATTGGCGTCGTCCCAGACATCGCCGACGATCTCGACCGAAGCGCCCCACTGCTTCAACTTGGCCACCTTGTCGGGAACGACGTTCGACGGCAGGAAGATTTGTGCCTGAGCGCCAAGAACATGCGCCGAGCGGGCGATGGCGAGCCCGTGATTGCCGCCCGAGGCGGTGACGATGCCGCGGCGGCGCTGGCTTTCGCTCAGGGTCAGCAGGCGGTTCATCGCTCCGCGCGCCTTGAACGACCCGGCCGCCTGCAGCAGCTCGAGCTTCAGGGTCACCGAGACGTCGCCCGCGCCACCGTCCTTGAGCTGCGTGTAAGCCAGCGTCGGCGTCTTGCGGATATAGGGCGCGATCCGCCGGCGTGCGGCTTCGATGTCGGCCAGGTCGATCATGACAGGGCTCCGCGATAGGGGGCTGCCACGATCAGGCAGCAGTTGCCCGGCCTGACCCGGCCGGGTTGCCGACGGCCGTAGAGGATGCCGTCGGCGGCGTAGTGCAGCAGATCGGGCGGGCGCGTCGGATCCCAGGTGCAGTGGATGCGGCCAGCCGGCTGGCCGGCGCTGACCGTTTCGCCATTGGTATGGAAGGGCTCGAAGATGCCGTCGGCAGAGGCATAGACATAGGCCGCTGTGCCGGGCAGTTCGAGGACGCCGCCGTCACCGCGCCGCGGCTCCGGCGCGTCGCGCGAGACGATCCCGAGATGATCGAGAACATTGGCGACCCCGCGCCGGCAAACCCTCAAGGCTTCGAGCGAAACCGTGCCGCCGCCAGCCATCTCGGTGCCGACCGTGACGAGCCCCGCACGGCAAGCGGCGGCCGTCGCGGTTCGGGGTTCGCCGAGATTGCTGATCACCACGGTCATGGGCGCGTCGAACGCCTGCACCGCCGCAACATTGCGCTTGTGCAGCGCCGGGTCATCGGTCGGCTCGACGATCGCGCTCGGGATGATGTCGAGCGAGGAGCCACCGGAATGCAGATCGAGGAAGGCGTCGCCGAGCGGCAGGATGTGGTCGTTGATGAAGGCCGAGATCTGCTGCGTGATGGTGCCGCGCGGATCGCCCGGGAAGGTGCGGTTGAAATTCAGCCCATCGACCGGCGAGGTGCGCTTGCCGGCGATCACGGCATGGACATTGTTGGCCGGCATCAGGATCAGCCGGCCCTGGACGCGGCCTGGATCGAGATCACGGATCATGTCGCAGATCGTGATCGGCCCCTCATACTCGTCGCCATGATTGCCGCCTTCGAGGATGGCGGTCGGACCCGAGCCGTTCTTGATGATCGCGATCGGGACACGCGTCGCGCCCCAGGCATCGTCGTCGGGCGAATGCGGGATCATCAGGAAGCCGGTCTGCTTGCCCTCGCGCTCAGGGTCCACCGTCAGGAAGGCGCTGGAGGCGCGGGGAGTAGGCTTCTGGCGTGTGCTGCTCATGGCTGGCTCGCGGACATGACGAAGGCTTCGGAGCGAAGGCTCCGGCAGCCTGGGCTGAGAGGGAAGGGCCGGGCGCGAAAGCGCCCGGCTAGCTATGGGTCAGCTCAGAGCGTCGGTAGCGGGTCCATCGGCATGTCGAGATACGTCCGATGAAGCCGGTCGAGTTCGCCGTTCATCGTGTTGAAGAAGATGAAACCGTCGAGCCAGCGCACGAGGTTATGCTGGTCCATCTGCACGCCCATATGGGCCGGGCTGCGCCGAATGGTGAATTTGCGCTCGAACTCCTTGCCCGGGTTCTGTTTGGCAAGCGCCTGCGCGACGATGCTGTTGGTGGCGAGAAGATCGGCCTGGCCGGTGATGTAGGCGGCTGCGGCGGTCGCGTCGTCCTCGGTGCGCATCAGGCTCGCCTTCGGCGCGGAAGCGCTGATCGCGAGCTCCTGGGTCGTGCCTTTGGCGGCAGCGACCCGGGCCGAACCGATGGTCTCCGGGCTGCTCACGGTCGAGGATTTCGCCCCATAGACGGCGAGGAAGGTGTTGGCATAGGGCGCGGTGAACTGGATCTGCTTGGCCCGTTCCGGCGTCAGGCCCATCACCGAGATTACGATATCGACCTTGTCGGTGAGCAGGAACGGGATGCGGTTGGCGCCGGTGATCTGCTGCATCTCGAGCTTCACGCCGAGGCCCTTGGCGACCATCTCGGCCATCTCGATGTCGAAGCCGACCGCCTTGCGGTTCGCGTCCTGCGAGCCGAAGGGCGGCGCGTCGAGCGGCACGCCGATGCGGACGACACCCTTGGACAGGATGTCCTGGAGCTTGTCGGCTCTGGCTTCCGCAGAGCCGACGACGGCAATGGCCAGCGCGGCCAGGCCCGTGAAGAATGAACGCATGTTTGTCTCCCCTCGTTGAGCAACAGATCTGTGGCTTCCTCAGTGCAGGACCGCGCTGAGGAAGGTCTGCAGTTCGGGCGTCTTGGGCTCGGCGAGCACCGCCGCGGCCTGTCCTTCTTCGTGAATTCGGCCTTCGTGCATGAAGACGACGCGCGAGCCGAAACGACGCGCGAAGCCCATCTCGTGGGTCACGAGGATCATGGTCATGCCCTCCTGCGCCACGGATTCGAGCACTTTCAGAACCTCCCCGGTCAGCTCGGGGTCGAGCGCGGAGGTGACCTCGTCGAACAGCATGAGCTTGGGCCGCATCGCCAGCGATCGTGCGATCGCGACGCGCTGCTGCTGGCCACCCGAAAGCTGCGAGGGGAAGGCATCGAGCTTGTCCTCGAGGCCGACGCGTCGCAAAACTTCGCGCGCCAGTTCACGGGCTTCCTCGGGCGGCTGCTTCTTCACGACGCGCGGCGCCAGCGTGATGTTTTCGCTGACGGAAAGATGCGGGAACAGGTTGAAGCTCTGGAAGACGATGCCGACCTCCTGGCGGAGCTTGCGCAGATTGGTCCCCGGATCGTTGACCCGCACCCCGTCGACGCTGATGGTCCCGGCCTGGATCGGTTCCAGTCCGTTGATGCAGCGCAGAAGCGTGCTCTTGCCCGAGCCCGAGCGGCCGATCACCGCCACGACCTCGCCCTTGGCGATGTCGAGCGAGACATCCTTCAGCACGGGCACCGTGCCGTAGCTCTTGCTGATCCCCTGGATTTCAACGAGCGACATCGAGCTTCCGCTCGAGTGAGCGGCTCCATTGGGTCAGAGGGAAGCAGAGGGCGAAATAGATGGAGGCGACCGTGATGAAGACCGCGAAGGGCTTGTAGGTGCCGGCCGCGGTGAGCTGTCCCTCACGCGTGAGCTCCACCAGCCCGATCGTCGCGGCCAGCGAGGTGTTCTTGATGAGCTGGACCAAAAAGCCGACCGTCGGCGGGATGGCGATCCGGATCGATTGCGGCACGATCACGTAGCGAAGCTGCTGGGCCATCGACAGGCCGAGCGACGCGCCGGCCTCCCATTGCGTCTTGGCGATCGAGACCAGCGCGCCGCGCCAGATCTCGCCCAGGAAGGCGCTGCCATAGATCGAGAAGGCGACGGCCGCGGCGAGCCAGGGGTTCACCGAGATGCCGATCAGGGGCAGGCCGAAGAAGATCAGGAAGAGCCAGACCAGCAGCGGCGTGCCCTGCACGATCAGAATATAGGTCGCGACCAGCCAGCGTAGCGGTGCGATCGGCGAAATCCGGGCGATGGCGAGGATGAGGCCGAGCAGGGCCGAGCCGGCGAAGGCCGTGGCGGTCAGGGCCAGCGTCCAGCGTGCCGCGGCGACCAGATACATCACGTCAATGTAGGAGAAGGTCCGGATCATCGCCTGACGAACGTCCAGTAATAGATGCCGGCAAACAGGCCGCGGAAGGCGAAGGCGAGGCCGAGATAGAGCACGCCGATCACGGTGTAGACCTCGAAATCGCGGAACGTGCGCGACTGCACGATCGAGGCAGCGTGGAACAGGTCCTCCACCGAAATCTGCGAGACGACACTCGTCGCCAGCATCAGCAGGACGAACTGGCTGGCGAGCGCCGGGAACATCGCCTTGAGCGCCGGGAACACCACGATATAGCGAAAGACCTGCAACCCCGAGAGACCGAGCGAATGGCCGGCCTCGACCTGCGCCTTGGGCACGGCCTCGAAGCCGGCGCGGACGATCTCGGTCGTGTAAGCGCCGAGGTTGATCACCAGCGCGATGATCGCCGCTGTCAGGCCGTCGAGCCGGATGCCGAAGCTCGGCAGGCCGAAGAAGATCAGGAAGAGCTGGACCAGCAGCGGCGTGTTGCGGATGACTTCGACATAGGCGGCGACGATGCGCTTCAGCCAACCCGGCCCGTAGACCCGCGCCGCCGCACAGGAGACGCCGATGACCAAGCCGCCAAGCATGGCGCAGGCCGAGAGCAGCAGCGTGATCCAGACGCCGTCGAGAATGGACTCCCAGGCCGCAAAGACGTCGCGAAACTGGAGCCCATATTTCATCGCGCTCAGTCCCGCCTGGTCCGCGGATGCGCGGCGGGCTGCCTGAGATGGCTGGACTGAATGGGCGGAAGCAGTGCCATTAACCCCTCTTTACGGTGAGGCTAAGTTGGCTTCTTATTTGATGTCAAGCTTCACATATAAAACAGGGCGACATGGCCGAGTTCTCTGAACATGCTGGCGACGACAAAACCTCCTACGCCGCGCCGGCGCTGGAGAAGGGACTCGATATCCTCGAGTTGTTAGCGGAGGTCGGCGAACCTCTCTCGACCCGTGCGATCGCCGAGCGACTCGCGCGTTCGAAGGGCGAAATCTTCCGCATGGTCTTCGTGCTGCAGCAGCGCGGCTATTTGGTGCGCGAAGCGGGCACGGACCGTCTGGCGCTATCGCGCCGCCTCTTTGATCTCGGCATCAGGACGCCGGGCGGGCGGCAACTGACCTCGATCGTGCTGCCTCTGATGGAACGCTTCAGTGAGGAAAGCGGCCAGGCGGCGCATCTGGTCGTGCTGAGCCGGGGGCAGACCGTCGTCATCGCCACGACTTCGGGCCATCTCGATGCGACGGTGACCGTCCGACCGGGCTATGGCCGCCCTGCCCTGGAAGCCAATTCCGGCCTGCTCATTCTCGCCTTTCAATCCCAAACGCGCCGACGGGCGCTGATGCGTGACGCGAGCCCTGCCGACCAGGAGCGGCTCGACGATCCCGCGCTGGCGCAAGTCCTGGGCGAGATCAGATCACTCGGCCACCGCATCGCCCCGAGCCGTGACATCATGGCGGTCACCGATATCACCTGCCCGGTCATCGGGCCGGCCGGGCATGCCGAAGCGGCGATCCTTGTGCCCTCGCTGCAGCGGCACGGCTGGGTCACGGACGAAACGGCGATCCTCGAAACGCTGAAGGCGGTTTGCAGGGAGGCGGGCGCGCAACTTGCCTTCTGAGGCGAGGGGGGATGAGCTCACGCTCGGCAGCAGCGTGCTATATTGGCGTTGTAATGGCCTCAGCGCAGAAAAACGGACAGTTCTTCTTGGTGGATCCGGGCATTTCTAAAATCTGAGAGCGCCATCACTCAAACCTCTCCAAGAATGGCTTCGAGTTAGATCTTTGCTGCCGGGGCCGCTGACGCGCCGGGGGCTGATCAAAGCGCGCGGATCTGCTCCTCGAATCTTCCGGGATCATACCGTGCCGCGCCAACACGGCGAGCGCGCTGACTTCACCTCTCTCGTCATCTGCTGTGACATGGATGACAGCTACTCCCTCTGCCGTTCGACCGAGCCGCTCGCCGTCGTTCAATGCATGATGCTTCGTCCTCGCCGGCACGCGCTGGCCCGCGACCGGCGCTTGCGATGCGTCTTGAACGGCTGGAGGAAGAAGGTCTCGACGCTCGCCATAGCTTGGCTCTCAAATGCATTTGTTCATATTTTGTTCTCATATCCGAGGACGCAGAGCATTTCACCCGAGCAGCGCATAAAAGACACCGATCCGGCCACCGAATTCGAGTGCGAGATCGACGACCTGATTGCTGAACATGGCAGCGAGAGGGATGTGATCCGGGCTCTGATGCACGACTTGACGGTCCTGATGATCGATGCCGACCGCTCGGTCTCGCGTGGGTATCTGCGCGGCCTGTTCTCGCTGTCCGCCGTCAGCGCCCTTGAGACAGTTTAGGGGTTTTCGGGAAGGGAGGATTTCTGGATCATCGCAGCCATTCAGGAGCGCAGATGAGACAGAAATCGGGGCCGGAGAAAGCACCGGCAGAGCAGGTCGTGATGGACATTCGCCGAGCGACGCGTCGGCAGTTCACGGCCGAAGAGAAGATCCGCATCGTGCTGGAAGGGGTGCGCGGCGAAGAGAGTATCGCCGAACTGTGCCGGCGCGAGGGGATCGCCTCATCGATGTATTACGGCTGGTCGAAGGAGTTCCTCGACGCTGGCAAGCGCCGTCTCGCCGGCGACACGGCGCGTGCGGCGACCTCCGACGAGGTGACTGCGTCGGGTGGCGCAGGCGCTGAAGGAGGCCGTGGCCGACCTGACCCTGGAAAACCGCCTGCTTAAAAAAAGCATGCTCGCGGATGGGGAAGACGACACATGAGATACCCCGCATCCGAGAAGGCCGAGATCATCCGCCTGGTCGAAGCCTCGCATCTGCCGGCGCGACGCACGGAGAACAAGCTCGGCATTCCCCGCGCCACGTTCTATCGCTGATACGATCGCTATCGCACCGGCGAGATCGAGGCACGCGCCGATCATCGCTCGCGGCCCGACCGTGTTTGGAACCGGATCCCTGAGCCGGTTCGGGACGAGATCGCTGAACTGGCGCTGCGCGAAACAGATCTCAGCCCGCGAGAGCTGGCAGTGCGCTTCACCGACGAGAAGAGTTACTTCGTCTCGGAAGCATCGGTGTATCGGCTGCTGAAGGCGCATGATCTGATCACCAGCCCGGCCCACATCGTCCTCAAGGCGGCGTCCGAGTTCAAGGACAAGACGACGGGCTCGACCAGATCACGGTCGCTCATCCACCCAGGCTGTTGAGCGACAACGGCAGTTCCTACATCTCTGCCGACCTCGCCACCTGGCTCGACGGCAAGGGCATGAAACACGTTCGTGGCGCGCCTTATCATCCCCAGACGCAAGGCAAGATTGAGCGCTGGCACCAGACCCTGAAGAACCGCATCCTGCTCGAGAATTACTATCTGCCGGACGATTTTGAACGGCAGGTCGCCGGCTTCGTCGAGCACTACAACCATGCCCGCTACCACGAGAGCCTCGGCAACCTCACGCCCGCCGATGTCTACTTCGGCCGCGGGCAGGCCATCCTCACCGAACGCGAAAGGATCAAACGCCAGACCATCCACCAAAGACGCTTGCAGCATCAGCTGCAGGCCCCATAGCCTTAAACCCAGATGAGCCAAAGCCTCCCTTCCTGAGACACGAGACAGTCTCAAATCATCTGACGACGGACAGGCATGGGTCGATTTCGCCACCGAGCCCTGCACGTCGAAATGGAACACCGATTTCGCGCTGCCTGCGCATTCTTCTGTCAGCCGCCGCCAGCGGGCATTGCCCATGCGCGCCTCGCCATTGCCGGCGATGCCGTCGCGCACAAACTCGACATAGACCTGATCCTCGTCAGTCGGCCAGTGGCGCTGGAAATCGTCGAGGAAGCGAGGCCAGTCGAGCAAAAGCCCATGCGTATCGAAATAGCGCAGCGGGAAGGAAAAACCGTGGTCGATGCCGACCAGTATGGGCGTATCCTCGGCCATCTGCTCCACCAGCCATTCGGCGATGCCCTTGCGGGTCCAGTATTTGCGCGTGCTTGGCGGCGGCGGCACCTACCGGATGCCCGTCGCCCTCGGCAAGATAGACACGCAGGCCCTTGAGGCTGGCGGTCGGCGTTTCCGCGCCGGAATAATCGATGCCTATGAAGCGCGAGAACGCGGACAAAACTTTATTTCCCATTACAGGACAAACATGCCCAGCGCCGCCGCCGCCATCACCGCCGTGGCCAGCCAGCCCATGAACTTGAGGCCGCGCGACGCGACGAAGCGGCCGAGATATGTGCGGCTCGACACGACGATCATGGTCGCCACCATCAGCGGTAAGGCGATAACCCCGTTGAGCACGGCACTCCAGAACAGCGCTTTGATCGGGTCGATTGGCAGGAACAGCATGAGCAGGCCGAGCGCCATCGCAAGCGCGATGACGCCGTAAAAGGCTTTGGCGTTCTCCGGTTTTTCTTCGAGCCCGATGCGCCAACCGCGCAATTCGCCGATCGCATAGGCGGCGGAGCCCGCCAGCACCGACAAGGCAAGCAGCCCGGTGCCGATGATGCCGAGGCTGAACAGCAGAAAGGCGAACTCGCCGGCGATCGGCCGCAGCGCTTCGGCCGCCTGCGCGGATGTCGCGATGTCGGTGATCCCCGCCTTGTGCAGCGTCATGGCCGTGGTGAGGATGATGAAGAAGGCGATCAGGTTCGAGAACGCCATGCCGACATAGGTGTCGATACCGATGCGGCGCAATTCACCGGGCGCCTCGTCGGGATGATCGAGCAGCGAACCGGCGCCCGCCAATCTCTCGTCCTCGACCTCCTCGGCGGCTTGCCAAAAGAAAAGATAGGGACTGATGGTCGTGCCGAAGACCGCGACCACGATCGTGAATGCCTCCTGCGTCCAGGCGATCTGCGGCCAGACCGTGCCGAGCGCCACCGCGCGCCAGTCGATCTGCACGGCGAACAGCACGCCGACATAGGCGAACAGCGCCAGCGTCAGCCATTTCAGCACATGCACATAACGGTGATAGGGCACGAAGACCTGCAATAGCAGAGAGCCGGCCGCGAATAGGATGGCGAACAGGGTTTCGCCCCAGCCGAGCACCAGGCGCGCCGCCGCGCCCATGGCGACGATGTCGGCGCCGATGTTCACGACGTTGGCGATGAACAGCAGGAAGACGATGATATGGACGAGCGAGCGCGGCATGGCGCGCGCCATGTTGGCGGCGAGGCCCTCGCCGGTGACGCGCCCGATCCGCGCGCAGATGCCCTGGATCGACACCATCAGCGGGTAGGTGAGCGCCACCGTCCACAGCATGTTGACGCCGAACTGCGCGCCCGCCTGCGAATAGGTGGCGATGCCGCTCGGATCGTCGTCCGCCGCGCCGGTGATGAGGCCGGGGCCAAGCCGCCGAAACCAGGAGAGGCGCGGCTTCAGGTCGCTCATTTCGCGGCGCCGATCTTCTCACGCATCAGTTCAGCTTCCAGATCGAGCCGTTGAGCAGCGAGGCGAAGGCCACCCAGGCGGCATACGGCACGAACAGCCACGCCGCCATGGGTCCCGCCGCCACGCGGTGGCGATGAAGGCGAGAATGGCGGCGAGCATCAGCAGGATGACGACGAATGCAAGTCCGGTCTGGCGAGCGGCGAAGAACACTGGAGTCCACAGGAAGTTCAGGGCGAGTTGCGCCCACCACAGCCTCATCGGCCAGACGGAGCGGTCGCGCTGCCAGACACGCCAGCCGGCGACGGCCGGCGCTAGCGCCTCGGCGAGCAGCATCCCAGCCGGCACGCCTGACCGCCGGTAGAATGAACTTCGTGCAGATATCCCGTTCGGTCAGGCTGCGCTTATCCATCGTGGCGGGCCAATCCTTCAGTCAAGATGCCAATTTGAAGGATTGGCATGGAACGAAGCGATTTGCATCACGGCGGACGATTTCAGTCAGGTTGAGTGGCCCAATGATCTGACCGCGAGTTGCTCGAAAATTAGCATCGCGGTAGCGCGACGATGGCACTTGTTCTCCCCCGTTTCGATGAGGGGATATCGTAAACCGCTTCCAGAGACATCTCGACGCCGATGGAGGGTTCGATCTGCTGGTGCTTGGACCCAAGGCTACCGGCACAGGGCTGACACTACAGGATTGGCAAATTCGTTTGGGTCGTGGGGTTTGAGCCCGGTGCCTCGATCGCGGTTTGAGCGCTGATCGGTCAACGTCCGCACGGTTGCTGCGCCGCCAGCTGCTGGAACGTGTGGCCATAGCCGGGCGTTCTCCTGGGGAACGCCGTCGCAGAGGCCGGGGGTCACGAGCAACAGGATGATGATCATTTGGATTATGAAGAGCTGGGCCGCACGCACGGCGAGAAATACGCGGATCGCGCGTTGGCCATCTGCAATCTCGATGCTGCAAAGCGACTGAAATGGGAAGAAAGTTACCGGCTCGACGTTCTCGCCCAGAAGACCAACTTGGTAGATGAGGGTGCTTCCGCAGTGGATGCCCTGCTCTTCATCGCGGCAAGTATGACGAGATTCGTAGAACTGACTGAGGCATCTCGCTGGCCCGGCACCGCCCCTATCGACGACGCAATCAACCCGCAGGCGCCCCCAATTTCATCTCGATGACAGTGAAATGGTGGCGAGAGCCGGTCGTGACCATGGATTAGATGGAGGAGGGAGTGCGCGGAAAATGGAAAATTTTCGAGCTTCCTTCCACGCCTCGCTCATTGGAGGCAGTGGCTAAGGCATTTGCCTGGGATTTGCTACCCCCATTTTGCACTGTAGCGATCTCGCTCGCCAGCAACTCGGTGCTGCTTTCAGTGCGCTTCTGAGCAAGCCTTTCAGTGCGCTTCTGAGCAAGCCGCCGCTTCAATTGATTTCGCCGCACAGTGAGGGCAAAATTCTTCAGCTTTCTGACCATAAGACTACGCTACGGTATTGCGATCTTGAACGAATTGATCTGTCTCAATTCGGAATGTGCTCACCGCATTTTGCACTGCTGTCCAACGCTCCGCTGTCCCGTATGCCACCGTCACGACGACGACGAGCCTCATGCTCAGCGACGATGAGGTCGAGGTTGCTTCCCGCCCCCCCAATGACATGCTGATAAGCGTTGCCCTCGAGCAGGCAGGTCAAGGAGCGTCGATCGAGGAGGCTGCCAAGTTCTTGGCGGCGGCGAACCGGCTGTTTTTCGAGGTCATGGAGGAAATCGTGGTCGGGCTGCGCGAGGCGGCTGCCCAGCCGGCGCCGCTTCCGCCTGCTGCGCCACTCCGGTCAACCGTCGCGCTAGCCGGACTGCCAAGGCCAGGAGGCTGCATTAGTCGCGCGCAATTTGAGCGAGTTTCTTTGCCGTTCCGTTCGGACGATGTGCCAGCGTTTCCCGCGGACCGGAGGGGGTAGGCTTGGCTCTGACCAGCGCAAAGATCTGGCGACCGAAATGGTATCGCCGCACCGGGTGGCACCTCATTGCCTGCGGGCTTGCCGGCGTCGCGCTGGGGACCGCGGCAACCATGCCGGACTGGACGAACCGTCTCGGTATCGCGGATTCGATAAAGACCGCGCCCGTGACCGTCGTCAGGCCGAACGGGATTGCGCCGGCTGCGGTCTCTCGTCCGACGCCGTGGTTTGGCAGATGCGGCTCCGCCGCCGCATCCGACTGTGTGGTCGACGGCGACACCTTTCGCTATCGGGGAGACAGGATCCGCATCGCCGATATCGACGCGCCGGAGACAAGGGACGCCAAGTGCGAAAGCGAGGCTCAGCTTGGGGGACGCGCTACGGTCAGGCTCGCTCATCTCTTGAGCCAAGGCGATTTCGACCTTGTCCGATATGAAAGCCGGGATCGTGATCAGTACGGCCGGCTTCTGCGGGTGGTGACGCGAAATGGTGCGTCGATCGGCCAGATTCTTGTTTCAGAAGGCTTGGCGCGGCGCTGGGAAGGCCGAAGGCGACCATGGTGCTGAGACCGATCCCGTGTCGTGTGCTCCGCCACCTCCGGTGAACCGTCGCTCTCGCAGGGCGGCCAAGGCCGGCCGACGCAGCACTAGCTCGGCGGACGCGTCCGGGCACTTCGCCCGCTGACATGTCTGATACGGGTCGAGGCTGTGTGAAAACCGTGCTGGTTCGGGTAGACTCCTGACGTTGCAGTCGGGAGGTCGGATTTGAGCCGCTTCGTTGAGGGTTGCGACCGCCGGCAGCCGACGCTGCTTCCCGATTGCCTGGACGACTATGTGGCGGATGAGAACCCGGTGCGGGTGGTCGACGTGTTCGTCGATGACCTGGATCTGGAGGTCCTGGGTTTTGAGGGCGTGACGCCGGCAGCGACAGGACGCCCGGCCTACCACCCGGCCACGCTGCTCAAGCTCTACATCTACGGCTACCTGAACAAGGTGCAGTCCAGCCGCCGGCTGGAACGCGAGGCGGGGCGCAATGTCGAGTTGATGTGGCTGACGGGGAGGCTTGCGCCCGACCACAAGACCATCGCCGACTTCCGGAAGGAGAATGGGCCCGCGATCCAGGGCGCCTGCGCTCAGTTCGTGGTGCTGTGCCGTCAGATCGGCCTGTTCGGGAGCACCCTGGTCGCCATCGACGGCAGCAAGTTCAAAGCAGTGAACAGCCGCGACAAGAACTTCACGGCCCACAAGCTCACGAGGCGCCTGCAGCAGGTGGCTGAACACATCGCGGGCTATCTGCGTGACCTCGACACGGCCGATCGTCAGGAAGACGAGGCCGCCGAGGCGCGCTCGGGACGGCTGCAGGAGAAGGTCGAGCGGCTGCGCGAGCAGATGAAGATGCTCAAGGCCATGGAGGCGCAAGTCGCTGCCTCACCTGAAGGCCAGATCTCGCTGACCGATCCGGACGCTCGCTCGATGGCCACCAGCGGACGCGGCAGTGGGATTGTCGGCTACAACGTCCAGTCCGCTGTCGAGGCCAAGCATCACCTGATCGTCGCCCACGACGTGGTCATGACCGGCAGCGACCGCGAGCAGCTCGCAGCCATGGCCGCCAAGGCAAAGAACGCCATGGGCGCGGAAAAGCTCGATGCGCTGGCCGACCGCGGCTACTTCTCCGGCGAGGAGATCCGCTCCTGCGAGGCCCTGGGCGTGACGCCCTATCTGCCCAAGCCGCTGACCTCGGGCGCCAAGGCCGAGGGCCGGTTCGGCAAGCAGGACTTCGTCTACCTGCCCGAGCAGGATGTCTATCGCTGCCCATCCGGCGCGCTGCTGCCGCGCCATATGACCACGGTCGAGCGGGGAATGACGCTCCACCGCTACTGGGATCGCGCTAGTTGCCAGGCCTGCGCCCTCAAGGCTCAGTGCACGCCCAGCGTCGAACGGCGGGTCACCCGCTGGGAACACGAGGCGATCATCGACGCCCTTCAACGGCGGATGGATCTGACGCCTGGCGCCATGCGCCAACGAAGGCGGCTCGTCGAACACCCCTTCGGCACGATCAAGGCCTGGATGGGGGCGACGCACTTCCTGACGAGGCGCCTGCCCAACGTGAAGACCGAAATCGGCCTCCACATCCTCGCCTATAACCTCAAGCGCGTCATCGCCATCATCGGCGCCAAGCCGCTGATGGAAGCGATCCGGGCCTGACACTGCCCCTCATCGCGGGCTCGCCGCCCCAGTTGATCAAAGGCAGGCAGCGCGTTTTTACACAGCCTCGGCCTTATGCTTCCGCTCTGGCAGCGGTTTCGTCCCTGGCCCTGATACTCGCAGCCGGGCCCGCCTTGGCAGATGGTGGTGCGGGCGGAACGCCGGTGGTAGGAACGCCTGGCGTGTCTCTGGCACCCTGAACTTCTATTCAGGCTCGACCTATGCCGTCGAGGTCTCCCCAACCAACTCTGATAGGGTGGAGGTCACCGGCACCGCCCTGATCAACAACGAGGCCAGGGTCGCCACGAGCTTCGCAGCGGGCACCTATGTCGCGCGGCAATACACCATCCTCAATGCGACCGGCGGCATCGGCGGCAGATTCGGCAGCAAGGTCGACAGCAACCTGCCGTCCGGCTTCAAGTCGGCCCTGAGCTATGACGCCAACAATGCCTTTCTCGACCTGACGCTGGACTATACGCCTCCGACACCCGGGGGCTCCGACTCGCCCGCGGTCCCGCCCGCCGCCTCGCCCATTCCCAACAGCGGCCTGAACCCGAACCAGAGCGGCGTCGCCAATGCGCTGACGAACTTGTTCAACAGCAATGGCGGCATCCCGATGGCCTTCGGCGCGCTGACGCCGGCCGGGCTCTCGCAGGCTTCGGGCGAGCCCGCGACCGGCGCCCAGACCGCCAGCAACGACGCCATGACCCAGTTCATGGGCACGCTGGCCGATCCCTCGCCCGAGGGCCGCGGCATCTCGCTCGGCGCCGCACCGACCGGCTTCGCCTCCTATTCCTCCGCTTCCGGCAAAGACGCCGACCTGCCGACGCGCAAGGTCGCGCTGACCGCCGATCCGGACCTCTGGCGCTGGAGCGTCTGGGGCAGCGGCTTCGGCGGCGCGCAGTTCACCGGCGCCGATGCAAGCGCCGGTACCGCCGCCAACACCAACCGCGTCTATGGCGCCGCCGTCGGGGCCGACTACAGGCTGACGCCCTCGACCATCGCCGGCTTCGCCTTCGGGCCATCGCTTCGCGCTCGGCCCGGCAGCGCTGACGCCCTACGCCGCCGCGCAGTTCACTGCGATCGCGCTGCCGAACTATGCCAAGACGGCGCTGGCCGGCACCAGCCTCTTCGCGCTGTCCTACGCCTCGCACCGACGTCACCACGACGCGCAGCGAGCTCGGCCTGCGCGCCGATGCCAGCTTCAGCCTCGCCGGCCTGCCGCTCGCGCTGCGGGGCGTGGCCTGGGTCCACAACTTCGACACCGCCACCAGCGCCGTCGCGAGCTTCCAGTCGCTGCCGGGCGCGACCTTCCTGGTCAGCGGCGCGGCGCTCGATCGCAATGCGCTACGCACCACGGCCACCGCCGAGCTCGACCTGAAGAATGGCCTCTCGCTCGCCGCAACCTTCGACGGCGAGTTCGCGAGAACAGCCGCAGCCTCGGCGGCAAGGGCGCACTTCGCTACAGGTGGTGAGCTCTACGACGGCCGGCATCGAAGGATCGCCGCCACCCATTTCAGAATATCGAGGATCTGACGGTTCAGGCCACCGCGGTTTCGGGTGCTAGCGCAGAGGAATGCATCTCGGCGCGACTTGCAGAGCAGCAGGAGCGTTTGACCGACTTGCTCCGGCAGCAACAGGGCCTCGAGCGCAGACGCCAAGCCTAAGTTGTGGAGGGGCAGGTTCGAGCATGGATATCATCGTTACGCCAACCGCTCTGGGCGCTTGGAATTTGGTCGACTTGCTGGGCCGGCATGTCGCAGTCGTCGAGCAGGTCGAGCCCGGCCAATATCGCATTTTCCCGGGCGAGCGCGTTGCCGCCTCGATGCGGGCGATGAAGCATGGGCCATTTAAGACACTGGACGCCGCACTCGAGCAAATCGAAACGTTCACGCGATCAACGTGCAGGCTCGCGCCCACTGATTGACGAATGGGCGATGAACCCGCGATCGGGAAACCAGCGGAGGCGGGGACGCCGGTCCGTACAGCTGGGGGGCAACGGAGCGGTCCGGCGTCCTGCGCCGCGGTAACAAGCGCAGTTCAGGTTAGCCCCGATTGGTTAAACGAGTGCTAAGGCTGGCTGCTGATTGTCCGGCGGCGTCGGCCCCGCCGGCTCGGCCAGATCCGGGCGCACTCGGCGCGCCGCCCAAGCCAAGGCTGGGATTGATTGATGGCCTCCTCGCGGCCCTACGCGATCCAGCCGAGGTCGGCGATTTCCCGGGGAACGGCGGAGTCCGCGAATCGCTGCAGGCCTGGCGCCGCCCGCTCTGCTCGAACCCACGTGGTCGCTCGCATGAGGAGCGGCCTTTGCTGTGCGCTTCTCGCCAGTCGCACCACGAGAAGTTGGGCAGCCGCGGTATGATTGACGGACGATAGGTGCGCCCCATCGCGAGAGCCAGTAGCGGTTGAGGCGCATGCCCCGTGCATGTGTCGCGTCGGGCCTCATGAAGCACCCATCTCCGTGACCATCAGCTAGCAGTTGCGATACGGCTGATTAACCACTTCAAGATATCGCTTCGTCATCCGTTTCGGAGAGGAACAGTGACCAAACTGAGCCAATGGCTGCCTGGCTTTTCGATTCTGGCAGTTTCGACGGCTGTGTTGCCACTTCTATCGGAAAATCTGTCCGATCCACGCGTCGGTGCCGGTGTCTTTCCACCTTGGTGGTCTTCTCACGACGTAATCGCTGCAGCCGCAGCTGCCGGATCGATCGTTCGTCTCGGCAGCTTTCCCTTCATCGTCGTGGTCCGATCAGACGGCAGCAATATTGCGGCAAACCTGAGAGCTTCAGGCTCGCTATTCAATCTCGACCCCGTCGGCATCGCCGGCTGTTTCACCAGGTGACCACATGACCATTACAATCGCCGCCATCCGAAGCCTCGGCACCAGACTGGTCGTTGGCGCGATCTGGTTGCTTGTTCCGCTGGTGAGCGGCGGGGCCATGGCCAACGGCAACAACATGTTCGGTTTGTTGGGGGCTGCCCTATCGCTGGCAGTCGTTGCGACCATCTGTTGGCGTCTGAGCCCAGACTCGGCCTCGACGCATACGACCTTGGGCGTATGCCTAATGGTGGGCATTTCTCTGGTCGTAGCTGCGCTGGGCGGCAATACGCTTCAGATCGACATGCACATGGCATATTTCGCCGCACTCGCAATGCTGATCATTTTTTGCGACTGGCGCGTCATTGCCGCCGCAGCGGTAGTGGTTGCAGTTCACCATGTCGTGCTGTCTTTTCTCCTGCCTGCGGCCGTTTTCCCAGGAAACGCAAACCCCGGCCGCGTCGCCCTTCACGCTGCAATATTGCTCGTCGAGGCCGTCACTCTGGCTTGGGCTGCGCAGTTGATTTCCCGGACGCTGGCGGCCTCGGCAATTGCGCTGAGCCAAGCCGAGGATGCACTCCAGGAAGCGGCCAGAGCCCAGAATGAAGCGGAGAGTGCGCTTCAGCAGGCAGACGGGGCTCGTGACGCTCAAGCCCGCTCGGTCCGCGAGAACGAAACACTACAGAAAAAGGTCGATAGTGAGCGGGAAGCGGTCGTTGTCGGATTGGCGGAAGGCTTGGAAGAGCTATCCAAAGGTAATCTGACGCATCGGATCAATGCTGCATTTCCGGCAGACTATGAAAAACTCCGCGACGATTTCAACCGTTCCGTCTCACAGCTAGACACGACCGTTTCAGGAATTGCTGCTGCAACCGAATTCATCCGCGGCTCCGCGATTGAAATCAACAGCGGCGCCGATGATCTGTCGAAGCGCACGGAAGAGCAGGCCTCATCGCTGGAGGAGACCGCAGCGACGACCGAACAGCTCGCGGCTTCGGTGAAAGCGACCGCCCACGCCTCGCGTCAGGCGGCGAATGTCGCCGACGAGGCGATGAAGGCGGCACAGACTGGCGGGGCCATCGCCGGGGAGGCTGTCGACGCCATGGCGCGCATCGAGGACGCCTCGACCAAGATCTCCGACATAATCCGGGTGATCGACGAGATCGCCTTCCAGACCAATCTGCTGGCGCTGAATGCGGCAGTGGAAGCGGCGCGCGCCGGCGATGCCGGCAAGGGCTTTGCGGTCGTCGCCTCGGAGGTGCGCACGCTGGCGCAGCGTTCGAGCGAGGCAGCCAAGGACATCTCGGCCCTGATCTCGTCGTCAAACACCGAAGTCGGCGAGGGCGTGAAGCTGGTGCGTAGAGCTGGCGAGCAGCTCAGCCAGATCCTAAGCGCGTCAGAGAAGGTCGCGGCCACCATCGCGGAGATTTCGGCGGCGTCGGGCGAGCAGGCGAGCGGCATCGACGAGATGAGCCAGGCGGTCGCCCATCTCGACGAGATGACTCAGCAGAACGCAGCGCTTTCCGAGCAAAGTGCAGCCTCCGCCGGCTCGCTCTCGGGCAAGATCGCCCAGCTCAACGACCTCGTCGCCGCCTTCAAGACCAGGCCGAACTACGGCCGTTCCGCAGCTGCGCCGGCCCATGCCGGCGAGCCTGCCCACCTACGCCAGCTCGCGGAAGCCGCCTTCGCGCAGACCCGGGCACCGGCTCCGCGCGCCGCATCTGCCACAGGAAGCTCCTCAGCGGCGCCGGTCAAGAAGGTCGCCAACAGCCGCACTGGCAGTTCTGGTTGGGAAGCTTTCTAAGAACCGAGCCAGCCGTGGATTGCGAGTGAGCCCATTTCGCCTGAACCTTTGCGAGTGGCCGATCAGTGACGCTCACTGATCGGCATGGCGACCGTGAAAACCCGAACGTGACCGAAACAATCGGCAAAGCTACCGCCGCAACTGGTGGGCTTTCGCGGAGCCCCGCTCTGAGCTGCGCCCGGCGCTCGACGACACAGAAAACCCTCAGACGGTCTCAAGGGCGACGCCGGACAGAGCCGTCGGCAAGGTGCCGCACGATGGCGAGCCCGCCGCTGGAGTTGGCAGTCAAATCGCTACGCGCTTAAAGTGAGCAATGCGTGACGCGCGGCAGTTCGACGTGAGTCCGTGTTGGTCTTCATACCGTAAATCGCATTCGAGATGCTTTGACCGCTTGCGCGGCAGTAGATCGGAAAGCCAATCGTCTCGTCGCGCGCGGAGGCCTTACGGCATGCCGCGCGGCCGCCTCCTTGATTCTCAGGCGAAATAGCGCGCCCAGACCATGAAGGCGCCGAACGCCGCGAAGGCGAAGCCCAACGGTAGCCCGGCCTTGGCGCCCAGCTCCTGCGTCTCGACGATCTCCTTCGGGTGCCTGGTTGAAACGATGAAGGGCGGACCGGACAATCTGGCGAAGGAGGCGCTGAATTCCGGCAGCAGGTAGCTCGGGAGCCGGCGGCTGCCATCCGCGCGCGCCGCCCCCCGCGCCAGCCATCGCGCCGGAGTGCCGCGCTTTCGGGAAGCGCTTGCATCCTCGGCGAACTCGCCCAGTACGAAGATCGGCGCGTCATGCCAGATATATTGCTCGACATAGCGGAAAAGGGGCCCGAACGTGCCCTGCAGATCATGCCGGATGCCGAGCCCGGGCGTGCCTTCGGTGACCAGCTCGGGTTCCTCGCCTGTCGGCGTTTCGCGGTCGCCGCGCCAGTCGCTCCAGGCCGAAGGCATCAGCGTGGCGCCGTATACGTCCACGCCGCATTCCGCCTTTCCGTCGAAAATTCGCAGGGGCTTCTGCGACTGCTCGTTGCGCACCCGCGACCACACATAGCCATCTTGCCGTCGGGCTGCTTCTCGCGTCGCGATTCCCAGACCTCGACCTGCCACCACGCGCAGGGCCTTCCGGTCAGTGGCGCTTTCAGCTTCGGCGCGGAAACCCGGCCCCAGACCAGATGCCCCCCTCGGCCAGCTCGGACATTGCGGTCGGCGGCAGATCGCGGATCGCGCGGGCGCTGCGCCTCGCCCACAGGGCCGCGACGATCATGACGCCGCCGAGCAGCGCTACCATCATCAACGCGAACAGGAAGACGCCGAGCGGAGCCTCGCGCAGGAAGGTCATGGTTCACGCTCCAGCAGTGCAGACGCGGACCATTATCGTGGAACGCGGATCGGCGATCATGCGATGGGGCTCCTATGGTTGCTTGAAAAAGCATCGGTGGAGAAGGTAAAATCACGTATCATACCAGTATATCATGTAATGTCAGCTCGATTTCGAAAAAATTAAACTCTATTGGCGGGCCATTTATCCTTTCAACTGCAGCCGGACTAGGGCAGCTCCGATAGCGGCCGCCAAGATGTTTTCGATGAGCGCGCCCGGACCCCAATCTATTACCGACAGACTAGGCGCAAAGGGTGCGTGGCGGATGGTCACGGGGCTGCCGACACCCAGACGGCCAGGAGAGAAGTAGTCTCCGATCCGCTGGGTTGTCCCGGTCCGAAGAGCGCCGTCGGGAAGGCGGAATTCGTAGGTGATGGCGAAGGCGTAACGATTCGGGATGAGTTCATTACGGTCACCCAGTTGGCGGCGGACATGCGTGATCCGGCCTAGCGTCTCGGTGCCAGTGAGCGCCACGAGCGGCGCGCCTATGCCCCAGATCATCAAGAGGATACCGAGCGCGCTCAGCAAGGCGTGAGCGGCTCGCCCGAAGCCCGGCTTTCGCTGCCTCCTGTCCCTCTTGGCTGGCGCGCCCATGGTTAGCGCTCTAGCGGCGAGGATTTGTCACGGTCGTGGTGATCTCTTTGATCTTCGGTATTGCCTTCCCGACTCCCTCTGACACCTTTCTGGCCCAGTCGATCATCCATTTATCATTGAGAATTTTGTCGTATGCGGCTCGTTTGGGATCGGCGCAGATTGCCAATGAGCGCTGCAATGTCTTGCGGGCGGAGGTGAAATTGCCCCCTCTCTCAAGCGCCAGAACCTCGCGCCACAGCCGGTCGGCCTCGTTGCGATTTGGCGAACCGGCCGCACAACTGGTATCGCGCCCCTGTTTGACGCCTGCCGATGCGCCGGCGTCTTTGGCCGATGCGGAAACGGGAGCGATGTCGCCCCGCAGCGTGCGACGATACTCCTCGAAATCCGATAGCTGCCGGCGATATTCCTCGGAATTGGCGCCATGCACGAGCCGCGTTGAAAGCAGACGTGACATCGCGGCGATGTGGCGTGGGTTGTCAGGATCGAGAACGCCGTCATTGCGCATCCGCTCCCGGATCGTTTGCATGAAACGGTCGAGATCGTAGACGCGGGTCTGCGGCCAGTCCTTGCCCCAGCGGTCCCGCGCCGTCGAGTCGAGCGCTTCGAGCATGGCGGTCGCTTCCGCCGCCGCCTTGGCGCTCGCTGCCCCGCGAATGGCGATAACGCGCTCGCGCTCGGCGCGCGCGTCGAAATTGCGGAGGATGTCGTCGATCACATCCGCCTCCTTGGCCTCCAGCAGGCGTTCGCGCAGGCGGTCGGAGAGTCCTGCGGTGGCGAGCCGGATGGCTTCTTCCTTCTCCGCTGCCAGCTCCATGCGGCGATCGCGGACGATGTAGGAATATACGCGATCGGACTCGAGCTTGCGCCGAATCTGCTCGCGCTCGTCGGCGTCCCCTTCGTTATAACGGCGATAAAGATCTTCAAGGCTATCGTCGGTGAATTTCTCGTTGGCGTATTTCATGACGCCGACCGCCGTCTCCCCGGCGGTAAAGATAGCCGCCGCAGGTGTCGCCGCGATGATCGCGCGCCCGGCAAATTCCATGGCCGCCCTGGTGTCGCCGCCGGCCGCCTGGCCGACGACGTCGGCGATCTCGTTGACCTTCTCGACACTGCCGAGCAACTCGCCCATCTGCCCGCGCAACTGTGGATCGGACAGCCCCGCGACCAGCTTCTGACCGAGCGCCAGCGCCACCTGCTGCCCGACGCCCTTCACCCCTTCGCGGTCGCCGAGGACGGTGGCTTTTGCCATGTTGTCGGCGAAGGTGTCGATCTCTTCAGCGGAAAGCGCGACCGTACCGAGCGCCCGCAACATGCGTTTGTCTGCGCCGGACCGATAGAGCTTCTTGTAGGCGGCAACGATGGCCCGCTTGCTTTGCGCCTTGATCACCTCCTCGCTCTTCTCGGCGACATAACGCTTGGTGGCGGCGATCATGTCCTGTGCGATGGTCGTCGACTGGGCGAATGCGCTGACGCAGGAGGCCAGCGCAGCCGCTCCCAGCAAGCCAAGCACCAAGGCGCGGGACGGGAGCGATCGTCGTGCGGAATGATCCATCATCGGCCTCCTCATCGGGTCTTTTCAAAAGGACGCACATCAAGGCCCTCGTATGGATCGCGGCTCCGGGCCTGCAGCGGTCCGACCGGCGACCAGCCTCCCGGAGGCGAGTCATTGAGGGTCAGGTCCGCCAGAAAAAGCTCAAGGATCGGCGCTCCGTCCTCGATCGGCTCGCCTGAAGCCCGATACGAAACCGAGATGCGGGAGCCGTCGGGATAGCCATCCTCAAAGAAAATGTGCTCGATCTGGCTGTTCGCGATCCTCTGCCGATACCGAACGGCAGGCGTATCCGCCACCACCACATGTTCGAGCTGCTTCACGCCCTCGCTCGGCATGGGCCGCGCTTCAGGCCACAGGAGAACCATGATCTCAGCCTTGTTGTCCGGGCGGATGAAGCCGATGGCGGCCTGGTCGGGATCGGCCCGAATTTCCCATTCCGCCGGCGCGCTGAAGGAGGCGCGGCCGAGAAACAGCCGCACATCACTTTGTTCCCGCACCGGCGGACCAGACCTTTTCTCCGTGGGATTGGCAGCGGACGGGGCCGCCTTGCCATCCCCTGGGTTTTCGGCGCGCGGCAGTTGCGGAACGTCCCTGAAGTTGACATCGATCTGGTCCTTACCCACCAACGCGACGTCGATGATCAGCTTGTCCCGTAAGGAAACGAAGGAAAACGCCGCGCCGCCGCCGGCTTTCAGCACGTCGTCATAAAGCGGCATGAAGAAATCGTTGGTGCGACCCTGCGGATCGTAGTCGAAGGTCATCGCAAACACCGGATGGCTCTGGTTGCGGCAGAGCATCGCCCATTCGATGCGCGCCTGCTTGCGCTTGCGGATGGCAGCGAGCGCCGGATGTGACCAGGAGGCGAGTGCAACGGCCTCACAGTCCTGTCCGAAATGTGCCGCGATCGCCTGCATCTGCGGCGAAAGCGGTGTCCGTTCGCGTTGCCGGGGCGCGACGGCCGCCGTACTTGGCGGTGCAGTCACCGCGCCGCTTTGGCCTGCCGCTCCCCCGAAGCGAACCCGAGCCAGGACGTCGTCGAAAAGGCGGATCGCAGCGGTCGCGTCGCGGCCGGGAGCTTCCAGCGAGATCAGGAGCTGGCGCCCGTCCTTCCGCTTTTCGTCAAGGACGACCGTAACAGTCTGCCCGTTCGGAAAGGAGGAATGCTTCCACGTCGCCCGCTTGCCGCCAACCGTGATTCGCTTGTGGGAGACGATGTCGTCGTAGCCGAGGATCGGTTCGTCCTGCACCCACCACTCGACACGCAATTCGCGCCCGGCGGAATCGGCCAGGATGATTGCGCGGTCGCGCGTGCTCGTTGCGCGCCAGTCTGCCGGGGCTTCGAACGTCACCTCTGCGAGTCGGTGGCCCGTCCAGGTCTGGGCACGGGCCGGCGTGGCCAGCGCCAAAAGCGCCCCGAGAGCTGCGAGCCCCGCAACGATGTTTGTCAAGAATGCCTTCATGTTTGCTCCCCCTCGGCCGCCATCGGCACGCCCTTCTTCTTCAGGACATGCAGGTGACGCTGCAACGGCTTCTCGAACGCTTCACGCTGGATGACAATGCTTCGCCCATCGGCGAGCTTCAGACCGACGCCCGTCGAATCACGCGCAAGCATCAATCCGCCTGCCGCCGTCAGGTGTCCGCTTGCCGCCAGCAATGGCGCAAGCACACGCAGCACGCGCGGCAGACCGCGGCGCCAAGGTTCGATCCATGCGATATCGGCGTAGCGGATAAGCTGGCGTCGCCAGGCGGTCGCGACCTCCAGCGCATCGTCTTCGATCCGCACCAAGCGGCTCGTATTTTCGGCTGCAACGGCGACCAGCACGAGGCCGCCAAGCGCCATGGGCCAGGTGATGATCGCCATGACATTGATGCCGGAGCGCGAAAAGCCGGCGTCCCCGCCTGCCCAGAACGGTAGAGCAATGACGAAGCCGGTCAGCAAATGGCAGAGGAGATCCGGCCCGATCACTGCCGGCAGACGATGCGGCGCGAGCGCGTCCTGCGGACGAGGCTTTGTCGGCAGAAACCAGATGATGATGAGGGCAACCGTCACCAAGACCGGCCCTAACAAGCCGCTCCTGATATGCACAAGACCGGTCACGAACAGTGTGAGACTGACAGCCCGCCCGAGATACGGAATCAACCCCTGATTGGTCACTATTGAACGCTTTCGCCATCCTGCCTTTGATGAGTATCGCCAGTTGCGCAAGGAATAATTTGTTAAAGATCAATCCCGTTGGAGCCTGACGAAAATCTAGGCGATGGACGGATTTGACCAAGACGGAGGCTGCTGCGAGGGCGACGATGGCTGTGAAGTTTAGCTTGATCTTCTCGCGTCGTAGGGCGACCCGCTTGAAGCGCTTGAGCTTGCCGACGGCCTGCTCGATGCGGGCACGCCCGCGATGGAGGGCTTTCGCGACGAAGCCGGGCTTGTCCTTCTCATTCGTCTTGTGCGGAATGACCGGGATGATGCCGCGTGTGGGCGGCCTGAAGCTGCACCGTCCAGGCCGGACTGAGTCCGCTGGTCTCGAGATCGTACACGATCAAGGAGGTCATTGCGGCGATCCTACTGCACGCTCTCGGAGCCGGTCGCGACCGGCGCCTTGCTCAGCTCGATGCCGAGATCGACGGAATCGAGATGCATGGCCAGCTCGACGAGCCAGGCTGTGCGCGAGCACTCGATGTCGCCCGGCAGGAAGCTCATCGTCTCGTAGATCTCGATCTTCTGCCCGAGCTCCTGCTCGTTACGGGCCGGAGCCTCGCCGATCAGCAGCGCGAAGATCCGCGCCATCGAGCGCGCGCCTTCCGCAAGCTGGCGGCTGTTCAGGCCCCCTGGTCCACATGGAGCCGGTCGCCGTCATGGTCGAGCAGCAGCGCATGCGCCAGCGCCGCCTGCCACATCGGGAACATTCCGGCATGTTCAGTGCTCAGTCTGTGCTCGCGCATACCGCGCAAGATCCCCGGCGGTTGGTCGCGCCTCATCCTCGGCTACCTTTGCGCCATCGTTCAGAGTCGTCATCGGAATTCCGTTTCGGTGCGAGAGCCCGGAATAGCTTCATCTGCTCATCCCCGGGGGGGCCCGTAAGCGGGTTCCGACAAGCCTTCTCTATCGTGCAGTACGGAAACGGACCCGGATGCATTGTCTTGCTCTTCGACGGAACGGACGAGTATGGCCGATTGTGTTGAAGAAGTCGGTGTCGGCGCCATTCGTGAGGAGCACGGGAGGGGTTGTGAGAGGGCCTTCTCCCTCATGCCGCCAGAGGCGACACTCCCGACGGCATCAACTTCGCCATTCTTCTGAGGTTCTAGGCGGTGGCTGCGAGGAGGAACTCGTCGCGGGCACCGCATGGTCCTCGCAGTCTCAGGCGGTCGAGTTTAAGGATGCGTTTCAGATGCGCGAACAGCATCTCGACCTTCTTCCGTTCGCGTCGCGAGGTGACGTAGGCATCGGTGGCAGCAATGTCGCGCGCCATGTCGCGGGCGCCCTCGCGGATGGAGCGCAGAAGCTTGCGGGCAGGTTCCTTCGGACAGCAGCGCGGCTTCAGGGAGCAGGCATCGCAGTCGCGCTTCCTCGCCCTGTAGCGCATGAGGCCTTCACGATCGATGCCATCGCGCGGCACCGCGAAGCAGCGGCGGAACTGCCGAAGCTCCTGGCCGCCCGGGCAGATGTAGAGATCGCGATCATGATCATAGGCGAAGTCGGACCGGCTGAAGGTGCCGTCCCGGCGCTGGGATTTGTCGAACACAGGGATATGCGGCTCGATCCCGCGCTCGTGCACCAGCCAGGCGAGATTCTCGGCCGAGCCATAGGCTGCGTCCGCGACCAGCTTCTCGGGCCAGGTGCCGAACCTGTCCTGGGTGCGCCCGATCATGGTTCGCGCGGCGCCGACCTCGGCCTGCCGCACGGCCGTAGTCGCCTCCACGTCCATAATGACGGCATGCTTGAGGTCGATCAGATAGTTCGTCGCATAGGCGTAGAAGGCCTGCCCGCCATGGGCCGCCGTCCAGCGTGCGGCCGGGTCCGCCGGCGAGATGAACTTCGGCACGACCGGCGTCGCCGCGCCGAAGGCGGCATCGTCCAGCACGGCCAGATACTCGCGCACCGCATGGTTGGCGGCCTCAGGCGCCAACCCATCCTTGCCGGGCGCCCCGTTCTGCAGATTGGCATCGGCCTTGATCAGGCTGGCATCGACCGCAAAGCCCTCGCCACCGACCAGCCCATCCGCCATGCTCGTCGAACCGTCGTCTCGAAGACCTCGCGCAGCAGATCGCTGTCGCGGAAGAGGCCGTGCCGGTTCTTCGAGAAGGTGGAATGGTCGGGCACATCGCCCTCGAGCCAGAGCCGGCAGAACCAGCGGTAGGCGAGGTTCAGATGGGCCTCGTCGCAAAGCCTGCGCTCGGAGCGGATGCCGAAGCAGTGGCCGACGATCAACATCCGGATCATCAGTTCGGGATCGATCGAGGGCCGGCCGGTGTCGCTGTAGTAGGGGCGTAGATGCGCACGAATGCCGGACAGATCAACGAAGCGGTCGATGGAGCGCCGCAGGTGGCCAGCCGGGACATGCCGCTCAAGCTGAACTCGTAGAACAGTGCCTCCTGTGCAACCGTCCGCTCGCCCATCATAGCGCCGCCCTCCACAAGGACGACTGAATCAGAACCTCAAGCTCGCAGCAACACCGACTTCTTCAACAAAATCGGCCCTTAGCAGACGATTGGAACGTCTGCTCCCAGGTAAGGTTGAAGCTACCGGTTGCCGACATCCGAGAGGTCCGATTCCGGGGGAAGCCTGGAACACCGCGCATCGTCCTGGCAATCTTTCAGCCGTCGTTGTTCGACCGCTCGATCCCGGTCGACCGGATCGTAGTCGGGGTAGCGCTGGTTGCCGAACGCGAGACTTTTGCGGGCGCCGGCAATGCGGATTAGCTTGATGCGGCGCTCACCGTTCACTGCAACGATAACGGCACCATCGCCGGCGACTACGCTTCGGTCGACCGTGATCGAGCTGCCGTCAAGGACGCCGACATCGGTGGCGCGGGCGCCGGCTACTGTCATGACGAAGGAGCGTTCTGGATCAGCGCGCGCGACAGCTCGACGGGGCATTCGGGTAGTCGTCCGCCCGCGAGGGAACCCCCGCGCATATGGCCTTCAGTTAGAAGGGCAGCAACAGCGGCGGGCCGTCTCACCCGAGGCAGGGCCGCCGGCGCAGCCCTCGCCGATATCCCGGACGCAATGAACCGCACGATTGTGGCGGATCCGGCTAATATCGTGAGATTTATACAACAGGGTAGAGTCGCCATGTTTCCGGCTCATTTTTCCACACATCCGCCTCAGAGCATCTTGATACCTCGATCCAGCAAAGCGGGAGAGCGTCGCAAGACCGCCGAAGGAGCAACCGCCCCGGAAACTCTCAGGCACCCGAACCGCTTGCTAAGAAGACTCTGAAAAGCGGAGCGACGCTCCCGCCCACGGTGTAAGTCGGTGTCGAGTGGTTCGGCCCGATGAAACTCTCAGGCCAATGACAGAGGGGGCTCGCGCATGTCATGCGCGGAAGGAGTTCCGTCATGTCTTCTACCGTCCCCCCGAGCGGCCGCGAACGTCTGCTCAGAAACCTCAAGTTCGTCGGCCTTCTGGCTGCTGCTCTGTCTAGCGCAGGATGTTCGCTGACACAGAGCGCGACCGCGCCAAGCCCGCCGGCGCTCGATCCGCAATACGTCGCGCTGTACGGTGAGATCGTCGGCGACAAGCATGTCATTGCGGCGACCGACATCTCGGTCGTGGACGACCAGTTCCTGCGCCGCGAAGTCGCTTACGATACCCGAGAGCAGCCGGGCACGGTCATCATCGATACTGAGGATCGCTTCCTGTACCTGGTGCGCGAAAACGGCAGAGCGATCCGATACGGGATTGGGGTCGGCGCGGACGGGATGAACCTGTCGGGCCGAACGACCGTGGGACGCAAGGCGGTCTGGCCCAGTTGGACGCCGACGCTCAGCATGATCAAGCGCGATCCGATCCGTAACGCGAAATGGGCGAAGGGAATGGCCGGGGGCGTCAACAATCCGCTCGGCCCCCGCGCGCTGTATCTCTACATAGATGGCCGCGACACCCTGTATCGCATCCACGGCACGACCGAGCCTCACACCATCGGCGATGCGGTCTCCAGCGGTTGCATCCGGCTGCTCAATCAGGACATCATGGACCTGTTCAACCGCGTTCCCGTGGGCGCCACGGTGGTCATCGCACCGAGGAGTTCGACACGATCGGCGAACGATTCAATTGGCAGCACGGCCCTCACAACGCTCTGATGCCGCGATAAGGAGCCCGCGCAAATTCATCTGCGCGGGCCTCGGCAGGGGTGGATGGCTCGGTGATCTCGACGGGAAGACGACTACTGCTGCGTCCGTCGAAGCAACTGCTTGTCGTAGCCCATCGCGCGCGCGCGGTTGGTCAACGCTTCGTATTGCCGTGTGTCAATTTTTTGGGCGCGCGTGAGTATCCAAAGGAATTTTCCCGAAGGCTCGCCGACCATGGACCAGGAGTAATCGTCCGCGCGGTCGAGGACCCAATAGTCGCTTTCGATCGGCCAGAAGAACGTTACCTTTAACTTTGAGCCATTTGATCCATCGACGACGCGCGCCGAAGCCTCAGCCGTCTTGAGCGGACCGTTCAAGCCGCCCTGACGGCAAGAGTTGACCACCGATAATGAGCCGTCCGGCTTTGTGGCGTAGTCGGCAGTGACACCCTCGCAGCCCTTCTGGAAGCTCGCCTCATAGCGGCCCTGCTCGTACCATTTGCCGACGTACCGGCTAAGTTTGACGGACTTGGCCGGCTGCGGGACGCTTGAGTTACCTACCGGCTGCGTCTCCAATGGATTGCAGGCGGTCAGCGTCAAGCCGGAAACCACGGCCAGCGTCATTAGGGCGATTCGATTCATTGCTAACCTCTCCAGCGACCGCTTGAGAAGGCCCTTGACTAACTACGGTTCCGGGGCGGGCCTCTATCAAATCCCTTCAATCACGACATCGGCATGTTCGACGCCTCGGGTTTTTCTAACGGATACCGGCCATCCTCGGATAGTCGCGTCCGCTCATGGGCTTCAGGCCGCCAAGCGCCCCGTATCGTTTTCAATCTGAAAATCGGTCCAGCCGTTCGTTGCATGGTAGCGCCAGGCCAGACGGCCCGCATCGTCCATCGTGAACAGCGTCAGCCAGCCGTGGTCGAATAGCGCCTGGAGATCCGGATGCTTCGCGAGGACGGCGAGAATCGCCTCGCGCGGGGCGGCGATGACGACCGAGAGGCGCAGCGGTTTATGGACAAGTGCTTCACCGTCATGGACCGACTGCCAGGGCAGCCCGCCGCGCAACAGGCCGCCATTGCCCTCGAAGACGCCGATCCCGCCGACGACGTTGTGCAGCAGCTTGTTGCCAGCGCCGAAGGCCAGCGGTGCGACGGCGGAGCCGTAATACTGCAGGCTGATCCAGCTTGCGACGACAACGGGCGCCGTCAGGATCAGCTCGAGCACCTTGAACTCGCTGTCGGCGCGCCAGTCATAGCTGTGCAGGAAGGCACGCCCCGCCAGGGAGGCCCCTGCCGTGTACCGGCGCGGCGCGGCGACGAAGGTCTTGCAGCCAGCCAGCCCCCATTCCGGCCGGACCTGAGCCCAGTCCCGGCCACGCCGGGCGACGTCGCCTTCGCCGGTCGCGCCGGGCAGGTGCAGCGCTCGCTCGGTCCGGGCGAGGCGTCCGGCGGACGCCAGCAGCGAGTCCAGCCGGGTAAGATCGGCGGCATGCGACGCCGGCAGCAACTCGGGGTCGAACAACGTGATCTCGTCGCTGACCGTGTCGTGCAGACCCGCGACGAAACGTGTATCGGCCGGTACGTCGATCCCCTGCGCCGGGAGCCCGACGCGGACCTCGTCATCGTTCAGGAGGCAGGCCAGCAGGCGGGCGTTGACGTCGCCGGGGAAACCACCACAGGCGCCGCATTGCAGGGCGCTGGCATGGGCGTTGTTGACGAGCCGGGCGCCATGGCCTGCCAGCAGCACCAGCCGGGCGAAGCGCGAGGTCAGCGACATTGCCCGCAGTATCGTCGCCGCCATCTCGATGCGCTGCCTCGCCGTGAGCGAAGCGTCGAGCTGCGGCGCAGCCCAGTCGCCGTTCGGGCGGTGATCGGCCGTGACGGAATCGTGGAAGAGCTTCCAGAGATAGAGCGGCCCGCTAGCCTCGACGAAGGCGAATGACGAAACTGCCGCGCGCCTGAAGCGACCCCAGGCGCGCCGGGCGCGGGCGCCGATGCGCTGCCGATCCTCGGCGGCCTCGCCGGGGGCGTCGCAGGTGAAGGAGCCGAGCCCCGGCTTCAAGAGGACCGGCAACCGCGCCTCGCCACCGACGGAGCCGAGCCTGCGATGCGAGACGCCGATGCCGAAGAACCCGGCGAAGCCCAGAGTCTCCACGCCGGGATCGAGCGATTCCAGTGCGCGGCGGATGATCTCGGAGCGGACGTCGATGCAGAAGGCGGCCTGCACCGAGGGGCGCGCCGGCGGCTCCTTCTTAGTGACGGCTGGCCGCCAGGCCGTGAAGAACCGGCGCTGCGCGGCGCGATCATAGGCTTCCTGCAGTAGCGCGTCGATGATCTGGTCGCTGCCGGGTTCGAACGGTTCGGCATGGGCTTCGATCGCCTCACGCCAAGGATCGGCGATCTGCCGCCCGAACTGCGCCTGCAGAGCCGCCTCGAAAGCGAGTGCGATCGCTAGTAGGTCGGTGATGGTCGGGTCGGTGCCGCCGTCGCGCTCCGCCTGCCAGTGCAGGTGGCGGGCATATTGCGCCCAGCCCCCGAGCCCGGTCAGGAGTGCGGTGAAATAGCACTCGGCGGCAGCTTGCGGCAGGCCGAGCGCAAGGCTTGCGCGCCTGATCGCTGCCGGGGCAGCGAGCGGTTCCCGCGAGATGCGCAGGCAGAAGCCCTTCAGCCCCGCGATCTCGGGCGAGAGATCCTGGGTGGCAAAGGCGCGCCAGGATTCATAGGCGCCGGTCGCCGCGGTCTTTGGCCAGATCGCCTGGCCGAGATCGAAATGGCCCGACGCCCATGCGCCGATCCGGTCCGCGATAAAGCCGGGCCAGTCGATGCCGGTGGCGTCGGCGCAGAGCGCGGCGACGGTCGGGATCGGGGCTACGGGCGCCGGGTCCTCGGCGAGCGCCGCCTCGACCGCAGCGAGACCGGGCGCGCCCGGACGGTCGACGATGGCAGCGGCAAGATCGGCCGGCGTGATCTCACCCGCCCACCAGCGCTCCCGGTAGAAGCTGCGCGGCATGGTGACGGGGATGCCGCCGGCCCGGCCGAGGCGCGCCGCCGCGCCGGGCAGCGTCTCCCCTGCGAGGCCGAGGAATGGGTTGACAGCGACAGAGGCCGAGAGCGGCCAGAGTGGCGGGATGATGCGGGCGGCGCGATCGGCCTGCGTCAACAGGGTAGCCTGCAGGGCGTCATGTCCGGGCTGCGCGTTCATGACGGGCTCCTTTCGCTGGTCGGGAGCGAAGGTTTGGGCCGCGCCCAGCCGCCGGTGAAGCGGTCGAAGATGGCGTTGCCGTAGAAGCCGTTGGCGAGATGGACGCGCAGCCCGGCCAGGGCCGGGTGGCCCGCCCAGTGCGGAAACAGCGCCTGGGCGAAGGCGACGCCGCCGAAGGAGAGCAGCGTCAGCACGATGAGCGCCCATTCCAGCGCCGTCGGCGGCGGGATCGGCGGCAGCGTCGCCGAGGTCAGCCACTGCGCGAAGCGCTGGAGCAGGAAGTAGGAGAGCGAGGCGGCGATGGCCGCCGCCGATGTCCGCAGGGTGAGTGCGCGTGGCGCGGAGTCGGCCAGGCCCTGTGCGATCAGATAAGCGACGCCGAAGACGAGGATGGCGCCGAGCGCGATCGCCTGCGGCGACTTCTCAGCGAAGCCGAAGCCCAGCCCGAGCAGGCCGTAGAGCGCCAGCGCAAAGGCGAAGGACTGCGCGACGACGCGAATGCCGGCCACCGCGACCGGCCCCGGGCGGCGCGTGGCCGCGACCTGCTCCACTGCCCAGCCCGAGGACAGGAAGGCATGGGCCTTGTAGAGGGAGTGGGCGACGATGTGCAGCAGCGCCAGCGGGAAGAGCGCCAGCCCGCATTGCAGCACCATGAAGCCCATCTGCGCCACCGTGGACCAGGCCAGCGAGGTCTTGATCGCGGACTGGGTCAGCATCACCAGACTACCGAGCAGGGCGGTGAACCCGCCGATCAGCACCAGCGCCGCCAGCGCGCGCGGCGTCGTTAGCAGCAAATCGGCGAATCGGATCAGCAGGAAGCCACCGGCATTGATGATGCCGGCATGCAGCAGGGCCGAGACCGGCGTCGGCGCCTCCATCACCTCCACCAGCCAGCCATGGGCCGGGAACTGCGCCGATTTCAGCAGCGCCGCCGTCACCAGCAGCGCGACCGCCCAGCCCGTCCCGACTGGCACCGGGCCGCTAAGGGCCTGCGCCAGCATCGCGCCGATGTCGCCTGTGCCGTAGCCCGCGAACAGGACGAGGCAGGCCAGCAGCAGCGCCGCATCCGCCAGCCGAGCGACGACGAATTTCTTGCGGGTCGCCCGCTGCGCCGCCGGCCGCGATGGATAAAACAGCAGCAGCCGGCGCAGGCAGATGCTGGTCGCGATCCAGGCCCCGAGAAGCTGGAGCAGGTTGCCGGCGCAAACGAGCAGGAGCGCGGCGGCGAGCGTGGCGCAGATCCAGCCGGTGAAGCGCGTCTGCCCCGGTTCGCCGGCGAGATAGCTGCGGCTGAAGCGCAGGACGACCCAGCCGACGAAGCCGATTAGCAACAGCATGGTGACGCTGACGATGTCGAGGCGCACGGATAGGCCGAGGCCGCGGGGGGCGAGCAGCGTCAGCGTCGCGGGTCCCGACAGAGCGAGCTGGACGGCCGCCCCGAGGGCCACGACCAGCGCCAGCGCCGCGGCGATCTCCGCCAGCGGCCCCTGCCCCTTCGCCGGCGACGCCTCGCGGTGCAGCAGGAACAGAGCCTTCGCAGCAAAAATTGCCGGGGCGAGAAGCGGGAGCGCGAGATGGGGCACGGCGAGGCTCACGGGCTGGCTGATCTCGCACCGCAATAACACCGACACTGACGCGCTAAAAATTCATTGTTTGCGCTATTCCGTTCGCTATGATCGAACGATGTCTGGGCTGAACTACAATCATCTGCGCTATTTCTGGATGGTCGCGCGGGAGGGGCATCTCGGGCGCGCTGCCCAGCGCCTCAACCTGACGCAGTCGGCCCTATCCGTGCAGATCAAGCGGCTCGAGGGGCAACTCGGCCACCGGCTGTTCGAGCGCGCTGGGCGCGGCCTGCTCCTAACCGAGGCCGGACGGATCGCCCGCGACCATGCCGACATCATCTTCGCCACGGGGAATGATCTACTCGGCACATTGCGCGAGAGCGGCCTGTCGCGGCATGTGCTACGCGTCGGCGCGCAGGCGACACTGTCGCGCAATTTCCAGCTCGCCTTCCTGCGCCCGATCCTGGGTCGGCCGGATGTCGAGGTCGTTTTGAAATCAGGCGCGACCCCGGAGCTCCTGCGCGCGCTCGGCGCCCATCAGCTCGATGCGGTGCTGACCAACCAGCCGCCGGCCGCCGACCCCGAGCGCGCCTTCCTCACCCACAAGCTGGCGGAGCAGCCGGTCAGCTTGGTCGGCCGTCACGATCTGGTGGCGGAGGCCGGAGGCTTCGAAAACCTTCTTGCGCGCCAGACGGTAATCCTGCCGCCGCTCCACAGCGGTCTGCGCGACGACATCGACGCGCTGGTCAACCGGACCGGTATCAGGCTGCGGATCGCCGCCGAGGTCGACGACATGGCGATGATGCGCCTTCTGGTGCGTGAAGGCATTGGCCTCGGCGTGCTCCCGCCCATCGTGATCCAGGACGAGCTTTCGCAGGGGCTTCTCGCAATCGGAGCGGCGCTGCCTGGAATTGTCGAGCGCTTCTATGCCGTAACAATCGCTCGCAGATTCCCAAACAATCTGCTGAAAGATCTTCTGTTCAGGCAGATGCAATAGAGCAGTCCGTGTCGCATATGAAATTCTGTCTCCCTTCAAATCCAGCACCTTTCGTGACGATTAAGAAGATGTGTAGTGTGCGGATGCCTTCCTTCCGGCACAGCTCGGCGATGCTTTCCTCGGCGCGCAGGCGTTGAGCATGTCCGCCGTCAGCGCCCTTGAGACAGTTTAGGGGTTTTCGGGAAGGGAGGATTTCTGGATCATCGCAGCCATTCAGGAGCGCAGATGAGACAGAAATCGGGGCCGGAGAAAGCACCGGCAGAGCAGGTCGTGATGGACATTCGCCGAGCGACGCGTCGGCAGTTCACGGCCGAAGAGAAGATCCGCATCGTGCTGGAAGGGGTGCGCGGCGAAGAGAGTATCGCCGAACTGTGCCGGCGCGAGGGGATCGCCTCATCGATGTATTACGGCTGGTCGAAGGAGTTCCTCGACGCTGGCAAGCGCCGTCTCGCCGGCGACACGGCGCGTGCGGCGACCTCCGACGAGGTGACTGCGTCGGGTGGCGCAGGCGCTGAAGGAGGCCGTGGCCGACCTGACCCTGGAAAACCGCCTGCTTAAAAAAAGCATGCTCGCGGATGGGGAAGACGACACATGAGATACCCCGCATCCGAGAAGGCCGAGATCATCCGCCTGGTCGAAGCCTCGCATCTGCCGGCGCGACGCACGGAGAACAAGCTCGGCATTCCCCGCGCCACGTTCTATCGCTGATACGATCGCTATCGCACCGGCGAGATCGAGGCACGCGCCGATCATCGCTCGCGGCCCGACCGTGTTTGGAACCGGATCCCTGAGCCGGTTCGGGACGAGATCGCTGAACTGGCGCTGCGCGAAACAGATCTCAGCCCGCGAGAGCTGGCAGTGCGCTTCACCGACGAGAAGAGTTACTTCGTCTCGGAAGCATCGGTGTATCGGCTGCTGAAGGCGCATGATCTGATCACCAGCCCGGCCCACATCGTCCTCAAGGCGGCGTCCGAGTTCAAGGACAAGACGACGGGCTCGACCAGATCACGGTCGCTCATCCACCCAGGCTGTTGAGCGACAACGGCAGTTCCTACATCTCTGCCGACCTCGCCACCTGGCTCGACGGCAAGGGCATGAAACACGTTCGTGGCGCGCCTTATCATCCCCAGACGCAAGGCAAGATTGAGCGCTGGCACCAGACCCTGAAGAACCGCATCCTGCTCGAGAATTACTATCTGCCGGACGATTTTGAACGGCAGGTCGCCGGCTTCGTCGAGCACTACAACCATGCCCGCTACCACGAGAGCCTCGGCAACCTCACGCCCGCCGATGTCTACTTCGGCCGCGGGCAGGCCATCCTCACCGAACGCGAAAGGATCAAACGACAGACCATCCACCAAAGACGCTTGCAGCATCAGCTGCAGCCCGCATAGCCTTAAACCCAGATGAGCCAGAACCTCCGTTCCTGAGAACAAAAACGGTCTCAAATTATCTGACGACGGACACCTTGATGCGATCGCGCAGCTGCTGTTGCTGCACGTCGGTCCATCACTTAAGCACTTCCGAACATTAATTCCGTCCCGCACTGGCCGCGCAGGCGTGTTACTGGTCGTCGGCGTAGCTCCGGAAGCGCGACAGGCACAATCCCGAAGGGCCCGCCGCGTGATCGGCGGGCCCCTTCTTAAACACCCGGAGATGGCCCCATAGTTTGGTCAGTCGAGCAAGTCGGCCGGCACCTTTCCACCGTTCTCGGACAACTTTTTGATGACAGCTTTGTGAAGCCAAATGTTCATGGTCGCGCTGTCGTTCGTATCGCCCGTGTAGCCAAGTTCATGCGCGAGCTCTTTGCGTGCAGTCAGACTGCTGTCGATCTTGAGCGCCTTTAGCAGGTCGACGATAGAGGTCTTCCAGTTCAGCTGCTGTCCGCTGTTCGCGACGGCCTTGTCGAGAATAGGAGCGACGTCGACGCTGGCCGTCGGTGCCCTGTTGGCGGTACCGGCCGGTGTCGAGCTCGAGGAGGAGGAGGAAGAAGGCGAAACCACGGCACCCGGCACAGGAGCGGCTCCGGGCGCCGCCACCGTGTCAGCCTTGGCCTCGCCGAAAATCGCCTTCTTAATGCTGTCGAATATGCCCATTTAAAATCTCCTGTCTGAATAGGACGGTTGGAGAACGGCGCGGCAGCAAGGGAGTTCCTCCATCGGATGCGCGAAAGAAAATAGAAGATAGGCCGATCTTGTGTAAAAGACACCAGCATCCGCCCGCGACAGAGGTCTGCCTTGCCCTCTACCCACTGGACATCCGACAGGGTGCGCCGCGCCTCCACGCCGCAGGTGTAACTCTTTAGTCATGCAACGTCGAGGCCGACACGTTCGTCATGGACGAGCAGGGCTTCGTGATGTGGGCGGTAGAACATGCCGGCGACCTCAAGTTCGAGGACCTGTCTGCCCGCATTCACCCCGCTGATCGCGACCGGGTCCGTGCGGCCTTCGCCACCCAGGGAATCCTGCGTCACCTGGCGCTTGAACTCGATACTGTGGGTGCTGTGTCGGGCCATGGGCTTTCATCCTTCGGAAGCCCGGCTCCCCCGGTAAATTCCCTGCTGTCACGCTGTCCGCCTTAAGGGGCGCGCTTGGGAAGGAGCTGCCAGCGCCTCAGCCGGGGCTTGGATGGCTGAAGCGCCGCCATCGCGTGGGAAGCTCCGATCGCGATCGCGGCACCGACGAGGAACTGCCCGGTCGAGAAGGAGGTGAGCAACAGCCACATCAGCAGCAGCGCCGCGGTCAGGAGCGGATAGGGCAGCGCGCGGCTCATCGGGACACGCCCGGCAAGTAGCCCGCCCCCAGTACGCTCTGGATATAGGTCGATGGGGAATGCAGCGCATGCGCCGCAGCCTCTGTATAGCTGAGCATCGCGCCGCCCTGGACCGCAAGGAACATGCAGAGCGCCAGCAGCACGACGATCGGCGCGACCTCGACCACGAGCACGCGCGGAACGATGACCTCGAGCGGCGCCCAGAAGATCCGGATGCCGCTGCGCATCATGGCAACCAGCGCCGCGTCGTCGGTCTTCGATCTCATGCGCGATTACATGGACGGCACGACGTCTTCCTCGCTCTACGAGGTGAAGCTCGGCCGCGAAAAAGTTTGGCGGCGAGACGCACGCCTACAGCGTCGCCTTCAGCAATCACGAGATCGACGACGTCGTGGCATGCCGACAAGATCATCTTCAACTCGATCGGTCAGCTCGAGCGCTTCGCCGAGGGCTGCAGGGCTGGAGCGTGGCCTGCGGCTCAACCCTCAGGTCAGTTCATCCGGCTTCGATCTCGCCTGCCGGAAGTGCGGGATCAGCGATGCGAGGCTTTACAATTGGCGCAATCGCTATGGCGGACCATGCGGTGCCCGCGACGAGTTCCTCCTCCCAGCCACCGCCCAGAACCTCAGAAAAATGGCGAAGTTGATGCCGTCGGGAGTGTCGCCTCCGGCGGCATGAGGGAGAAGGCCCTCTCACAACTCCTCCCGGGCTGCTCACGAATGGCGCCGACACCGACTTCTTCAACACCATCGGCCCGTAGCTTACTTCTCGAGAGTCCGCTTCGGGGCGATGCGACGAAGTCGGCAGCTGAGCCGCAGGAGCTGGCCAATTTCTTACGGTCGGGGTCAGTTTGCGACCAGTCCAACTCGGCTGGTCGAAGTCGACGGAATGACCGTTTCGATGACCGCGCCGTCCTCCGCTGAGACGGTCATTGCTCTTAGATCGCAGTCGGCGATGTGTGCACAATCTCTCTAATGAATGGGGAGGAGATAATGCTTGCCAAAATCAAGATGACGGGGCGATTGGTTAAGGTGGCCCGCTCTTTAGCGGGGATCAGTACCGAGGACTTCGCCAAGGCAGCCGGGCTAACTGTTCAATGGTTGGGCCTGATCGAAGCCAACGGCGGTGCCTGGGTAAGCTCGGAACGTGACGCCGCGGCACTACACGGTGCGTGTGAGCACTTCGTGGTTGTCGTCCTGGACGAGCGCGACGGCATGGGAGCAGGCGTCCGGCTAAAGTTCTCCCGTCAGGATGTAAAACAATTACTTCAGCTTGAAGATGAAGGCGGCATCAGCAGTCTGGACGACAATCCTTAAAGGAATTTATTAATGCCGCGTCGCCTCATTATGAGGTAAATGACAGCCGTTTTCATTTGTAATGACTTTTAGTTTAGCAGAAATATGATAGATATAAATTTATTATGATTTAGTGTCTTCCTCTCAGGTGGGCTGAAGATGAAACGTGATCTGAATATACGAATTATTGGATACGTCGTTCTTGTAATAATGCTCTTCGCGTTTTCATACTTATTGGCTCTGTTTTTTGAATAGCTTGCTCGCGGGCGCAAATTCTAGGCCTCGGGCCCTATTGAGTCGGGTCGCGTCGCCATCATATCTCCGAGCGCGGGTTCTTCAACTCCCGCGCTCCGACGCCGCAACAGCGCTCGCGGAGGCACGTCCACATTTCCTTCAACCCGATCTCGATAGAGGGCCGCACGAGCGAGCAGCATGAGCGTGACCGGTGTCGTGACGGTGATGAACGCACCGATCATGAACTCATGCAGGATCGGTCGCGATCCCAGCGCCGAGAAGCAGACAATCGACGCAAGCAAGATCGCGCCGGTCCCCCAGCTCGTGCCGAGCGTCGGTGCATGGACCCGCTCGAAGAATCTGCGGAAACGCAATGTTCCGATCGCTCCCAGCAGCGTCAGCCCGGCGCCGAGGAGGACCAGGAAGGCGGTCAGCAGCGCCGCCCAGGCGGAGAGGTTCGCGGCGTGGGTCATTCGATCACCTCGCCGCGCATGAGAAATTTGGCGAGGGCGACGCTCGAGACGAAACCGAGCACGCTGATGATCAAGGCCGCCTCGAAATAGATCGCACTTCCGGTGCGAATACCGATCGTCAGCACCAGAAGCATCGCACTGACGTACATGGCGTCCAGGCAAAGTACCCGATCCTGCGCGCGGGATCCCCGCATGAGCCTGTAGGCGCTGCACCCCATGGCAGCGACGAGCATCGCCTGAGCGGCCATCACCGACCACAGGAGGATTGCGGCCGTCATTCGAATATCCCCATAAGCAGCGCCTCATAGCGGTTCTTGATCAGGGAGACCCAGTCAGCCTCGTCGACGAGGTCGAGCACATGGATCAGAAGGACACCAGAATCAGGGGCGTACTCGACCCAGGCCGTCCCGGGCGTGCTGGTGACGATGCACGACAGCAGGGCCAGGCCCGTCTTGTCGCGCAGGTCGAGCGGTATGGCGACGAAGCCCGCGACCCGATCACGACGATCTCCCTGGATGATGATCCTGGCAACGGCAATGTTCGACTGGAGGATGTCCAGCATGACGATGCCCAGAAGCTTGGGAAGGAGCTGCCAACGCCTCAGCCGGGGCTTGGATGGCTGAAGCGCCGCCATCGCGTGGGAAGCTCCGATCGCGATCGCGGCACCGACGAGGAACTGCCCGGTCGAGAAGGAGGTGAGCAACAGCCACATCAGCAGCAGCGCCGCGGTCAGGAGCGGATAGGGCAGCGCGCGGCTCATCGGGACACGCCCGGCAAGTAGCCCGCCCCCAGTACGCTCTGGATATAGGTCGATGGGGAATGCAGCGCATGCGCCGCAGCCTCTGTATAGCTGAGCATCGCGCCGCCCTGGACCGCAAGGAACATGCAGAGCGCCAGCAGCACGACGATCGGCGCGACCTCGACCACGAGCACGCGCGGAACGATGACCTCGAGCGGCGCCCAGAAGATCCGGATGCCGCTGCGCATCATGGCAACCAGCGCCGCGAGACCGGACAGGATGACCAGCGCGACCAACAGCCAGATGCGACCCGGGATCGTCGCTGGTGAGCCGAGCCCGTCCGGGTTCAGCATCCCCGTCAACATGGCGAACTTGGCGATGAACCCCGACAGCGGCGGCAGGCCCGCAAGCAGGAGCGCGACGCATCCGAACGAGACGCCGAGTACGGCGAGCGCCCCCGGCATGGCCACGCCGACCTCCTCGTCCTCATGTTCCTCACTCTCGTCGGTCTCGTCGCCATACGCCTCCATGGTGACGGCCAGCAGGTCCGCGGCTGGTTCGCGTGCCCGCTCCACCAACTCGATCAGCATGAAGAAGGCCGCGACGCTGAGGGTCGAACTGACGAGGTAGAACAAGGCACCGGACACGACCGTCGCGTTGCCAATCCCGACGGCCGCGAGCAAGGTCCCCGAGGAGATGAGCACGCTGTAGCCGGCGAGCCTGCCCATCGCCTGGGACGCGAGCACCCCGAATGTCGCAAAGGCGATCGTCCCCATGCCGCCCCACAGCAGGACCATACCGCCGAAGCCCGCCGCATCACCCGTCTCGGGGCCGAAGAGCAGGAGCGTGAGCCGCAGCAGCACGTAGGTGCCAACCTTGGTCAGCACGACGAAGATCGCGGCAACCGGGGCCGCCGCCGCCATATAGGCGGAAGGAAGCCAGAAGCAGAGCGGCCACATCCCGGCCTTGACCAGGAAGGCGGTGCCGAGGATCGCGACGCCGGCGCGAAGCAGCGCCTGGTCCTCGGCGGGCACTGCCGGCAGACGGACGGCGAGGTCGGCCATGTTCAGCGTTCCGGCGGTTCCATAGATCAGGCTGACGCCGATGAGGAAGAGCAGCGATGCGGCCAGGTTGATCGCGATATAGTGGAGCCCGGCGCGAACCCGGAACGCGCCGGAACCATGCAGCAGCAGGCCATAGGACGCTGCCAGCGTGACCTCGAAGAAGACGAAGAGATTGAACAGATCCCCCGTCAGGAACGCGCCTCCGAGCCCCATGAGCATGCACTGGAAGAGCGTGTGGAAATGCGGCCCGGCCCGGTGCCAGCGCGCGGTCGAGAACACGAGCGACGTGACTGCCAGCACGGCAGTGAGTGCAAGCATCAGTGCCGACAGTCGATCGAGCACGAGCACGATGGCGAACGGCGCGGGCCAGTTGGCGACGGCATAGGATGAGGACAGGGCCGCGCCTGCGCCAGGAGCCCCGTCCGCCAAACGCACCAGAGCGATCGCCGTCATAAGGAGCAGCAAGGTTGACGCAACGCTGAGCAGCGCCTTCAGCGTGTGGCGCAACTCGTCGATCAACAGGAGAGCGGCCCCTGTGATCAGCGGGAGCAGGACCGGAACGATGAGAAGGTGTCTCGTCCACTCCATTAGCTCGACTCTCTCCCGTCGACATGATCGTTCCGCGTCAGCCCGCGGGCGACGAGCAGCACGACCAGGAGGAGGGCGGTCGTGGCGAAACCGATCACGATCGCCGTGAGCACGAGCGCCTGCGGAATCGGGTCGGCATAATCCGCCGGGTTCCCCGCGCCGCCGGGTTCCAGCACGGGGGCTGCGCCGACGCGTAGCCGACCCATGCTGAAGATGAAGAGGTTCACCGCATAGGAGAGCAGCGACAGGCCGATGACGAGCTGATAGGTGCGCGGACGCAGGACCAGCCAGACACCCGATCCGGTGAGAACGCCGATGGCGATTGCAAGCGTCAATTCCATCGCCGGCGCTCCTCCTCGAGGCGGGCCGCGCGCAGGCGGCGGACGGATTGGTGGGCGATGGCGATCAGCATTAGCACCGTGGCCCCCACCACGAGGCTGAATACGCCGAGGTCGAACAGGGTCGCGCTCGCCATAGGGATCTTCCCGACGAGCGGCAGCTCTACGTACCGGAAATACGAGGTGAGGAAGGAATCTCCCAGGAGCATCGAGGCAGCACCGGTGAACGCCGCCAGCAGCAGGCCGCCACCGATCCAGGCAACCGGACGGATGCGCAACCTGTCCTCGACCCAGACCGTGCCCGCCGCCATGTATTGGAGGATGAAGCCCGCCGCCATCGCGACGCCGGCCGCAAAGCCCCCTCCCGGAGCGTCATGTCCACGCAGGAAGAGATAGGCCGCCAGGACGATGACGACCGGGAACATCCACTGCATGATCACGGACGGCACGTAGAGGTATTCCGCCTTCGTCGCTCCTGCCTCCATCTCCGGCTCGGCCTCGTCATTGGACCGCTGGATGAGCTGCTGCTCGGGCCGCTCGATGCTGTCCGGCGCGGGGCGGAAACGCCGCAGCAGCGCGAAGACGGTCAGCGCCACGATGCCGAGCACCGTGATTTCGCCGAGCGTATCGAAACCGCGGAAGTCGACGAGAATGACGTTGACGATGTTGCGGCCGCCACCTTCGCTGTAGGCCTTCTCGACGAAGAATTTCGCGATCGTGTCGGGTGGCGTGCGCGTCATCACCGCGTAGGAGATCGCCGTCATTCCCATACCCGCAACGACGGCGATGGCGAGGTCCCGGAAGCGGCGCAGCCGCGGGAGCCAGCCGCTCGGTTCCGGCACGTCCTCAGAGCGCTTGGGCAGCCACCGCAGGCCGAGCAGGATGAGCACGGTCGTCACGATCTCGACGACGAGCTGGGTTGCCGCAAGGTCCGGCGCGGAGAGCCAGACGAAGGTCACGCAGGTCACGAGCCCCGTCCCCCCAAGCAGGACGAGTGCCGCAAGGCGGTGGAACTTGGCCTGATAGGCGGCGGCGACCGCGCAGGTCATGCCGACGCACCAAAGGCCCGTGAAAGCGAAATCCGTCGCTCCATTGCCGAAGGCACCGAAGGAGAGGCCTGAAGCGATCAGCGGGACGGCACCTGCGGCGACTGCGGCCGCCACCAGCAGGCGCATCTGAGGCTGAAGACGCCTGGTGCCGAAGACGTCCTCGACCAGATGCGCCCATCGCCACGAAATCGCGACCATGAACCGCTCAAAGATGCGCTGGCCCTTGATCCGGCCAAGAAGCGGCGGACGCTCGGAGCGTTCGAGGTAATCGCCGGCGACGAGATACAGAAGCGCGCCAGCGGCCAGCGCGACCACGCTCATCGCCAGGGGAACGTTGAAGCCGTGCCAGACCGCCAGGCTGTATGGCGGCGTGGCAGCGCCGAGCACGGACGTAACCGCGACGTGAAGGAACGGACCGATGGTCAGGGCGGGTACTATCCCGACGACGAGGCAGGCGATGACCAGGAACATGACCGGGAACCGCATCCAGAACGGCGGCTCGTGGGGCTCGCGGGGAAAGCTCTCGGGCGGCGCTCCCAGGAAGATCGAATGGATCAGCCGCAGCGAATAGGTGACGGCGAGGGCGCTACCGAGCACGGCCGCGTAGGGTGCGGCGGTGTCCAGCCAGGAATCGGCGTGGGTCTCCACGGCTTCCGCGAAGAACATCTCCTTCGACAGGAAGCCGTTCAGCAGCGGAATGCCCGCCATGGCGGCGCTTGCCACCATGGCGAGTGTGCCCGTGATCGGCATGTAGCGGAACAGGCCTGAGAGCCGCCGCAGGTCGCGCGTGCCCGTCTCGTGGTCGATGATCCCGGCCGCCATGAACAGCGATGCCTTGAAGGTTGCATGATTGAGCATGTGGAAAATGGCCGCCACGGCCGCGAGCGGGCTCCCGAGGCTGAGCAGTAGCGTGATCAGACCCAGATGGCTGATCGTCGAGTAGGCAAGGAGCCCCTTCAGGTCATGCTGGAACATGGCGAGGTACGCGCCGAGCACGAACGACGCCATTCCCGCAATGCCCAGGATCATGAACCATTCGGGCGTACCGGAGAGCACCGGCCAAAGCCGCGCCATGAGGAACACGCCAGCCTTCACCATGGTGGCCGAATGCAGGAACGCCGACACGGGCGTTGGCGCCGCCATGGCGTTGGGTAGCCAGAAATGAAAGGGAAACTGCGCGCTTTTCGTGAGCGTGCCGAGGAGTATCAGCACAAGCGCCGGGACGTATAGCTCATGCGAACGGATAAGGTTGCCTGACCGGAGGACGTCGTCGAGGTCGTAGCTTCCAACGATATGACCGACGATCAGCACTCCGCCTAGCAGAGCGAGGCCTCCCATGCCCGTTATGGTCATGGCCATGCGGGCGCCGTCGCGCGCTGGTTGAGTATGGTGCCAATAACCGATTAGCAGGAATGAGAAAATGCTGGTCAGTTCCCAAAACACGACCAGAAGGATCAGATTGCCCGAGAGGACCACCCCCAGCATCGATCCGGTGAATGCCAGGAAGAACAGATAGAAACGGCGGACTGGATCTTCGGCGGAGATGTAGTATCTGGCGTAGATGACAACCAGGAGTCCGATACCGCTGACGAGGACCGCGAAGATCCAGGCGAAACCGTCCATCCTCAGGGTGAAATTAAGTCCGAGAGCAGGTATCCAGTCGATCCGGAACTGGACGGCATCGCCGCTGCTCACCGCTGGATAGAGCGAAACCGCCAGGACCAGGCAGGCCAGCATGGTGACCCCGGTGATCCAGGTCGCTGGTTCGCGGGAGCCCCCCGGGAATAGGACCACGGCCAGGCTGCTAACGAAGGGAAGGACGAGGATCAGCAGTACCGGGGAAGGCTCCATCATTCTCCTTTGGCTGCGAGGCGTCGCCCGTTCTTAGGCCATCGATGGTGATCCGCCAACAGCGAGCGGTTGGTCATCCCGTTTGATGGAGCCCGCCATCGGGCGATCCCGCGCGTCGCCATAGGACCGACCGCCACGATTTCGGCCCAGGGCGGCTCGCGAACGTCGGCTCCGATCATGGGCGACCGATCGCCCACGGACAGCCCGAGCACCGTGATGCCGAGAGGTGTGATCACGGATAGTTCCGTGGGCGGCCACATTCCATCGGCCGGATCGATCAAGAGCCGCCGCTCCGGCTGCCCTGAACCCTCGATCCGGTAAGTGACGAACCGGTCCAGCAAGACCGTGTGTTCCGGAACATCTTCCGGTTCGCGCCACTCCGAGCGGCTCAGTTTGCGGGAAAGCGAGGACGCGAGCGGATGCATCTGCTCGAAGAGCAACTGCGCCAGGGCTTGCAGGCGCTCGTAATGGTCTACGGGAAGCACGGCGACTGGCAGGTCCAGCATGCTAGACATGACTATCCTCCACTAATTGCCAGAAGGACCGCGATCTATTGATGGCTGTTGGGTGCGATCTGCACTCGCTGGTCCGCGCCGTTAATTCTCGTCCGCGACCGAGCCGTACACCGCTGGGCCGCGGTTAGTTGCCCGTCATGGGGCCGACCATCCGATGGGGAGAGTGCAACGTTTCATATTTTGAAGTTGGATCAACCTTCGCAGGAAGTCAAGGTCGCTCGAAAAAGCAATGAGGGGCTAACGAGGACGCTATATAGATGGGTACATTTTCCCTATCTCGGGAAATAATAAATCTTTCCTTTCTTGGGGCCACTTGTTGTTCTTTGATTTTTACCTATCTTTCCGGCAAGACTTAGTTTGTGGCGTCGAGCGTCGTTCATCGACCGGTGATCCAGTCGGGGGGCGAGTTGGCTTCCAGGGGGCTTGTTGCCTTCGACGCCTCAACGGTGACACAAGTGGACGCTCGAGGTTCCGATGACGCTTGCGGTTGAGAACGGTGAATCCCTAAGGCGCATCCTGGTTGCAACCGATGTTTCGACAAGATCGGACCGAGCGCTTCTGCGCGCCACGCTCGTCGCCAAACGGTTGGGCTCGTCCTTATCGCTCGTGACGTGGAGGATGGCGATATCCCTTATCGGATAATCGAGGCGCACCAATCGGCAGCTATTTCAACGATGGAAGATACGGTTCGGACGTAAGCGCCACGCCGGTCCCCTCGTGTGGGGCGGGAGGTGAATGTGCCAAGAGTCCTCTGATCGCGAGAGACGGAGGGCTTGGGTGGGAGCGGACGGCAAAATGGACGTCCATTTGGACGTCTCGACACCTGGCTACGTAGGCCGACTTGAGGTTGTTGAGGGTCCGACGGGTCGGCGGGTTCGCTCGGCGTCGGAGAAGGCGCGGATCGCGGCGGAGAGCCTGATGCCGGGGTCGCAGGTGACGGCGGTTGCCCGCAAGCATGGCGCGACGCGCTGGCAGGTTTATGATTGGCGGCGTCGCCTTCGTCAGGGACAGTTGGCCCTTCCGGAGAGCCGGGAGCCGCTGTTCGCGCCGCTGCTGGTGGAAGAAGCGCCGTCGCCCCGACCGCCGACGAAGCCGCCGAAATCGACGCTGGCGAAGGTTGAGATCGTGATCGACGGCATGGTGATCCGCACGACGGTCGAGGTCGAGCGGTTGGCGCAGGTGATCCGTGCGGTGCGGGCCTCGCGATGATTGCGCCGGGCGCCGATCTGAAGATCTACATGGCGACGCGACCTGTCGACTTCCGGCGCGGCCTCGACGGGCTGGCCGCGGCGGCGCAGGAGGTCCTCGGCCTTGATCCCTATAGTGGCGCGGCCTTCGTCTTCCGCGCCAAAAGGGCCGACCGGATCAAGATTTTAGTCTGGGATCGCACCGGGCTGGTGCTGGTGCACAAGCGCCTGGAGGGCTCGAAGTTCGTGTGGCCGCAGGTTCGCGACGGCGTGATGAGACTGTCACCGGCGATGTTTGCGGCGTTGTTCGAGGGGCTGGATTGGCGCTTGGTTCGGCCTGAGAGAGTTCGGCGTCCGCAGCTCGCCGGGTGAGTGCGGCAGACTGACTCAGGTCCGTGCCAGGCATGGCGCAGACGGCGGATCCGTGCTCGAAATAGTGGATGAACGTCGCAGTTCTCCATGGTGAGGTCGAGCGTCTGAAGGCCGAGCTGGCGCAGACGCAAGAGGCCCTGGCTCAGTCCGAGGAAGCGCGGCGGCGGCTGGAGAGCATCGTCAGCGACCTCCAGCGCGAGAAGTTCGGCTCCCGATCCGAGAAGCTCTCCGGCGAGCAATACCATCTACCGCTGGAGGACGTCGAAATCGCCCAGGGCGTGCTCGATGCCGCCCATGAGAAGGCGCAGCGGATCATCGAGGGCCGCCCGGACGGCGCCTGTGCTTCTCACCGGCGCAACCGCGGTCACCTGCCGGCCCATCTGCCGCGGGTGGAGCGGATCATCGAGCCGCAGAGCAGGCTGTGTCCGTGCGGCTGCGGCGAGATGTCCAGGATCGGCGAGGACGTCAGCGAGCGGCTGGACGTGGTGCCGGCGCAGTTGCGCGTGCTGGTCACCCGCCGCCCGAAATATGCTTGCCGCCGCTGCTCGGGCGCGGTCGTGCAGGCCCATGCTCCCGAGCATGTGGTGCCGGGCGGCCTGCCGACCGAGGCGCTGATCGCCCAGGTCATCGTCGCCAAGTTCGGCGATCACCTGCCGTTCTATCGGCAGGCCGAGATCTATGCGCGCCAGGGCATCCGGCTCGATCGCGCGACACTGGGCAACTGGGCCGGCCGGGCCTGCTTCCATCTCAAGCCCATCGCCGAGCGCATGCGCTGGCATCTGGCCGCGGCGGGTCGTCTGTTCATGGACGAGACCACCGCACCGGTGCTCGATCCCGGACGCGGCAAGGTCAGGAAGGGCTTCTTCTGGGCGATCGCTTCCGATGACCGCGGCCATGGCGGCCAGGGCCCGCCCATCGTGCTGTTCCACTATGCGCCGGGACGCAGTGGCGAGCATGCCGAACGCTTCCTTCAGGGCTTCCGCGGGCAGTTCCTGCAGGTCGACGCCTATGAGGGCTACGATCGGCTGACGCGCCTGGAGAGGCCGCAGGGGCCATGGAGGCTCGTCCATTGCTGGGCTCATCTGCGCCGACGCTTCGTCAAGCTGGCGCGCAACACCAAATCGCCGATCGCCGAGGCGGCGATACGCCAGATCGCGGCGCTCTATGCCATCGAGGCAACGGTTCGCGGTGTCTCGCCGCAACTGCGGCTTGCCGCCCGGCGGGAGCATTCCACGCCGATCATCACCGCCCTGAAACCGTGGTTCGAGAAGCAACTGTCGCTGATCTCCTCCGGCTCCAGGCTGGCCGAAGACATCCGCTACGGGCTCGCCCACTGGGAGGGGCTCACCCGCTTCCTTGACGATGGCCGCCTCGAGCTCGACACCAACCCGGTTGAAAACGCGATCAGGCCCGTCTGCCTGACCCGAAAAAATGCTCTGTTCGCCGGCCACGAGGTCGGCGCCGAAAACTGGGCACTGCTCTCGTCCCTCGTCGCCACATGCAAGCTCAACGACGTCAATCCCGTCGCCTATCTCGCTGAAACCCTCGACGCCGTCATCAACGGCCACCCACAAAGCGCCGTCGAAGATCTCATGCCATGGCGCTTCCGGAAAACCTCAACCCCAAATCCGTAGGGCCCCGGCAGGGCGCTTACGTTCGGACAACGCGAGACGCCGACGGTGTGCCGGCCACTTTTAGCGTTGTCGTGGACGATGTGTTCAATGGGATTTTGACCGCTGCACACGAGTTCGAAGCCGATCTGGTCGTCCTGGGGCCGCACCGCAGTCGCTTTCGGGACGTGTTCGCGGGGACGACCGCAGAGCGTGTGGTCCGCCGTAGCCGCTTCCCTATACTCGTGTCGACTACATTGAGCGGTTCTACAAGACGATCCGCAGGCACTCGACCATCGGCTATCTCAGCCCGGCCGAGTTCGAAAAGAAGGTGGGATTAGCTTAACACACCGTCCACAGAACCGGCAGCAGGCCAAGGTTCGGCCCCTAAACAGATCTCACACCTGAGCGTAGGAATAAGCGAGTAAGCGCAGGACGGTTGTTACGGCTGCAGCCAGCACCGCCCCCATGCGTCATGGTGCCCCCCGCCCAGCGCATTTGCTTGCCCGATCAAAAGACGTCAGACAAGGGCATCATGCCTAAACACCGCACAGATTTGGCCGATCGTCTCCCTCACGTTTCGCGCAAACGGCGCCAGATCAGCATGCGCGTGTCGCCATGTCTGCGTATGGCGCTCCTGCTGTTTGCGGCTCAGTTGTCCGAGCCTGCCCTCGCCGATGGCGGCCGGGGCGGCCGCACCTCGGGTGGCGTGGGCGGGGTCGACAGCGCGACCGTGGTCGGCGGGACCGGAAATGCGAGTACCTTCAACGGCGGCGGTGGCGGGGGCGCGGGAGCAACGGGCGGCGCTGGCGGTGCAGGCATAGTTGCCGGCGGGGCGGGCGGTGCGGACGCGGTTGGCGGAATTGGCGGCAATGGCGCTGGCGTCGCCAGTACCTCCGCAGCCGGCGGCGGCGGCGGCGGCGGCGGTGGCGCGCACGGTTTCGTCGGAGCAGGATCCCCGACGCTGGCGACAACAGGCGGCAACGGCGGCAATGGCGGCGCGGCCACCGCCGTCAATCGTGGCGGCGGCGGCGGCGGCGCCGGCGGTTACGGCACCGTTGTGACCGGAGGCAGCGGCACGATCGACTTCGCGGCCACCGGTGGTAATGGCGGCAATGGCGGCGCCAACACCAGCAACCTCCTGGCCCGCGGCGGCAACGGCGGCAGCGGTGGTCATGGCGCTCTCTTCGCGGGAGTCGGGTCGTTCAGCGTCGATGCGGCTGTGAGCGGCGGCGCGGGCGGCGTGCGCGGCGCAGGCTTAAACCAGAGTTCTAGCGGGTACTATGGCGCAGGCGGCGTCGGCATCGTGGCGAACGACAGCGTCGCTCTCACCCTCGGCAGCGGCGCGGTCGTCACCGGCGGATTGTCCGGAGACGGCGTGACACGCGCCAGCGCGATTACGCTGGGCGGGGCGGTCAACCGGCTGGAGTTGCGCGCCGGTGCCAACGTCGTCGGCTATGTCTTCGCCAGCGGCATGAGCGCCCTGGCGCTAGGCGGGACGGCGGACGGCACGTTCGATGTGTCCACGTTGGGGTCGGCGGGCCAGTATCGCGGCTTTACCGGCTTTTCGAAAGACGGCGCCTCGATCTGGACGCTGACCGGGACCAGCAGCTTCACGGGAGTGGGCGTCGTCGATGCCGGCACGCTCGCGGTCGATGGCGATGTCTCGAGCTTCAGTACCCTCACGGTCAATGCCGGCGGCGTGCTCGGCGGCTCGGGCACGGTGGGTGCAACGACGATCAGCGGCGGGACGCTGGCTCCAGGCAACTCGATCGGCACGCTAAGCGTTGCCGGAAACCTCGCCTTCACTGCGGCTGCGACCTATGCCGTCGAGGTTTCTCCCGCGACCGCCGACCGCGTCACCGTCACCGGCACGGCGGTGCTCGGCGGCGCGACCGTGCAGGCGACCTTCGCCAATGGCAGCTATGTCGCACGGCAATACACCATCCTGACCGCGACCGGCGGCGTCAGCGGCACGTTCGGCACGCTGACCAACGTCAACCTGCCGGCGGCCTTCAAGACAGGCCTCAGTTATGATCCCAACAACGCCTATCTCGATCTGACGCTGGATTTCACGCCCGCGCCGACTTCAACCCCCTCTGCTCCGACCCCCGTTTCGCCGCCGGCGTCCGAGGCTGTTCCCAACCGCAACCTGAACCCCAACCAGACCAGCGCTGCCAACGCTCTGACGGCCTATTTCAACGCGAACGGCTCCATTCCACTCGCCTATGGAACGCTGACGCCGCAGACGCTGTCTGAGGCGGCCGGCGAGCCTGCGGCCACGACGCAGCAGAACAGTTTCGATGCGATGAGCCAGTTCACCGGCGCCATCATGCCGACGTCGATGTATGGGCGTGGCACGCCGATCGCATCCGCCCCCGCCAGCTACGCCGCCTATAGTTCATCGGGCGGCAAGGCGGTCGCGCTGCCGCGGCTCGCCGCCGATCCCGATGCCTGGCGCTGGAGCGTCTGGGGCAGCGGCTTCGGCGGGCGCCAGAGCCATTCCGGCCAGGCAAGCCAGGGTGTGGCCGCGTCCTCCAACAGCGTATATGGCCTGGCCGCAGGTGCCGATTACCGCGTCTCGCCCTCCACCGTCGCCGGTTTTGCGCTGGCTGGCGGGGCAACGGACTTCAGCACCCGGGGCCTTGGCACTGGACACTCTGACCTTGCCCAACTCGGCGTCTTCATTCGCCACCATATCGGCCAGGCCTATGCCGCGGCGGCCGCAGCCTATGGCTGGCAGGGCATCACGCAGGACCGCAGCGTCGCGGGCGTCGACCGGCTGCGATCGAAGTTCGACGTTCACAGCCTGTCGGGGCGCATCGAGAGCGGCTATCGCTTCGGAGCGCCGTCACTGGGTTTGACGCCCTTCGCCGCGGCGCAGTTCGTCGTCTCGGCCCTGCCGGGCTATGCCGAGCGGGTGATGTCGGGGCCGGGGCTTTTTGCGTTGAGCTATGCAGGGCGCGATGCAGTCGACCGGCGCGGCGAGATCGGCCTGCGCGCAGACACCACATTCGCCGTGGCCGGTTTCGCGATCACGCTCACGGGCGGCCTCGCCTGGGCTCGCAATTTCGAAACCGGCCGCGCGACTGCGACCGCGAGCTTCCAGGCTTTGCCGGGAGCGAGCTTCCTAGTCAGCGGCGCAAACCGGGATCGGAACGGCCTACGCAGCAGCGCTGGCGCCGAGCTGAAATGGAAAAATGGCCTCGCTCTGGCCGCGGCTTTCGAGGGCGAGTTCACGCAGCGCAGCCGCAGCTATGGCGGCAAGGCCGTGCTCCGCTACACTTGGTGAGCCAGCCGCGCTGAACCCCGGATGGCGCAAGGGCTAGCCAGCCAACTTCAGGCGTCGAGTGGACGCAAAGATAGCGATGTCTGGAGATGTCGCGTTTGGGACCCGTGCAGCAATCCATCAGGCGGTCACTGCCGTCGTTTGTGTTTCGGCGTGCAAGTTTGACCCCGTGGGGCGGGGGATCTGGAGTGCGCCCCTGCGGGTAGACAGGATCAGGCTGCGGTTTTGACCGTGAGCCGGCCGTGTTGATCCTCGAACTGCTGCGGACTGAGATAGCCGAGCGCGGAGTGCAGTCGGCTGGCGTTGTAGACCTGATCGATGAAGCGCGGAAGGTCGGCAGCGACATCGTCGAACGTCTCATAGGCCATCGGATAGACGGCCTCGACCTTGAGCGTTTTCATGACGCTCTCGGCCTTGGCGTTATCATAGGGATTGCCGCGGCGCCCCATCGATCCGACCAGGCCATGTTCGGCTAGGGCCTGCCGGTAGCGCCCGGCCGCGTATTGCGAGCCGCGGTCCGTGCGGTGGATGCAGCCGGGCGGCGGCCCTCGCTTTTCGATGGCTGTGCGCAGGGGGCCAGTGTCAGCCTGACGTCGATCGATCGGCCGATAGCGTAGCCGACGACCTTGCGCGACCAGGCATCGAGGATGACGGCGACGTAGACGAAGCCGGCGGCGATCGCGACATAGGTGATGTCGGCCACCCAGAGCTGGTTCGGCCCGCCCGGGACCATATCCCTCGCCAGGTTCGGGAAGATCGGCAACTCGTGATCGCCATCGCTGGTGGCGATGTAGCGCCGACGCCGTCGAGGCTGGAGGCTGTGCTCGCGCATCAATCGCCTGATCTTCGTGTGATTGACGATCAGGCCGCGATGCCGCAGCGCGGCCTGCATCCGGCGATAGCCATAGGCCTCGAAGCTCTCGGAGATCGCTGCCATCGTCTCGACGAGCTCGGTGTCGTCGATGCTGATGGCCGGCTTATCGTAGTAGGTCGAGCGCGCGATCCCCATCAGCCGGCATCCTTTTGCGACAGAGATGCCGCGGGGCCGGTGACGACAGATGTAGTCGCGCCTCTCGGCCGCTGTCCGTGCTTCAGAGCCCCCTTTAGAAACTCGATCTCCAGGGCCTGCCTGCCGACGAGCCGCTCCAGCGCGGCGATGCGCCTCGTAGGCTTCGATCGTATCGACGGCGGCGGCCTCGTCGTCAAAGGCGCCGCCCTCGAATTTTTGAATCCAGATGCGGATCAGGTTGCGCGACAGGTCGTGTCGATGGGCAAGGCTGTGGAGCGTCTCGCCAGCCAGGTAATCCTGCGCCACCTGGCGCTTGAACTCGATGCTGTGGGTGCGGTGTTGGGCCATGGGCTTTCATCCTTCGAAAGCCCGGCTCCCCGGTCAATTCCCTGTCGTCACACTGTCCGCCTCAAGGGGCGCACTCCAATCGCTATTGGCGCGATGCCAACAGGTGCGATGGTTCGGTCCTCGAGAGAGCTATGCCGAACCCCAGTCGCGGCGCGGAAATATGGGATGAATAACCATGCTAGCCCAATTCGAAGGAAACTGGCGGCAGGCAGTCGCGAATCTCCATGGCGGCAGGTATTGTCTGATTGAGCCTGTCGGGAGGGCGTCCTTTATCGGAGAAAAACCTTTGTCATATTCGGCTCCAGGAGACGCATAATGCTAGGGAACTTCACCTCCCCGGAGAAGCAGGGCGCTTTCGCCATTGCAGTTGCAGTTGCCGTTTTGGGCTTGATCATGGCACTGGCGGGCGGGCAAGACGTCCTCGGGGTCCACGGCGTGATCGTGATGCTGTTCTCAGGCGGCGTGGCCTGGCTGGTGGCGTCGTCGGCCTTCGGACCGGAGCCGAGCGAGAACCGAGAGGCGTCCTATTACGACGATCCGATCAAAGCGGGCATCGTACTGGCGATGGGCTGGGCGGTGTTTGGCATGTTCATGGGAGTCTGGGTGGCAGCGCAGCTGGCTTGGCCCGACCTTGCCTTTGACGCTCCCTGGTCCAGTTTCGGTCGATTGCGACCCACGCATACGACGGGGGTCATTTTTGGCTTTGGCGGCAATGCACTGATCGCGACCTCGTTCCACGTGGTTCAGCGGACCTCGCGTGCACGGCTGGCTGGCCAAATCAGTCCATGGTTCGTGTTGTTGGGCTTCAACCTGTTCTGCCTGCTTGCCGTTTCCGGGTACCTGCTCGGGGTGACGCAGTCGAAGGAGTACGCGGAGGCGGAGTGGTACGCAGATCTCTGGCTAGTAATCGTCTGGGTGACCTATTTTATACTTTTTATAGCGACAATTGCGCGGCGGAAGGAGCCGCATATATACGTTGCCAATTGGTATTTTATGGCATTCATTCTTGTTGTTGCAATTTTGCATATTGTAAACAATCTGGCGCTTCCAGTATCGTGGGGCAGTTCTAAGAGCTACACGGTTTGGCCGGGCGTGCAGGACGCAATGGTCCAATGGTGGTATGGCCACAACGCGGTCGCCTTCTTCTTGACCGCTGGCTTCCTAGGGATGCTGTACTATTATCTGCCAGTGAGGGCGGGGCGGCCGATTTTTTCTTATCGACTTTCGATCCTGAGCTTCTGGGGAATAACATTCTTTTACATGTGGGCCGGGTCTCACCACCTGCATTATACGGCACTTCCATATTGGGTTCAGACACTCGGCATGACCTTCTCCGTCATGCTGCTCGTCCCCTCCTGGGCATCGGCCGGCAATGCACTGCTCACACTCAATGGCGCGTGGCACCGCGTGCGTGACGACGCGACGCTGCGCTTCATGATGGCCGCGACCGTCTTCTATGGGCTTTCCACGTTCGAAGGGTCGTTTATGGCGATCCGAGCCGTCAATTCGCTTTCCCACTACACTGACTGGACTGTCGGGCACGTACATGCCGGAGCCTTGGGATGGGTGGCGCTCATAACGTTTGGCTCTTTGTATACTCTCGTCCCGAGTCTTTGGCGGCGGGAGGGAATGTATTCAGCACGCCTTGTCGAAGTTCATTTCTGGCTCGCGATCGCTGGAACGCTGATTTATGTCTTCGCTATGTGGAATTCCGGCATCATCCAGGGCCTGATGTGGCGGACCTATAGCGAGGACGGTGCTCTCGCTTACTCGTTTGTCGACTCTTTGGTCGAGATGTATCCGTATTATATTGCGCGTGCTTTCGGCGGATTGCTCTTCCTCATCGGCGCTGTGATCGGCTGTTACAATATGTGGATGACGGTTCGTTCAGTGCCGCTGCTCAGTCGGGAAACAGACGTCCCCGTTCTGGCCGCCGTCGTGCCGGGGGAATGACGAATGCCTGAAATGTTCCACCGCAAGATCGAACGGTCCGCCATCGGCTTCGTCATCGCAATCATCGCGGCCGCGAGCGTTGGCGGAATCGTCGAAATCGCACCCCTCTTCACGATCGACGAGACCGTGGAGAAAGCACCCGACATGAGGGTCTATACGCCCTTGGAACTGGCGGGCCGAAACATCTACGTCCGCGAAGGGTGCTACGCGTGTCACAGCCAGATGATCCGTACACTTCGGGACGAGGTAGAGCGATATGGCCCTTATTCGCTTGCCGTTGAATCCAAGTATGACCGACCCATGCTTTGGGGATCGAAACGCACGGGCCCGGACCTGGCCCGCATAGGTGGCAAGTACTCTGATCTCTGGCACGTCGCGCACCTGACTAACCCTCGCGCTGTCGTTCCTGAATCGAATATGCCTGCCTATCGATGGTTAGCCCGCACCGAATTGAGAACTGATGACCTGGGAGCGCATCTGGCTGTGCAGCGCCGACTTGGAGTGCCCTATACTGAGGAAATGGTCAAAAACGCTGCTCAAGATGCCTATGGCCAGGCGACGCCCGATTCAAGTTTCGCCGCGGGTGTGACCCAGCGATATGGCGAAAAGACCCAATTGAGCGCCTTTGACGGCGTCACCACGAACGTCACTGAAATGGACGCGCTGGTGGCGTATTTGCAAGTGCTGGGGCGTTTGACGGACGCTGCTTTCCGCAACACTGCTGCTCCCCAGCAGCCGCCCGATCCTAAAGATTGAGGAGGACGTGATGCACCTTGATCACGACACGCTTGTGGCCTTCTCGAAAAGCTGGGGGCTGCTCTATCTCATGGTCTTTTTCATCTGCGTTGTGGCTTACGCTTTTTGGCCCAAAAACAGAAAGCGGTTTGATCGCGCCAAGCACAGCATCCTCGAACAGGACGATAGGCCATGGCAGAAGTAGAGCGCGATCCCGTCAGCGGCCGGGAGACGACCGGCCATGAGTGGAACGGCATCAAGGAATTGGACACGCCCGTGCCACGCGGCGTGCTCATGTTCATCATTGTCACGCATCTCTGGGCCATTGCCGTCTGGTTCCTCTTACCAGCTTGGCCGTTGGGTACGACATACACGAAGGGGCTTCTCGGTCTAAGTCAGCGCACGGCGGGCGAGCAACGTATTGTGGAAGGTCAGAACGAGCGCGCCGTGTGGAAGGCGAAACTCGAAACTGAGCCTTACGACACCATTCTCGCCGATGAGGTCCTAATGCAGAGAGTCCGCCGCACGGGACGTCAGCTGTTTGGGGACAATTGCGCCGCGTGCCACGGACGTGACGCCAAGGGAGGCATCAACTACCCGGATTTGACCGATGACGATTGGCTATGGGGTGGCGGGCCCGAGCTGATTGAGCAGACCATGCGCGTCGGCATTAACACCACACATTCGAAATCCCGAGTAGGCCAGATGCCGGCCTTCGGTCGCGATGCGATGCTCGACCGTGAGCAAGTCCGCAGCGTGGCAGCCTATGTCTATTCGCTGACAAATCCAGCTTACTCGACGCCACAGAACATTGACCGGATCACCGCTGGGCAAAAGGTCTTTGCGGCGAGCTGCGCTGCTTGCCATGGGGAGAACGCCCAGGGAAACCGGGATCTCGGAGCCCCTAATTTGACCGACGCCTATTGGATCTACGGCGGCACCATGGAGACGATCATAGCCTCCGTGCATGGCGGTCGGCAGGGGCACATGCCCACCTGGGATGAGCGCCTGACAACGGCCGACATCCGGACGCTCGCGCTGTACGTCCACGATCTAGGGATAAGGCGGCCGTGATCGAACGACTGCGCCTTTCCCGCCGCTGGTTACCCTGGCTACTGGTCACGGTTGGCCTGTTAGTGTTTGCCGGCGCAAACGCGCATCTCGTCTACGTCGCATTCCATTCGCAGTCCGGTTGCGTGGCGCATGTCAAGGAGACCGGCAGCAGCGGCAGCTATCGCGCCGCCAAGCCTGCTTGTTGAGGAGAAGAACATGGGCGAAACCGACAAGTCGTACTGGTTGCTGAGCGAAACGTCCGGCGTCGGTGAAACCCACGACCCCCGATTGCAGCGCAATCTTCCGATATTCGAGGGGATGCGTTGGCTGAAAGCTGGGTGGCGGGATCTCTGGATTCATCCCTCCTCCAGCATCGCCTACGGCATCGGCGTCTTCGTGCTCTCGGTTGCCTTCATCTGGACGCTTGTCCAATTTGGACGCGACTACATTCTTTTTCCGGCCCTGGCCGGTTTTATGATCGTCGCCCCGTTCCTCGCAATCGGCCTTTATGAAAAGAGCAAAGCGCTTGAGGAAGGGCGGGAGGTCGGATTTGGCTCCATGCTACGTGTCCGGCCCAAGGCAGGCGCACAGGTGTTTTTTACGGGCCTGCTGCTGTGCCTGCTGATGCTTCTCTGGAACAGGGCCGCGGTGCTGTTATGGGCGCTTTTCTTTGGCGTCACCGGCTTTCCGGGCATCGAGAACGTCGTCTGGATTCTCCTCGGTTCTCCGTACGGCTGGGCCATGTTGCTTGTCGGGACGGTTGTCGGGGGGCTTTTTGCCTCCTTTGCGTTCGCCATCAGCGTTTTCGCCGTACCCATGCTGCTTGACCGTCGGGTCGATGCGCTAACGGCGATGGGCGAGAGCATGAAGCTGGTCTGGAACAACCTGCGGCCTATGATCGCCTGGGGAGCCATTGTCCTGGCTTCTTTTGCCGTTTGCGTTTTGACTGGCCTCATCGGGATGATCGTTATCTTCCCGATGTTGGGTCACGCGACGTGGCACGCCTATAAGGCCGTAGCGGGTCCAGGGCTCGATCCGTGAGCTGCTGCGCTCCTGGGGCTGAATCGGCCCTTATGCTGGGACCGGCTCGCGAGATCTCCGGGCAGGAGATCGTGCTCGCGAGCCGAGATCTCGGCGACGGCACGTTTCAGACCGATGTTTCCGTTCCTCAGGCTCACTGCGCCGGCTGCATCGCTGCCATTGAATGCACGCTCGGTCGGATTGAAGGCGTTCTTTCGGCGCGGGTGAATCTCACGGCCAAGCGAGTCGTTGTAAAATGGCGGCAGGGCGGCAACCCGCCGGCGATTATCGAGACCTTGCGAAGGGTAGGTTACGAGGCAACGTTCGCAGCAGCCGACAGTGGACGCGATGATCCGGAGTTGTCCGGCCTGCTGCGGGCGACCGCAGTCGCCGGCTTCGCGTCCATGAACATCATGGCGCTATCGGTATCGATCTGGTCGGGATCAGACGCTGAGACGCGCCATGTGTTTCATCTAATTTCAGGGGCGGTCGCTCTGCCAACGCTTCTATATTCCGGACGCGTCTTTTTTGTTTCCGCCTGGCGAGCCCTTCGTACAGGTCGGACAAACATGGACGTTCCGATCAGCGTCGGCGTGTTGCTCGCATTCGCCCTCAGCACATACGACACTTTGAAGGGCGGGCCGCACGCCTATTTCGACGCGGTCACGTCACTGTTGTTCTTCCTTCTTGCCGGCCGTGCGGCGGACCACGCAATGCGCGGCCGGGCTCGCAACGCGGTGAGGTCGCTGGCGCGGCTGATGCCGCGGGGCGCAACCGTTTTGAAGGCCAATGGCAGCCGAGAATACCGGGAAGCCTCCTCGATCACAAAAGGTGAGACCGTCCTGGTTCTTGCGGGCGAACGAGTTCCGGCGGATGGAACCGTGGTGTCGGGCACCGCTTCGCTGGACTTGTCGCTGGTAACCGGGGAATCCGTTCCGGAACGGGTGGATCACGGCGCGCATGTATTGTCGGGATCGCTAAATCTCGATGGCCCACTGACGTTGCGCGTGGAGTGCCCGCAAACGAGCTCATTCCTGGCGGATATGACAAGGCTGATGGAGGCCGCCGAGGGCGGCCGAGCTCGCTACCGCCGCATAGCCGACCGGGCGGCTGCGCTGTATTCCCCCGTGGTTCATCTGCTCGCCTTCGCGACGTTTGTTGGATGGATGGCAGTAGCAGGCGACCTGCACGGTTCGCTTACGGTGGCGATCTCGGTGCTCATCATTACCTGTCCCTGTGCGCTAGGCCTCGCAGTTCCCATGGTGCAGGCCGTGGCAGCGCGCCGGCTCTTCACATTCGGCGTGACGTTGAAGGACGGCGCGGCCCTGGAAAGGCTCGCCGAGGTGGATCACGTCGCGCTGGATAAGACGGGCGTTCTGACATCCGGTCTGCCTCAGGTTACGTCGTTCACCGTGCCGATGGACGAGGTCGAAAAGGCCTCCTCGCTCGCGGCTCTATCCTGGCATCCCTATTCGCGCGCGGTGGCTGCGCTGCGGCCCGCCGCGAGCCTGACTTTCGAGCATATTCGGGAGGAGCCGGGATGTGGCGTCGAAGGGGTGATCGATGATCGTACCTACAGGCTCGGCCGCCGCTCTTGGGCCGAAGGATGTTCCGATACGGCCTCAGCGTCTTCGGGCGTGTGTCTGTCCGTCGACGGGCGCGTTCTCGGCACGTTCGAGATTTCGGACAGCCTGCGCCCGGGAGCAGCCCCAGCCGTCCGTCGCCTGGTGGATCTAGGCATAGACATCGAGATCATGTCCGGAGATACGCAAGCGGGGGTGAGAAAGGCCGCGAACGCAGTCGGCGTGGATGCTGCTACGGCGGGGATGCTGCCTCGTGACAAGGTCGACCGCCTCGAGGCACTTCGTATAGACGGTCGCAAGACCCTGATGGTCGGCGATGGGTTGAATGACGCGCCGGCCCTTGGCGCAGCGTTTGTCTCAATGGCTCCATCAACGGCCGCTGATGTGGGGCGCAACGCGGCGGATCTTGTCTTTCTCGGTACCAGCCTGGAGTCCGTCCCAGAGGCGATCGTTATCGCCCGCAAGGCTCGGTTGCTGATAAGGCAGAACATAGCGCTCTCGATCGCTTACAATGCTTTTGCTCTTCCGCTCGCTATTGCCGGGCATGTCACGCCGCTTGTCGCGGCGGTTGCCATGTCCACATCGTCGATTTTGGTGGTTGCCAACGCGTTGCGCCTTTCCGGCGCGGGAACGGTGCCGAAACCGACTCGCGCGGGTAACGCTGACGGCCGCCTGGTGAGGGTTGCATGAGCCTGCTGACATGGCTCGTGCTGGTCGCGCTCGGCATGGGATTGACCGGGCTCCTCGCGTTCCTCTGGTCTATGAAAAGCGGCCAGCTTGAGGATCTGGACGGCGCGGCGGAACGGGTACTCCTTCACAAGGCAAACGACACACCGCTTACGGAAACGGAATGTTCGCGAGACAAGAGTCGTGAATGAGAAAGGGAATGTGATGCGCTATTCGTCCGACAGAGAATTCGATTGGGTTGCGGCCCTGTCCGTGGCATTCGGAATTTTAGTCATTATCCCGAGCCTCGCCGCGCTCACTGTGTCGGTGATAGCTGTTGTCGCGGCATTTTTCTGACGCTGACCTCTGGTCTGTCCCCAATGGAGTGGCCCGGTTTTAATCTAATGTTTGGTCGGTTTCGGAGTCGTGTCTGGCGTTGGTGTTGGTTGGGGCAAAATGACGGCGGCACGGGGGCCGGTATCCGCGCGATGAGTGGGGTCGCGCTCTCAATTTCCATTGACGGGTTTGGCATCGGCGAGGCTGTAGAAGATTTCGCTCTTGAGGAGCTTGTCGCGAAGCCTGTATTACCGCCAGACCGAACGATGCTAGAGATGGTCGCATGGCGGCGGGGTCCATCACGTAAACAAGCTGCGCGCGTGAAAATTGATCAGGATGGGGTTACCTCCCGCGCGGGGTCGTGGATTCCTAAGTAGGTCCGGCCTAGCCCCAAGCCCAAACGCCGAAAAGTTGCGCGATCTTGGGCGCATCGCCGAGGGCGTCGCCGTGATCCATGGCACGGCCGAAGACGAGACTGGCGAGGTCAGCGCGCTCGCCGTGCTGGTGCGGCATGCCTGATCCCCGAGGAATTCGAGGAGGAGATCAGGGCGCTGTGCCGCTGGTTCTGCGCCGGCAGGATTCGGCTATTATCCCGGAATGGGACCGGGACAGGCTGGTGCGTCTTCCATGAGAGCGTCGGCGTCGGGACTATCGTGGCCGGCCAGGGCCGGTCGGACGAACCTGGGCGCTGGGAGTGGACCATCCATCTTCATGCCGGCCGGCATGGGAACGGCTTGCCCGCCGTCGCCGCCCTTGCGGGCCTGGGGGCGACGCGCGAGGCTGCGATGCGCGCCTTTCGATCGGCCTTCGAGACCTGCCTGTCCTTCATCGGCGCTGAGGGCTGGGCCGCGCATGCCGGGCACATGGCCTGGTCCGCTGCGCAGGCCGAACGCTGGCGCCGGCAGCGCGAGGGAACCGAGCCTCGGGGGTATGGTTGATCGAGTCGGAGGACCGCGCCCAGACGATCATAACGGAAGCCGAATACGAAGCCGCGCTCTCCGGCTGCCTCGAGAACACGCCGGAGGAGCGCGAGCTGCTCGCGCTGCCTCGCAGCCGAGGTCTGAGAGTCCGTTTGAGAATGCTCATGGATGGACGAGGCGCCGCAGCAAGAGGCTTCCGAGGGCGACGTGGATCATGGCCTCTGAGGCGTCGAGGCGCTGTTCATAGTCTCGGACGAGGCGCTTCCAACGGGACATCCAGCCGAAGGTTCGCTCGACGGCCCACCGCCTTGGCAACACCTTGAAGCCGGGCTCCTTGTTGGTGCGGCGGACGATCTCGATGACGAAGTCGCGATAGGCGGCGGCATCCATGAGGCGGGTGCGATCAAAGGCACCGTCGACGAACAAATGCTTGAGCCAGGGCCAGCGCTTGCGAATGGCTGCGACGATGGATTGGGCGCCGGCGCTGTCGGAGATATCGGCGGTGGTGAGATTGACCATGAGCAGCCTGCCATCAGTATCGACGGCGATATGACGCTTGTGGCCGACCAACTTCTTGCCGGCGTCGAACCCGCGCTTATCCGCCGCCGGCGCCTTGATCGACTGGCTGTCGACCACGGCGGCGGTCGGTGACGGCTCCCGACTTTCGCGCTCGCGATCCAGCATCAGCGCGACGTCATGGATCGTATTGAACAGCAGGCGACGAACGAAGCGCCGGAACCACCAGTAGACCGTCTGCCAGGGTGGAAAATCGTTCGGCAGCATCCGCCAGCCGCCACCGGTCCGCGGGAGATAGCGCAGCGCGTCGAGCACCTCGCGAAGGTCGGTCGTCGACTTACGACCGCGCCTCGGCACCGGCGGCAGAAACGGCGCGATGAAGCGCCATTCCTCATCCGTCAAATTCGTCGGATACGCGCGTGCCGAAGGCCGCGGGCTTCGGCCTGAAGACGATCGCTGATCATGGCCTTGATGCGAACTCCTCGGCGCGAGCCTTGCCGGCCCTCGCCCCCGCCTCCTCGGCGACGGCGTCGATCTCGCGGATCGATTGACCAGAGTAGAGGTGTAGCGGCCAGCGCTACACCTCCTACATCCTTACATCGCGTGGGTGTGTCGTTAACCCCTTCCGCATGATCGGCTCTTCCATGCCCGCGAATTCTGTCGGGTCGGATTGCGATCAAATTCGAGGTATGCTTCATTAGACAGTGTATCGACGTTACTTTCATGAGGAACCCAGATGGCTGACAAGCGCAAACAGACCAAACTCGACGACAATCTACCTGCCGAGAGCGTCGATCAAAACCCCGTAGCGACCGGTAGCGCCGCGCCGGAGGTGAAGGTGTCCTGGGTTGAGCCGTTCGCTACGGACAGGTTGCAGGAGGCACGCATCCATGCGGCGTGCGATGCTGTGAACAAGCGCGGCGAGAAGCCGACCTACAAGGCGGTGCGGGAAGAACTCGGCAGTGGATCCTACTCAACAATCTCTCGATTCATTGGATCGTGGCGTCCCGCCGAAAGCGTGATCGCCCTGGATATGCCCGATGATCTGTCCCATCTGGGGCATTCTCTCGTTGCCTCCGTATGGATGGAGGCAACCAAGGCCGCCGCGATCGAACTCGAAGGCGAGCGCGCCTCATCCAAGATGCGTATCGACGAGCTGCTTCTCGCGATCACGCATCTGGAGGCCGATCTGGAGATGGCAAACGAGAACACTCATCGCGTGCAAACGGAGACATCGCAGCTCTCCGCCCGTTGCGACGAGACCGCAAAGCAGCTTTTTGTATTGCGCCAGCAGTTGGCGGCGCGCGAGGGCGAGATCCTGGCACATGCCAAGTTCGTCGATGCGCTGCGCCACGGTCCCAGCGCGGATATCGAAACCTTGCTCCAGTCGCTCGCCAAATCGTCATGAAGTCGCTTGCTCTGGCCAATATGAAAGGAGGAGCCGGGAAGAGCACGGTCGGCGCTCAGTTGATTCCCTTCCAGCTTGGCGAAGGGCCCGTGGTTGTCATTGACGCTGATCGGCTGGGACTACTCAGCACCTGGGTGCAGGAGAGGCGGCAAGATGGCGACTTGACCGCCGTCACAGCGCTTACGCCTGCGGCATTGGTACAGGCCTTCAAAACTGCAAGAGACCGGCTTGGGCCGAATCGTGGCTGGATCGTGATCGATACGCCCGCCAACGCCGTTGAGCTGACCGAGCTCGCCATCCGCATCGCCGATCTGACGCTGATACCGACGCGCTCAGCAACGACCGATCTCCGCGCGGCCATTTTTACGATCGAAATCGCCCAGCGGTTCCAGCGGCGTCACGGTATTGTACTGACTGGAGCGGCGCCGCGCCGCGGCGGGACGGATGCGCCGGACCTTCGAGAAGCGCGGGAAATTCTAAAACCTGCCGGCGGCCGGGTATGGCGTGGTCAGCTCACCCATCGGCTCGCCTTCTCGAGAGCGTTTGACCAGGGGCGCAGCGTCGTGGAATTTGCTCCCGGCGGGGGCGGAGCCGCCGAAGTCGGCAGCCTTTGGGAGGCGGTCCAAACGGAATTTCAGCGGCTCGCTCCGGGCGACGGCGGATCCAACTGACGATCCAGAAATGTCTCCGCCAACAATCCCCTTTGCGCCTGCCGTGCGCAATTGGTGAGCATGTTCTTTCAAGCGAGAAAAGCGCGCCTGGCGTTCTGCGGTCAGCTGTCGGGGCTGGCGCTTGCTGAAAGTGCCGAGGAGGCCACCGCCCCCCTTGCGCCCATGCTCGGCGCGGCCATAGCGCGATTGCGATTTGACGCTGATGTGACCGGCGCCCGCAGCGACCGCCTCGCCTGATCCGAGGGTTGATTTCGCGTCGGCGATCCACTGAGCTCGGAAGCAGTATGGAGTCACGCCCTTCAGGCTCGCGCTCGCTGCTGCCCGTCCGACGGCCTTTCGCAGCGCATCTGCTCCATCCGCCATCACCTCGATCGATCCACCCGTCTCGTCGCACAGATTCGCCAGATGCCGAGCAGGGGCTCCGCCTTGAGCGATCGACACCTCAACACCGGCGAGTTCAGTCCCGTATTGTCCACCATGCGACTTGAGTGGCACGGTATAGATCAGCAGTTGATCTCCGCGTCTCAGAACCTGAACCCCGGGCGCATACTGTTCATCCCGGATGCCGAAGACATATTCGCCGGGGCGTGCGGGGCAAAGGCACATCGTCGCGATGACCGTGCGATAGCGACTGGTTTCCGGGAGGGCGAGCCAGAGTTTTTCGCGCCAGCCCGGGGGCAGCGAAGGCAGGATGAATTTCTTCGATCCTGCTCCGCGCCGCGTGTCAACGGCGGTCGGATTCCAGGCCATCGTGGCGGAGTAAAAGCAGGCCACTGGCGTTGGGGAGCGGCGGATATGGCGAGGGCCCCGATCGGGGCCCTCGCCATATCCGCTGTCGGGATTGATCAGGGGATGATCTCGCCGGTTTCTGGATCGGCGTTGTCTGGGGTGGCCTGGTTTTGCTCCGCCGCGGCGGTGGCGCGCCGGCGGCCAGCGGATTGCCTGAGGCGGTAGCTGTCGCCGTTCATGGCCAGGATGCTGACGTGGTGGGTGAGCCGGTCAAGCAGCGCGCCAGTCAGCCGCTCCGATCCCAGGACCGAGGTCCAGTCCTCGAAGGGCAGGTTCGAGGTGACGATGGTCGAGCCGCGCTCGTAGCGCTGCGAGAAGACCTCGAACAGGAGCTCGGCGCCGGTCGGTGACAGCGGCACATAACCAAGCTCGTCGACGATCAGCAGCTTGACCGCCTGCAACTCGCGCTGGAGCCGGAGCAGGCGCTTCTCGTCGCGGGCCTCGAGGAGCTGATTTACCAGGGAAGCCGCCGTCGCGAAGGCGACAGAGAAGCCCTTCTGGCAAGCGGCCAGCCCGAGCGCGAGAGCGACATGGGTCTTGCCCGTGCCGCTGTTGCCGAGCGCGATGATGTTCTCCCGGCGCAGGATGTAGCCGCAGCGCGCCAGCTCCAGCACGAGCATCTTGTTGAGGCTCGGGATCGCGGTGAAGTCGAAGGTGTCGAAGCTCTTCACCGCCGGGAAGCGCGCCGCCCGGATCCGCCGCTCGACCATGCGCCGTTCCCGGTCGATCAGTTCGAGTTCGACCAGCCGCAGCAGATAGCGGGGATGATCGACGCCGTCCCGGGCGCATTCCCGCGCCACCTTGTCGTATTCGCGCAGCACGGTCGGCAGCTTCAGATGCTTGAGGTGGTGCGCCAGCAGGATCTGCGGCGTTCCCGCGGTGGTCCCCGCCGGCATCGACTCCTTCGCCGCGCCCGTCATGCTGCCGCTCCTGGCAGGAGCACGGCATAATCGGCGGCCGAGGTCGTCTTCACCGACGTCTTCGGCAAGTGCGGATAGGCCGCCAGGTCGAGGCGGGCCGGGCGCCGTTCCAGACGCGCCAGCGCGATCAGCTTCACCGCGTCGAAGCCGATCGCACCGAGCCGGATTGCCTCGCCGACGGCCAAGCTCACGACCTCGCGCGGAAGGGCTTCCATCAGCCGCAGCACCTGGATGAACTCGCGCTTGCCGCGATTGCCCATTCGCGCCTCCAGCAGATGGCGAAGGTGCTGGAAGGTCTCGGGCAGGTCCCAGCCCTGCAACGCCGCCGCCTGGTCGAGCGCGTTCGGCTTGACCTCGATCAGCGCCAGATAGTGCAGCGGATCGGCGACGAACACGCCGGTCCCGTAGCTGCGCGGATGCCGGGCGATCTCCTCGCCCCTGCACAGGACCACGACCTCCTCGACGAAGCCCTTCACCATCACGTCCTGGAAGCCATAGGCCGTCGGCACCGAGTAGTCGTTGGAGCGATAACGGACCAGCGCCGTCGATGAGACCCGCCCGCCACGCTTCTCGCACGGCTCCAGCGGCACCGCCGGCAAGGGGCGCAGGGCCTCACAATCGGCAGCGAGACGGTCGCCGATCATCTGCGCGTGACGACCGGCGCGCTCGTCCTGCCGCCGGCGGCAACGCTCGGCCAACATCGCGTTCAGCTCGGCCAAGCTCGCCGCCACCGGGATCGGCGTCATGAAGTTCGAGCGGGCATACTTCACCAGCCCCTCGACCTTGCCCTTGTCGTTGCCCTTGCCCGGGCGGCCGAACCGATCCCGGAACAGATAGTGGCTTACCAGCTCGGTGAACGCCCGTGTCCGCTCGCGCCGGCCATCGCCGCAGATCTTCGCCACCGCGATGCGCGTGTTGTCATAGAGCACCGACAGCGGGACGCCGCCAAAGAAGCCGAAGGCCGAGACGTGCCCGTCCAGGAACGCCTCCGTCGTCTCGCGCGGATAGGCCTTCACGAAGCAGGCGTCCGACTGCGGCAGGTCCAGGCAGAAGAAGTGAATCTTCTGCCGCACCCCGCCGATCACCGCGATCGCCTCGCCGAAGTCCACCTGAGCGTGACCAGGCGGATGCGCCAGCGGCACGAAGGTCTCCCGGCCCCGCGCCCGGCAGAGCCGCACATGGTCCTTCACCACCGTGTAGCCGCCGGCAAAGCCGTGCTCGTCACGAAGGCGCTCGAAGATCCGCTTCGCCGTATGACGCTGCTTCACCGGTGACGTCCGATCCGCCTCCAGGATCGCATCGATCACCGGCAGAAGCGGACCCAGCTTCGGCTTCTCGACCGGCTTCGTGCGCGTGTAGCCCGGCGGCAGCGAGAACCGGCACATCTTCGCAACCGTCTCGCGGCTCAGCCCGAACACGCGAGCCGCTTCCCGCCGGCTCTTCTCCTGGTTGAAAACGAAATCGCGAACCGCCGCGTAAATCTCCACAGCGAACATCCCCGCCAACCCCGAAAGGGGTCAGCCTATCCAATGGCCGACTTTTACGCCGCCCGCGCCGGCACAAACGCAGGCGCTCCACTGGATGGTTTTCTCACCGCCGTGCACACGGAATTTCAGCGGCTCGCTCCGGGCGACGGCGGATCCAACTGACGATCCAGAAATGTCTCCGCCAACAATCCCCTTTGCGCCTGCCGTGCGCAATTGGTGAGCATGTTCTTTCAAGCGAGAAAAGCGCGCCTGGCGTTCTGCGGTCAGCTGTCGGGGCTGGCGCTTGCTGAAAGTGCCGAGGAGGCCACCGCCCCCCTTGCGCCCATGCTCGGCGCGGCCATAGCGCGATTGCGATTTGACGCTGATGTGACCGGCGCCCGCAGCGACCGCCTCGCCTGATCCGAGGGTTGATTTCGCGTCGGCGATCCACTGAGCTCGGAAGCAGTATGGAGTCACGCCCTTCAGGCTCGCGCTCGCTGCTGCCCGTCCGACGGCCTTTCGCAGCGCATCTGCTCCATCCGCCATCACCTCGATCGATCCACCCGTCTCGTCGCACAGATTCGCCAGATGCCGAGCAGGGGCTCCGCCTTGAGCGATCGACACCTCAACACCGGCGAGTTCAGTCCCGTATTGTCCACCATGCGACTTGAGTGGCACGGTATAGATCAGCAGTTGATCTCCGCGTCTCAGAACCTGAACCCCGGGCGCATACTGTTCATCCCGGATGCCGAAGACATATTCGCCGGGGCGTGCGGGGCAAAGGCACATCGTCGCGATGACCGTGCGATAGCGACTGGTTTCCGGGAGGGCGAGCCAGAGTTTTTCGCGCCAGCCCGGGGGCAGCGAAGGCAGGATGAATTTCTTCGATCCTGCTCCGCGCCGCGGCTTCTCAGCCTTGTCCTGCCATGGTGAGCGGGTGGAGAAGTCGACTTCTGCCTCAGGCGGGTGACGCTGCAATGGAACTGCTACGAGTTCGGTATACGTGTGAAGCGCACCTGCCGCCGCCTGGATCTTCTCGACATCGCGGCTCGTGCTGGCACGCTCAAGCTCATTTACGAGGCCTCGAAGCGTTACCGAGGCTCCATAGTGCAGTGCCGCGCGGCGGACGCCGTACGTGTCCCGGGTTCGCGCCCCGTTCATGGGATCCATGCAGCCGCTGACCCGCATGCGGTCGTGGGTCTTCTGGTACGATGCGGCCGTCTTTCCCGGCAGGCCGCGATCGGGCAGGCCTGCGAGGATTTCTTGACCTCGCTCCAAGATTTCGAGCACTTTCATCGCCGGCATCCAGCATCCGATCGGCGGCCCCTGATCGGGCGGCCCTCTATTATCGGACTGGCTGCAGCATGATCCCCGCGCGAGAAAGTCACAAACACGGGACCTGGATGATTGCGAGCCTATCGTGCGAGATAGCCAGTGGCCTCCTCCAGGTCGGCACCTGAAATCTCACCGCTTAAGGAGACGATGCAGTCGACCCTCGCACTGTGCGTCGACAGGAAGCCACGATAATGCGCCTCGAAGCCTGCATCCGGTAGCACCATTAGCACTCGGCCAGCAATTCGCGCCAACCAGCATGCCCTCAAACACCAATCGATCCGACGCGACGAATACCGCGTCGGGTCGCTGTACGGGCCCACAATCAAGACGATCACATCCAGGCGGCCCTGGGTTTGCCACATGAAATCGAAGGGAACCTCGTCGATCTTATATGATGTCCGGAACGGTTCGATCGTCCCCCCGATCGCGCGCAGGCTCTTGCTCAGGCGATCGCGATAGGCAGCCTCGCGACTGCGCCCGCGCTCGCCACCACCCTGGCCCTGGTCGCGCGCAGCCCGTTCGGCATGCTGGAGGCTGCGAACGCTGTGAGCACCTGCCGCGAGTTTCTCTGCCGCCTCGATCGCTCCAACCACATCATGGCGATACCAGCGCATCAGATGCTCGACAGCGGCCATGGGAGCAGCCTGCAGCTGGTTGCCGAGCTCACGATGGGTCTTGGTTAGAGACCCGAGAAATCGCGCCGTGGCCGCTTCGCGTCTGAGCGTCTGCGGAGAAATGCCTCGCGAACTCGCCAAACTCACGAACATGAGTTCGCGATCGCCCTGCTCGACGTTCGCCAACGCGTCAATCGCAGCCTCGCCGCGGAGATACCAACTCGTCGTCATCACTTCAGAACGCAAGAAAAAAATGTCACGTCAGCAAAGGCCGGCAGGTTAGGCTCCACTTTGCCGCGCGACGAGACGGCAATGAAAAGTCTGGCGGAGCAGATCCAGAACGCCTTCCAGAAGCACCTGTTCGACGAGCAGATGTGCGACCGCCGCCGCACAAGCGTGCTGATCTGTTGCGCACATTCCCAGCTATAATCTTCCCCAACGCGGCTACTTTCTGAGATCCATCCAATCCGGAGAGTGCACTCGGAGGCCGATGCCCCGGCCATTCTCAAAAACGAACTCTACACCCCGGCTTTCGAGCGCCTGCTGAATGTCACGCAGGGTCCGATCATGAGGAATCCTGTCGCCTGTTTCGAGATGTGCGATGGTCCGTTTGGCCACCCCCGAGAGGTCGGCGAGCTCTTGTTGAGAAATGCCCAGCCAACCTCGCGCTGCACATACTTGGAATCGATTAACCATGTTCATGCATTAATAGTGCGCTTGTGCATCAAAGATGCATAATAGCTTCTGTGGACAGCAGGTCCACAACAGGAGCTCATCACCATGGCCAAGGCCAACGACCACCTTCACATCCTCACCACTTCCACGTCTTCGCCGGTGCCGATGCCCGCCTCGCTGATCGCCAGCATCGAGCGGGCGGCGACGGGGGCCTTGCAGGCGGATTTCGTTGCCGATCCGCTGCTCGGTCCGGGCCTCAGCCTTTGTAACTCGTATCTCTCGTCCGTCGTCAAGCGGCACGGCGGCCTGCTCGACGCCGCGGTCTGCGAGGGGCTGGAGCGCAGCGGCGAGTATCTGGTGCTGCGTCAGGTCGAGATGCCGATCACGGACGCGGCCGAGTCGATTGTGGCAACCAATACGCCGGAGTCCCTTGTCGGTTTGACGGCCTCGGCGCATGGGCCGTATCGGCGGGTTGCGATTTTCGACCTGATCGCGATCCATCTGACGACGGGCGCGGCGAAGATCATCGAGATCAAGCGCGGTGGCGGTGAGACGGAGGTCCGAAAGCGTCGCCTGATCGAGCGCGATCTGCGCTGCGCCAGGCTGCAGCTGCCGTCGTTCCTGCGGCCGCGCTTCGATTGCGAGCCGCGCAGCTACGAGAGCTGGCTGCTCGACTACTACGGGCGCAGCGGGTTCTCGGACGGCCTCACCGTGACCCGGGAGGGCATCGACACGATGTTCGGCGTTCCGGTCAGGCAGCTCGTCGACGCGGTCACCGACCGGCTTCGGGTCGAGGTTTTTCGCGAGGTACCCCGCCTCCTGACCATCGCCCAGAATATCCTGCTGGCGGCGGATGATGGCAGCTTGCAGGCGCACCCCTTCGCCAATCCCGTCAAGCCGAAGCCCGCCGGTCGGCAGGGTGTGAACGACAACGCTGTTGCGCCGCGAGCGAAAGCCCGGGGCAAGGCCTCGCGGCCGACGGTCCAGTAGCCGACGCGGGAGCGGTGTAAGTCCCCGCAACGCTCCCTTTCCAATTCCATCCTTGCACACCCGCCGCGCGGAACTCGTCCGCGCGCATGGAGACGCTTTGCCATGACCAACGATCCCGCCGGTCAGTCGACCCCGACGCTGGAGCCCTCTGCTCCCGCCCTGTTGCGACTGTGGACCGTTGCCGCTCTGCCCCTGCAAGCTGATGTCGCGATCCGTCTTCGTAGCTTGCTGGCACATGTCGCGATCCTGGGCACGCCTGGGCTCCCCGAGGCCGCCCAGGGCGATGCGGCGATGGCGTCCAAGCTTGCGCTTCACGTCATGCATGATGACGACGGCACGAGACGCGATCTGGTGATGACGGCATTGCTCCTCCGCGGCGATGAGAACAAGGCCTGCCGTCTGATCCTCGAGCATGTGCGTTTCCATGAGCGCCAGCGTCGGATCGTGCGTGCCGTCGAGCAGGCCTTGTTGCCGTCGCACTTCTCCGGGAGGTCGACATGACCCGTCCTGCGCGCTTTCAGATCCTTTCCGATCTCCACCTCGACCCGGCGCGATCGTCGACCCTTCTCGCGCTCCGCTCCGATATCGACGCGGTCATCATCGCCGGCGATACCGTCGACGGACCGGCGCTCGCATTCCCCGCCTTGCGGGCCCTGCTTCTCGCACCGCTGCCGATCGTCGCAGTGCTGGGCAACCGTGAGTTCTGGGACGGCGTCCATGCCGAGCGGTTGGCCCAGGCCCGTGCCTCGGCCCGCGATCATGGCGTCACGCTGCTGCAGAACGAGGTGACCGTCCTCGCCGGGGTCCGCATTCTCGGCACCACGCTTTGGACCGACTATGCGCTGCATGGCGCTCGGCTGCGCTTCGCAGCGATGGAGGCCGCCGGCACCGCTGTGCATGATCACAGGCGCATCACGTGGACGGGCGAGCCAAGGCTTCTCTTCAGACCGGAGGAAGCGGCGCTCCTAAGTGCCGCAGCGCGCCGTTTCCTGGCGGACGCCTTGGCCGCGCGTTTCGCCGGTCCGACCATCGTGATTACGCATTATGCTCCCCATCCGGCGTGCTGCGATCCGCGTTTTGCAGGCGCGCTGCTCGATGCGGCCGATGCTTCGGATCTGTCCGATCTGATCGCGGAAGGCCGGCCCGAGCTCTGTGTCCATGGACATGTGCATCGCTCTGTGGATTTGCGCATTGGCTCAACACGCATCCTGGCCAATCCGCGCGGACAGCGGGGCGAGAACCCCGGCTTCGATCCGGGTCTCGTGGTCGAGGTCGGCGCAACCGGCCCGCCGGGTGCGTGACGAATGACCGGCAACTCTTCGTTCTGCTCCTATCAGGCAACCAACATGATTCTCGACGATACCCAGCCGAACTCCGAACCCGCCAATCCGCCCCGCGGCGGTGTCCTCGCTCGCCTCGCGCAGAGCCAGCGCGTGCGCGCGGCTGGCGATCAGCAGACTGCGGCCGATGCCAGAGCTGACGACGATACGGTGTGGAGTCTCGGGACCGACCATCCCGAAGCGGAGGATGAAGGGCCTGACCAGAACGAGAGCAGCCGCAGCTCCGGCAGTCCTGCGAGCGGCGCCGCAGCCGGCCGCGCCGTCCAGTCCATCTACAATCCGATCGACCTGATCGTCGAGCTGGCCTATGAGGAGCAGGCCCGCGCTGCCCGGCTCGATCTGCGCAAGATGCCGTCCGGCAAGACGCTCGTGATGGTTGTGCGCGTTCCAACGGAGGCCTGGGAATACCCGCTTAGCAAGTTGATGGAGAGCTTCGACCAGCATCCGGCTGTCCATACCGGCAAGGGCGAGATCAAGGCCCGCGAAAATGCGGGGAAGGACATCATCCAGGATCTGCAGGCAGGGCGCACCGTCATCGGCATTGCCGCCAATCCCGACCAGCGGCTGCCGGCTCTGTTGCGCGGCGCGGCCGATCTCCAGATGACCATCAAGAGCCCGACGCCAGCGCTTATGCGCAAGGTCATCCGGCGCTGGACCGGTCGCTCGGCGCCACCGATTTCGGGAGCGGAACTCGCAGGTCTCGATCTGCAGGAACTCGGTCTCACTCTTCGGCTCGGCAGTTCGGCTAGAGCCTGCGCGGAACGCCTGAAGCGTGCATCGGCGGCAACCACAGTGACCAGCTCCACCGACGATACTCCGCCGCTCGCGGAGCTGACGGGTTATGGCGAGGCCAGGGACTGGGCCCTCGATCTCGTCGAGGATGTCCGCCGCATGCGTGCCGGGCTGATCCCTCCGGGTCAGCTGGAGAGCGCGATCTTCCATGGGCCGCCGGGGACGGGCAAGACGACCTTGGCCAGGGCGGTGGCGATGGCCGCGGGGTTGCCGATTGTGCAAACCTCCATCGCGGATTGGTTCAAGGCCGGACCCGGGTACCTCGACAGTGTCATCAAGGCGGCGTCGGCCGTCTTCGATCGGGCGCTCGCCTGCGCACCCTCCGTGTTGTTCATCGACGAACTCGATGCGCTGCCCGACAGGGCCAAAATTTCGGCGAGGGGGGCGGATTGGTGGCTGCCGGTTATCACCAGCGTCCTGCTCCGAATCGATCAGGTCCGCGCCGACAAAAGCGGTGTGGTTCTTCTCGGCGCCACCAATCATGTCGATAGGGTCGATGCCGCAATTCGACGCCCTGGTCGCTTCGATCGATCGTTCCTGATCCCGCCGCCCGATGCGGAGGGCTTTGCCGGCATCCTGCGGCTGCATCTCGGCGTCGATCTGCTCGGCATCGACCTGCTGCCCCTCGCGCGCCAGGTTCCAGGCTCGACCGGGGCCGATGCAGTGCAGTGGATCAGGCAGGCCCGTCGCAAGGCGCTCAACGCGGCGCGGCCGATCGTCCTGGAGGATTTGCGCTCCGTCATGGCGGCCGAAGAAGATCGCTCGCGGCAGGAGTTGAGAACGGTCGCTCTTCACGAAGCCGGCCATACCGTTGTCGCAAGGAGCCTTGGGATCGAGGTCCGTTCGGTCACGATCCAGGCGGAAGGGAATGCGGGCGGCTGGGCGGAGTTCGTCATCGACCGAACTCCTAATCGCGATCAGCTCGACAATCAGATCGTGGCGGTCCTGGCCGGCCGCGCTACCGACATTGTTTTGGGTGATGGCCCAAACACAGGTGCGGTCAGCGATCTGGAGAAGGCGACCGAATGGGTCACGGCCGCCCATGCCGCCTTCGGTCTGCGCGGCCATCTCACGCATCGGGGCGGTGCCACCGACGCGATGCGCATCCTGGCCGCGGACCGGACTCTCGCTGCAGCGGTCGAAGCCGACTTGAACCGTCTGCAGGATAAGGCGGTCATGCTGGTGCAGCGTCACAAGCGGGAGATCATCGAGCTGGCCGCAGCACTCGCAGAACGCCGCATGCTCGATGCCAATGAAATCGATGCGGTTATGAGGAGTGCGGTAAGCGGCGCTCAAGATAGAAAACTATGATCGCCAAGTTGCCGGTGTCAGCGGAGCAACAGCTCGCTATCAGCCAGCCAGCCAGCCAACCCGGTGGGCGAGTTCGAGAAGGTTGAAAACAGCACGTTCGAATAGCTTAACCTGCCTTGGACGAGAGTTTGGCCGCCTTCGACCACGGGGGGAGTTGCTTGGCGGCGATCCACGGAATGATCCGAATCTCGGTGCGCTCCAAGACGGATGTCGGCGTTCGCATCTTGGCAATGGCTGCCAGTTGAAGGGCTGCATAGGCGGCGTCCACATAGCGCTCGGTCGTCTCGGTCTCGCCACCATGCCCCATCAGATCCTCACGGATCTCAGCGTGGACGCCCGCTTGTTTCAGCGTGTTGTTGAAGAAATGCCTGATCTGGTGTGTGGTGAACCCACACGCCTGCATCGCTGGCGAGACCTCGTCATAGAAGCGGTCACCCGAGGGGCTCCGAGACGAAGGAGAAAAGAGCTCGGGGAAGACCCTTTGGTATCCGAGTTCGCGAACGGCCTGCACGTACTCCACGAAACCCAACCGCAGAATCTCGGAATGGAGCACCAGATCACGCTTCGACTGCGGGTTCTTCAAGCGACGGAAGCTGTTGGGGACGATCTTCAAATAGGGGAACGCCACTTCTCTTGAGACCAGGTCATCGACGTGCAGGCCGCAGAACTCCTCGCGCCTCAATCCGTGATAATGGGCGAGCAGCGGACCGAAATATGCCGCACGGTGAAATACCAGAGGCCCCTCGTCGTTGATATGGTTCCAATCGCGACATCCGGTGAAGATCGGATGTCGAAAAAGCGCCCCGACGTTTCCTTCTGGCGGAATCCGCTTTTCGTCGCGCGCCCTCTTTCTGTTGGAGGCGCGAAAGCCCTTGAAGGAGAGCTTATCCGCAAGACGGATTCCCATGCTATCGGCAGTGGCCAAGAGCATCGTCAGGAAGGTGATGTGCCGGTTTCTCGTGCCAGCCGCCAGTCCCCGCTCCTCGGGCTTCTTGGCCTCGGCAGATCGACGGATATCCGCAATCGTCAAAAATTTGTCCTTCGGGCTCTTCCCGAAGCTCTTTGGGATCACGTCGAGCAGACGGTCGAATTCCACGATGTCGGCCTGGCGAAGGCTCTGCATCCGATCGACACCGCGCTCTTGCCGAAGAAAGCGGTCGAATAGCTCGAAGATCATCTCGGCCTGCGATTGCGTCTTCGCAGTCCAGTCTTCCTTGGATTTCCTCCGGATCAGTTCTGCCGCAACCTCCGTGATCGTCCCGATGTAGTCGCCGCGCTCGGCCTCGTCCGGCTGAGCGTCAGCTTCCAGCCGCTGCGGGGCGGCACCTACCATGACATCCCGTCCGACCTTCGACGGATCGGGAACCACTGTGCTGCTGTCGAGCGCGATGGCAGCGACCGGCGCTGTGTAGTTGGAGCCCTGCGGAATGCTGGCCGTCCTGGGCAGGGGATCGGCTCCATAGGCAGCGGCAGAGCCGAGCAGGGCCTCTCCCAACGCTTGGAGATATGCCCGCTCGGCAATCGCGACATTGGCAGGTGTCGCAAGGGCGCCGACTGTCTCGATCAGAGCCGTCAATCGTCCCACGGATGCGCCTGTCTGGCCGCTGAGACGCATCTCATCCAACAGCGCCGTGACGGCATCGATCGTCGTGTCGGCCTCGCCGGCGGCGCTCAGGCGTTCTCGCTCGGCTGGCGTGATTGTCGCGGAGGTGCCCCGACGCGCGAGCACCGTATAGGCCAGGCCGGCGGCGCGATCCTCCTCGGCCAGGATGTCGGGACCCCTGAGACCGTCCCGGAGATCCATCGCCCGGATGGTGTCCAGCTTCCGCGCATGATCGCGCAGAGCCTGCTGGAAAATCACCTCCAGTTGTTGCTGCGACAGCGCGGGCGCGTTGGCTGACATGAACACATCCATTGCGGTCGCGTCGAGATGGGCTGCAAGCGCTCTTGCCTGAGCCGGCTCCTTGGTCCGCAAGCTCATGCGCAGATGCGATCGACCGGCTACGCCGACGAGACGAGGCGGGATTCTACGACGCCAATAGTAAACGGCGCCTCGCCGTTCGAGATTTGTGCCGACCGGCATGAAGCCCAGCCTCCGTGTACCGGTCCCGTGCCTCAGCCCTGTGCCCCAGTTGGGGACAAAATCTACTCAGCCAGGACGACAGGCCGTCTTTTCAATGACTTCGGAGGGCTGGCTGGGGCGGGAGGATTCGAACCTCCGAATGGCGGTACCAAAAACCGCTGCCTTACCACTTGGCGACGCCCCAATGCGCCGCGCCTTCTAGAACGCGTCGGAGCCTCGCGCAACCTGCCAGAGGCATCCCGCGATGCAGCGCGATCGCAGTGCTCTCGCGGGCCGCCTGCGAACGCCGGAGATAATTCGACGTCGAGGGGCCCGAGGCCTGTTGCGCCGAGCCGCAGCGCTGGCTATAAGCCCGCCACCAGTTGATCGGAGTGTGGCTCAGCCTGGTAGAGCACCTCGTTCGGGACGAGGGGGTCGCAGGTTCAAATCCTGCCACTCCGACCAAAATTTCCCGCTTTATTTCGACCTGTCGCGAGATAAGCCCTTCGGGGCTTTTTCTTTGTCCGGACGGATCGGAGCGGCGCCAATGCATGCCGAGCCGTGCTCCTTGGGGATCGTCGAAGCTCATCGCCATCCGCGGTGTTTTCGTGGCCTCACCCCGAGATGGCGTCGCCCCGAAGCCAGGCGTCTCGAATCCGGAGTGGTGGTGCGGTCGATGCGGCGAGCATTGGGGTCATTGCAGAGTTCGCGGTGACGACGATCGGCAGCAGAGAACGCGCCTGTTACGCGAGCCGCGGCAGGGGCGATGCCCGAACTCCTTCCCGGTATTCAATCAGCCGACATATGCCTTGTTCCCTGCAAGAATGGCTCGACCCCGCCGGTGCGGCGGGCGAGGCGAGCGTCATCCGGCTTCCAGATGATCCGGTTGGCGGGCCGTCGTGCCGGCTGTTTGCAGGTGCAGTCACTTGACGTGTGAGGCAAGAGGCGCAACCTTAGGTGGCGCTTGCGCCACGGGCGCTGGGAAGCGCTGCCAGCGACGAGCATCAGCCATGAAACGGTTCGAGGCGACTGCGGCTTTCATCACCGGATTCTATCTTGCCGCCACGATGGGGGCGAATGCGAATGAGAATGCGATACGGATGTCCTCCGTCTCGAACAACACAAGTGATTATACGCTTGAAATAGCCATCAATCAGATGGGTTTCGATCGTCCCGATCAGCCAGCGTCTGCCAGGATAGCGCCAAAGAAAAGCGCGATCATTACGTCAAAATCGCCATCCTCAGTATCTCAATGCTTTTATAATATCCGGGTCAATTATTACGGTGCGACCGGAGAACGGTTTTCCGAAAAGGAAAGATATTTAGAAAATATAGATTTCTGCAAAACTGAGATCCCTGTGGATTCACAGGGGGATTTTACGATTAGCGAATCGATGTTCATCGCGGATGGTCCAGATCGGATAATTATCAGCGATGGCCTCGGTGCTGCCGGCGCGGCGAAACCTGCCACACAGTCGATACAGGCATCTGGAGACGCGCCGGGGCCGGCATCCCAGCCAGCGGGACGACCCTACGCTCGGCCCGCGCCCGTCGTCGTTCCGCCACCCGGCGCCCGCCGGTTGCCCGGTGGCGGTTTCTTCGCCGACACGCTGGTGGCTGGCGCTCAAATGTCAGCGTCACGCACAAGCCCCGCCAGCGCCCCGGCTAGCCGTCCCTCGGTCGTTGCCAGACCGGCGGCGGCTGCTCCGGCCGCCTCCGCCGCTGCCTCTTCTCCGCAGCCTGGTCCACCGCTCGGTTCCGGAGCGTCGGTCGGGAGCGGAATTCCGACGACCGGCGCAACACCTCCGACGATGCCCGCTGGCGGGGCGACGATTGCGCTGGCCAATCCGCAGCCCGGTCTGCCGCCTCAGCCTTATGTGCTCCCGCAACCCAATCCATCACAGGTTGCCCCATCGGTAGGGGCCAAAGACGCGCGCATCGTCGAGTTTCTGTTTGCAACCAACAGAAGCCGGCCCGATCCGTCCAGGCCAACCGAGTTTTCGTTCGGGCGCATGCCGTCACTCACCCTCGGAGCCGTCCGGGTCAGAGTGCCGGAGGACCACAAGATCGGCCGGATCGAATTGCCGGGAAACTACAAGGTCTTGAGCTTCACAATCTGGAAAGACGAATTTCAAAAGGAGAAACACTTCAAGGTCGATCACATCGTCACGATCAATCGCGAGCGCTGGCTGGAACAGATCAGCAGCAACCCCGATGGGGAGGTGCTGATTTTCGTTCACGGATTCAACACGACCTTCGAAGACTCGGTTTATCGCGCCGCGCAAATTGCGTGGGATCTTCAATATCCGGGAACGATGATTCTGTTCTCGTGGCCGTCGCGCGGCAACAGCGTGGCGCATTATGACTATGATCAGAACAGCGCGCTCAACGCCCGCGACAGATTTCTGGATTTGGTCACTCTGGTTCAAACCGAGACAAAGACGAAACGCGTTCACGTCATCGCCCATAGCATGGGCAATCGCGTGGTCGTTGATGCGCTGGCCAATTACGGCAAGACGACAAATCCCCGCAAGATCAATGAGCTTATCATGGCCTCGCCGGATATCGATCAGGACCTGTTCCTGGGACAGATATCAGATCTTGAAAAAGTGACGGCCGGGATGACCTTGTACGCTTCATCGACAGACAAGGCGATGATCGCGGCGCGTAATGTGTCCAAGGCGCCGAAGGCGGGCGATTTCAATCAGAACAAGATCATGGAGTTGAAGACGGTCGATCTGATCGACACATCGGCGATCGGCGAGGAGATGTTCGGCCTCAACCACACCAGCTTCGCCGAGCGCCGCTCCTTGATCAACGACATCAAACTGATCATTCGCAGGGGATTGCGGCCGCCCAATGAGCGCTTGCCGGAAATTCGAGGCATGCCGCCAGGCGTGACCGGGCGCCCCTCGTTCTGGCGCTTCGTTCTGTAGTTATTGCGTTCCGGCAGGGCCGTGTGCGCTCGTTCGGGCGTTGCGTCTGCCGGTGCTTGGGCGATCCCGCGCATCGCCGCTTCTGGCATCGGCGGCGAGGCTGTCGCGCCCTGTGGTCATCGTCGCGCTCCCCCTCTAGGGTGGGCGAACACGACCAGCGGAATCGATCATGAAGCGCGCCCTGCACCTCCTCGGCATTCTCGGACTGGCGACGCTGCTCGCAGGCTGCGACAAATGCGGCAATCTCGGTCCGTTCTTTACTGCGCCGGGGCAGAAGACCTGCAGCACCTCCAGCCCCAATGGCTGACGGAACCGTCGCAACGCTGGTTTCCAGAGGCCGCCGCACATGAAAAAGGCCGGGGCAGCGCCCCGGCCTTTTTCGATCTTGCCGTGTGGCTGATTCAGCCGCGGCGCTGAAGCACCGACCAGCCGGCGCGCGCCAGGCAGGCCACAAGCGCGAGCTTGACCAGGTCGCCGAGCAGGAAGGGCTGGACGCCATAGGCGAAGGCCTTGGCGAAGCCGACGCCGGTTATGCCGGCAGCCATCTGGGCGCCGAAGGCGAGCCAGCCGAAGCCCAGCAGCATCATCACGACCTCGGCTGCGACCAGGCCGCCGATGAGGCGCGGCAGCGAAGCTTCGCGCGCGGCAGCCCAGCCAGCGATGGCGGCCGCGGCCACGAAGCCGACGAGGAAGCCGCCGGTCGGGCCGACGAGATAGAGCGGGCCGGCGGCCACGGGCGGCGTATTGGTGAAGACCGGGAGGCCGGCGAGGCCGTAGGCGATATAGAGCGCGACCGTCGCGGCGCCGAGGCGCGAGCCATAGGCGGCGCCGAGGCCGAGCACGGCGAGGGTCTGCAGCGTCATCGGCACCGGCCAGAACGGCACCTTGATCTTGGCGGCGAGAACCAGCAGCAGGCTGCCGGCGACGGCGAGCGCGACGTTGCGCAGCAGGGTGGCGCGGGGGCCCGCGACGGCAGGAAGGGCCGCGCCGGCCAGCGTCGGGGCTTGAAGGGGAAGCATATCGGCCATGGGCATGTCGTCCTGTTCGCGAAGGCCGCGCTGCGCGACCGTCTTTTCCGTCTATAGAAAATGCGGCAAAGCCCCACAAGCGGCGTACCACGCGCGGCGACGACGAGCCGGGCTGACCGAGCTGGATTGGCCAAGCTGGATTGCAGGATCAGGCATGAGCGACGAGATCGAATTCGACCGCAGCACCACGACCCCTCCGGGCGAGGTCGCAAGGCTGTCGCCGCTGGTCCGGCGCGTCATCGCCGGCAATGGCGGGCCGATGACCTTCACCGGGACCTGCAGCTATATCGTGGGCCAGGGCAGGGTCGCGATCATCGATCCCGGCCCCGACGATGCGGCGCATATCGCAAGGCTGCTTGCGGCGGTCGCAGGCGAGACGGTGAGCCATATCGTCGTGACGCACACCCATCGCGACCATTCGCCGGCCGTGCCGGCGCTCAAGGCCGCGACGGGCGCGGCCGTGGTGGGCTGCGGGCCGCATCGCGCCGCGCGCGAGCTGGCCGAGGGCGAAGTCAACCGGCTCGATGCCGCGGCCGACCGCGACTACGCGCCGGAATTCGAGATGGCGGGCGGAGATGCGATCACGGGGCCGGGCTGGAGCCTGCGTGCCGTCGAGACGCCGGGGCACACCGCCAACCATCTCGCCTTCACGCTGGCGGAGGAGGCGGCCCTGTTCTCCGGCGACCATGTCATGGCCTGGTCGACCTCGATCGTCGCCCCGCCCGACGGCTCGATGGCGGCCTATATGGCCTCGATCGAGACCCTGCGCGGCATGGAACATGGCGTCTACTGGCCCGGCCATGGTGGCCCGGTGACCGAGCCGCAGCGCTTCCTGCGCGGGCTGGTGCAGCATCGTCGCCAGCGCGAGGCGGCGATCCTCGGCCGGCTGCGGGCGGGCGACGAGATCATCGCCGCCATGGTGCCGCCGATCTATCAGGGCCTCCCGCCGGCGCTGCACGGCGCGGCTGCGTTGTCGGTGCTCGCGCAACTGGAGGATCTGGTGCTGCGCGGCGTGGTCATCTGCGACGAGCCTTTGCCCTCGCTGGAGAGCCGCTACCGCCTCGCCTGAGCCTCAGCGGCTGTCGACCAGCAATTCGACCTCGTCGGCGAAAGCTGCGATCCGCGCGGCGTTGATGCCGAGATCGTGCTGGCCGATCCGCGTCGCGGAGCGGATGTCGATTCGGCTGCCATCGGCGCGCGGCCGGACACGGATGGTGATGTCTTCGGAGGTGCGCAGGATGCGCGAGCGCGCTACGGCCTCGACGCGCCCGGCGCCGCTGCGCCCGCCCGGCCGCGACGATTCCAGCACCTGCCAGCCGCGTGCGAGCGCGGCGCGGCGCGCGATGTCGAAGGCGATCTCGGCCGGCACCTCGAGCACGATCGGCACCGTCTTCGGATAGGCCGGCCGCTGGAGGCGGCGGCGATCGGGGGGCACGTCCGGCGGCACGCGGCCGTTGCGGGCATCGAGCGCCACGCGCGAGCGGCTGAAGGCCGGTGGGTCGTCGATGTCGGTCGAGACATCGGCCAGGGCTGGCAGGGTCGCCAGCCTGAAGCCGACATAGGCTGCCGGTGCCAGCATCAGCACGCAGAGCAGGAAGGCGCCGGAGGCCATACCGACACCGCGATGGCCGGACTGCCAGATCCGGGCGAAGGCCAGCAGCGACAGGAGCAGCGCCAGCAAGACGAAGACGTAGGCCGCCGCGACCGGCGCCAGCCCCTCGAGACTTGGCTCGCCGGTCCTGAAGACGAGCAGCGCGAGGAGCAGAACGGCGAGCGAAAACCAGGCGAGCCGCCGGCTCCAGATGGCGGCGCGCGAGACAGGCTCCTCGAAGACGAGACGGCGATGCATCGGCCATAGGTGACGCTGCGGCGGGCTCAAAGCAAGGCTGAAAGACCGCATACCTCGCCTCTGCCGGCGAGATGGTTTAGTCCTGACCTTTCGTGATGGGGGGCGGGCCGTGCCAGAATCGAAGACAGCTCCGCGCAATGAGGCGACCGAACCGGACCGTGTCTGGTTCCGCTTCATGCGGCTGCACCAGCGGATGCTCGGCCAGATGACGGGGCGCATTCGCGCGCTCGGGCTCTCGATCCCGCAATTCGACCTGCTTTCGACCCTGACCGAGCGCGAGGGTATCAGCCAGAACGAATTGGCCGAGCGGCTCTATGTCACCAAGGGCAATGTCTCCGGCCTCGTCGACCGGCTGGTGCAGGCCGGGCTCGTCGAGCGCCGCGCCATCGCGGGCGACCGGCGCTCCTACGCCATGCATCTGACGCCGGAGGGCCGCAGGCTGGCTGATGCCGGCATCCAGGCGCAGCGTGCCTTCGTCGCGCAGACGCTCGGCAAGCTGCCAGTGCGGGATCTCGCGGAACTCGACCGGCTCGTGCTCGCCTGGCGCGATCTCGCGCGCGCGACGGATGATGATGCCTAGGGCCGGTTTCAGGCGCTGAGCCAGTTCCGCCAGCACGCTGCTCAGGCGTTGATGCGCATCTTCTCCACCGCCTGGCGCCCGCCGGCCAGGTCGCGCAATACGAGGCGGTCCTCGGGGCCGATCTCGCCGAGCACCGCCTCGCCATGGGCCGTGAGTGCCGTGGCGAACTTCCGGACGAAGATGATGACAGGCCGGTTGCCGGCCGCCGCCCAGCGCCTGAGCTGGCCGTAATAGGGTTCCTTGCGCCAGGCCTGCGCTGCGCCCGGATCGGCCTGCACGAAGAGCCAGCGCGTTGCGGCGTCCATGGTCAGCACGAAGCGGGCCTTGTCGGGCTTCCATTCGGGGCCGAGGTAATCCTGGGTCATCCAGAGGCAGAGGAAGTCGCGGCATTGCTGCGGCCGCGCCTCATAGATCCCGCAGCCGCGCCCCGGCTTGCAATTGGGACACCAGTTGCCCGCGGTCGCCCCGGCGGCCGGGACATCGTAGACCTTGCAGCAGAGGGTGCAGGTTCCGCAGCCGCGCCCGGGTGCAGGTTGGGTCCTGAGGGTTGCCGGCTCAATCATTCCGCATCTTTTACGAGGATTCCAGAGTGCGGAACCATGGCGAGGCGCGACCGGGCTGGCAAGCGCTTCCGCCTGCCGGCGCCGGATGCCTGAAGGATCGCGCGCGGAGGGGGGGGCCTGCGCCAGAGTCTGCGCCGATGTGCGAGAAAATCGCTCAGCGCTTGCGCGGCCTGCGGTCTATGATGACAGAAGCCGCCACTCGCATCAGGGAACCGTACGATGCTCTCCAACCTCGCCGTCCGCGACATCGAGACCCTGGTCCATCCGTATACCAACCTCGCGACCCATCGCGAGGTCGGCCCGCTCGTGATTGAGGGCGGCAAGGGCGTCTATGTCTACGACTCCACTGGCAAGGAATACATCGAGGGCATGGCGGGCCTCTGGTGCACCGCGCTCGGCTATTCCAACCAGGAACTGGCCGAGACCGCCTATGAGCAGATGAAGAAGTTGCCCTTCACCCATATCTTCGGTGGCAAGAGCAACGACCCGGCGATCGAACTGGCCGAGAAGCTGAAGGAGATCGCTCCGGTTCCGATCTCGAAGGTGTTCTATGGCGCGTCCGGCTCCGACGCGAACGACACCCAGGTCAAGATCGTCTGGTACATGAACAATGCGCTCGGCCGGCCGCAGAAGAAGAAGATCATCTCGCGCCTCAAGGGCTATCACGGCGTCACCGTGGCCTCGGCCTCGCTGACCGGCCTGCCGAACAACCATATCGACTTCGACCTGCCGCTGCCCGGCATCCTGCACACCTCCTGCGCCCATCATTACCGCTTCGCCGAGCCCGGCGAGAGCGAGCAGGACTTCTCGTCGCGTCTTGCCGCCGAACTTGAGGAGATGATCCTGCGTGAGGGGCCCGATACGGTCGCGGCCTTCATCGCCGAGCCCGTGATGGGCGCCGGTGGCGCGATCACCCCGCCGGAAGGCTATTTCGAGAAGATCAATGCGATCCTGGCGAAATACGACATTCTCTTCATCGCCGACGAGGTCATCACCGGCTTCGGCCGCACCGGCAACATGTTCGGCACCACGACCTATGGCATGAACGCCGACACGATCTCCTGCGCCAAGCAGATCACCTCGGCCTATTTCCCGCTCAGCGCCGTGATGATGAACGAGAAGGTCTATGAGGTTCTGGTCGACCAGAGCCGCAAGATCGGCACCTTCGGCCATGGTAACACCTATGCGGGGCATCCCGTCGGCTGCGCCATCGCGGTCAAGACGCTGGAGATCTACAAGCGCGACAAAATCGTCGAGCATGTCCGCGCGATGGAGCCGACCTTCCTCAAGCGCCTGAACAAGCTCGGCGAGCATCCGCTTGTCGGCGAGGCGCGCGGCGTCGGCCTGATCGGCGCGGTCGAGCTCGTCAAGGACAAGGCCACCAAGGCCGCGTTCGAGGGCAAGAAGGGCGTCGGCGCCAAGTCGGTCCACTTCGCGCAGGAAGAGGGCCTGATCACCCGTGCCATGGGCGACCGGGTCGCCTTCTGCCCGCCGATGATCATCACCGCGGCCGAGATCGAGGAAATGTTCGACCGTTACGAGCGCGCCCTGAACAAGACCCTGAGCTGGGCGACCGCCGAGGGCCTGCTGTCGGCCTGAAACCGGCGGCTAAACCCCTGCAGGATTCCCCGCCGCCCTGTCTGTCCGACAGGGCGGCGTTTTCATGCCGGCCACCTGCAGACCGGATACCTGTGTGCCGCCGCGCAGCAATTCGTTCACGATTGTGACGCTAGTTTGCAGAGCGACACAAATCGCCTTGAACAGATCACGATGGCGCCGCAGCGCCGTCCCGATCGCCGGTCAAGGTGCAGGAATGACGATGGCCAGGAACCGTCGTCATTCCTGTGGCCAACGAAGTCGAGACCGATGACCCCCGCCGATGCGCGTCGCAAGACGCAACCCCATGCGAGTTTCCACGATGCAACGGCAAGGGAGGCCTATGCTTCCTGGTTCCGGCCGATCGCTTTTCCCGCGGTGGCGGCTGGAACAAGACGCCCCGTTGCAGCGTTGGATACCTGTGCGAAGGACGTACCATCCCGGCTTGCCGGGGTCCTTCGCAACGGTTTTGACGACTGACCTTCTTCGAGATTTTTTCGAGACCCTCCATGCTTGACCGGCGCAGAGTTTTCAAAGCTCTCGCCGGTCTTTTTTTGGCCTTGGCCGGCACGGGGGCCTATGCCGCCGCCTGGGAACCTGCCCGGCACGACCTCACCCGCTACCGGCTGACGCCGAGAGGCTGGCCGGCGGGCCGGCGATTGCGGCTGGTGGTGATGTCGGACCTGCATGTCGGTTCGCTGCATGTGCCGCTCGCGCGCGTCAGCGAGCTTGTCGGCACTGCCAACGCGCTGAAGCCGGATCTGATCCTGCTGGTCGGGGATTTCGTGGCGAGCCGAACACGCATCGCTTCCGACCCGCCGATGCAGGAACTGGCGATGGAACTGGCGCGGCTTCAGGCTCGCGACGGCGTCTTTGCCGTGCTCGGCAACCACGATTGGTGGCATGACCGGCAAACGCAGGTGGCGCGCGCCGGTCCGACGCAGGTCGGACTTGCCCTGGAGCGCGTCGGCATCCCCGTGCTGGAAAACCGCGCGCTGCGGCTGGACACCGCCGACGGTCCATTATGGTTGGCCGGCCTTGGGGATCAGGTCGCCTTCCTGCCGCGTGTGCGCGGCCTTCCGCACGGTACAGACGATCTCGCCGGGACGATGGCGCAGATCGCCGAGGACGGTGCGCCGGTGATCATGATGGCGCATGAGCCCGATATCTTCGCGCGGATGCCCGACCGCGTATCGCTGACGCTATCGGGGCATACCCATGGCGGGCAGGTGCGGCTGCTGGGCTGGTCGCCGATCGTGCCCTCGCGCTACGGGAACCGTTACGCCTACGGGCATATCCGCGAGAATGGCCGCGATCTCATCGTCTCGGCCGGAATCGGCACGAGCCAGTTGCCGATCCGCTTCGGCATTCCGCCGGAAATCCTGCTGATCGAACTGGGGTGATCCGGGCGGGTATCGCGCCCGGCAAGATCAGCTGACGATCACCTTCGTGCCGTTGGGCACGCGATTGAACAGGTCGATCACGTCGATATTGCGCATCCGGATGCAGCCGGAAGAGGCAGAGCGGCCGATCGTCTCCGGCTCGTTGGTGCCATGGATGCGATAGAGCGTGTCGTGGCCGTGCTGGTAGAGATAAAGCGCACGCGCGCCGAGCGGATTGTCGGGGCCGCCCTCCATGCCGCCGGCGCGTGGCGCCAGATGCGGCCAGCGCGCGATCATCTCGGCCGGAGGCGTCCAGCGCGGCCACTCAGCCTTGCGCTGGATCACGGCCTCGCCGGTCCAGCCGAAGGCTTCGTCGCCGGTCGCGACACCGTAGCGGATCGCCTTCTTGTTCGGCAGCACGTAATAGAGATATTTCTCTTTGGTATCGACAACGATCGTGCCGGGCGCCTGGCCCGTCGGGTCGCTGATCTCATAAGGCAGATGCGTGATCTGATGCTCGAATTTCGGCACCAGCGCGATGTATTCGGCATCGCGGGCCGACAGAGCCGGAGCATTCACGCTCTTGTACTGGCACGCCCCCAGAAGGGTCGACATCGCCAACGCAAGGATCACGGTCTGTTTCATGATGTCCACCAGAGCGGCCCGAAGGCGACCTTTATGATGAATGCGGGGTTAACGCTTCGTATCCACCCGTTCCGGCAGGAGCGTCGACTGTTCGTCGATGCTCTAGGCCCGAAACCAACATGGCGCAATCAGGTTCCCCTTGTGGCAGCGAAATCGGGCGTTTCGCACTGCACCGTGACATGACGGCCACGCTGCATCCCATCCGACCGCCGAACCGAGAGGCCTGCCGGTGACGACCCTTCTGATCACGCATCCCTCCAGTCTCCGGCACGAGACCCCGCCCGGGCATCCCGAGCGCCCGGACCGGCTGCGCGCCGTCGAGGCCGCACTGGAGGACGAGCGCTTCTCGTCGCTGATTCGAGAGAGCGCCGCGCTCGGCACGCTCGACCAGGTGACGCTGTGCCACCCTCGCGACTTCGCGGAGGCGATCCTCGCAGCCTCCCCGGAGAGCGGCCTCGTCCAGGTCGATGCCGACACGCTGATGTCGCCGGGAACGGTCGATGCGGCGCTGCATGGAGTCGGCGGTGCGGCCCAGGCGGTGGACGAGGTGATGACCGGGCGCGTGGCGAACGCCTTCAGCGCGATGCGCCCGCCGGGCCATCATGCCGAGAGCGTCAAGGCGATGGGGTTCTGCTTTTTCAACAACGCCGCCATCGCGGCCCGCTATGCGCAGCGGCGCCATGGCGCCGAGCGCGTCGCGATCCTCGATTGGGACGTGCATCACGGCAACGGCACGCAGGAGATCTTCTGGGACGATGCGAGCGTGCTCTACGCCTCGACCCATGAGATGCCGCTCTACCCCGGCACGGGGGCTGCCTCAGAGCGCGGCCAGCACGGCACCATCGTCAATGCGCCGCTGCATGCGGGCGACGGCTCCGAGGTGTTTCGCGAGGCGATGGAGACCGCGCTGCTGCCGCGCATCGCGGCCTTCCGGCCGGACCTGATCGTCATCTCCGCCGGCTTCGACGCGCATTGGCGTGACCCTCTCGCCAATCTCAACCTGAAGGAACCGGATTTTGCCTGGGCGACGCAGAAGCTGATGGAGATCGCCGATCGATCCTGCGCGGGACGTATCGTCTCGATCCTGGAAGGAGGCTACGATCTCCAGGGGCTGTCGCGCTCGGCCGCCGCGCATGTCATGGCGCTGATGCGCGGGTGAATGCACCGCGCTGGGACGAGCGGCCGCGCGAAGCAGCGTTCATCGCGGGTTCAGTCGTGTCTCCCCAAGAGAAACATGCTAGTGGGATGCCGTGTCGCGGCAGGTCGCTCGGCCGGGGGTTCGACCGGGAAATCGCATCGGGGAGGTGCGCTTCCGGGTAACGATAAGGTGCGTAAGGGATTGCGGCGTATGGAGGGCGCGATGCGGCGCTGCTCGTCGCGACGGCTGGCCTGATCGCAGCGGGGCACGATGAACGATATGAGCGAGCTGTCGGCGACGACAGGGCTGGCGGCGGCGAAGCCGCTCGCCATGATGATGGGCGAGAAGCGCCCGGACCTCCTGCGCGACGAAGTGCTGGGCGAGATCTTTGCGGCGACCGTGACGGCGCGCGGCGCGCATCCGGTGCTGGTCGATGCGTCGCGACGCCTGAGCTATGACGAGGTCTGGGCAGCGGCCGGGCGACAGGCGCGCGGGCTTGCGCTGGCGGGGGTCGGGCAGGGCGATCTCGTCGGCCTGTGGATGCCGCGCGGCATCGACCTCCTGATCGCGCAGCTCGCGATCACGCGGGCGGGCGCCGCCTGGGTTCCTTTCGATGCCGAAGCCCCGGTCGAGCGCATCGCCGTCTGCCTTGCCGATGCCGAGGCCAAGGGCATCGTCACGGCCACCGAATGGCAGGGGCGGGCGGCGGGAACGGAACGCCTCGTCTGGACGCCAGAGGTGCTCATGGCCGGCGATGACGGCGTCGCCATGCCGGCGCGCGCCGCCGGGCTGAGCAATGCCCATCCCGCCTATCTGATCTACACCTCGGGCTCGACCGGCACGCCGAAGGCGATCGTCATCAGCCATCGCAACATCTGTCATTTCCTGCGTTCCGGGAATGCGCTCTATGGCATCACTGCCGACGACATCGTCTTCCAGGGCGCCTCCGTCGCTTTCGACCTGTCGATGGAGGAGATCTGGACGCCCTATCTCGCCGGGGCGACGCTCTATGTCGCCTCGCCGGAGACGATGGGCGACGCCGAGAAGCTGCCGGCGATCCTGACCGAGGCCGGCGTCACCGTGATCGATACGGTGCCGACGCTGCTCGGCATCCTGCCGGCGGACGTGCCGTCGTTGAAGCTGATCCTGCTCGGCGGCGAAGCCTTGCCGCCCGCGACCGTGCAGAAATGGTCGAAGCCCGGCCGGCGCATCCTGAATACCTATGGGCCGACCGAGGCGACCGTGGTCGCGACCGCTGCCGAGGTTATGCCCGGCGAGACCGTCACGATCGGCCGGCCGATCCCCAACTACACCGCCTATATCGTCAACGAGGCGATGGAGCTGGTGGGGCCAGGCGAGCAGGGGGAGCTCCTGATCGGCGGCCCGGGCGTTGCCCGGGGCTATCACGGCCGGCCCGAGCTGACGGCCGAGAAGTTCATCGCCAACCCGTTCGGCAATCCCTTCGGGGGCGCCGAGGACCCGGTGCTCTACCGTTCGGGCGACGCTGTCAGCCTCGACGGCAACGGCAACATCGTCTTCCACGGGCGCATCGACGACCAGATCAAGATCCGCGGCTTCCGCGTCGAGCTCGGCGAGATCGAAACCAAGCTCAGCGACGAGCCCGGCGTCAACCAGGCCGCGGTGGTGATGCGCATCGACGACGAGATCGAGCGGCTCGTCGCCTTCGTCGTGGCGGAGCCGGGCGTGGCGGTGGACGGGGCGGCGCTGCGCGCCTCGCTGCGCGGCCAGTTGCCGCCTTACATGGTCCCGGCCCATTTCGAGGCGGTGGGCTCGCTGCCGCGCATGGTCTCCGGCAAAGTCGACCGCCGGATGCTGAAGGCCGCGCCGCTGACGGCGCCGAGCGCTGCAGGCGAGCAGGAGCCGCCGCGCAATGCGACGGAGGCTGCCCTGCTCGAAGCCGCGAGGCGCGTGCTCGGTGCCTCCAGCCTGCCGCTGGAGGCCGATTTCTTCGTCGATCTCGGCGGGCATTCGCTGCTGGCTGCCCGTTTCATCTCGATCGTGCGCGAGACGCCGGCCTATGCCGGTATCACGCTACAGGATGTCTATGGCGCGCGGACGCTGCGCGGCATGGCGGCGCTGCTCGACGGACGTGGCATCGCGGAGGCGCAGGACCTCTCCTTTACGCCGCCGCCCTTCCTGCGCCGTTTTCTCTGCGGACTGGCGCAGGCCTTCGCCTTGCCGGTGATCATCGGCCTGTCGACGGCGCAGTGGCTCGGCATCTTTGTCACCTACATGCTGCTGTCGGGCGAGGATCTGCCGCTGCTGGGGCAGATCTTCGCGCTGCTCGGCGTCTATGTCGCGATCACCATCGTCACCGGCCTGATCGCGATCGTGCTGAAATGGATCGTGCTCGGCCGCACCAGGCCCGGGGTCTACCCGCTGTGGGGCTTCTATTATTTCCGTTGGTGGTTCGCCGCCCGCGTGGCTGGCCTCGTCCATATCAAATGGCTGCAGGGCACGCCGGTGATGCGGATGTACTGGCGGCTGCTCGGTGCCAAGGTCGGGCGCGACGTCATCATCTCCGATTACGAGGCCGGTGCCATCGACCTGATCACGATCGGCGACGGCACGACCTTTGGCTCGAAGACCACCTTCGCCAATGGCGAGGCGATCGGCGACAAGTTCATCATCGACCGCATCACCATCGGCCGGGATGTCTGTGCCGGCGCCTCCGTGGTGCTCGGGCATGGCAGCGTGATCGGCGATCATGCCGAGATCGGCGACCTGACCGCGATCGCGCCCGGCGCGGTCGTCGCCGAGGCCGAGATCTGGGATGGCTCTCCCGCCCGCAAGACCGGCATGGTCGACCTCGCCTCGCTTCCCCCGCAGGCCGAGGCCAGCCGGCAGCGGCGCGTTGCGATGACGGCATTCTATGCCTTCATGCTCATCGTGCTGCCGCCGATCAGCCTGCTGCCGATCTTCCCGGCCTTCTGGCTGTTCGACAAGATCGACGACTGGATTTCGACCTGGTCGGAGGTCAGCTATCTCTGGTATCTGCCGATCCTGACCTGGCCGACCGCGATCGGGCTGATCGCCTTCACCGTGCTGCTGATGGCGGGCCTGCGCTGGGTGATCCTGCCGCGCGTGACGTCGGGCTCCTATTCGATCCATTCGAGCTTCTACGCCCGCAAATGGACGGTGGCGCTGGCGACCGAGGTCACGCTCGAGACACTCTCCTCGCTGTTTGCGACGATCTACATGCGGGCCTGGTACCGGATCATGGGTGCGCGCATCGGCAAGGGCGCGGAGATCTCGACCAATCTGTCGGGCCGCTACGACCTGACCGGCATCGGCGCCGGCAACTTCATCGCCGACGAGGTCGTCTTTGGCGACGAGGACATGCGGCGCGGCTATATGCGCCTCGACATGACCCGCACCGGCGAGCAGGTCTTCGTCGGCAACGATGCGGTCGTGCCGCCCGGCGCGATCATCCCCGACCGCGTGCTGATCGGCATCAAGTCGAAGCCGCCCGCCAATGACCAGATGCAGCCCGGCGACACCTGGTTCGGCTCGCCGCCGATCAAGCTGCCGACGCGGCAGAAGGTCGATCTCGGAGCCGACTGGACCTACAGGCCCTCGCTCGGCAAGCAGGTGGCGCGCGGCGTGTTCGAGGCGCTGCACACCTCCTTCCCGGCGATGCTGTTCATCACTTTCGGCACCATCGCGGTCGATCTCGTGCTGCAGCAGAAGATCAATGAGCAGGATTGGACCGGCCTCGTCCTATCCTTCATGGGCGTCGCGATGTTGATCGCGATTGCTCAGGCGCTGATCTGCGCCGCGATCAAGTGGCTGATGATGGGCGTCTACAAGCCCGTCATGAAGCCGATGTGGTCGTTCTGGGCGATGCGCACGGAAGCGGTCGCGGTGATGTACTGGGGCTTGGGCGGCAAGGTGCTGTTCGACTATCTGCGCGGGACGCCGTTCCTGCCCTGGTTCCTGCGGCTGTTCGGCGCGAAATACGGCAAGGGTGTCTGGCTCGATTCAACCGACATCACCGAGTTCGACTGCATCAATGTCGGGGATTTCTGCACCGTCAACGCCCATTCGGCGCTGCAGACGCATTTGTATGAGGATCGCGTGATGAAGGTCGGGCGGGTCAAGCTGGGCCGGGGCGTCTGTGTCGGTGCGGGCGCGACCGTGCTCTACGATACGCATGTCGGCGACTATGCTCAGGTCGGCCTGCTCACGGTGATCATGAAGGGCGAGAACCTGCCGGCGCATACGCGCTGGGAGGGCGCTCCAGCGGTGCCGGCGAAGGCCGTGGCGGGGCATTGAGTGACGCCCGCACTGTTTGCCGTGATCGGTCGCAGCGACTAAGAGCCTGACGCAGAAACCCGTCAGGCTCAGCCCATGTCCCACAACAGCTTCGGCCATCTCTTCCGCGTCACCACCTTCGGCGAGAGCCATGGGCCCGCGATCGGCTGCGTGGTCGATGGCTGCCCGCCGCTGCTCCCGCTGACCGAGGCCGACATCCAGGGCGATCTCGATCGCCGGCGGCCGGGCCAGTCGCGCTTCACCACGCAGCGGCAGGAGCCCGA